>CAVQUV010000005.1:0-578154 GCA_963716855.1 uncultured beta proteobacterium | reverse complement strand
GACGCGCATCGCCTACGTCTCGTTCGAGGCCAAGAAGCCGGTCGTGTACGTGCACAATCTCGCCACCGGCCAGCGCCAGGCGGTCGCGAACTTCCGCGGCTCGAACAGCGCGCCCGCGTGGTCGCCGGACGGCCGCAGCCTGGCGGTCGTGCTCTCGCGCGACGGCGGCTCGCAGCTGTTCGTGATGAATGCCGACGGGTCGAACGTGCGTCGCCTGACCAGCTCGGCGGCAATCGACACCGAGCCGCAGTTCTCGCCCGACGGCCGATCGATCTACTTCACGTCCGACCGCGGCGGCGCGCCGCAGATCTACCGGATCGCGACGACGGGTGGCGACGTGCAGCGGGTCACGTTCGACGGCAGCTACAACGTCACGCCGCGCCTCAGCCCGGACGGCAAGACGCTCGCGTTCGTGCAGCGCAATGCCGGGCGGTTCCAGGTCTCCGCGATGGATCTCGCTTCGCGCCAGACGCAGGTGCTGACCGACGGCAACCGCGACGAGTCACCGAGCTTCGCGCCCAACGGCAAAATGATCCTCTACGCAACCGAGGTGGGCGGGCGCGGCGTGCTCGCCGCCACCTCGAGCGACGGGCGCGTGAAGCAGCGCCTGTCCATCCCGGCCGCGGATGTCCGCGAGCCGGCGTGGGGCCCGGCCCCCGCCAACTAAGAAGGAGCGAGAACCATGAAACGAATCCTTGCAATCGCGGCGCTGGCCGCGTTCGTGGCCGGGTGTTCGAGCACCCCCGACGCCGAGCAGGCTCCGGCACCGGTCGAGGAGGGGAAGCCCGGCGCGAGCGGGCCGTCGACCGCCCCGATCACGCGCCAGCCGATCGAGACCACGCCGATCGGCGGCGATCCGAACAAGGACCCGCGCCTGACCGATCCGAAGAGCATCCTGTCCAAGCGCAGCGTCTATTTCGACTTCGACTCCGACGCGATCAAGGCCGAGTTCGTGCCCCTCGTCGAGGCGCACGGCGCGTTCCTGCGCCAGAACGCGCGCGCGAAGATGCTGATCCAGGGCAACGCCGACGAGCGCGGCAGCCGCGAGTACAACCTCGGCCTCGGCCAGCGCCGCGCCGACGCGCTCAAGAAGCGCCTCGTCCTGCTCGGCGCGCAGGAGAGCCAGATCGAGTCGGTCAGCCTCGGCGAGGAGAAGCCAGTCTGCACCGACCAGACCGAAGAGTGCTTCGCGAAGTGCCGCCGGGACGATATGCTCTACGGGGGACAGTTCTGACCGGGCGTCGTACGGGGCGGCGCCGGGGGAGAGGCGCGATGAAAATCCAGCACATTCTTCTCTTGGTGGCGGCGTTCGCGCCGCTGCCGGCGTTCGCGATTTTCGGCGACGAGGAGGCCCGCAAGGGGGTCGCCGATCTGCAGAAGCGCGTCGAGGCGCAACAGCAGCAGCTCCAGCGCATCGAGCGCGAGGTCACCGACAAGCGGGCTGTGATCGAGCTCTCGAACCTGATCGACGGATTGCGGCAGGACATCGCCAATCTGCGCGGGCAGATCGAGGTGCTGTCCAACCGCATCGACGGTCTCGACAAGCGCCAGAAGGACCTGTACGTCGACCTCGACACGCGGCTGCGCAAGTTCGAGCAGGGGCAGGCGGACAAGGACAAGGCCGCGCAGGCCGCCGCGGCCGAGCAGCAGGCCTACGAGGCGGGGCTCGCGCAGTTCAAGGCGAACAACTACGGCACCGCGATCCAAAGCCTGCAGTCGTTCCTGTCGACCTACCCGCAGAGCCCGCTCGCGCCGTCGGCGCAGTACTGGATCGGCAACGCGTACTACGCGCTGCGCGACTACAAGAACGCGATCGCCGCGCAGCAGAAGGTGATCGCCAACTGGCCCGACAGCGCGAAGGCGCCCGACGCGTTCCTCAACATCGCATCGAGCCAGGCCGAGGCGGGCGACGCCAACGGCTCGCGCAACACGCTGCGCACGCTTGTCTCGAAGTATCCCAACAGCCCGGCCGCCGAGCAGGCGAAGCAGCGGCTCGCGAAGAAGTAGCCCCGCGATAGACCCCCGCTATCCCGCGCTAAGCAGATTCGCTTGGCGCGGCGAACACGGTCGGTGAGAATGCCTCTCCAGTGTCTGGGGGGAGGGCGGATGAGCGACTTCAATCCTGCGAGCCTCGTGCCGGCGGTTGCCTGGGGCGGCTTCCTCCTCGCCTTCGTCTTCGGCTTCGTCGGCAACAGGACGAACTTCTGCACGATGGGCGCGGTCTCCGACGTCGTCAACATGGGCGACTGGAACCGCATGCGCATGTGGCTCCTCGCGATCGCGGTCGCGATCGTCGGTGCGAACGCGCTGGAGCTCGCGGGCGTGCTGAAGCTCGCGAACTCCATCTACACGACGCCGAACTTCACCTGGCTCTCGTACGTCGTCGGCGGGCTGCTCTTCGGCGTCGGCATGACGCTCGGCTCGGGCTGCGGCTCGAAGACGCTGATCCGCGTGGGCGCCGGGAACCTCAAGTCGCTGGTCGTGCTCGTGTTCATGGCGATCGCGGCGTACATGACGCTGCGCGGGCTGTTCGGCTCGTTCCGCGTCGGCGCACTCGACCCCGTGAGCGCGCAGCTGGCCGGCGGGCAAGACCTGCCGACGCTGTTCGCGAAATGGTTCGGGGGCGAGCGGCGCACGATGGTGATCGTCGCGACCGCGATCGTCGCCGGGTCGCTCCTCGTCTTCACGCTCGCAAAACGCGAGTTCCGGCAGTTCAACTACCTGCTCGGCGGCATCGTCGTGGGGCTGGTGATCGTCGGCGGATGGTACGTGAGCGGCAAGCTCGGATACGTCCACGAGCATCCCGACACCTTGCAGGAGGCGTGGGTTGCGACCAATACCGGCCGCATGGAGTCGCTGTCCTTCGTCGCGCCGCAGGCGTTCGGTCTCGAGCTCCTGATGTTCTGGACCGACAAGTCGAAGATCGTCACCTTCGGCATCGCCTCGGCGCTCGGCGTGATCGCGGGCTCCGCGGCGTACGCGCTCGTCTCGAAGAGCTTCCGGCTCGAGGCCTTCCGCGATGCCGGGGACATGATTCGCCACATCGTCGGCGGCATCCTCATGGGCTTCGGCGGCGTCGTGTCGCTCGGCTGCACCGTCGGGCAGGGGATCACCGGCTTCTCGACGCTCGCCCTCGGCTCGATCGTCACCTTCCTCGCGATCGTGGCGGGCGCGGCGGCGACGATGAAGGTCGAGTACTGGAAGATGTTGCGCGAGGGGTAAATCGGCAGCATTGCTGCGCCGCGTTGACGCCCGTTCGGCCGGGCCTGTAAAATCCCGCCTCTTCACCGGGGGCGTTAGCTCAGTTGGTAGAGCAGCGGACTTTTAATCCGTTGGTCGCAGGTTCGACCCCTGCACGCCCTACCAGAACATCAAGGGCTTAGCGTGCGCTAGGCCCATTTTATTGCCGGGTGCATGGCAGCGCCGCGTACCCGGCTTTGGTCTCGACCTCTAGTTTCCCGGCTCATCGGGTGGTGTCGCGGCAACCGCGAAGCGGACCAACTCCGCCACGTTTCGAACGCCTAGTTTTTCCATGATGCGCGTCTTGTGTACTTCCACGGTGCGCGGGCTAATGCCCAGAGCCGCCGCGATCTCCTTCGCGTGCAGTCCCTGGACCGCCCGATCCAGCACCTGACGCTCGCGGGCCGTGAGCCGACCGAGCTTTTCCGAATCCGTGCGCCTGCCCTCGTTCCTCTGAATACGTCGCTCCTCTATGGCGAAAGCGGTCTCGATGGCGCTGCACAATTGCTTTTTGTCAAAAGGTTTCTCCAGAAAATCTACCGCTTGCGACCGGAACGCGGCACGAGCTGTCGCAACGTCCCCGTGAGCCGTAATGATCACAAATGGCAAAGTAACACCGCGCTTTCTCAATGCGGTCTGCAGTTCGACGCCACTCTGGCCGGGCAGTCTCACATCCGCTATCACACAGCCTGACCAATCGTCGCTCCACGCGGCGACAAATGCCTCGGCGTCGGCGAACACTGAAGTTCGATAGCCTTCCAGTCCAAGCATGATCGCGATGGAGTCGCGCACAGACGCATCGTCGTCAATGACGTAGACGGTCAAGCGTTCTGAACGCATGGAAGGACCAGATGGAATTCGCCGTGCGCGACTTTGGCCGCTTCGAGCGAGCCGCCGTGCGCTTCTGCGATTGCGCGACTGACGGCAAGTCCGAGGCCCATGCCGGTGGGTTTCCCGGACACAAAGGGCTCGAAAAGGCCTTTGCGGTTCGCCGCCGAAACCCCAGGGCCGTTGTCGGCGACCACAATCCTTACGTGTCTGTCACCTTCACGCTGCGCGAAGACTCTGATTTGACCGTTGAAGCGGTTCGCGCCGCTCAGCGATTCGACCGCATTGGCGATCAGGTTGCGCACTACGACTTCTATTTCCAGCCGATCTATGAAGAGTGCGGGCACCGATTCCGGCATCTCGACCTCGAACGAGATGCCTTTGGCCTCGATCGCGCTTTCACCCATACGGCGCGCAGCAGACAGCACTTCTTCGACCCGGACTTCTTCCAAGCGAGTGGTCCCAGCGCGGAAGAAGTCCCGAAGCCGGCGAACAACGTCCGCCGCCCGGTCCGTCTCCGAGAGGATCTTGACAATAATCTCGCTCGCCTGTGACGGCGCAGCCTGGTCCCGTTGGAGCAGCATTTGCGCTGACCGTGCGTAATTCGTGATCGCAGTCAGAGGCTGGTTTACCTCGTGCGCAATGGCCCCCGCCATCTCTCCGGCCGCCGCGAGTCTCAGCGTCTGGCGCAGACTCTCCTCGGCGAGTTGGCGTTGATCCACCATTACTCCGAGAAACAGGCCCGTCAAGGTAAGTGCGACGAGCAAGGCCTGGAGTTCGACAACGGGCAGCGACCTACCCACGTCGCCGTGTATGCCCAGCACCACTCCCATCTGGACGATGGCTGTGGCCAATATTGCGCCGTTCATGCCGAACCGGACCGCGATCCAGATGAGAGGCAGAAACAACAGGTAGAACTGGCGCGACGGATCGCTAACGAATACCTCGAAAATCAGCCAAACAGTTGCCGCAAGGACGATCGCTTGCAGCATGGCTTCAGGCCGGCGTGCAAGGGAGAGCAATGCAGATCGACGAGCCGCGTCCGACACGGCAAAGAGTAGCGGTGCGGTCACCAGGATGCCGACCGCATCGCCGATCCAGAAGCGAATCCACGCATTGCTGAACGCCGTCCCCGCGAGCGAGCCTGCCGCGCTGAGTATTCCGACGAACCCGGCACCGACTATCCCGGTGCCTGCGACGACCACTACTGCGAAGATCGTGAGCTGTCGGGTCGAGCGCAAGCCGGTGTCATTCAGCAGGGACTTCAGGGTCCATGCGATAGCCGCGTACCCGCTCGCCAGCACAAATGCGGTCATCGCCGTAACTGCGTACCCGCCCGGCGCGTGACGCACGACGACATCCGCAAGCAGGATGGTGATCAGTACCGCCGGAACGTGGACAAGGCCCCCCAGCATCATCCAGACGATGGCCAGCGCGGGCTGCGGATTCCATGGAGTGATATTGAAAGGGCCGACCGGGTCGATGTAGCTGGCCCAGTCGAGTGCGATGTAGCAGGGTGCGAAAACAGCCGCAGCCCGCAGATATCGAACGAATTTCATTGAAGATTGCATCTTGCGGCGCGGCTTGCCGCAAGGCAAGTAAGCGCTTTTACGTACGCGCCTTTACGACTGACGAAGCCGGTTTCACTGCCTTAGATTCGCGCCATGACCGCTCATGCCGGAACCCTGGAAATCGTCGGCGCCGCGTTGTTTGCGTTAGCGGTACTCCACACCTTCTCGACCCGATATTTCGAGCATCTCGCTCACACCCGCACCGCGCACGCGGGGCTGTGGCATCTGCTGGGTGAGGTTGAAGCGGTTTTCGGCTTCTGGGCCTTCGTGCTGCTCGTGTTCATGGCGCTCGCCTATGGCTGGGGCACTGCCTCGGACTACCTGGACAGCCGGCACTTCGTCGAACCGATGTTCGTGTTCGTCATCATGGTCATCGCCGCAAGTAGGCCCATCATGCAACTCGCGTCCGACTGGGTGCGGTCCGTCGGGCGACTTCTACCAGTGAAACCAGTCATCGCCGAATACTTTTTGAGCCTCGCGCTCGTGCCGCTACTCGGTTCATTTATCACGGAGCCGGCTGCGATGACGCTTGCCGCGTTGATGTTGCGTGAACGCGTCTTCGCGACGAACGCTTCGAGCCGTCTCAAGTATGCAACGCTCGGCGTGTTATTCGTCAACGTGTCCATTGGAGGCACCCTGACGAACTTCGCTGCGCCTCCGGTTCTCATGGTCGCGGCGAAATGGGAGCTGTCCACGGGGTTCATGCTGTCAACCTTTGGCGCCAAAGCCGCACTCGCGGTCCTCATTAATGCGGTCGTACTTACATTCCTTTTCCGGAGGGAATTGTCTAAGCGCACTGAGGCACTTACGCAAAGCACGGCGGCCCGCGTGTCCGCCGCGTTTGTGGCTGTGAATGTCGCGATACTCGCCGCCGTAGTGTTCACGAATCAGCATCCTGAGTCCTTCATGGGTTTGTTCCTGCTTTTCCTCGGATTGGCAGAGGCATACCGCCGGCACCATGACCGCCTGATGCTCCGGGAGGGCCTGATGGTCGCGTTCTTCCTCGCAGGCCTCGTCGTGCTTGGCGGACTACAACGCTGGTGGTTGCAGGACGCGCTTTCGCGCCTCGACGAATCGGCTCTCTTCTATGGGGCAACTGCGCTTACAGCAATAACGGACAATGCGGCCCTGACCTATCTCGGCTCGCTCGTCGAAGGTGTTTCCGACGAGTACAAGTATTCGCTGCTGGCGGGCGCCGTGGCGGGTGGTGGCTTGACCGTCATCGCTAATGCGCCGAATCCAGCCGGGTTTGCGATCCTCAAGGACCACTTCGAGGATCACTCGATAAACGCGCTCGGTCTATTCGTGGCCGCCTTGCCACCGACGCTGGTCGCCGTGATCTGCTTTCGAGGCTACAAAGGTCAGGTAACAGAGATTTTCGATTGGGATCTCTGGGTCCAGTGGTTCGCAGGACTGGATCGCTCGTTCCTGTTCCTTCTGATTCTGCCTCTTGTCGTCGGCGCAGTCGGACTATGGGCCGAGTATTCTCGACGCGATGATGACAAGTGACGAGGACGCAGTAGTCCCGTCATGGTGACGAATCCTGAATAGTTGTGGCATGGTCGCTCGGAGCGCCTACGAACCAAGGCGGCACGGGTCCGATCCTTCCGGACGCCCAGCTTACGATTCACGCTCGAATCACGCGGACGAGTGCCGGTCAATCCGGTGGCGCCACGCACTGTGACGCCGTCGTGCCTCGGCCCACGACGACTCACGCTGATCTAGTCGCGGACGATACTGTGTATGGAGATGGCAAGCGCCGCAAGTGGTCGATTAGTAATAGCCCTGTAGATTGGAACTCGCCTTTTAATCCGTTGGTCGCAGGTTCGACCCCTGCACGCCCTACCAGGAACTCCATTTGGAATCGCTTCTAAATTCTGACCAGTCCCAACGCAGACTGTCGAGGCGGCAGTACCGAGCCTCGATACCTGGTCTCCGATCGGGAACGCACTAGCCGATCACGTCCCAAACGAAACGGGCCCCGAAGGGCCCGTATTTTTTCGTCGCCCGTGCAACTGGCGACTACGGTACTGCGGCTGCGTTCGCCTGGTTGATCAGGAAGGTCGCATCGTCCGGCAGCAGGAGGCGCCTGCTGACGAGGCTGTTTGCCGCTGCGGTGACCTTGGCGACATAGTCAGCATGCGTCGGATAGCGCTCTTGGAGCGAGGGACGAGGGTCGCCCGCCGCCTGGCGCTCGGCCAGGGTCCGGAAGAACGGAACGAACGCACCGGTCAGATCGCAGGAATCGCCTTCGCTGAAGCCCGCTTTCCTCACGTTCCAGCCCAGATACGTCCCGAGTGGCACCAGCATGTTGGTGCTGGGCAGCCCGGCGATGGTGTTGCCGTCCGCGTCGACCTGCGGTTGGCGCACCGAATAGGCGCCGCGCTTGATCGGAGGCTCCCGCATCACGCCCGAGATGTCTTCGACGTTGAACAGAGGTCCGCGGTCGAGGTAGAACTTCTGCGTGGTGATGCCGGCCAGGGTGAAGTTCACGGCGGGAATGTAGGGGTAGTGGATGTGGCTCAACGGCACGAGCTTGTCCGAATCAAGCGTCGGATACAGGCTCGGCGGCGGCTGCGTTCCGTGGACGACCCAGTCGCGAAGCGCGACCAGCAGCGCCCGCTGTCCGTGGATGAACGGGTTGCTGTTGGTGCGCAACTGGCAGTTCGCCGGCGGATTCGGCATTACGGTGGGGGTTGTTGAGTGACATCGCCGCCGCCATGCCGCGTGCCGGAGAACAGGTAGATCCGCACGTTCTTCGGGATCTTCAGGTCGTGCCGGCCCTCCGAGTCGGTGGTGTTGAGCGCCATCAAGGCCTGCCAGTACTCGGTATCGGTGTTGGTGTGGAAGATCTTCGGACAGCTGTCGGTCTTGCGGCAGCGGTCGAGCTGCCCCGCCTTCACGTCCGCGATCTTGTCGTGGCTGACGCCCCAGGTCTGCGACGACTCCGCACCCGGGAACTGGCGCTCGGTATGCTGCGTTCCGGACAGGCGATCGGGCTGCCCGAAGCGCACGTTGAAGGCGCCACGGTTCGATGCCTTGTGCGGGATCGCGCCTTCCACGACCAGGTTGCGGTTCTCGTCCTGATTGAAGCCGAGCTGGATGAAGGTGCGGATCCAGCGGCCGCTCTGCGACGAGCCGTAGATGATCGCGTTCTGGATCGAGTCGCTCCAGCGGGTTGTCCGGCATCGGCTTGGCCGCCGGGCAGGGCCCGTGCCTGCGGCCGTGTCCGTCCGCGTCGTCATCGTCGTCGTCGTCCCGCCCGCGGCCGCGGCCGCGATCCTGGTCATCGTGCTTGTGGCCGCACTTTCCGGTGCTGGCACCGTTGCTGTTGCGCAGGAAGGATATGAAGTCGCGGGTCGCCGCGAAGCCAAGCCCGAGCACCATGGCGTTCTTCGCGGTATAGAGCAGCTCGTAGATGTGATTGGAGTCGAAGTTGCCCTTGAGGCAAACCTTTTTCGTGCTTGGCACGCCGGGGAACGGTGTGACCGAGCAATCGGCAAAGGCCCAGTCGCTGTTCGGGATGGGCTCGCGAACGTCGTCCTGGTGAACGCGCCGCGTCAGCGTCGCGCCGGCGTTGCTGGTGGAGACTGACTCATAGGACGGCGGAGTCGTCACGTCAACCGTGCTGGTGGGCGCATTCAGGATGTATTCGGCACGAACGCGACCGGTGACCTCGCTTCCGTCTTTGTTCCTCGCCACGGGCAGCCGAATCTGCAGACCGGTGCTCACGTCGCCCTGCCAGCCGTTGTCCGCGAGCGTATAGCCCTGACGCTGAAGGAAGCCGTCGCCCGCGTTGGTGTTGCCTGCGCCGCCGACGTTGATCTCCAGGCTGCGCACGTTTCCGCGATTCGGCACATCGTGAAGCAGCGTGCCGTTGGCGCGGCTCATGTCGAGGGGCTTGTTGATCCAGAAGTCCATGTTGTACTCGACCATGCCGCGCGCGTTGCGCGGGGCGAGCTTGATGTCGGTGATGACCTCATTCAGAGGATCGTTCGGATCGACCTCGCCGAATGCGACCCCCGTGAGGGTTTCGTATTGCCCCACGGTGCCGAACGAAGCACCTCCAAAGGCCAGTGCGCGGGAATTGATCTGAATGCTGGTGATGCGGGCTTCCGCAGGCTGGCCAATGCAGGCGAGCGTGATGGGCAGCAAGCTTATGAGTGCAGCTCGGACAACCGGACGCATTGTTCCCCCTTTCTTGACGAACGAACAAACCACCGCCGGACCACAGCGGCAGCACCGCTACGTCGACCCGCTGGATGAATTTTTCGCGATACTGCGCCTCTGCACTGCGCAAACGCAACCCGCATTCGCGTGCTGCGCTGCGGCACCGGGACCTCAAACGCGACCGGCACGCCAAAGCAGAAGGAATGATTAGGGAGTCGTCACTCAGGAAAATGCATGGGAGCACCTTCGAAGCCGCGCGACGGCGCCTCCGAACGACGATTTAGTACGGCGTTCTCTACACCTGCGGAAGAAGGCGCTCGTACTCGCGCTTGACCACCGCATAGCATTCGCAGCCCCGGGCCTCCAAACCGTCCCGATCGATCACCTGGATGCGGCCGCGACGATAGCGTATGAGGTTTGTGGCTTGAAGCTTCCGCGCCGCCTCCGTGACGCCCTCGCGTCGAACGCCGAGCATGTTCGCGATGAGTTGCTGCGTCATCGTCAGCTCGTTCGAGGACAATCGATCCAGGCTGAGCAGCAGCCAGCGGCAGAACTGCTGCTCCACCGAATGATGGCGGTTGCAGACTGCGGTCTGCCCCATCTGCGTGAGCAGCGCCTGCAAATATCGCAGCAGCAGGCCCTGCATCGGGCCGGCGCGATGGAACTCCTCCTTCAGAAGCTGACCTTTGAGGCGGTAGCCGAGGCCGCCGCTTTGGACGACCGCCCGGCTGGGCGTGGTTTCGCCGCCCATGAAGAGTGCCACGCCGACCATTCCCTCATTGCCGACCACCGCGATCTCGGCAGACGCCCCGTTCTCCATGAGATGGAGCAGGGAGACGATGGCCGTCGTGGGGAAGTAAACGTGGGCCTGGCGAGCGTCGGACTCGTAGAGGACCTTTCCGAGCGGCAGCGAAACCGGATCAAGGTGCGCTCGGAGCCGGTCGAATTCGCTCGCAGGCAAGGCTGCGAGCAGATGGTTAATCTGAGGGTGATGCCGGCTGGCCATGTCCTTCCCCCCCGATTCCCTATCAAAACCGCGGTTTCGCGAGGTGCTGCGCGGGGTAATCCCCCGCCGGCCATTGATGATAAGGGGTCGAGTGTCTCTTGTGTGCGCTAACGTACATACGGGAGGCGCTTGCGGGCTCTAGCCTAGGTTGAACGCGGTGCCGGGACGAACTAAAGCCCCTACTCGCGTAGCAGCAACCAGGAGAAGGGACCGACCTTGGGCCGCGCCACGCCCCCCGCCGCATCGGCAGGCTTACTGCGAAGCAATCGCTCGCGACCCGAGCCTGGGCTAACTGGGCATCCCGCCGTCGGGCACTGGGATGAGGTCGCGAATGTCGCCGTAAGGCCGGATCGATCGCTCTCCGAGGCGAGGCAGCTCCGCCGTTCGCTTGCAGTAAGCCGGCAGCAGACGGGAGCGGCTCGCCAAGAGATCGAGCGCCTCGGGGCGCAGCTTTCACGGCTCACGCAGGATTTGGCGCGGCTCTCGCGGCGGGAAGCCTGGGCGCGGCGCCTCGCATACCGGGACGAGCTCACCGGGTTACCCAATCGCAGAATGCTGCTCGACCGGCTCCGCCAGTCGATCGCGCAGGCGAGACGACACGGCAGGCAACTTGCGCTGCTGATGGCCGATCTAGACGGATTCAAGGACGTCAACGACCGTCTGGGGCACACCACTGGAGACGAGCTCCTGCGGACAGTGGCAGGACGTCTGACCGACTCCGTCCGCGCGGGGGACACCGCCTGCCGCTATGGCGGCGACGAGTTCATCGTCATGCTCCCGGAGATCGAAAGTCGGGATGCGGCGATCGCGGTGGAAAGAAAGATTCGCGCCGCTCTTGCCGCGGAATACGTCGTTGACGGCGAGCGGATCAACGTGACGGCGAGCATCGGCACGGCCGTGTTTCCCGCCGACGGGCGAACTTGCCGGGATCTGATCATCCAGGCCGACGCCGCGATGTACCGGGTCAAGGCGGAGCGGCGCGCTCTTGCAACCCTTCGCGCCCCGCCCGGCGAACGGGGCTCCGTCCGGTGACTGTCGTAGCGCCCGCGAACCGTGGGAGGGCTACAAGTCCGGGCCTCTACGAAGATACCCAAGCGAAAGTCGCGCTCTGCAATTCGTGCCTCGGCCGCGGCCTCACCGACAGCGAACTGGGAAGGCTGCGCGACGTCACCGTGGGACGCGGCGTCTGCCGCCTCGGCCACCTGTTTCGCACCGGCGACACCTTCTGCTCCCTGTACGTGCTCATTTCCGGCCTGATGAAGCGAGTCGCGCTGTCGGTCGACGGGCGGGAGCACGTCGTCGGCGTGGATTTCCCCGGAGACCTGCTCGGTTTCGAGGGTATCGATAGCGGCGCATACCGCTGCGACGTCGTCGCCTTGCGGGACAGCCTGCTCTGGCGCATCTCCTATGCCCGGTTGAAGGATCTTGCCCTCGAGCTTCCGTCCCTGGAACGCAACCTTGACCGCGCGATGAGCCAGCAGATCGTGCTTGGCAATCGACAGATGATGCTGCTCGGAAGCATGGGTGCCCGCGAGCGCGTGGCAATCCTGTTGTTGATGTACTTGCAGCACGCGCGCGCGCGCGTCGCGGACGCCTGTGCCTTCGATCTGGGACTCACGCGCGAGGAGATCGGCAACTACCTCGGCCTGCGTCTGGAGACGGTGAGCCGCGAGATGCAGAAACTGGCCGGAATGGGACTGGTGAAGTTGAATGGACCCAACGTTGAGGTCCTGAACGTGGACCGCCTCACTTCGCTTGTCGGTCGGACCGTCTCGTAACTGCGGTCGCGGTCGAGCAGCAAGCGCGAGCGAGACCGCTGGCCGCTCGCTACGCGGCTCTCCCCGATTCGATCTGCCGTGATGAATTCCCGCCGGGGCCTCTGAACGACGGCACTGCCGACCTTCCGGAGTAGGCCGAACGGGAGATTGCCCTCGCCGCGCGCCCCGCTAGAGTGGGCTGCATGCGCAATACCATGAGGCCTACGATGTCTGGTCGGACCCCGCTCATCGCGATGAAAGACGTTGCCGTGCTCGTTCCGGACACGGAGATCGAGATTGCGCTCTACGCGGCGTTCTGCCACGGACTCCGCGAGCGCGAGGCGCTCAACGTCGAGCAGCGCGCGGTCCTCGCGACGGCGCTCGATGCCTTCCGCGCCGCCTATCAGGCGGGCTGGGTCGACGGTACGGCCTTCGTGACCGAGGGCGAGGCGGTGTTCATTCCCGCCGTCGCTTGGCGCGCGGGGCGTCCGGAAGCGCTCGCGGTGCGCGTGCCGCTGACCGATGTTCTCGCGGTCGAGGTCGACCGGGCGCTCTGGCGCGACACCCTTACCGTCAGGACCGTCAAAGGGCGGTTCAAGCTGCGCGCCTTTATGGCCCGGCGCTTCGGGGCGCGCCTGGAACTGGCTTGCGTCGCGCGGCTCGGTCGGGTCCCGGCGGGCGGCGAACTGAATCCACAGGCGGCCTGAGCGCCGGCCGCTGCGCGTCCGGCGCTGTCACCGATTGGCGACCCGTCGACAGATCTGCGGACCCGAATCGTCCGCTACACTTGCGAGTACGCTCCGGATCGCCGCACGGTCACGCCTGCGACGCGATGGATGCTGCAACTGCAAACTCTGTCACGTCAATGGGTTGCGTTCGCGCTCGCGGTCGTGCACGACTCCACGCCCGCAGACGTGACCTCCTGCGCGATACCCGCTGCAATTCGGTATCGTTCTTGCTGACTAACCGAGGTCCGCGGGAGGGGCGGCGTGGCGTTTAGCCCAAGTCCGTTAACCTCCCTGCCGTCCCCCGCGTGACACCAACGCACTTGCCGGACGCCGCGCGCGTCCGGCGCATGAACCGGAGCCAAGGGTGCCCCCTTCCTCGCTGGTATCGTCGCTCGGATTCCGCCGCGCCAAGCCGGGCGCGGACCCGGACGCGAACGCCATGAGCGACGACGAATACATTGCCTGGGGCAAGCAGTCGAACAACACCGAGCTGTCCGCGACCGAAGGCGAGCCCATCTTCCGCCTGCTCGACGAGGACGACGGCTTCGACGGGCTGTTCGAGGTGCCGTTCGGGCTGAAGCACGTGAAGGACGTGCGCGTGGTGATGCGCCACTCGGTCGCGGTGGCCGGCGAACGGCGCGAAGAGCTGACGCACAACCCGCTGTTCTGCCCCGCGTTCGCCGCGTTCTCGCTCGGGTTCGCGATCGGCCTCGCGCAGGCGCACCGGCTCAAGCACCTGGGCATCCGCGCGACCCTCGCGCGGATGTCGCGCAAGCAGGCCGAGCTGTGCGACGCGTGGGGTGTGGAGGTCGCGACCTACTTTCTCGCCACCGTGGACGAGGATGGCGTGTTCGGCAAGGCGTCCGACTTCGACCTGTACGGCATTCCGCACCGCTGGCGCCTCGTCGCCGACGACCGTCGCCTCGAGACGTTCGGCCTGCTCAAGGAGTGCGTCGAGAGCGGCAAGCGCGCCGCGCACGCCTGGTTCGAGGACGAGACGGCGGACGTGCCGCCGCACTTCCTCGACGCCCTCGCGAACTTCATCGACGCCTACCCGAACCAGAACTTCGAGTAGGCGCTCCGGCGCTGCCTTTTAGCTCAACCCGTACCCGCGGCGGTAGAGCGTCCAGCGCCCGTCGGGCGCGCGGCGGTAATGCCGGTCGTCGCCCTGCCCGATGAGATGGATGCACCACTCGTGCGCCGCGTCGTTCGCGGCCACGCGGCCCGCCTCGCGCACGGTCATCTGACGCTCGAGGTCGCCGAACTCCGCTTCGTAAACCGGCACACCGTCGCGCGTGAGCGCAGCGTAGCCTGCGCCCGCGGCGATGAGCGCATCCGGATCGAGGGTGCTCTCGTCGACGCGGCGGGGACGATCGTACGCGCCGTCGATGGCGTGCTGAATCTGCATTCGATCCTCCTTGAATGATGCGCCGCGGCAGGCCTGCGCGGCGCGGGAAACTGCTGACCTTGGTCGAAGCTACTGCTTCTTCATGACACCGTCTTGACGGCGGAAGTTCCCGCGTCGCCAACGCACGACAACCGCCGTACAATCCGCGGCTTGCGCAAGTCCCGCGCGCCGCAGCGCAAGAACGTGCCCCTCGATCCGTCCTTCCGCCCGCCGTGCTGCGCGGGACGTGCATGACCCGTCCGCCCGCCTGGCTCGCCGAGGCGCTCGTCGTCGATTACACCAGGCTCCTGCCGCTGCGCGCCGCGGAGCGCCGCTTCGGCTGGGTCGCACCCGAGTTCGCCGCGACGCTCGCGCGCTTTCCCGAGGTGTTCGCGTGCGAGCCGGAGCGGGTCGCGCTCGCCGAGACGCTGGTGACCGCCGAGGCGCGAACGCGCGCCGTGGCGCAGGCGCTCGAGGTCCTGCGCGCCGAAGGGCTCATCACCGGCTGGCGCGACGAGCAGTACGAGGTGTACGCGGAAGCGAGCGGCGAGCCGCTGTTCCGCATCGAGCGCGCGGCGGTGAAGCGCTTCGGCATCCGCGGCCGCGCCGCGCATCTCAACGGCATCGTTCAGACGGGGAAGGGGCTCGCGATGTGGATCGCGCGCCGCGCGCACGACAAGGCCACCGATCCCGGCAAGCTCGACAACCTCGTTGGCGGCGGCGTCGCCGCCGGGCACGACGCGTGGCAGACCCTCATCAAGGAGGGCCGAGAGGAGGCCGGCATCCCGTTCTTCGTCGCCGAAGGCGCGCGGCTGCGGGACACGCTCGCCTTCGACTACCGGGTCCCCGACGGGCTCGACGCGAACGAGGTCGACGTTTTCGATCTCGTCCTGCCGTCGGGCTTCGTGCCGCGCAACGAGGACGGGGAGGTGGCCGGATTCGAGCTCGTCGGATTCGACGAGGTGCGCGAGCGCCTGGCGATGCCGCACCTCTTCACGGTCGACGCGGCGCTGGTCGCCTGGAACTGCCTCCAGCGGTGGGACGCCGCCGCTACGACGTGAAGGACCCCCGCGCGCCGGGTCTCGGCCCGCTGATTGTTGAGCCGCTGGCCCCTCGGGCCGGCCCCGGGGCGGCAAGCCAAGTTGTACCGCGCTCCGCGAATGCCGCTCGCATATACTTGCCGCACCACAACAATTTGCCCCCGGCTGCGGCGCCGCGGGGTATAGAGATACCCGTGCATAGGCGGCGATTCGGAACCCACGCGCGAAGACTCCTCCCGCACCCCGGGCGGAAGGCGAGGCGCGCCGCGAGCCCGCCGGGCCGCCCCAAGGGCGAGCACCCGAGCGCCCTTCGCGCGAGGGTCGTTCCGTGAGCGTGCAGGTCGGCTCCTGGGCGAGCGCCGGCAGGCCCTACCGCATCGCGGCCTTCGTCACCGCCGCGCTGTGCCTGTTCGGCGGTTGGGGCTACCTGTACTTCAAGTCGCGCGCGGTCGATCTGCGCGTCGCCACCGAGGCGCTCGCGTCGCTCCGCGAGCTGAAGGAGGCCGACAGCCGCTGGAATGACTGGCTGATCGGGATGCGCCTGTCCACCGGCGCGGGAACCACGGCGGGCGCGGCGACGCGCGCGCGCGTCGAGCCGACCAGCATCCAGCGCGTTCTCGCCACGCTCACGTTGCAGAACGCCGCGCTCGACAATGCGCTCGCGCCCGCGACGCTGGCGAGCCTCAAGCGGGCGCTCGAGGACAAGTCGAAGGCGATCGACGCGTTCGGCGCGGCGCGATCCGCCCACACGACGGCATTCGCCGCGCTCGACCAGGCCGCAGAGAGCTTCGCGACCTTCGCGCGGGAGCGGTCGTCAGGGGTGCCGCCGGGCGTCTCGCGCGACGCCGATCGCATGCGCGAGACGGTGCTCGCGTTCGAGGCGCAGCCGTCGATTCCCGCGGAGAAGGCGGCGCGCGAAGCGATCGCGCAGTTCGCCGCAGCCGACGCACCCGAGTCCGCGCGCAGCGAGCTCGATCGGCTCGCCGCGGCGGCACGCCAGGCGCTCGAGGCGAAGGTGCAGGAAGACGCGCGCTTCCGCGATGCGTTCTTCTCCTCCACGGGGCCGCGACTCGAGTCGGCCACGCGCGCGGTGGAGCAGGCGTTCGCCAGCGCGGTCGGGGAGGCGGAGCGCTATCGCTGGTACCTGCTCGTGTACTCGGGCCTGGTGGTGCTGCTCGCCGCCTGGCTCGCGCTGCGCCTCACCGAGACCTACCGCGTGATCAACCGCATCAACCACAAGCTGCGCGAGGCGAACGACTTTCTCGAGACCCGCGTGGAGGCGCGCACGAAAGAGCTGAAGAGCGCGCTCGACCAGCTCCGGGAGCAGGAGGCACTGCTCATCCAGAGCGAGAAGATGTCCTCGCTGGGCCAGATGGTCGCCGGCGTCGCGCACGAGGTGAACACGCCGCTCGCGTACGTGAAGTCGAGCCTGGAGGCGGTTGCCGGCGGAATGCCCAAGGCGGGCGAGGCGCTCGCGCAGGCCGAGCGGCTCGTCCGGCTTCTGGAGTCCGAACAGGCCGACGAGGCGCAGCTCGCCAGGCAGTTCACCGCAGTCAACGGCGCGCTGGCGGAGCTGCGCGGCAGCGGCCGCCTCGCCGAGCTCGACACGCTGGTGAAGGACGGCCTGTACGGGATCGCGCAGATCTCGGAGCTCGTGAACAACCTGCGCAACTTCGCGCGGCTCGACCGCAGCAAGGTCGCCGAGTTCGATCTCAACGAGGGCGTCCAGAGCGCGCTCACGATCGCCCGCAACCACGTGAAGAAGCGCACCGTGAAGCAAGAGCTCGGCCGGATCACGAAGGTGTCGTGCGCGCCGTCGCAGATCAACCAGGTGTTCCTGAACCTCATCACCAACGCCGCGCAGGCGACCCCGGAGGAGGGCGGCGTGATCGGGGTGCGCACCTGGCAGGTCAATCCCGGCAAGGTCGCGGTCGAGATCTCCGACAACGGGCACGGCATCCCGGCCGACGTCCTGCCGAAGATCTTCGATCCGTTCTTCACCACGAAGGAGGTCGGCAAGGGCACCGGCCTCGGCCTGTCGATCTGCTACAAGATCGTGGAGGGCCACGGCGGCCGCATCGACGTGCAGTCCAAGCCCGGCGCGGGCACTCGCTTCACCGTGACGCTCCCGGTCAAGCCGGTGGCCGCCATGAACGAAGCCCCGGCCGCCTGACCGATCCGACCATGGAACGTCCCGCGCGCATCGGCAAGTACGAGATCGTCGGCGAGCTCGGCAGGGGCGGGATGGGCGTCGTCTACAAGGGCCACGACCCGGTGATCCGCCGCGACGTCGCGCTGAAGGTCATCCGCAAGCGCGACCTCGACCCGCAGGACGCCGAGAACGCGCTCGAGCGCTTCAAGCGCGAGGCGCAGGCGGCCGGCAACCTCAACCACCCGGGCATCGTCTCGATCTACGAGTACGGCGAGGACGAGGAGAACGCGTTCATCGCCATGGAGTGCGTGCTCGGCCGCAGCCTCCGCGATCACCTGATCGCCGGGTACCGTCCGGAGCTCAAGGTCTTCCCCGAGATCCTGGTGCAGATCCTCGAGGGCCTCGAGTTCTCGCACTCGCGCGGCGTCATCCACCGCGACATCAAGCCCGGCAACATCCTCATCAGCGAGATGGGCGCGGCGAAGATCAGCGACTTCGGCATCGCGCGCCTGGAGGCGTCCCACCTGACCATGATGGGCGAGGTGCTGGGCACGCCGTACTACATGGCCCCCGAGCAGTTCGACGGCCACCCCGCCGACGAGCGCAGCGACGTCTACTCGGCGGCGGTCATCGTGTACGAGGTGCTCACCGGCCGCCGGCCGTTCGAGGGCCAGGGTGCGGCGCTGATGAAGCGGGTGCTCGAGGGCGACCCCGCGCTGCCCTCGTCGCTCGAGCCGCGCCTGTCCAAGGAACTGGACCGCGTGCTCCTGAAGGCGCTCGCCAAGCGTCCCGAGACGCGGTTCCGCAGCGCGCGCCAGTTCCTCGAGGCGCTGCTCGCGGCGTTCGACAACGAGCCGCTGCCCGCGAGCGTTTCCGACGCCGGCGAGCAGGACGTCACCCTGCCCGGAAGCGACGAGACGCCGTCCGGGACCAAGCGCTTCAAGCCGACCAACCTCAGCGCCCTGCGGCGCGCGATTGCAACGCCGCCGCCGGCGTCCGAGTCGAAGGCCGCGCCGCCGCCCCCGGCGCCGCGCGCTGCGGGCCCGAAGCGGCCGCGACTGCTCTTCGTCGACGACGAGGAGCGCGTGACCAACGCGCTAAAGGCCGTGTTCCGGGACACCTACGACGTCGTCACCGCCGCGAGTGGCGAGCAGGCGCTCGAGATCGCCCGCACCCAGCCGTTTCACGTGGTCGTGAGCGACCAGCGCATGCCCGGGATGCTCGGCGTCGAGCTGCTGCGCGAGCTGAAGCTCCTGCGCCCGAACGCGGTGCGGATGCTGCTCACCGGCTATTCGGATCTGGCCGCCATCGTCGGCTCGGTGAACGAAGGCGAGGTGTACCGCTTCGTGTCCAAGCCCTGGAACCAGGACGACCTCCAGGGCACGATCGCCGAGGCGGTCACCATCGCGATCGCCCTCGAGGCGAGCCCGCCGCCGCGGGTCGCGGTCAAGCCGAGCGACGACGTCGTCGCGCTCGTCCTCGACGACCCGACCATGACGCGCGCGGCGCGCGAGATGGCGGGCGATCTGTGCCGCGTCGTGCATGCCCCCACGCTCGACGACGCGCTGCATGCGCTCGCGATGAACGAGGTCGCGTTGCTGATCTGCGACCTGGAGTCGCAGCGCGTCGACATCACCGTGCTGCTCAAGCTGCTCAAGCAGGAGCACCCGGCCACGCTGGTGATCGTGACGACCAGCCGCTCCGACTCGGAGATGATCATCAGCCTGATCAACGAAGCGCGCATCTTCCGCTTCATCAACAAGCCGGTGAACCTCACTCTTCTCCAGAGCCACGTGGTCGCGGCGCTCGAGCGCTACTACAGCTTCAAGCAGTCGCCGCAGCTGATGGGCACGCAGCGCGCCCGCCCGTCCGCCGCGGTGCGCGAATCCTCTTCCGCACGCTCGATCCTCGACAAGCTGCGCTCCATCACGACGCGGATCACCGCGCCGTTCCGCAGCTGAGCCGTCCGCCGGCGGCGGTGACGCGTCTCGCCCTTTACTTCGCGCCGGCCGAGGGCTCGGCCTGGTGGCGCTTCGGCGCGAGCTGGCTCGGCCGCGATCCCGCCACCGGCGCCGCGGTCCCGCAGCCCGTCGTTCCCGGCGTCGGCGCCGACGAGTTCCGGACCTTCACCGAGAAGCCGCGCCGGTACGGGTTCCACGCCACGGTCAAGGCGCCGTTCGCGCTGCGCGCGGGCGCCACGCGGGAAGCGCTCGCGGCGGCGCTCGAGCGCTTCTGCGCCGAACGCGCGGCGTTTTCGGTGCCGCGCCTCGACGTGGTGCAACTCGACGATTTCCTCGCGCTCGTCCCCGCGGCGCGGGAGAGTCGCGTCAACGATCTCGCCGCCGACTGCGTGCGCGAGTTCGAGCGGTTCCGCGCGCCGCTCGACGCCGCGGAGCTCGCGCGGCGCCGGCGCAGCGGGCTCTCGCCGCGCCAGGACCGCTACCTCGAGGAGTTCGGCTATCCGTTCGTGCTTTCCGAGTTCCGCTTCCACCTGACGCTCACCGGGAGCCTCGACGGCGCGGCGCCCCACCACGTCGCGGGCATGCGCGCGGCGGCCGAGCACGCCGTCGCAGCGCTTGTAGACGAGCCGCTGCGGTTCGACGCGCTCGCGCTGTTCGAGCAGCCCGCGCGCGAGATGCCGTTCCGGCTGGTCGCGCGCTTCCCGTTCAGCAGCCGCGCCGCCTGACGCGATCGACGCGCAGCGCGCGTAGACTTGCGCCCTGGGGCGCACGGACTCGACCCCGCGAAAGGAAAGGACTCGCGATGCCAGGCACCTACATCGACATCACCGCCGCGGACGGCGGCAAGTTCCGCGGCTATCTCTGCCTGCCTCCCGCCGGGAAGGGCCCCGGCCTCGTCGTGGAGCAGGAGATCTTCGGCATCAACGAGAACGTGCGCTTCGTGTGCGAGGAGTACGCGAAGCAGGGCTTCGTCACCCTCGCCCCGGACCTCTTCTGGCGCATGCAGCCGGGCATCGACCTCGACTACAGCGAGAAGGGGTGGGCGCGCGCGTTCGAGTGCTTCCAGAAGTTCGACGTCGACGCCGGCATGAAGGACATCGCCGCGACGATCAAGGCGCTGCGCGCTCGCCCCGAGTGCGCCGGCAAGGTCGGCTCGATCGGCTACTGTCTCGGCGGCAAGCTCGCCTACCTCACCGCAGCGCGCACCGACTGCGACGCGTCGGTCGGCTATTACGGCGTCGGCTTGGATGGCGTGCTGGGCGAGAAGGGCAAGATCAAGAAACCGCTGATGCTGCACGTCGCCGAGCTCGACAAGTTCGTACCGCCCGAGGCCCAGGCGAAGGTGAAGGACGGGTTGAAGGGCATGGCGAACGTCGAGATCCACAGCTATCCCGGCGTCGACCACGCGTTCGCGCGGCACAAAGGCGATCACTACGACAAGGCGGCGGCGGAGCTCGCCAACTCGAGGACGCTGGCGTTCCTGAAGAAGCACCTCGCGTAGCGCGGGGCCCGGGGGTCAGCCGAGTAGCTGCCGCGCCATGATCATCCGCTGGATCTGGTTCGTGCCCTCGTAGATCTGGGTGATCTTCGCATCGCGATAGAGGCGCTCGACCTCGAAGCCGCGGATGTAGCCGGAGCCGCCGTGGATCTGCACCGCGTTGGCGGTGTGCGCCACGGCGGCGTCGGAGGCGAAGCACTTCGCCATCGAGGCCTCGAGCGTCGCGCGCTCGCCGGCCGCGAGCTTCGCGGCCGCGGCGTGTACCAGCAGGCGCGCCGCCTGCAGATCTTTCGCCATGTCCGCGACCATCCATTGCACCGCCTGGAACTCGGCAATGGCTTTCCCGAACTGCCGGCGCACCTGCGCGTACTCGATCGACGCCTCGAGCGCGGCCTGCAGGATGCCGACCGCCAGCGCGGCGATGCCGACGCGGCCCTTGTCGAGCACGCTCATCATCATGTGAAAGCCGCGGCCCGCGGGGCCGAGCATCGCATCGCGCGGCAGCGCCACGGCATCGAACGAGAGCGCGCCGACCTGCGAAGCGCGCTGCCCCATCTTGTGTTCTTTGCGGCCGACCTCGAAGCCCGCGGCGTCGCGGTCGACGAGGAAGATGCTCATGCCCCGATGGCCCGCCTCCGGGTCGGTGCGCGCGAGCACGCACGCGAAGTCGCACACCGGTGCGTTGTGGATCCAGATCTTCTCGCCGGTGAGCGTCCAGCCGTCGGCCGCGTGCGTCGCGGTGGTGCGCAGGTTCGAGAGGTCCGAGCCGGCCTCGGGCTCGGTGAGCGCATACGCGCAGCGCCGCTCCGCGCGCAGCAGCGGGCGCAGGTAGCGCTCGTGCTGCGCGGCGGTGCCGTGCTCGGCGAGCAGCGTGCCCACGAGCTCGACCAGCCCGCACTGATCCGCCACCGACGCATAGCCGCGCGCGAGCTCCTCCATCACGACCGCGTAGGCAAGCGTGTCGGCGCCCGCGCCGCCCAGCGCTTCCGGCACCGTGATGCCGAACAATCCGAGCGCTGCCATCTCGCGATAGATCTCCGCCGGGAAAGTCTCGGCCTCGTCGAGCGCCTGCGCCTGCGGCCGGACGCGCTCGTCGGCGAACTTGCGCACCGCCTCGCCGATCATTCGATGTCGATCGGACAGTAGCGGCGACGCGAGCGTTGCGAGCGTCACGCTTCCCCCCTCCGGTTGGGTGCATCCTGCGCTTGCGGGAGCCACTTCATGAGGTGCTCCCCGACCACCGCAAGCTCGCCGTCGCCCTTCACGACCTCCACCTTCGAGCGGCTGCGCCGCGTCGCCGCGTCGAGCTCCAGGACGGTGTAGCGCGCGGTCAGCGTGTCGCCGATGAAGACCGGCTTCAGGAAGCGGATCCGATCGTAGCCCATCGATACCGACGTTCCGCGGCTGCCGCGCTCGCGGGCGCGGCGGCTGATCATCGCCGAGACGGTCGAGAGCAGGGCCATCGACAGGATGCCGTGCGCGATGCGCCGGCCGAACGGCGTGGTGCGCGCGTGGGCCTCGTCCACGTGGATCGGGTCGAAGTCGCCCGAGATCGCGGCGAACTGGGCGACATCGTTCTCGGTCAGTGTTTTCGAGAACTCGGCGGTCTCGCCGAGTTTGATGTGAAAGATATCGTCCATCGAGCGCCGATTTGACCACCCCGGCGCCGGCGGCGCCACCCCTCCTCACCGAGGAGGGGAGCCGCTACGCGAAGCCGTACAGCACGGCCGGGTTGTCGACCAGGATCTTGCGGCGCGTAGCGTCGTCGGGCGCCCAGTCGAGCAGCAGGTCGAGGAGCTCCGCGTCATCCGGCACCGCGTCCGGCGGCGCCGAGGGGTGCGGCCAGTTGCTGGCCCAGAGCATCCGCTCGGGGGCGTGCCGCACCAGCGCCTTCGCGAGCCGGCTCACGTCCTCGTAGCCCGGCGCGCCAGTCCGTGAGGTCTCGTAGGGCGCGGAGAGCTTCACCCAGCAGCGCCCCGTGTCGACCAGGCGCAGCAGCGCCTTGAACGAGGCGTGATCCGGTGCGACCGGTTCGAGGTACTTGCCGGTGTGGTCGATGACGAACCGGCCGGGCAGGCGCGCGATCTGCGCCGCGTACTGCGGCAGCTCGCGCCCGTCGAGCTGGACGTTGGCGTGCCACCCGAAGGGGTGCACCCGCGCCATGACCGCGTCCATCTGCGCGAACGAGACGGCGCCATTGGGGAGGTGGAAGATGCGCTGCGCGACGATGCCGCCCTGCGCGAGACGCTCGATGTCCGCGTCGCTTACGCCGGGTTTCACCACCCCCACGCCCCGGGCGCCGGCGCCGATCGCCCGGATCGCGTCGAGCGTCACGCGGTTGTCGTCCTGGTACGCATTCGGCTGGACGACGATCACGCGCCCGAGGCCGAGGCGCGCCTGCATCTCGCGGTATCGCGCCGCCGGGAAGTGGCCCGGGAGCGGCGGGCCGCCGGGCGCGCTCGGCACCGCCGCATCGTAGACGTGCATGTGCGTGTCGCACGCGCCCGGAGGCGCGGCGAGCCGGGGGCGACGCGCACTCACTTCTTTCTCTTGGCCTTGGCCTTCGCCGCCGGTCGTGCCGCCTTGCGTTTCGCAACCTGCGGCTTGGGCGGGGGCCGGCTCGGGTCGCCGCCGAACTCCGCCGCGACGAACGTGCCGCCCTGGTAGAGCTCGACGCGCGGGTCGGCGTGGTCCTGGTGCTTCGCCAGCATCTCGGCTGCCCAGGGCTCGCTGTTGTCCTGCGGCTTGTAGCCGAGCCTGAACGCGTTCGCATTGTCGTACCAGGCGCGCTGGTTGCCCGAGATGCCGTACACGATCTCGAACTTGATCCCCGGACGATCGATGCCGATCGCGACGAGCTGCGCGAGGTCGCGCGAGCTGAGCCAGATCGAGAGGCGGCGCTTGTCCGCCGGCCGGTCGGCCGCGTTGCCGATGCGCATGATGTAGACCTCGAGCCCGTACTTGTCCGCATAGAGGCTGCCGAGCGCCTCGCCGAACACCTTCGACACGCCGTAGCGGCTGTCGGGCTTGGGGTAAATGCGATGGTCGATGGTCTCGTCGCGGCGATAGAACCCGACCGCGTGGTTGGACGACGCGAACAGCACGCGCTTGACGCCATTGAGGCGCGCCGCCTCGAACGCGTTATAGGTGCCCGCGATGTTGGCCGACAGGATCGTCTCCCAGTCGCCTTCCACCGACCACGCGCCGAGGTGCACGATCGCGTCGACGCCTTTCGTGACGCGCAGCATGTCGGCCATCTTCGCGACGTCGCCGCGCATGAAAGACTCGCCCGGGGCGAGATTCTTGATCGGCTTGATGTCCGACAGGCGCAGCTTGTACCGGCCCGCGAGCTCCCGTCGCAGCCGGGTGCCGACGTCACCGCCGGCGCCGGTGATCAGGACCGTCTTCATGGCTTGGTCATCCCCTTGACTCTACGTGCCGGCCGCGTCCGCACGGCCGGTCGGGATCATATACCTGCCGATTTGCCAGCCTCCACCCCATGTGCTAGAAATCGCCGCGGGCCATAACAAGAACGATCCAATCCGCTTTCCCGGTCATAAAAGGAGGACCTCGAATGCTCTCTCGTCGCACTCTCATCGTCGCGGCCATCGCCGCGCTCCCCGCCATGGCGCTTGCCCAGCAGAAGACGGTGCTGAAGGCGACCGACGTTCACGCGCTCGGCTACCCGACCGTCGAAGCCGTCGTGCGCATGGGCAAGAAGCTCGAGGCCCAGACGAATGGGCGGCTGTCGATCCAGATGTTTCCCGCCATGCAGCTCGGCGGCGAGAAGGAGATGATCGAGCAGGCGCAGGTCGGCGCGCTGCAGATCGCGCGGATCTCGGTCGGCCCGATGGGCCCGATCGTCGACGAGCTGAACGTCTTCAACCTGCCGTTCATGTTCCGCGACGAGGCGCACATGCGGAAGGTGATCGACGGGCCGATCGGCCAGGAGCTGCTCGACAAGCTGACCGCGGCGCCGAACGCGAAGCTGGTCGGAATCGCCTGGATGGACGGCGGCACCCGCAGCGTCTACGCGAAGAAGCCGATCAAGGGGCCCGCGGACCTGAAGGGCCAGAAGATCCGGATGATGGGCAACCCGATCTTCGTCGAGACGATGAACGCGATGGGCGGGAACGGCGTCGCGATGGGCTTCAACGAGCTGTACAACGCGCTGCAGACCGGCGTCGTCGACGGCGCGGAGAACAATCCGCCATCGCTCCTTACGCAAAACCACTATCAGGTCACCAAGTTCTACAGCCTCACCGGCCACCTGATCATTCCCGAGCTGCTGGTGTTCTCGAAGGCGAGCTGGGACAAGCTCTCGAAGGAAGACCAGGTGCTGATCCTCAAGCTCGCGCGGGAAGCGCAGATGGAGCAGCGTCAGCTCTGGGACGCGATGGTCGCGGAGTCCGTGGCGAAGCTGAAGGCGGGCGGCGTGCAGTTCGTCGAGGTCGACAAGAAGGTCTTCTACGACGCCACCAAGCCGATCCGCGAGAAGTACGGCGCGAAGCACGCCGCGCTGATCAAGCGCATCGAAGACACGAAGTAGCAGGATCCCGGCCGTTCAATCGCAGGCCGCCTAGCGCGGCCTGCTTTTTGTGGGGAGCCGCATGGACCTCAAGGCCCGCTATCAGCAGGCGATGGAGGCGCTTTACCTCGCCTGCATCGTCGTCTCCGGCGTCGCGCTCGTCGTCATCACCCTGATCATCCCGCTCGGCGTGTTCATGCGCTACGTCTTGAACAGCCCGCTCTCCTGGCCCGAGCCGGCGGCGGTGCTGATGATGGTGCTGTTCTCCTTCGTCGGGGGCGCCGCCGTCTACCGCGCGCATGTCCACATCGCGGTGGAGGCCCTCGTCAAGGCCGTCGGGCCGGAGACGCGCCGTCTGCTGAACGGGGCGGCGGATGCGTGCATGATCGCGATCTGCCTGTTCATGACGGGCTACGGCGTGCAACTTTGCCGCGCGCTGTGGAACCAGTCGATCGCGGAGTTTCCCGGTTTGCCGGTCGGACTCACCTACCTGCCGATCCCGATCGGGGGGTTCTTCACGCTGCTCTTCATCATCGAGCGGCTCTGGGTGGGGACGCCGCCGGCGACCTCGGTCATGTTCCGCGACGGGTCAACGGCGGTGGAGTAGGCGATGGACATCCTCATCCTGCTCGGCGGCTTCGCCGTGCTGTGCGCGATCGGCATGCCGGTCGCCTACGCGCTCGGCTTTGCCGCCATCCTCGCGGCGCTGTATGTCGAGATCCCGCTCGAAGCGGTGATGCTCAAGATCTCCGACGGCACCGACGACTTCGCGCTGCTCGCGATCCCGTTCTTCGTGCTGGCCGGCGCGATCATGGCCGAGGGCGGCATGGCGATGCGCCTGATCAACCTCGCCAAGGTGTTCGTCGCGTTCATCCGCGGGGGGCTCGCGCTCGTGAATATCCTCGCGAGCACGCTGTTCGGCTGCATCTCGGGCTCGTCGGTGGCCGACACCGCCTCGATCGGCTCGGTGATGATCCCGCAGATGGTCAAGCGCGGGTATCCGAAGGTATTCGCCACCAACGTCACCATCTGCGGCTCGGTCCAGGCGCTGATGATCCCGCCGTCGCACAACGCGGTGATCTACTCGCTTGCGGCAGGCGGCACGATCTCGGTCGCGCACCTGTTCCTGGCGGGCGTCTTCCCCGGCCTGCTGTTCGGACTCTGCCTGATCGGGCTCGTCCTCTGGACCGCGCACAAGCGCGACTACCCGAAGGAAGAAGCGGTGCCGTGGCGCGAGGTGCCGCGCATCGCGCTCGAGGCGTTCTGGGGGCTGATCACGATCGTGATCATCATGGGCGGCATCCTGTCCGGGGTGTTCACCGCCACCGAGTCGGCCGCGGTCGCCTGCGTTTACGCGTTCCTGGTCACGCTATTCATCTACCGCGACTACCAGTGGCGCGACCTGCCGAAGCTCATCCACCGGGTGGTCAAGACGGTCGCGATGGTGATGATGCTGATCGGCTTCTCGGTCGGCTTCGGCTACATGATGGCGATCATGCAGATCCCGGCGAAGGTGACCGCGTTCTTCCTGACGCTCACCGAGAACAAGTACGTTCTCCTGCTGTTGATCAACATCCTGCTGCTGCTGCTCGGGACCTTCATGGACCTCGCGCCGATGCTGCTCATCTGCACGCCGATCCTGCTCCCGGTGGTGGTGAAGTTCGGCGTCGATCCGGTGCACTTCGGGATGATCATGATCCTGAACCTCGGCATCGGGCTGATCACGCCGCCGGTGGGGCCGACGCTGTTCGTCGGCTGCGCCATAGGCAAGGTGACGATGGAGGAGGTCTCGAAGGAGCTCTGGCCCTTCTACGGCGCGATGTGCCTCGCGCTGCTCATCGTCACCTACGTCCCGGCGGTCTCGCTCTGGCTGCCGAGCCTGCTCAAGTTCTAGGCACGGGCCGAGATCAGACCTGCCGCAGCGCGGCCAGTCCGGCGGCAAGCGCGTCGCGCAGCAAGATGACGTCGACGCTGTAAGCCATCATCCGGAAGCCGCGCGCGCGGTAGTCGCGCGCCCAGCGCAGATCGCTCGCCATGAACCCGGGCGACTTGCCGTGGCGTCGGCAGGCCGCAACGATGCGCTCGACCGCGTCGAGGTAGCGCGGATGGTCGAACTGGGCGGGGATCCCCAGGAAGTTCGTCAGATCGAAGTGCCCGAGCCAGCACACGTCGACGCCGGGCACCGCGGCGATCGCGTCCACGTTCTCGAGGCCCGTCGCGGTCTCGATCAGGCAGATGGTGAGCGTGCGGTCGTGGATCGCGGCGATCTTGTCCGTAACCGGACCGTCGCGATAGTCGTCGTGCGCGGCGACGCCGAACGCGGCGCCGCGCCGGCCCGCGGGCGGGTAGCGCGTCGCTTCGACGATCGTGCGCGCCTGCTCGGCCGTCTCGACCATCGGCACCATGACGCCGAGCGCGCCCGCGTCCAGCACCCGGGCGATGAAGTGGTACTGCGTCGCGGGCACCCGGACCATCGGGACGATCTCCAGTCCGCGGCAAAGCGCGATCTGGGTCTTGACCGTCTCGATGCCGATCCCGCTGTGCTCCATGTCGAGCAGCAGGAACTCCGCGCCCGCCGCCGCGGCGACCTGCGGCAGCCCGGGCGTGAAGAACTCGAATGCCATCGTGCCGTAGCTCGTGCCGCCGCCGGCGAGCCGGGTCTTGATCGGGTTCGTGCGCATGTCTCTCCTCGCGTGAAAGCCTATCCCGCCGCCGCCTGCTCCCGCCGCGCGCGCACGATCGCCTGCCACACGCGGTGCGGCGTGGCCGGCATCTCGATCCCGTCCACGCCGAGCGGTGCGAGCGCATCGAGAATCGCGTTGACGACCGCCGCCGGCGCCGCGATCGTGCCGGCCTCGCCGCAGCCTTTGGCGCCGAGCGGGTTGTGCGTGCAGGGCTGGCTCTCGTCGTTCTCGGACACGGGCTCGGGAAACTCGTCGGCGCGCGGCACCGCGTAATCGAGGAACGACGCCGAGACGAGCTGGCCGCCCGCGTCGTACACGCACGCCTCGCCGAGCGCCTGGCCGGCGCCCTGCGCCACCGCGCCGTGCAGCTGCCCCTCCACGATCATCGGGTTGACGACCGTGCCGATGTCGTCCACCGCCCAGTAGCCGACGACGCGCGTGACGCCCGTGTCCGGGTCGATCTCGACCTCGCAGAGGTGCACGCCATTGGAGAACGCGAAGTTGGACGGGTCGTAGAAGGCGCTCTCCTGCAGGCCGGGCTCCATGCCCGCGGGGAGGTCGTGGGCGGTGTGCGCGGCCCGCGCCACTTCCGCGAACGCGATCCCGCGGTCGGTGCCTTTCACCACGAAGCGCCCGTGCGCGAAACCGACGTCGGCGTCCGCCGCTTCGAGCCGGTGCGCCGCGATGCGCCGGCCCTTCTCGATGATCTTCTTCGCTGCCACGTCGAGCGCCGACCCGCCGACGGCGAGCGAGCGCGAGCCGAAGGTCCCGGTGCCGTAGGGCACCGCCGCCGTGTCGCCCTCGACGATGCGGATCTTCGCGAACGGCACGCCGAGGCGCGAGGCGAGGACCTGCGCGAACGTGGTCGCGTGGCCCTGTCCGTGGCTGTGCGTGCCGAGCGACGCCTGCACCGCGCCCGTCGAGTCGATGCGCACCTCGGCCGACTCGAAGAAACCGGCGCGCGCGCCGAGGGCGCCGGCGAGCTTCGACGGCGCGACGCCGGACGATTCGACGAAGCAGGCGATCCCGACTCCGCGCAGGACGCCGCGCGCAGCCGCCGCGTCGCGCCGCGCGGCGAACCCCGCGTAGTCGGCGAGCACGAGCGCACGCGCGAAGATGCGCGGGAAGTCGCCGCAGTCGTAGGTCGGCCCGATCGGCGTCTTGTACGGCATGGCGGAGGCGGGCACGAGGTTGCGGCGGCGGATCTCCGCCCGATCGATGCCGAGTGCGCGCGCGGCCTCGTCCGCGAGGCGCTCCAGCACGAAGCACGCCTCCGGCCTTCCGGCGCCGCGATACGCGTCCGTCGGCACCGTGGTCGTGAACACTCCCGTGACCGACGCGTGGATCGCCGGCGTCGCATAGACGCCCGCAAGCAAGGCGGTGTAGATCGCGCTCGGGATCGCGGCGCCGACGGTCGAAACGTAGGCGCCGAGGTTCGCCAGGGTCTCGACGCGGAGGCCGAGGAAGCGGCCGTCCGCATCGAGGGCGAGCGCGCAGCGCGTGACGTGGTCGCGCGCCTGGTTGTCGGAAACGAAGCTCTCGGTCCGCGTCGCCACCCAGCGCACCGGGCGGCGTAGCCGGCGCGCCGCCCACGCGACGATCGTCTCCTCGGGATAGTGCTTGCCCTTGTAGCCGAACCCGCCGCCGACGTCGGGCGCGATCACTCGGATCGCGAGCTCGGCGAGGCCGAGCTGCTCGGCGACCAGCCGGCGGACGAAGTGGGGCACCTGCGTGGCCGCGTAGAGCGTGAGCGAATCCCCGTCGGGGCCCGGGAGCGCGACCGCCGCGCGCGGCTCGATGGCACAGCCGGCGAGCCGGTTGTTGTGGAGCTGCAATTCGACGGTGTGCGCGGCCTGCGCAAACGCACGCTCGACCGCAGCGGGGTCGCCGCGCTGCCAGCGGAAGCACACGTTGCCCGGCGCATCGGCGTGCAACTGCGGTGCGCCGGCCGCGAGCGCATCCGTCGACGCGGTCGACGCGGGCAGCGGCTCGTAATCGATCTCGACGAGCTCGGCGGCGTCGAGCGCCGCGCCGCGGCGCTCCGCCAGAACGATCGCCACCGGCTCGCCGACGTGCCGCACGCGCTCGCGCGCGAGCGCCCAGCGCGGCGGCTCGGCCATCGGCGCGCCGTCGTGCGAGCGGATCGCCCACAGCGAACGCATCGGCCCGACGCCGTCCGCCGCCATGTCGGCGCCGGCGAGGACCGCCACGACGCCGGCGGCGGACGCCGCCGCGCCGAGGTCGATCGAGCGGATGCGCGCGTGCGCGTGCGGCGAGCGTACGATCGCGCAGTGCAATGCATCGGGAACGGCGAGATCGGCGACGAACTCGCCGCGCCCCGTGAGGAAGCGCAGGTCCTCCTTGCGGAGCACCCGCGCCCCGATCCCCTCGTTCATTGCCGTTCGACCCGCGCGAGGTCGAGCGCCTCGTACACCGATCGGTCGGTGACGAGGAACAGGTCGGCGGGGCCGCCGGTCGCCGTGTGCGAGACCCAGGTCCAGTGAGGCACGGTGAAGACGTCGTTGCGCGACCACTCGAACGTGCGGCTGCCCACCGTCGAGCGGCCCTCCCCGGACACCACCAGCACGATCGCATTCCAGGTCGCGCGCAGCGGTTGCGTCGCGGCACCGCTGGCGAGCCGCGCGGCGTAGCAGTCGAGCGTCGGCATCACCGGGCCGCCGGTGTGCGGATGCACGTAGCGCAAGATCCTTGCGCCGTCCGCGTCCGGGGTGATCGCGTCGAGCATCCGCCGCGTTTCCTCGCCCGGATAGCGATACTTGGGCGAGTGCGACGGCCGCGGCGGCTCGGTCGCCGGCGCGAGGCCCGACGCGCGATACAGGCGCTCGTCGCCCTCGTCGACGTCCCAGAACTATCGCGTCGTCGCGCCGGCCCGGCTCGAAGAAGCTCGCCTCGAGCCCGCAGATGAGCGGCATGTTGGCGGCGTCGAACCAGTAGGTGCGACGGCCGGATTCGTTGACGTGCCCGTGCCAGCACATCGGGGGCGTCAGGACGAGGTCGCCGTCCCGCATCTCGCAGCGCCGCCCGTTCACGATCGTCACCGCGCCCTCGGCGCGCGTCGCGAAGCGGATCGCGGCGGCGGTGTGCCGGTGCGGCACGGCATGGTCGCCGGGCTCCAGGATGGTGAACGCGCCGATGAGGTTCGACGTGGTCACCGTGTCGCCGCCGAACGCCGGGTTCGCCATGATGATCGCGCGCCGCTCGACGTCCTCGATCGGCACCTCCTTCGCCGCGCGGCTGGCGAGCGGCTCGAAATCGCGCCAGCGCCAGTGCATCGGCTGGTCCCGCTCGCGCGGCGCGATCGGCGTGATGCGCTTGTAGCGGTCCCACAGCGGGTGGTAGTGCGCACCCTCGAGCGCGCGGATGAGCTCGGCGTCGGGGCGCGTCGGGTCGGGAAGGGGCTCACTCATGTCCGGATCCTGCGGGGCGAGGCGTGCTAGTGTAGCGGCTCACGCGTCACGCACCGGACCATGCGGAACTTCATTCGCCATCCCGCCGACATCCCGATCGAGGTGACCACCGCCGATCAGGGAGGGGGCCGGGCGCCCCGCCTGGTCAACGTCGGTCTGGGCGGGCTCGCGTTCCGTTCCCAAAGCGCCTTTCGGCCCGCGCACGTCGTAAAAGTGCGCATCCCGTTCGTGCGCCCGGCGTTCGAGACGTCCGCCCGCGTCGCATGGTGCCGCGCGAGCGACGGCGAGTACGAGCTGGGGCTCGCGTTCATCGACCCCGACGACGCCTTCCGCGCGCGCATGGTCGAGCAGGTCTGCCACATCGAGCACTATCGCAAGCAGGTCCGCGACGCCGAAGGGCGCGAGCTCACTGCCGAGGAAGCGGCGCTCGAGTGGACCACCAAGCACGCCGCGGCGTTCCCGGCGGCCGGTCCCGACGGGGGTTAGGGGCCGCTACCGCGCCACGCGCGCGACCTGCATTGCCGGATCGACGATCTTCCCGCGCTCGATGACGGCCCGGCCGTCGAGCTGCACGGTGCAGTCGCGCATCGGCACGTCGTAATGCCCCTTGGTGTCGCGCTTCCCGCCGCCCTGCGTGTTCGGACCGGTCGAGAAGAGGAAATTGCCCGGGAACGTGCGCGCCGCGGCGCGGCTGCGCTCCGGCTCGTCGCCGTTCAGCGCGAGGCCGTACCAGCGCGCCTGGGGATTCATGCCCCAGCCCAGATGCGACACCGCGTAGGGGTCGCGGTCGTCCGCGTTCTTCCTCCCGTCGTCGAGCCAGTCGCGCATGAGCTTCGCGTCGAGGCCGCCTTCGATCTTCACGACGTGCCCCGCGCGGATCTCGAGCCGGACGGGGTCGACGACGTAGCGGCAGTACGGAAGGATCACGATGTCGCCCGGCTGGAACACCACCGTGCCGTGCGCGCTGCCCTCGTTGGGGAAGGTGTGGATGTGCCCGCCGCCCCAGTGGTCGAAGTGGCCCGGCTCGTCGGCATAGCCCCACTGCGTCATCACCGGGTACTGGCCGCACTCGTACGCGAGATCGGTGCCGGCGTCGCTCGTCACGCGCACTTTTCGCGTCGCACGGTAGAGCTGCGCGGCGTGCTTCATCGCCTCCTTTAGCCCCGGCGGCGACATGAGCTGCTCGAGGTCGTCCGGCGCATCGATGATCATCAGCACGCGCGTGCCGCCGTCCATCACCTGTTTGAGCCACTGGGTGAAGAGCGGCACGTGGAAGATCACCACCATGTCGGCCGCGCTGACCGCATCGAGCGTGCCCTTGCACTTGCCGATCGTCGGCACGCCGACCTTGGTCCACGACGGAATCGAGTTGACGCACAGCTCGTAGACGTCCGCGCCGAGGCTCTCGGCGGCGGCGAACGCGGCCTGCACGTACTCGCGGCGCGTGCCGAGGTCGCTCACGACCGCAATCGTCTCGCCCTGCTTGACCTTGCAGAGCTCGAACTGCTGGCGGTACAGCGTCGCGAGCTTGGCCGGGTTCACCTCCTGCACGCGGATCGCGGCTTGTCCAGACATGGCGGTTTCCTCCAGAATGCGCGGGCCTATTCTATCCATCCACCGAGGAGATCCCGATGCCCGCAGAGATCACGATCGTCAACCCCGACGGCCTGGGCAAGCCCCTCGGCCAGTACTCGCAGATCACGCGCGTGAAGAACGCATCCGAGTGGCTGTTCATCGCGGGCCAGCTCGCCACCGACGTCGCGGGCAACGTCGTCGGCGCGGACGATTTCGACGCGCAGTGCGGCCAGGTGTTCAGGAACATCGAGGCGGCATTGAAGTCCCAGGGAGCGGGCTGGAAGAACGTGGTGCAGTTCACCACCTACCTCGTGCACTCGCAGGACATCCCGAAGTTCATGGCGTTCCGCAAGCGCGAGTTCCCCAGGCTCTTCCCGGACGGCAAGTACCCGCCGAACACGCTGCTCATGATCGACCGTCTCGTCGGCGAGCCGTTCCTGGTCGAGGTGCAGCCGATTGCGGCGCTCTAGAACAGGATCGCCAGGCCGTCCAGCTCGCCCTCGGAGTTGACGAGATCGACGCGCTTCGCGGCGATCTTCCAGTCGCCGCCGGCGCGGCGCAGGCGGTGCTCGACGAGCGCGCCGAAGGTGCGCTGGCGCTCGGCGCGGAACTCGACGAGCACGAGCGTCGAGCCGACCGTCGCCTCGCCGCGCTCCGGCCGTTCTTCCAGCAGGACGACGTTCGAGACCTGATGCACCGTGCGGGCGAGCGGCACGCGCGAGTGCGCGCGCGGGTGGCGGTACTGGCGGACGCGCGTCTCGAGCAGCGTGCGGTCGTCGTAGATGTGCGAGCAGGTCTCGACCGGATCCTTCTGGCCGGACTCGAGCGGCACCCAATAGGTCGCGTCCTCGGCGAAGAGCGCGAGCCAATCGTCGAAGCGCCCTGCGTCGAGCAGACGCGCCTCGCGATACAGGAACTGCTCGAGCTCCGGCGCGCGCACGGTCAGGACTCGGCGGTCATGTACTGCAGCCAGGCCGCGAACTGGTTGCGGATGAAGATTTCGCTCGTGCCGGTCGCGCCGCGGCGCGCGCCGTCGGGCTCGGTCACGTCGCCGCCGTAGCCCCGGCCGAGGTACACCCACTCCGGCTGCGCCGCCGACAGGCCGCGCTGGGTCCGCGCGTAGACCTCGAGATCGTCCGTCAGCACCCACGACGCGGTCCCGTTCACCACGTTGGCGAACGCGATCGTGTCGCGGAACATCGCCTCGGGCGCGCCCTTCATCCGGAACGAGTACGTGTAGACCACCGTCCGGTCGACCGCGAGCGGGTGCACGATGCGCAGCTGACGGAACTGGCTCATGAACGAGACGTTCGGATAGACGATCGTGTTCCACCGCGTCACGCCGAGGATCTCGCGGGCGCGGTGCTCGCCGTGCCGCGCCGCGAGGCGCGCCTTGTAGTCGGCGAACACCGGATTGTCGAGGCCGGCGACGAGCCGGTTGTCGGAGTGGTAGTCGCCGAGAAAGCCGTGGCCGTGGTCGGCGGTCCAGACCCCGATCGACTCCCACACCTGCTCCGGCGCGCCGTTCTGCCGCATCTGCCGGATCGCGATGTCGGCGTAGCGCTCCGGCTGGCCGGGATCGGGGGCGTCGCGCGCCGCCCACACCGACGAGCCGTGCACGTACGCCGGGTGCACGCCGTCGAGATGGTTCTCGAGCACGAGCTTCCAGTTGCCGTCGTAGGCGTGCTTGAACACGCCGCCCGCGACCTCGAGCTCGCCGTCGGGCGCGCGGTCGACCATGTCGTCGAAGGAGGCCGTGAGCGGTCCGAGGAACGCCGCGAGGCTCGGCCCCCGCGCAGCGAGCGACGCGAACACGAACCCGCGATAGCTCTCCACGCGCGGCACTCGCGAGAGGCCGAGCTCGCTCATCCTGCGCTCCGCGTCCGGGCCATAGCCTTGCGCGATCGGGACGAAGTGCAGGCTGCCGTCGGTCGCGTAGGACCAGCCGTGATAGGGGCAGACGAACTGCTTCGTCGTCCCCTTGCCCTCGGGGCAGACCATCGCGCCGCGATGCGCGCAGCGGTTGACGAGCACGCGGATCGAGCCGTCCGCGTGGCGCGCGACGATGACCGGCTCGCGGCCCATGCGCGTGGTGAAGTAGGCGCCCGGCTCCTTCACCTGGCTCTCGTGGCCGAGGAGCAGCCAGGCGCGGCCGAAGATCCGCGCCATCTCGAGCTCGAACACGGCGGGATCCGAGTACACCGAGTGGTGCACGCGGTCCGGCTGCACGAGCCGGGCGATCGCGTCGGCGGCGCGGATGTCCATTCTTTTCTCCTTGCGGGCGCCCCGGCATTGTTCGCGAGGCCGGGGCGCCAGGCAAGTGTCGCCGTCCGCGCGCCACCGTGTCCCTGCTGCGCGCCGTCGGCGCGCGGGGCATACTTCCCGCTCGTTCCAGGAGGGCTTCGGAAAATGACGACCCGACGCGGTTTTCTCGTCTCCACCGCGGCGCTCGCCGCCGCGCCGCTGGCGCCGATCGGCCGTGCGGTGGCGCAGCCGGCGCTGGAGGAGGTGACCTACCTCCTGCCGGCGCCGGCCCAGCAGGTCGCGTTCGCGCCCTGGCTGCTCGCCCAGGCGCGCGGCTACTACGCGGCCGAAGGCCTCAAGGTGACCTTTCAGCCGGGCCGCGGCGGCGTGGACGCGGCCAAGCAGGTGGGAGCGGGCAACGCGCCGGTGTGCGGCGCGTTCGGCGACACCCCGATCATCGTGCGCGCACAGGGCGTGCCGGTGAAGGCGGTGGCGGTGCTCGGCGGGCGCTCGATGACGACCGTCGCGGTGCACGAGGACTCCGGGATCACCAGCCCGGCGGGCCTGAAGGGCAAGACGATCACCGCGATGACCTACGCCGACAGCGGCTACTTCGCGCTGCTCGCGATGCTGGCGAGCGCGGGACTGACGAAGAACGACGTCAACGCGCAAGCCGCCGGACCCGCCGGGGTGTGGCAGCTCTTCACCTCGCGCAAGGCCGACGCGATGACCGCCGTGCCGGAGTGGATCGCGGATGCGCGCGGCGCGGGCGCGAAGATGCGGCTCATGCCCGCGTACGAATACACGAAGAGCATGGCGCAAGCGATCCTCGCCTCCGACGAGGTGATCCAGAAGCGTCCCGAGCTCGTGCGCAAGATCGTGCGCGCGACGCTGCACGGCATGCGCGACATCATGACCGACCCGAAGGCGGCGGTGCGCGACTACGTCAACGCGATGCCGGCCCACAAGGGCCGCGAGGCGTTCGTCGAGGAGACGTTCGGCCTCTACAACACGCTCGTGTACCCCGGCCAGAAGACCCTCGGCATGATGGACCCCGAGCGGCTCGCCGAGCTGCAGCGGTTCTACGTCAAGGAAGGCATCGTGCCCAAGGAAAGCGCGCTCGCCGACCTCTACACGAACGAGTTCATCTCGTGAATCGCAATCTTGCGCGCGCGCCCGCGGCCGAGGTCGCGGCCTGGCTACGTACGCGCGAGCTGCGAGCGGTCGACGTCCTCGAGGCCGCGCTCGAGCGCATCGCGGCGCGCGAGCCCGCGATCCACGCGTGGGCCTTCCTCGATCCCGAGCGGGCGCGCCACCAGGCGCAGGCGCTCGACGCGGGGCCGGTGCGCGGGCCGCTGCACGGCCTGCCGATCGGCGTGAAGGACCTGATGGACACCGCCGACATGCCCACGGCGTACGGCTCGCCGATCTACGCGGGCCATCGTCCGGCCTGGGACGCGGCGGTCGTCGCGGCCGCGCGCGCGGCGGGCGCGATCGTCGTCGGCAAGACCGTCACGACCGAATTCGCGACCTTCACGCCCGCGGCGACGGTCAACCCGCACGACTTCGAGCACACGCCGGGCGGCTCCTCCAGCGGCTCGGCCGCGGCCGTCGCCGACGGCATGGTGCCGCTCGCGTTCGGCACGCAGACGGTCGGCTCGATCATCCGGCCGGCGAGCTTCTGCGGCGTGGTCGGCTACAAGCCTTCGTTCGGCACGCTGAGCCGCGCCGGCGTCAAGCTGCTCGCCGAGAGCCTCGACACGGTGGGCGCAATCGCGCGCACGGTCGACGACGTCGCGCTGATGGTCGGCGCGCTGTCGGGGCGCGGCGAGCTCGTCGAGCTCGCGAAGATCGATCGCCCGTGGATCGGCGTCTGCCGCACGCACGACTGGCGCGAGACGCAGCCCGAGGTCGGGGAAGCGCTGGACGCGGCGGCGCGCGGCCTGGCCGCGGCGGGCGCGCGCGTCATCCAGGTCGACCTGCCGCCGGACTTCGCGGCGCTCGGCGACGCCCATGGCGACATCCTCGGCTACGAGCTCGCGCGCAACCTCGGCTTCGAGCACGCGAACCACGGCGTGCGCCTCAGCTCGCGGCTGCGCGAGCTGCTGGATGCGGGCATGCAAGTGACGGCCGAACGCTACGACCGCGCTCGCGAGCTCGCGCATCTATCTCGCGCGGCGCTGCCGGGCGTCTTCGACGCGTGCCACGTGTTCCTCGCGCCGAGCACGACGGGCGAAGCGCCCGCGGGCCTGACGTCCACCGGGAACCCGGTGATGAACCGCGTATGGACGCTGCTGCACGTGCCGTGCGTGACCGTCCCGGTCGCAACCGGCCCGAACGGGCTGCCGGTCGGGCTGCAGGTGATCGGCCGGATCGGCGACGATGCGCGCACGCTCGCCGCGGCGCGGTGGATCCACGAGCGGATGGGCGCGGGCTAGGGCTGCTTCAAGAGCTGTCGCCGGGGCGACGACAGCCGCAGCATCACGTGCGCTTCGCCGGCGATCGGTTCGCGCTGTACTCGGCCGAAAACGTGCGCTGACACCGAGCCGACCGCCCGGCGGGTTTCACTTCTCGAACTTGACCGGAATCGCCTTCGCGGCGCGATCGTTCGCGGACGGGGCCATGTAGTAGGCGTCGCCGACCTTGAAGATGAAGCGGCAGGCCTTCCACTCGCGGTTGATCATGATGTCCCAGCAGTAGCGCCCGTTGTCCGCGATCGACCATGTTCCCGTGCCGTTGGCGCTCATGCGCGGGCCCGCGGCCGTAGACACGGAAGGTCGCGCCGCCCGGCGGGATTCTCCCAGCTGTAGTCGACGTTCGACTGTCCGACGTGACGTCGTCGTCCATTGCGTGAACTTCGTCGTGGTGCCAGGTATCAGGGCTGCGAGATCGGTCTTGGCCAGTGTGACGGCGCCCTTGTCGAGCAGTTGCCCGAGCTCGATTTCCTGGCCGAAGGCGACCGCGGGGGCGAGCACCAGCTCGCAATCGCGAATCTTCCCCTGCATGTCATGTGCACCTCCTCGATACGGATTCTAGATCGACCAGATCCACGGCCGCGCCGCGCGATCGCGGGCCTGGAACGCGACGGATCTCGTCGCGGCGCTTGAGCGTGACGCCGATCGCGTCGAGCCCAGCGAGCAGCATCTCACGCTCGGGTTTGCCGACCGTGAACCCAAACGCCCGGCCGCCGGGCGCAGTCACCGTGCAGGCCTCGAGGTCGACTTCGAGCTCGAGCCTTCCCGACTCGGCGTCGTGCCCGAGCGCCTCGACGTCCGCCTTCGGCAGCACGACCGGCAGCACGCCGTTGCGATAGCAGTTGTTCTGGAAAATCATGCCGAACGAGGGTGCGATCACGCAGCGGAAGCCGAACTGCCGGATCGCCCACACCGCCATCTCGCGCGAGGAGCCGCAGCCGAAGTTCTCGCCCGCGATCAGGATCTGCGCGCGGTCGAACGGCGCGCGATTCAGCACGAAGTCGGGGTTCGGCTTGCGACCGGGCTCGGTGTAGCGCCAGGACGCGAACAGCTTCTCGCCGAAGCCCTCGCGCGAGGGCGAGGTGATCTCGAGCGACGGGATGATCACGTCGGTGTTGACGTTGGGGCGCATGAGCGGCGCCGCGAGCGCTTTCAGGCGAATGAACTGTTCCATCGCCTGCCTCAGAGCGTGCGCGGATCGGCGATGCGGCCCGCGACCGCGGAGGCGGCGACGGTGAGCGGGCTCGCGAGGTGCGAGCGCACGCCCGGCCCCTGCCGGCCCTCGAAGTTGCGGTTGGTGCTCGTGATCGTGCGGCGCGCGGCGCCGAAGCTGTCGCCCCCGGAGTAGAAGCAGAGCGAGCAGCCGCTCTCGCGCCACTCGAATCCCGCCGTCGCGGAACACGCGGTCGAGGCCCTCCGCTTCAGCCGCCTTCTTGACCGCCGTGGAGCCGGGAACGACGAGCGCCTTTACGCCGGGCGCAACGCGCCGGCCGCGCAGGAGCTCCGCCGCCGCACGCAGATCCGAGAGCCGGCTGTTCGTGCACGAGCCGATGAACGCGGCCTCGATCGGCAATCCGAGTAGCGGCTGGCCCGGCTTCAGGTCCATGTACGCGAGGGCGCGCTCGAATCCGGCGCGCGCGGCTGCGTCCGGCGCGGCCGCGGGATCCGGGACGACGCCGTCGATGCCGACCGCGTGGCCGGGGCTGGTGCCCCAGGTGACCTGCGGCGCGAGCGTCGCGCAGTCGACGTCCAGGCGCGCATCCCAGTGCGCGTCCGCGTCGGAGGCGAGCCCGCGCCAATGCCCGACCGCAGCGTCCCACTGCTCCGCGCGCGGCGCGAACGGTCGACCCGCGACCCACTCGATCGTCGTGTCGTCGGGCGCGACCAGCCCGGTCCAGGCGCCGAACTCCACCGCCATGTTGCACAACGTGAGGCGCGCCTCGACGCCGAGCGCGCGCACCGCCTCGCCGCCGAACTCGAGCGCGTGGTTCGCGCCGCCGGTCGCGCCATACCTGCCGATCAGTGCGAGGATCATGTCCTTCGCGGTCACGCCGCGCGCGAGCCTGCCGCGAAAGTCGACGTACATCGTCTTGGGGCGCGGACGGACGAGCGTCTGCGTCGCGACCGCGTGCTCGCCCTCGGTGGAGCCGATGCCCCACGCGAGCGCGCCGATGCCGCCGACCGTGCACGTGTGGCTGTCGGGGCAGACGAGCGTGCAGCCCGGCAGCGCGATGCCCTGCTCGGGCGAGATCACGTGCACGATGCCCTGGCGCGGATCGTCGAGGTCGAAGAGGCGTATGCCGGCGCGGCGCGCGAGGTCGCGGAAGCTGCGGATGAACTCGTCGCCGCCCTTGAAGCGCGTGCGATCGGTGCGGCCGGGCTCGGTGTCGACGATGTGGTCGATGACGCCGAACACCAGTGCGGGATTGGCGACCGCATGGCCCGCCGCGGCCAGCCCGGCCAGCGCCTGCGGGCCGGTGCGCTCGTGCAGGAACACCCGGTCGACGTGCAGCAGCGATTGCCCGTCGCCGAGCTCCGCGACGACGTGTGCGTCCCAGATTTTCTCGATGATCGACTGCGGCGTCACGCGAACCGCTCGCGCGCGAGCCGCGCGCCGGCGCCGAGCGCCGCGAGCTTGGCCGTTGCCACGTCGCGGTCCATCGGCGCCATGCCGCAGTTCGTGCACGGGAGGATGCGGTCCTTCGGCACGAACTTGGTCGCTTCCGCGATTACGCCGGCCACTTCATCGGGCGTCTCGACCTTGTCGCTCGCCACGTCGATCACGCCGAGCATGACGTCCTTGCCGGCGAGGAGCTTCAGCAGGCTCGCGGGCACCTTCGAGTGGATGCACTCGACCGACACCGCGTCGAGGCGGCTGCGCGCGAGCGCCGGGAAGATCTCCTCGTACTGGCGCCACTCGGCCCCGAGGGTGTCCTTCCAGTCGAGGTTGGCCTTGATGCCGTAGCCGTAGCAGATGTGGACCGCGGTCCGGCACTTCAGGCCCTCGGTGGCGCGGTGCAGCGCGTCGATGCCCCAGCGCGTGACGTCGCTCATGTAGACGTTGAACGCCGGCTCGTCGAACTGGATGAGATCGACGCCGTCGGCGGCGAGCGCCCGCGCCTCCTCGTTCAGCGCTTCGGCGAAGGCCATCGCGAGCTTGACCCGGTCGCCGTAGTGCTTGTCGGCGATCGTGTCGACGATCGTCATCGGGCCGGGCAGCGTGAACTTGAGCTTGCGCGTCGTGTGCGCGCGGGCGAGCCGCGCCTCGGTCGCGTGCACGCGACCCCTGAGCCGCAGCGGCCCCACGACGGTCGGCACCATCGCCTTGTAGCGGTTGTTGCGGATCCCGAGCTCGACCTTCAGGTCGAAGTCGATGCCGTCCACCGCCTCGAGGAAGCCGTGCACGAAGTGCTGCCGCGACTGCTCGCCGTCGGTGACGATGTCGACGCCGGCGTCCTCCTGCGCCTTGAGCCACAGCAGCGTCGCGTCGCGCTTCGCTTCGGCGAGCGCGCTGCCCTCGAGCTTCCAGCGCGGCCAGAGCTTGTGCGTCTCGGCGAGCCAGCCGGGCTTCGGGAGACTGCCGGCGATCGTGGTCTCGAACATCACACCCACACCTGCAGCACGTACTCGTACGGGGCCTGAGCCAATCGACCGCGCCGGCTGCTCCGCACCCGCGCCGGCGCTGCCACCCCGCGGCTCCGATCAGACCCAGACTTGTAGGACATATTCATACGGTGCTTGGGCGTTCACCATGTCAACGCGCTGGAGCTTGATCCGGAACCCGTCCTTGGTGAGCTTCAGGCGGTGGCGGTAGGTGCCGGCGAAATGGCGCAGCTCGTCGCGCCGCAGCTCCATCATGTGGAAGCGCGAGCGCACGTGCACCTCGCCCGTCTTCGGCTCGACGCGCTCGATGATCACGTTCGACACGACGTGGTTCGTGCCCCAGTCCGGGGCTTGAGACCAGGCGTGCGGGTGCTGCACGCGCTTCATCCGCACCGTCATCAGGTCGCGATCCTCGATGAAGATCGAAGGCATGCCTTCCCAGGTCGTGTAGTGCGGCGCCGGGGGCATCCAGTACATGCCGTCGTCGCTGAACATGCCGATGAAATCGCCCCAGCGCCTCTCGTCGAGCGCCTCGGCCTGGCGGTACAGGAACTGCTCGACCTCGCGCTGGAGCAGGCCTGCGCCCTTGCCGTTCGCCTGCGCCGGCGCGGCCCGTTTCGCCGCGCGCTTCACCGCGGATTTCTTCGCGGCGGCCTTCTTCCCGACGGTCTTCGCCATGCTCACGCCCCGGCCTTCATGTACTTGAGCCATGCCTGGAACTGGGCGCGCATCGGCATCTCGCTGCAGCCGTTCGTCGAGCGCAGCGTGTCGCCGTCCGCCTTGTCGCGCCCGTAGTCGCGGTGGAAGCTCACCCAGTCGCCGCCGTGCGAGGTCAGGCCCCACTGCCCCTTCTGCCAGTTCTCGAGGTCGTCCGCGTTCACCATCGTCGCCGGCGAGTTGACGAGGTTGTAGTACCAGAGCGAGCGCCGGTAGATCGGCTCCGGGACCCCTTTCAGCCGGAAATGCCAGATTTCCGAGAGCGTGCGATCGGGTGCGATCGGGCGGATCGCGCGCAGCTGCTGCAGCGGCGACTGGATCGAGAGGCAGGGATACACGAGCACGTGGTGGATGTTGCGCGTGAGGTACTCCTCCTTCTTCTTCTCGCCGTACGCCTTCGCGAGAATGCGCTCGTGCTCCAGCGTGTCCGGGTCCTGCGGCCGCAGGCCCATGTAGCCGCCGAGCACGGTGTGCCCGTACGGGTAGCCGTAGGTCTCGAGCGAGTCCCACTTGTCGAACGGAATCGTGAACGCCGAGAGCATGTGGTAGTGCAGCGGCTTGTCGCCGGTGCGGCGCTGGATCTGGAACTCGACCTCGGAGGCGGCGCGGCCGGTCGACTCGTGCGTGACCGACGGGTGCACCGCGTCGAGCTGGTTCTCCATGAAGAACTTCCAGTTCGAGCGCTGGATCACGCGGTAGCAGTTCATGACCACCTCGACCTCGCCCACCGGCGAGCGGTCGCAGATGTCGTCGAACGCCACCTTCGCCGGCCCGAGCCACTCGACCAGCGACGGTCCGTCGTCGGCGAGGCTCGCGAACACGAAGCCGCGATACGACTCGACGCGCGGCGCGCGCTTCATGTTGCAGTCGTAGTCCTTGAACGTCGTGCCCTCGTAGCCGCGCGGCAGCGGCAGCGATTCGACCGTGCCGTCGTACTTGAAGCGCCAGGAGTGGTACGAGCAGGTGAGCGCGTCGCCGGCGTTCCCGTGGCGCGCGCCGCAGACCTGCACGCCGCGGTGCGGGCAGCGGTTGTAGAGCACGTGAATCGCGCCGTCCCGCTTGGAGCCGGCGGACCCCTTCCCTTCCCCCGGACGCCCGCGCACCATCATCATCGGCTGGCGCCCGATCTGGAACGTCCAGAAGTCGCCCGGCTTCTTCACCTGCGACTCGTGCCCGGCGTAGATCCAGCACTTCTCGAAGATGTTGCGGATCTCGAGCTCGAACACGTCCGGGTCGGTGTAGCAGAGACGGTGCACGCGATCGGGCTCGACGAGCTTTTCGAGGTTCGGGATGCGTTCGTGCAGCACGTGGCGCTCCTTGAAGTGGCCGCGGCGGGTCTTGTGCCGCCTTCGGGAACCGGAACCATATCCCCACCGCACCTGCGGATCAAGTGCGGGGCCGCGTGTACCATCGGCGCCCTCGAGGGGAGCGACGACGATGGGCAATGCACGGTTCGATTTCAGCGGCAAGGTCGCGCTCGTCACCGGCGGGGCATCGCTGCTCGGTGCGACGATCGGGCGCGCGCCGATGCGATCGGGGCAAAGACGCATCCGCTCGGACGGATCGGGGACGCGGAAGAGGTCGCCGACGTGCTGCTCTGGCTGTGCTCGGACGCCGCGTCGTGGATCACCGGCGCCGACATCCCGGTCGACGGCGGCTACGCGATGCTCGGCCCGGACCGCGGGCTCGGGCCGAGAGGGTGGTTCGAGGGATGAGGCTGACTACCGGCCTCGGCACTTCGCGAGGTCGTCGTCCGACATCGCCGGCTTGATGACGCACGTCGGCGGCGCGGAAGCGTGCAGCGAGCGCCGTGCTTCGCGCTCGCGCGCCTCGGCGGCGCGGCGTTGTTCTTCCTGCAGCTCGAGGCGCTTGCGCTCCGCTTCGGCCGCCGCGGCTTTCTGACGCCTTTCCTCGGCCTGCCGGGCCTTCACCTCCTCGTCGAACTTCCGCTGCATCGCGGCCAATTCCTCCGAGCGCTTGCGCTTCGCTTCTTCCGCGGCGCGGTGCGCCTCGTCGTCCGCGGGCGATGCCGCCGCCGGCGCGGCGACCGCGACGCCGGGGTTCGCCGCCGCCTGCTGCGAGGACGAGGCGGACGACCGGGCGCGCGCGAGGTTGACGTTGACGCCCGAGCCCGCGCTCGAACCGGAGTCCGCGTCGGCGCCCGGCTTCGTCGTCTTCTTGACGTTCTCGGCGCTGAATGCGGGCTCGTCGTCACGCGCGGCCTTCTTTGCGGCCGAGGACGAGCTGTTGCTCGCGGCGCTCGAGCTGCTGCTCGACGAGGACTTCACCTTGACGCCCTTCGCATCGGCGCCGGTCGCGGCGATCGTGAGGCTCGCGACCGCGAGCGCGACGACCAGGTGTTTGATGGCCATGATTGTCCCTTGCAGGTGGGTACCGGCAATGCCGGCGTCATAGCCTTTCTACCTGCCCTCGCCGGGCGCGCCCAGACGGCACGCCGCGCGGAAGCGGCGATAGTTCCGGGTGAGCGGCGGGCCGCCCGGGAAAACGTGAGATTGTTCCGGCCAGCGCGTCAGTCGGCTCGGGCCCCGGACGCCTTGACGATCGGCGCCCAGCTCGCGACCTCGGCTTTCACGAATTCCCCGAACTCCGCCGGCGTGGTGGCGACGAAGCGCGCGCCCTCGACCGGCAGGCGCGCCTGCACCTCCGGCGGTGCGCATGATGCGCACCACTTCCGCGTTCAGCCGCTGCACGATCTCGGGCGGCGTGCCCGCGGGCGCGAAGAGCCCGATCCAGTTGTTCACCTCGAAGCCGGGCAGTGCGGCCTCCGCAACCGTCGGCAGCTCGGGCGCGGCCGCGGAACGCGTCTTGCCGATCGTCGCGAGCGCGCGGAGCTTGCCCGCTTTCGCGTGCGGCAGCACCGTCGGCATCGTGGCGAAGATGAGCGAGGTCTGGCCGGCGAGGAGATCGGTGATCGCGGGCACGTTGCCCTTATAGGGCACGTGCACCATGTCGATGCCGGCGCGGGTCTTGAAGAGCTCGCCCGCGAGGTGGCTCGCGGTGCCCGTGCCGGCGGAGGCGAACGTGAGCTTGCCGGGGTTCGCACGGGCGAACGCGATCAGCTCGGGCACCGTCTGCGCGGGCACCGACGGATGCACGACGAGCAGACCCTCGGCCTCGAGCACGAGCGCGATCGGCGCGAAATCGCGCACCGGGTCGTAGGGCATCTTGCTGAACAGCGACACGTTCACGGCGTGCGTACCGACGCTGCCCATGCCCAGCGTGTAGCCGTCCGGGGGCGACTTCGCCACCGCGTCGGCGCCGATGTTCCCGCCCGCGCCGGTGCGGTTCTCGACCACGACCGGCTGGCCCCAGGCTTGCGTGAGCTGCGCGCCGATCAGCCGTGCGTAGATATCGGCGATGCCGCCTGCCGGGAACGGCACGATGATCCGGATCGGTTTCGACGGATACGGTTGCGCGGCGACGGGTGCGACACTTGCGAGCGCGAGTGCGGTTCCGAGGAGAACGCGCGCGAACGCGCGACGCACCGTCGCCCGAGCGCTCATCGCCCGACCGCCTGGTCGTAGAAGCTCGGGTCGTAGTACGCGCCGGGCTGAGCGAGCGGCTTCTTCTTCTCGGCCCACTTCGTGCGGATCGCGAGCACGTTGGCGACGCCCGGCAGGTCGATCTGCGCGCGCCGCTGAAAGCCGTCCTTCGGATCGAGCAGGACGCGATAGGCGGTTTCGGCCGACTGCTGCGTCGCGTTCGGCTGGTTGCGAACGAAGATCTGGAGCGCCTCGGCGCGATTCGCCGGGTCGTACAGCCACTCGACTGCCTCGGCGTAGGCGCGGATGAACGCGACCACCGCGCCCCGGTTCGCATCCGCCCACGGCTTGCGCACGCCGAGCACGAGGCCCTGGTACGGTCCGATGATCTTCACCGCGTCGGCGAGCACGTTGAAGCCGCGCGCCTGCGCCTGCACCTCGAACGGCGACAGCAGGAGCGTTGCGTCCTGCTTCTTCTCCATGAGCGCCTGAAACCGCTGCAAGACGCCGCCGGCCCGCTCGACGTTGTACGCCGGCTCGCGTAGCCCGTTGCGATCCAGGATCTCGAACAGCACGAATGCATACCCCGTCGTGCGCGCATCCACCGAGACCGTCTTGCCGCGCAGCCCGGAGATCGTCTTCACCTCGGGCACCGATGCGAGCCGCAGAAAGCCGTTGTCGCCACCCATCACGGCGATAAGGTCGGGACCCGGCTTGTCCACCTCGCCCTGGCCCTCGCGATATGCGATCAGGTTGTCGATGGCGGTCATCGCCAGGTCGAACTTGCCGTCGATGAGGTTGGTGAGCTGGAAGACCGAATTCGGCGTCGGCGTGACTTTCACGGCGACGCCGTTCTTCGCGAACAGGCCCTTGTCCTGCGCGACCCAGACGGGCCAGTTGAAGCCGCCGGGGAACGTGATCAGCTCGAGCGGCTTCTGCACCGAGCCCGGCGCGCCGGCCGCCGGCTTCGCGGGTTCGGTCGAGCATCCGGAGAGACTGGCGAACACCACCAGCACGGCAGCGAGCGCCTTCGTTGTACGGATCATGATCGGACTCCTCCTGATTCGCGCCGGCATTCGAGTCGCGCCGGCCGCGGCTGCGCGATCATACGCCGCGGCTGGCGGCGCCAGCGGCTTGAGGGCATCATCGCGGCATTTCGCGGGCCGCCCCGACGCGCGGAATGCCCGACCCATGAGCGACCTGCCGCACGCCGATCGCACCCGCCCGCCATGGATCCTCCCGGCGATCGTGCTCTCGCAGTTCGCCGGCACATCGCTCTGGTTCGCCGGCAACGCGGTGCTCGGCGACTTGCAGGCGGCGTGGAGCCTCGCGCCCGACGCGCTCGGCTACGCGACCTCCGCAGTCCAGCTCGGTTTCATCGCGGGGACGCTCGCGTTCGCGTTCTTCGCGGTCTCCGACCTCGTGTCGCCGCGGATCGTGTTTTTCCTCTGCTCGATCCTCGGCGCGCTCTTCAATCTCGGCGTCTATGTGTTCGGCGAAGGCCTGCTTACGCTGCTCGCATTCCGCTTTCTCACCGGCTTCTTCATCGCCGGCATCTACCCGGTCGGGATGAAGATCGCGTCAGGTTGGTACCAGCGCGACCTCGGCAACGCGCTCGGCCTGCTCGTCGGTGCGCTCGTCGTCGGGACCGCTTTCCCGCATCTGCTGAGAGGCGCCGGGCAGACGCTGCCGTGGGGCACGGTGCTGCTCGCCGTCTCGGCCATCGCCGCGCTCGGCGGCCTCGCGATGCTCGCTTTCGTCCCCGACGGTCCGTACCTCGCCAAGGGCGCGAAGTTCGATCCCCATGCGCTCGCAGTGATCTTCCGCTCGCGGGATTTCCGCGCATCGTGCTTCGGCTATTTCGGGCACATGTGGGAGCTCTACGCGTTCTGGGCTTTCGTGCCGGTCGTCCTCGCCGCGCACGCGGCGTCCGAGCTGAACGTTCCGCTGTGGGCGTTCGCGGTGATCGCGGCAGGCTTCCTCGGCTGCGCGGGCGGCGGGATCGTCTCGCTGCGCGCCGGCAGCGCGCGCGTCGCGTTCGCGCAGCTCGCCGCCTCGGGTGCGTGCTGCGTGCTCTCGCCGCTGGCGTTCGTCGCGCCGACGCCGGTCTTCCTCGCCTTCCTCGTGTTCTGGGGGATCGTCGTGGTCGGCGATTCGCCGCAGTTCTCCGCGCTCAACGCCCGCTACGCGCCGCGCCAGCTCGTCGGCTCCGCGCTCACCATCGGCAACTGCATCGGCTTCTCGATCACCATCGCGAGCATCCAGCTCTTGAACGCGCTCGCCGCAAACGTGAGCCCGGCGTGGCTGTTCATCGCGCTCGCGCCGGGGCCGGCTCTCGGCCTGTTCGCGCTGCGGCCGCTGCTCCGCATTACGCCATCCGGATGATCCCCAGGCCGCGATCGCGTGACGTTTGTGGCGCTCGCGCCCGCTCCCGGTGAATAGGTCACCGGATCGCGGCCAATAGCGCCCAGACGCAGGGCCGGTGCGAGGACAAACTGGCACCCATCGAGATACGGGATTTCTCCTGCCTCGACGGGCTCCGAAAAGGGCCCTAACCCGCAACCACATTGAAAGGAGTAGCACCATGAAACGCAATCTGATCGGCCTCGCCGCCGTCGCCCTCGCACTCGTCGCCAATGCCGCCCTGGCGGACAACAACTACGTGTTCGACGACCCGTACTGGAAGCAAGCGGAAATCGTGACGTCGGTTCAGTCGGTGCAGTCGACCGATTCGACCCCGATGCGCTCGAAGTACGACCTCGTCGACAACTACAACAACTAATGTCGGGAACGTTGGTGCCGGGGCGACCCCTCCCCGGCACCAACATCCTGGAACGGATTTCTCGAATGAGACTCCACCGCACTCCTGCCGGCCGCGTGCTCTTGGCCGCGGGCGCGTTGGCGCTGGTACTGGCGACGGACGTCGCCCACGCGGACAGCATGGGCACCGACCGCCACGAGATCCCGACCTTCGTGCTCGACCGCACCGAGATCGCGGCACGCCCGAACGCCGCAGCGATCGCAACTCCGGAAGCGCTCCGGTGAAACCCGCCGAACCCTTCCTTACGATTCCGTCGGCCGCATCGCCGGTCGAGCCCGAAGCGGATTGCGACGCGGCCAGCAGCCGCGCCGATTCGCCCATCGTCCGCTTCGTCGCCGCTGGCGTGGTCTGGGCGGCGGCCGCGTCGGTCGCCTGGTACTTCGTCGACGCGATTCTCCCGCTCTAGCGCGGGATCAGGCCGCGCCGCGCAGTCGGGCCGGCGCGAGCGCCTGCGGATCGACGCCTTCGTCGGCGAGCACCGCCGGAATGGCACGCCGCAAGATCAGCGCCGCCGCGAGCGTGGATAGCGCGGGCGAGGTCTTGATCCCGTAGCCGCCCTGGCCGGCGAGCCAGAAGAACGCGGGGTGCCGAGGATCGAACCCGCACACCGGCGTCCGATCCGGCGCGAAGCTGCGCAGCCCGGCCCACTTCGCCGTCAATCGCTTCACCTCGAATAGCGTCTCGCGCTCCAGGCGGTCGATCAGCGTCGCGACGTCGAGCTCTTCCGGTTGCGCGTCGCACGGCGGCGAGGGCGTCTGGTCGGCCGGCGAAGCGAGGAAGCGTCCCGCGTCCGACTTGAAGTAGAGCGTCTCTCCGGCGTTGACGGCCATCGGCCAGCTCTGCGGGCCGCCGAAGCGCGCGCACTCGAAGATCACCGCCGTGCGGCGCAGCGGCTGGATGCCGAGCGGCGCGACGCCCGCGAGGCGCGCGACTTCGTCGACCCAGGCGCCGCTTGCGTTCACGAGCACGGGCGCGCGCAGCTCGCCTGCGCTCGTGACAAGTTGCCAGTTGCCGCCGCCGAACTCCGCGGCACGGAGCTCGGCGTCCATCATGAACGTCACGCCCCTCGCTCTCGCGCCGCGCAGGAACCCCTGATGCAGCGCGTCGACGTCGATGTCCCGCGCGCCGGGCTCGAGGATGCCGACCTCCGCCGTGGACTCGCGCAGCGGCGGGACGAGTGCGCGGACCTCCGCGCCGGAGAGGAGGCGCACCTCGGTGCCCGTCCTGCGCCAGTCCTCGCAGCGCGCGGCGAGCTCATCGCGCCGCGCCGCATCGCCGTACACGAGGCTGCCGCGCGGTGAGAGGATCGGATGCGCCGTGAAGCCCGCCGGCGGCGATTCGAGGAACGCCCGGCCGGCACGTGCGAGTGCGCGCACCGGCGCATTGCCGTAGGTCGCGGAGAAGAGTGCCGCCGAGCGGCCGGTCGAGTGATAGCCGGGACGCTCCTCGCGCTCGAGCACGATCACACGTGCATGCGGCGCGAGAGCGTACGCGGCGGAGGCGCCGGCGATGCCGGCGCCGACGATGACGATGTCGGCTTCGATCACGCCCGTGTCGCGGCGTGCCGCCGGCGCCTAGTCCCGGTAGTTGATGCCCTTGCGGTCGAGCAGGCGCAGCAGCGCGGGCCAGTCCTTGTGCACCGACGACCGGTCCGGGCGCACGAACTGCGCAGCCGCGGTGCGCGCAGCCTGTTCGGTCATGAGCTGCACGTTCTCCATGCCGCCCGCGAGCGCGTCGACCTGGATCTGGCAGGCGCAATCGAGGTAGTACATCAGCTCGAACGCCTCGCGCACGGTGTCGCCCAACGCGAGCAGCCCGTGGTTGCGCAGGATCATCGCCTTCGAGGTCGGTCCGAGGTCGCGCGCCAGGCGCTCGCGCTCGTCCATCTCCAGGGCGATGCCCTCGAAGTCGTGATAGGTGACCTGCGCCTGCACGCGCATGGCATGCTGGCTCAGCGGCAGGAGTCCGCATTTCTGTGCCGAGACGCCGACGCCGGCGCGCGTATGCGTGTGGATCACGCAGTTGATCTCGGGCCGGGCCAGGTGCACGCAGCCGTGGATCACGAAGCCGGCCTCGTTCATGCCCAGGCCGGTCGGATCGTCGAGGACGTTGCCCTCCAGGTCGATCTTCACCAGGTTCGACGCCGTGATCTCGTCGAACATCAGCCCGTAGGGGTTGATGAGGATGTGCTCGGTGCCCGGCACGCGAGCCGAGAAGTGGGTGTAGATGAGGTCGGTCCAGCGGAACAGCGCCGCGAGCTGGTAGGCGGCGGCGAGGTCGACGCGGACCTCCCATTCCTCCCTGCTGACCCGGCCGCGGGCCGAAGGGGTTGTTACGGATTTCAGGTTGGCCGACATCGGTCTCTCCCGGCAAGGTTCGAGATGCGGATCATACGCCCGGTCAAACGCCCAGATACCGGTGCCACAGCCCGCGGTCGGCGTTCAGCGCGCTGGAGTCGCCCTGCCACGCCACGCGGCCGCGCTCGATGATGGTGTGCCGGTCGGCGATGCGCACCAGGCGCTCGACATACTTGTCGATGACCAGGATCGTCTGGCCGGCCGCCTTGAGGCCCGCGAGGCAGCGCCAGATCTCCTCCCGGATCAGGGGCGCGAGCCCTTCGGTCGCCTCGTCGAGAACGAGGAGATGCGGGTTGGTCATCAGCGCGCGGCCGATCGCGAGCATCTGCTGCTCGCCGCCCGAGAGCTGGTTGCCCATGTTCTCGGCGCGCTGCTGCAGGCGCGGAAACAGCGCGTACACCCGCTCGAGGTTCCACGGCTCGCGCGCGCCGCAGCGGTTGTCGGCGAAGGCGACGAGGTTCTCGCGCACGGTCAGGTTCGGGAAGATCTGCCGTCCCTCCGGGACGAGTGCGATCCCGGCGCGCGCGATGCGGTCGGCCGCGCGGCGCTCGATGCGCTCGCCGCGGAAAGTGATCGCGCCGGCGCGCGGCGGCGTGAGGCCGAGGATCGAGCGGACGGTGGTCGTCTTGCCCATGCCGTTGCGCCCGAGCAGGGTCGCCACCTCGCCGGCACGGATCTCGAGCGACAGGCCGAAGAGCACCTGGCTCGCGCCATAGGCGGTCTCGAGACCCTCGACCTTGAGCAGCGCTTCGCTCATGCGACCTGCTCTTCTCCCAGGTATGCGCGCTTTACCTCTTCGTTCGCCCGGATCTCGTCGGGCTGGCCGGTCGCGATCACGCGGCCGTTGACGAGCACCGAGATGCGGTCGGCGAGGCGGAAGACGGCGTCCATGTCGTGCTCGATCAGCAGCACCGTGATCCGCGCCTTGAGCCCGTCGATCAGCGCGATCATGCGCTCGGAATCCTCCGGCCCCATGCCCGCCATGGGCTCGTCGAGGAGCAGGACCTTCGGCCGGGTCGCGAGCGCGAGGCCGACCTCGAGCGAGCGCTGCTCGCCGTGCGCGAGGTGGCCGGCCGGCACGCTCTCGCGTCCGGCCAGGCCGATCGCGGCGAGCACGGCGCGCGCCTCGTCGAAGAGCGCGCGCTCCGTCGCGACCGGTGTCCAGAACCCCAGCGAAGAGCCGCTGCGTGCCTGCACGGCGAGGGCGACGTTGTCGAGCGCGCTGAAGCGGCGGAACAGGCTCGTGACCTGGTAGGAGCGCGCGAGTCCGAGGGCCACGCGCTCGTGGAACGCGCGCGCCGTGACGTCGGCGCCGCCGAAGAAGACCCGCCCGGTGTCGGGCGCCATCGCGCCGGAGAGCAGGTGCACGAGCGTGGTCTTGCCCGCGCCGTTCGGGCCGATGAGCGCGTGGATCTCGCCCGCGTGGACGCTCAGCGCGACCGTGTCGACCGCGACGACGCCGCCGAAGTGCTTGGAGACCCCCGCCACGCGCAGGATCGGCTCAGCCATCGCGGCGCCTGGCGAAGAGGCCCGCCAGCCCCTGCGGAGCGAAGAGCACGATCGCGAGCAGGATCACGCCGACGCCGAGCTGCCAGTAGATCGTGTAGGCCGAGAACGCCTCCTCGAGCGCGAGCAGCGCGATCGCGCCGAGGAGCCCGCCGTAGAGGTAGCCGACGCCGCCGAGGATCACCATGATCATCAGCGATCCGGACTGGGTCCAGTAGAGCAGGTTCGGGTTGACGTAGGAATTCTGGTTCGCGAGCAGCGCGCCGGCGAGGCCGGCGACGGCCCCGCCGATCGCGAAGCAGACGAGCTTGTAGCGATAGGTCGGGAAGCCGATCGCCTCCATGCGCGTCTCGTTCTCCCGGATCGCCTCGATCACCCGCCCGAAGCGCGCGTTCGCGACGCGGTGCAGGCAGTAGTGCCCCGCCGCGAGGACCGCGAGGACGACGTAGTAGAAGGTCGCGTCGTCCTTCAGGTTCAGTCCGAAGCCGATGCTCGAGCGCGCGGCGAGGTTGAGGCCCTCCTCGCCGCCGTACGCCTTCATGCCGACGGCGATGTAGTAGACCATCTGCGCGAAGGCGAGCGTGATCATGATGAAGTACACGCCGCGGGTCCGCAGCGAGATCGCCCCGACCGCGGCCGCGAGCAGCCCCGCGACGAGGATCGCCAGCGGCCAGCTCACCCAGGCGCTCGCCACGCCCTCGGCCATCAGGATCCCCACGACGTACGCGCCGGCGCCGACGAATGCGGCGTGTCCGAACGAGAGCATCCCGCCGTAGCCGAGGATGAGGTTGAGACTGGCGGCGGCGAGCGCGTAGATCATCACCCGGCTCGCGAAGCCGATGTAGAACTCCCAGCCGAGGGGGGCCGCGACGAGCGGGAAGGCGATTGCCGCGGCAACCGCCGCAAAGATCAATGCGCTGCGCATGGGTCAGCCGCGCGCGGGGAACAGGCCCTGCGGCTTCCAGAACAGGATCGCCGCCATCAGAACGTAGATCAGGATCGACGCCAGCGCCGGACCGAGCGCGGAGGCGAACTGCGGCGGCAGGAACTCGCGCAGAGCCGCGGGCAGGAAGGCGCGCCCCATCGTGTCCACGACGCCGACCAGGATCGCGCCCACCAGCGCACCGCGGATCGAGCCGATGCCGCCGATCACGATCACGACGAAGGCGAGGATGAGGATGTTCTCGCCCATGCCGACCTGCACGGCGAGGATCGGGCCGAGCATCGCGCCGGCGATCGCGCACAACCCCGCGCCGAACCCGAACACGATCGTGAACAGGCGTTTGATGTTCACGCCCATCGCGATCGCCATCTCGCGGTTCGACGCGCCGGCGCGCACCAGCATGCCGGTCTTCGTGCGGGTCACCGCGAAGTACAGGAGGGCGGCGACCGCGAGCCCGACCGCGATGATCACGAGGCGGTAGGACGAGTAGGCGAGGCCGGGCAGCAGCTGCACCGGGCCCGACAGCGCCTGCGGCGTGTTGAGCGGCACCTGCGGTCCCCAGACGAGGCGCACGGCCTCGTTCGCGATCAGGATCAGCGCGAAGGTGGCGAGCACCTGCGCGAGGTGATCCCGCGCGTAGAGCCGGCGCAGCACCGTCATCTCGAGCAGCATGCCGACGATCGCCGTGCCGACGATCGCGACCGCCACCGCGGCGACGAACGAGCCGGTCCGCTCCGCGACCGTCGCGGCGAGGAACGCCCCGACCATGTACAGCGACCCGTGCGCGAGGTTGATCATGTCCATGATCCCGAAGACGAGCGTCAGCCCGGCGGCGAGCAGGAACAGCATCAGGCCGAACTGCAGCCCGTTCAGCGACTGCTCGAGGATCAGGATTCCGGACATGGCGAGGCGACGGGCCGGCCGGGCGCGGGCGCGCCGCCTGCCGGCGACTCGTCAGGCGGACGACATCACTTCATTGCGCAGTCCTGCACGTAGGCATCGCCGTGATTGGTGAACATCGTGCCGATCTTCTTGTTCACGATGCGGCCGTCGGCGTCCTTGGACACGACGCGCAGGTAGTAGTTCTGGATCGGATACTGGTTCTTGTTGAACTTGAAGTCGCCGCGCACGCTCTTGAAGTCGGCCGCCCTGAACGCGGCGCGCAGCGCCTCCTTGTTCTCGAGGTTGCCCTTGGTCCGGCGCACCGCGGCCTCCATCAGCAGCGCGGTGTCGTAGCCCTGCGCCGCGAACACGCTCGGCAGGCGCTTGTACTCCTTCTGGAACTCGGCCACGAACTTCTGGTTGGCGTCGTTCTCGAGATCGTAGGACCAGTGCGCGGTGTCGAAGAGGCCGAGCATCGGCTCGCCCACCGCGCGGATGATGTCCTGGTCGGAGCCGAAGCCGGGCACGATCAGCTGGATGTCCTTCGACAGGCCGGCGGCGACGAACTGCTTGATGAAGTTGATGCCCATGCCGCCCGGCAGGAAGACGTACAGCGCCTCGGGCTTGGCCGCGCGGATCTGCGCGAGCTCGGCGGCGTAGTCGAGCTGCCCGAGCTTGGTGTACACCTCGTCGACGACCTTGCCCTTGTAGATAGCGCTTGAAGCCCGCGAGCGAATCCTTGCCGGCCTGGTAGTTCGGCGCGACGAGGTAGGCGTTCTTGAAGCCCTTCGTCGTCGCGTACTGCCCGGCCGCCTCGTGGTAGGCGTCGTTCGGCCACGAGGCGACGAAGAAGAGCGGGTTGCACTGCTTGCCGGCGAGCGGCGAGGGCGCGGCGTTCGGGCTGATGTAGAGCGTCTTCTGCTCGAAGGCCGCCGGCACGACCGCGAGCATGATGTTCGAGAACACGATGCCGGTCAGCAAGTCGACGTGGTCGCGCTTGAGCATGCGTCTCGGCGAGCTGCTTGCCGATGTCCGGATTGAACTGGTCGTCGCCGATCACCACCTCGGCCGGGAGGCCGCCCACCTTGTTGCCGGTGAGCTTGAGGGCGAGATTGAATCCGTCGCGGATGTCGATGCCGATCGCGGCGTTCGGCCCGGACAGCGTGCTGATGAAGCCGATCTTGATCTTGTCGGCCGCGTGGCCCGGCGTCGCCAGCGCGAGCGACAGGGCGGCGAGACTGAGAAGTCGTTTGCTCATGGAGCTCTCCTGGGTCGATTCGTCGGGCGTCGCGCATACGCGGCCGTCTTCGCGACCGTCGCGTGCCGGGTCGCTCCCGCACGCGCGCAAGCCGCGTCATTCTATGCGAAACGGCATCCGGCACAAGCGCGGCGCGCGCACGTTTCGCGCCCGTGCCCGGGCGTAGAATGCCGCCGCGGAAAACGGGAGCGGCGGAATCTGCATGGCGATCGAGCTCTTCGAGCTGTACGGCCTGAACGGGCGCCGCTACAGCCTGTTTTCGTGGCGCGCGCGCATGGCGCTCGCGCACAAGGGCCTCGCGTTCGAGAGCCGCCCGGTCCGGATCACCGACAAGGCGGCGATCGCGTTTTCCGGCCAGACCCGGGTGCCCATCATCCGCGACGGCGCGACGGTCGTGTCCGACTCGTGGAAGATCGCCGAGCACCTCGAGCGGTCCTATCCTGAAGCCCCCTCGCTCTTTGGCGGCGCGGGCGGACACGCGCTCGCGCGGTTCGTGAACGCGTGGGCCGACCGCCAGCTCGTCGCGGTCGTGGTCCCCTGCCTCATGCTCGACAACGTCGCCGCGCTCGAGCCCGAGGACGCGGCGCACGTGCGCGCCGGCGTCGAGAAAGCCTCCGGCAAGACCCTCGAGGCGCTCGCCGCGGGCCGGGAGGCGAGCCTGAAGAGTTTCGCAAGGCTGCTCGACCCGCTGCGGGCGACGCTGCGTGCCCAGGCCTTTCTCTCCGGGGCGGGCCCGGGATACGCCGACTACATCGTTTTCAGCGTGCTGCAGTGGGCGCGCGTGGCGAGCACGACGCCGGCGCTGCCGACCGACGATGCGCTCGCCCCGTGGTTCGAGCGGCTGCTCGACGCGCACGACGGCCTCGCGCGCGCCGAGCCGGCGCGGAGCTGAGCGTGGCCATCGAGATCCGGTCGGACGCCGAGCGCCAGGCGCGCTATCGCGCCGCGGGCTACTGGCGGGACGACACCTTGCGCGACTGGCTCGACGCGCACGCGCGCGAGCGTCCCGGCCACGACGCGCTCCGGCAAGGCGACCGGCGCGTGACCTGGGCCGAGCTGCGCCGGCTCACGCGTGCGCTCCAGGGCGCGCTCGACGGGCTGGGGATCCGCAAGGGCGACGTGGTCGCGGTGCAGCTCCCGAACATCGTCGAGTTCGTGGTCGCGTATCTCGCGATCTCCGGGCGCGGCGCGGTCATGCAGACCCTGCACATGCCCTATCGCGCCGCCGAGCTCGAGACGCTGCTCGGGCACAGCGGCGCGGTGGCTGCGGTGGTGATGGCGCAGGCGAAGGATTACGCGGCGGCGGAGGTCGCCCTCGCATTACGGCCGAAGCTGCCGGCGCTCAAGCACGTCATCGCGGTGGGTGCCCCGCCGGCGGGTGCGCTCGGGTTCGCCGATCTGATCGCGGGCGCCGGCGAGCGCGAGCCGGCGCCGGTCGCGCTGTCGGGTCCCGACCCGTTCCTGCTCCTCTACACCTCGGGGACGACCGCGGCGCCGAAGGGGGCGCCGCACGCGTACCAGACGCTGCTGTGCAATGTGCGGCTGTCGGCGGAGGCGCTCGACATCGGACGCGACGACGTCCTGCTCTCCGCCGCGCCCTTCACGCATCTCTACGGCCTCTTCACGTGCACCTTGCCGATCGTGACCGGCGCGACCTCGCTGCTCCTGCCGGCTTTCTCGCCGCCGGATCTCGCCGCGCTGATGCACACCGGCCGGCCGACCGCGGCGTTCGCCGCGCCCGCGCACATCGCGGCGTGCCTTGCGCAGAAGCACTTCGACGGCAAGGACCTGTCGTCGCTCCGCTACCTGCAGATGTCGGGCAGTGCGGTCCCGGCGGCGCTCGCACGCGCGTTCGAGCCGCTGATGCGGGGCGGCAAGGTGATGCAGCTCTGGGGCATGACCGAGTTGCAGGCCGGTGCGTACACGCGGCTCGCCGACGCCGAGCCGGTGCGCGCCGAGACGACCGGTCGCCCCAGCCCGGGCACGGAGCTGCGCGTCGTGCGCGACGACGGGTCGGTCGCGCCGCCGGGCGAGGAGGGCGAGCTGCAGGTGCGCGGCGCGTCGGTATTCGCGGGATACCTGAACGATCCGGAGGCGACGCGGGCCGCGTTCACCGCCGACGGCTGGTTCCGCACCGGCGACCTCGCGGCGATCGACGCCGCGGGCAACACGCGCCTCGTCGGACGCACCAAGGACCTCATCAATCGCGGCGGGATCAAGTTCAACCCGCTCGACGTCGAGACGCTGCTCGCCCGGCATCCGGCGATCGAGCAGGCCGCGATCGTGCCGATGCCCGACCCGGTGCTCGGCGAGAAGGCGTGCCTCTTCGTCGCGCTCAAGCCCGGGGCCACGCTCACGCTTGCCGAGGTGACGGGCTGGCTCGACGCGGCACAGGTCTCGAAGCTGAAGTGGCCGGAGCGGTTGGAGATCGTCGACGCGATGCCGCTGACGCCGACGCGGAAAGTGATCAAGGGGCAGCTGGTGAAGCGGCTCGCCGCTTCACCAGCTGGCCGCTAGCTTGGGGGATCTATAAGGGGGCGTGCCCCCTTGTTCGATTGATGATCAAGGGGCAGCTGGTGAAGCGGCTTGCCGCTTCACCAGCTGGCCGCTAGCTGGGGGATCTACAAGGGGGCGTGCCCCCTTGTTCGATTGATGATCAAGGGGCAGCTGGTGAAGCGCCTTCGGGTATAAGCTCGCCGGACCCCATCGGATCGGAGGGCCCATGTTTCTCCGGAACGCCTGGTACGTCGCCGCCTGGGACCACGAGGTGTCGGCCGAACGCCCGTTCGGCCGCGTCCTGCTGAACGAGCCGGTCGTCCTCTATCGCACCCGCGACGGGAAGGTGGTCGCGCTCGAGGATCGATGCTGTCACCGCCACTTTCCGCTCCATCGCGGCTCGATCGCCGGCGACTGCCTCGAATGCGGGTATCACGGCTTTACCTACGACGCGACCGGTAAATGCGTGCGCGTGCCGGGACAGGAGAACGTTCCGGCCGGGGCGCGCGTGCGGAGCTACCCGGTCGTCGAGCGTCACCGCTGGATCTGGGTGTGGATGGGCGATCCGGCGCTCGCCGACCCCGCGCAGGTCTGCGATTTCCGCTGGCTCGATCATCCGGCCTGGCGAGCGAAGGGTGCGGTCCTGCACGTCAAGGCGAACTACGAGCTGATCATCGAGAACCTCCTCGATCTCACGCATCTCGCGTTCCTGCACCGCTCGACGATCGGCAACATGGCGACGGCCGAGCAGGCGCAGACGCGCGCGGCGCGCACCGAGGACGACGTGACGGTCGCCCGATGGATGATCGACACGCCGCCGCCGCCCACGTACGTCAAGGCCGGCGGCTTCACGGGCAATGTGGACCGCTGGCAGTTCATCAACTTCGTGCCGCCGGCGTTCGTGCGCTTGGACGTGGGCGCGTGCGGCGCGGGCGCCGGCGCGCGGGCGCTCAAGACCGGCGCGTTCGTGGCCGAGGGTGCGATGCCGGGCGGCATCGAGATGCGCAATCTCAACGCGATCACGCCCGAGACCGACCGCAGCACCCATTACTTCTGGGCGCAGGCGCACAACTTCATGATCGACGACCCGAAGGTGACCGACCTGCTGTTCGAGCAGGTCAAGATCGCCTTCGACCAGGACGTCGCCGCGATCGAGGCGCAGCAGGCGAACATCGACGGCGATGCCGCGGCGCCGCGCGTCGACGTGAACGGCGACGCGGGGCAGATCCAGGCCATCCGGCTCCTCCGCCGCAGGATCGCGGCGGAGCGCGAGGCGGCGGGCCGGCTCGTCGCATGAGCGGCGCGGCGGCGGCACCGGCGGCCGCGCAGCGCTCGGGCAGCGGCGCGGGCTGGGATGCCGCGCGGGTGAAGCGGCGCGCGAAAGCGCTCGGCGCCGATCTGGTCGGCATCGCGTCGGCCGACGCGCTCAACGCCTTCCCGCCCGATCCGCGCTGGCCGCAGACGCCGGAGCGCATCTCGCCGTACTGCCGCAGCGTGATCGTCGTCGCGAGCCGCATCCCCGTCGGCGCGTTCCGCTGCAAGTCCAACGTGCCGGTGCAGTACCTCGACATGCTGGTGCTGCGGAAGATGGACCGCCTCGCCTATCGCCTCGCCGAGGAGCTGGAGCGCGACGGGCACCCGACCTTCGTCACCGCCGCGCAGGAAACCGAGTGGACGCTGAAGCGCGCGAGCTACGGGCGGCTCTCCACGCGTCACCTGGGCGTCGAGGCGGGCCTCGGCACGCTCGGGCTCGAGGTCAACATCCTGAGCCCCGAGTTCGGCCCGCGCCTGTACCTCACGGGCATCCTCACCGAGCTCGAGCTCGCGCCCGACGCGCGCATCACCGAGCAGGTGTGCATCGGCGAATCCTGCAGCCGCTGCCTGCACTCGTGCCCGGTCGACGCGGTGCTGCATTGGGGCATCGACAAGCGCGCGTGCGCGACCGAGGCGCAGGAGTTCGGCTTCGCCCAGATGCTGAAGCTCTTCGACCGGATGATCGAGCGTCCGGACGAGGACCCGGCGCAGGTCTTCCGCTCGCGCGACTTCTTCGGCTTCTGGCAGGGGCTGCTGCGCGTGGTGGGCTCGTTCGGCGACTGCCCGCGCTGCCTCGCCGTGTGTCCGGTGGGCAACGACTATCACGCGCACCTCGCCGACGTGCAGAAGGTGATTCCCGAGAAGACGCCCGAGAAGGTCGCGCTCGCCAAGGGCTACAAGGAGGCGCGCGCCGAGCACGATCGCGGCGCGGGCGAGAAGCTGGGCGGCCTGTCGGAATGGAACGCGCGCTGGGTCGGCCCCGAGGGCTACAAAGGCATGGTCGCCAAACAGATGCAGGCGTTCAAGGCGCTGCAGCGTGCGCGCGCCGAGCGCGAGGCCGAAGAAGAGTGACCCCGTGGTCGGCGTGTTCAAGAAGCCGCTGAGCGCGGCCGAGATCAAGGCGAAGGCGAAAGCGCTCGGCGTCGACCTCGTCGGCATCGCGGACGGCGCTGTCCTCGACGCGCACCCGCCGGATCCGCGCGACCCGCGCCGTCCCTCGGACATCACCGATTACGACGGTGGGCGCGTGATCGTGCTTGCGAAGAGGCTCTCGAGCGGCGTCGCGCGCATCGCCGCCTGGGGCGACCGGCACAAGTACTACAACGACGAGCTCGCGCTCACCGCGCTCGAGGAGGCCTCGCTCGAGCTGGTGTACTGGCTGGAGGACTGCGGCTATCCGGCGATCGTGGTGCCGCCGACGCACGTCGACCCGTGGCGCTACGCGGGCGACCCGCGCGCGCACCAGACGACGCTGCTCTCGCTGCCGCACGCCGCGGTCGAGGCCGGGCTCGGCACGCTCGGCCTCAACCTCCAGCTGCTCACGCCCGATTACGGGCCGCGCGTGCAGCTCACCGCGGTGCTCTGCTCGGTCGACGTCGAGTGCGATCGCCCGATTGCGCAGGCGCTCTGCCTGGGACCGTCGTGCGGGCGCTGCCTCAAGGCCTGCCCCGGGGACGTCGTGCACCACTGGGGACGCGACTGGGAGACCTGCGACGAGTACCGCTCGCCGTACGGCTTCGCGAAGCTCACCGGCCACATCGAGCGCATCGTGCAGGCGGGCGACGCGCAGGCGCGGAAGGAGCTGCTCCGGTCGGAGGCGACGTTCAACCTGTGGCAGAGCATCCTGCGGGGCTCGGGCGTGATCACCGGCTGCCGCCGCTGCGCGGACGTGTGCCCGGTGGGCGCCGACTACGAGGCGATGCTGAAGGACGCGCTCGACGCGATCCCGGAGGACACGCCGGCGAAGGGCGTGCGGCTGGCGGAGATGCTGCAGGCCGAGGCGCGCGGGGCGCTGGGCGAGGGGTACGCGGCGCAGCGCCGCTGGATCGGTGCGCTGACCGCGCCCCGGACGGACGACTGATGCCGCTCGAGCTCCCAAGCTCGCGCGCGCAGATCGCGGCGATTCAGAGCGAGCGCAAGCGGGTGGCGCTCGCGCAGGCACGGCGCGCGCCGTTCTACCGCGGAAAGCTCGAGCACGTGAACGTCGACCGACTCGACGATCCCGAGGAGTGGCGGCGCATCCCGATCCTCGACAAGGAAATGCTGCGCGCGCTCTCCGACCGGGAGTTCTACGAGTCGTTCTGCGTGAGCGCGCCAGACGGGATCGCCGAATACTGGCGCTCGGGCGGCGCGACCGGCAAGCCGCTCTTCTATCCGCGCAGCCCGACCGACATCCGCTACGGCGTGCTGTCGTTCGCGCGGACGTTCGACTGCATCGGCTGCGACGCCGGGGAGCGCGTGCACGACTCGTTCCCGCTCGGCATCCATCCGGTCGGGCACGTGTTCGCGCGCGCCGCGCAGTCGCGCGGCATCGCGGTGAACTGGGCCGGGGCGGGCACCACGACGCCCTCGCAGATTCAGCTCGAGCTGGTCCAGCGCCTGCGCCCGACGGTCTGGATGGGCATGTCGAGCTACGGTCTGCACCTCGCGAATCTCGCGGAGGCCGCCGGCGTCGATCTCGCCGCGTCGGCGGTCGAGACCGTGATCTGCTCCGCCGAGCCGCTGTCGGACGCGAAGCGCGAGAAGCTCGGGCGCGCGTGGGGTGCGCGCGTGCGCGACACGTTCGGGATGACCGAGGCCGGGATGATGGGCGCGGAGGACGCGACGCCCGACGGCGAGAACCGCGGCGGCTTCCGCGTCTGGAGCGACATGTACTTTGTCGAGGTCGTGCACCCGGAGACGCATGCGCCGGTGGCCGAGGGCGAGGTCGGCGCGCTGGTCGTGACCCCGCTCTGGACGAACAACGTCACGCCGTTCCTGCGCTGGCTGTCGGGCGATCTCGTCACGCTGCGCGACGCGGACGACGGACACGGGCGGTTTTCGGTGTTTCCGCTGGTGAAGCACGCGCATCGCACCACCGGCTTCTTCAAGGTGCGCGGCGTGAACGTCGGCCACGCCGAGTTCGAGGACTTCATGTTCCGCGTCTCGGAGGTGAGCGACTTCAAGTGCGAGGCCGTGGCCACCGGCGGCCTCGATCGGCTCCGCGTCTCGATCGAGGTGAAGCGCAGCGCGGATCCCGGGACGGTCGCCGCGGCGCTTGCGGACGCGGTGAAGCGCACGTTCGAGCTCACGCCCGAGGTCGCGGTCCTCGAGTCCGGAACGCTCGCCCGGGAGTTCGAGGCGAGCGTGAAAGCGCCGCGGTTCGCCGACCGGCGCTGAACGACTCCCCACTCCCCTCGCGGGAGAAGGGCAGCGGAGAGGGGGAGCGTTCCCTTTCCCCTCACCCGCTCACTTCATCTTGCAGTCCTGCACGTATGCGTCGCCGCGATTGGCGAGAACGGTGCCGATGGTCTTGTGGGCGATCTTGCCGTCGGCGTTCTTGCTGACGATCTGCAGGTAGTAGTTCTGCACCGGGAACTGGTTCGCGCCGAACTTGAAGTTGCCGCGCACGCTCTTGAAGTCCGCGGACTTGATCGCGGCGCGCAGCGCCTCCTTGTCCTCGATCTTGCCCTTGACCTTGCGGATCGCGGAATCGAGCAGGAGCCCGGTGTCGTAGCCGCTCGCCGCGTACCCGGTCGGCAGGCGCTTGTACTCCTTCTCGAACTCGGCGACGAACTTCTGATTGGCGGGGTTCCCGAGGTCGATGGTCCAGTGGCCGAGGCTGAAGAGGCCGAGCATCGGCTCGCCGACCGCGCGGATGATGTCCTGGTCGGAGCCCCACAGGGGCACCACGAGCTGGATGTCCTTCGACATGCCGGAGGCGACGAACTGCTTGATGAAGTTGATCCCCATGCCGCCCGGCAGGAAGACGTACAGCGCGTCCGGCTTCGCGGCGCGGATCTGCGCGAGCTCGGCCGCGTAGTCGAGCTGGCCGAGCTTGGTGTACATCTCGTCGGCGATCTTGCCCTTGTAATAGCGCTTGAAGCCGCTCGCGGCGTCCTTGCCGCCCTGGTAGTTCGGGGCGAGGAAGACCACGTTCTTGAAGCCGCGCTCGGTGACGTACTGGCCGGCGGCCTCGCTGTAGGCCTCGCTCGGCCACGACGACGAGAAGAAGAACGGGCTGCACTGGGCGCCGGTGTACTGCGCGGGGCCCGCATTTGGCCCGATAAAGAAAGTCTTCGACTCGATCACCTGCGGCGCGATCGCCAGCACCACGTTCGAGAACACCGTGCCGGTGATGAAGTCGACGCGGTCGCGCTTGAGCAGCCGGTCGGCGTTCTGCTTTGCCACGTCGGGGTTCAGCTGGTCGTCGGCGACGATCACTTCCGCCGGCAACCCGCCCAGATTCCCGCCGGCGAGCTTGATCGCGAGGTTGAAGCCGTCGCGGATGTCGGTGCCGATTGCGGCGTTGGGGCCCGACAGCGTGCTGATGAAGCCGACCTTGACCTTGTCCGCGGCGTGCGCGGAGAACGCGAGCGGGACGGCTGCAGCGATCGCGAGCAGCGTTCTTCTCATGGTGACCTCCTCCGAGTGCGTGAGCGCGGGCATTCTAAGCCCAAAGGCTGCCGTGGCCGCCCCGCCGGCGAGGGTTGCACGACCGTCACGCGCCGAGGCTAGAATCGCGCGCTCACTCGAGCCCAAGGAGGAGGATCCGATGCGAACGACCTTTCGCGCCCTGACCGGCGTCGCGGCGCTTGCCGCGGCGAGCTTCGCTTCGCTCGCCGTCGCGCAGACGGCGATCTGCTACAACTGCCCGCCCGAGTGGGCCGACTGGGGCACCCAGCTCAAGACGATCAAGGAGAAGACCGGCATCACCGTCCCGCCGGACAACAAGAACTCCGGCCAGACGCTCGCGCAGCTCGTCGCCGAGAAGGCGAGCCCGGTCGCCGATGTCGCCTATTACGGCGTGACGTTCGGCATCCAGGCGAAGAAGGACGGCGTCGTCGCGCCGTACAAACCGGCCGGCTGGGACGAGATCCCCGCCGGGCTGAAGGATCCCGATGGCAACTGGTTCACGATCCACTCCGGCACGCTCGGGTTCATGGTCAACGTCGACGCGCTCAAGGGCAAGCCCGTCCCGAAGTCGTGGCAGGACCTGCTCAATCCGACCTACAAGGGCATGATCGGCTACCTCGACCCGGCGAGCGCGTTCGTCGGCTACGTCGGCGCGGTGGCGGTCAACCAGGCGATGGGCGGCACGCTCGACAACTTCGACAAGGCGGTCGCCTACTTCAAGGACCTGCAGAAGAACCAGCCGATCGTGCCGAAGCAGACCTCGTACGCGCGCGTGCTCTCGGGCGAGATCCCGATCCTGCTCGACTACGACTTCAACGCGTATCGCGCCAAGTACAAGGACAAGGCCAACGTCGCGTTCGTGATTCCGGCCGAGGGCACCGTCGTGGTGCCCTACGTGATGAGCCTGGTGAACAAGGGCCCGAACCCCGCGAACGGCAAGAAGGTGCTCGACTTCGTCATGTCGAACGACGGGCAGGCGATCTGGGCCAACGCGTACCTGCGCCCGGTGCGCGCGAGCGCGATCTCCAAGGAGGCGCAGGCGCGCTTCCTGCCCGCTGCCGAGTACGCCCGTGCGAAGACCGTCGACTACAGCCGCATGGCCGACGTGCAGAAGGCGTTCTCGGACCGGTACCTGAAGGAAATCCAGTAGAGCGGGAAGGGTGGACGGGCGAGGACGACGGGTGGCGCGCGCCGCGGGCGGCGCGCGCCTGCACGCCTGGCTGCTCGCGCCCGCGCTCGCGGTCTTCACGGCGTTCTGGCTGCTGCCGCTCACGCGCCTCGCGGTCGTGGGCTGGAGCGGGCCGCAGGGGCCCGGCGCTTACCTCGCGGTCGTCACGAACGCGCAGTACTTCCGCAGCCTCGTCTCGACGGTCGCGCTCTCGCTCGGCGTGACCGCGGCGACGCTCGTCGTTTCGGGCGTGGCCGGCCTGTTCCTCACCCGCAACGAGTTCCCGGGCAAGAAGCTGCTCGTCGCGATGCTCACGTTCCCGCTCGCCTTCCCGGGGGTGGTCGTGGGCTTCATGGTGATCATGCTCGCGGGCCGGCAGGGGCTCATCGGCGACGTGAGCGAGTGGGTGCTCGACGAGCGCATCGTCTTCGCGTATTCGATGGCCGGGCTCTTCACCGGCTACCTCTACTTCTCGATCCCGCGCGTGATTCTCACCGTGATGGCGGCGGCGGAGAAGCTCGACCCCGCGCTCGAGGAGGCCGCGCGCTCGCTCGGCGCGAGCCCGTGGCGCGTGGTGCGCGACGTGATCATCCCGGGGCTCATGCCGGCGCTCGTCTCGGCCGGCGCGATCTGCTTTGCGACGAGCATGGGCGCGTTCGGCACCGCGTTCACGCTCGCGACCAAGATCAACGTCCTGCCGATCACCATCTACACCGAGTTCACGAACTACGCGAACTTCTCGATCGCGGCGGCGCTGTCGATCGTGCTCGGCGTGATCACCTGGGCGGCGCTCGCGCTGGCGCGCTCGCTCGCCGGCGGGACAGTTTCGGCGGCCGCATGAGCCACCCGGCGAGGGGCCCCGTCGGGACGACGGGGATCGACGGAAAGGCGAATGCGGCTGGCCGCCGACGCCATGGCGGCCCAACTCGCGAAAGCCATTCGGAGGCGGTGGCATGAGACGCAACGCCCGATTCTGGTGGCAGCTCGCGTTCACGCTGTTCGTGTGCGCGTTCCTCGTGGTTCCGGTCGTGCTCTCGGTGCTGGCCGGGCTCTCGGCGAACTTCTTCGTCGGCGTGAAGAGCGGGCTCACGCTGCGCTGGGTCGGGGAGGTGTGGTCGCTCTACGCCGACACGGTGTACCGCTCGATCGGCATCGCGCTCGCCTGCCTCGCCTGCACGCTGGTGCTCGGCGTGCCGGCCGCGTACGTGCTCGCGAAGCAGCAGAATCGCTGGACGCGCGCGATCGAGGAGCTGCTGGTGCTGCCGGTCGCGGTGCCGGGCCTCGCGACCGCGCTTGCGCTGATCCTGTTCTACGGCGAGCTGAGGTGGTTCCGTCAGAGCTGGCTCTTCATCCTGGTCGGGCACGTGCTGTTCACGCTGCCGTTCATGGTGCGGTCGGTGGTCGCGGTGATGGCCGCGATCGACATGAAGACGCTCGAGGAGGCGGCCGCGAGCCTCGGGGCGAGCTTCCGCGAGCGGTTCTTCGGCGTGATCCTGCCCAATGCGCGACCCGGCATCCTGGCCGGCGCGCTGATGGTCGTGACGCTCTCGATCGGCGAGTTCAACATCACCTGGATGCTGCACACGCCGCTCACCAAGACGCTCCCGGTCGGACTGGCCGACAGCTACGCGTCGATGCGCCTCGAGATCGGCTCCGCGTACACGATCGTCTTCTTCTTCATGATCATTCCGCTACTGGTGGCGATGCAGTACATGAGCGGCGAAGGTGGAAGCGGCAAGGGGGAACGGTGGAAGCCGGCGCGGTAAGGGTTCGTCTGGAGCAGTGCGCGAAGACCTTCCCGGACGGGACGAAGGCGCTCGCGCCGCTCGACCTGGAGGTGCACGCGGGCGAGACGGTCGTGTTCCTCGGCCCGTCGGGGTGCGGCAAGACGACGATGCTGCGGATCATCGCGGGGCTCGAATCGCCGGACGCCGGCGGGCGGGTGCGCTTCGGCGAGGAGGACGTCACCGAGCAGCCGATCGAGCGACGCAACGTGGGGATGGTGTTCCAGAGCTACGCGCTGTTCCCGAACATGACCGTCGCCGAGAACATCGCGTACGGGCTCAAGGTGCGCAAGCTCGACGGCGCGGAGCGCGACGCCCGGGTGCGGGAGATGCTCGCGATGATGCATCTCGACGAGCTCGGACATCGGCGCGTCGACCAGCTCTCCGGCGGACAGAAGCAGCGCGTGGCGCTGGCCCGCGCACTGGCGGTGCGGCCCCGCGTCCTGCTCCTTGACGAGCCGCTCACCGCGCTCGATGCGAAGCTGCGCGAAGGGCTGCGCGTCGAGATCGACCGCCTGCTGCGGTCGCTCGAGATCACGTCGATCTACGTGACGCACGACCAGGCCGAGGCGATGGCGCTGGGCGACCGCATCGCGGTGATGGAGCAGGGCCGCATCGCACAGATCGGCACGCCGCAGGAGATCTACTACCGCCCGCAGACGACGTTCGTCGCCGACTTCGTCGGGACGATGAACCGCCTCGCGGGGCGCGCCGACGGCGCGACGCTCGAGGTGCCGGGCGGGCGGCTGCCGTGGACGGGGCCCGCGCGCGAGCGGCAGGAGCTGCTGTTCCGCCCCGAGGACGTGACCATCGTCGACGGAGTCGGAATCCATCTCCGGGGTATCGTCGTGTCGGCGTTCTTCCTCGGCGACCATACCCGGCTCGTCGTCGACACCGGCGCGGCGCAGCCGCTGGTCGTCGAGACGGCGGAGCGCCGCACGTTCCGGCAGGGTGAGTCCCTGGCGCTCGCGGTGAATCCGGAGGCGCTGCTGGCGCTCGAACGGTAAGGAGAGAACCGATGCTCATCGGACAGATCTCGGACCTGCACATCAAGGCGAACGGCAAGCTCTCGTACCGCGTCGTCGACACGGCCGGAATGCTCGCGCGATGCGTCGAGCACGTCCGCGCGCTGAAGCAGCGCCCGGATGTCCTCCTCGTCACGGGCGACCTGGTGGACTTCGGCCGGCCCGAGGAGTACGCGACGCTGAAGGCGCTGCTCGCGCCGTTGCCGATGCCGTACTACCTGATCCCCGGCAATCACGACGAGCGCGGCGCATTGCGCGAGGCCTTCCCGAAGCACGGCTACCTGCGCCAGTGGGCGCCGTTCGTGCAGTACGCGATCGACGACTGGCCGGTGCGCATCGTGGCGCTCGACACGGTGATCCCGGGTCAGAGCGGCGGCGAGCTGTGCGGCGACCGGCTCGCCTGGCTGGAGACGACGCTCGCCGCGCAGCCGGGCAAGCCGACGATCGTGATGATGCATCACCCACCCTTCCGGACCGGGATCGGCCACATGGACAAGATGGGCTTAGCGGATACGAGCGGGCTCGCAGCAGTGATCGGTCGGCACCCCCAGGTCGAGCGCGTGCTGTGCGGTCACCTGCATCGCCCGATCCAGGTGCGCTTCGCCGGGACGATCGCCTCCACCTGCCCGAGCCCGGCCCACCAGGTCGCGCTCGACCTCGACCGGGCGGCGCCGTCGCGCTTCGTGATGGAGCCGCCGGCCTATCAGTTGCACCAGTGGAACGAGGCGACCGGCGTCGTCTCGCACACCGCCTTCATCGGCGAATTCGCCGGGCCGTATCCGTTCTACGAGGGCGGGAAGCTCATCGACTAAGGCGACCAGGGTTCCGGAAGCGCCCTGGGCCGCGCCACCAGCCGACGCGAACCGCGCGGGGACGCATTGGTCGACGTCCGACACCGCGGCGAAGCGGACACCGCCGATTGACTCCATAAAACCACCGGCGTAGCGTTCATCCGGGGCCCGCTACCGCTCCGGCGACCTCAGAAGAATAATCATGCGAGGGACGAGCGGCGTTTGCCAGGGGGAGTCATCCATGAGCCATTTCCTTGCGGCGCTTCGCGGTATCCGCACGTTCAGCGCCACGCTTCTCGTCTCGCTCGCCGCCGTGCTGCTCGCGGCACCGCCCGCGGACGCGCGCATCACCCGCATCGAGATCGACACCGCGCGGTCGGAATCGCCCACGTTCGGCGGTTACTCGTGGCCGGACGTCGGCCAGTACGAGAAGGTCGTCGGCAAGGCGTACGGCGAAGTCAACCCGCGTGACCGGCAGAACCGGGTCATCGTCGACATCGAATTTGCCCCCAGAAACGCCCGAGGCAACGTCGAGTACGCGTTCAACTTCTACATCCTCAAGCCGATCGACCTTTCCAAGGGCGCGGACAAGATGATGTACGAGCCGCCGAACCGCGGCGGCAAGACCTGGGCGGCCCTCGGTCGCGTCACCGGCGGCGGCGACGATCCAGGCTCGATCACCGACCCCACGGTTCTGGCGAACTCGTTCCTGATGCCGCGCGGCTACACCATCTCGTGGAGCGGTTGGGAGGACCTGGGCACCCTCGACACGTTCAACGCATCGGCCACCTTCCCGATCGCCAAGTTTCCGCCGACCCCCGCGAATCCGACCGGAACAATCACCGGCCCGTCCTACGAATACATCGTGGTGGGGGCGGCGGCTGCGTCGGTCGCGTTGAGCTACCCGGCGGCGACGCTCGACAAGACCAAGGCGACGCTGACCCATCGCGTACATCTCAACGACGCGCCGGAGGTCATTCCTGCATCCGGCTGGAACTACAACGCGACCGGAACGGCCATCAGCCTCGTCGGCGGGAGCTTCGTCGCGAACGACATCTACGAGTTCGCGTACACCGCGAAAGACCCCAAGGTGAACGGCCTGGGCTTCGCCGCCGTGCGCGACTGGATGGAGTTCCTGCGCTACGAAAGGCGCGACGACTATAACAACCCCAATCCGCTGGCCCGGCACGTCAAGCGCGTCTACACCGAGATCTCGTCGCAGCCCGGGCGCCTTCTCAACGACTTCCGGCACCTCGGGTTCAACGAGACCGAAAGCGGCAAGAAGGCCTTCGACGGCCACATGCAGTGGATCGCGGCGGGCAACGGCATCAACATGAACTATCGCTTCTCGCAGTCCGGCCGCACCGAGCGCAACCGCCAGAACCATCTCTTCATCGAAGGCCGGTTCCCGTTCGCGAACGTGATGACGCACGATCCGATCACCCACCAGACCGACAGCCGGTACAGGAGCTGCGAGCGGACCGATACCTGCCCGCTCGGCATGGAGATCTACTCGGCGAACGAGTACTGGGTCAAGTCGGCGTCGCTGCTGCACACGACTCCGGACGGCACCCGGGACCTCCCGGATTCGCCGTACACCCGCAATTACTTCATGTCGAGCATGCGGCACGGCACCGCCGCCACCCCCGGCGGCCCCGGCACCCCCCCGAGCAGGGGGCTCTGCCAGCAGTCCGACAATCCGCTGAATTCGGCGCCGGTGCAGCGCGCGTTGTTCATCGCCCTGGACGAGTGGGCGACGGAGGGCACGCAATCCGCCGCGCAGCCGGGTGCCGAAGCTGCGCGACGGGACGCTGGTGCCGCCGCTGCCGCAGTCCGGGATGGGCTTCCCGAACATTCCGAGCCCCTTCCGCGGACACCTCCGGGTCCCACCGTCACCTACACCGGCCTGAAGACCACGCGCTACCACTTCGACTACGGGCGGCACTTCTACGAGACCGGGATCGCGACGATCAATCCGCCGGTGTTCCCGTTCACGACGCCTTCGTACCAGGACGATCCGCGCAACGGCCCGATCTATCCGAGCTTCATTCCGAAGACCGACAGCGACGGCAACGACATCGCGGGGGTGCGGCTGCCCGACGTAACGGTGCCGCTCGCCACCTACACGGGCTGGGCGCTGCGTCGGGGTGCGCAGGCAGACGACGGCTGCGAGGCGGCCGGGCAGTTCATCCCGTTCGCGAAGACCGAAGCCGATCGCGGCAGCGATCCGCGTCGGTCGGTCGCGGCTCGCTACCCCACTTTCGCCGCCTACCACGGCAAGGTGCGGCGCGCGATCGAAGAGATGGTCGAGGACCGTCTGTTGCTGTGCGAGGACGCTGGGACCGAGGAGGCGCGACTGATGCAGGCCGGCATCACCCGCGGCGTGCCGGCGCCGCATGGCGGCTGCCGGCGGTCGAGCCGCTGAAGCAGTGCAGCGGCAAGAAGCACCACCACGACAAGAAAGGCCACCACGACGACAAGGACCGCGACGACGACAAGGACCGCGACGACGACGGCGCGATTGACGGGGTTGCTGACGAGATCCGAGAAACCGCGGGGAACCGGTTCGTCGCCTCGGTGCGATCGAAGGAGCCGGGCGCGCGGCAAGGGCACCCGTGCGCCCGGCTGCCTGACTTGACGGTACAGGCCCATGATACCCGCGCGGCAGCCACAACGTCAGGCCGGGGAACGCGACGACCAGCGCAAGGGCGGCAAGGGTCGCGCCGATCAACCCCCAGCTCTCGCGCACGATCTCGCGCAGCGGGATCTTCGCCAACGCGCTCAGCACGAAGAGCAGCAGGCCATACGGCGGCGTGACGAGCCCGATCGTGATGTTGAACACGATCACGACCCCGAAATAGACCGGGTCGATCTGCAGCGCGGCGACCGTCGGCAGCAGCACCGGCACCAGCACCAGCAGCATCGTGGTCGCGTCGATGAAGCAGCCCAGCACTAAGAAGATCACATTGACCGCGACGAGAAAGCCGACCGGGGACAGGCCGAGCCCGCCGATCCAGGCCGCGAGCGCCTTGTCGAGCTGCTCGGCGGTGACCGCGTAGTTGACCGCGAACGCGCCGCAGATCATCACGATGATCACCGCCGTCTGTCGCGCCGTCGCGCTGAACGCCGCCACGGACTTGCCCCATCCCAGCTCGCGATAGAACAGCCCGGCGAGCACGAGCGCATAGAGCGCGGCGACCGCCGCCGCCTCGGTGGGCGTGAACGCGCCGGAGTAGATCCCGCCGAGCAGCACGACCGGCATGCCGAGGGGAAGGATCGCGCGCTTCAGGATCCGCGGCCGCTCGGCGGCGGGCGGCGGCGGTTCCACCGGAAAATCGCGCCGCACCGCGATGACCCCGACCGCGATCATCAGCGCCGCCGCGAGCAGGAGCCCCGGCAGCACCCCGCCGAGAAACAGCGCCGCCACCGAGACGTTCGCCATCAGAGCGTAGAGGATCATCGGGATGGACGGCGGGATGATCGGCCCGAGCACGGCCGAGGCGGCCACGATCGCGGCGGCGAACCCGCGCGGGTAGCCGGCCTTGTCCATCGCCCGGATCGTCACCAGGCCCGGACCCGCGGCGTCCGCTACCGCGCTGCCGCTCATGCTCGCGAAGAGCACGCTCACCAGGACGTCGATGTGCGCCAGGCCGCCGCGGACGCGTCCGACGAGAAGGTGGCAGGCGGCGAACAGCCGGTCGCTCATCGAGCCGGCGTTCATCAGGTTCGCCGCGAGCATGAAGAGCGGGATCGCTACCAGCACGTACGCGCCGGCGAGCGAGTTCATGATCTGGTCGGCTACCAGGCCGATGTCGCGTCCGGCGGCGAGGAGGTAGGCGAGCGCGCCGAGCAGCATCGCGATCGCGATCGGGATGCGGACGAGGGTCGCCGCGACGAACACGGCGACGAGCGTGAGAAACGCTGCGCTCATGGGCCCGGCGGGTCGAGCTCGTCACGCCAGTCGCGGCCGCAGAGTCGCACCGCACGGACCAGGAATCGCACCGCCACCGCCACCACGAAGAGCCCGAAGCAGGCGTACACGAAGTCGAGCCGCCATTGCAGCGCGGGGGTGCGCTCGCGCCAGAGGAACTGGACGAAATCGATGATCTTGGGCGCCGCGGCCCCGAGCGCGATCGCGGCGGCAAACGCGGCCGCGACGCCGAGTGCGCGCCGGCCGCCCGACGGGAGCATGCCCTCGACCAGCTCGAACGCGACGTGATCGCGCAGAGGGACGACGAGCGCCGCGGTCCAGAACACCGCCCAGAGGAACAGGACCGAAGTGAGCTCGTCGATCCAGACGATCGGTGCGCCGAGCAGATAGCGCCGCGCGACCCCGGCGATCACCGCGAGGAGGATCGCCGCGACGAGCGTCGCGCCGATCCAGTCGGCCGCGCGCGCCCCGACGGCGAGGAACCGCTTCATCGCGCGCTGAGAGCGGCCGCTGCGCTTCAGCGCACCGCCGACACCTCATCCATCATCTTGCGGTCCCACGGCTTGGCCGCGTCGGCGCCGGCGTAGACCTTGTCCGCGTTGGCGCGGAAGGCCGCGAGGTCGGGGCGGGTGACGGTGACGCCCTTGCCGGCGAGCCCGTCGATGATCGTCTTCTCGTCGTTCAGCCGCTCGCCGTCGTTCCACCGCGCCGCCTTGACGGCCGCTGCGGTGAGCTTCTGGCGCTGGTCCGGCGTCAACTTGTCGAAGTACGGCTTGGCGATCGCGTAGAACACCGGCTGCACGAGGTGCGCGGTGAGCACGAGCTGTTTCGACACTTCATAGAACTTCGCCGCGTTGCCGATCGTCGGCGGGTTCTCCTGGCCGTCGATCGTGCCGGTCTGCAGCGCCAGGTAGACCTCCGGCATGTTCATCGGCGTCGGGGTGACGCCGATCGACTGGCCGAGCAGCAGCCAGTCGGGGCCGCCCGGCATGCGCAGCTTCACGCCGGCGAGGTCGGCCGGCCCCTTGACGTCGCGCGCGGTGCGCAGGCTCACCTGGCGCGTGCCGAGATAGGTCGGCGCGAGAATCACCACGCCCATCTTGCGGCGACCGTGTCGATGTAGCGCTTGCCGACCGCGCCGGTGAAAGTCCTGTAGGCCTGGTCGTAGTCGCGGAAGAGGTAGGCCCGGTTGAAAAAGCCGAACTCGGGAATCTGCTGCGCGACCTCGAAGGTGGTCATCGTGCTCATCTCGAGGTTGCCGCGCTGCAGCGCCGGGACCTCGGTGCCCTGGCGGAACAGCTGGCTCCCCGGATAGACCTGCACGTCGAATTCGGGTGCCGCGGCCTCGAGCTCGGTCTTGAACTGCTGGATCGAGCGGGTGAGGAAATCCGGCGGCGGCGCGGCGGTCGAGAAGCGCAGCACGGTCTTCTGCTGGGCGCCGGCGGTTGCGGAAACGAGCGCGGCGGCGAGCGCCAGCCAGTGCAGGGGCTTCATCTTGCTCTCCCGTGGGTTACTGGATCTCGACTTCGAGCGTGCCGATGTTCTCGATCGTCGCGGCGACGCGATCGCCCCGCTGCAGAACGTCCGCTGCGGAAACCCCACGCCCGCCGGCGTGCCGGTGAGTAGCACGTCGCCGGGGTCGAGGGTCATGATCGACGAGAGGAGGACGAGCTGCTCGCGGATATCGAAGATCATCCCGGACGTGCGTGCGTTCTGTTTCGTTTCGCCGTTGACCTTCAGCTCGAGCGCGAGGTTCTGGGCGTCGCCCACGAGCGCGGCCGGCACGATCCGCGGGCCGAGCGGGCAGCAGGTGTCCTGCGCTTTTCCCGCGACCCAGTCGAACTTGTAGAAGGTCTCCGGCGCCTGGTTGAGGTCGCGCGCGGACAGGTCGATCCCGACGCTATAGCCGGCCACGCAGCCGAGCGCGTCGTCCGGCGAGAGGTCCTTCGCGGTCCGGCCGATCACCGCGGCGAGCTCGATCTCCCAGTCGAACATCTGCGAGCGCGCCGGGTAGCGCACCGTCCGGCCCGGGCCGACGAGCGCATTGCGCGGCGGCTTGAAGAAGAAGAACAGGCGCTGCGCTTCCTTGCGCAAGTCCTTCACACCCATCTCGGCGAGGTGGTCGTAGTAATTGGCGCCGGCGCAGAGGACCTTGCCGGGATACTGGAGCGGCGTCAGGATCCGCACGTCTGCCGCCGCGAGGCCGTCGCGCGTCGGATCGCACGCCCCTGCCGCGCTCGACGAGCGCCGCGTGGTCGGCCCAGCGGGCGAACAGCGCAGCGAGGCTCCCCGGAAGTCCCGCGATGTCGTCGAGCGGGAAGAAACGGCCGGACTTCTCGATGCAGCCGTGCACCCTGTCCCGATGCGCGACGGTCGCCAGCGCGTACATCTTTTTCGGCTCAGGCGGGACCGGGGATCACCTTCCCCGGGTTCATCAGGTTCTTCGGATCCAGCGCGCGCTTCACCGCGCGCATCGTCGCCACCGCGGCGGCGCCGTGCTCGGCCTCGAGGAACTCGAGCTTGCCGAGCCCGATGCCGTGCTCGCCCGTGGACGTGCCGCCCATTCCGATCGCACGCGTGACCAGGCGGCGGTTGAGGTCCTCGGCGCGCTCCATCTCGTCGTGCGCGGCCGGGTCGACGTTGATGCCGAGATGGAAGTTCCCGTCGCCGACGTGGCCGACCAGGACGATCGGCAGTCCGCTTTGCGCGCAGTCGATTTCAGTCTCGGCGATGCAGTCGGCGAGGCGCGAGATCGGGACGCACACGTCGGTCGAGACCACGCGCGTGTTGGGCCGCAGGCCGAGCGTCGCGAAGTAGCAGTTGTGGCGCGCCGTCCACAGGCGCGCGCGCTCCTCGGGCGTGGCCGACCATTCGAAGCCGGTACCGCCGTGCTCGACGGCGATCGCCCGGACGACGCGTGCCTGCTCCTCGACGCCCGCCGGCGAGCCGTGGAACTCGAAGAAGAGCATCGGCGTCTCGGGGAGGCTGGTCTTGCTGTGCCGGTTGATCGCGCGGATCGCGGCGGCGTCGACCAGCTCGCAGCGCGCGATCGGCACGCCGAGCTGGATCGTCTGGATGACCGCCTCGACCGCAGCGCGCACGCCCGGGAACCGGCAGGTCGCGGCCGAGATCGCCTCGGGCTGCGGGTGCACGCGCACGGTCACCTCGGAGATGATCCCGAGCGTGCCCTCCGAGCCGACGAAGAGGCGCGTGAGGTCGTACCCCGCGGAGGACTTGCGCGCGCGGGTGCCGGTGCGCACCACCGTGCCGTCCGCGAGCACGACCGTCAAGGCGAGCACGTTCTCGCGCATCGTGCCGTAGCGCACCGCGTTCGTGCCCGAGGCGCGGGTCGCGGTCATGCCGCCGATCGACGCGTCGGCGCCGGGATCCAGCGGGAAGAACAGGCCGGTGCCCTTCAGCGCGTCGTTGAGCTGCTTGCGCGTCACGCCGGGCTGCACGACCGCGTCGAGGTCCTCGGTGTGCACCGCGATCACTTCGTTCATCTGCCCGAGGTCGATCGATACGCCGCCGCGCACGGCGAGCACGTGACCTTCCACCGAGCTGCCCACGCCGTAGGGGATCATCGGCACGTCGTGGGCGTGGCAAAGGCGCGCGATCGCGGCCACCTCGTCGGTCGACCGAGGGAACGCCACCGCGTCGGGCGGCATCGGCGCGAACGCGGATTCGTCACGGCCGTGCTGCACGCGCACGCTCTCGCCGGTCGACACGCGCTCGCCCAGCAGGGCGCGCAGGCCGTCGAGCAGGGCGGCGGGCAGCGGTCGGCGGGAGGCGTCTCGTGGGCGCGTTCATGGTTGGCAACCAAACCGGTTTGGCGCATTCTACGGGCCCGCAAACACCCGCGCACCACTCGTTACGGAGACAAGACATGATCCGCATCGACAAGCTCTTATGCAGCCTCGCTGCCGCCTGCGGCCTTGCCCTCGCCGTGCCCGCGGCGGCCCAGACCGAGCTCACCGTCTCGCTCTGGATCCCGCCCACCCACATGATCGCCAAGGACATCATCATGCCGTGGGCGGCCGACGTGGAAAAGGCGACCAACGGCCGCGTGAAGTTCAAGCTGCTGCCGAAGGCGGTCGCGAACCCGATCCAGCACTTCGACGCGGTGCGCGACGGGCTTGCCGACGTGGGCTTCATCTCCCACAGCTACACGCCGCAGCGCTTCCAGCTCACGCGCATCGGCGTGCTGCCGTTCAGCGGCGACAACTCGGTGTCGAACTCGGTGGCGCTGTGGCGCATCTACGACAAGTACCTCACCGGTCCGAACGAGCACCGCGGCGTTCACGTTCTCACGCTATACACGCACGGTCCGGGCGTGGTGTGGAACACTAAGAAGGCGATCACGAAGATCGACGACTTGGCCGGGCTGAAGTTTCGCGTCGGCGGCGGCATCGCGGCCGATGTCGGGACGGCGATCGGCGCGACGGTGCTGGTGAAGCCCGCGCCCGAATCCTACGAGCTGCTGTCCTCGGGCGTCGTCGACGGCGTGTTCTTCCCGGGCGAGAGCATCGTGTCGTTCAAGCTCGAGAAGCTGGTGAAGTACGCGACCCAGTTCCCGGGCGGCCTCTACTCAGACAGCCATGCGGTGATCATGAACGAGGCGAAGTGGAACGCGTTGCCGGCGGCCGACAAGGACGCGATCACGAAGCTCTCGGGCGAGGCGCTCGCGCGCCGCGCCGGTCAGGCGTGGGACAAGAACGCGGAGGCCGGCTGGAGCGTCGCGAAGGCGAACAACGTGCAGGTCACCCGCGCCGACGCGGCATTCGTCGAGGCGGTGAAGGCCCGCACCGCGAAGTTCGAGCAGGAGTGGCTCACCGACGCGAAGGCGAAGGGCATCGACGGCCCGAAAGTGCTCGCCGAGTACCGCGCCGAGCTGAAGAAGCTCGAGTCGGGCAAGTAGGCGCCATCCCCCGCCCGCTCCGCCCGCTCCGCCGGCACCCCGCCCGGCCCGAAGCCGGGACGCTTCGGGCGTTCGCCGGCTCGCACGTGCGCAGGCGCGTGCTTCGAAACCCCGGCTCACCCTCGGGGCGGAGGGGAACGCTCAGCGACCGGGCTTGCGCGCGATCACGTTGAGGCTGATCGGCACCCCGGCATAGACGAGCCGGCTCGTGTCGTCGAATAGGCCGAAGTCCGCGACGCGCCCGACCTCGACGAACCCCGCCTCGCGCAAGAACGTCGCAGAGGATCTCGAGGTCGAATCCCGTCTGGTGGTAGTCGTGCTTGTCGACGTGCCCGCCGAAGATCATCCGCACGACCATGAAGCGCTGCTCGAGGGTGAGCCCCGCCGTGAGGAACAGCTTCGCGAGCGTTGCGAGGTCCGGGACGCTGACGCAGAGCGTTCCGCCGGGCGCGAGGACCCGGTGCCACTCGCGCAATCCCGCCGAAAGCTCGCCCTTGTAGTCGAGGTGCTCGAGCACGTGCGAGCTGTAGAGCACCGTGAACGTCCCGTCCGGGAACCGCCGCAGGTCCGCGGCGTTCCCCACATGGTCCACGGCGCGGCCGGGGAGCGCGTTGAGGACTTCCCAGCCCTCGGTGCGCTCGACGCCGCCGATATGCAGGCGCCGCTCGCCCGAAATCACCGTCTGGCGCTGCAGGCTCTTCAGGACGGATCGCAGCATGGATTTTTTGCTGGTGTTGGTCGTGCCGCACTGCAAGGTAGTGGATCCGAAGGCCCCTGTACAGGCCTGCCATTGCGCTGCAGCACCGCCGTGGAGCGTCACTGCATCGACACGGTGCGTCCTTTACCCGTCGAGCTAGGCCGTTCCCGTCCCGGCGGACTACGCAGGACTACGCACCCGGCTTGATCCATCTGGTGGAAGCCGTCACACCCGCGAGCGACCATGATGAAAACGCGTGACAATCGTTGCACTCCAAGTAGTGACACGGTGCACGCGGGACCGCAAGCAGCCGTAATCGGGAACGGGGCTTGCTCGACTCACCCGGAAAGGCACGAAACGCGTCCCCCCGAGGACGCAAGGACAACGGAGGCGGCGCCATGAAAGTGATCGAGGCACGCGAAGTCGAGAAGCTGGTCCGGGCGACCTTCCCGGGCAAGCGCGGCTTTTCAGCCGATTCGGAGCTCGGGCTCGCCCCCGGTTCCCCGGCCGCGGTCGCCTTCGTGCACGGCGGCCCCGATCCCTTCCTCGACCGGCAATTCGACTCCTGGCTCGACGGCGTCGCCCGCTTCGTGCCCGTCTATCAGATCCTGAACCGGCTTTGCCGGGCCGGCGCGCTGCCGCCCGGCGACTACGCGGTCACCCGGCGCGGTACAGCGTAACGAGCGCCGCGGGGTGATCCTCGCCCTTCCCGCGCGCCGCGAGCATCCGGAACAACTCGCGCGCCATGCCCGCCATCGGTGCGGGGGTGCCCGTATCGCGCGCGACCTCGGCGATCGTGTCCAGATCCTTCAGCAGGATGTTCGCCGCGACCGGCCCGTTGTCGTAGCCGTTCACCATCCGCGGCGCCCAGATGCGCAGCGGCTTCGAGTCGGCATAGCCGCCGGCGAGCGCCTGCGGCAGTAGGCCCGCGTCGACGCCCGAGTTCTGCGCGAGCGTCACCGCTTCGGCTATTACCGCCGCGGTACAGCCGACGATGATCTGGTTGCAGAGCTTCGTGATCTGGCCGGCCCCGGGCGGGCCCATGCGCGTCACGTTGGTCGCGTAGGCGCCGAACACCGGGCGCAGCCGGTCGATCGCCTCGGGATGGCCGCCGCACATGATGGCGAGCTGCCCCGTCTGCGCGCCGCCCACGCCGCCGGACACCGGGGCATCCACCCACTGCATGCCGGACCGGCTCGCCAGCCGCTCGGCGAACGTGCGCGTCGCATCGGGGCGGATCGACGAGTGGTCGACCAGGATCTTGCCGCGTCCCTCGACCGCGGCGACGCCGTCCGCGCCGAACGCGACGTCCTCGACCGCCTTGGTGTCCGATACGCACACCAACGTGATCTCGGCCGCGCGCGCGGCTTCGCGCGGCGTCGCGGCCTCGATCGCGCCTTTCTCCAGCGCCGGGGCGAGCTTCGCGCGGTTGCGGTTCCAGACGTGCACGCGGTACCCCGCCGCGAGCAGGCGCAGCGTCTATCGGCACGCCCATGCGGCCGAGACCGAGGAAAGCAAGCGCAGGTTTCTCCATGATTCCTCCTATTCACGCGGCCAGTCGGCGTTCCCCGCGTGGGTTACCGCGCCGCGGTTCGCCGGGCCGACCAGCCTGGCGTATTTCTCGAGCACACCGGCCAGGCGTTCGGCGCGGCGCGGCTGCCATTGTGCGCGCCGGCGCGCGATTTCCGCAGCGTCGACGAGCCATTCGATCGTGCCGGCGGACGCATCGATGCGGACGCGGTCGCCGTCGCGCAGCAGCGCGATCGGGCCGCCGCTTGCCGCCTCGGGGCACGCGTAGCCGATGCACATCCCCCGGGTCGCGCCCGAGAAGCGTCCGTCGGTCAGCAGCGCGACCTGTTCGCCCATGCCCTGTCCGTAGATCAGCGCGGTGATCCCGAGCATCTCGCGCATGCCGGGCCCGCCGACCGGTCCTTCGTTGCGGATCACCAGCACGTCGCCCGACTTGTACGCGCGCGCCTTCACGGCGGATGCCGCGTCCTCCTCGCACTCGAATACCCGCGCGGGGCCCTCGAGGCGGAGCGACTTCAAGCCCGCGATCTTGATGAGCGCGCCGTCGGGGCACAGGTTGCCCTTGAGCACCACGACGCCGCCGGTCGCATTGAGCGGCGCGGACGCGGACCGCACCACCTTCCCGTCCGCACCGGGCGCCGCCGCGAGCGCCTCCTTGAGCGTGCGCCCCGAGAGCGTCAGGCAGTCGCCGTGCAGATGTCCGCCGTCGAGCAGCGCCTTGAGCACCGCCGATACGCCGCCGGCGTAGTGCAGATCGCGCGCGAGGAACTTGCCGCCGGGCTGCAGGTCGGCGATGAGCGGGGTGCGCCTGAAGACGTCCGCGACGTCGTCGAGCGTGAACTCGATGCCGACCTCGTGCGCGATCGCGGGCAGATGCAGCCCGGCGTTGGTCGAGCCGCCGGTCGCGGCCACTGCGGCGCAGGCATTCTCGAGGCTCTTGCGCGTGACGAGATCGCGCGGCAGCGGGCCGCCGTCGCGCAGGATGCGGAGCGCCGTCTCGCCTGCGCGGCGCGCGAGCGCGAGGCGATCGGAGTAGGGCGCCGGGAGCATCGCCGAGCCGGGCAGCGCCAGTCCGAGCGTCTCCGACACCATCGCCATCGTATTCGCGGTGAATTGCCCGGGGCAGGAGCCGAGCGTCGGGGAGCACTCGAGCTCCATCGCGGCGAGGTCGGCCGCGCTCATCTCGCCCGTCAGCACCGCGCCGACGCCCTCGTAGGAATCGATCGTGCTGACGGTGCGCCCGCGCCACTCGCCGGGCAGCATCGCGCCGCCGTACATAAACACGCTCGGGCAGTTGAGGCGTGCCATCGCCATCATCATCGCGGGCAGCGTCTTGTCGCAGCCGGCGAACGCGACGAGCGCGTCGTAGGCGTGCGCCCGCATCACGATCTCGACCGAGTCGGCGATCCACTCGCGCGACACGAGGCTCATCCGCATGCCGCGGTGGTTCATCGACACGCCGTCGGAGACCGAGATGGTCGTCATCTCGAACGGGGTGCCGCCGGCCGCGGCCACGCCCATCTTCGCGGCTTCGGCCTGCGGCCGGAGCGACATCGAGCACGGCGTGTTCTCGCCGTGCGTGCTGATCACCGCGACGAAGGGCTTCGCGATCGCCGCGTCGTCCAGGCCCATCGCGCGCAGGAAGGTGCGGTGCGGCGTGCGATCGAGGCCGTCGACCGCCACGCGCGAACGGTCGTCTCTCGCCAGGCTTGTCTTCCGGTGCCGACATGCGGTGCCCTCGACGCGCGCATGCGCTATGCTCACGCGCCGCGCCAGTATAGCGCCGCGAGTAGACGGCGCCGCGCGCCAATTTCCATGTTCGTTTCGCACCTCGCCCGCACGCTCGACCGGGTCCTCGACACAACGACTGCGGTGTCCCTGTTCGCGATGATGGCGTTCACGTTCGCGGACGTCGTGCTGCGCTATGTCTTTGCGCGGCCGGTGAGAGGCGGACTGGAGGTGGTCGAGTTGCTGATGGTCGCGATGATCTTCAGCGGGCTGCCGCTCGTCTCGCGCCGCGACGAACACGTCACCATCGACACGCTCGAGCAGTACTTGCCCGGCGCGATCAGGGCAGGGCTGCGTCGCGTCATGCACGTGGTCGCGGCGGTCGGGCTCGCCGGCGCGTCGTGGCTCATGTACCGCAAGGCGATCACGCTGGCGGATTTCGGCGACAAGACCCAGCTCCTCGGCGTGCCGATCGCGCCGTTCGTCTACTTCATGGCCGCGTTGCTCGCGGTGACCGCGCTCGTCCACGTCGCGAAGACCTTCCTGCCGGGCGAGCCCGGCGGCGAAGGCCCGAGCGTGGTCTGAGAAGTCATGACCGAAGCGCTCCTGGGCCTCGCCGCGATGCTCGTCCTGGCGTTCCTGCGCATGCCGGTCGCGTTCGCCATGGCGATTCCCGGGTTCATCGGGCTCGGGCTGATCCGCGGCTGGCCGGCGGCGATGTCGTCGACGGCGTCGGTGATCTACGACGCCGGCTTCCAGTACACGCTGTCGGTCATCCCGCTCTTCATTCTCATGGGCAATTTCGTCGCGCGGGCCGGGATGGCGCACGAGCTGTTCCGCGCGGCCTATGCGTTCATCGGCCATCTGCGCGGGGGGCTCGCGATGTCGACGATCGTCGCGTGCGCGGGCTTCGGCGCCATCTGCGGCTCGAGCATCGCGACCGCAGCGACGATGGCGAAGGTCGCCTATCCGTCGATGCGCAAGTTCCGCTATTCCGACCGGCTCGCGACCGGCAGCATCGCCGCCGGCGGCACGCTCGGCATCCTGATCCCGCCCTCGGTGATCATGGTGATCTACGGCATCATGACCGAGACGAATATCGGCGCGCTGTTCGCCGCCGGCGTGTTCCCGGGCATTCTCGCCACCTTCCTCTTGTGCCTCGCGGTCGTGTACGTCACCTGGCGCGATCCGGAGGCCGGACCGCCTGGCGAGCGCTCGTCGTGGCGCGCGCGCTTCGACGCGTTGCGCGGTATCTGGCCGGTGATCCTCCTCTTTGCGTTCGTGATGGGCGGGATCTACGGCGGCGTCTTCACCGCAGCCGAGGGCGCGGGCTGCGGCGCCTTCGGCGCGTTCGTGTTCGCGTTGGCGCGGCGGACGCTCACGTGGAAGATCCTCCTGGAGGTGCTGGCCGAGAGCGCGCGCACCACCGCGATGCTGTTCCTCATCCTGATCGGCGCGTTCATCTTCGCCAGCTTCGTCAACTTCACCTCGCTGCCGGACGATCTCAAGCGCTTCGTCGCGCAGTTCGAGCTGCATCCGATGTGGGTGATCATCGCGATCTGCACCATCTACGTGCTGCTCGGCACCGCGATGGAGGAGCTGTCGATGATCCTCCTCACCGTGCCGGTGTTCTTCCCGCTGGTGGTGCACCTCGGCTTCGATCCGATCTGGTTCGGAATCATCATCGTGGTGGTGGTGGAGATCGGGCTGATCAGCCCGCCGGTCGGGATGAACATCTTCGTGCTGCGCACGCTGCTGCCCCACGTGCCGACCGGGACGATCTTCGCCGGGGTGACGCCCTTCATGGTCGCGGACGTGATCCGCCTCGGGATCCTGGTGGCCTTTCCGACGATCAGCCTGTGGCTGCCGAAGCTGCTGTTCTGAGCGGCGTGCTTGACAGCCCGGATAGGCCGACGGACGATCGATTCCACGTCGCACAGGGAGTCCGGGCATGAGATTCGTACGAGGTTCGCTGGTGGGAATTGCGCTGGCGCTGGCAGCGACGAATGCGCTCGCGCAAGCGCAGACGAGCGCGTACCCGTCGCGGGCCGTTCGCCTGGTCGTGCCCTACGGAACCGGCGGCGTGTCCGACATCATGGGGCGCGTGGTCGCGCAGAAGATGTCGGAGCTGCTCGGTCAGCCGATGGTGGTGGAGAACCGCCCCGGTGCGGGGGGCATGCTCGGCACGGGCCTGGTGGCGAAGGCTGCGCCGGACGGCTACACGATCGTGCTCTCGAGCCTGAGCGCGTATGCCATCGGGCCGAAGCTCGTCAAGGAGAGCCCTTACGATCCGGTGAAGGACTTCACCGCCATCGGCGGCGTGGCGATTGCACCGACCATTCTCACGGTGAACATATCGACGCCGTTCCAGACGCTTCAGGAAGTCATCGCGTACGCGAAGGCGAACCCGGGCAAGCTGAGCTACGGCTCGTCGGGGATCGGCAGCGTCGGCCACATCTCGGGCGAGGTGCTGCGCGCGTCGACCGGCGTCGATCTGCTGCACATTCCGTACAAGAGCGCCGCGCAAGCGTATCCGGACGTGATCGCGGGCAGCGTGTCGATGGTGTTCGATGCGCTGCCTTCGGCGCTCCAGTACGTCAAGTCGGGCAAGGTCCGGCCGATCGCGATGATGTCGGACCGGCGCGCGTCGCTGCTGCCGGAGGTGCCGACGTTCGCCGAGGCGGGCTATCCGGAGGCGACGCTGCGCCTCTGGGTCGCCCTGCACGGACCGCCGGACCTGCCGCCGGCGATCGTCCAGAAGCTGAACGACACGCTCGCAAAGGCGCTCGCGGCCCCGGATCTGCGCGAGCGCTTCTCGGCTGTCGGTGCGGATCCGTTCCCGACCACGCCTCGCGAGCTCGCCGACCTCACGCGCGGCGACGTCGACCGGCTCGCGAAGACGATCGCGGCCGCGGGCATCAAGCCCGAGTAGCGAAGGCTGCAACCGCCTCGCCGCGGCACGCGCCGGACGATTCGCTTTAGGTCTAAAGCATCGCCTCGCCCGGCGTAGAATCCCGCCGGTCCGGCTGCGAGAGGCGAGGAGCACCCCATGAAAGTCGACGTGATCGGCGGCGGTCCCGCCGGCCTGTACTTCGCGATCCTCATCAAGAAAAGCCGGCCGGACGCGCGCGTCGAGGTCGTCGAGCGCAACCGCCCCGACGACACGTTCGGCTTCGGCATCGTGCTGTCGGACGACACGCTCAACAACCTTCGGCAGGCCGACGAGCCGAGCTACCGCGACATCGCGGCGAGCTTCGCCTATTGGGACGACATCTACGTCCACTACAAGGGCCGCACGCTCGCGTCCTCCGGGCACGGCTTCTCGGGCCTCGGCCGGCTCAAGCTGCTGCAGATCCTGCAGGCGCGCGCCGCCGCGCTCGGCGTCAGCGTGCGCTTCCAGACCGAGGACGCCGGGCTCGCCGCGCATCGCGACGCGGACCTGATCGTCGGGGCCGACGGGATCAACAGCGCGGTGCGCAACGCGCTGAAAGCGGAGCTCGGCGCCACCGTCGAGATGCGCCCGAACCGGTTCGTGTGGTTCGGCGCGAAGATGACGCTGCCCGGATTCACCTACAGCTTCCGCGAGAACGAGCACGGCATCTGGAACCTTCACACCTACATGTATACGCAGGGCGAATGCACGTTCCTGGTGGAGACCACCGACGAGGCGTTCAAGGCCGCCGGCCTCGAGGTCGAGAACGAGGACCGCTCCGCCGCCTACATCGAGCGCGTCTTCGCCGAGGAGCTGCACGGGACCCGGCTCCTGAGGAACCGCTCGTTCTGGCGCCAGTTCCCCGTCGTGCGCTGCAAGACGTGGCACCACGACAACGTCGTGCTGCTCGGCGACGCCGCGCACACCGCGCACTGGTCGATCGGTTCGGGCACCAAGCTCGCGCTGGAGGACGCAATCGCGCTGCACCAGGCGGTGATTCGCCACCCGGCCGACGCCCGCGCCGCGCTGCGCGCCTACGAGAGCGAGCGGCGGCCGGAGGCGGAGCGCATCCAGCACTCGGCCAACACCTCGCTCGTGTTCTTCGAGAACGTGCGCCGCTTCTGGCACATGGAGCCGCTGCAGTTCAATTTCGCGCTGATGTCGCGCTCGAAACAGATCACTTACGAGAACCTGCGCAAGCGCGACGCCGCCGTGATCGGCGCGATGGATGCACTGGTGGGCGAAGCACGTCGCCGCCGCGGAGCGCATCAAGCTGCCGCGCGACTTCAAGGCGCCGCCGCCGCTCTTCTCCCCCTTTCACCTGCGCGACATGCACGTGCAGAACCGCGTGGTCGTCTCGCCGATGTGCCAGTACTGCGCGGTCGACGGCATGCCGACCGACTGGCACTACGTGCACTACGGCTCGCGCGCGGTCGGCGGCGCCGGGCTGATGTTCACCGAGATGACCTGCGTTGCGCCGGATGCGCGGATCACGCCCGGCTGCACCGGCCTGTACGCGCCCGAGCACGTCGCTGCGTGGCGGCGCATCGTGCAGTTCGTGCACGTCCACACCGATTGCAAGATCGCCCTGCAGCTCGGCCATGCCGGGCGCAAGGGCTCGACGCAGCTCGGGTGGGAGCAGATGGACCGGCCGCTCGCCAAGGGCAACTGGCCGGTCATCGGGCCCTCGCCGCTGCCTTACTTCCCCGACGTCTCGCAGGTGCCCCGAGAGATGACGCGCAAGGACATGGCGCGCGTGCGCGACGAGTTCGTCGCGGCGGCGAAGCGGGGCATCGAGTGCGGCTTCGACATGCTCGAGCTCCACATGGCGCACGGATACCTGTTCGCGTGTTTCCTGTCGCCGGTCACGAACCGCCGCACCGACGACTACGGCGGCAGCCTGGCAAACCGCATGCGCTTTCCGCTCGAAGTGTTCGACGCCTGCCGGAAGGCCTGGCCGAAGGCGAAGCCGATGTCGGTGCGCGTCTCGGCGACCGACTGGATCCCCGGCGGCAATACCGGCGACGACGCGGTCGAGATCGCCCGGGCCTTCAAGGCGCACGGCTGCGACCTGATCGACGTGTCGACGGGGCAGACCGATCCGGCGTCGAAGCCGATCTACGGGCGCATGTTCCAGGCGACCTTCGCCGAGCAGATCCGCAACGAGGCGGGCATCGCGACGATGGCGGTCGGCGCGATCACCACGGCGGATCAGGTGAACACGCTCGTCGCGTCGGGGCGCGCCGACCTGTGCGCGCTCGCGCGGCCGCACCTCGCGGACCCGTACTTCACCCTCCACGCGGCCGCCGAATACCAGGCGATGGGCTACCCGATCGAGGGCGTGTCCTGGCCGAAGCAGTACCTGTCGGGGCGCGACCAGCTCTACACGCTCGCGCAGCGTGCGCGCGCCGACGCGGAGAGCAGGCAGGGGCAGGTCAGGCCGCCGAAGCCCGACGTGTCCGGGAAGAAGGCGGCGTAGGGCGCGGCGCGGTCAGCGCCGATACCACCCCTTCGGCTCGCTGACGTCCGCTTCCCACGGACAGATCGGCCGGCCGAAGCGGTGCTGCTCGCCGAGCCGGCGGGCGACTTCCATGATCGCGGACAGGACCTCCGGCGGAAACCCCTGTCGTCCGCCACGGTCGTCCGCGTCCAGCTTCGACGTCGAGGGCGCGCTTGCCCCACCGATCGCGGATGGTGGCCGCGATGCGCGCAAACGCGCGCTCGATTGAATTGTCGAGATTTTTTACGGTCGTCCAAGCCCCTCGCTCGAATGCCGCAGAACGTGGTCGCGCGACCTGTAACTCACGCGATACATGTATCGATCACGAAACACGGTCACCTCGCCCGATTGAACAAGTTTTTACCATTGTTTCAAATAGATATAGCCAGTTGGGCGTAGGTACGAGATTTGCAGGAAGGCGGTCCGGCAGTGGCACGTGCCACGCGCTGAAGTTGCGTGCGTTCCTCACCCATGGGAGATCTGTGATGCGCAAGACTCTTATCGCTACGGCAGTAGCCCTTGCGTTTGGCGCTGGTCCGATCTGGGCCAACCCGACAAACAAGGCCAGCAGTAACGGCGGTGAACAGACCGCGACCGCGACGTCGACGCAAAGCGTCGTCGGCGGTAACGCTAACGCCGGCATCGGCTTTGGCGGTACGTCCGGCAATGGCGGCACAACCACCTCGGGCGGCGGCAACGGCGGCAATTCCGGCAACGCGGGCGCCGCGGCGGCGGGTAGCTCGGGCAACACCGGTAACGCGGGCGCTGGTGGCAACAGCTCGAACGGCATTCACCCAAGCCGGCAGTGCCCGGCCCCGGGCAGGCAACGGTGGCAATTCTGGACCGAGCACCGGAGGTGCAAACGGCGGCAACGGTGGCACGGCCACCCCGTTCCGCCACGGCGTCGGCGCAGGCGGTGCCGGCGGCACTGCCCGGCGGCGACGCACCGGGGCAGGTCGGCCGCAGGTGGCAACGCCACGGGTGGAGCCGGTGCACCGGCGACGCAAGCGGCAACCGGAGCGGCCACGGGTGGCAATGCCGCATCGAGTGGGACGCCCTCCGCAGCGCCGGGCGGAGCAGCAGCGCCAGGCGGCGCGGGCGGTGCGGGCGGCTCGCCCACAGGTGGCGCCAGCGGCGGAAGCAACGGCGGGACCGGCGGCGGCGCCTCGCAGACCACCCAGGGCGCGAACGCGAACGAGTTCGCCTCCGCACTGGTGAACTCCAGCGGCAACACCATCAATCACCTCTGGCAAGAGACCACTAGCAAAACCGCCGTCGTAGCTCTGTCGAGGCTCGAGGCCACGGTGAGCAATATCAGCGTGAGCAACCTCGGCAACTGGGCGACCAACAGCGGCAACGCGAACGTGGCGGGAACGCGGCAGGGCGGGACCGGCGGTAACGGTGGCAACCCGAACGGCGGGCGCCGGCGGCAATGCCGCTGCGGCCGCTGCGGGAGCCGGCGCGGCAGCGCGCGCAAGCGCCAACCGCGGCGCACACGTCGACCGGTAGTGCGGCCGGCGTCGCTCCACCATGGCGGCTAACGGCGGCAGAGGCGGCCGGGCGGCCGACGTGCGCCAACGCGCCAATGGCGCGAACGGTCGGCAACGCGGCGGGCGGCAATGCGAACGCCGGCGGCGGCTCGGGTGGCAACACGGGTAACCCCAGTGCGCAGGGCGGCGCGACGACCAGCAACGGTGGCACGGGTGGTGCGGGCGCTATAGGTGCGGTCGGCGCGGCTGGGCCGCGACCGGGACCAACGCTGGCGCGTCGAACGGAGGCGCAACGAACGGCTCGGCAGGCGCGGGTGACGGCGGCAGATGCCAATGGCAACGCGCGCGGCGGAGCCGGCGGAAACGCGGCCGGCTCGGTCCAAGGCGGCAACGCCGGCAACTCCGGGACGGGCGGCGTCGGTGCGGGTCGGGACGTCCGGCAACGGCGGCAATTCGGGCGGGGCGACGAGCGGCGGCAACAGCGGTAACGCGGGCAACGCCGCAGCCGGCAATTCGGGTAACGGCGGCAGCGGCGGCGCCGGCGGGAACAGCTCGAACGGCGGCACGAGCGCCGGTTCGGGTGCCACAGGGACCGGTGGCGGCGCCGCGGGTAGCGTCGCCGGCGGGAACACCGGAAATGCGAACGGCGGACAGGGCGGCACCGGCGGCGTCCCCGGAGGCACGGGTGGTGTCAAGGTGGCGCCGGCGGCACCAACACGGGCGGCGCCGGCACCGGTGGCACGAACACGGGCGGCAACGGGACCGGCGGCGACTGGTGCGCCGGCGACGCAAGCGGCAACCGGGTCTGCAGCCGGCGCGGCAGGTGCGGCGAGCGGGACTCCCTCCGCGTCGCCGGGCGGCGCAGCAGCGCCGGGCGGTGCGGGCGGCACGAGCACTGGTGGTGCTGGCGGCGTCGCCCAAGGCGGGACCGGCGGCAGCCGAGCGGTACGGGCGGTGCCGGCGGCGCGGGTGTCGGCGGAACCAACACCGCTGGTCTCGGCGGCGGAGCGACGGCCGGCCAAGGTGGCAACGGCGGCAGCGGCACCAACGGCAGCGCGACCAACGGCAGCGCGACCAACGGCAGCGCGAGTGGCGGTAACGGCGGGAACGGCGGAGCCGGCGGTGCTGGCGGCACGGGCGGTGCAGGGGCCGCAAGCGGCAACGGCGGTACGCAGAGCCCGAACGCGGGCACCGGCGGTGCGGGTCAAGGCGGTACGGCGACGGGCGGTGCGGGCACCGGCGGCGCTGGTGGGTCCGCTGTGGCGACCAACTCGTCCGGCTCCGGCGGTCAAGGCGGCCAACGCTACCCGCCGGCGACAACAACAGCAGCGTTTCGCACGCGCAGCCAGACGGCCGGTAACGGCGGCGTCCGGTCGGTAACGGTGCCGCGGCGCCGCGGCGGTGCCGGCGGTGCCGGTGGTCAGTCGACCGGTGGCACGGGCCGGGCGTCGGTAACGGCAGTGCTGGTGGTCAGATCCAATGTCAACGCAGGCACGTTCAACATATCGAACACCCTGTCGGGCTCGCTGAACCAGGCTGCGGGCATCAGCGTCGCGACGCAGAACACCGGCATCGGCGCGCTCATCCAGCAGAGCGTGAACGTTCAGGCCAACCTGAACATCAGCAGGTAAGCAGCACACGTGTGGCGCCTGGGGTGGGGATGCTCCCGCCCCAGGCTGTTTTTCGATCACGTGCAGAGGTTCCGCAGGAGGCAGTTATGACCAGACGCTCGAGCTGGGTGGGCGTTGTCGCAGGCTGTTCCACGGTCGCCGCACTGCTCGCCGGCCCGGTGTTCGCCGACGAAGATGTGGGCGACGCCTCGTCGGCGCGGGTGCCGCGCGTCGTCGAGCCGATGCTCCCGCCGCTCGGCCGCACGCTCGACGAAGACGGGCTCGCGGGGCAACGAGGCGGGCAGGACGACGCTTACGCCAACATCAACGACGCGCGCGCGCGAGTCTCGAATACCAGCTTGACCAACGCGTCCACGGGAAACAACACGATCACCGAAGGCTCGATCACCAACAACTCCGGGCTGCCGGTGGTGGTGCAGAACTCCGGCAACGGCGTGGTGATCCAGAACACGACGATTCTCAACCTACAACTCAAGTAGGGGAGGCGGGTCATGACCCGATTCGCGGCGACCTTCGCGCTCGCGGGGGTGTTCCTCGTTCCGTTCGCGCCCGCAGGTGCGACCGGCACCGCCAAGCTGTACGGCGAGGGCGGTGGCGCGCTCTCGGTCACCGTCAAGACGGTCAAGGAGCTGCGCAACCAGCGCGCGTTCAGCTCGACGATCCACCAGCAGTACGATTTCAGCTGCGGCTCGGCGGCGCTCGCGACGCTGCTCACCCATCACTACAACCAGCCGGTCAACGAGGCGCAGGTCTTCGAGGTGATGTTCCGGCAGGGCGACCAGGAGAAGATCAAGCGCGCCGGTTTCTCGCTGCTCGACATGAAGCGTTATCTCGAGTCGCGCGGCTATCAGGCCGACGGGTTCGAGGTGACGCTCGACCGCCTCGGCGAGGCGCGCGTGCCCGCTATCGCGCTCCTCCGCGAGAACGGCTACAGCCACTTCGTCGTGATCAAGGGCCTGCGCGAGGACAAGGTCCTCATCGGTGACCCGTCCAGCGGCGCGCGCACGATGACGCGCGCCGAGTTCGAGCGGGTGTGGCACGGCGGGATCCTGTTCGTGATCCGCAGCCACACCAACGTCGCGCGCTTCGACGTGCCTGACCACTGGCGCTTCAGGCTGCCTTCGCCGCTCGGCGCCGAGCACCTGCATTCCGCCGGCATGGCAAGCCCGACGCTGATGATGCGTGGGCCCAACGAATTCTAGCGGAGACCGCAATGGGAACGTCCCGCCGTCCGCTCCTTCTCGCCGCCATGCTCGCGCTCTTCCTTGCGCTGCTCCCGGGCCTCGCCCACGCCTTGCAGAAGCCCTTCAGCGACCTCGTCGCGCTCGACGATCAGCGCCTCGACCAGCTCCGCGGCGGCCTCGATGCGGGTGTCGGCCTGGTGGCCTCCTTCGGCTTCGAGCGCGTGATCACCGTCAATGGCGAAACGGTTGCACGGCAGTTGCTGATCATCAACGATCTGGGGGCGCTTCTCAATGGCACCCTGCCGACCCTGCAGGTCATCGCCAGTATTGGCCAGATCGTGCAGAACGGTCCGGGCAACTTCGTCGGCTCGTCCGGATCGTCAGACGCGCGCGCCCAGGCGCTCCAGAACGCGCAGACCGCCAACGCGAATGCGGTGAGCCCGGCAGCAGCCTCGGCAGCCAGTCCGCCGGCGCCCGGCGGCGCACCGGCCACCGCCGTTGCGCCGGTCACGAGCGCATCGACCCCGGTCGCGTCTGCTGCTGCCAGTCCGCCGGCCGCGACCAGCGGTGCGGCCCCGAACACCGCGGCGACAAGCGCCGCGACCCCGAGTGCCGCACCGGCTGCAGCCGCGGCGTTGCCGGCGACGGCGCCTGCCAGCGCCGCGACGGCGAGCACGCCAGTGAGCGCATCCGCTGTGCCTGTCTCTGCCTCCACGACTGCGCCGGCGACTGCCGCGCCTGCGCCGGCTGCGGCACCCGCGACCGCGTCGTTAACGCAGCAGTTGACGATACAGCTTCCCAACGGGACGGTGACGGTGAACCTGCCGAACGCGGCAGCGATCGTGCAGAACACCATGAACAACGCCACCATCCAAATCAATACCGCATTAAGCGCCGCCCTGAACAGTGCGTCGCTCGCGCGGGCTCTGGTGCTCGCGGGGCAGATTCGCGCCCCCTAGAAGGAAATTGGAACCCGGGCCGTCAATTCGAGGCCCGGGGTTTCATTGGTCACCCCGATGCCGAGTGTCAAGTTGAGGGCGGTCTGACGCGTGAAGGCGTAGGTCAGGCCGAACCGCGCCGTCCCCAGGGTTTGCTTCCCCGTCTGGGCCAAGGACTTGAAGGGGTCGACGTCACCCGACTGGGATGCCTCCCCGACGACGCTTAGCTGGAAGCCAAAGCTGAACGAGGCGCGCTCGTTCAGCGCGAGACCCATCCCGAAGGAGAGATCGACCACGCCGCCCGGCTTGACCGTGCCGAAGCCGTTCCCGACGTCACGCTGGAAACTGTACGTGTAGGCCAGCCCTCCGAAGAACACCGCCGGATCGGAGGGGTAGACGAACGAAATGCCCGGCTGGACGCTGTAGAAGCCGGACCCCGTGGGGTTCTCCGTCTGCAGATTCGTCGTGGGGTCGTAGTTGACGTCGAACACGCCTTTCCCGGTCGGCAGCCGGACCCGGAGCCCGCCGATGTAGACCATGTTGTCGCCGCGGAACGCATTGATCTGGTAGCGCCCGCCCAGCTCGATATCGCCCAGCCCGTGGCCGGTCGAGTCGAATGTGCTGTCCGTCACCGACGGCGTCGCCAGCGGGCGGGTGATCGTCGTAGTGCTGCTGTAGACGTAGGGGACCTTGCCCTCGAGCTCGAACCGGCTCGTTACGCCGTAGCGCGCCGTGATTGCCGCGTACCAAGCATCGCGCGCGACGCGCCGGATGTCGATCAGGCCGATGGTGATCGCCGGGATGATCGTGAATCCGACCAGCGCGACGCGGTTGTCGCTGGAGTAGATGTACTGCAGGGACGGCTCGAGGGTAAAGCCGCCCGCCCGGGTGAGCACGGTCGGCTCGGCGAAGATCTGGGCGGTTTGAGGCAAGCGCTCACTCTGCGCTGGCGCCTCACCGACCGGCTGGCTCGGTGTTGGGGCGCCCGCTTGCGCGACCTGGCTCCCGGGATCCGCGGCGCCCGCCGCCTGTGCGGCTCCGGGCGGCGGCAAGCCGCGTCCAGTCAACTCGCGCATGAGCCCATCAACGCGGCGGCGCTGCTCCTCGATCAGCCGGCGGCTCGAATCCAGCTGGCGCTGCTGGTCGTCGAGCATGCGGTACAGGTCGTTGAGACGTGTGCCCTCTTCGCGAAGCTGCCGTTGCAGTTCGGATTCCGAAGGCTGCGCCCCCGGCTGCTGAGCTGCTGCCGCTCCGGCGAGCGCCAAAGTCGCCATGGCGCCGATCACACTCGCATGCCCCCGGGCTCTCCAGGACTCCTTTTTCATGATCCCCCTCCTATCAGTGCCACATACACCGGCACGGCGCTTTTCTCCACGCCCTCAAAGCGAGTCGCTGCCTTCGGTGCGGTGGGCCGTTTCTGTATGCCCAGCGTACGCTGCACCACGGACGATCTCAAGTTTGTGCATCATGCGGTACAGGGTGACGCGTGAGACCCCGAGCGAGCGGGCGGACGCGGCGACGTTGAACTGGTGTTGCTCGAGTGTGTGCCGGATGAGCTCGCGTTGCGTCGCCGTCCGCGCCGCGGCAAGCGAGCCCGACATCTTGGCGTCGTCCACGTGCTCATCGAGCCCGAGGTCGCTGGGCTCGATGAGCGAGCCCTCACACATGATTAGCGCCTTCTGGACGCGGTTGATGAGCTCGCGCACGTTTCCCTGCCAGTGGTGCGACTCGAGCGCCGCGAGTGCACGGGGCGAAAATCCGATGCGTGCCCCGCCGGGGCTTCCGGGGCTCGTTTCGAGCACCCATTGCGCGATCAGGCCGACATCGCCGGGGCGCTCGCGCAGCGGCGGCACCTGGAGGTGGAGCACGTTCAGCCGGTAGAACAGGTCTTCGCGGAACCGGTTGCGGCCTACCGCGCCGGAGAGGTCCACGTGGGTCGCCGCGACGACGCGCGCGTCCACCCGGATCGCCCGGGTCGAGCCCACCCGCGCGATGGTCTTTTCCTGCAGGAAGCGCAGCAGGCTCGCCTGCGACTCGAGCGGCAGGTCGCCGATCTCGTCGAGAAAGATCGTGCCGCCTTCGGCGCACTCGATGCTTCCCACGCGGCGCTGGTGCGCGCCGGTGAACGACCCCTTTTCGTGGCCGAACAGCTCCGCCTGCACCAGGTTGACGGGCAGGGCACCGCAATTGACGGTGACGAACGGTCCCCGGTTTCGCCACGAGTGCTGGTGGATCGCCCTCGCCACGAGCTCCTTGCCGGTGCCGCTTTCCCCGCTGATCAGCACCGGCGCATCGACGCGAACGATCTTGTCGAGCGAGCGATACAGCCCGAGCATTTTCGTGCTGCGCCCCACCATGCCGTAGCGGCCGGTCAGCGCCATCTCGACCGGCTCGGCGCGGCGCAACAGCTCCGATTTTCCGAAGGCGTGCCCGAGGACGACCAGCAACCGGTCGAAGTCGATCGGAAGCGTGTGGAAATCGTGGACGGCCGCCGCGAGCAGTTGCGCCTCGCGCGGCCGTCCGATGGCTTCGCGCGGCAGTATGGCGATCCATTCCATAGGGCGCCGGCCCGCGATCCGGCGCAGGTCGGCCGCGGTGACCCGACCCGTCGCGTCGACGACCGCGAGCCCGACCGGGCAGTCGCAGGTCGCCTGCACGGCGGCCGCCTCGTCCACATCGCGTGCGATCCGGACCGTCCAGCCCGCCGCCTCGAGGCGTCGGACAAGCTGATCGTCGGGCGTCGGCCCGAATTGGAGGACCAGCACTTCTTTCGACACCATTAGGGCGCTCTATATTGGAGTTATGGGGCAGCAGGGAGCAGGCGCGCCGCCTCGCGTGCTCGGCCTCGAGCGGGCGAGGGAGATCCCGTGCGGTCAGGAGCTGTCCAGCCGCGGGGGAGTTGCTGGGTATTGCCGGAGCGAGGCTGTCGGATTGCCGACGTCGCAGACCGGCGCCGGAGGGCAGCGCAATACCTAACCGCCGTGGGCGGTTGCCCTCGAAGAAGATGCGGATGCCGTGACCGCCGGTCCGCGCGCCGCCGACCTGGCGCCGTTGTCGATGCCCGAGTGCAAACGACCGCCCTCAATTAAGATGGTTCCCCTGACTCCCCGAGAGCGTTATGTCACCGGCCTTGCCGGTGTGCCGTTGTTTCGCATGCCGCTCGCATAAATCGTGCCGATGATGCAATGCCCTTTGCAAAACATCGTCATAGACGCTTCGACGGAAAATCGACGCTCAGCTGGATGTAAAGCCAGTCGACGCGTGTGGCCTTGATGCAGCGTATACAGCGCATCGTTGCCCGATGTTCCGCGAGCACACTCGCGAATGCTCTTCGACTGCGCGGGCAGCCGCGCTCAGCGCGGACGAGCGTGGCTTCGGTTGCGACGGGACATGCGGACTGCGCGCCCGGTTGGCTGTCCGGAATTCGACGGAGAACTCTTTACACGGAACTCGCACAGCACGCGAAGCGCGCGCTTCAGGCTTTCGGCTGCATCGGGGGCGAGCGCGCCGAGGACGGTCCGTTCGTGCGCCTTCGCCTGCGCGAGCAGCGGCGCGACCAGGGCGCGCCCGCGTGCGGTCTCGAACACCAGCGTCCGCCGGCCATCGGACGCGTCGCCGCGGCGCTCGACCAGCCCGGCGCGCTCCATCCGGTCGACCAGTTTCGTGAGGGTCGGCTGCTGGGCGAGGACGTCGCCCGCCAGCTCCCCGATCGTGAGCCCGTCGCCGTCGGAGAGCGTCGCGAGCACCCGCCACTCGGTCGACGACAGCCCCGCCGCGCGCACCCGGGCCTCGAAGTCCTTGTACACCGCGTAGTTCGCCTGCCCGAGCAGGTACGAGAGGTAGTCGCGGACGAAGGTGCGGCCCGCGGCGGCGCGGCGCGATCGATGATTTTTCATGGAACCGGAGTTTAGTCCCGCGGCGGCGCCGCGCGGCGCGGCTTGATTTACATGAAATTTCATATATTATGGCGGCAACCGGGCGCCGTGGCAGACGCCGTAGCAGAATGAGTCCCGGGCAGACCGGCCAGGAGGCCTCGATGGCGGACACCCCCGCCACCTTCGACGCGCGCGAGTACCGCAGGGCGCTCGGGACGTTCCCGACCGGCGTCGCGGTGGTGACCACGCGCGCGCCGAGCGGCGCGTTCGTCGGGCTCACGATCAACTCGTTCTCGTCGCTGTCGCTCGAGCCGCCCCTCGTGCTCTGGGCCCTGAAGCTCGGCAGCCCGAGCCTCGGCGCGTTCGATCGCGCGCAGTACTTCGCGGTGAACATCCTCGCCGAGGACCAGGTCGAGCTCTCGAAGCGCTTCGCCTCGCCGGTCGCGAACAAGTTCTCGCACCTCGAGGTCCACGCCGGAATCGAGGGCGTCCCGCTCATCGCCGGCTGCGCCGCGCACCTCGAGTGCCGCGCCGCCGCGCGCCACAACGGCGGCGACCACGTGCTGTTCATCGGGCACGTCGAGCGCTTCGGCTACGATGCGCAGAAGCGACCGCTCGTCTTTTTCTCCGGCAAGTACCTGACCGCCGGCAGCGACATCACCTCCTGAGGCACCCATGCTCCGCGAACGCGTGGAAGGGAAATGGATCGACTGCTTCGCCGAGGTCTTCGGGCGGTGCGGCGCGCAGGCCGACGATCCGGTCGCGATCCTGTCGGAGACGCAGTCGCGCCCGGTCAACGTCGAGCTCGCGGAGCTCGCGCTGCACCGGCTCGGGTGCAAGCCGTTCCACCTCGTGGTGCCGAGCCCGCGGCTGGCAGCGCCGGCACCGGTGCGCTCGACCGGCGCGAGCGATGCTTTGCAGCGCCTCGGCCCGGTCGTGAGCGCGCTCGCGCAGTCGACGTTCGTCGTCGACCTGACCGTCGAGGGGCTGCTGCATTCGGTCGAGCTGCCCGACATCCTCAAGGGCGGTGCGCGCGTGCTGATGGTCTCGAACGAGCACCCCGAGATCCTCGAGCGCTGCATGCCCGATCCCGCGCTCGAGCCGAAGGTGCGCGAGGGCATGCGGCTGCTCAAGGGCGCGCAGCGGATGCGCGTGACTTCGCCGGCAGGCACGGACCTCGACATCGGCCTCGTCGGCGCGCGGGTCGGCGGCGTGTGGGGCTATACGTCGAAGCCGGGCACCATCGCGCACTGGCCCGGCGGCATCTGCCTCGCGTTCCCGTCCGCGAAGTCCGTCAACGGCACGCTGGTGCTCGCCGACGGCGACGTGAATCTGACTTTCAAGCGCTACATTCGCGCGCCCGTAACGCTCCGCATCGAGAACGACTACGTGCGCGCGATCGAAGGCGGCGGCATGGATGCCGACATGATGCGCGAGTACTTCGCGGCCTGGGGCGACGCGGACGCGTATGCGGTGTCGCACGTCGGCTGGGGCATGAACCCCGGCGCCCGCTGGGACGCGATGACGTTCTACGACCGGCGCGACTTCAACGGCACGGAGCTGCGCGCGTTCGCCGGGAACTTCCTGTACTCGACCGGCGCAAATGAAGTCGCCGGGCGCCATACGCTCGGGCACTTCGACCTGCCGCTGCGCCACTGCACCGTCGCGCTGGACGGGAAAGTGGTCGTCGACACGGGGCGGCTCCTGCCGCCGCTCGCATGAGCGTGCCCGCGCACCTCAGCCGCGGCGCCGGCGACACCGCCGTCGTGATGCTCCACGGCGTCGGCGGCGGCGCGCCGGCCTGGACGCCGCAACTCGACGCGATCGCGGCCGCCGGCTATCTCGCGGTGGCGTGGGACGCCCCGGGTTACGGCGCAACGGCGCCAGTGGAACCCTACGACATGGCGAACCTCGCGCGCTCGCTCGAGGAGCTCCTCGACGCGCTCCCGGTGCGGTGGCGCGTGCTGATGGGACACTCGATGGGCGGCATGGTGGCGCAGGAGGCCGTCGCCGCGTTTCCGCGGAAAGTCGACGGGCTGGTGCTCTCTGCGACCAGTCCCGCGTTCGGCAAGGCCGATGGCGCGTGGCAGCAGGCGTTCCTCGCGCAGCGGCTCGGCCCGCTCGATGCCGGGCGCACGATGGCCGAGCTCGCGCCCGCGCTCGTCGGCGCCATGGTGGGGCCCGATGCGGAACCCGCCGGCGTCAAGATCGCGACCGAGACCATGGCGCGCGTCCCCGGCGAGACCTACCGCAAGGCGCTGCATGCGCTCCTGCCGTTCGATCGCCGCGAGGCGCTTGCCGCGATCCGCGTGCCGACGCTGGCGATCGCGGGCGAGCACGACTCGACCGCGCCGCCCGCGGTGATGGAAAGGATGGCCGCGCGCATCGCGGGTGCCGAGTACCGCGTGCTCGCCGGCTGCGGTCATCTCGCGAATCTCGAGCGCCCGCGCTCGTTCAACGACGTCGTGCTCGCCTGGCTCGGGCGGCACTTCGCAGGCTAGAACCCCAGGAGGTCCCGATGTCCGCCCAGCTCACGTCCCTCAGGCAGTCCGCCTCCGGTTACGTCCCCCCGCCGATCGTCGGCGAAGGCTTTGCGCTCTCGGAGCTGCAGCGCGAGCTGCTTGCGACTGCGGCCAAACTCGGGCGCGAGAAGTTCGCCCCGCGCGCGGCGCAGTACGACCGCGACGCGACGTTTCCGTTCGAGAACTACGACGACCTGCGCGCCGCGGGCCTGCTGAAGATCTGCGTGCCGAAGCAGTACGGCGGTCTCGGCGCCGACTTCCCCACGTACGCGATGGTCGCGGCGGAGATCGGCCGGTACTGCGGGGCGACCGCGCTCACCTGGAACATGCACGTCTGCACGACGTTGTGGAGCGGCATTCTCGCCGACGAGCTCGACCTGACGAGCGAGCAGCGCGAGGAGCACGAGCGCCACAGGAAGATTCACTTCGAGCGCATCGCCAGGGACGGGAAGATCTACGCGCAGCCTTTCTCCGAAGGCTCGGCGGCGGCAGCGGGCAAGGCGCCTTTCGGCACGCTCGCCACGAAAGTCGACGGCGGTTGGGTGCTCAACGGGAAGAAGATCTTCGCCTCGCTGTCGGGCGCCGCGGACTACTACGGCGTCCTCTGCACCGAGGACCGGCCCGATCGCTCGATGCGCGACACGCTGTATATGGCGGTGCCGGCCGATGCCCCGGGCTTCTCGATCACCGGCGAGTGGGATCCGCTCGGCATGCGCGCCACGGTGTCGCGCACGCTGCTCCTCAAGGACGTGTTCGTCTCCGACGACGCGCAGCTCATGCCGCGCGGCGCGTACTACCAGGCCGCGTCGCGCTGGCCGCACATGTTCTCGACGCTGTCGCCGACCTACATGGGGCTCGCGCAGGCCGCGTACGACTTCACGATCCAGTACCTGCGCGGCGAGATTCCCGGCATGCCGCCGGTCAAGCGGCGCATGTATCCGACCAAGCAGATCGCGGTGGCCGAGATGCGGATCAAGCTGGAGCAGACGCGCGCGCTCTTCCTGCGCGCCGCCGGCGAGGCGAAGATCGATCCGACGAAGGACGAGCGCCTGCGCTGCTACGCCGCGCACTTCACGATCATGGAGAGCTCGAACGACATCGCGCGGCTGGCGATCCGCACCTGCGGCGGGCAGTCGATGCTGAAGAGCCTCCCGCTCGAGCGCATCTACCGCGACAGCCGTTGCGGGTCGCTGATGCTGCCGTGGACCGCGGAGCTGTGCCTCGACCGCATCGGGCGCGAGGCGCTCTACGAGACGGGCGAAGTCGACGACTGAGGCCAGGCGACCCGATACTTCTCGATCACCCGCGGGTCCGGATCGCGGCCGAGGCCCGGTCCGGGAAAAGGCAGGAGAGCGTGGTGCTTCGGCATGTCGGCGTTCCCCGTCAGGCGAGCTTTCCGGCCGCGACGCCCAGGTGGCGTTCGAGGATCTCGGGCTCGCGCGCGAGCTCGGCGCTCGTCCCGCGGAAGACGAACTGTCCCGACGCAATGACATAGAGGTAGTCGGCGACTTCGAGCGCGAGCGCGAGATTCTGCTCGACGAGAAGGATGGCGTGTCCGTGCGCCCGGAGGCTCTTCATGATCTCGCCCACCTGCCGGACGAGACGCGGCGCGAGGCCTTCGGAGGGCTCGTCCATCAGGATCAGGTCCGGGTTTGCCATCAGCGCGCGGCCGATCGCGAGCATCTGCTGCTCGCCGCCGGAGAGTGATCCCCCCAAGTGGTTGATCCGCTCGGCGAGCTGCGGGAACTCGGCGAGCACGCTCGCGAGGTCCCAGCGCCGCCGGCCGTTGCGCCCGGCAGCGCCGCGCCGGCCGGCGAGCACGCTCGTCGGCAGCAGCAGGTTCTCGCGCACGGTGAGCGAGCGGAAGATGCGCCGCCCCTGCGGCACGATCGCCATGCCTGCCTGCGCGATCGCGTACGGCGGCCGGCCGCGCAGCGCGCGGCCCTTGAACGTCACTTCGCCGTCGCGGGGCGGCGTTAGCCCCGCCACCGACCGGATCAGCGTCGTCTTCCCCATGCCGTTGCGGCCGAGGATCGCCGCGATCCGCCCCTCGTCCAGGTCGAGGTCGAGGCCCTGCAGGACGTAGCTGTCGCCGTAGTAGGTGTGGATCCCCCGGACGGAGAGCAGCGCTTCAGACATGACCGAAGTACACCTCGCGCACCTCGGGATTGGCTTGCACCTCGCCGGGCGAGCCGTCAAGGATCACCTTGCCGCGGTGGAGCACCGTCACCCGGTCGGCGAGCCCGAGCGCGACGTCCATGTCGTGCTCGATCATGACCAGCGTGATGCTGCGCGGCAGCGCGGCGATCGTCTGCGAGATCCGCTGCCGCTCGCTCGGCGACAGGCCGGCGCAGGGCTCGTCGAGGAGGAGCACGCGCGGATTCGAGTTGAGCGCCAGGGCGAGCTCGAGCTGGCGGCGCTCGCCGTAGGAGAGCAACCGCGCCGGCTCGGCCGCGCGCCGCTCGAGTCCGACGCGCGCGAGTCCCTCCATCGCTCGCGCCCGCACCGTGCCGAACGCGTCGACCGGGCGATGCAGCACCCACTTGCGGCGGTCCGTGCCGAGCAGCGCGAGGATCATGTTCTCGATCACCGCGAGGTCGGCGAAGACGTTCGAGATCTGGAACGTCCGGCTCATCCCGAGGGCCGTGCGGCCCGGCTCGGGCAGGCGGGTGATCTCGCGGCCGAAAAGAGAAACCTCGCCTGCGCTCGGCCGCAGCGTGCCGGTGATGCAGTGGAAGAGGGTCGTCTTGCCGGCGCCGTTCGGGCCGATCAGCACGCGGCGCTCGCCGGCGGCCACGGTGAGCGACACGCCGTCGACCGCGCGCAGTCCGCCGAACTCCTTCGAGAGGCCGCCGATGCGGAGCGCCTCCGCGGTCATGCGCGCGCCCCCCGGACCCGCTCGCGCAGCCGGCGGGCGAGGCCCACGATGCCGTCGGGCGCCCACAGCACGGTGGCGATGAAGACGATCCCCAGCACCGCTGCGTAGAGCTCGAAGAAGCTGCTCACCCAGTTGCGCAGGCCGAAGATGACGGCCGAGCCGAGAAAGGGCCCGATCACGGTGCCGGTGCCGCCGACGATCGTCATCAGCACCGCTTCGACCGAGACCGGAAACGAGGCGGCGACGGGGTTGACGAACCGGTTGTAGTAGACGTACAGCACGCCGGCGAGGCTCGCGATCGCGCCGGAGAGCACGAATGCGACGTAGAGATGCCGCCCGGTTCGATACCCGAGGCTCCGCATGCGCGACTCGCTCGCCTTGATCCCGCGCAGCGTGAGGCCGAAGGGCGAGCGCACGAGCACGCGGTAACCGAGGACGCACACCACCATCACCGCGAGCACGAAGTAGTAGTACTCGGTGTGCGATCCGATCCGGAGCGGCCCGACAGCGGGGAAGGGCACGTTGGTGACGCCGTTGTCGCCGCCGGTGAACGAGGACCAGCGGTGCACGACGCCCCAGACGACGTAGCCCAGGGCGAGCGTGACGAGGATGAAGTACACGCCGCGCGTGCGCACCGCGAGGCCGAACACGGCCGCGAGCAGCGTGCCGGCGAGGAGCCCGGCCGGCGCCGCGAGCGCCGTGGGCACGCCGTAGCGCACCTGCAGGATCGCGATCGTGTACGCCGACACCGCGAAGAACGACGCGTGACAGAGCGAGAAGAGACCGGCGTGGCCGAGCAGGAGATCGGTCGAGAGCGCGAGCAGGCCGAAGATGAGCATCTGCGTCGCGAGCCCCATCCAGAACGGTCCGGCCGCGAACGGCAGCAGGAGCGCGGCGGCGAGCGCGCCGGCGGCGAGGAGCGCGCGGCCCCGGTCCATCAGGCGTCCCTGCCGGCGATGCCGCGCGGCCGGATGAGTAGCAGGAGTGCCATGGGGGCGAACAGCACGAAGTACGAGAACTCCGGGAGGAGCCACCGGCCGTAGGCGTCGAGCAGGCCGACGATGAGCGCGCCGATCATCGCGCCGCCGAGGCTGCCGAGGCCGCCGACGATCACGACCACCAGCGCGTAGACGAGGATCTCCCATTCCGCGCCGGGATAGAGCGTGAGGAAGGCGCCCCCCGCGACGCCGGCCATGCCGGCGAGGAACGACGCGAGCGCCGAGACCATGACGAAGAGGCGGTCCACGTTGATGCCGGTCGCGGCCACCTGCTCTCGATCGTCGACGCCGGCGCGCACGACGGCGCCGATCTGGGTCTTGCGGTAGAGGATCCAGAGGAGCGCGCCGACCGCCACGCCGAGCAGGATCAGCACGAAGCGGTAAGTCGGATAGACGAGCCCGCCGGGCAGCTCCATTGCGCCGCGCAGGGCGACGGGCACCGGGACCTTCAGAAAGTCGCCGCCCCAGATTCGCAGCGCGACGTCGCCGATCACGAACGCGACGCCGACCGTGAGCAGCACCTGCGAGAGGTGGTTCTCGCCGGTGCGCCGGAGGAGGAACCGGTCGACGAGATAGCCGAGCACCACCACCGCGAGCCCGCCGGCGACGAGCGCGAGCGCGAAGCTGCCGGTCGCGCGCGCGACCGAGAGGCCGACGTAGCCGCCGAGCAGGTAGTACGCGCCGTGCGCCATGTTCACGACGCGCATCAGCCCGAACGACAGCGTGAAGCCGCTCGCGAGCAGGAAGAGGAGCGCGGCGAGCGATACGCCGTTGATCGCCTGGAGGATCGCGCTCGTCATCGGGGTCGGCGCTCGGGCCGCGACGGGGGCGCAAACGAACGGCGCGGCCGCGCTTGTTGCCGCGCGGCGGCCGCGCCGCCTGTCGCCCGCGCGTCGCTAGCGCTTGTACGGGCCCTGCTTGAGGAACTCTTCGGGCGACCAGGTCCAGAACTGCGAGACCTCGGTGTAGGTCTTGACCGGCACGTTGACCATGACCTCGCCCATGACCGGGTGCTTGATCTTCTGGATGCGGGAGATGTAGACGTTCTGGATCGGGTTGTCGTAGGCGTCGAGCTTCAGCGGGCCGCGCGGAGCCTTCACCTGGACGCTGCGCATCGCCTTGAGGAACGCCGCGCGGTCCTCGACCTTGCCGTTGATCGAATCGATTGCGGTCTTGGTCCACAGCCCGGCGGTGTACGCCGACTCGGCGAACCACGACGGGAGCCGCTTGTACTTGCGCGCGAACGCCTCCGTGAACGCATTGTTCTCGGGCGTGTCGAGGCCCGCGGCGTACTGGAGCGAGTTGCCGATCATGCCGATCGCGCGATCGTCCATCTGCGGCAGCACGTCCTGGTGCATCCAGTAGCCCCCGTAGATCTTGTGCTTCTTGTCCATGCCGAAGTTGAACCACGCCTCGTACAGGCGGAGGCGGTCGACGCCGACCACCTGCGCCGACACCCCGTCGGTGTCCGCCGGGATGCCCGCGATCGTCGCCCCGTAGTCCTTCGTCCCGACCGGGTTCCAGATGATCTTGGCAACCTTGCCGCCGAGCGCGGTGAAGGTCCGCACCGCTCCGAGCGTGATCTCGTGGCCGAAGGTGTAGTCCTGGGCGATGAAGGTCACGTTGCGCAGGCCGAGCTCCTTGTACAGGTACTCGCCCCACGGATGGCCGATCTGGCTCGAGGAGACGGCGGTGCGGATGACGGTCGGCGTCCGGTCCCACTTGGTGACGTTGTCCGCGCCGGCGGCGTCCATCACCAGCGGCACGCCGGTTTCCTTGCTCACCTGCGCCACCGCCGGACCCTCGTGCCCGCACAGCGGCCCGACCATGAAGTGCACCTTCTCCTGGAGCACGAGGCGGCGCGCCTGCGTCAGCGCCTGGTCGGGGTTGCAGGTGGTGTCGCCGGTCACGATCTCGACCTTGCGTCCGCCGGCGGTGTACTTCGCCTGCTCCCAGAAGAGCGTGAAGCCGTCCTGCATGTCCTTGCCCGGCGAGGCGAGCGGGCCGGTGAGCGGCGGCAGGAGACCGATCCGGATCGGGCCGGTCTGCGCCTGTGCGGCGGGCGCCGCGGCGAGCGCGGCGAGGGCCGCAAGCGAAACGAGCGAACGGAGCACGGCGGGTCTCACGGGTGAACCTCCTTTGGTGTCGGCGCGGCGTCCGTGGACGGCGGCTCGGCGATCGTTTTCTTGATATGCGCGCCCATTATAGTTACCGTGCTCGGCGCGCTGTCAACCGCGGTGCGCGTGATGCGACGCGGCAAACGCACGAGCGCACGAGAAGGGACGATGGCCGAGGACAATCTGCGATACGGGAGCGGGCGCGACGCGCTCCGCAGCGAAGACGAGCCGCTGCTCGCGGGACGCGGGCGCTTCACCGACGATCTCGCGGTCGCGGGCGCGGTGCACGCCGCATTCGTGCGGTCGCCGATCGGCCACGGCGAGATCAGGTCGGTCGACGCGGCGGCCGCGGCGAAGCTGCCCGGCGTCGTCGCGATTTTCACCGGCGACGACCTCGCGCGCGACGGGATCGGCGCGATCCCGCCCGCGGTGCTCCTTCCCGGCCGCGGCGGCAAGCCGATGTTCGGCGCCGCGATGCCGGTGCTCGCCATGGACCGGGTGCGCTACGTCGGCGAGCCGATCGCGATCGTCGTCGCGGACACCGCAGCGCAGGCGCAGGACGCCGCCGAGGCGGTGGTGCTCGATTTCGTCGATCTGCCTGCCGCCTCCGACGTCGAGCGCGCGAGCGCCGCCGGCGCGCCGGCGATCTGGGACGAAGCGCCGGGCAACGTCTGCCTAGACTGGGAAGACGGCGACGCGGCCGCGGTCGAGGCTGCGTTCGCGAAGGCTGCGCACGTCGCGCGGGTGAAGCTCCTCGACACCCGGGTGGCCGTTGCCGCGATGGAGCCGCGCGCCGCGATCGGCGCCTGGGACGCCGCGACCGGGCGCTACACGCTGACCGCCGGCACGCAGGGCGTCGCGCTCGTCCGTAAGATGCTCGCCGAGTCGGTCTTCAAGGTGCCGCCGCAGCAGATCCGCGTGCTCACGCACGACGTCGGCGGCGGATTCGGCATGAAGGTGCAGGTGTACCCGGAATACGCGGCGGTCCTCTACGCCGCGCGGCGCATCGGGCGCCCGGTGAAGTGGCGCGCCTCGCGGCTCGAAAGCTTCCTCGCCGACACGCCCGGCCGCGACGGGCTGCTCGAGGGCGAGCTCGCGCTCGACGCCGGCGGGAAGTTCCTCGCGCTCCGCGTGCGGACCGCCGTCGGGATCGGCGCCTACGCCTCGACCTTTTCCGCGGTGATCGCGACCAACAACACCAAGAACTGCCTGTCGAGCGTGTACGTGATACCGGCGATCCACATCGGCGTGAAGATGATCTTCACGAACGCGATGCCGCTCGGGCCGTACCGCGGCGCTGGCCGCCCCGAGGCGATCTACCTCATCGAGCGGCTGATCGAGGTCGCCGCGCGCGCGACGGGGGTCGACCGCGTCAGCTTGCGCCGGAGGAACCTCATCCCCGCTTCGGCGATGCCGTACAAGGCGCCGAACAGCCCGATCTACGACAGCGGCGAGTTCGAGGCGGTGCTCGACAAGGCGCTCGCGCTCGCCGACTGGGCGGGCTTCGCGGCGCGGCGCGCGGCGTCCGCCCGCGCGGGCAAGCTGCGCGGGATGGGGCTTTGCTGCTTCCTCGAAGTCGCGGGCGGCAGCCCGCTGCAGGACACCGCGGATCTGCGCTTCGAGGCGGACGGCAAGGTCGCGCTCCGGCTCGGCGCGCAGGCGATCGGGCAGGGGCATCTCACCACCTTCCCGCCAGTCGTCGCACAGCGGCTCGGCATCCCGGTGAGCGCGGTGCGGCTCGTCCAGGGCGACAGCGACGAGGTGCCGGCGGGCCTGCCGACGGTCGCGTCGCGCTCGATGATGATGGCCGGCGGGTCGACCGTGAAAGCCTGCGACGAATCGATCGAAAAGGGGCGGCGGATCGCGAGCCATCACTTTGAGGCGTCCGCCGCGGACATCGAATTCGCGGGCGGGCAGTTCCGCGTGAGCGGCACCGACCGCGCGATCCCGATCCTCGAGCTCGCCGCGCGCGCGCGGACGATCGCTGGGCTCCCGGTAGACCTCGCCGGCGGCCTCGACACCGTCGCGACGTTCCAGTCGCCGCAGATGAGCTTCCCGAACGGCTGCCACGTCTGCGAGGTCGAAATCGACCCGGACACCGGCACCGTCGCGGTGGTCGGCTATGCGGCCGTCGACGACGTCGGGCGCGTCGTGCACCAGACGATCGTGGAAGGTCAGATCCACGGCGGCGTCGCGCAGGGGCTCGGGCAGGTGCTCGGCGAGCGGATGGTGTACGGCGACGACGGACAGCTCGTCACCGCGTCGTTCATGGATTACGTCATGCCGCGCGCGGACGACCTGCCGTCGCTCCGCGTCGGCCACCACGTCGTGCCGTGCACGACGAATCCGCTCGGCGTGAAGGGCGCCGGGGAATCGGGCGTGGCCGGGTCTCTGCCCGCCGGGATGAACGCGATCCTCGACGCGCTCGCCGAGCGCGGCGTGACGCACCTCGATCTGCCCGCGACCCCGCTGCGCGTCTGGAGCGCGCTGCAGAGGGGAACCTGACCGCTTTCTCGTTCCCGTCGCGCGAGCGAGTGGATGGAGGAGCCTGTCCTGGCCCCGCTGGCGCACCGGCAGTACGTGTTCACGCTGCCTCGGTGGCTGCGCCCGATCTTCGGCTGGCACCGGCCGCTTCGCGCGCTCATTCGGCGCGGAAGCGGTCGATCACGCCCGGGTCCGGATCGCGGCCGAGGCCCGGGCCGGGCGGCACTTCGAGCGCGCCGTCGACCGGATCGAGGATCGCGCCGAAGAGCTTCGCCTCCGGCCAGAGATAGAAGCATTCGAACCACGACGGCTCGCCGTACGCGGCGAGCAGGTGCAGCGTGGCGAGCGCGCCGGGCCCGAAGTAGGGCGAGTGCGGCGCGAGACGGACGTTCCGCCCCTCCGCGAGGGCCATCACCTTGAGGAACTCGGTGACGCCGCCGACCTTCGTCACGGAGGGTTGCGCGTATTGCACCGCACCCGCTTCGAGCATGGCCTCGAATTGCGTCGCGAAGCAGAGGTTCTCGCCCGCCGCGATCGGGATGCCGCTCGCATCCCCGACGGCGCGGATCGCGCGGAAGTCCTCGGGCGGGAACACCGGCTCCTCGAGCCAGAGGAGCCCGTGTTCGCGCCAGCGCAGCGCCACGCCGATCGCCTCACGCGCCCGCCACTCGCAGTTCACGTCCACCGTGAGCGGCACGTGTGACGGCACGGCGTGGCGCGCCGACTGGACCGCGGCGTCGTCGACCTCGTGCACTTTGATCGAGGTGAAGCCCTCGCCGAGCGCGCGCTCGCAGTACTGCGCGACCAGGCGCGGCTCGGCATACCGCAGCAGGCTCGCGTAGCACGGGATCCGCGTCCGGCGCGCGCCGCCGATCAGCCGATGCAGCGGCACGCCCGCCGCTTTTCCTGCGATGTCCCACAGCGCGATGTCGAGCCCCGAGAGCGCGAAGGCGGTGATGCCGAAGCGGCCGAAGATGTGGAGCTGCTTCTGGACCTTCGCGTGCAGCCCGCCGATGTCGGTCGCGTCGTGCCCGACCGCGAGCGGCGCGATCATGTCGCGCACCGCCGCGACGACCGCGGCGCGGCAGGTGTACGCGAACGCCTCGCCCCAGCCGACGACGCCTGCATCGGTCTCGACCCGCACCAGGCAGAAGTCGAGCTTTTTCCAGCTGCCGGTGCCGAGCTTGAAGGCCTCGGCGCCATAGGTGAACGGGATCGCGAGCGGGATCGCTTCGACGCGGGTGATCTTCATCGGCACCTCCTGTGCGGGCGCATTCTAGCCGCGGCGTGAGGTAGAGCCCCGGTTCCGGGACGCAATCGCGCTCGGCGAGCGCGTGCGCTACGTCGACTGAGTCGATCTCGCCGGTCCCGCTCGCAATCTCGAGCACGGTGCCGGTTGCCGGGAGGCGCCGCCGCAGGATCGCCGCGATCGGCTCGCGGTTGCGCTCGACGGAGGGGGAAAACAGGCGCTCGTCCATGTGCGATCCGGCAGCATAGCGAGCTTCCCCGGCGGATGGTTCAATTGCGGCCGTGAACCTCTCCCGCATCGTCGCGCACTGGGCGCAGTTCCGCCCCGACGGGGTCGCCGTGCACTTCGCCGGCGCGGACATCACCTGGGCGGCGCTCTGGCGCCGCGTTGACGCGGCGACGCTGCGGCTCGCGAGCCTCGGCCTGAACAAGGGCGACCGCGTCGCGTACCTCGGCTACAACCATCCCGAGATCCTCGCGCTGCTCTTCGCATGCGCGCGGCTGGGGGCGGTCCTGGTCCCGCTCAACTTCCGCCTCGCGCCCGCCGAGCACGAGGAGATCCTCGCCCACGCCGAGGCATCGATGCTCGTCGTCGAGCCGGACTTCTACGAGTCCGCCGGCGCGATCCGTCAGCGGCTGCCGTTGATGCGCCTCATCGCGCTGCGCGGCACGCCCGCCGGCTGGTTCGCGTGGGAGGGCCCGATGCCGGTCGGATTCGAGCCGAAGCTCCCCGGCACCGACGCCGACCCGGTCCTGATCGTCTACACCTCGGGCACCACGGGCAAGCCGAAAGGGGCGGTCCACACCCAAGCCGCGCTGATCTGGAACATCGTCAATGCCACGCTTTACCAGGACCTCACCAGTCGCGACCACGTGCTCACCGTGCTGCCGATGTTTCATGTCGGCGGACTGTGCATTCAGACGCTGCCCGCGCTGCACGCCGGCGCGATGGTCACGATCCACGCCCGTTTCGATCCGGGCCTGTGGCTGAAGGACGTGGCGGCGCGCCGGCCGACGCTCTCGCTGCTCGTGCCCGCGACGATAAAGGCCGTCACCACGCATCCCGACTGGGCGAAGACCGATCTCTCGTCGCTGCGCGAGTTGAACACCGGTTCCTCGACGATCGCCGACTCGCTGTTCGCGCCGTTCCACGCGCGCGGCATTCCGGTCGCGCAGGTGTACGGCTCGACCGAGACCGGGCCGGTGTCGATCTACCTCCGCGCCGAGGACGCGCAGCGCAAGGTCGGCTCCGCCGGCAAGCCCGCGATGCATGCCGAGATCCGTCTCGTCGACGCCGACGGGCGCGACGTGAAGCCGGGCGAGGTCGGCGAGATCTGGGTGCGCGCGCCGAACCTGATGTCCGGCTACTGGAAGGACCCCGACAACCCGGCGTATCGCGACGGCTGGTTCCGCTCGGGTGACCTCGCCCGCGTCGACGAGGAGGGCTACTACTGGGTCGTCGGCCGCTCGAAGGACATGATCATTTCCGGCGGCGAAAACGTGTATCCCGCCGAGCTCGAGAACATCCTCGCCGACTGTCCCGACGTGGTCGAGGCGGCGGTCGTCGGCGTGCCCGATCCGAAGTGGGGCGAGGCGGTCGTCGCGGCGATCGTCCGGCGGCCCGGTGCCGCGCTCGACGAGGCCGCGGTCATGAAGCTCTTCGAGGGCAGGCTCGCGCGCTACAAGCTGCCGCGCCGCGTCGCGTTCGTCGACGCGCTGCCGAAAAGCGCCATCGGCAAGGTGCAGAAGTTCGAGGTCCGGAAGCTGCTCGAGTCGCGCTGACGCGCCGGGCGGTCACGCCGCTCCGGTCTTGCCGGCCGGATGCAGGATTTCGCGGTGCCGCACCATCAACTCCTCGAGCACCGCTTCGCGTCCTTCCGGGTCCATGCCGGCCGCTTCCATGCCGACCGACACGCGCTTGAGCAGGCCCGGTAGCAGGGCGACCAGGCGCGCGCGCTCGGCCGGCGCGGTGATCGGCTTCAGGCTCCAGACCAGCTCCTGCATCGTCTTCGCGGCTTCGGCCCACGCGGCGCCGTCGTAGCCGCCGGCGGCGTACGCGCGCGCGAGCAGCCCGGCCCAGGTCTGCCGCAGGAAGAGATCGAGGATCATCGGCAGGCTCGTGCCGTCGAGCGCCGACGCCAATGCACGTTCGGCCGCAGCCACGGCGGCGCGCGGGGGCGGCGGCGCCTGCGTGGGAGCGGGAGCTGGCGGCGGTGGGGGAGCCGCGCGCGCCGCCGGCGCGATGTGTGCCGGCGCGACGCCGTTCGACGCGAACGCGCCATTCACGCCCTTGTACAGCGCGGCCAGCGGTGCGACGAAGTGCTGCTCGAGCTCGCCGCGCACCACTCGCGTCGCGCGCCCGTCGAGCTCGAGCGCGCCGACCCCGGCGTACACGCTGCGCGCGATCGTGAGCGGCCCGATCGGGTTATCGCCGTCGTCCACGACGCTGCGCCGGAACAGCGTCGCGAAGCGCGCCGAGAGCTCCGCGAGCTCCGCGGTGGCGTGCTGCTTGACGAGCGCCGCGAGCTTGCCGATCGCGACTTCGCTCTCGAGCACGTTGGTGCGCATCGCGGCGAGCTCGTCGCGGCTCGGCTCGCCGCCGAACGGGTCGAACGCGCCCTGCAGCGACTGCGCGGCGGCGTCGAAGCGCTCGCCGAACTCCTTGCGGAAGCGGTCGAAGAACGCGGCGCGGCCGTTGTGGAGGCGCGCGAGCGCGTTCGCGTACTGGTCGCGCTCGTCGCGTTCCTTCGCGCCGCGGTGGAGCTCCTCGATCTTCGGCGCGAGACCGGAGAGCAGCGCCTCCAGCTGCTCGCACAGCCGCTTCTCGACGGCCGCGCGGCACTGCATCAGCAGGGCTCTACGGTCGACGGCGGGCTGAGCGTTCGCCACAAGTGCTCCCGAATTCTGTTTACTCTACGACGACCTGCCGTCGGCGCGAAAGGGAACTTGCCGCAAAGCGCCCGGCAATGGCGCGTGCCGCGGGCTCAGCCCGGCTTGACGCCCGCTGCCTTGATGACCTTGCCCCAGCGGTCGGCTTCCTCGCGCATGAGGATGCGCAGCGCTTCGGGCGCCGTGCCGACGGGCTGGAAGTAGATCGCGATCAGACGCTGGCGCACGTCGTCGCTGCGGATGATCGCGACGAGCTCCTCCGAAATGCGGCGCGCGATCCGCTCGGGCGTCTTCGCGGGCGCGACCGCGGCGATCCAGGCGGTGGAGTAGAAGCCGGGAAAGCCCTGCTCGGCGACCGTCGGCAGGTCCGGCAGCACGACGCTGCGGGTCGTCGTGGTGGCGCCCAGCGCCTTGAGACGGCCGCCTTGCACGAGCGGCATCGCGGTCGCGGGCACGACGAAGCCGCCCGCGATCTGTCCATTGAGGATCGCCGTGTTGACCTGCGGGCTGCCCGGGTAAGGCACATGCACGAGGTCGATGCCGGCGAGCTGCTTGAGCAGCTCCATCGTGAGGTGCGACGCGCTGCCGTTGCCGACCGATCCGTAGTTGAGCTTTCCCGGTTGCGCCTTCGCGGCCGCGATGAACTCCTTGAGGGTGCTCACGTTGAGCTTCGGATCGACGACGAGGACGTTCGGGCTGGCTGCGACGACCGAGATCGGCGCGAGCTCCTTGAACGGGTCGTACTCCATCTTCTGCAGGAGCACGGTGTTGACCGCGAGCGGGCCGGGAATGGAGATCCCGATCGTGTAGCCGTCGGGCGCCGCCTTCGCGACCGCGCCGGTGCCCACCATGCCGCCCGCACCGGGGCGGTTCTCCACGACGACGGGCTGCCCGAGCGCCTGGCCGAGCCGGTCGGTCAGCAGGCGCGCGACGAGGTCCGGCGAGCTGCCGGGCGGGAACGGCACGATGAGGCGGATCGGCTTCGCGGGCCACTGGTTTTTCGCGGTCGGGTCCTGCGCGGCCGCGACGCCCGCCAGCGCGAGCGCGAGCAGCGCGGCGGTCAGAATGCTTCGCATCTAGGCCATCTTCCCCTCATTCGACGAAGTCATACTCGCCGGCGATCGGGGTGTTCCGGGCGGGCTCGGTGACGAAGTGCATGGCGGCGGGAAAGATACCGCAGGCGCGTCATGCGCGGAGCGCGACCACACGCTTAAAATCGCTCCTGTGGACAAGCCGTTCAGCCCGGTCGCGTTGGACTCCGCCCCCGACAGGGGGCGCGGCGTGCGCGCGTTCTGGAGCTGGCTGACGAGCGTCGGCCGCGGCAAGGAGCGCCAGCCGATCTCCGGCGCGGAGCTGCGCCTCGCGCGCACGACCTTCCGCGAGTGCCTTGCCGGCACCGGCGGCGAGGCCTCGGCGCGCCGGCGGGTGGAGACGCTCGCCGCGCTGTTTCGCGGCCTGAACGACGCGGGGCGGCAGAGCGTCCTCGGCCTGCTCGCCGAGGAGTTCGGGCCCGACGAGCTCGCCGTGAACGGCGCGATCCAGGCCTACCTCGACGCCGCGCCCGGTCCGTCGCGGCGGCACGCCGAGTCGGAGCTGCGGCTCACGCTGGGCAGCCCGCGCATCCGCATCCTGAAGCAGTTCAACCTGCTGCACGACGGCGTGAAGTTCCTCGTCGACCTGCGCGCCGACGTGCTGCGCTACCTGCGCGAGCGGCCGGAGCTCGAGGTGCTCGACGAGGAGCTCTACTCGCTCCTCTCGAGCTGGTTCGACATCGGCAACCTCGAGCTGAAGCGCATCTCGTGGGGCTCGCCGGCGATGCTGCTCGAGAAGCTGATCGCCTACGAGGCGGTGCACGAGATCCAGTCGTGGCGCGACCTGCGCAACCGTCTCGACTCGGACCGGCGCTGCTACGCGTTCTTCCATCCGCGCATGCCCGACGAGCCGCTGATCTTCGTCGAGATCGCGCTGGTGAAGGACATGGCCGACAACATCTACCAGCTCCTCGACGAGGAGGCGCCGTCCATCGACCCGCACGCAGCCCAGGCCGCGATCTTCTACTCGATCTCGAACACCCAGGTCGGCCTCAAGGGCGTGACGTTCGGCGGATTCCTGATCAAGCGCGTGGTCGAGGAGCTGCTCGCGGAGTTCCCCAAGCTGAAGACCTTCGCGACGCTCTCGCCGGTGCCCGGCTTCCGCAAGTGGCTCGACGGCCGCGTCGCCGCCAAGGATCAATCGCTTTTCGGCCGGCACGAGCGCGCGAAGCTGTGCCACGAGGCCGACGCGAAGGACCCGTGCGACGCGCTCGCGCAGCTGATGCTGCGCGGCTTCGTGGCCGAGGCGCAGCCGCCGGAGTCGGTGCGCGGCACGCTCATGCACCTGTGCGCCCGCTACCTCGTCGAGGAAAAGGAAGGCCCGCCGGAGAAGGCGCGGCCGCTCGATCCGGTCGCGCGCTTCCACCTCGGCAACGGCGCGCGCCTCGAGCGGATCAACTGGCTCGCCGACACGAGCCCGCGCGGCGTCAAGCAGGCGGGCGGGATGATGGTGAACTACCTCTACAAGCTCGACGACATCGAGGACAACCACGAGGCCTACGCCCGCGAGGGCAAGGTGGTCATGACCGACGCGGTGAAGCGGTTGCTGCGGAAGCCGGGCTGAGCACGCCCGACCGGTTCCTGCATAATCGGCCGCGGGCGCCGGAAGAGCGTCGCGCAGACCAAAGGAGGAGCACATGAGGCTTGCCGTTGTCGTCACGGCGCTGGTCGTGGCCGCCGCGACCTTTCCCGCCCACGCGCAGCAGTACCCCAATCGGCCGATCACCATGATCGTGCCGTTCCCGCCCGGCGGCATCGCCGACATCACCGGCCGCCCGCTCGCGGTGTCGATGGCGAAGCAGCTCGGACAGCCGGTCGTGGTCGAGAACAAGGCAGGTGCGGGCGGTGCGGTCGGGCACGCCTTCGTCGCGAAAGCGAAGCCCGACGGCTACACGATCATGACCGCGCTCTCGTCGATCGTGGTGATCCCCGAGGCCGACAAGGTCAACGGCCGGCCGTCGACCTATCAGATGTCGGACTTCGCGTCGATTGCGCTCGTGTCGGCCGATCCGACGATTCTCCTCGTTCCCGCCGATAGTCCGTGGAAGACGCTCAAGGACCTGATCGACGATGCGAAGGCGCGTCCGGGCAAGATCAGCTACGCCTCGTCGGGCGTGTACGGCACGATCCACACCTGCTTCGAGATGCTCGCGCAGGCCGCCGACGTGAAGCTCCTCCACGTGCCCTACAAGGGCGGCGGCCCGGCGATGACGGCGCTCATCGCCGGCGAGACGAATCTCGGCGCGCAGTCCCCGGGCGTGTCGAACCCGCACATCAAGTCCGGCAAGATCCGGGTGCTCGGCTCGTGGGCCGGCACCCGCACGGCCGCGCTGCCCGACGTGCCGACCATGAAAGAGCAGGGCTTCGACGTCGAGTTCTACATCTGGGCCGGAGTGTTCGCGCCGGCCGGGCTCGCGGCGGACGTGCGCGACCGGCTCACCGCCGCGGTGCGCGCATCGATGCAGGATCCGGAATTCCAGAAGGCGATGGCCAACGTGAACACGCCGATCAACTACAAGGAAGGCCGGGACTTCGACGTGTTTCTCGACGCGGACACGAAGCGGCTCGCTGAGGTGGTGCGCAGAATGGGGAAAACAGAGTGAAGGTCGTCCGATTCAATGCCGACGGCGCGACCCGGGTCGGGGCGCTCGAAGGCGACCAGGTCGTCGAGTTTCCGGGTGTGCAAAGCACTCAGGAGTTCATCGCCGGCGGCGCCGCCGCGCTGGATGCCGCCCGCAAGGCGCTTGCCTCGGGCGCGGGACGCCGCCCGCTCGCGGGCGTGAAGCTGCTCGCGCCGGTGGTGCCGGCGACGATCCTGTGCAGCGGCTCGAACTACACCGACCACAACAAGGAGAAGGCGAACACGCCGATCTCGGGCAAGGAGCCCGAGTTCTTCGTGAAGACCGCCGACTGCGTGATCGGGCCGGGCGACACGATCGTGCACGACGAGCGCCTCGCGAAGAAGCTCGACTCCGAAACCGAGCTCGCGATCGTGATCGGCAGGCCGGGGCGCTTCATCCCGGTCGAGCGCGCGCTCGAGCACGTGTTCGGCTACACGATCGTCAACGACGTCACCGCGCGCGACCGGCAGGTGCGGCGCAACGCCCAGGGGTTCACGTGGTACGAGCTCGGTCGCGGCAAGGCGTTCGACTGCTCCGCGCCGCTCGGGCCGTGCATCGTGACCGCCGACGAGATTCCCGACCCGCAGCGGCTCCGCCTGCGCACCCGGATCAACGGCGAGCTGCGCCAGTCCGCCTCGACCGGGAACATGATCTTCTCGTGCGCGCAGCTGATCCACTTCTTCTCGGTGAACTTCACGCTGCGGCCCGGCACGGTGATCATCACCGGCACGCCCGGCGGCACGGCGTGGTCGGTCGACCCGGAGCTCGGCGGCAAGTGGGTCGGCGGCGACGGCAGCGAGCCGCTCGTGCCGGCGAAGGGCTATCTCAAGCCCGGCGACACCATCGAGTGCGAGCTGGAGCGAATCGGCGTGCTGCGGAACGTCGTCGGGACCGCGTGAGCGCGCGCCTTCCCCTCCTGGCCAGGAGGGGTGGCGCGCAGCGCCGGGGTGGTTGCGGCCTGGCCCGGAGGGGTGGCGCGCAGCGCCGGGGTGGTTGAGCCGTGGACCGCTTCGATGCACTGATCATCGGCGGCGGCGCCATGGGTTCGAGCGTCGCTTACTTCCTGCTGCGCGAGCAGCCCGGGCTGCGCGTCGCCGTCGTCGAGCCCGATCCGACCTACGAGCTTGCTTCGACCCCGCGCGCCTCGGGCGGGGCGCGGCGGCTCTTCTCCGGCCCGGAGAACATCGCGATGTCGATGTTCAGCATCGACTTCATTCGCGCCCTCCCGGAGGTCGGCTGGAAGCCGGGCGGGTATCTCTTCATCGTGCCGGACGCCGGCGTCGCGACGCTCGAAGCGAGCTGGCGTGCGCAGACCGCGCTCGGCGCGCGCGTCGAGTTGCTCGACCGCGCGGGGCTCGCGCGGCAGTTCCCGTCGATGAACGTGTCGGACCTCGCCGCCGGCGCGTGGTCGCCCGACGACGGCTGGTGCGATCCGTACGCCCTGCTGCAGGCGTTCCGGCGCGAGGCGCGCGCGCTCGGCGCGACGTACGTCAAGGATCGCGTCGTCGGATTGGTTCGCGAGGGCGCGCGCGTGCGGACTGCCGCGCTCGAGTCGGGCGGGGTCCTCGCCGCCGATTACTTCGTCAACGCCGCAGGCGCGTGGGCGAAGGCCGTCGGCGCGATGGCGGGCATGCCGCTGCCGATCGAGCCGCTGCGCCGCTTCGAGCACTACTTCGAGACGCCGAACGCGATCGAGCCGCTGCCCTACGTCAAGGACCTCGATCGGCTCGCCTTCCGGCCGGAAGGCCGCGGCTACTCGGGCGGCCTCGTGAACTCGGACGAACCGCGCGGGTTGAACTTCGACGTCGACCACGACTGGTTCGAGACGGTCGTGTGGCCCGCGCTCGCGCATCGCTTTCCAGCGTTTGAGGCGGTGCGCTGCAAGCGCACCTGGTCGGGCCTCTACGATCAATGCGAGCTCGACGGCAATCCGGTCATCGGGAACTGGCCGGGACGGCTCGACAACTTCCACGTGGTCGCCGGGTTTTCGGGCCACGGGATGATGCACGCGCCCGCCGCGGGCCGCGCGATCGCCGAGCTCATCGCGCACGGCGAGTACCGCACGATCTCCCTCGCGCGGCTCGGCTATTCGCGCGTGGTCGCGAACGAACCGTACCCCGAGCGGGGGATCATTTAGGTCCGGCCGCGGGATCGCGATGCGCGATCCACAGGCCGAGCACGACGCAGCCGAGCCCGGCGGCGAGCATCAGGGATACCGGCTCTCCGAGGAGGAGCGTCCCGAGCGCGGCGGCAGTGATCGGGCTCAGGCCGAGGAACACGGTGACGCGGGTGGGCGTCGTGCGTCCGAGCGCCCACAGCCAGAGGTAATAGCCGATGCCGCTGCTCACGCCGATGAACCCGACGGCGAGCCAGCCCCTTTCGGTGAAGTGCGGGAGGGCGTTGAAGAAGCCCTCGCCTGCGGCCAGGAGCGCCAGGAATCCGACCGACGCGAGCATCGCGTACGCGCTCACCGGCAACGTCGGGTACTTGCGCAGGTAAGGCCGGTACAGGACGCTGCAGATCGCGCCGGCGAGGGCGCTCGACAGGATGGCGAGCTCGCCCAGCCACTCGTCGGGCGCAGCGCCTGGTCCGACCCCCTTCTCCCCGATCGCCAGCGCGACGCCGACGATCGTGAGCAGCACGCCCGCCGTCTTCGCCGCAGTCGGGCGCTCCTCGCCGAGGACGGTGGCGACCACGACGGTAAGGAGGGGGAAGCACGCGAAAATGAGCGCCGCGCGCGCCGAGGGGACGCGCGCCAGTCCAAAGTTGAGCAGCGCGATCAGCACGCCGAACTGGACGATCCCGAGGAGCCCGATCGGCACGAGGTCGCGCGGGGCAATGCGAACGCGCGGCGCGAGGGCCAGCGGCGGCACGAGGCACAGAAGCCCGATCGCATAGCGCAGCAGGGCAAGCGATGCCGGCGCGGTCTCGCCGATCACGAAGCGCGTGGCGACGATCGCCGCGCCGACCTGGATTCCGGTCGCCGCGGCGGCGACCGCGGGCAGGAAGCGGCGCATGCGGCCCGGGCTAGAGTCTGAGCTCCCAGTACTGGCCGACGAGGTCGTGACCGAAGCTGTGATGCGGCTCCTCTCTCACGAGCCGGTAACCGGCTTCCTCGTAGAGGTGCCGCGCCGCGTCCAGGATGTCGTTGGTCCACAGCACGATCTTCCGGTAGCCGGCACGGCGCGCAAAGCGCTCGCATTCGCTCACCAGGCGCTTGCCGATCCCGAGGCCGCGCGCGTCCGGCTCGACGATCAGCAGGCGCAGCTGGGCGACCGTGGCGGACTTCCGGACGAGGCACACCGAGCCGACGTTGCGGCCCTCGCGCTCGGCGATCCAGCAATGCTCGTGCTTCGGATCGAAATTGCGGATGAACCGCGCCGCGATCTCGGCGACGAGCGCCTCGAAGGTCTCGTCCCAGCCGTACTCCTGCGCGTAGAGGGCGCCGTGCCGGCCGATCACCCAGCCCATGTCGCCCGGCTGATGGGTGCGCAGGAGGTAGGGCATGCCCGGCGCCGGCCGGGCGCCGAGCACCGTTTCGACGGTCTCCAGGGCGGAGACGAGGCCGCGCTGCTCCGGATCGGGGAGGCCTGCGAGAAGGGTGGCGACCTCTTCGTTCGACCGCGCGTTCAGAGTCGCAAATGCGCGTCGCCCCTTCGCCGTCAGCGCCAGGTGGTTTCGCCGACCGTCGGTGGCCGAGCGCGTGCGCGCGAGGACCCCGCCGCGCTCGAGGCCGCGCAGCAGGCGGCTGAGATACCCGGCATCCAGGGCGAGATCGCGCCCCAGCTCCGCGGCGGTGGGGCCGTCGCGGTGCGCGAGCTCGTAGATCAGCCGCGCCTCCGCGAGGGAGTACGGGCTGCCGAGTAGGCCTTCCCGGAGCACGCCGATCCGCCGGGTGTAGAAACGGTTGAACCGCCGCACCGTGTCGATGCGCCGTGCGAGCTCGTTACGCGCCATGGCCGGCATCCCCATGCACCGCTGGAACACTGCCATTGTCAACGAGATAGTTGCCATCGGCAAGTATCCTGGCGCGCCGGGTTGCGGCGGCGCCCGCCGGCGGGCGGCGCCCGCGCCCTCTGCTACGATTCCCGCACACCCGACGCGCGAGGAGGTGAGCCATGGCCTTCCGGATCGAGACCGACACGATGGGCGAGGTGCAGGTGCCGGCGGACCGGTACTGGGGCGCCCAGACCGAGCGCTCGCGCAACAACTTCCGCATCGGCCCGCCGGGGAGCATGCCGCGCGAGATCATCCGGGCCTTCGCGTACCTCAAGAAGGCCGCCGCGCTCGCCAACGTGGAGCTCGGCGTCCTGTCGCGGGGGAAGGCCGACCTGATCGGGCACGTCTGCGACGAGATCCTCGCCGGGCGGCTCGACGACGAATTCCCCCTGGTGATCTGGCAGACCGGCAGCGGCACCCAGAGCAACATGAACGTGAACGAGGTGATCGCGAACCGTGCGCACGTGCTCGCCGGCGGGAAGCTCGGCGACGGAAGGCAGACGCTCAACCCGAACGACGACGTCAACAAGAGCCAGTCGAGCAACGACACGTTCCCGACCGCGATGCATATCGCCGCGTACGCGCTCGTGGCCGAGGTGACGCTGCCCGGCGTGCAGAAGCTCCGCGACGCGCTCGCCGCCAAAGCGCGCGCCTTCGAGAAGATCGTCAAGACCGGCCGCACGCACTTCATGGATGCGACGCCGCTCACGCTCGGCCAGGAGTTCGGCGGCTACGTGCAGCAGCTCGACAACGGGATGCGGGCGATCCGGAATGCGCTCGAAATGGTGCGCGAGCTCGCGCTTGGCGGCACCGCGGTCGGCACCGGGCTGAACGCTCCGAAGGGCTACGCGGTGCTCGTCGCGAGAAAGATTGCCGAGCTGACCGGCCTCCCGTTCGTCACCGCGCCGAACAAGTTCGAGGCGCTTGCGGCCCACGACGCGATGGTCGAGCTATCGGGCGCGCTGAAACGGGTCGCGGTGTCGCTGATGAAGATCGGCAACGACATCCGCATCCTGAGCTCCGGGCCGCGCAGCGGGATCGGCGAGCTCGTCATCCCCGACAACGAGCCCGGCTCGTCGATCATGCCGGGCAAGGTCAACCCCACGCAGCCGGAGGCGCTGACGATGGTCGCCGCACAGGTCATGGGCAACGACGTCGCGGTGACGATCGGCGGCGCGAGCGGGCACTTCGAGCTGAACGTGTTCAAGCCGCTGATCGCCGCGAACGTGCTGCAGAGCGCGCGGCTGATCGGCGACGCCTGCGTCTCGTTCGAGGAGAAGTGCGCCGCGGGCATCCAGCCCAACCTCCCGGTCATCGACCGGCATCTCGAGAACTCGCTGATGCTGGTGACCGCGCTCAACCCGCACATCGGCTACCACAAGGCCGCCGAGATCGCGAAGAAGGCGCACAAGGAAGGCACGACCCTGCGCGAGGCGGCGCTCGCGCTCGGCTACGTCACCGGCGAGCAGTTCGACGAGTGGGTGGATCCGGCGAAGATGGTGTCGGGCGGGTAAGGCGCTACCCCTTCCCTCCCCTTGGGAGGGGAAGGGAGGGGGGCCGGCGCACCGGGGTCGGGCCGCCCGCTACTTCGCAGCGAAGCAGTAGAAGAAACCGTTGCCGCCGCTGCTGCGGAGATTGTCCTGGCTGCAGCCGCGCGACGGGTGGGAGTGGTTCCAGGACTTGGCGGGCGGCGAGTCGTTCAGGCCCTGCCGGTCATGGTGGCCGACCTGCGCCGAGCCGGCGCTGCTGCTCGTCCAGTTGGCGCAGGTGGTATCCGAGGTCCCGCCGACGAACGCCCGGCCCTGCGAATCCGACCCGGTCAGGATGTCGTGCATGTTCGGCTGGTCGCCCCGGCCGTTGACGACCGCGCCCTTCTCGGTGAGCGCGGTCTGCTTGGTGACGTTGCCCTTGTCGTGAAGGTCATCGACGTTGCTGGCGATGAGCTCGCCCTTGGCGTTGTACCAGGGGCCGCGGCCGATGCGATCGCGCGCGTTGACCGCGGGCGCGCCGCCCGATGCGGTGGTGCTCAGGTAGGCGTGCCAGGTCCGGTTGCCCGCACCCACGGCGGCCGCGAGCGACTGGCAGATCTTGTCGGCGCCGGCCAGGCCGCCCAGGTCGGCGCCTTTGCCGGACCCGGCGCTGGTGACGAAGAAGCTCATCGTCTTCGGCGCATTCGCCTTCTGCGCATGGGATTCCGCACTCATGCCCGCCACTGCGAGCGTGCAAGCGGCGAGTACTGCCGATCTGGTGGTGATTTTCAAGGGAACCTCCTCGGTTGGAATCTGGGCTATCGAGCGCGGACCGGGATGGGTCACGTCCGCTAGCGGCCGGCATTCTCACACATCGGCCGGACGGGGCGCGACGCGTTCAGTCGATCAGCGCGCCCCCGCTTTCTCCAGGATCTGCGCCATCTCCTTGTAGCCCCGCCCCCGCGCATGCGCGAGGGGGGTGATGCCGGCGCGATCGGGGAGGTTCACGTTCGCGCCGGCCTGCACGAGCGCACGCAGCGTTTCGGTGTGGCGCTTGCCGCCGTCGCCGAGGACGATCGACTCCATCAGCGCGGTCCAGGTCAGGTTGTTCACGTGATCGAGCGGCGCCCCCGCCCTGATCAGCACCTGGACGACTTCGACGTGGCCGAGGTGCGCGGCCGCGATCAGCGCGGTGCCGTCGTAGGGACTGGTGACGTTCTTCGCGCTCGCCCCGCCTTCGAGCACGAGTTTCAGCATCGGGACGTCGTCGGCGACCGCGGCGATCGTGACGACGTCGTAGCGCTGCCGGTCGAGCGCGTTCGCGTCGGCGCCTTTCGCGAGCAGCACGCGCGCCGCGTCGTGCTTCTTGCGGTAGACGGCCACGTGCAGCGGCGTGCGCCCGTTGCCGTCGCGCGCTTCGCGGTCGGCGCCCGACGCGAGCAGCCGCTCGATCTCGGCGACGCTGCCGGAAGCGGCTGCGGCGTGGAGCCCGGCGTACCGCGCGACCTCGGCATCGCTCGGCGGCATCTGGGGGAGCGCCAGGGGCGCCCACCCCAGCGACGCGAGCGCCAGCGCCGCCGCGATGCCGGCGTGTCCGCAATGTCGCGGCCACTCAGTCGATCGACGTGTAGAGCTGCTCGTCGTAGAGGCTGCCCGAGAGCGGATTGATCACGAACAGCGGATCGGCCGCCACGCCGCTGCCGGGCGCCACGCCCGCCAGGCTGTCGCGGAAATTCCGGGTGTCGGCATGCATCGTGTGCGCTTCCTGGTCCTTCGGGCTTCCGCCACACCTCGACGACGGTCATGTGGTTCGGGCGGTTGGCCTGGGTGAGCGCGTCGAAGCGGATGTTGCCGGCGTGCTTGCGGCTGTCGACGACCAGCTTCTCGACCAGCCCGATGCCGCACGGCCCCGTGTCGCTGACCTGGCGCTTGCAGGGCGGAACCTGCTCGGTCGGAATGATGTCGACGTGCGTCACCACGTACACCGCGCCGCGTCCGCCCTGGCCGCCGCCGGCGGCCGCCAGCCCGGCGTGCGGCCGCTCGTCGTACGGGCTGTGGAGGAGCGGCTGGAGCGCCTTGCGGAACGCGACCGTGCCTTCGGACTTGGCATGCGCCGCCCGCGCGGCCTGGTCCTGCCAGACCTCGAGCAGGACGAAGTGGTTCTTGCGCCCCGTCTCCTGCAGCGCCTCGGAGCCGATGTTCCCCGCCTGCTGCCGGGTTGCGGCGCTGTGCTTCTTGATCAGCGCGGCGGCCTTCTGCGCATCCGCGGGCCCCGCCTCGATGTAGGTGACGATGAAGAAGGGCTTGTCCGGCAATACCGTGCCGTTGGCGAGCTTCACCTGGCCGAGCGCCGGCGCGGCGACGAGGCACAGCATCGCTGCGCCGCCCAGGAACTTCCAGAAACGCTTCATGATTCCCTCCTCCTCAGTTGTTCTCGCGGAGTGCTCCGGGCTCACAGCTGCCTGCCGACCGCGTCCTCGAGCAGACGCCAGCCGGTGTCGCCGAGCTCCCGGCGCCACCGGCGGTAGAAATCCCCGGACAGCACCGCCCGGAAGCTCGCGGCGTCGGCGGTGTTGAAGACCATGCCGCGCTCGGTGGCGAGCCGCGTCTCGAGCTCGCGGTTGAAGCCGACAGTGTAGGCGCGCTGACGCTCGACGTGCGCGGCCACCGCCCGGTTCACGATCGTCTGCACGTCCTCCGGCAGGCGGCGCCAGAACGCGAGGTGCCCGATCAGATTGAAGCCCGACCACATGTGCGCGGTGAGACTCACGTACTTCGAGACTTCGTAGAGACGGTTCACCTCGACGACCGCGAGCGGATTCTCCTGCCCGTCGACCCGGTGGGCGGCGAGCGCGGCGTACAGCTCGCGGATGTTCACGACGACGGGCGTCGCGCCGAGCGCGCGAAAGGCGTCGTCGAACATCCGGCCGTCCGGAATGCGCATGCGGTAGCCGGCGAGATCGGCCGCGCTGCGCACCGGCCGGTCCACCGAGACGATGTGCCGGAAGCCGTTTTCGAGCACGCCGTCGCGGAATCCGTGGATCCCTTTGACGGCCATCTCCGCGCGCAGATGGTCCCCGAGCGCCCCGCGCATCGCGGCGTGCACCTGCGCGGGGCTCGCGAACGCGAACGGCAGTCCCTGGATCTCGGCGACCGGCACGATCTTGCCGAGGATGCCGCCCATGAGCGTCATGAATTCCAGCTCGCCCGACACGAGCATGTCGAGCGCGGCCGGATCGGAGCCGGCGATGCCGCCGTTCTGCGCATGCACCGTGACGTCGAGCGCACCGCCGGTCGCGGCGCGCACTTCGTCCCACAGCGCGACGAGGAAGCCGTGGGTGTGGCTCGCCTCGGGCTGGTTGTGGAACTGGCGCGCGGCCCATCGTTCAGTCATGAGCGCTACCGGCGCCTCAGTTCTCGGCGAGGCCGGCGGCCGTCACGACCTTTTCCCAGCGCGCCCAGTCCTCGCGCATCACCCTGGTGAGCGCATCGGCAGGCGTGTCCCAGATTTCCAGCCCGCTCTTCGCGAGCCGGTCCGCCAGGCCGGGGGTGGCCATCGCCTTCGCGGCCGCATCCCGCAACTTCGCGACGACTTCGGGCGGCGTGCCCTTCAGCGCGAACAGCGCCACCCACGATGCATAGTCGTAGCCCGGCACGCCGCTCTCGGCGACGGTCGGGATGTTGGGAAACGCCTTGCTGCGCTCGCCTCCGGCGAACGCGATCAGCTTGATGCGCTCGTTCGGGAGATACGGCAGCGCGAGCGAATGCGCGACGAACATCACCTGCACGCGCCCTGCGGCGAGGTCCGCGGTGGCCGCGGTGGCGCCCTTGTACGGCACGTGCGTGAGCTTCACGCCCGCCATCTCCATGAACATCTCGGTGGCGAGGTGCTGGGGGCTGCCCGGTCCGCCGGTCGAGTAGTTCAGGGCGCCGGGCTGCGCCTTCGCGAGCGCGATCAGCTCCTTGACGTTCGCCACCGGCAGGTCCTTCGGCACGCCGAGGAAGGTCGGGATGTTCGCAATGCCGCGAATGGGCACGTAGTCGGCAAAGGAGTCGAACTTCACCTCCTTGCGCTTGATGTGCGGCAGGATCGTGAGGATGCTGTTGTTCATCGCCGCGAGCGTGTAGCCGTCCGGCCGCGCCGCCGCGAGGCGGTTCGCGCCGATGAGCCCGCCGACGCCGGTGACGTTCTCGACGACCACGTTCTGGCCGAGGATCTCGGTGAGCCGCTCGGCGACGATGCGCACCGCGATGTCGGACGCGCTGCCGACCTGCAGCGGCAGGATCACCTGGATCGGCCGGCTCGGATAGGAATCCTGGGCGAGCGCATGCGGGACGAGGCAGGCCGTCGCGAGTGCGGCGCAGGCAAGGCGTTGGATCATTTCGTTCTCCTGGTGATTCGACGCGCGGGCTGGCCGGGCCGCTATTGCGGCTGGATGCCCGCGTCCTTGACGATCGCCTGGTAGGTGACGATCTGGTCGCGCACGAACTTCCCGAACTCGTCGGGCTTCATCGGCGCGGGCGTGATGCCGAGCTTGGCGAACTGCTCGCGCACCTCCGCGCCCTGCACGATCGCGTTCACCTGCGCGTTGAGCTTCTGCACCACCGCGGGCGGCGTGCCGGCGCGCGCCCACATTCCGAACCAGAGCGAGATGTCGAACCCGCCGAGGCCCTGTTCCGCGAGCGCCGGCACGTCGGGCAGCACGTCGGCGCGCTTGCGCGTCGAGACGCCGAGGGCGCCCAGCCTGCCCTCCTTGACCTGACCGACCGCGGTGTTGATCGGTGCCATGTAGAACGAAGTGCGGCCCGCGATCGTGTCCTGGATCGCTTCCGGCGATCCCTTGTACGGGACGTGCAGCATCTTCACGCCCGCCTGCTGCGCGAAGTACTCCGCCGCGAGATGGGTCGAGCTGCCGACGCCCGCCGACGCGAACGGGATCGCGCCGGGCTGCGCTTTCGCCGCGTCGATCAGCGCCTTCAGGTTCGGATAAGCGCCGCCCTTCGCGGTCACCATCACGTACGGCGTCACGCCGAGGATCGCGACGTCCACGAGATCCTTGAGCGGGTCGTACGGCAGGCTCTTGTAGATCGCGGGGTTCGCGGCGTGCGACGCCGACTGCACGAGCAGCGTGTAGCCGTCGGGCTCCGCGCTGACGACCGCCTGCGTGCCGATCTGGCCGCCGGCGCCCGGCCGGTTCTCGACGATCACCGGCTGCTTGAACGCCTCGCCCAGATGCCTGGCGACGATGCGCCCGGCGATGTCGGCGCCCGAGCCGGGCGTGAGCGGGATGACGATGCGGATCGGCCGCGTCGGGTAATCCTGGGCGAGCGCGGCCGGCGCGCAGAGCGCAAGGGCCGTCGCAAGTGCAAAAAGCGTCTTCTTCATCGGTGTGGTCTCTATTTGAGCAGGCCGGCTTCGCGCAGGTACTTCGCGACGCCCGGATGGATGAGATCGGCGCGCGGCGCCGCGGCGACGGTGTTGGCGGCGGTGGTCTCGCGCGCCTGCGCGAGCTTTGCGCCCAGTGCCGCTTCCCCTTTGTGGAGGGCTCGCGCAATGCGGTACGCCGCGTCCTCCGACAGTCCCGGCCGCGCGAGCACGAAGCTCCACGAGCCGACGGTCGGGATGGCCGCGTCCTGCCCCGGATAGCTGCCCGCCGGCATCGTTATCGGTTTCAGGAACGGATACTTCGCGAGGATGCGCTTCACTTCCTCCGCGTCTGGCGCGATGAATCGCCCGCCCGCTTTAGCGACGGCGGTGAACCCCGGCCAGCCGACGCCCGCACCCCAGAGCGCGGCGGCGCGGCCGTCGAGCACCATCGCCGGCCCGTCACCCGCGCGCTCGAGGTAGATCGCCTGGACGTCGCGATCGGGGTCGATGCCGATCGCCGCGAGGACATTGCGGCCGAGGATCGTGAGGCCGGAGCCTTCCGCGCCGAGCGCGACCGGCTTGCCGCGCAGATCGGCGATCGTGCGATACGGGCTGTCGCCGCGGACCACGAACATCCCGGGCGAGGAGTACATCGCGGTGATGATGCGCAGCGGCGTATCGGGTTTGGCGAGCGCCGGATTGGCAACTTCGCCCTGCACGAGCGCGATGTCGAGGCTGCCGGCCTCGAGGAGCGGCACGTTCTCGGTGCTGCCCTTGGTGTTGCGCGGCTCGATGCGCAGGGTCGGCTCGATCGCGTTCACGACGTCCGTGAACGCCGCGCCGTAGATCGGAAAGCCGCCGCCGGGGGTCGCGGTGCCGAGGCTGATCGCCGTCTGTCCCGGCGCCGCTGCGGCGACGAGCGCGGTGGCCACGCCGGTCAGGATTCTGAGCGTCATCGTCATGGTCTCGGCGCGTTCGGTACGCACATCGGGTTCTCCTCCGGTCCCGCGCGCCGGCCGAGGCCGCGCGGCGGGCTACTATGTTGGGAAGACCGGAGGGCGTCAAGCGCGCCGCGGCTTTGCGCGCGCCGCCCGTGCCGCGATAATCGGCGGCATGGCGCAGTCGACCCCGCCCACGCCCCGCGAGCTCTTCCTCGCGTTCCTGAGCGTCGGCATTTCCGGATTCGGGGGCGTGCTGCCGTACGCGCGCCGCCAGCTCGTCGACCGCAAGCGCTGGATCACCGACGCCGAGATGACCGAGCTGCTCAGCCTCGCCCAGCTGCTGCCCGGGCCGAACATCGTGAACGTGGCGATCATGCTCGGAACGCGCTTCTGCGGCGTGCCGGGCGCGGCCGCGGGCGTGCTCGGGCTGATGCTCGTCCCGCTCGCGCTGTTCCTCGTCCTGGGCGCGATCTACCAGGAGTTCGCCGACGTGTCGTGGCTGAAGGGCGCGTTCGCCGGCGTCGGCGCCGCGGCCGCGGGACTCGTCCTTTCGGTCGGCATCCGCTTCGCGCACGCGCTCAAGCCGCGGGCGTCGGTGATCGCGCTCGGTGTCGCGAGCTTTGCGGCGATCGCGCTTGCACGGCTGCCGCTGCCGCTCGTCGTGGTCGCGCTCGCGCCGCTCGGCGTGTGGCTCGCCTGGCGGCGGGAGCGCTGATGGGATCCCTCGCCGACGCCGGCACGCTGCTCGCGCACCTCGCGCTGCTCTCGCTCGTCTCGGTGGGCGGCGCGCACGCGGTGTTTCCCGACATCTTCCGGCTCGTCGTGACCGAGCGCGGCTGGATGACCGGCACCGAGTTCGCGACGCTGGTGGCGCTCAGCCAGGCGGCGCCCGGGCCCAACGTGCTCGTCATAGCGCTGATCGGCCAGCGCGTCGGCGGCGCCGCGCTCGGCGTCGCGGCGCTCGTCGCGTTCTGCCTGCCGTCTTCGGTGATCGCGTGGTTCGCGGCGCGCGCGCACTTCCGGGGCGCCGGCACGCGCTGGACGCGCGCCATCCGGAACGGCTTCGCGCCCGTTACGGTCGGCCTCGTGTTGGCGAGCGGCTTCATCCTCGCGACCGGCAGCGCAGGTCACTGGTGGATGTACGCGATGGCGATGGCGTCGACGGTGCTCGCCTCGGCCACCCGGCTGCACCCGCTGTGGCTGATCGTCGCGGGCGCGCTCGTCGGTGCGTTAGCATAGCGTCCCGCGTCGCCGCCGCGAGATGCGCGCCGCGCCACCAGGAGGGATTCGATGTACGTCGCGGACTCCAAGCGCCTCACGCTCGCCGGGGCGCGCAAGATGGCGGCCACCGCAGTCGGGCAGGCCGAGCAGGCCGGCATCTCGATCACGGTTGCGATCGCCGACGGCGGCGGCAACCTCGTCATGCTCGAGCGCATGGACGGCGGGCGCTTCCACACCGTGCACTCGTCGACGACCAAGGCGGTCTGCGCGGCGTCGAACAAGCGGCCGACCACGATGCAGGGCGCGCAGGGGCAGCCCCTCGACACCACGCACGCACTCGGGCTCGCGCTTGCGGCGGGCCCGGACCGGTGGACCGCCATGGAAGGCGGCTTCCCGATCCTCGTCGGCGGCGAATGCATCGGCGGGATCGGCGTGAGCGGCGGCGACTGGGAGACCGACGCCCGCATCGCACGCGCGGCAGTCGAGTCGATCGGCGCCGCGTGGAAACCGTAGGCGGACCGCGACATGGCTGAATCCCTGAGAGTCGCCTGCCTCGGCATGGGCTGGTGGTCGGACGTGCTCGCGGACGCGATCGTCCGCTCGGGCGAGCTCGAGATCGTCGCCTGCTACACCCGCTCGGAGGAGAAGCGCGCGACGTTCGCGGCGAAGTACGCGTGCCGTGCGGCACCGAGCTACGCATCGATCCTGGCGGACCGCTCGATCGAGGCGATCATCAACACCACGCCGAACAACGTGCACCTCGAGACCACGCGGGCGGCGGCCGAGGCGGGCAAGCACGTCTTCCTGGACAAGCCGATCGCCAATACCATGGCCGACGCACGAGCGATCACGGACGTGTGCCGCAAGGCCGGCGTCGTGCTCGCGCTCGGCTACCAGCGCCGGCGCGAGGGCCACTTCCGCTGGATCCGGAAGCAGATCGACGACGGCGTGTTCGGCAAGCTCGTGAATGCCGAGGCGAACATCAGCCGCGACCGGCTCGGCAAGATCGACCTCGGCTCGTGGCGCTACACCGCCGAGGGCATGCCCGGCGGCGTGATGCTGCAGATCGGCATCCACTACATCGACGTCCTCGAGTACCTCGTCGGCCCCATCAAGGCGGTGAGCGGCAGCCTTGCGCAACTCGTGCTGCCCGGCGACAACCCCGACGTCGCGAGCCTGATCATCGAGCACCAGAACGGCGCGCTCTCCACGCTGAACGCGAGCTATGCGTCGGCGTCCGAGTATTACGTGATGAACGTCTACGGCAAGGATGCGAGCGCGTACTACGACTTCCACCAGGGGCTGCGCTTCCTCAAGCGCGGCGCCGAGAAGTCCGAACCCGTGCGAGTGCCGAAGGTCGACACGTTCGTCGACGAGCTCGAGGAGTTCGCCGCGGCGGTCCGCGGCGGTCCGCGGCCGGAGATGGGCGGCGAGGGCGGCACCCGCTCGCTCGCGGTGATCCGCGCCGGCATCAAGTCGGCGCGCGAGGGACGGCGCGTGCAGGTCGCGGAGATCTTTGAATCGAGGGACGCATGACCCCCTGGACCCGGAAGCTGTCGTTCGCGCTCGGCGTCGCGCTCGCGCTGCCCGCCGCGGCGCAGGAGCCGCCGTTCCCGCAGAAGGGCAACGTCGAGATCACGGTGCTCTTTCCCGCCGGATCGTCGGCCGACGTGACGGCGCGCCTGCTCGCCGAGGGGATGGCGAAGCACCTCGGTGCGACCGTAATCGTGGTCAACCGCCCCGGCGCCGGCGGGGCCATCGGCTACCGGTTCGTCGCGGCGCAGAAGCCCGACGGCTACTCGCTGGTGTGGAACTCGAACTCGATCTCGACCACCTACCACTCCGGCCAGCTCGCCTTCGACTACAAGGCGTTCGACCCGGTGGCGCGCGTGCTCGTCGAGTCGCCGGTGGTCGCGGTGCGCGCCGACGCGAAGTGGAAGAACCTGCCCGAGCTCATGGCCGACGCAAAGGCGCGCCCGGGCGTCATCACCGTCGGCAACTCGGGCATCGGCAGCCACACGCACATCTCGTCGGTGGCGCTGTTCCAGGCCGCCGGCGCGAAGGTCGTGGACGTGCCTTATGCCGCGGCGCAGACGGTGCCGAACCTGCTCGGCGGACACGTCGATGTGCTGGTGCAATTGCCCGGTGCGCTGGCCGCGCAGGTGAAGTCGGGCAACGTGCGCCTGCTCGCGGCGATGATCCCGAGCCGCGACCCGGCGCTGCCCGACGTGCCGACCGCGAAGGAGCAGGGGGTGGACGTGTCGCTCGAGGCATGGCGCGGCATCGCGGTGCCCAAAGGCACGCCGAAGCAGACGATCGCGATGCTCGAGAACGCGATCCGGCTCACCGCCGAGAACCCCGAGTTCGCGAAGTCGAGCGACAAGCTCGGGGTGCGACCCGCGTTCATGCCGTCGGCGGAGTTCGGCGAGCTGATCGCGAAGGAGGACGCCGATCTCGCGCGGCTGATGGGGACGATCGGGCTGAAGAAATAGGGTTGGTGTCTTCGGCGCGTAGCGCAAAGGGACGATAGCCATGCTTGACCTGATCATCCGCGGCGCGACGGTCTACGACGGCAGCGGCGGCCCCGCGCAACACGCCGATGTCGGTGTGCGCGACGGACGGGTCGTGTCGGTCGGCGCAGACCGACGAGCCGTCGCGCGCGACGGTCGACGCCGGCGGCCTCGCGCTCATGCCAGGCATCGTCGACGTGCACACGCACTACGATGCGCAGATCACGTGGGACCCGAAGCTGTCGCCTTCGCCGTCTCTGGGCGTGACGACCGCCGTCATGGGCAACTGCGGGTTCGGCATCGCGCCGAGCCCGCCGCGGCACCGCGATCTGCTGCTGAAGAACCTCGCGGTGGTCGAGGGCATGGATCTCGACGCGCTGCTCGCCGGCACGCGCTGGGACTTCGAGACCTTCCCGCAGTACATGGACGCGATCCGCGCCTGCAAGCCGTATGCGAACGTCGCCGTGCTCGCGCAGCACTCGACGATCCGCACCGCGGTGATGGGCGAGGCGGCGTGCGAGCGGAAGGAGCCGACCGCGGACGAGCTCGCGGCGATGCGCGAGACGGTGCGCGGCGCGATCCGCGCCGGCGCGATCGGCTTCGGGTCGTCCTTTTCGCCGAACCACAGCGGCTGGGGATCGCGGCCGATGCCGTCGACGCTCGCCACCGACGCGGAGCTCGCCGGGCTCGTCGGCGTGCTCGGCGAGGAGAAGCGCGGGATCTTCGTCTCGGCGACCGGGCCGCGCGCGACGCCGGAATACATGGAGAACATCGCCGCGACCACCGGCCGGCCCGCGTTCATCGTGACGGTGCTCACGATGTACAACGACGCGCATCCGGAACGCGCCCTGGCGCTCTACGAGCAGTGCCGCGCCGCGATCGGGCGCGGCCACGAGGTCTACGTCCACTCGAGCTGCCAGCCGCTGTCGTTCGACTTCGGCCTGCGCGATCCGTACGTGCTTTACAGCCACGACGCGTTCACGCGCGTCAAGCAGGCGGCGAAGGAAGACCTGCCGGCGATCTATCTCGATCCGGCGTTTCGCGACGCGTTCCGCGCGAACCTCGCCGCGCCGAAGGCCGGCGTGATCTTCGCCGGCGACTGGCGCAAGATCGAGGTCGGCCAGGCGGCGACCGAGCGCGGCCGCGCGCTCGAAGGCAAGACCATCGACGAGCTCGCGCGCGTCGCGGGCATCGATCCGCTCGACGCGTTCCTCGACCTCGCGTTCGCGGAGAGCCTCGACACCACGTTCGTGGGCAAGTTCTTCAACAGCGACGACGATGGCGTGCAGCCGCTCCTGCAGCACCCGGCGGGCGTCGTGGCGCTGTCGGACGCGGGGGCGCATCTCAAGTTCCTGTGCGACGCGGGCTTCGGCCTGCACTTCCTGGGGCATTGGGTGCGCGACCGCGGCGCTTTCACGCTCGAGGAAGGCGCGCGGCGCCTCACGAGCGACCCGGCGCGCAAGTACCGCATCCCCGAGCGCGGCCGCATCGCGCCGGGCGCATGGGCCGACCTGCTGCTGTTCGACCCCGCCACGGTCGGGATCTCGAAGCTCGAGCGCGTCGCCGATCTTCCCGGCGGCGGCACGCGCATGATCCGCCGCCCGCGCGGCGTGCACGGCGTGTGGGTGAACGGCGTATCGGTGTTCGACGGCGAGCGCTACGCCGCGCTCGAGGCGGGGCCGGGGCGGGTGCTGGATCGCTTCGATCAATAGACGGGGCTGGAACCGACCGCGAGCGGGAATATCCCGCGAGGTCCACACGTATACTTCCGCGCCGGCAGCGCGGGCTCGGTCCCGCGGGCTGGGTTCCGCGCTTCGCATGCCACACCACCTGGAGGAGAAAAAAATGACACGGATCGCTCACTTCATTGCCGCACTCGCAACGCTCTCGTTGCTCGGGATCGCCCAGGCCCAGCAGCCGGCCCGGCCACCGATCCAGACGACGAAGGTCGACGGTACCGAAGGGGTCTACATCTTCCGCAACGTGGGCCACCAGGCGATGTTCATCGTCACGCCGGAGGGCGTGATCGCCACCGATCCGGTCGCCTACGGGCGTCCGACGGGCGGCCAGGACTACCTGAACGAGATCCGCAAGGTGACCGACAAGCCGGTCAAGTACGTGATCTACAGCCACCACCACTTCGACCACATCGCGGGCGGCAAGGCGTTCAAGGACGCCGGCGCGACGTTCGTCGCGCACCAGCGGGCGAAGGAACGCCTGGAGATGCTGAAGGACCCGAACACCGTCCTGCCCGACGAGGTGGTGAGCGACAGGGGCCGGACGATCACGCTCGGCGGCACCACGCTCGAGCTGAGCTACCACGGCCTGAACCATTCGGATTCGACGCTGGTGATGCGCCTGCCGAAGGAGACGGATCATGTTCGTCGTCGACACGCTTCCGGTCGGCACGGTCCCGGGGCGCGGGATGATCGACTTCTATCCGCTCGAGACCGAAGCGTTCATCCAGAAGGTGTTGGGAATGGACTGGGACCGGCTGATTCCCGGCCACCCCGCCCCCGGCGATCGGCTCGGCACGAAGAAGGACGTGCAGGATCAGCTCGCGCTGCTGCAGGCCGCCTCGGCCGAGATGAAGAAGCTCGCGCAGGAAGGCAAGTGCTGGGACGCGGGGGAGAAGGAATTCAAGCTCTCGGGCTACGAGAACTGGCCCGGGTACGCGAACGGGCTGCCGTTCATCGCCCGCCGTTACTGCGGATTGTGGGGGCGCGGCACCTGAGCCGACACCGACCGAAACGAGAACGCCCCGCGAGGGGCGTTTTTGTTTGCAGTTGCCCGCCGCGACGCCTCGAAAATGCGTCGCCTACCGATGCCGCGCCCGCAGCATCCGCGCCGCTTCGACTTCCGCGCGGAGCTTCAGGTAGACCTCGTCGAGATCGACCTTCGCCGCCGAGCCCGGCGCGAATCCGCAGTCGGGATTGAGCGTGATGCGCTGCGCGTCGACCCGTTGCAGCGCGCGCTCGACGCGCCCGGCGATCTCGGACGCACTCTCCTTCGTGCCCGGCGTCACGTCGACCACGCCGAGTCCGAGCTCGAAGTCGTCGCGCAACCGGCCGAGGCTCTCCAGGTCGTCCGCGCCGGCGGCCGTGAACTCCATGGTGAGGTGCTGGACCTTGAGGCGGTTCAGCTGGGCCAGGATCGGCCCGTAGGTTCCGGCGTGATGCTTCTCGCCCCGAACGCGCGCGCCGGCCCGCCGGCACAGATGCACCGCGAACTTGATCCCGCCGAAGCCGTCGACGAGCGCGTTGATCATGTCGACGGCGAAGTCCGCCGCGCGGTCCGGGTCGTCGTATCCGCGGCGCACGTCGGGATCGACGAAGAGGCACAGGTGCGGATCGTCGATCTGGACGATGTCGATCCCGATCCTGCCGATGAGCGCGATCTCGCGTCGGAGCGGCTCCACGCAATCGCGCACGAAGTCGTCGCGACGCGGATACGCGTCGCGCGAGCGCACCGGGTGCCACAGCCGCTCGCCGAGCAGGGCGGGCGCGGGCAGCGTGATCTTGGTGCCGACGCGCGCGACGCTCTTGAGGAACGCCGCCTCGCGCGCGATGAAGCCCGCTTCCTTGGGGGCGAGCTTCTCGGTGACGACGGTCCAGGGTCGACCGTCCGCCAGGTTGACCTCCAGCGCGAAGCCGTGCGCCAGCTCGGCGATCACGCCGATGTAGGAACGCCGGCGCCACTCGCCGTCGGTCACGACGTCGAGCCCCGCGGCCTCCTGCAGCGAAACCGCGAAGCGGACGGCCGCGTCCATCGCGTGCTCGTCCGTCGCGTCCCACGACGGCTTGTCGATCAGCTCGCGCACGTGCAGCGGGCGCGGCAGCGAGCCCACCACCGACGCGGGAAACAGCGGAGCCGCGCTCACCCGCCCGCCCCGATCACGGGTTCCAACCCTTCTGCGCGAGGTCCATGTCTTCCTGCGTGTCGATCTCGCGGTACAGGCCGTGGGTGTCCGCGTGACCGAACTCGATGCCCTGCTCGATCATGTCCTGGAAGAGGTGAATCAGGTAGGCCTTCTGGAACTGCGGCGCCTCGCGATACGGCCTGTCCCAGCACTCGCGGCGACGCCGATGATAGTGCTCGCGCAGCAGATTCCCGCCGCGAGCGCTGAACCTCGCCACGCCGATGAACTCGCCGGTGGCGTCCTCGTACGGGATGCTGCGATGCACACGGTGGACGCGGCCGTCGCGCGTTATCGCCTTCTCGGCGTCGTGCGGCGGGTGCTGCGTGCGCGGGCGGTAGTGCTCGCGCCAGTCCGTGTCGATGCCGAGGGCGATCTCGGCGCGCGAGGCGATCAGGCCGGCGACGACGTCGCCGGTGAACAGGATGTCGGAGTAGGCGGTGACGAACGGCCGGTCCATCAGGTCCTCGGCGTACATCAGCGAGACCAGGATGTTGTTCGACTCCCATTCGGGATTGTGGCGAAACGTGAACCGCGGATACTCGCGTTCGACCGCGTCCATCCGGTAGCCGCCGACGAAGCAGATGTCGGTCACGCCGCCGGCCGTCAGCGCCTCGACGGTCCAGTCGAGAATGCGCTTGCCGCGGATCTCCGCGAAGCACTTCGGCGCATTCTCCGTGGTCGGCATCAGCCGGCGTCCGCGTCCCGCCCCGATGATGATCGCGCGCATGGCTCCTACGACAGTGGCAACGACGCGGGCGATGATCGGGTAAAGCGCGCGGAAAATCAATTCGCCGCAGCCACGCCGCGCCGGCGCGCTGCAATTCGAATATGCGCTTGACAGTGTTTCGGCACTTCGGCCACCATCGATTCAAGGGGGAGCGATGCTGAGAGTCGAGCGGCTGACGAAGGCGTTCGGATCGCTGGTGGCGGTCGACGACGTATCGTTCGAGGTGCGAACCGGCCAGATGGTGGGCATCATCGGTCGGTCCGGCGCGGGCAAGTCCACGCTGCTGCGGATGATCAACCGGCTGACCGACGCTTCGTCGGGGCGCATCTTTTGCGACGACGTTTTTGCGGAGGAAGTCGACGTCTGCACGCTCAAGGGACGCCGGGTGCGCGAGTGGCGCGCGCGCTGCGCGATGGTGTTCCAGCAGTTCAACCTGGTGCCCCGGCTGGCGGTGATGACCAACGTGCTGATGGGACGCATCAGCTATCACTCGACGCTGCGCACGCTGCTCATGATGTTCTCGCCGCAGGACCGCACGCTCGCGATCCGCGCGCTGCAAAGGCTCGACATGGTCTCGCACGGGCTGCACCGGGCGGACGAGCTGTCCGGCGGCCAGCAGCAGCGCGTCGCCATCGCCAAGGCGCTGGTGCAGGAGCCGAAGATCCTCCTCGCCGACGAGCCGATCGCCTCCCTCGATTTGCGCAACGCCACCATCGTCATGGACTCCCTGCGCCGGATCAACCAGGAAGACGGCATCACGGTCATCTCCAATCTTCACCTTCTGCAGACGGCGAAGGACTACTGCGACCGCATCATCGGCATGCGCAAGGGAAAGATCGTTTTCGACGGACTCCCGTCGGAGCTCGCCGACGCGGATGCGCGGGAGATCTACGGCGGGGGCGAACCGGGCGACGAGGAAGTCGAACTGGCGCTTACCGCCACCTCCGCGCCGACTTCGCGGGCGGTGCCGCAGGCGCGCACCGGCACGAACGACTGAAGCGAAAATGCTTCCAGAGGAGGAGACGGTCATGGTCAGGACGAGATCGCGTCACGCAGCGGCTGCATTGACGGTGGCTGCCCTGCTGCTGACGGGCACCGCCACGGCGCAGCAGACCGGCACGTGGCAGAAGAAGTATCCGGTCGTGAAGTACGGGGTGATCCCGGTCGAGACGCAGACCTCGACCACCAAGTCGATGGACAACTTTCTCCGGCACGCCGAGAAGCAGACGGGCGTGAAGTGGGAGCTCTACACCGCGACCGATTACTCCGGCGTGATGAACGCGCTCATCGCGGGACAGATCCATCTCGCCTGGCTGAGCGGCTTCAGCTACTGCCAGACCCGCATGGACAGCAAGGACGGGGTGGAGGCGCTGGTGGCCGCGGCGGAGCCGGACGGCTCGATGGGCTACAACGCGGTCATCGTCGTCCGGGCCGACAGCCCTTATCGAAGCATCGAGGACCTCAAGGGCAAGGTGGTCGCGCGCACCGACCCGCTGTCCGGATCGGGCTATCTCATCCCGACGGCCGCGTTCCGGGCGATGGGCAAGCCGGTCGACGAGTACTTCAAGAGCCCGCTGTCGGGCGGCCATCCGCAGAGCGTGCTCGGCGTCCTCAAGGGCACCTACGACGGCGCATTCACCTGGACGTCGAAGAACGACAACATCGGCAATCTGCGGGCGATGATGAACCAGGGCCTGCTGAAGCGCGAAGAGATCCGCATCGTCTGGACTTCCGACCCGCTGCCTTCGCCGCCGGTCGTGATCCGCAAGGACGTGCCGCCCGAGATGCGCGCCGACCTGCTGAAGCTGTTCGTCGGGCTGAAGGATCAGGACATGAAGCTCGCGGAAGCGGTCGCACAGGGTCGCACCAGCGGCATGGTGCCGGTGCAGCACGAGGCCTACGCCCTGATGTGCCAGGCCGCGGCGGACGAGCGCGAAGCGCGCAAGCGCAAGGCGAAGTGAACCGGACCGACCCGATCGGCGGCCCGTGACGGCGAACGCGGCGCCGCGCGGGTCGGCCGCGCGATTCGAAAGCGAGTACGCGGCGTATCGACGCCAGAAGCGCGTCTACGCCGTGCTGTTCGGCGCCGCGTTCGTCGTCTGCCTGGTCGCGGCCGGGATCACGGCGAAGTTCGACGTGCTGACCCTGATCCAGGGGCTGCCGCGAACCACGGAGTTCCTCGTCAAGCTGATCCCGCCGATCGGGCTCGCCACGTTCACGCACGACGTGGCGGAGTGGTACTGGGACCTCGACAAGTGGCTCGGCAGCCTGCTCAACACGCTGTTGATGGCTTACCTCGCGACGGTGCTCGGCACCGCGATCGGCGGCTTCCTCAGCTTCTTCGCCGCCCGGAACCTTGCGCGGCACTACGTGGTGTACTGGATCACCCGCCGCGCGCTCGAGATCGCGCGCACCGTGCCGGACATCGTCTGGGCGCTGCTCTTCGTGATTGCCTTCGGCATCGGCCCGCTGGCGGGCATTCTCGCCATCACCGTGCATACCATCGGCGCGCAGGGAAAGCTGTTCGCCGAAGTGAACGAGAACGTCAGCTCGCTCCCGATCGACGGCATCCGCGCCGCGGGCGGCACGTGGTTCCAGGAGATCCGTTTCGCCGTCCTGCCGCAGGTGATCCCGAACTACCTGTCGTACACGTTCTGGCGCCTGGAGCTGAACGTTCGCAGCGCCACGATCGTCGGCTTCGTCGGGGCCGGCGGCATCGGGCACGACCTGTTCACGTCCATCCAGCTCCTCTATTTCTCCGACGCCGGGGCGATCCTCCTGATCATCGTCGCGACCATCATGATCATCGACATGCTGAGCGAGAAGTTCCGGCACAGCGCCATCGGCAAAGCCGCCTTCGCGCATTGAGGGCGCCGGCATGACCATTCGACTGGCCGACCTCACCGCCGCCGACATCGCGGCCGAGCGCGCGCGCTTTCCGCGTGCATTCTCGGCCTCGGCCGGCGAGCGCGTCCGGCTCTGGCTGATCTGGGGTGGCTGCGCGGCACTGACCGTCTACTGCCTGTACCGGTTCGGGTTCCTGTCGCGCGACTTCCTGCACGGCGTGTCGAAGTTCGGCGCTGTCGTCGTGGCGCAGCTCTTCCCGCCCGCGGGCTTCGCGGACCTGCCGCTGTTCCTGAAGGTCATCGGCGAGACGATCGCGATGGCATTTCTCGGGACGCTGCTCGGCGCCGCGATGGCGTTTCCGCTGAGCTTCCTCGCCTCTCGGAACATGACGCGATCGCGACCGCTGCAGTTCGGCACGCGGCGGTTCGCCGACCTGCTGCGCTCGTTCGACTACCTGATCTGGGCGCTCATCTTCGTGCGCGCCATCGGCCTCGGTCCGCTCGCCGGCATCATGGCGATCGCCATCGTCGAGACCGGCACGTTCATCAAGCTCTACTCGGAGGCGATCGAGAACCTCGACCGCAAGCAGATCGACGGCATCACGGCGGCGGGCGGCAACGGGCTGCAGCGGATCCGGTTCGGCGTCCTGCCGCAGGTCCTGCCGATGATGCTGTCGAACACGCTGTACATGTTCGAGCACAACGTGCGCTCGGCCTCGATCCTGGGCATCGTCGGCGCCGGCGGCATCGGGTTCCTGCTGGCCGATCGCCTGCGCGCGTACGAGCTGCGTGAGGCGTGCCTGATCATCATTCTCGTGGTCCTGGCGGTCTATGCGATCGACTATCTCTCGAAAGCCCTGCGCGAACGGCTGATCGGCGACCATCGCCGCAGGGACCCGGTCGACGACCCGGCCCAGGCATGAGCCCCGGCGCGGTGCCGGAGCGGCTCCGTGACGAATGCCCCTTCACTATGACGGCGTGTGAGCGCACGCTTACCGTTTCGGCGACGGGGACGTAAGCGTGCAGACGCTGCTCAGCATCCTGGCCGGCATCGCGCTGCTCGTCTGGGGCACGCACATCGTGCGCTCGGGGGTGCTGCGCGTGTTCGGAGGCAACCTGCGCGGCGTGCTCGCCCACAGCGTCAGCAACCGGCTGCACGCGTTTCTCGCCGGCGTCGGCGTCACCGCGCTGGTGCAATCCTCGAGCGCGACCGCGCTCATCGTCGGCTCCTTCGTCGGAGCCAACCTGATGGCGCTCGCCCCCGCGCTCGCGATCATGCTCGGCGCCGACGTGGGAACGAGCCTGGTGGTGCAGGTCTTCTCCTTCGACCTGTCGTGGCTCGCGCCGGTGGCGATCGGCGTCGGCGTGATCCTGCATCTGTCGCGCAAGGCGACGCGCGCCGGCCAGATCGGCCGCATCGCGATCGGCGTCGGGCTGATCATCCTCGCCCTGCAGATGATCCTGCAGGCGGCTCGCCCCCTGACCCAGGCCGCCGGCGTCCAGGTGATCTTCGGCTCGCTCTCCGGGGATCCGCTCCTCGACCTGCTGATCGGCGCGCTCTTCACGATGCTCGCCTGGTCGAGCCTCGCGGTCGTGCTGCTCACCGCGGCGTTCGTCGCGAGCGGCCTGATCGGCATCAAGGTGGCGCTGTTCCTGGTGATCGGGGCGAATCTCGGCGGCGGCCTGCTGGCGGTGCTCGCCACCTCCGGCGCCGGTCCGGCCGGCCGACGCGTCGCGCTCGGCAACCTCTTCTTCAAGGCGATCGGGTGCCTGCTCACGATCCCGCTCCTCGGGCCGATCGAAGGGGGCCTCGCCTGGCTCGACCCGGACCCGCAGCGGCTGGTGGTGAATTTCCACACCGCGTTCAACCTGCTGCTTGCGGGCACCCTGATCTTCTTCACCGCGCCGGTGGCGCGGCTCGCCGAGCGCCTGCTGCCCGACGATCCGCAGAAGGCGGCCGCCGCGGGCGCCCGCAACCTCGATCCGGCGGCGCTGGAGACGCCGGCGCTCGCGCTCGCCAACGCGGCGCGCGAAGCGCTGCGCATCGGCGACGTCGTGGAGCGGATGCTCGGCGGGATGCTCGAGGCGGTGCGCACGAACGACGGCAAGCTCGCGCGCGAGATGAAGCGCATGGACGACGTGGTGGACAACCTGTACACGTCGATCAAGCTGTACCTCACGCAGATCAGCCGCGAGGCGCTGGACGAGCGCGAGAGCCGCCGCTGGGCCGAGATCATGTCCTTCACCATCAACCTCGAGCACGTCGGCGACATCGTCGAGCACATCGTCGACGACCTGGAGGAGAAGAAGATCTCGAAGGGGCGCTCGTTCTCCGAGGCGGGCATGAAGGAGATCGAGGAGCTGCACGCGCGGCTCATGGCGACGCTGCGTCTCGCGCTGAACGTGTTCATGAACGGCGATCTGAAGAGCGCGCAGATGCTGATCGCGCAGAAGGCGGAGTTCCGCGACCTCGAGCGCGCCTACGCCGGCACGCATCTCGATCGGCTCGCCTGGCAGACGCCGGAGTCGATCGAGACGAGCTCGTTGCATCTGGACATCATCAACGACTTCAAGCGCATCAACTCGCACTTCTGCGCGATCGCCTACCCGATCCTCGAGGAGGCGGGGGTGCTGGCGCGCACCCGGCTGCGCGAGGACCTGGCGGGTGTCGCCGTCAAGAACGGCCGCGGGATGCGGCGGAGCGTGAAGCCGGGGAAGATCTAGACGCGCTTGCCCCGGGGAGCGGCTGGCCCCCGCGCGCGGCTATTCGAGCGACACCGCCAGCACCTTCTTGCCGCGTCCGTGTCCGCGCTGGCTCGCGGCGTACATCGCCGGCGCATCTTCGAACGCGTACACCTGCTCGACGCGCGGCTTCAGCACGCCGGCGCTCGCCCACTCCGCGATGCGACCCAGGCGCTCGCGGGTCGCCACGATCGGCCCGTTCAGGACCTGGATGTCCGTACGCGCGGTGCGCTGAACCCGATCGGCGAGGATATAGACGAGCCTCCCGCCGGGCTTGAGCGCCGCTGCGGACCGGGCGTGCACGTCGCCGCCGAGCATGTCGAACACGACGTCGCAGTCGCGGGCGGCCGCCGCGAAGTCCTCGCGGGCGTAGTCGATGACCCGATCGGCGCCGAGGCTCAGGCAGAAGTCGGCGTTGCCGGCGCTGCACGTCGCGATCACTTGGGCGCCCAGGAGGCGCGCGATCTGGACAGCGAGATGCCCCACGCCGCCCGCGCCCGCATGGATGAGCACACGCTCGCCGGCCGTCAGCCGCGCGAGCTCCACGAGCGGGATGTAGGCCGAAAGCCCCGAGACGCCGAGCGTCGTCGCCACGGTCATCGGCAGCGCGGTCGGGCGCCGCATCACGGCGTTCGCATTGAGGCACGTGTATTCGGCGTGGGTGCCGTCCCGGTCGGGCGCGCCGACCCCGAAGATTTCGTCACCCACCGCGATATCCGTGACGCCTTCGCCGAGCGCGACCACCGTCCCGGCGCAGTCGCGGCCGATCGTGCGCGGGAAAGTCACCAAGAAGGCCTTCATGAGGTGGCCCTCGCGCAAGCGCCAGTCGCTCGGGTTCGCGCTGGCGGCGGCCACGCGCACCAGCACTTCGCCCGCCCGCGGTTCGGGAACCGGCGTCTCCTCCAAGGCAAGGGCCTCGGGGCCGCCGTAGCGGCGGATGCGCCACGCTCGCATCGCTCAGTCGCCCTGCGCCGGTCCCGGCGGCTTCAGCATGCCGAGCTGCCGCAGCATCGTGAGCTGGCGGCCGAGCGCCTCCCGGCGGTACGCCGGAACGTCGATCGCCTTCCAGTCGTAGAACCCCTGGCCGGTGCGCAGGCCGTCGCGCCCCTCGTGCATGTGGCGGTTCACGATCTCGGGCGAAGCGTAGCGTGCGTCGCCGGTCGACTGCGCGAGGTAGCGGCTCGCGTAGTAGAGGATGTCGAGGCCGCCGACGTCGATGAACTCGACCACGCCCATGTTCGCGTACCGGAAGCCGAGGCCCCAGCGCACCGCGCGGTCGATGTCCTCCGCGCTCGCGACGCCCTGCTCGATCATGCGCGCGGCCTCGTTCATCATCAGCGCCTGCATGCGCGGCACGATGAAGCCCGGTGCGGCGGCACAGATCACCGGCACCTTGCCGATCGCCTCCAGCAGCGCCTTCATGCGCGCGACGATCGCCGGCGCGGTGCCGGGATGCGGGCTCAGCTCGACGAGCGGCACCAGGTACGCCGGGTTGAGCCAGTGCGCGTTCAGAAAGCGCTCCGGGTGCGGGACGAAGCCGGCGAGCTGCGTGGAGAGCATCGTCGACGTGGTCGAGGCGACGATCGCGTCGGCGCGGAGATGCGCGCACGCCCACTCGAACGCCGCCTGCTTCGCGTCGAGCACCTCGGGGACGCCTTCGAACACGACGTCGGCGCGCGCCAGTGCAGCGGGTGCCTCGCCTCTCGGGACGAAGCGGATGCGTTCGAGGATGCCCGGCCGTGCACCGTCGTCGAACGCGCCGAGCGCGGCGAGCATCGCGAGGCTCGCGTCCACCTCGGCCCGCGCCTCGTCCGCGAGCTTGCGCGCGGCCTCTGGCGTGCGGTCCTTGAGGTCGACGAGCAGGACCTCGTGACCGGCGTAGGCGAACGCGTGCGCGATGCCGCGACCCATCCGGCCGGCGCCGAGCGAAGCGATGACCGGCAGCGTCACTCCCCTCCTCCCCGAGGAGGGGTGGCCGCGTCAGCGGCCGGGGTGGTCTCGATCCCCTGATCCAGCAGCCGGCGCATCGCGGCCCGGTCGAGGTGCGCGAGCCCGAGCGATTCGAGCGTCCGGGCCCCGCGCCGGAAATCGGTCGCGCACACCGCGGAGCCGAGCGCAAGCAGTCCGCGCGCGACGGGACACGGCACGCCGGCCCACTCGGCGACCGACACGAGAAAGGCGAGCCCGCAGGCCACGTCCTCGCGCATGTAGCGGTGCGTGGTCAGCTCGATCTTCTCGCGCCAGTCGCCGGATTCGGTCAGGCGGTCGTGCGCGTCGCCGTACATCCACTTATCCGTCGTGTAGTGGTCGCGCAGGGGGAAGTGGTACGGCCGGTAGCCGAGCGCCTCGCGCACCGCGATGCGCTCATCGTCCAGCGCATCGGTCACGCGTCGGATGGCGGGCTGCGTGCCTTCCTTGTGGATGTCCCATTTCTGGAAATGCTCGAGCGGCCCCGCGTTCATGAGGATCAGCGGCGGGTGGATGATCGGCCCGGCATTCATCAGCGCGCCGGAAAGCGCGTCCTCGATCGGCTCCACCGACGGGTACGCGCGCCGGAGCAGGTCGAGCGCGTGCGCGCTGCGGCTCGCCGGGAATGCGCCGGTCGGCAGCCGCTTGGCGCGGATCGTGATCGCGATCTCCGCCGGGCCGTGCTTGCGGGTGAGATAGGGCAGGGTGCCGGTCTCGGCGAAGCTGACCCCCGCGCGGCTGCCCGCGTCCCGCAGCACCTTCGCCATCACGTAGCTGCCAAAGGTGCCCGGTGGGAGGAACACGACCTGGCCGTCGGACACGTGCGGCGCGATCACGCGGGCGATGTCGGATTGCGCGAACGCCGGCGTCGGGACGACAAGCAGCTCCGCCCCGCGCACGGCTTCCGCCACATCAGCGGTCGCGCGCGCAAGCCTCACGTCGCGCCGGCCTTTGATGTCCTTCAATGTAATCGACTGAGTATCGAGGACGGGTGCAAACGCCACGGCGTCGCGCCGCCAGAACCGCACTTCGTGACCCTGCTCGGCGAGATCGGCGGCGGCGGCGTACGAGCCGTTGCCGCCGCCCAGGACTGCAATTCGCACGGCTACGGCCGCAATCCGGCGTCCGACGCGGCTTCCTGCCGCAGCCGGAAGCGCTGCAGCTTGCCGGTCTCGGTGCGCGGCAGCGCGTCGCGGAACTCGATGGCGCGCGGATACTTGTAGGGTGCGATGGCCCCCTTCACGTGGTCCTGCAGCGCCTTCGACAGCGCCGCATCGCCCTTGTAGCCGGGCTTGAGGACGACGTAGGCTTTCACGATCATGCCGCGCTCCTCGTCGGGGGCGCCGACCACGCCGCACTCGGCGACCGCCTCGTGCGTGAGCAGCGTCGATTCGACTTCCGGGCCGGCGATGTTGTAGCCGGCCGAGATGATCATGTCGTCGGCGCGCGCTTGGTAATAGAAGTAACCGTCCTCGTCCATCGCGTAGGCATCGCCGGTAACGTTCCAGCCGTGCTGCACGTAGACCGTCTGGCGCTCGTCGGCGAGGTACTTGCAGCCGGTCGGGCCCTTGACTGCGAGCTTCCCGACGACACCGGGTGCGCAGGGATTGCCTTCATCGTCCAGCACCGTCGCCTTGTATCCCGGGATCGCGTAGCCGGTCGCGCCGCGCCGCACGCGGTCCGGTGCATGCGCAATGAAGATGTGGATCATCTCGGTCGAGCCGAGCCCGTCCAGCACCTCGATGCCGGTCGCCTGCTTGAAGATCTGGCGCGTCGCGTCGGGCAGCGCCTCGCCCGCCGAGACGCACTTCTTCAGGCTGCGCAGGTCGTAGCCCTTCACGGCCGGCGCCATCATCCGGTAGAACGTCGGCGCGGTGAAGCAGACGGTGGCCTTGAAGTCCTGGATCGTCTGCAGGAGCGACTCGGGCGTGAGCCGTTCGATAAGGACCGTCGACGCTCCCACGCTCATCGGGAAGCACAGCATGCCGCCGAGGCCGAACGTGAACGCGAGCGGCGGCGTGCCGCAGAACACGTCCTCCTTCACCGGCTTGAGGCAGGAGCGGGGGAACGCGTCGCACATCGCGATCACGTCGCGATGGAAGTGGATGCAGCCCTTCGGCTGGCCGGTCGTGCCGGAGGTGAAGGCGATCAGCGCAACGTCGTCGGCCGCCGTGTCGACGTTGGCGAACTCGGCGGGCTTGCCCTCGAGCAGCGCCTCGAGCGAGCCGGGGCCGGCGTGGTTGAACCAGAGCGTCCGCTCGAGGCTCGGGCACTGGGCCTGCGCGAGCGCCATCTCCTCGCGTAGCCGGACGTCGCAGAGCGCGGCGCCGATCCGCGCCTTGTCGATGACCTGCTTCAGTTCCTTCGCGCGCAGCAGCGGCATCGTGCCCACCGCGATGCAGCCGGCCTTGATCACGCCGAACCAGCACGCGGCCATCATCGGGTTGTTCGGGCCGCGCAGCAGGACGCGGTTGCCGGGGACGAGCTTCAAGTCGTGCACCAGCGCGTGCGCGATCTGGTTGGCGCGCACGAGGAGCTGCCGATAGGTGCACGAATACTTCTTCCGGTCGATCATCGTGTGGATGACCGGGCGCTCGCCGTGCCCCGCCGCCACCATCCGGTCGAGAAGCTGCGCGGCGCAGTTCATGCGGGCCGGGTAGCGGAACTCCGGGCGCTCGAACAGGAGCTCGGGCATCTGCCCGGGCGGCGGCAGATTGTCGCGCGCGAACGTGTCGATGTGTGCCGTGTAGGCCATGGCTCAGCCCTTCAGCGTTTCCCTCGCGATGATCAGCTTCTGCACCTCGGTCGCGCCCTCGTAGATGCGCAGGCTGCGGATCTCGCGGTAGAGCTTCTCGACCGCCTGCCCGGACACCACGCCGAGGCCGCCGAAGATCTGCACCGCGCGGTCGATGATCGTCTGCGCGGTCTCGGTGGAGACCATCTTCGCCATCGCGGCCTCGCGCGTCGTGCGCGCCTGCTTGACGTCGCGCAGCCACGCCGCGCGGTAGGTGAGGAGGGCGGCGGTGTCGATCCCGGTCGCCATGTCGGCGATCGCGGCCTGGGTGAGCTGGAAATCGGCGAGCCTCTGGCCGAACATCTTGCGCGAGGTGGCGCGCCCGATCGCCTCATCCAGGGCGCGCCGCGCGAACCCGAGAGCCGCCGCCGCGACGGAGGCGCGGAAGATGTCGAGCGTCTGCATCGCCACCTTGAAGCCCTCGCCCGGCGCACCGAGCCGGTTCGCGGCGGGGACGCGGCAGTCCTCGAACGCCAGCGACGCGAGCGGATGCGGCGCGATGACGTCGATCCTTCCGGCGACGCTCAGGCCGGGCGTGTCGGCGTCGACCACGAAAGCGCTGATCCCCCGGGCACCGGGGGCGTCCATCTCGCGCGCGAACACGCAGTAGAAGTCTGCGATGCCGCCGTTCGAGATCCAGGTCTTCGAGCCGTTCAGGACGACCGAGTCGCCGTCGGCGCGCGCGCGCGTCAGCATCGCGGCGACGTCGGAGCCTGCCTCGCGCTCCGAGAGCGCGAATGCGGCGATCGACTCGCCATGGGCGACGCGCGGAAGGTAGCGGGTGCGCAGCTCGTCGGACCCGGCGATCGAGATCGCGCCGGAGCCGAGGCCCTGCATCGCGAACGCGAAGTCGGCGAGCCCGTCGTGGCGCGCGAGCGTTTCGCGCGCGATGCACAGGCTGCGCGAATCGATGCGCTCGAGCCGGCCGCCCGAGGCCTTCGGCACGCAGTACTCGAGCCAGCCGGCCTCGCCGAGCATCGCGACCAGGTTGTGGCAGGCCGCGTCGGTGTCGACGTGGTCGTGTCCGCCGGACAGGCGCGCCGCCGCCCAGGCGTCGAGCTCGGTGGCGAGCGCCCGGTGCGCGTCGTCGAAGAAGGGCCAGTCGAGGTAGGTCTTGTCGCTCACGATCCCGGCTCCTCAGTCACCCTCGCGCTTTGTCTGGGCGACGGTGACGCTGCGCTTCAGCTTGGCGAGCAGCTCGAACAGCTGCTTGCGCTCCGGGGCCGAAAGGCCGGACACGAGCCTCACCACCCACGACTCGTGCGACTCCGCCATGCGCAGGAAGCTTCTCCGGCCGGCCGACGTGAGGCGGACGACGAACGCGCGGCGGTCGTCGGGCGGCGCCTCGCGCGTCACCAGGCCCTCCCGCACCAGCTGGTCGGTGATGCCCGTGACGTTGCCGCCGGTCACCATGAGCCGCTTGGAGAGCTCGCCCATGCGCAGGCCGTCCGGGTTGCGCTCGAGCTGCGCCATCAGGTCGAAGCGCGGCAGCGTGCAGTCGAAGTCGCGCCGCAGCTCGGCGCGCACCGACGCTTCCATCAGGCTCGTGCAGGTGAGCAGCCGCAGCCACAGGCGCAGCGCCTCGTGGTCGGCCCGCGAGGCACGCGATTCGCGATCGACCGGCTCGGTGACGGCATCGTTCATGGCATCACCTCTCCACCTGCGACGGGAATCGCCTGGCCGGTGATCGATCCAGAGCCGGGCAGACACAGCCACAGCACCGTGGCCGCCACCTCGTCCGGTTGGATCATCCGGCCCTGCGGGTTGCGCGCGACGAGCGCCGCGCGCGCCTCGATCTCGCTCTTGCCCGTCTTGGCCACGATGTTCGCGACGGCGTCCTGCACGATGTCGGTCTCGGTGTAGCCGGGGCAGACGGCGTTCACGGTCACCCCGGACTTCGCCGTCTCGAGCGCTGCCGCGCGGGTGAGGCCGACGACGCCGTGCTTGGCGGCGCAATACGCGGAGACGTACGCATAGCCGACCAGGCCGGCGGTGCTCGCGACGTTCACGATCCGGCCGCTCCCGCGCTTGGTCATCTCGGCGATCGTCGCGCGCGTGCAGAGAAACGTGCCGGTGAGATTGACTGCCAGCATGCGCTGCCAGAGTGCGAGCTCGGTCTTCGCGAGCGGTGCGCTTTCCGCCTGGCCGGCGTTGTTCACCAGGATGTCGATGCGCCCGAATCGTTCACGGACCGCGGCGAACGCATTGCCCACCGACGTCTCGTCCGTCACGTCCACGCCGACCGCCTGGGCCTTGGCCGCGCCGCCGAGCGCCTCGACCTGCGCCGCGAGCCGCGCCGCGTCGCGGCCGAGCACCGAGACCGTGGCGCCCTCGCGCGCGAGCGCCTGCGCGATCGCCGCGCCGATGCCGCGGCCGCCTCCGGTCACGATTGCGTGCTGCCCGGCCAGTTGCGACATCGAGCGCCCTATACGCTACGAGGGGGCAGTGCCGCTTGCGCGGCGCCCCCTCGTGCTCCCCGAAGTCTGGGAAAGCGATGCCTGCGGCATCGGTTTCATCTTACGAAGATTGAGGCCTCAATAGATGAGGCCTCAAATGATCGGCCGATCGGCCGGGTCCGTCAACGATGCGCTGCCGCTGGTCTCTGGCGTCCTGGCCTCAGGCCTTGATCCGATCGTAGAACTTCGTGAGCGCGGCGTCGAACGCCGCCGGCTGCTCGACGTTCGAGAGATGCGAGGCCGACGGGATGATCACCAGCTCGGAGCCGGGCAGGTTCTCGTGGATCGCCTGCGCCATCGCGGGCGGCGTCCCGGCGTCCTGGTCGCCGACGATCACGAGCGCCGGCACTTTGACGTCTCTCAGCCGCGCGGTGAGGTTGAGCTTCGGGATCGCCTGGCAGCAACCGGCGTAGCCGGAAACGGGCGTCGCGCGGATCATGTCGCCGACGCGCTTCATCTGGCTCGGCTGCGCGGCGCGGTAGGGCGCGGTGAACCAGCGCTCGAGCGTGGGCTGCACGAGCGGCTCCATGCCCTTCGACTCGGCGATCTTGATCCGCTCGGCCCACATCGGCGCGGCCTCCTCGGGGATGCGGCTCGACGTGTCGGCGAGGACGAGGCTCTTGAGCACTCCGGGGTACTTCAGCGCGAACGTCTGCCCGATCATCCCGCCCATCGACAGGCCGGCCCAGTGCGCTTCGCGGATGCCGAGCGCGTCGAGCAGGCCCTTCGCATCGTCGGCCAGCTGCTCGAGCGAGTACGCGCCAGCCGGCGCGTCGCTGCCGCCGTGACCGCGCGTGTCGAAGCGCAGCACCTTGAAGCGTTTTGTGAGCAGCGGCATCTGCTCGTCCCACATGTGCGAGTTGCAGGCGAGCGAGTGGCTCATGGCGAGCCACGGTCCGTTGCCCTCCACGGTGTACTCGAGCTCGATGCCGTTCGTTTTTGCCTTCATCTCTCCTCCTGGGGAAGTTAGCGCGCCGTCTGATCTCTCAGCCGGGTGATCCGGACCACCTCCGGAATGCGGCGCAGGGTCTTCATCAGCCGGGCGAGGTGCAGGCGGTTCTGCACCTCGATGGTGAAGTGCAGCGCGGTGTAGATGCCGCGTTCCTCGTCCATGCTGACGTTGTCGATGTTGGAGCCGGCCTCGGCGATCGTCGCCGCGACCTTCGCGAGGACGCCGCGCTGGTTGGCGGCGAGCACGCGGATCGCGACGCCGAAGGTGCGGTCGGTGTCCGAGGCCCAGTCGACCTCGATCCACTTGTCGGGGTCGCTGCGGGACTTGAGCGCGGTCGGGCAGTCGTGGGTGTGGACCACGAGACCCTGGCCCTTCTTGATGAAGCCGATGATCGGGTCCCCGGGAATCGGCCGGCAGCAGTTCGCGAACTGCACCGCCATCCCCTCCGAGCCGCGGATCACGATCGAGCCGGCGGGTCTCGCCTCGGCCGGCGCGTGATCGGCCATCGCCAGGAGCTGGCGCGCCACGATCGCGGCGAGCCGTTTGCCGAGCCCGACGTCGGCGAGGATCTCCTCGCGCGACTTGGCGCCCGAATCGCGCACCAGCTTCTCCCAGCGCTCCGGCGTGATCTTGAGGGTGTCCGCATCCAGGTGGCGCAGCGCCTGGCCGAGCAACCGCTCGCCGAGCGCGGTCGACTCCTCGAACTGCATCGTCTTGAGGAAGTGCCGGATCTGCGAGCGCGCCTTGCCGGTCTTCACGTACGACAGCCACGCGGGGTTGGGGTGCGCGTGCGAGGCGGTGATGATCTCGATGCGGTCGCCGTTGCGCAGTTCGGTGCGCAACGGCACGAGCTCGTAGTTCACCTTGGCCGCGACGCAGCGGTTGCCGATGTCTGTGTGCACCGCGTAGGCGAAGTCGACTGGCGTCGCGCCGCGCGGCAGCGACATGATCTTGCCTTTGGGCGTGAAGACATAGACCTCCTCCGGGAAGAGGTCCACCTTGACGTGCTCGAGGAACTCGGTCGAGTCGCCGCTCGCGTTCTGGATCTCGATGAGCGACTGCAGCCACTTGTGCGTGCGGCTCTGCACTTCGGAGAGCGTGCTCGCGTCGTCCTCCTTGTAGAGCCAGTGCGAGGCGACCCCGGTCTCGGCGACGCGGTTCATCTCGCGCGTGCGGATCTGCACCTCGACCGGGATCCCGTGCGGCCCGATCAGCGAGGTATGCAGCGACTGGTAGCCGTTCACCTTCGGAATCGCGATGTAGTCCTTGAACTTGCCCGGCACCGGTTTGTAGAGGCCGTGCAGCACGCCGAGCCCGAGATAGCAGGACGGCACGTCCTTGACGATCACCCGGAAGCCGTAGATGTCGAGCACCTCCGAGAACGACAGGTGCTTCTCGTGCATCTTCTTGTAGATCGAGAAGATGTGCTTCTCGCGCCCCGTCACCGCGGCCTCCAGGCCCGCTTCCTTCAGCCGCGTCTTGAGCGCGTCGAGGATCTTGTTCACCACCTCGCGGCGGTTTCCGCGCGCGCTCTTTACCGCCTTTGCGAGCACCCGGAAGCGCAGCGGATGGAGGTGCGTGAACGCGAGCTCCTGCAGCTCGCGGTACAGCCCGTCGAGGCCGAGGCGGTTCGCGATCGGCGCGTAGATCTCGATCGTCTCGCGCGCGACGCGATGGCGCTTCTGCACGCCGACCGCGTCGAGCGTGCGCATGTTGTGCAGGCGGTCGGCGAGCTTGATCAGGATGACGCGCACGTCGCGTGCCATCGCGAGGAGCATCTTGCGGAAGTTCTCGGCCTGCGCGTCCTGGGCGTTCTGGAACTCGATGCGATCGAGCTTGGAGACGCCGTCGACGAGCTCGGACACGGGCTTGCCGAAGCGCTCGCTGATGTCCTCCTTCGAGACGGTGGTGTCCTCGAGGACGTCGTGCAGCAGCGCGGCGACGAGGGTCTGGGTGTCGAGCTGCCACTGGGACAGGATCTCGGCGACCGCGACCGGGTGCGAGATGTACGGCTCGCCCGACTTGCGGAACTGCCCCTGGTGGGCGGCGTCGCTGAAGTGGTACGCCTCTTCGAGGCGGGAGAGGTCGGCCGGCTTGAGGTAAGCGGCGACGCTCTGCTTGAGGCCCTCCAGGGAGGCGACTGCGGTCGTCACGCCGCCTCCCGTTCGCCCGTCCGCGCCGGGAGCCTGCTGGATGCGGTCAGGTCACGGGCGCGGTGCGGCAAGTGTCCGGGTCAGTTTTGGTGGACGCGGTTCAGCATTTCCAGCCCGACCTTGCCGGCCGCGAGCTCGCGCAACGCGAGTACGGTCGGCTTGTCGCGCACGTTCTCGAGCAGCGGCGTGCCGCCCTGCGCGAGCTGGCGCGCGCGGTAGGTCGCGACCAGCGTGAGCTGGAAGCGGTTGGGGATGCGCTTGAGGCAATCGTCTACGGTGATTCGGGCCATCGATCTGGTTTCTCTCGTTTGAAGGATCTGCAAGGAGGCCAGGGCTTGGCTCCTATGCTCGCAGCCCCATTATGCAGGGTTATGCGGTCGGAATAACTCGGGGTAGCGTGCGCTCTGCCGCGCCAGGCTCAGACGCGCCGCCCGGACCACCGCTGCCAGGTCCCGCCGCGCCTCATCGAACTCGTTGTTAATTATAGCGTAATCGAACTCCACGGCATGGCTCATTTCGTCCTCGGCGGCGGCGAGGCGGCGCTGTATCACCGCAGCGGAATCCTGGCCGCGCGCGACCAGGCGGTGCCGGAGCGCCTCGAGCGACGGCGGCAGGATGAAGATGCCGACCGCGTCGGGGAAAAGGCGCCGCACCTGCTGTGCGCCCTGCCAGTCGATCTCGAGCAGTGCGTCGTGGCCGCCCGCGCGGATCTGCTCGATCTGCCGTTGCGAGGTCGCGTAGAAATTGCCGTGCACCTCCGCGCTCTCCAGGAAGTCGCCCGCGGCCGCCATGCGGAGGAACGCGTCGCGGTCGACGAAGTGGTACTCGCGGCCATTCGCTTCGCCGGGCCGCGGCGCACGCGTCGTGAAGGAGATCGAGAGGCGCAGCCCCGGGTCCTCGGCCAGCACCGCGTTGACCAGCGAGCTCTTGCCCGCGCCCGAGGGGGCGGCAACGATGAAGAGGAGCCCCTGCATTCAGGTCACTCCAGGTTCTGCACCTGCTCGCGCATCTGCTCGATCGCGAGCTTGAACTCGAGCGCGGCAGACGGAGAGCTCCTTGGACACGGACTTCGACCCGAGGGTGTTGGCCTCGCGGTTGAGCTCCTGCATCAGGAAGTCGAGGCGCTTGCCGACCGCGCCGCCGGCGGCGAGCACGCGCTCGACCTCGTGGAGATGCGTCGCGAGGCGCGAGAGCTCCTCGGCAACGTCGATCCGCACGCCGTACACCGCGATCTCCTGGCGGATGCGGTCCTCGTCGCCCGCGCCGAGCACCTCGCGCAGCTTGGTCGCGAGCTTTTCCTCGTAGGCCGCGATCGCCTGCGGCACGAGCGGCTCGAGCTCGGCGAGCCGAGTGCGGATGCGCGCGACCCGCTCGCGGATCATCGCCGCCAGGCGCTCGCCTTCGCGGGCACGCGCCGCCGCGAGCTCCGCAAGCGCGACGCGCATCGCCTCCAGCGCCGCCTCGCGCAGCGCCTCGGCGCCGGCGAGGTCGTCGCCCATCACTCCCGGCCAGTGCAGCACGTCGCTCACGCGCAGCGGTTGCGCGTCGGGGATCGCATCGTGCACTTCCTGCGAGAGTCGGCCGAGCCGCGCGAGCACGTCCCGGTTGAGCGCGACCTCGCCGCGCGCGAGCGCGAGAGCGGTGAAGTTGAGGCGGCAGTCGACCTTGCCGCGTCCCACCGCGGCCATCACCAGGTCGCGGAGGCCGGGCTCGGCGGCGCGCAGGTCCTCGCTCATCCGGAACTGCACGTCCAGGAAGCGGCCGTTCACGCTCTTCAGCTCGAGCGTGAGGGTGCCTTGCGCGAGCTCGCGTGCGACGGTGGCATAGCCGGTCATGCTGCTTACCATAGCTTCTTGCGCTCCAAGGGGCGCCCGGTCGCTCATCTCACCGCGCGCGCCCGGCAAAACTGCCGGATCGGCCGCTCGCGAGCGGGCGCGGCCGCTTTACATTGGCGGGGCAAACACAGAGAATCAACGGCGCTCTTCCGCTATCTTAACAAAGCCTCTCCCCGATCCCGGAGCCATGCCGTCGCAAGCGAACATCCCGCTGCCCGAGGGCTATCAGCTCCAGAACTACCGCGTCACGAAGGTCCTCTCGGCGGGCGGCTTCTCGATCGTATACCTCGCGCACGACGAGACCGACCAGCCGGTCGCGATCAAGGAGTACCTGCCGTCCTCGCTCGCGCTGCGGCGCGAAGGCGACGTGCTGCCGTCGATCGCCGACGACAACATCGCCACCTTCCGCTACGGGATGAAGTGCTTCTTCGAGGAGGGTCGCGCGCTGGCGAAGCTCTCCCACCCGAACGTGGTGCGAGTGCTGAACTTCTTCCGCGCGAACGAGACGGTGTACCTCGTGATGCGCTACGAGCGCGGCCGCACGCTGCAGGAGCACATCCAGGCGCGGCGCGGCGCGATGAAGGAGAACTTCATCCGGCGCGTGTTCACGCTGCTCCTCAACGGCCTGCGCGAAGTGCACGCGAACAAGCTCTTGCACCTGGACATCAAGCCGGCGAACATCTACATCCGCAACGACATCACGCCGGTGCTGATCGACTTCGGGGCCGCGCGCCAGACGCTGACCGCCGAGGGCTTCAAGCTGAACCCGATGTACACCCCGGGCTTCGCGTCCCCGGAGCACTACCAGAAGCGCGAGATCCTCGGCCCGTGGAGCGACATCTATTCGATCGGCGCGAGCATCTTCGCGTGCCTCGCCGGCGCGGCGCCGCAGGCCGCCGACCTGCGCGTCGAGAAGGATCGCTACGTCTCGGCCACCAAGATCTTCGCCGACAAGTATTCCGACCAGCTGCTGGAGACCATCGACTGGTGCCTGCAGCTCGACCATTCGAAGCGCCCGCAGAGCGTGATGGCGCTGCAGAAGGTGCTGCTGCGCGAGAAGGACCCGGAGGGCCCGAGCAGGCGGTCGTTCGTGACCAACCTGCGCGGGGCGCTCGGCCGGCTCGCGCGGCGGTGAACAGGTGAGGGTAAGGTAAGTCCGCCCGGGGGGCGGAGTGTGCGATGAAGTTCTCGGTCTACCAGGAGAGCCGTCAGGGACCGCGCAAGTCCAACCAGGACCGCGTGGCCTACTGCTACAGCCGCGACGCCCTGTGCATGGTGATCGCGGACGGGATGGGCGGCCACTTGCACGGCGAGGTGGCGGCGCAGATCGCGAGCCAGTTCATCGCCGAGGCGTTCCAGCGCAACGCCCAGCCGCGGCTCGCCGACCCGCTCAAGTTCCTCCTCGAGTCGATCACCAACGCGCACCACGCGATCGTCGACTACGCGAACGTCCGCAGCCTGCTCGAGACGCCGCGCACGACCTGCGTCGCGTGCATCGTCCAGGACGGCCTCGCGCACTGGGCTCACGTGGGCGATTCGCGCCTCTACCTGATCCGCAACGGCCGCATCGAGGGGCAGACCAAGGACCACTCGCGGGTGCAGATCCTGGTCGACGCGGGACGGGTGCGCGAGGAGGCGGTCGCCGCCCACCCCGACCGGAACAAGATCTTCAACTGCCTCGGCCAGATGGGCCCGCCCAAGGTGGACCTCTCGCGCCGCATCGCGTTGCGCCACGGCGACGTGATCCTGATGTGCACCGACGGCCTCTGGGGGCCGCTCACGAGCCGGCACATCTGCGAGGAGCTGCTGCGCGCCGACGTCATGCACGCGGTGCCGAAGCTGCTCGACATGGCCGAAGTGCGCGCCGGCAGGGAAGGCGACAACGCCTCGGTGGTGGCAATGACCTGGTTCGAGGAGACCGGGAGCGCCGGTGCGGAAGGAATTTCGACGGTCAGCATGGACCCGACCGACATCAAGACGACGGTCGAGCAGTTCGGGAAGTCCACCCCGCCGGCCACCGGCGGCTATCTCACCGACGACGAGATCGAGCGCGCGATCGACGAGATCCGCAACGCGATCCAGAAGCACTCCAAGTAGGGAAGGGGGAAGGGTGCCGCGGGAAGCGTGGGCGAGGCCGAGCGGCCGCGCGCCGGACGACCTCCGCCCGGTCCGCATCACCCGCGGCTATACGAAGCACGCCGAGGGGTCCGTGCTCGTCGAGTTCGGGGACACCAAGGTACTCTGCAACGCGAGCGTCGAGGAGCGCGTCCCGCCGTTCCTGCGCGAGCGCGATCAGGGTTGGGTCACGGCGGAGTACGGGATGCTTCCTCGCGCCACGAACACGCGCACCGATCGCGAGGCGGCGCGCGGAAAGCAGTCCGGCCGCACGCTCGAGATCCAGCGGCTCATCGGGCGCAGCCTTCGAGCGGTGACCGATCTCGTCCCGCTCGGCCAGCGCACGATCCAGGTCGACTGCGATGTGATCCAGGCCGACGGCGGTACGCGCACGGCAAGCATCACCGGTGCGTTCGTCGCGGTGCATGACGCGGTCGAGAAGCTGCGCGCCGCCGGACTCGTGACGGGCGTGCCGATCCGGGACTTCGTCGCCGCCGTCTCGGTGGGCGTCTACCAGGGCGAGCCGGTCCTCGACCTCGACTACGCGGAAGACTCGGCGTGCGACACCGACATGAACGTCGTGATGACCGGCGCCGGCGGGTTCGTCGAGCTGCAGGGCACCGCCGAAGGCCAGCCCTTCACCCGCGCGGAGATGAACGCACTCGTCGGGCTCGCGGAGAAGGGCATCCGTGAGCTGATCGCGCTCCAGCGGGCCGCGCTCGGCCTCGCGCCGTGAAACGGCTCGTCCTCGCTTCGTCCAATCCGGGCAAGGTCCGCGAGTTCCGCGAGCTGCTCGCGCCGCTCGAGCTCGAGGTCGTTTCGCAGGGCGAGCTCGGGATCGCCGACGCCGATGAGCCGCACGCTACGTTCGTCGAGAACGCGCTCGCCAAGGCGCGGCATGCCTCGAGGGACGCGCGCCTGCCGGCGCTTGCCGACGACTCGGGCATCTGCGTCGCGGCGCTCGACGGCGAGCCGGGCGTTCATTCCGCGCGCTTCGCGGGCGAGCCGAGATCCGAGACGCGCAACAACGAAGAGCTCGTGCGGCTGCTCGCCGGCCAGCCTGATCGCCGCGCGCACTACTACTGCGTGATCGTGCTGGTGCGTCACGCCGAAGACCCCGAACCGCTGATCGCCGAAGGCCGCTGGCACGGAGAGGTGATCGCGACGCCGCGCGGGGCGGGCGGCTTCGGCTACGACCCCCATTTCCTCCTGCCGGATCTCGGACGCACCGCGGCCGAGCTCTCGCCGGAGGAGAAGCACGCGGTCAGCCACCGCGGGAAAGCCCTGCGGCGGCTGATCGCGCGGCTTGGCGAAGAATCCTGACCCGTTCCTGATAGACCAACGCGGCTCCGGCCGGCGGCCGCGCTTCGGCGGCGGCGGGAGTGCTTCGGTTCATTTCTTCCTCGGGTCGTCTGCCGGATTGACGTACGGAGTCCGCAACCACGCTGGTCGTAGCGCACGAGCGAGTGGCCGCGAGTGTATTCGGCGAGCCACGGCCGCCACACCGGCGTGCGTAGCTCGAACTCGAGGTGGGTGAGGAAGTGCGCGGCCCGGACGAGCGGCGGGCCTCTTCCCATCGTCGCGTAGGCGATGCGCGCGCCGTCGCTCGACTGGCAGAACCGGATGGTCTGCTTGAGCTCGTGCATCGGGCGCGCCTTGCGGGAACGGACCGAGCAGGAATATACGCCGGGCTCGGCGGGGGTGCCGCCGGTGCGGCGACTGGCCTATCATCCGGGCGCCATCATGCCCAGCACGGTCCCTAGCGCGACCATCAAGGCCCCGGGCGTCCGGCTCGCTGTCCTGCCGCCCCTCGCGGTTTACGTTCACCTGCCCTGGTGCGTTCGCAAGTGCCCGTACTGCGACTTCAACTCGCATGAGGCGCGCGGCGCGCTGCCCGAGGACGACTACGTCGATGCGCTGATTGCCGACCTGGAGTCGACGCTCCCGAGCGTGTGGGGGCGGCGCGTGCATTCGATCTTCTTCGGCGGCGGCACGCCGAGCCTGTTCTCGGCACGCTCGATCGACCGCCTGCTCGCCGCGATCCGCGCGCGCCTGCCGCTCGAGCCCGACGCCGAGATCACGCTCGAGGCGAACCCCGGCACGTTCGAGTCCGACAAGTTCCGCGACTTTCGTGCGGCGGGCGTGAATCGCCTCTCGATCGGCATCCAGAGCTTCGACCCGAAGCACCTGCGTGCGCTCGGCCGCATCCACGACGAACGCGAGGCGCACCGCGCGGTGGAGATCGCGCACGCGCACTTCGAGAACTTCAACCTCGATCTCATGTACGCCTTGCCGGAGCAGACCGTCGCGGATGCCGAGCGCGACGTGGAGGCGGCGCTCGCCGCACGCGCGCCGCACCTCTCCTTCTATCACCTCACGATCGAGCCGAACACGGTGTTCTTCACTCGACCGCCGCCGCTCCCCGACGAGGATGCGTCCGCCGAGATCGGGGACAGGGTCGAACGGCGCCTGCGCGACGCCGGCTACGATCACTACGAGACTTCGGCCTATGCGCAGCCCGACAGGGCGTGCCGCCACAACCTCAACTACTGGCGTTTCGGCGACTACCTCGGTATCGGTGCCGGCGCCCACGCGAAGATTTCGTTCGCCGACCGCATCGTGCGCGAGGCGCGTACGCGCACGCCCGCCGAGTACATGCGGCGCGTGGCGGCTGGCACGCAGGTCGTCGAGCGGCGCGAGTTGAGGCGAAGCGACATTCCGTTCGAGTTCATGATGAATGCGCTGCGGCTCGCCGCGGGTTTCCCGGTGCCGATGTTCGCGGAGCGGACCGGGTTGCCGATCGTCGCGGCCGAGCGCGCGCTCGCGCAGGCCGAGGCGCGCGGACTCCTCGAGCGCGACCACGAACGCATCCGGCCGACAGCGCTGGGGCGGCGGTATCTGAACGATCTCCTCGGGCTCTTCCTGCCGGAAGAGGCAAAGGGACAACGGTGAAGACGTCGCTACGCGGGATCAAGGCACTGACGTTCGACGTATTCGGCACGGTGGTCGACTGGCGCGGGTCGCTGATCGAGGAGGGGAAGCGGCTCGGTCGGCGCAAGAAGATCAAGGCCGACTGGATGGCCTTCGCCGATGCTTGGCGTGGCGGCTATCGCCCCGCGATGGACCGCGTGCGGCGCGGCGAGCTGCCGTGGACGAACATCGACGGTTTGCACCGGATCATTCTCGACGGGCTCCTCGCCGAATTCGGAATTGCGGGACTCAGCGAGGCGGAGAAGGATCATCTCAACCGGGCCTGGCATCGCCTCGCGCCGTGGCAGGAGGCGGTCGCGGGGCTGAAGCGCCTCAAGAAGAAGTACGTGATCGCGACGCTCTCGAACGGCAACGTCGCGCTGCTCACAAATATGGCGAAGCACGGCGGCCTGCCGTGGGACTGCGTTCTTTCCGCGGAGCTCTTCGCGCACTACAAGCCCGACCCCGAGTCCTACCAGGGGGCCGCGCGACTGCTCGGTTTCGCGCCGGGTGAAGTGATGATGGTGGCCGCGCACAAGGACGACCTCGACGCGGCGGCGCGCGCGGGCCTGCGCACGGCGTTCGTTCAGCGGCCGCTCGAGTTCGGCGATCCGGCGAAAAAGGATCTAGCGTTCGAGCCGCGCTTCGACGTCAACGCGAAGGACTTCGCGGACCTCGCGCGGACGCTCGGTTGCTAGAGGGCGGCTAGGCCCAATCGCGCGGCACGAGGAACACCTCGTACAGCCGCGCCTCGGGCGTGCCCGGTTCCGGGCGCCAGTCGTAGCGCCACTTCACGACCGGCGGCAGCGACATCAGGATCGATTCGGTCCGTCCGCCCGACTGCAGTCCGAACAGCGTGCCGCGGTCGTAGACCAGGTTGAACTCGACGTACCGTCCGCGGCGGTAGGCCTGGAAGTCCCGCTCCCGCTCGCCGTAGGAAAGCCCGCGGCGGCGCTCCACGATTGGCCCGTAGGCCTCGATGAACCGGTCGCCGACGCCGCGCGTGAGTGCGAAGCAGGTCGCGAAGTCCGGCGCGCTCAGGTCGTCGAAGAAGATTCCCCCGACGCCGCGCGGCTCGCCGCGATGCTTGAGGAAGAAGTAACGGTCGCACCATTCCTTGAAGCGCGGGTGCCACTCGGGACCGAACGGCGCAAGCGCCGACTTGCACGCGCAATGGAAATGCGCCGCGTCCTCCTCGTAGCCGTAGTACGGCGTGAGGTCCATCCCGCCGCCGAACCACCAGACGGGGGCCGCGCCTTCCCGTGCCGCGATGAAGCAGCGCACGTTCATGTGCACCGTCGGGACATGGGGGTTGCGGGGGTGGAGTACGAGCGAGACGCCCAGCGCCTCGAAGCCGCGGCCCGCCAGCTCGGGGCGCCCCGCGCTCGCCGAGGGCGGGAGGCTCGCCCCCAGGACGTGCGAGAAGTTCACGCCGCCGCGCTCGAAGAGCGCGCCGTCCTCGATCAGCCGGCTCACGCCGCCGCCGCCCTCCGCGCGCGTCCACGCGTCGCGGCGGAACGTGCCGCCGTCGAGCCGCTCGAGCGCAGCGACGATCGCGTCCTGCAGGCCGGTGAAGTAGTCCCTGACCGCCGCGGCGTCCATCGGCGTCAGGCCTTGCGCGCCGCGATCGCCCGGAAGCCGATGTCGCGCCGATACTGCATGCCGTCGAAGCGGATGCCTGCGATCGCTTCATACGCGCGCTTCTGGGCGATGCGTACGCTGTCCCCGAGCGCGGTCACGCACAGCACCCGCCCGCCGCTCGTGACGACCTTGCCGTCGCGCAGCTCGGTGCCGGCATGGAATACGCGGCAATCCTCGCTTGACGCCGGGAGGCCCGCGATCTCGTCGCCCTTGCGCGGGGTCTCCGGATAGTTGGCCGCGGCGAGCACCACGCCGAGCGCGGTGCGGCGGTCCCACTCGGCCTCGACGGTGTCGAGCTTTCCGTCCACCGCGCGGTCGAGGAGCGCGAAGAGGTCGCTCTTGAGCCGCACCAGGATCGGCTGCGTCTCCGGATCGCCGAGGCGGCAGTTGAACTCGAGCACCTTCGGGTTGCCCGCGGCGTCGATCATCAGGCCGGCGTACAGAAAGCCGGAATACGGAAGCCCGTCCTTCGCCATTCCGCGGATCGTGGGCGTGACGATCTCGCGCACGACGCGCGCGTGCAGCGCCGGCGTGACGACGGGCGCCGGCGAGTACGCACCCATGCCGCCGGTGTTGGGGCCCTGGTCGCCGTCTTTCAGGCGCTTGTGATCCTGGCTGGTCGCGAGCGCGAGGACATGCTCGCCGTCGCACATGACGATGAAGCTCGCTTCCTCGCCAGCGAGGAACTCCTCGACGACCACGCGCGCGCCGGCTTCGCCCATCCGGTTCTCGACGAGCATTGCGTCGATCGCGGCGTGCGCCTCGTCCCTCGTCGTCGCGACGACCACGCCCTTGCCGGCGGCGAGCCCGTCGGCTTTCACCACGATCGGCCCACCGCGCGCATCCACGTATCGATGCGCGGCCGCCGCATCGCTGAAGCCTTCGTACGCGCCGGTCGGGATGCCGTGACGCACGAGAAACCGCTTCGCGAACTCCTTGGAGCTCTCCAGCTGCGCCGCGGCGCGCGTCGGGCCGAAGATGCGCAGGCCGCGCGAGCGGAAGAGATCGACGACGCCGGCGGCGAGCGGGGCCTCCGGACCGACCACGGTGAGATACACCTGCTCGCGAACGGCGAAGTCGACGAGATCTCCGAGATCGGTGATCGCGACGTTCTCGACGCCCGGCTCGCGTGCCGTGCCCCCGTTTCCCGGGGCGACGAAGACCTTCTGCACGCGCGGACTGGCCGCGAGTCTCCATGCGAGCGCGTGCTCGCGGCCGCCGGAGCCGATCACGAGAAGCTTCATCAACCTTCCTGGCTAGCGACGAAGCTCAGCTCGGCGTGGTCGAGGCACAAGAAGCCTTCGTACGAACAAGGGGGAATAAGGAAGGGTTGGGACCCTTCCTTTCCCAACCGGCCCTTGTATATCCCCCGTTGTCGAACAAGGGGCCGTGCCCCTTGTAAATCCCCTCTTTGGTGAGGATCGTCGCGAATCATGTCGCCCTTAGTGCCGGAAGTGCCGGACGCCGGTGAACACCATCGCCAGCCCCCGCTCGTCGGCGGCACCGATCACCTCGTCGTCGCGCATGCTGCCGCCCGGCTGGATCACGGCCCTCGCCCCCGCATCGGCGACCACGTCGAGGCCGTCGCGGAACGGGAAGAACGCGTCGGAGGCGACCACCGAGCCCGCGAGCGAGAGACCCGCGTTCTGCGCCTTGATCGCCGCAATGCGCGCGCTGTCCACGCGGCTCATCTGGCCCGCGCCGACGCCGAGCGTCATCCCGTCGCCGCAGAAGACGATCGCGTTCGACTTCACGTACTTCGCCACGCGCCACGCGAACAGCAGGTCGCGCAGCTCCTGCCCGGTCGGCTCGCGCCGGGTGACGACCTTCAACTCGGCCGCGCCGACGTTACGGGCGTCCGGCGTCTGCACCAGCAGTCCTCCGCCGACGCGCTTGAAGTCGTAGCGCTGCACCGCGTTCGCGAGGGGCACCGCGAGGACGCGCACGTTCGCCTTGCCCGCGAGCACCGCGCGCGCCTCGGCGCCGATCTCCGGTGCGATGACGACCTCGACGAACTGCTTCGCGACCGCGTCGGCGGTCGCGCCGTCGAGCGGCCGGTTGAACGCGATGATTCCGCCGAAGGCCGACGTGGGATCGGTCTTGAATGCGCGGGTGTAGGCGTCGAGACAGTGATTCCCTTCGGCGACGCCGCAGGGGTTGGCGTGCTTGATGATCACGCACGCGGGCTGCTCGAACGTCTTGACGCACTCCCACGCCGCATCGGCGTCCGCGATGTTGTTGTACGAGAGCTCCTTGCCCTGGAGCTGCTCGTAGCGCGCGAGGCTGCCGGCGACCGGATCGGCGTCGCGATAGAACGCCGCCGCCTGGTGCGGGTTCTCGCCGTAGCGCATCGGCTGCGCCTTCTCCCACTGAAGAGTGAGCTTATCGGGGAACAACGTCGGATTCGCCGCGCCGTCGAGCGCCGTCAGGTAATTCGCGATCCCCGCGTCGTAGGCGGCCGTGTGAGCGAAGGCCTTCTTCGCGAGCGCGAGCCGCGTCGCGGCGCTCAGGGCGCCGCCGCTCGCGCGCATCTCGTCGAGGATGCGCTCGTAGTCGCCGGGATCGGTTGCCACCGCGACGCCACCGTGGTTCTTGGCCGCGGCGCGTACCATCGTCGGCCCGCCGATGTCGATGTTCTCGACGGCCTCCTCGAACGTGCATCCCGGCTTCGCGATGGTCTGCTGGAACGGATACAGGTTGACGACGACGAGGTCGATCGGCTCGATGCCCGCATCCTTGATCGCCGTCATGTGTTCCGGCAGATCGCGGCGCGCGAGCAGCCCGCCGTGCACCTTCGGGTGCAGCGTCTTCAGGCGGCCGTCGAGCATCTCCGGGTAGCCGGTGTAGTCGGCGACCTCGGTGACCTTGAGGCCGTTCGCCGTGATGAGCTTCGCGGTGCCGCCGGTGGAGAGGAGGGAGACGCCGGACGCCACGAGGCCGCGCGCGAGCTCGACGAGGCCGGTCTTATCGGAGACGCTGATCAGCGCCTGCCTGATCTTGATCTTGTCCATGAGCGCGAACCGGACCGGGTTGGATGTGCGCCGCCGCGCAGGCAGCGCGGCGGCTCCACTCCCATCGGCTACCCGCTTAGGGCTTGATCTTATGCTCGTGGATCTTCTTGCGCAGCGTGTTGCGGTTTATGCCGAGCATCTGGGCCGCGATGGTCTGGTTCCCCTCGGCCTTGTCGAGCACGGCCTCCAGCATCGGTTTCTCGACGTTCTTGAGGACCATGTCGTAGATCGACCGCGGCTTCGCGCCGTCGAGGTCCCGGAAGTAACGATCAAGCGATTTGCGCACCGACTCGGCGATCTCTCCCGTGGTCTGCTTCATGCCGCCAACTCCTCTTTTTCGTCGTAGCGCAGTCGTTGTTGTTGTTGCGCCAGTTCTCCGAAATACCCGTCCACCGCACCGAGCTGCGCTTCGCAGGTCTCGAGCCCGTTCAGCCGCCGGCGGAATGCGTCGGCGCCCGGCAGCCCCTTGGTGTACCAGGCAACGTGCTTGCGCGCGACCCTGAGACCGGTCTCGCGCCCGTAGAAAACGTAGAGCTCGTGAAGGTGCTCGATCAGCACCGCCCGGATCTCCTCCGTGAGCGGCGCAGGCAACTCCCGTCCCGTGGCGAGGAAATGCTCGACCTCGCGGAAGAGCCACGGGCGCCCCTGCGCCGCGCGGCCGATCATCACGCCATCGGCGCCGGTCGCGTCGAGCACCTGCTTTGCCTGCCGCGGGCTCGCGATGTCGCCGTTGGCGACGACCGGCAACCGGGTGGCCGCCTTCACCTCGCGGATGGTGTCGTACTCGACCGCGCCGGCGTATCCGCACGCGCGCGTGCGGCCGTGGAGCGCGAGCATCCGGATGCCGCTCTCCTCAGCGATTTTCGCAATGCGGAGCGCGTTTTTGTGTTGCGGATCCCAGCCGGTCCGGAACTTCAGCGTCACCGGCACGTCGACCGCCTGAACCACTGCTTCGAGGATCCGCGCCACGAGCGGCTCGTCGCGCAGCAGCGCAGACCCCGCCGCCACGTTGCAGACTTTCTTCGCCGGACACCCCATGTTGACGTCGATGATCTGCGCACCCTCGGCCACGTTGTGGCGCGCGGCCTCGGCCATCTGCGCGGGATCCGCGCCCGCGATCTGCACCGCGATCGGCTCGGCCTCGCCGGCATGGTCGCGCCGCCGCTGGCTCTTGACGGTGTCGCGGAGCCGCGGGTTCGACGCCGTCATCTCCGACACCGCGAGCGCGGCGCCGAAGCGCTTGGCGAGATTGCGGAACGGCCGATCGGTCACACCGGCCATCGGCGCGACGAAAAGATTGTTCCGCAGCACGTGAGTGCCGATCCGCATGCCTTGCCTTAGGGGGAGGATCGATCGAGAGGAGCGCGATTCTACTCTCAAAGTTTTTCGTCGGGGAACGAAAATGTCACTCAAGTCCGATGCTGCGTTGTCGCGATACGACACTCATCGCGAGCGCGCGTGATGCAAGTGCGTTGCGTGCGGGCCGATGCGCGTCGTGAACGCAGGCCGGAGGAGAAATCCGAAGCGCGGCCGGGGCTTCCGCGCACTTCGCGGGATCGTCTTGAGGTTCGGCGCGGAAGTGCTCGGCGCAGCGGCACTCCGCGGCGAAGGCGAGCCTTACGGCAACCCGCGCGCGCCGAGCATCATCCGCCGTGCGAGCAGGCGACGTGCCGGTGGAAACAGGTCGAGCGCGGCGAGCCCGAGACCGCGCGCGAGGCGCAGCGGCGCGTCGTCGTTGGAGAAGACGCGCACAAGGAAGTCGGTCACACCGATCGTCGCGTAGCGATCGATTCGCCGCGCTGCGCCGAACGCCGCCACGAACGCGGCGTCGCCGATCCGCGCCGGATCGGTGCGTCCGACCAGGTCGGCGAGTTCTGCGGCGTCGCGCAATCCGAGATTGAGGCCCTGTCCGGCCACGGGATGCAGCGTCTGCGCCGCGTTGCCCACCGCCACGGTGCGCGGCCCGACGCTCGCCGCGCGCCGGAACCAGAGCCGGAGCGGATAGCTCGCCCGCGGCCCGACGTCGATGAACCGCCCTAGCCGACGGCCGAACCGCTCGCCCAGCGCGGCGCAGAACCGGTCGTCGAGCAGCGCCGCGAGACGGGGCGCCTCGGCCGCCCGGACGGTCCAGACCAGCGCATATATATAGTGTGCGTCGTCCGCCGCCGCACCGAACGGCAACAGGGCGAGCGGTCCTTCCGCGGTAAATCGCTCCCATGCTCTGCCGCGGTGCACGACCTCGGTGCGCACGACGGCCACGATTGCGGTCTGGCCATAGTCCCTCAGCGCGAGATCATCGCCCGGAAACTGCCCGCCGTCCGCCACGACCAGCAGCCGGGCCGTGATCCGGTGCGGCGCGCCACCGACTTCGACCGTGACCGTCACGTTCTCGCCTTCGGCGCGCCACGATGCGACGCGTCCGGCCAGACGCTCGGGCATCGCCGTATCGAGCAGCGTCGAGGCGACCTGCGACGCGTCGGTGACGTAGCCCAGCGCAGGCAGCCCGTGGTCTTCGCGGCGGATCAGCGTGCGCCCGAACCCGCCGGCCTGCGACACGTGGATCGCCTCGATGGGCGTGGTCCGGATCCGGTCGAACGCGCCGACCCGCTCGAGCACGAGCCGGCTGCCGTGCGAGAGCGCCACGGGCCGCAGCAGGCCGCCCGGCTTCGCCTGGGGCTCGACCAGCACCACCGAACGTCCGCTCCCGCGCAGCGCGAGCGCGAGCGTCGCGCCGACCGGCCCGCCGCCGGCGACGACGATGTCGGCGTCAGGCGCCGCGCGCATCGCGCATCAGGGCCTCGATGTCGTCGGCGCGATTGGGGGCCCCGCTCGTGACGATTTCGCAGCCGTTCGCGGTGACGAGCGCGTCGTCCTCGATCCGCACGCCGATGTTCCAGAAGCGCTCGGGCACGCCGTCCGCCGGCCGGATGTAGCAACCCGGCTCGACCGTGAGCGTCATGCCCGGCACGAGTTCCTTCCACTCGCCGCGCTCCTTGTAGTCGCCGGCGTCGTGCACGTCCAGCCCGAGCCAGTGGCCGGTGCGGTGCATGTAGAACTGCTTGTAGAGTTCCTTCTCGAGCACCTCGTCGAGCGTGCCGCTGCAGAGCCCGAGGTCGATGAACCCTTGCGCGAGCACTTTTACGGCCGCGTCGTGCGGGGCATTCCACCCGTTGCCCGGCTTGACTTCCACGACCGCCGCGGCCTGCGACGCGAGCACCAGATCGTAGATCGCCCGCTGCGGACCGCTGAACTTGCCGTTGACCGGGAACGTGCGCGTGATGTCGGAGGCATAGCCGTCGAGCTCGCAGCCGGCGTCGATCAGCAGCAGGTCGCCGTCGGCGAGCGGCTGCGAATTGTCGCGATAGTGCAGCACGCAGGCATTCGCGCCGCCGGCGACGATCGGCCAGTACGCCGGGAACTGGGCGCCATGGCGGCGGAACTCGTAGAGCAGCTCGGCCTCGACCTCGTACTCCATCGCGCCGGGCCGCGTCGCGCGCATCGCGCGCACGTGCGCGCCGGCCGAAATCGCGGCGGCGCGCCGCATGGTCGCGATTTCGTGCGCATCCTTGACCAGGCGCATCTCGTCCAGCGCCACGCGCAGGTCGCGGATCTCGACCGGTGCGGTCACCCCGGTGCGTGCGTGCGCGCGCACCTCGTTCAGCCAGCGCAGGATGCGCACATCCCACGCCGGGTCGAGCCCGGGGGCGTAGAACAGCGCGGGCTGATTCGCCATCAGCCTGGGCAACGCCTCGTCGAGCGCGGCGAACGGCTGCGCGTCGTCGAAGGCGAACGTCTTGCGCGCCGCTTCCGGTCCGTGGCGGAAGCCCTCCCACAACTCGCGTTCGGGATGCTTCTCGCGGCAGAAGAGGATCGACTTCGGCTCCGCGCCCGCGACCATCACGAGGACCGCCTCCGGTTCGGGAAAACCGGCGAGGTAGTAGAAGTAGCTGTCGAACCGGTACAGGTAGTCGCTGTCGCGGTTGCGGAGCCGCTCCGGCGCGGTGGGGACGATCGCGATGCCCGCGCCCATTCGCTCGAGCAGCGCGGCGCGGCGGGCGCGGAAGGGCGTGACGTCGGGCATCGGGTTCAGCTGGATCGAAGTCGGCGGGTCGGATCGGAGCAGGCATTGTCCTCGTCGGACGCGCGCCGATCAAGGAGTGTCGCCCATTCGTTCGCGCGCCGCGCCGTCTCGTCGAGCGCGGCGGTGCGCAGGCCGGCGAGCGCCGCGCGGAACGCCGCCGCGTCGTCGCCCGTGACCTCTTGCGCGACCGTCTCCAGCGCGTCGAGCGTCTCGCGCAGGGCGAGCGCCGAGGCGAGCGCGTTCTTCAGCCGCTCGCGTGGCTGCGGGATCCACGCGCGATCGGCGCATAGCGCGCGCAGCCGCTCGCCCGCGTCGAGCACTTGCTTGCGCACGCGCGGCAGCGCGCCAATGTGCGGGCCGCGCAGGACGCCGAATACCGCGGCTGCGGCGAGGTCGAGCCACAGCGCCCGCAGCCGCGCGGCCCATGCGGGGTCGAGCGCGAGCGCCCGATCCACTTCTGCCGCATCAAGCATGACCGGCTCCGCGCAGATCGGCGTCGAGCGCGGCGAGCCGCTCGGGGGTGCCGACGTCGACCCAGCGGCCGCGGAAGTGCATGCCCGAGACGCGCCCGGCATCCGCGGCGCGGCGCAGGAGCGGTGCGAGCTGCGCCTTCTCGCCGGGCGCGACCCCGCCGAACAGCGCGGGGTTGTACACGCCGATTCCGCTGAACGTGAGCATCGGCGCGCCGGCATTGCGCACGCGTCCGTCGGCGAGCGCGAAATCTCCGAGCGGATGATGCGGGGGGTTGTCGACCAGCACGAGGTGAGCGAGGTCGTCGCCGCGCAAGGCCGTGCGCAGGGCGGCAAACGGGTAGTCGGTATGCAGGTCCGCGTTGATCGCGGCGAAGGGCTCCGCACCGAGCAGCGGCAGGGCCTGCACGATGCCGCCCGCCGTCTCGAGCGCCGTCGCTTCGGCCGAGTAGCGGATGCGCACGCCGAAGCGTGCGCCGTCGCCCAGCGCCGCCTCGATCCGGTGGCCGAGATGCGCGTGGTTGATCACCAGGTCGCGGAAGCCCTCCCGGGCGAGACGCTCGACCAGGCCCGCGACGAGCGTCCGTCCGCCCGCCTCGAGCAGCGGCTTCGGCGTCGCGTCGGTCAGCGGGCGCATCCGTTCGCCGCGCCCGGCGGCGAGGAGCATCGCTTTCAACTAGGAACGCCACGAGAGGGCAAAGCCGCTGCGCGGCGCCCCCTCGTGCTCCCCGAAGTCAGCGAAAGCGATGCCTCCGGCATCGGTTTCATCCGAGATGGAACGCCGCGAGAGGGCAAAGCCGCTGCGCGGCGCCCCCCCGAAGTCAGCGAAAGCGATGCCTCCGGCATCGGTTTCATCTTGGGTCACCTCAGAACGTGTAGCCGACCCGCGCCGCCCGCCCCTCGAGCTCGTCCACGAGCAGGAGGAGGGGCTTCAGCGCGTCGTAGCGGCGACAGACCGCGCGGATGTACTCGATGAAGCGCGGCGTGTCTTCGAGGTACCCGCGCTTGCCGTCGCGGTGCGCGAGCCGCGCGAAGATCCCCGCAACCTTGAGATGGCGCTGCAGGCCCATCCACTCGAAGTCGCGGTAGAAGGCGCCGAAGTCCGGGTCGACCGGCAGCCGCGCGCGCTTCGCCTTCTCCCAGTACTGGATTGCCCCGTCGAGCACGCGCTCCTCGTCCCAGCTGATGAACGCGTCCTTGAAGAGGCAGACGACGTCGTACGCGATCGGCCCGTACACCGCGTCCTGGAAGTCGAGGATTCCCGGGTTCGCCTCGCACACCATGAGGTTGCGCGGCATGTAGTCGCGATGCACGAAGACCTTCGGCTGCGCGAGATTCGAGGCGATGATCAGCGCGAAAGTGCGGTCGAGCATCTCGCGCTGCCCTGGCGCAAGCGTCGCGCCGAGGTGGCGGCCGATGTACCAGTCGGGAAAGAGCTCGAGCTCGCGCCGCAGCAGCGCCGCGTCGTAGGGGGGCAGCTCGTCGGGCCGGCTGGCGAGCTGCCACTTCACGATCGCGTCGGTCGCTTCGGAGAAGAGGCGGCTCGCGGTGGTCTCGTCCGCGGCGCGCAGCGCCTCGAGATACGTGGTGGTCCCGAGGTCGGTGAGCAGCAGAAAGCCCCGCGCGAAATCCTGTTCGAGCACGCGCGGCGCGTTCAGGCCCGCGTCGGCGAGCAGCCCGGCGACGTGCACGAATGGCCTGCAGTCCTCCTTCTCCGGCGGGGCGTCCATCGCGATGAGCGAGGGCGCGCCGTCGCGCGCGAACGACACGCGGAAATAGCGGCGGAAGCTCGCGTCGGCGGACGCGGGCGCGAGAGCGAAGTCCCGGTCGGGGAGGCGCTCGGCGAGCCAGCGCTCGAGCTCGGTGAGTCGGTCCATGGGGCGGAAGCTCGGGGGCGGGATGTCGGTGCGCCGACGTGCGCCGGTGGCGTTGCCTTGCTTGAGCGGATATGCGATTTTACGGGATGCTTCGGCGGACGAGTGTTCCGAAGCCGTCCGACCGCGACAACCGTCCACAGAACAAGAGCGCCCGGCCGTACACCCGATGAACCCTGCCGCTCCCGCGGCCGTTGCGGCCGCATCGTGCGCGCTCGCGTGCCTGATCCTCGTCGGTCAGGCGCAGGCGCAGGGGCAGGGCCTGCGGCTGCAGCGCTCGCTCGGCGATCCCTCCGCCGCGCGGGGCGAGGACATTCCGACTTTCGTCGCAGCCGACCGCATCGAGGGACTCGGCGGCAACGAGGTCGAGGCGATCGGCGACGCTGAGCTGCGGCGCGGGGACACCCGACTGACCGCGGACCGCCTCAAGTACTTCGCCGACACCGACGAGGTCGAGGCGACCGGCAACGTGCGGTTGCGCGTCGCCGGCGACGAGACGAGCGGGCCGCGGCTGCGGCTGCGGATCGGGGACACGACCGGGATCTTCGATCAGCCGACGTTCCGGCTCGGCGAGCGCTCGGTCAAGGTGCGTGGCGAGAAGCAGCGCGGCCCGACGCTCACCGCCGCGGTCGGCGCATCGACGCGGCCCGAGACGTACGTCGAAACGCGCGGGACGGCAAAGGCGCTGCGCTTCGACGGCGACGAAGAGTACCGCATGACCGACGCCAGCTTCACCACCTGCAAGCCGGGGCAGGACGACTGGTTCATCGAAGCGGGCGAGATCGACATCGACATGGGGCGCGAGGTCGGCACGGTGCGCGACGCGCGGCTCACTTTCATGGGGGTGAGCACGCCGCGCATCCCGTGGTTCGACTTCTCGCTCAACAACCAGCGCAAGACCGGCTTTCTTCCTCCGGTGGCCGGCTCGCAGAACACCACCGGTGTCGACGTCGCGCTGCCCTTCTACTGGAACATTGCGCCCGAGTACGACGCGACGATCGTTCCGCGCTACATGACCAAGCGGGGCCTGCAGTTTCTCAACCAGTTTCGCTTCCTCCAGCCCTGGGCCTCCGGCGAGCTGCGCTACGACATCCTCCCGCAGGACCAGGTGCTCGACGACGAGCGGCGTTACGCATTCGCCGCGAACAGCAACCTCAACTTCGGAAACGGCTGGTACGGGCTGGTCAACTACAGCAAGGTCTCGGACGACAACTACTTCCGCGACCTGTCGAGCCGGCTGGCCATCGCGACGCAGATCTACCTGCCGCAACAGGGGCTGCTCGGGTACGCTTCGCCCTCGGGCCAGTGGAACGTGTACGCGAACATGCAGCGCTTCCAGACCCTCCAGGATCCGCAGAACCCGGTGGCCGTACCGTACTTCCGCGAGCCCCAGGTGGTGTTCAACGGCCTCCGGCAGACGTTCGGCGGTTTCGATGCGGGGCTGTCCGCGGAGTACGTGAACTTCACCAACACCGCGCTCGTGCCGACCGGCGCGCGCACCACCGCGTACCCGAGCCTCGCGCTCCCGCTCGTGAAGAGCTACGGCTACGTGTTGCCGAAGGTCGGGGTGAGCGCCACCTGGTACAACCTGAACAACCCCGGCACGTTCACCGAAAACACGATCTCGCGCACGCTTCCGATCGCGAGCCTGGACTCGGGGCTCTACCTCGAGCGCGACGTGCGCTGGTTCGGAAGCGATCTCCTCCAGACGCTCGAGCCGCGGCTGTATTATCTTTACGTGCCGTTCAAGAACCAAGACAACATTCCGGTGTTCGACACCACGAACTCCGATCTGAACTTCAACCAGCTCTTCCAGGAGAACATCTTCGCCGGCGGCGACCGGATCGCCAACGCGAACCAGCTTTCGATCGCGGCAACCTCGCGGCTCGTGCGGCCGAGCGACGGCCAGGAGCTGGTCCGGGCGGTGATCGGCCAGCGTTACTACTTTACGGATCAGTTGGTCACCATACCGGGCCAGCCGGTGCGGACCGGCTCCCAGACGCCGCTGATCCTCGGGCTCGGGGGCCGGATCGCGCAGAACTGGGACGCCACCCTCGGCATGCAGTACAAGTTCAGCGGCGGCCAGAACATCGAGCAGTTCACCAGCGCCGTGCGCTTTTCGCCGGCGCCCGCGGCGGTTGCCAGTATTGCTTACCGCTACATCAATCAGGCCTACACCGCGGGGGCCGGGACGATCAACACGATCGACGCCGCGGCGCAGTGGCCGCTCGGCGGCGGGTTCTACGGCGTCGGCCGGGTGAGCTACGACATCGACGGTCACAAGATGGTCGACGTGCTCGGCGGCCTCGAATACAATGCCGGCTGCTGGATCGTCCGCGCAGTGGCGCAGCAGTTCCAGACTTCGACCGCGCAGCAGACGACCAACTTCTTCATTCAGCTCGAGCTGAACGGCGTCGCGCGCATCGGGACCAATCCGATCGAGCTGCTCCGGCGCAGCATCCCCGGCTACACCCTGCTCAACACCGCGACGCCGCCGGGCGGCATGGGCGACATCGCGCCGATCGGCGGCCAGCCGCCGCTCGGCGCCGCGGGCCCGAGGTCGATTCCGGGCGGAGCGTCGTCAGCATACCGATACTACGACTGATGAAACGCACCCTGCTTCTGCTCGTTCTCGCGCTTGCCGCGGCCCCGGCCGCGGCGCAGTTCCGCGCGCCCGGCACAACGGGCGGCGCGCCTGGCACCGGGGCCGTCCCGCAGTGGCCGGGGTCCCAGCCGGCACAGCCGGCGCCCGCGCCGGCTCCGGCGCCGCGCAGCGCGCCCGCGCGCGGACCGGTGCTGATCGACCGGATCGTCGCGATCGTCAACAAGGATGTGATCACGCAGCGCGACCTGGAGGAGCGCGTCGCGCTGGTGACCTCGCAGCTGAAGCGCCAGAACACGTCCCTGCCGGCGGCGGACGTCCTCGAGCGGCAGGTGCTCGAGCGCATGATCACCGACCGCGTCCAGGTGCAGTTCGCCCTCGAGACCGGCGTGCGCATCGACGACCTGCAGCTCGATCGCACGGTGGGAATGATCGCGGAGCAGAACCGCATGTCGCTCGCCGACTTCCGCCGTGCGCTCGAACGCGAGGGCGTGCCGTTCGACAAGTTCCGCGAGGACATCCGCCGCGAGATCATGATCTCGCGCCTCAAGGAGCGCGAGGTCGACAGCAAGATCCAGATCGGCGACAGCGAGATCGACAACTTCCTCGAGGAGATGAAGTCGGCCCCGCAAGGCGCCGAGTTCAACATCGCCCACATTCTGGTGAGCGTGCCGGAAAGCGCTTCGCCGGAGCAGATCGAGGTGCGGCTGAAGCGCGCGCAGGAGGCGGCCGCGCGCGCGAAGAGCGGCGCGGATTTCGCCCAGGTCGCGGTGAGCTTCTCGGATGCGGCCGATGCCCTCGCGGGCGGCGGCATGGGCTGGCGCCGGCAGGACCGCCTGCCGGAGCTGTTCGCGTCCACGCTCGCGAAGATGAAGCCGGGGGACGTGAGCGATGTGCTGCGCAGCCCCGCGGGTTTCCACGTGCTCAAGCTCGTCGACCGGCGCGGCGGGGAGTCGGGCAGCGCGTTCATCGTCGAGCAGACGAACCCGCGTCACATCCTCGTGCGCGTGAACGAGGTCGTGTCGGAAGCCGAGGCGCGGCGCAGGATCGGCCTGCTCCGGCAGCGCATCGCCGACGGCGCGAACTTCGCCGAGATCGCGCGCCTGAACTCCGACGACACGGGCTCCGCGACGCGCGGCGGCGACCTGGGCTGGGTCGTCCCCGGAGACCTCGTGCCGGAGTTCGAGCGCGCGATGAACGATCTCAAGCTGAACGAGCTCTCGCAGCCGGTGCGCACGCCGTTCGGCGTGCACATCATCCAGGTGCTCGGGCGGCGCACCGCGGACGTCTCGGTCGACCGCAAGCGGCTCGAGGCGCGCAAGGTGCTGCGCGAACGTCGCTCCGACGAGGCCTACCAGGAATGGGTGCGACAGCTGCGCGACCGGGCTTACGTGGAGGTGCGGCTGGACGAACGATGAGTTGGCGGTGCGCGGTTCGCAGGGAGGCGTCGCGTGGATTCGGCGGAGCCTGCTGCCCGCGGCGCCTGATGGCTGGCACCTCGCCGTGAATCACCAACCGCGCAAACGCTTCGGTCAACACTTCCTCCACGACCCGCGCGTCATCGCGCGGATCGTCGCGGCGATCGACCCGCGGCCGGACGATGCGCTCGTCGAGATCGGACCGGGGCTTGCGGCGCTGACCGCGCCGCTCCTGGATCGCGTCGCGCAACTCCACGTCGTCGAGATCGACCGGGACCTCGCGGAGCGCCTGCGCGCGGCGTATCCGGCCGAGCGCCTGGTCGTGCACACGGGCGACGCGCTCGAGTTCGACTTCGCCGCGCTTCCGGCGCCGCTCCGGATCGTGGGTAACCTGCCCTACAACATCTCCACGCCGTTCCTGTTCCGGATCGCCGCGTTCGCGCCGCGCCTGCGCGATCTTCACTTCATGCTGCAGCGGGAGGTCGTCGACCGGATGGTGGCGGCCCCGTCGACGCCCGACTACGGGCGGTTGTCGGTGATGCTCCAGTACCGCTTCGAGATGGCCAAGCGCTTCGATGTCGGGTCGGGCGCGTTCCGGCCTCCGCCGCGGGTCGACTCCGCGGTCGTGCGCATGGTCCCGCGTCCCGCGGCCGCGCTCGGCGCACGCGATGCCGACGCCCTGGCCCGCGTCGTGACGGCGGCATTCACGAAGCGCCGCAAGACGCTCAGGAACGCGCTGGGCGGCGTAATCGACGAAGCCGGCCTGCACGCGCTCGGCATCGACCCGCGGTTGCGTCCCGAGAACCTCGGCGTGGACGAGTACGTCCGGATCGCGAACGCAATCGCGCGCGCCTAATCGTGCCGATCCGGTGAGATGCGAGGCGCGCCGTTAGCTCCCTCTCCCCCGATCTTGGGGGAGAGGGCGGGGAGTGGGGGGCAGCGCGCCGATCGGGTGCCGTGCGAGGCGCGCGGTCCTCAATCCCGTTGGATAAGCTCGATCTTGTAACCGTCCGGATCCTGCACGAAGGCGATGACCGTCGTGCCGCCCTTCACCGGACCGGCTTCGCGCGTGACCGTGCCGCCGCGCTTCTTCACCTCCGCGCAGGCCTTGTACGCATCCGGCACGGCGATCGCGACATGGCCGTACGCGGTGCCCATCTCATACCGGTCCACGCCGTAGTTGTAGGTCAGCTCGAGCACCGCGGCGTTTTCCTCGCCTTCGTAGCCGACGAATGCGAGCGTGTACTTCTGGTCCGGCCGGTCGCTCGTGCGCAGGAGATGCATGCCGAGCACCTCGGTGTAGAACTTCACCGCGCGGTCGAGATCGCCGACGCGGAGCATGGTGTGCAGGATGCGCATCGCTTGAGTCTCCTCTCAAAGGTCGGGGAGCAGGTGCCCGCGCTCGCGCAGCGCCCGTCGCGCGGCGCGATGACCCGGGTACACCGCCTCGACCAGACGCCAGAACGCGGTCGAGTGGTTCATGTGTATCAGGTGCGCGAGCTCATGGGCGACAACGTAGTCGACGAGCGGCGCCTCGAAATGCACGAGCTTCCAGTGCAACAGCACCCGGCCGCGGCCGTCGACCGAGCGCGTGCAGCTTCCCCATTGCGAAGCGGCGGACGACAACCCGATCTCGGGCGGCGCGACCCGGAGCGCCGGCGCGAAGATCGCGATCCGTTCGTGGAAGAGCGCGAGAGCCGCGGATCTCAGCCAGGCCGTCACCTCCTCGCGCAGCGCCGACGCTGCCGACGTCGCGCGCGCGGGCACCTCGAGACGATCGCCGGCGAGGACCGGCGCGCCACGCGTCGCCCCGGCAATCACGATCTCGCGCCCGAGGTACGGCAGTCGCGCACCCACCTGCCACAGGAAAGGCGCGCGGGAGCGGCGCCGCGGGTCGTCGAGGCGCCGGAGAATCCAGCGCTCCTTCTCGCGGATGAACGCCTCGACCTCCGCGATCGTGGCCCAGCGCGGCGCCGCCGCGGCGAGGCCGCGCTCGTCGACGACGATTCCTATCGTGCGGCGGCGCGCGCGCCGAAACCGGTAGGGCAGGACGCGCCCGCCGAGCTGCACGTGCCGCAGCCGGCCTTGCGCCTCGCGCGGGGGTTCAACGAGGAAGGGCAGCTCGAGCTGCATGGAACCCCTGCACCGCCGCGGGCGGCGTCAGCCGCTCCATCTCGCCTTCGATCCACTCCTCCGCACGCCGCATCACCTGCTCGGCGGTGAGGCCCTCGGTCGGGATCGGCGGGCCGATCACCACCGTCACCTTGCCGGGCTGCTTCGCGAAGGAATTGCGCGGCCACAGGAGTCCGGCGTTGTGCGCGACGGGCAGCGCGACCGCGCGGTTGTTCACCGCGATCACCGCGCCGCCCAGCTTGTAGATGCCCCGCCGGCCCACCGCGATGCGGGTGCCTTCGGGATACACCATGATCGAGAAGCCCTGTGCGAGCCGCTCGCCGCCGAGCTGGATCAAGCGCTGCATCGCGTTCTTGCGGTTGGCGCGGTTGATCGCGATCGGGCTCATCAGCCCGAGGCCCCAGCCAAGGAACGGCAGCCACAGCAGCTCGCGCTTGAGCACATAGACGTGCGGCGGAAAGATCGTCGTGTACGCGATCGTTTCCCACGCCGACTGGTGCTTCGAGAGGACGACGCACGGCCTGGCGGGGATGTGCTCCCGGCCGTGCACCTCGTAGTCGATGCGCAGCAGGTGGCGGGAGAGCCAGAAGGCGAACTGCGGCCAGGCGGCGATGATGCGCCAGCGCACGAGGCGCGGGAAAGGCGCGGTGCAGAGGCACAGTCCGGAGTAGGGGATCACCACCGCGACGAGGATGAGCTGGAAGAGCGCGGACCGGAGGTGCGTCATGCGGCGAGCGCCTCCGCCACTGCGGCGAGGTCGGGAAACACCTCCGTTCCCTCGGGCAGACCGCCGGCCTCGAGCGTCTTCTGACCCTTGCCGGTGAGTACGAGGATGGGCCGTGCCTTGGCCGCCGCCGCCGCCTGCAGGTCGCGCAGGCTGTCGCCGACCGCGGGCACGTCCTCGAGCGGCATCGCGAAGCGCTCGGCGATGTCGAGGAACATGCCGGGCGCGGGCTTGCGATAGGCCGACTCCGATCCAGCGGTGTCGGGGCAGTAGAAGATCGCCTCGATGCGCCCGCCGAGCTGCGCCAGCGCTTTGTGCATCTTGGCGTTGATCGTGTTCAGAGTCGCCATGTCGAAGAGGCCCCGGCCGATGCCCGACTGGTTGGTCGCAACGACGACGGTGTAGCCGGCCTGGTTGAGGCGCGCGATCGCCTCCAGGCTGCCCGGGATCGGTTTCCACTCGTCGGGGCTTTTGATGAATTGCGCGCTGTCGACGTTGATCACGCCGTCGCGGTCCAGGATCACGAGCTTCATGGGGAAATGGTAATGCGAAGTCTCAGCCCGCGAGGCGGGAGATGTCGGCCACCCGGTTCAGCACGTGTTCCAGCTCCGCGAGGAGCCGCAGGCGGTTGGTGCGGAGCAGCGGATCCTCGGCGTTGACGAGCACGTCGTCGAAGAAGCGGTCGACCTCCGGCCGCACGCGCGCGAGCAGGCGCAGCGAATCGGCGTACTCGCCGCCGGCGGCCTTCGCCTCGACGTCGGAGCGGATGCGCCCGAGCGCGGCGTGGAGCGCCCGCTCGGCCGCCTCGGCCAGCAGCGCGGGATCGGTGCGCCCCGGCGCGAACTCGGCCTTGCGCAGGATGTTGCGCACGCGCTTGTTGGCCGCGGCGAGGCTCTCGGCTTCCGGCAGGGCCCGGAACGCGCGCACCGCTTCGACGCGCGCCACCACCAGGTCGAGCCGCCCGGGCCCATCGGCGAGCACCGACTCGATCTCGTCCGGCGCGTAGCCCTGATCGCGCAGGTACGAGCGCAGGCGGTCGAGGACGAACGCGTGCAGCTCGGTCGCGACCGAGCCAGGGGCACTCGGTGCGAACGCGGCGGCGGCGTCCTGCAGCAGCGCGACCACGTCGAGCGGCAGCCGATGCTCCACGAGGATGCGCACGAGCCCGAGCGCCGCGCGGCGCAGCGCGAAAGGATCCTTGTCGCCGGTCGGCGCGCCGCCGACCGACCAGATGCCGGCGAGCGTGTCGAGCTTGTCGGCGAGCGACACGCAGTCGCCGATGCGGTCCTCGGGGAGCGCGTCGCCGGCGAAGCGCGGGCGGTAGTGCGCCTCGATTGCGCGCGCGACGGCCTCCGGCTCGCCGTCGTGGCGCGCGTAATACTCGCCCATTACGCCCTGCAGCTCGGGGAACTCGCCGACCATGCCGGTAAGGAGATCGGCCTTGCAGAGCCGCGCGGCGCGGCCCGCGAGCGTCTCGTCCGCACCGAGCTTGCGCGCGATCAGCGCGGCGAGCCGCTCGATGCGCTCGACGCGCGCGAGCTGCGTGCCGAGCTTGTTGTGATACACGACGGCCGCCAGGCCCTCCACGCGCGAGGCGAGCGTGCGGCGCCGATCCTGGTCGTAGAAGAACTTCGCGTCGGAGAGCCGCGCGCGCAGCACGCGCTCGTTGCCGCGGACGATGTGGTGCGGGTGCGCGAGCGCCATGTTCGACACGACGAGAAAGCGGTTCGAGAGCCGCCCTTGCCCGTCGACGAGCGGGAAGTACTTCTGATTCTGGCGCATCGTCAGCATCAGGCACTCCTGCGGCACCTCCAGGAACGCCTTCTCGAAATGGCCCTCGTACACGGCCGGCCATTCGACGAGCGCGGTGACCTCGTCGAAAAGCGCATCGTCGGCGGCGATCGTTGCGCCGCCCGCCGCGGCCGCGAGCCGCTCGCGGATCGCACGGGCGCGGAGCTCGAAGTTCGCGAGCACCTTCCCATCCTGCTCGAGGACGCGCTCGTAGTCGTCGGCGCGCGCGAGGGCGATCTCGCCCTTGCCGAGGAAGCGGTGCCCGCGCGTGGCGCGTCCGCTCTCCAGTCCGAGCACCTTGCCCGGCACGATGCGCTCGCCGTGCAGCATCACCAGGCCGCGCGCCGGGCGCACGAACTCCACATCGAAGTCGCCCCAGCGCATGATCTTCGGGATCGGCAGCTTCTTGAGTGCGGCCGCGACCTTCGCAGCGAGCGTCTCGTCGAGCGCGGCGCCCGCGGCGACCGACCGGAACGCGAACACCTCCTGCTTGCCGTCGCTAATGCGCTCAAGCCGGTCGACCGACACGCCCTGCTTCTTGGCGAAGCCGAGGAGCGCCGGCGTCGGCGCGCCGTCGGCGGAGAGCCCGGCCTTGACCGACGGGCCCTTGGCGAGCACCTCGCGGTCGGGCGCCCTGGCGGTAACGCTGCGCACGAGAACGCCGAGCCGGCGCGGGGAGGCGTAAACCGTGAACTCGCCGTCGCCCGGTGCGAACGCGTCCGCGCGCAGATCCTTCACCAGCGTATCGGCGAAGGAATACCCGAGCGTGCGCAGCGCCTTGGGCGGCAGCTCCTCGGTGAGGAGCTCGACGAGGAGCGAGGCGGTTGCGCTCACGTCAGGACGGCTTCTTCAGCATCGGGAATCCCAGCCGCTCGCGCGACTCGTAGTAGGCCTGCGCCGCGGCGCGGGCGAGGGTGCGCACGCGCGCGATGTACCCGGCGCGCTCGGTGGTCGAGATCGCGCCGCGCGCATCGAGCAGGTTGAACGCGTGCGAGCACTTCATGACCATCTCGTAGCCCGGCAGGGTGAGCCCGCGCTCGAGGAGCCGCTTCGCCTCGCGCTCGAAGCCGTCGAACAGTCCGAGCAGCCACTTCGGGTCGCTCTCCTCGAAGTTGTACCGGGACTGCTCGACCTCGTTCTGGTGGAACACGTCCCCGTACGTCACGCCCGGCGCCCACACCAGGTCGAAGACGTTCTCCACCCCCTGCAGGTACATCGCGAGCCGCTCGAGGCCGTAGGTAATCTCGCCGAGCACCGGCTTGCACGGCAGCGAGCCGACCTCCTGGAAGTAGGTGAACTGCGTCACCTCCATGCCGTCGAGCCACACCTCCCAGCCGAGTCCCCACGCACCGAGGGTCGGCGACTCCCAGTCGTCTTCCACGAAGCGGATGTCGTGCTCGGCGGGATCGACGCCGAGGGCGCGCAGGCTGTCGAGGTACAGGTCCTGAATGTTGTCGGGCGAGGGCTTGAGCACCACCTGGTACTGGTAGTAGTGCTGCAGGCGGTTCGGATTCTCGCCGTAGCGGCCGTCCTTCGGGCGGCGCGACGGCTGCACATAGGCGGCGTTCCAAGGCTCGGGGCCGATCGCGCGCAGGAACGTCGCGGTGTGGAACGTGCCTGCGCCGACCTCCATGTCGTAGGGCTGGAGAAGCACGCACCCCCGATCGCCCCAGAAAGTCTGGAGGCGGAGAATGAGGTCCTGGAAGTTCTGCATGATCGACCGGGGCGCCCGTGCCGTCCGGCGCCGGAAAGGGCGCAATTCTACAGGCAGGCGCGGCGCGCGCTATAGTCCGCGCGACCCGGCGGCTGACTCACTTCGGAGGTAGGACGTGCCCGCGCTGCCCCTCACGCTCGCGATCGGCGACTACGACCATGTGCGCGATCTCGCGCTCGGCGCGGTCCGTCCCGAGGGCATCGATCTCAACGTCCTGAACCTCCCGGTCGAAGAGATCTTCTTCCGTTTCACCAAGCACCGCGAGTGGGACGTCTCCGAGATGTCCTTCGCGAAGGTCGTCTCGCTGCTGTCGCAGGACGACCGCAGCATCGTGCCGCTGCCCGTGTTCGTCTCGCGCGTGTTCCGGCTGTCGTCGATCTACGTCCGGCCCGACGGGCCGGTGAAAGCCCCGGCGGACCTGCGCGGCAAGCGCATCGGCGTGCCGGAGTGGGCGCAGACCGCCGCGATCTACAGTCGCGGCTACATCGCCCACGAGCTCGGCATCCCGCTCGCGTCGATCGAGTGGGTGCAGGCGGGCGTCCACGAATCCGGCCGCGTCGAGAAGGTTGCGCTGAAGCTGCCTCCCGACGTTCGGCTGCAGCGCGCGCCCGACAAGACGCTGAACGGCATGCTGCTCGCGGGCGAGCTCGACGCGGTGCTCTCCGCGCGGCCGCCGCCAGCGTTCGCGGAAGGGCGGGTCGCGCGGCTCTATCCGGCGTACCGCGACGCGGAGGAGGCGTGGTTCCGCAAGACCGGCGTGTTCCCGATCATGCACGTCGTGGCGCTGCGCCGCGACGTGTTCGACCGCGATCCGTGGGTGGCGATGAACCTGGTCAAGGCGTTCGAGGAAGCGAAGCGCCGCTCGCTCGCGCGGCTCGGCGACATCACCGCCTCGCACGCGCCGCTCGCCTGGCTCGGCGACTACGTCGCGCGTCTGCGCGAGCTCTTCGGCGACGACCCGTTTCCCTACGGGGTCGAACCCAACCGGCGCACGCTCGACGCGTTCCTGCGGTACGCGTTCGAGCAGGGCGTCTGCCACCGCCTGCTCGAGGCCGAGACGCTCTTCCCCGAGCAGGTCCGCACGCAGTTCCGCATCTGACCACGGCCATGGACATCGACAAACGCGCAGTTTCGAACCCGATCCCCGAAGAGAAGCCGGCGTCGACGACCGACGCGCCGACCTATTGGGGCAGCGACGCGGTCGCGGCGGCGATTCGCGCGCTCGACATCCCGTTCGTCGCGCTCAACCCCGGCGCGAGCTTCCGGGGGCTGCACGACAGCCTCGTCAACTATCTCGGCAACGAGCGCCCGCAGATGCTGCTCTGCCTGCACGAGGAGCACGCGGTCGGGATCGCGCATGGCTATTACCGGGTGACGGGCCGCATGATGGCGGCGGCGGTGCATGCGAACGTCGGGCTGATGCACGCGACCATGCCGATCTTCAACGCGTGGTGCGACCGCGTGCCGGTGCTCGTGCTGGGGGCCACCGGGCCAGTGGACGCCGCGCAGCGCCGGCCGTGGATCGACTGGATCCACACCGCGCGCGACCAGGGTGCGCTCGTGCGCGACTACACCAAATGGGACGACCAGCCCGCGTCCGCCGCCGCGGCGCAGGAGTCGATCCTGCGGGCGGCGCTGCTCGCGAACACGGCGCCGCGCGGGCCGGTCTACGTCTGTCTCGACGCCGGGCTGCAGGAGGCGCGGCTCGAAGCGGCACCCGCGGTGCCCGATGCCACCCGCTTCGCTCCGCCGCCGGCGGCGCGGCCTGCGCCGGAGACGGTCGCGCACGCCGCGCGGCTGCTCGACGGCGCGCGGCACCCGGTGATCCTCGCCGGCCGCGTCGGCCGCGGCGAGCGGGCGTGGCACGAGCGCGTGGCGCTCGCCGAGAAACTCGGCGCGCGCGTGCTCACCGACATCAAGCAGGCGGCGGCGTTTCCCACCGACCATCCGTTGCACGCAGTCCCCGCGACCACCTTCCTCTCTCCGGCCGGGGCGGAGATTCTGCGCGCGGCCGACGTGATTCTCAGCCTCGACTGGAACGACCTCGCCGGAACCCTGAAGACCGCCTTCGGCACCGCGCCGGTCGCTGCCAGGGTCATTCAAGTCTCGGTCGATCTCCACGCTCATCGCGGCTGGAGCATGGATCACCAGGGGTTGCCGCCGGTCGACTGCCACCTGCTCGCGGAGCCGGACGTCGTCGTGCCGCTGCTGCTCGCCGCCGCGACGCGCGCCACGCCGGCGTCGGTGCCGGCGAAACCCGCGGCGCCGGCGGCCGCGCCGGCAGGCGCCGAGATCACGGTCGCAAGCCTCGCCGCCGCGCTGAACGAGGCCCTCGGCGACGCGCCGGCGTGCTTCATCCGCCTGCCGCTCAGCTGGAGCGGCGAGTACCGGCACTTCCGCCACCCGCTCGACTTCATCGGCTACGACGGCGGCGCCGGCATCGGCTCCGGGCCAGGGATGGCGGTCGGCGCGGCGCTCGCGCTGCGCGGGTCGGGACGCATCCCGGTCGCGCTCACGGGCGATGGCGACTTCCTGATGGGCGTCACCGCCCTCTGGACCGCGACCCACTATCGGATTCCGCTGCTCCTGGTGGTGGCCAACAACCGCTCGTTCTTCAACGACGAGCTGCACCAGGAGCGCGTGGCGCGCACTCGCGGGCGACCCGTCGAGAACCGCTGGATCGGGCAGCGGATCGCCACACCGGATATCGACCTCGCGGCAATGGGGCGTGCGCAAGGCGCGCTCGGCTTCGGCCCCGTGACCGAACCTGCAGAAATCGACGCAGTGCTGCGCGAGGCGATCGATGCGGTGCGCGGCGGCGCGGTGGCGGTCGTCGACGTGCGCGTCGCCGCCGGCTACGCGGGCGCGATGGCGGCCGGCATGATGCGCACGGGAAAGGCCGAAGGCAAGTCGTGACGATCGCGCGCATCGCCGCCGCCGCGCTCGCCGGCGTGCTGCTCGCGTTCGCGGCGGTTTCTTCCGCGCAGTATCCGACGCGGACCGTGCGGATCGTCGTGACGATCCCGCCGGGTGGCGCGCCCGACCTGACCGCGCGGATCGTCGGGGAGAAGCTCTCCACCGCGTTCGGGCAACCCGTGGTGATCGAGAATCGCCCCGGCGCGAACGGCAACACCGCCGCCGAGCAGATCGCGAAGAGCGCACCGGACGGGTACACGCTGCTCCTCGCGGCGGACTCGCTCCTCGCGATCAACCCGCACGTCTACAGCCGCATGCCGATCGACGCGCTGCGCGACCTCGTGCCGGTCGCCTCGCTCGTGTCGAACATGTTCGTGCTGTCGGTGAACCCGGCGCTGCCGGTTGCCACCTTCCAGGAATTCATCGAGTACGCGCGCAAGGCGAACCCGCCGCTCACCTACGCGTCCGGCGGCAACGGCAGCCAGCACCAGTTCATGATGGAGGCGCTGAAGCAGCGCGCGGGCGTGAATCTCGTGCACGTGCCCTACAAAGGCGGCGCGCCCGCGACGACGGCGACGGTGGCCGGCGAGGTCGCCGCGATGTTCGCGGGCACTTCGACGGGCCCTCAGATCCGGGCGGGTAGGCTGCGTGCGCTGGCCGTGACGGGCGCGCACCGATCGGATCTCTTCCCGGAGCTCCCGACGATCGGGGAGTTCTACCCCGGCTATGAGATGACGATCTGGCTGGGGCTGTTTGCGCCGGCCGGCACCCCGGAGCCGGTGCTCGGGCGGCTGCGCGAAGAGATCGGGACGGTGCTCGCGTCGCCCGACGTGAAGGAGAGACTCGCGCGGGCGGGCGGCCTGCAGCCGTTCGCCACGTCGCCCGCCGAGTTCTCGGCGCTGATCCGGCGCGACTACGACAAGTACGGAAAGCTGGTGCGCGAGATCGGCGTTCGCGCAGACTAGCCGATGTACTGCCGGAAGAACGCGAGCGTGCGATCGCGCGCGACCTTCGCGCTTTCGGCGTGATACGAGCCGCGCTGGTCGCAGTTGAAGCCGTGCCCGGCCGGGTAAACGTGGAACGCGAGCTCGGGCCGCGCCGATTTCAGCGCCTGCACCTGGTCGATCGGGATCGCGTGGTCGGTCTCGCCGAAGTGGAACAGGACCGGGCAGCGCGGCTTGAGGTCCTTGTTCGCGAGTATCCCGCCGCCGTAGTAGGGCGACGAGCAGGCCAGGCCGTCGAGCTTTGCGGCCGACACCCACGCCACCGTGCCGCCCCAGCAGTAGCCGACGATCCCGATCTTGCCGGATGAGGCAATCGCCTTCATTGCCGCGGCGACGTCCTTGAGCGCATCGTCCATCGACATCTTCTGCATCAGCGCCCGCCCGCGCTCGATCTCCGGCTGCGAGTAACCGATGTCCAGGCCGCGTTCCACGCGGTCGAACAGGGCGGGCGCGATCGCCACGTAGCCGTCCGCCGCGAAGCCGTCGGCCACGCTTCGGATATGGCTGTTGACGCCGAAAATCTCCTGCACCACGACGAGGCCGCCGCGCGGCTTGCCGGGCGGGTCGGCGCGATAGGCGGCGAAACGATGGCCGTCGGTGGCCGCGAGCTCGAGGGGGGTGCCCATGGAAACAGCGCTCCGCGCACGCGGACGCCGCGGCGTCGCGCGCTCAGGGGAGATTGAGGAAACGGGCTAGTGGTGCGCGTCGGGCACGAGCTTGCGCTCGAGCAGGTTGATCTGGTCTTTCAGGAACAGTTTCTTCTTCTTCAGGCGGTGCAGTTGCTCGTCTTCGAAGATCTTGCTTTCTTCCATCCTGCAGATTGCGGCGTCGAGATCGTGGTGTTCCAGTCGCAGTGTGGTGATCTTCTCCTTTAGCGACTCGATCTCTGTCTCGGTCATGGCGCCTCCTCTAGAACGAATGGGGGAAGGGAACGGGCCCGCGGCGTACACCGCCGCACCGCGCGAATGAGTGTACTCCTCGTGCCTCCGACCGGGGCAAGCCCGATCGCGTTTTGCCGCCCCGGGGCCACGGCCCGGGCGGTGGCAATCCGGCCCATGCTGCACCGCCCACCCGTTGGCCGCGTTCAGGCCGAGGGGCGCAAGTCCTCGACTTATTTTGGATTTTTCGGGCCGCGGCGGGGGAAGCCGACCCCCGCGGCAGCGACGAGCAGGGCCGCCGCCAGCACCGGCAGGTTGCCGGCACGGACGTACGGCGTTGCGCCCTCGTACCCCTGGACGCTGGCCTCCAAGACACCCGCGCTGAAGGAAGGGAGCCGCCCGACCACGGCGCCGCGCGGGTCGATGACCGCGGTCACCCCGGTATTGGTCGCGCGCAGCATCGTCCGCCCGGTCTCGATCGAGCGCATGCGCGCGATGCGCAGGTGCTGCGCGGGCGCGAGCGAATCGCCGAACCAGGCGACGTTGCTCACGTTGGCGAGCAGCGTCGCCTCGGGGAGCTGGCGGATGATCTCCGGCCCGAACGCGTCCTCATAGCAGACGTTCAGCGCGACGCGCTGGTGCGCGAGCTTCAGCGGACGCTGCCCCTCCGAACCGCGCGAGAAGTCCGAGAGCGGGACCTTGAGCACCGCGACGATCCACCCGAAGCCGGGCGGGACGAACTCGCCGAACGGCACGAGGTGCGACTTGGCGTAGCCCTGCGTCGGCGACGTCCCGAGGCTGACGACCGCGTTGTAGTAGCCCCGCTCGGCTTCGAGTATCGGCACGCCCATCAGCAGGTCGCCGTCGCGTGCCGCGGCGCCCCGCTTCAGGCGCGCGACGTATTCCGGGTCGACCTCGTGGAGAAACCGCGGGATCGCGATCTCCGGCAGGATGATCAGGCGCCCGGTGGACCCCTCGACCAGCCGGGCGTAGGTTTCGAGCGTGGATTCGTAGCGGCCGTCCACGAACTTCAGCTCCTGGGGGATGTTCCCCTGCACGAGGCTCACCGCGAGCGGCTCGCCTACGGGCGACGTCCACTCGACCCCGCGCAGCGCCCAGCCCGACGCTCCGAGCACGACCAGCACGCCGGCCGCCACGGCCCGGGCGCGCTGCGCGCCGCCGCACGCGAGCGCCGCCAGTGCGCCCGCCGCGACCGCGGCGAGAAAGGAGACGCCGAGCACGCCGAGGATCGGCGCGAACCCGGCGAGCGGTCCGTCGGCCTGCGAGTAGCCGAGCGCGAGCCACGGAAAGCCGGTGAAGAGCCACGAGCGCACCCACTCCGCGAGCGTCCAGAGCGCCGGCGTCACGAGCATGAGGCGCAGCGGCAACGCCGCCGGAAAACGTGCTTGCAGGTAGCCGACGGCCGCCGGAAACAGCGCCAGGTAAAGGCAGAAGAGCAGGGTCGCGGTCGCCGCGAGCGGCGCGGGCATCATGCCGAAGTCGTGCAGGCTGACGTAGACCCAGCTCACGCCGACGAGGAACAGTCCCGCGCCGAAGGCGAGGCCGAGCCCGGCGGCCGCCCGCGGCGCGCTCGTCCTGGCCCACGCGAAGAACAGCAGGCCGAGCGCGAGCGGCGGGAGGGGAAACAGGTTCCAGTCGCCGAACCCCGCGACCGAAGCGCCTCCGGCCAATGCAGCAGCGACCAGCCAGCGCGGGCCCGAGCCGGGACCGGCGCTCAAGCCGCCGCCTCGGGAACTCTCTCGACTTGCAGCACGTACAGGCGGCGGCTGTCGGCGCGCAGCACGGTGAGCTTCAGCCCATCGATCACGATCGTCTCGCCGCGCTTCGGCAGATGGCCGAAGCGGTGGATGACGAGCCCGCCGATCGTGTCGTACTCCTCGTCCGGGAACGTCGTGCCGAACACCTGGTTGAAGTCGGCGATGTCGGTCTGCGCCTTCACCCGCCAGCGGCCGCCCTTCTCGCGGCGCACGTTGTCCTCGAGCTCGTCGAAGTCGTATTCGTCCTCGATCTCGCCGACGATCTGCTCGAGCACGTCCTCGATCGTGACCAGTCCCGCCACTCCGCCGTACTCGTCGACGACGATCGCCATGTGGTTGCGGTTCTTGCGGAATTCGTGCAGCAGCACGTTCAGTCGCTTGGACTCGGGCACGAACACCGCGGGCCGCAGCATCTGGCGCACGTTGAACTCCTCCTCGCCCGCGTAGTAGCGCAGGAGGTCCTTGGCGAGCAGGATGCCGATCACGTCGTCGCGGTCGCGGTCGATCACCGGGAAGCGCGAGTGCCCGGTGCCGATGATCGACGGGATGAACCGGTCCGGCGTGTCGTGGATGTCGATCACGTCCATCTGCGCGCGCGGGATCATCACCTCGCGCACCTTCATTTCCGACACCTGCAGCGCGCCCTCGATCATCGACAGCGCCTCGCCGTCGAGCAGGTTGCGGCTGTGCGCCGAGCGCAGGAGCTCGACCAGGTGCTCGCGGTCCTCCGGCTCCCGCATCAGCAGCGCGCTGAGGCGGTCGAGCCAGGAAGGCTTGCGATTAGGCGGCGCGTCGTCCATACGGATCCTCGAACCCCAGCCGCGCGAGGATTGCCCCCTCGCGCGCCTCCATCCGCGCCGCATCGCGGCCGCGCTCGTGGTCGTAGCCCTGGAGGTGAAGTGCGCCGTGCACCGCCAGGTGCGCGAAGCGCGCGCGCCGCGCCAGCCCGTGCGCGCGCGCTTCCCGCGCGATCACCGGTGCGCAGAGGACGATGTCGCCCTCGAGCGCGCCGCCGCGCGCCGCGCCATAGACGAAGGTCAGCACGTTGGTCGGATAGTCGCGACCGCGATAGTCGCGATTGAGACGCCGCCCTTCCGCGGCGCCGACGAAGCGGACGGTGATGCGCGCGCCGCGCTCCATTGCGGCGCCGAGCCAGCGCGCGATGCTGCGCCTCGCCGGCAGCCCGGCGCGGGGCGCCGCGTACTGCACGGCGAGCTCGAGTCGGGCGGGCGCATCAGCCTTCGTCACGGTCGCGCTGCGTGCGGGAGGCGTTCGCGCGGGTGTACGCCTCGTATGCGGTGACGATGCGTGCGACGAGCGGGTGCCGCACGACGTCCTCGGCGCCGAACTCGGTGAAGGCAATGCCGCGCACCCCGGCGAGGATGCGCCGTGCCTCGATCAGCCCGCTGCGCTGGCCGCGCGCGAGGTCGATCTGCGTGACGTCGCCGGTGATCACGGCCTTCGTGCCGAAGCCGATGCGCGTGAGGAACATCTTCATCTGCTCCGGCGTGGTGTTCTGCGCCTCGTCGAGGATGATGAACGAGTGGTTCAGCGTGCGCCCGCGCATGTAGGCGAGCGGCGCGATCTCGATCGCGCCGCGCTCGAACATGCGCTGCACCTTGTCGAATCCCATCAGGTCGTAGAGGGCGTCGTACAGCGGGCGCAGGTACGGATCGACCTTCTGCGCGAAGTCGCCCGGGAGGAACCCGAGGCGCTCGCCCGCTTCGACCGCCGGCCGCACCAGCACGATGCGCTTCACCGCGTCGCGCTCGAGCGCGTCCACGGCGCAGGCGACCGCGAGGTAGGTCTTGCCGGTGCCGGCCGGCCCGACGCCGAAGGTCACGTCGTGGCCGAAGATGTCGCGAAGGTAGTCGCGCTGGTGCGGCGTGCGCCCGTGCAGGTCGGCGCGCCGCGTCTGCAAAACCGGCAGCTCGGACTCGTCGCGTTCGCGCGGACCTTGCGCCTCGATCAGGCCGAGCTGGATGTCGTCGACCGTGAGCTCGCGCTTGGCCTGCGCGTAGAACTTTTCCAGCAGCTCGGCCGCGCGCGCCGTACGTCCGGTGTCGCCGCGCAGCGTAAAGCGGTCGCCGCGGCGCGCGATCGTCACCTCGAGCGCGATCTCGATCTGGCGCAGGTTCTCGTCGAGCGCACCGCACAGGTTCGCGAGGCGCTGGTTGTCCGGGGGCGCGAGCGTCAGCTCGACGGACTTCGGTTTCAAGGCAGGTCGGGGAGGCCGGGGGTCGCCCATTCGGACGCTAGGATGCCACTGCTGCCGGCGCCGTGTGCTCGACCCCGCGAACCGCCCCGCGCAGGCTGTGCGCCAGCGCGCGCTCGACGACCACATCGACGAACTCGCCGATCAGGCGCCGCGGCCCTGCGAAGTTGATCACGCGGTTGTTCGCGGTGCGGCCGGCGAGCTCGTTCGGGTCGCGCCTAGCGGGGCCCTCGACGAGCACCCGCTGCACCGTGCCCACCATCGATTCGTCGATTGCGCGCGCCTGCGCTTCGAGCAGGGCCTGCAGGCGGTGCAGCCGGGCGATCTTTTCCGCCGGCGCCGTGTCGTCGGCGAGCTCTGCGGCCGGCGTGCCCGGCCGGCGACTGTAGACGAACGAGTAGGAAGCGTCGAAGCCCAGGTCGGCGACGAGCTTCAGGGTCTGCGCGAAGTCCGCCTCGGTCTCGCCGGGGAAACCGACGATGAAGTCGGACGAGATCGAGATTCCCGGGTGCGCGACCCGCAGCCGCCGGACGATCGACTTGTACTCGAGCGCGGTGTAGCCGCGCTTCATCGCCGCGAGCACGCGGTCCGATCCCGATTGCACCGGCAGATGGACGTGCGGCGCGAGCCGGGTGAGCCGCGCGTGCGCATCGACGAGGCGCTGCGTGAACTCCTTCGGGTGCGAGGTGGTGTAGCGGATGCGCTCCAGGCCCGGAATCTCCGCCACGTACTCGAGGAGCAGCGCGAAGTCGGCGCTCTCGCCGTCGGCCATCTTCCCGCGGTAGGCGTTGACGTTCTGCCCCAGCAGCGTCACCTCTTTCACGCCGCGGTCGGCGAGATCGGCGACCTCGGTCAGCACGTCGTCGAACGGCCGCGACACTTCCTCGCCGCGGGTGTAGGGCACGACGCAGAAGCTGCAGTACTTGCTGCACCCTTCCATGACCGACACGGACGCGCTCGGGCCGACGACGCGCGCCGGCGGCAGCGCGTCGAACTTCTCGATCTCGGGGAAGGAAACGTCCACCTGCGGCGCGCCGGAGCGTCGCCGCGCCGCGATCAGCTCGGGCAGGCGATGCAGCGTCTGCGGCCCGAACACGAGATCGACGAACGGCGCGCGCGCGACGATCGCCCCGCCTTCCTGGCTCGCGACGCAGCCGCCCACGCCGATGAGGAGGTCCGGATTCGCGCGCTTGAGGTGCCGGACCGTGCCGAGATCGCTGAACACCTTCTCCTGCGCCTTCTCGCGCACCGAGCAGGTGTTGAACAGGATCACGTCGGCCTCCTCCGGTGTGGCGGCGAGCTCGTACCCGTCGGCGGCGGCCAGCACGTCGGCCATCTTGTCCGAGTCGTACTCGTTCATCTGGCAGCCGAACGTGCGGATGAAGACGCGGTGGGTCATGGCGTTTCCCGGGCTCTCGACCGAGCCCGCATCGAGGCTGCGGCAGGCGGCCCGTTATTGGTTCGTGGACTGACCCGGGCCCGGCGGGATGATCGTGCTCGGCGGTTGCTCGCCCGGCCGCAGCCCGATCCGGCTCGGCGGCTGGTTGCCGAGCAGCTGGTCGACGGTCCGGCCCGCCTCGGGGGAGGTGCTCCACGGGAGCGTCGGGGCGGCGAACTTGTCCGGTTGCGCCGCTTCCTGCGCGCTGAGGATCCATGCTCGGACGAGGTTCCCGCCGCCGTCGAGCTGGTACTTCACCAGGGAATTCGGCGGCAGGTGCGTCGGCAGGACCAGCAGATTGTTGGCGCCGCGGATCTGCGCGCCGGGCGCGAGCCGGGTCTCCTTGCTGTCGAGAGTGACGACGTTCCCCTGCACAAAGGACAGATAGCCGCGCCGGGCATCCTCCGGCAGGGTTCTTAGCGAGGATTGCCCCAGGGCAGTGATCGCCATGAGCGCGAGGGCGAACGCGACGAAGAGGCGAGCCGGGCGAAGGCATGAAGACATGGGCGGAATCCTTTGATCGCACGCCATTTTAGGCGGTTTACCGCCCTTGGGCGGTGCACCATGCAAGGGTCCGCGGCGCACGCCACGGAAACGCCCTCGGGACCCGGGAAATACAGGAGAAACTGGTGGCGAGTCAGGGATTTGAACCCCGGACCAACGGATTATGATTCCGCTGCTCTAACCACTGAGCTAACTCGCCAGGGGAGGGGCGCGATTATCCGGGAGGGCAAGGTGAGGGTCAAGGTCGTGGGCCGCGGGGGGTGGTGTGCTTGACGTAGTGATCGTCGGCGCGGGCCTCGTCGGCGCGAGCCTCGCCGCCGCGCTTGGCGGAAGCGGCCTTTCCGTCGCCGTCGTGGAGCCCGCTCCGCCGTCGGCACCGCCCGACGAATGGGACAGCCGGATCTACGCGATCAGCCCTGCGTCAAGCACCTTTCTCTCCGCCGTGGGCGCGTGGCAGCGGCTCGATCCGAAGCGCGTGCAGGCCGTGGCCGGCATGGAGATCCGCGGCGATGAGCCCGGCGCGCGGCTCGCGTTTTCCGCGTACGAGTCCGGCGTGGCGGCGCTGGCGCACATCGTCGAGAGCGGGCGGCTGCAGCACGCGCTGTGGCAGACGCTGCACGACGGCGACGTGCGCGTGATCGCTCCGGCGCAGTGCGCGGGCCTCGAGGTCGGCGAGCGCGCGGCGACGCTCACGCTCGCGGACGGGACCGCGCTCGCCGCGCGGCTCGTCGTCGGTGCGGACGGCGCGCAGTCGTGGGTGCGGCGGACCGCGGGCGGTCACGCGCGCGCCCGCAGCTACGGCCAGCTCGGCGTGGTGGCGAACTTCGCGATCGCGCGCTCGCACCGAGGCATCGCGTACCAGTGGTTCCGCGCCGACGGCGTGCTCGCGTACCTCCCGCTCGCCGGGGAGCGCATGTCCATGGTGTGGTCGACGCCCGAGGCGCACGGACGCGAGCTGGCCGCACTCGACGCGGCGGCGCTGTGCCGGCGCGTCGCGGCAGCGGGGCGCGAGGTCCTCGGCGACCTCGACCTCGTCACGGCGCCGAAGGCGTTCCCGTTGCAGCTCCTGACCGCCGAATCGATGATCGCCCGGCGGGTTGCGCTCGTGGGCGATGCGGCACACGTCGTCCATCCGCTCGCCGGGCAGGGCGTGAACCTCGGGTTCGGCGACGCGCGCGCCCTGGCGGAAGCGCTGCGCGACCGCGGCGCGGCCGACCCCGGGGACCGCCTCCTGCTGCGCCGCTACGAGCGCTCGCGCGCGGAGGCTATACTCGCGATGCGCACGGTGACCCACGGCCTGGTGGGCCTGTTCGGACGTCCGGGCGCAATTCCGTCACGGCTCGGCAACCTCGGATTGAACCTGACGCAGCGGTTGCCGGTCATAAAGAACCTGCTCGTTCGCCACGCCGTCGGCTGACCGGACGGCCCCTCCCGAAAGGACGTCATGCTGAGAGTTCACATCGCGCTCATCGCCCTCGCGGCCGCGCTGTTCGCCGGCGCCGCCGGCGCGCGCGACGAGGCCACCATCCGCAAGGGCGCGGAGGCCTTCCTCGGCGAGGACATGAAGATCGAGGGCATCGCGCGCGCCGGGTTCCTCGGCCTCTGGGAAGTCCGGATCGCGACGCCGGAGGGCACGCGCCTCCTCTACACCAACGACGATGCGACGCACTTTTTCATCGGCACGATATTCGACGGCAAGAGCCAGACCGATCTGACCGAGCAGCGCATGCGCCGGCTCAATTCGGTCCGCTTCGCCGACCTGCCGCTGAACCAGGCGTTCAAGATCGTGCGCGGCAAGGGCACGCGGCAGCTCGCCTACTTCTCCGACCCGCGCTGTCCGTACTGCAAGAAGTTCGACCAGGAGCTCGTCAAGATGGACGACGTGACGGTGCACGTCTTCATGCTCCCGATCATTTCGCCCGAATCGGCGCCGCTCGCGCGCGCGGTGTGGTGCTCGCCCGATCGCGCAAAGGCGTGGCTCGATCTGACGCTGAACAACGTGACGCCGACGGCGAGCGGCGCCTGTCCGAACCCGATCGAGAAGAACCTCGAGCTCGGCAAGAAGTTCCGCGTCAACGGCACGCCCACGCTGATCCTCGTGGACGGCCAGCGCATGTCCGGCTGGAAGCCCGCGCCGCAGCTCTCGAAGCTGCTCGACGAAGCCCAGGCCAACAAGCAGTAGCCGGCTCAGCGGCTCGCTTCGTCCTTCGGCACCGGGTAGCCGAGCGGCAGCAGCACCCACATCCGGCCCTGCTGGCGCATGCGACCCGCCAGCAGGCCGGCATCGGGGCCGGTGCCCCAGTAGAAATCCGCGCGCACCGCGCCGCGAATCGCGCCGCCCGTGTCCTGCGCCACCATCAGGCGTTCCAGCGGCACGCTCGAATTGGGATGCGTCGTCGCGAGATACACCGGCGCGCCGAGCGGAATGAAGCGCGGATCGATCGCGATCGAGCGCTCCGCGGTGAGGGGGACGCCCTGCGCGCCCGGCGGTCCGCCCGGGCTCGGCGGGAGCTCGCGGAAGAACACGTAGCTCGGGTTCTGGTTCAGCAGCTCGACGACCCGCGCCGGATTCGCGCGCGCCCACGCCTGGATGCCCTGCATGCTCGCCTGCCCGAGCGGGAGCTCGCCCTTGTCGACGAGCCAGCGGCCGATCGACTGGTACGGATGCCCGTTCTGGTCCGCGTAGCCGATGCGCAGCTCCTCGCCGTTCGCGAGCCGCACGCGCCCGGAGCCCTGGATCTGCATGAAGAACGCCTCGATCGCGTCGTCGACGTAGACGAGCTCCTTGCCCCCGACCGGCGCCTTGCCGTCCTCGATTTCGGCGCGCGACCAGTAGGGCACCACGCGCCGCCCGTCGAGCCGGCCGCGCAGCCGCATGTTCCGCGTGTCGGGCGCGACCGACGCGAGGTCGATGATCAGCAGGTCCTCCGGCGGCGCGTAGAGCGGGTGCACGAACGGGGCGCTGCGCTCGCGGCTGCCGCGCAGCACCGGTTCGTAATAGCCGGTGACGAGGCCCTGCGTGGCGCCGTCGCCGTTGGCGACGCGATACGGCACGAAGTGGGTTTCGAAGTACGCGCGGATCGCGGCGCCGTCCGGATTGTCGAGCGCCTCGGCGCGCGCGCACGCCTCGCGCCAGGCGTCGCGGAAGCGCAGCGCGCGGCAGCTCGCGCGGAACGCGGGCCACGCCGCGACGAGATCGTCCTGGCCCCAGCCCGGCAGATCGGCGAACGCGACCGGGGCGAGCGTCGAGACCTTCGGCTTCTCGGGGACGCCCGGGCAGACCGGACACGCAGGGCACGGTTTCGACTCGGGACACCCCTGCGCGACGGGCGACGCAGGCGGCTTGGTCGCGCATCCGAGGAGAAACAGCGCGGCGAGCACCGAAGCGGCGACGCCGGCGACCCTCCGCGCTATCATCGCGCGCCGCGGTATGGGCGCGCTCATGCTCTCGACTTCACTTCGCCGGCCACCGGGCAAGTATAGCGACCGCCGATGCAAGGCCTCTGGATCTATCTCCTCGAGATGGCGGTCGCTCTCGCTCTATTCGTCTTCATCGTGTGGTGGACGATGAAGAAGTAGCGCGCTTCACGAGCGCGATCGACCGGAACCACCCGCCCGCCAGCACCGGCGCGTCGGATTCCACGGCGAGCCGGGGCGCGGCGGCGAGCGCCTCCTCGAACACGACATCGAGACGCGTCGCGACGTGCCGCGAGAGCGCATTCAGGGCCCGACGCACCGGCGCGCGCTCGCCTTGGCGCAGGAACTTGTCGAGCACGAATGCGCGGCCGCCGGGCCTGAGGACGCGCTCGGCCTCCGCCAGGCACCGGTCCGGGCGCGGCACCACCGCGACGATCAGGTGCAGCACCACGAAGTCGAACGCATCGTCCGCGAACGGAAGACGCATCGCGTCGCCGCGCACCAGCGCCAGATCGTCGCGGCGCGGCACGCGCGCAAGCATCGCGGCGGTCAGGTCGATCCCGACGTAGGCGTTGCCCGGCGGCAGGTGCGGCGCATCGAGCCCGGTGCCGATCCCGACCACGAGGACGCGCGCGCCGGCGCCGGCCGGAAGCCGCGCGAGGCTCGCGGCGCGCGCCGACTCGCTCGCCCGGCGGATGAAGAGGTCGTAGACCGGCGCGAACAGCCGGTAGCTGCGGTCAAGCGCCAAGGTGGAACGCGTGCTAGTGCAGCACGCGCGGGATGGAGAGCGTGAACTCCGGGATCGGCGCGTCGAACTTGGTGCCGTCGTCCGCGACCATCTGGTAGCTGCCGCGCATCGTGCCGACCGGCGTGGCGATCGCCGCGCCGCTCGTGTACTCGTAGGACTCGCCCGGCGCGAGCTTCGGCTGCTCGCCGACCACGCCGAGTCCCTTCACCTCCTGGATCTTGCCGTTCGCGTCGGTGATGATCCAGTGCCGGCTCAGGAGCTGCGCGGTCGCGGCGCCCGTGTTGAGGATCGTGATCGTGTAGGCGAAGACGTAGCGGTCCGCCGCCTCGTCCGACTGGTCGGCGAGGTACTGCGTCTTCGGCGTGACCGTGATCTCGTACTGGGCGGCCATGGGCGCGCGTATTGCACCCGATTTCGCGACCGCGCACAAGGGCGGACCGGCGGGGGCGGCGCGCGGCTACACTCCGGTCGGGCAGCCATGCGGACCCGGCGCGTCACATGAACCTGAAACCGCTCTTCGATCCCCACGCCGGCACGCCGGTCCGCGTCGGCCTGATCGGCGCCGGCCAGTTCGGCGCGTCGCTCATCAGCCAGGGCCGCGCGATCCCGAACTTCCGCGTCGCGGCCGTCTGCGACGTGAAGCCGGAGCGCGGCGCCGAGGCGTTCGCAGCCTCGGGCGTGCCCCGCGACGCGATCCGCGTCTGCGACACGCGCGCCGACGCCGCGGCGGCGATCGAGGCGGGCCGTTGGGTGGTGGTGCCCGATGGGGGCCTGCTTGCAGCGCTCCCGCTCGACATCGTCGTCGAGGCGACGGGCGATCCGGAGGTCGGCGCGGCGAACGCGATCGCCGCGATCGACGCGGGCAAGCATCTCGTGATGGTCACGAAGGAAGCCGACAGCGTGATCGGCCCGTTGCTCGCCCGGCGTGCGGCCGGCGCGGGCCGCATCGTCACGCCGGTCGACGGCGACCAGCCGAGCCTCACGATCGGCCTCAAGGCCTGGGCGGAGCTGCTCGGATTGCGCGTGGTGGCGGCCGGGAAGGCAAGCGAGTACGACTTCGTCTGGGACCCTCGCACAGCGACGGTCACATCGACGCACGGCAGCGTCGCCGTGCCGGGATTCGAGTCGCTGTGGGCGATCGGCGATCGCGATCCGGCGCGCGTGCTCGCGGAGCGCGGCGCGCTGCTGGCGGCGCTGCCCCAGCGGACGGTGCCCGACTACACCGAACTGTGCGTGATCGCGAACCACACCGGTCTCGTGCCCGATCGGCCCGATCTTCATGCCGCAGTCGCCCGATCGCTGGAGGTGCCCGACATCTTTTCCCCGCGTGCCGACGGCGGCGTCCTCTCGCGCACGGGTGCGCTCGACGTCTTCAACTGCCTGCGTCGCCCCGACGAGCTGAGCTTCGCGGGCGGTGTGTTCGTCGTCGTCGAGTGCAATCACCGCCCGACCTGGGAGGTGCTGCGCGAGAAGGGCATTCCGACCAGTCGGTCCGGGCGCCACGCGCTGCTCTGGAATCCGCAGCACCTGCTCGGGCTCGAGGCGCCGCTGTCGATCCTCGCGGCATGCCGGCTCGGCGTGTCGTGCGGCGCACCGCAGCCGCGACCGGTGTGCGACGTGGTCGCGCGCGCACATCGTACGTTCGTGGTCGGCGAGCGGCTCGCGATCCACGGCAACCGGCATGCGATCGAGGGGCTCGATCCGCTGCTCGTTGACGCGGCGCCGGTGCGGCCCGGCAATCCGGTGCCGTACTACATGCTGCCGGGCGCGCGGCTCAAGGTCGCGGTGCCGGCCGGCGCGATGCTCTGCGCCGAGCACGTCGAAGCGCCCGCGGGATCCGTTCTTTGGAGGCTGCGGGCCGAGCAGGACGCAGCGTTCTTTCCCGGCTGACGGGCTAGAATCGAGCGCCATGCCCCAGCGCACCTATCGAATCGCCCCATCGATCCTGTCGGCGAACTTCGCGCGCCTCGGCGACGAGGTCACGAGCGTCATCGCGGCCGGCGCGGACCTGATCCACTTCGACGTGATGGACAACCATTACGTCCCGAACCTCACCATCGGGCCGCTGGTGTGCGAGGCGATCCGGCCGGTCACGCAGGCGCCGATCGACGTGCACCTGATGGTCAAGCCGGTCGATCGCATCGTTCCGGATTTCGCCAAGGCGGGTGCCAACATCATCAGCTTCCATCCGGAGGCGAGCGAGCACGTCGACCGCACGATCGGGCTGATCCACGAGTGCGGCTGCAAGGCGGGCCTGGTGTTCAATCCCGCGACCCCGCTCGACTACCTGGATCACACGCTGCACGCGCTCGACCTCGTGCTGATCATGTCGGTGAACCCGGGCTTCGGCGGACAGAAGTTCATCGCGCACGCGCTCGAGAAAGTCCGCGAGGTGCGTCGTCGCATCGACGCGTCGGGACGCGACGTGATGCTCGAGGTCGATGGCGGCGTGAAGATCGACAACATCGCCGACGTTGCGCGCGCAGGCGCGGACACGTTTGTCGCGGGCTCGGCGATCTTCGGCGCGAAGGATTACAAAGCCACGATCGCGGCGATGCGGGCGGCGCTCAAGAGCGTCAGCTAGGTCGCACGCCTCCCGCACCAGCCGGTCGGCGGAGATCCGGTAACCGCGGCGCCTTGGCCGGAGGCGGCGGCCTTGCAACCGAGGCCGGCGTGGGCCCCGAACGGCGTTCTACAGGGCGAACAGCTGCTTGTCGCCCGCGCCGTGGATCGCGCTCACCGCGATCGCGCGATCGAACGTGACGAGTCGCCCGCCGTGGCGGACTGCAAGCGCGAGCAGATAGAGGTCGGTCAGCTGGCGCGGGCCGTGGATCCGGGTTGCGTCGGCGACACGCTCATCGAGCAAGGTCACATCGTCGGGCCAGAACGCGTGGTGGCTGTTCGACGTGGCTTCGCGCAACCGCTCCATCCCGGCCCGCACGGAGACCGGACTTGGATAACGCGGGTGCGACATGATCCGGACGCAGCCGTTCTGAGTGAGCGGGCACGACGCCCAACCCCCGCGCGCGCTGCGGTTGAACCACTCCGTGGCGTGGTCGTGGGATGCGTGGTCGGCGTCCAATAGTGCGATCAACACATTGACGTCGAGCAGCGAACGCATCAGTACGCGTCGTCCTCGCGCAACGAATCGATCAGCTCGTTGGTCACGATGCCGCCACGCGCGGCGAAGGGGCGGAACCCGTACACGGCGCGCGGTTCGCGTGCGGCTTGCACCCCGCGCGGCGCAGTGAGCGCGCTGCGCGCGAGCATCGAGACCACTTCGCCGGCGGTCTTCTTCTCGCGGCGCGCGATCTCCTTTGCGGCTTGCAGAACGTCGTCGTCGATGTCGAGTGTGGTGCGCATGCATCAGATGCTAGTGCATCACTCGTCCCGCGTCAAGGCGGCCGGTTGGGCGAGCAGGATGCCGGCCCGCAGTCGTCCCTCATTCCCGCTTCGGCAGCAACTCTCCCAGCGCGTACAGCGTCTTCTGCGGGAAACGTTCCAGCGGGTAGAACCGCGTGATCACAGCGACCGCCTGGTCGTAGCTGCGCACATTGAGATGGCGGAGCAGATAGCGGATGTCGTCCTCGTCGTGGGACTCCGCGCCGATCCGCAACGACAGGCATTTCATGGCCAGCAGGTACTCCGGCTGCGCCACCATGACCCGCAGGTGGTCGAGCTCGAGGAAGACGCGGAACTCCCCGCGCTCGCTCAGGAATCCTTTCACGCCGTCGTTGAGCCAGTCGGGCTGAACGCCCGCCTGCATGGCCACCCGCGCCGCGGCTTCACGAATCTGGCGGGCCGGGCGAAACAACCCGTCCACGTCCTGGGTGGAAGGGCGGGCGGCATACGCGAGACACATCACCGCCCCGCCTACCAGAAACAACTCCCCCTCCGTATCTGCGCGGCGCAGCTCTTCGTTCAGCAGCCCGAATAGCCGTCGAATGTCCCGCTCGGTGAGCGCGGCCATCTCACACCCTGGAGCCCACGGTGGAGTCGATGAAGATGTTCCGCCGCCGGAAGGGCGCCGGCGAATGGGTGAGCAGGTACAGGCGCAGGCTCATGAGCGCGGAGCCGAACACCGGCTCGGTCAGAGGCGCAATCGTGCGGGTCCACGCCGGCGATACGATGCCGCGCTGCGCACATGCGACCTCCACCATCGCGGCGACGTAGTTGGCGAGATAGGCCGTCAGCGTGGGCGGTGGCGACGCCACCGCTTCCCGAAGCTCCCCGGCCCCGAGGCTCGCGAGCCAGGCGTTCAGCTCGGCCAGCGCGAAGCGTGCGCCCTCGGGATCCGCGCAGGCCTCGGTGAGGTCCTGAAACCGGCGCGCCAGGGCGGGCAGCACCCGGGCGAGCACATAGGCGGACGTGTCCAATCCGGCGCGGCGGGCGGCGCGCTGGATCGCGGCTTTCTCGGCTGGCGACACGCGAATCTGGAGCTGGGCGGACTTGGCGGCGGCGGACATCAGGCGAGGATAAGCCGGGGCCCGCCTACCGGTCAATACGTACGTATTGACGCATCGGCCCCGGCATGCCTCGCGAGCTACCCGTGACGCCGTACCAATCAGTCGGCGCTGAACCCTGACGCCTTGACGATCGGCGCCCACCGCGCGGTGTCGGCCGCCATGATCGCCGCGAGCTCCTCCGGAGTCGTGCCCGTCGGCTCGAGACCGAGGTCGACTAGCCGTTCCCTCACCCCGGGTGTCCGCACCGTATTCGCGATCACCGCCGACCACTGATCGATCACCGGCTTCGGCGTCTGCGCACCGAGAACTGCCCGCCCGGCAAGAAGACCGGCGATCAGATCTCGCCACCCGGCGGCTACGTGGGGGGCGGCCTGCAGATGCAGACTGACATCGCCGTCGGCCCGGCAGGCGACGTCTGGGCAATGAACAACTGGCAGGACCTGGACAGCTGCTTCGGCAATCCCAACGAAGCGCTCTCGACGCGTTGCGGCGGTCAGGGCGTGACGATCTTCTTCGGCAGGGCCAAACCGGTTCGCGCACCGCAGATCGGGCCGGCGCGGCCGTACTAGCGAAGGGCCGTAGCCGAGGCGGACGCGCGAGGGATTCAAGAAGTAAGGCGGGCGGGGCTCGGAGAACTGCTCACTTCGGCCGCGCGAGCTCGCGCAGCTTCGCGCCGGCCTGCGACGACTGATCGGCACAGACCTTCACGCCGGCGTTCGCGAGCCTCTTCTCGAGCTCCGACCGACGACGCAGCGCGTCGTCGACGCGCGCCTTCTCGGAGATTTCGACGAAACGGGTCCCCGACGGCAGTTCCCAGACCTCGACGACCGGCTTCTCGGTCTTGCTGCGGTAGGCCTGGATGCGGACCGGGCCCAGGCGCTGCAGGCCGGGCGGCATCGGCCACACGGACACGCCCTCGCGCAGGTAGCGCTCCTGCCGCGCGCTAAGCGTCTTCTCGAGCGGAACACGGTCACCGAGTAGCGCGCGCGAGGTCGCCTCGTCCAACCGACGGCTCAGCGACACGGCGCCCTTGAAGTCGCTGCCGTGCAGGTCGTACTCGCACTTGCCTTCGCGCCCCGGCAGCAGCGCGGGCGGCACCTGCTTGCAGTCCTGATCGGCGGCCTTGAGGGTCAGCTCCGCGCCGCGCCCAGTGAGCCGCAGGCGGAACACGAGGCCGCGCCTGAAGAGCGCGAGGTCCGGGGTGTCGAAATACCAGGCTTCACGCGGCGTGCCGCTTTCGGCGTGCAGCGCCAGGGCGCGCACGATCTCCGCCGGCTCGGCGCACAGATTGATCTGCACCTCGGCGCCTGCCGCGCCGCTCGCCAACGGGGCGTCCGCGCCCGCCGCGGCGCCGAAGTGCGCGGCGAGCAGAAGCGACAGGGCGGGGCGCATCGCGGCGCGCCGCCTTGCGCCGGCGAGCGTCTCGTTCGTTCTCCAAGCGTGCAGTCGTCGCATTCCCACGTCCCCAAATGCGCGCGCGTCCGATAAGCGGCCGCGAATTCTCGCTCCGCGAGCACCCGGGGCGCAACGCCGACGACCAAGCGGACGGCGACGGGAAGGTGCCGATGCAGGCCGTGACCACGACTGCAGCAGGGAAGCCTGGCCTGCTGCTCGCGGGTCGTACGTAGCGCCACCACTCCTCGTAAGGACGCGTTCGACAAGTGGGCCGCGGTATTCGTGCGGCGCTTCGCCGAGCTGCGCGGGGTCAAGCCGACGTCCTGAGCGCTGCAGCATCGCATTGACCGGGTGCTATCCTTCGCGCCGCCGTAATCTCGCGGCGCGTAGCCTTCCTCTCCCTTGAGCAAGAAGCACGGTTCACGCCGCAAGGCGAAAGCGCAAACGCCCGGTCCTGCGGCGCCACCGCCCGCGCCGCAAGTAGCGCCGAAGTCCGACCAACGGGATCTCCGGCGCGTGCTCGGTGTCGCGGCCGTTGCGGTTGTCGCGATCGTCGCCTACGTCGTGTTCGCGGACCGCAAGACCCCGCCTCCGACGGAGACCGCGATCGCGACGGCGCCTGGCGCGCCGACGCTTCCTGCCGCGACCTACGTCGGTGCTCCGGCGTGCGCGTCGTGCCACGCGAAAGAGACCGAGGCGTGGCGCGGATCGCATCACGACCGCGCGATGGAAGCGGCGACCGAAAAGACCGTACTCGGCGAATTTCGGCGGCGCGAAGTTCAGCCTTGCCGGCGTCACCTCGACGTTCTTCAAGCGCGACGGCAAGTACTTCGTCAACACCGACGGCCCGGATGGGAAGCTCGCCGACTTCGAAATCCGGTACACCTTCGGCCTCTATCCGCTGCAGCAGTACCTGATCGAGTTCCCCGGCGGGCGGTTGCAGGCGCTGGGGATCGCGTGGGACGCGCGGCCGAAAGCGGCGGGCGGCCAGCGCTGGTTCCATCTCTATGCCGATCGCAATCTCAAGGCGGGCGACCCGCAGCACTGGACCGGTATCGACCAGAACTGGAACTACCAGTGCGCCGACTGTCACTCCACCAACCTGCGCAAGGGCTACGACGAGAAGGCCAGGACGTTCCACACGACGTGGACCGACCTGAACGTCGCGCTGCGAGGCGTGCCACGGGCCGGGCTCGAACCACGTCGCCTGGGCGAAGAAGGACGGCGACTGGAAGCGCTTCGACGCAGGTCGGGGCCTCACGGTCGCGCTCGACGAGCGCAAGGGCGTCTCCTGGGCGATCGACCCCGCCACCGGGAACGCGGCGCGCTCGAAGCCGCGCGACTCGAACCGCGAGATCGAGACCTGCGCGCGCTGCCATGCGCGGCGCGGTCAGTTCTCCGACGCGTGGCACGCCGGTCAGCCCTTCGCGGACGCGTTCCGCGCATCGCTGATCGAGCCCGGGCTCTACTACGCCGATGGCCAGATGCGCGACGAGGTCTACAACTACGGCTCGTTCCTGCAGAGCCGGATGCACGCGAAGGGCGTGACCTGTTCGGACTGCCACGACCCGCACACGCTCGAGCTGCGCGCGCCCGGCAACGCCGTCTGCGCGCAGTGCCACGCCGCCGCGAAGTACGACGCCGTCGATCACACCCATCACGCGACGGAGTCGAAGGGCGCCGAGTGCGCCGCGTGCCACATGCCGACGACGACCTACATGGTCGTCGATCCGCGGCACGATCACAGCTTCCGCATTCCGCGGCCCGACCGCACCGTCGCGCTCGGCGTGCCAAACGCGTGCAACGGGTGTCATGCGAAGCAATCCCCGCAGTGGGCCGCCGCTGCGGTGGCGAAGTGGTTTCCGCAGCCGAAGCGCGGATTCCAGACGTTCGCCGAGGCGCTGCATGCCGCCGAGCGCGGCGCGCCGGAGGCGCAGGGTGCGTTGATCCGGGTCGCCGAGGATCGCGACCAGTCCGGGTTCGTGCGCGCCGGCGCGGTGGAGCGGCTGGGTCGCTACCTGAGCCCGGTGACGCTGCCGACGGTGCGCAACGCGTTGAACGATCCCGATCCGCTCGTGCGCGCCGCGGCCGCGCGCGCGCTCGCGAACGCCGACGTGCCGACGCGCGCGCAGCTCCTTCCGCGGATGCTCGACGACCCGATTCGCCAGGTGCGCCTGGACGCGGCGCGCTCGCTCGCCGGTCCGCCGGAGGCGCGCCTCACCGCCGACGACCGCACCAAGCTCGCGCGAGCGCTCGACGAATACGTGACCGCGCAGCGCTTCAACGCGGACCGCCCGGAATCGCAGCTCGTCCTCGGCGCGCTCAGCGCGACGCGCGGCCAGACGAACGAGGCGATCGAGGCCTATCGCGCCGCGCTGGCCCTCGACCCCACCTTCGTTGCGGCGGCGCTCAACCTCGCCGACGCGCAGCGCTCGATCGGCCGCGAAGACGACGCGGAGCAGACCCTGCGCGCGGCGCTGAAGCGCGCGCCGCAGTCGGCGCCGGCGCATCACGCGCTCGGGCTCGCGCTGGTGCGCCAGAAGCGCACCCAGGAGGCGCTCGCGGAGCTCGCGGCCGCCGCGAAGCTCGCGCCGGACGATGCGCGGTTCGCCTACGTATACGGCATCGCGCTCTACGACACGGGCAAGCGGCCGGAAGCGCTCAAGACGCTCGGCGCCGCGCTCGCCCGCCATCCCTACGACCGCGAGATCCTGTTCGCGCTCGCGACCTACGAGCGCGCCGGCGGGAACCTGGCGGGCGCGCGCGAGCACGCGCGCCTGTTGCGCGAGCTGGAGCCGGAGAACCAGGACTTCGCGCGGCTCGCAGCCCAGCTCGGGGCCGCGCAGTAGCCCCGCGTTCCGATGAAAGCTCGTGCCGTTCTGTTCGACCTCGACGGCACGCTGCTCGACAGCGCGCCGGACCTCGCCGCCGCCGCGAACGCGATGCTCGCGGAGCTCGGCTTGCCGGCACGCGATCCCGCGGTGATCGCGACCTACATCGGCAAGGGCATCCCGAAGCTCGTGGAGCGAACGCTCACCGGTTCCCTCGACGCGGCGGCGGATCCCGTGCTCCTCGCCCGGGCGTTGCCGATCTACGAGCGCTACTACGCGGAGGAATCGGGCCGGCGCTCCGTGCCGTACCCCGGCGTGATCGCAGGGCTGCGCGCGCTGCACGACGCGGGCCTGCCGCTCGCCTGCATCACGAACAAGGCGGAGCGGTTCACGATCGACCTGCTGCAGCGGACGGGGCTCGACGGCTTCTTCAAGGTCGTCGTCTGCGGCGACACGGTCGTGCGGAAGAAGCCCGACCCGGAGCCGGTGCGCACCGCCTGCGCGCGATTGGACGTGCGCCCCGCCGATGCGGTGATGATCGGCGACTCGGCGAACGATGTTCAGGCCGCCCGGGCGGCGGGCTGTCCGGTGTGGTGCGTGCCCTACGGCTACAACGAAGGCCGGCCGGTCGAGACCCTCGACTGCGACGCCATCGTGCCGGACCTGGCCGAGGCCGCGCGCCGGCTGCTGGGCCGGGCCTGACGCGCCACGGGTTGTGCGGCGCAAATCCCCGGTGCTATAGTCGGGCCGGCTTCACTTCAACGAACGGACGAGTCCTCGTCACATGAGCTGCGTGCTCTTCGGCCTCTGGGGGCAGTGGGAAAGCTGGCGCTGCTGGCGCTAGTTCACCGCACACGCGCGCTGAGTCACGCGCGCACCATGGCAGTACCGAAGAGTATTCGAACAAGAGGGCGATGCCCCCTTGTAGATCCCCCAAAGCAGCGGAAGCGCCGAGACGCTTCCGAGGGGAACGAAGAAAGCAGCTCATGACCGAAACCGACTTCAAGCGCCTCGCGGCGCAGGGCTTCAACCGCGTTCCGCTCGTCCTCGAGACGTTCGCGGACCTCGACACGCCGCTCTCGATCTACCTCAAGCTCGCGAACCGGCCGTACTCGTATCTGCTCGAGTCGGTGCAGGGGGGCGAGCGCTTCGGCCGCTACTCGTTCATCGGGCTGCCCGCCCAGACGCGCATCGTGGTGCGCGGGCACAAGGTGCTGGTGCTGCACGGCGAGGCGGTGACCGAGGACGTGGAGAGCCCCGACCCGCTCGCGTTCATCGGCGACTATGTGAAGCGCGTCAAGGCGGCGCCGCTCGCCGGGCTGCCGCGCTTTGCCGGCGGCCTGGTCGGGTACTTCGGCTACGACACGGTGCGATACATCGAGCCGAAGCTGGCGAAGCGACCGGAAAAACCCGACCCGATCGGCACGCCGGACATCGTGCTCCTCCAATCGGAGGAGATCGCGATCGTCGACAACCTAGCGGGGAAGCTCTACCTCGTCGTCTACGCCGATCCGCGCAACCCGCTCGCCTACGCGCACGGCAGGCAGCGCCTGCGCGAGCTGCTCGAGGCCTTGCGGCGGCCGGCCGAGATTCCGGCGCACGGGCCGACGGTCGCCCACCAGGCGCAGTCCGGGTTCGGGGAGGCGACCTTCCTGCAGGCGGTGGCGAAGGCGAAGCGGCTCATCTTCGACGGCGACATCATGCAGGTGCAGGTCGGCCAGCGGCTCTCGCGGCGCTATGCCGGCGAGCCGCTGGCGCTCTACCGGGCGCTCCGCACGCTCAACCCGTCGCCCTACATGTTCTACTTCGACTTCCGCGACTTCAACGTCGTCGGCGCGTCCCCGGAGATCCTGGTGCGCCTCGAGGGCGACAAGGTGACGCTGCGGCCGATCGCCGGCACGCGGCGCCGCGGCGCGAACGCCGAGGAGGACCGGGCGCTCGCCGAGGAGCTGCTCGCCGACCCCAAAGAGCGCGCGGAGCACGTGATGCTGATCGACCTCGGGCGCAACGACGTCGGCCGCATCGCGGAGACCGGCTCGGTGCGCGTCACCGAGCGCATGGTGATCGAGCGCTACTCGCACGTGATGCACATCGTCTCGAACGTCGAAGGCAAGCTCAAGCCGGGGCTCGACGCGCTCGCGGTCCTGCGCGCGACGTTCCCGGCGGGGACGGTGACCGGCACGCCGAAGGTGCGCGCGATGGAGATCATCGACGAGCTGGAGCCGGTGAAGCGCGGCGTCTACGCCGGCGCGGTCGGCTACATCGGCTATCACGGCGACATGGACCTCGCGATCGCGATCCGCACCGGCGTGGTGAAGGACGAGCTGCTGCATGTGCAGGCGGCCGCGGGCATCGTGGCCGACTCGGTCGCGGAGAGCGAGTGGACCGAGACCAACATCAAGGCGCGGGCGCTGCTGCGCGCGGCCGAGATGGCGACCGCCGGCCTGGACTCGAAGGTGGAATGATGGCGAGGCCAGGCGCCTCGCGGTCAGCGCTTGTTGCGGACCGCGCCTTCCCAGCCGCAGCCCATCGCCCGGCACCGAAAGCGCCGGCGCGGGGAGACGAGGCTCAACAGCCGGTCGAACGGCTTGCGGCGCATGCGGACGAGCGCCCCCCCGCAACGCGGGCAGCGCAACGCGGGGTCCGGTGGCTGGGTGTACATGGTCGGTGGGTCGGCCATGCCGCTAGTCGTCGTCGGCAGTGGCGCCGGCTGGGGCTGATGCCTACAGCATATAGCGGGTCGGGGCAGCCATGGTTTTGATGATCGACAACTACGACTCGTTCACCTACAACCTCGTTCAGTACCTGGGCGAGCTGGGGGTGGCCGTAACGGTGGTCCGGAACGACGAAGTCTCGGTCGACGAGGTCGCGCGCCTGCGGCCGGAAAAGATTGTCATTTCGCCCGGGCCGTGCTCGCCGAACGAGGCGGGCATCTCGCTCGCGACGATCGAGCGCCTGGGCGGCAGGATCCCGCTCCTCGGCGTGTGCCTCGGCCACCAGGCGATCGGCCAGGCGTTCGGCGGGAAGGTCGTGCACGCGAAAACGCTGATGCACGGCAAGACCTCCCCGATCCATCACGTCGGCGGGGGCGTGTTCCGGGGCCTGCCGAGCCCGTTCGTCGCGACCCGCTACCACTCGCTCGCGGTCGAGCGCGGCTCGCTGCCCGATTGCCTCGAGGTGACCGCCTGGACCGAGGACGGGGAGATCATGGGCCTGCGCCACAGGACCCTCGCGGTGGAGGGCGTGCAGTTCCACCCCGAGTCGATCCTGACCGAGCACGGTCACGCGCTGCTGAAGAACTTTCTCGCCTAGATTTCCGGACCGGAGGAGGAACCCATGGCCATGACCCCGCAGGAGGCGCTCCAGCGCACCATCGAGCACCGCGAGATCTTCCACGACGAGATGCTCGATCTGATGCGCCAGATCATGAGCGGGCAGATGTCTCCGGTCATGATCGCGGCGATCACCGTCGGCCTGCGCGTCAAGAAGGAGACGATCGGCGAGATCACCGCCGCGGCGCAGGTCATGCGCGAGCTCGCCGCGAAGGTCCACACGCGGGATCCCGACAACCTCGTCGACGTGGTCGGCACCGGCGGCGACGCGCAGCACACGTTCAACATCTCCACCGCCGCGACGTTCGTCTGCGCGGCGGCCGGAGCGCGCGTGGCGAAGCACGGCAACCGCGCGGTGTCGTCGAAGTCGGGCAGCGCCGACGTCATGGAAGCGCTCGGCGTGAAGATCGATCTCGCCCCCGAGCAGGTCGGGCGCTGCATCGACGAGGTCGGCGTCGGGTTCATGTTCGCCCCCAACCATCACGCGGCGATGAAGCACGCCGCCCCGGTGCGCCGCGAGCTCGGCGTGCGCACGATCTTCAACATCCTCGGGCCGCTCACCAACCCGGCGATGGCGCCGACGCAGCTGATGGGCGTCTTCCATCCCGATCTCGTCGGCATCCAGATCCGCGTGCTGCAGCGGCTCAACGCGCGCCACGCCATGACGGTCCACGGCGTCGAGGGCCTCGACGAGATCTCGATCAGCGGCCAGACGCTGATCGGAGAGCTGAAGGACGGCCGGGTCACCGAGAGCGTGTTCCATCCCGAGAAGGTCGGGCTGCCGGTGCACGATCCGCGCGCGCTGCGCGTCGCGAACGTCGAGGAGTCGCGGGCGCTCGTGCTCGCCGCGCTCGAGAACAAGCTGGGCGCCGCGCGCGACATCGTCGCTCTAAACGCCGGCGCGGCGATCTACGTCGCGGACAAGGCGCCGACGATGGAGGACGGCGTCGATATCGCCTTCGAGACGATCAAGAGCGGCGCGGCGCGTGCGAAGCTCGACGAGTTCGCCCGGTTCACGCAGCAGTTCGCAAAGTAGCAGCCCACCCGGACCGGCGACCGTGCAGCAATACACCCGGCGCAACCCGAGCCCGCGTTACCAGCGCCTGCTGGCGCTCTATCGCGAGATGCATCGCGAGGGCGAGACGCGCCGCGGCATCCCGCCCGACGAGACGTTCCCGGGCAAGAGCCTCCCGCCGCAGGCCGGCCCGATCAAGCGGCTGATCGACCTGACGGGGGCGCGCACCGTGCTCGACTACGGCAGCGGGAAGGGGCAGCAGTACGTCCCCATGCCGGTGGCCGACGAAGGCGGGACGGTGCATCTGGGGATCCCAGCCTGGTGGGGGGTCGACGTGACGTGCCACGATCCCGGCTATCCCCCGTACGCGGCGCTGCCGACCGGGCGGTTCGACGGCGTGATCTCCACCGACGTGCTGGAACACTGCCCGGAGGAGGACATGCCCTGGATCGTCGCCGAGCTGTTCGCCTACGCGACCCGGTTCGTGTTCGCCAACGTCGCTTGCTATCCCGCGCGCAAGCTGCTGCCGAACGGCGCCAACGCGCATTGCACGATCCGCCCCGCCAAATGGTGGCGGGCGGTGTTCGAGCGCGCCGCGCGCGATCGGCCGGAGGTCCTCTACCAGCTCCGGCTGCACCTCGACCCGCAGGCGCCCGAAGACGATTCCCGCGCCGAGAAGGTGATCACCAACGAAGCGGCGTGGCAGGCGCAGCGGGAAAGTGCGCGGTGAAGCGACGCGGCGCGCGATGAGCGACATCCTCGACAGGATTCTCGCGGTCAAGGCGCGGGAGATCGATGCGGCGCGCGGCGCGCGCTCGCTGGAGACGGTGCGCGCCGAGGCCGAGCGCGCGGGGCCGCCGCGCGGATTCGCCGCCGCGCTGCGCGCCCGGATCGCGGCCGGCGGCGCGGCGGTCATCGCCGAGGTCAAGAAGGCCAGCCCGAGCAAGGGCGTGCTGCGCGCCGAGTTCGATCCGGCGGCGATCGCCCGCGCCTACGCCGCGAACGGGGCCGCGTGCCTGTCGGTGCTCACCGACCGACAGTTCTTCCAGGGCGCGCCCGAGCACCTGGTCGCGGCCCGTGCCGCCTGCACGCTGCCCGTCCTGCGAAAGGACTTCATCGTCGATCCGTACCAGGTGTACGAGGCGCGGGCGATGGGGGCGGACTGCATCCTGCTCATCGTCGCGGCGCTCGACCCGGCGCGCATGAGCGAGCTGGAGGCCGCCGCGCGCGCGCTCGGGATGGATGTCCTGGTCGAGGTGCACGATGCGGCGGAGCTCGACCTTGCGCTCGCGCTCCGGACGCCGCTGATCGGGATCAATAACCGCAACCTCCGCACCTTCGAGACGCGGCTCGAGACGACGCTCGACCTGCTGCCCCGGATCCCGGCGGACCGGCTCGTCGTCACCGAGAGCGGCATCCTCCACCGGGACGACGTCGCGCGCATGCGCGCGCGCGGCGTGAACGCTTTTCTGGTCGGGGAAGCCTTCATGCGCGCCCCCGATCCGGGTGCCGTGCTCGCCGAGCTGTTCGCGGCCTGAGGCGGCCCTTTTTTCTGCGCCAAATTACGGTTTTCCCGCCCGCGGGCGGATGAAGGGCCCGGCCAGCCGCGATGGAAAATCAAGATCCCATCGAGGATCGCGCTGTAAGCATATGAATTTATTGTATTTTCTAGCGCCGGAATCGTGTTGCGCTTGTGCAACAGATTGACTCGAAAACGGCTCGAAACCAGCCATAACGATTGCCCTCCCTCCGTCGCGGGTTGCAAAATGCCCACAACTTCCCGGTCTCACGGAGGAGTGACGGCGGCCCGCTCCGGGCTCCCGGTTGTCAACGTTCAGAGGAGAACTCTTTGATGAACAAGAAAGTGATGGCACTCGCCGTTGCCAGCGTGCTCGCGGCCCCGGCTGCGTTCGCGCAGTCGAGCAACGTGCAGCTCTACGGCCGTGCGGTGCTCGGCATCGACAACTACAAGGCGGATGGCGCGCGGGATCAGCAGGCGCAAGTAGGCACGACCTTGCCCGGTCAGGTCCCCGCCGCGTCTCCGCCACTGCCGTGACGAACCCGAATCCCGGGGCGCCGTGTGTGACCGGGTCCGTTTGTCAATCCGGCAGCGGCGTCGACCGCAAGAGCCGCATGCGCATCTTCGACAACAGCTCGCGCGTCGGCCTGCGCGGCACCGAGGACCTGGGCAACGGCCTGAAGGCGATCTTCCAGATCGAGACCGGCGTCAACATCGACAACGGCAGCAGCACCGGTCAAGGCGGCCAGACGAATGCGTCGTCCGGCTTCTGGGCCTCGCGCGACTCGTTCGTCGGCATCGACTCGAACTTCGGTCGTCTCACCTTCGGTCGCCAGTCGGTCTACTGGGCCAACGGCGTGAACGCGCAGTTCGCCGCGAACTACATCAACACGGAAATTCCGTGGACCAACGGCACTTCGATGGGCCGGATCAGCGCGCAGGGATCGACGCCGGCGCGCATCAGCAACATCGTTGCGTACACGACGCCGACCTTTGCCGGGATCAACGGCACGCTTAGCTACGGGCCAGGCTGGGGCGGCCCCGCACAGTCGCAGGAAAACGCACAGGGCGAGGGAGCCGGCTTCAAGGCAGACGGGTACCTGTGGGCCGCGACGGTGCGCGGCGAGTGGGGTCCGTTCTACACCCAGATCGACTACGCCAAGGTCAACGGGAAATACTCCGACGTTCAGCGGCGCGCCGCGTGGCAACGGCTCGGCGTGGAAGGCTGGCGCCAGCTGGGGCTACCTGCCCGGCGCGCGGATCGGCCTGATCTGGGTTTACACCGAGAACAACAACGCCTTTAACCCGACGTTTAACGCCGCGACTAATTTCTATACCTTCGGAGTTGCCACGCAAAACGGCTTCCTGCCTGGCGACAAGGTGAACCAGCAGGGCTGGACGATCAACTGGGAGCACACGTTCGGCAACTTCCAGGTGATGGCGCAGTACGGGCAGACCGGCAACATCAAGAACTGCGACAACGCGATCATCGACTGCGGCGACTCGAAGGCGATCGGCTACATGGTCGGCGGCCGGTACTTCCTGTCGAAGCGCACCTGGCTCTTCGCCTCGTGGAACCTGGTCGACAACAAGTCCAACAACTTCGCGGACTACAACGGTGGCGCGATTACCTCGGTCAACGCTTCCGCGGGCAACGTGCCGTTTGGTGCGGATCCGCAGATCTGGGCGCTGGGCATCTTCCACCAGTTCTAGTCGACCGGCGCAAGTCGGACTCGATTGGAAACGGGCGCTTCGGCGCCCGTTTTTTTTGCGCATGCCGGTCGCTCGTTTCACCCGGGGCGTATCATCGGGCCGGCCACTTCAGCGAGCGAAAGCCGACGCGTGATCGACTGATCGACCGCCTCATCATCGAACTCGACAAGGGCGTGCGAACGCTCGCCGGCACCCCGCGGGCGGCGCGGGCGATGCCCGGCGAGGGGCTCGCCGAACCGGACTGTCGGCCAACGAGCGGCGCGAGGCGGCCGCGCTGATGCGCGTGAACCACTGCGGCGAGGTCTGCGCGCAGGCGCTCTACCAGGGGCAGGCGCTCGCGTCGGACAACGAGGAGCTCAAGCGCGCGCTTGCGCACGCGGCGCGCGAGGAAGAGGACCACCTGGCCTGGACCGAGCAGCGCATCGCCGAGCTCGGCGGCCGCACGAGCCTGCTCAACCCGCTGTGGTATGCGGGGTCGCTCGCGATCGGCTTCGCGGCCGGGAAAGCGGGCGATGCGTGGAACCTCGGCTTTCTCAAGGAGACCGAGCGGCAGGTCGAGGCGCATCTGCAGGGCCACCTGGACCGCCTCACGCCGCAGGATGCGCGCACTCGCGCGGTCGTCGAAGCGATGCAGCGCGACGAAGCGCAGCACGCGCGGACGGCCGAGACGCTCGGCGCGCGCGAGTTGCCGGGGTTCGTCAGGTCCGCGATGCGGACGGTGGCGAAGGTGATGACCCGCGTCTCGTATCGCGTCTAGCGTCGCGCGCCCAACGGGCCGCAGGCGGTCTTCCGGAAGCGACCCGACAAAAGAAAAAGGGCGGGGCTCCTTGCCCCGCCCTGCATGTCTGCTCGGCCGGTCGCCCTTTCGTGCGGCCGACCCGTGCCGGGACTTAGAACTTGAACGAGACCTGCGCCGCGAGGACCTGCACGTTGCTCTTGTACGTCCCGATCAGGTTGCCGGGGAGCGTGCTGCCGGGGATCGGGGCGTTCCGGTCGGCCGCAACTCGCTCGGGGCGTTGTCGACCCAGATGTACGTGTAGCCGAAGTCGAGCCACCACGTCGGGCTCGGCTGGTACCGGGCGCCGATCGCGAGCCACGTCCGGTCGGTGTCCGGCAGGCGCGGCGTCCGGAAGGCATCCTGCACCGGGCGTCGTGTCATAGGCGAGCCCCGCGCGAAGCAGCCACGGCTGGTTGAGCTGGTACTCGGCTCCCACCCCGATGCGCCAGCTGTTCTTGAACTGGAGGTTGGTGCTGGTGAGGGTCGCGCCGGTTGCCTGGCTCTGGACGTCCAGCGTCTGGATCGAGTCCCAGCCGGTCCAGGTGTAGTCGGCAAGGACGCGCCACTGCGGATTGAACTGGTGCGAGAGGCCGACAGAGAAGATGTCGGGCAGCTTGACGTCCGCCTTGACGTTCTGACCCGCTGGCGCTGGGGCGACGAGCGCCGGAGTACGACAGGTCGCCTTCGATCGTGTAGCTGATCGTCGAGCGATAGGTCAGGCCGACACGCGTACCCTGCCCGAAATCGAACATCGCACCGAGGTTCCAGCCCCAGGCCCAGTCATCGCCCTCCACCTTGGCGGTGACCGTGGCGTCGCGATGGCGCCCGCCAAACCCCCAGGTAAAGGAGCCGTCGGGGCCCCCGGGACCGCGTTGGTGAGCTCGCCTTGAGCTGCTGGTAGCTCACGCCGGCGCCCAGCGAGATCATGTTGTTGACCTTGAACGAGACCGTGGGGTTGATGTTCAGCGTCTCGATCTCGGACCTGATCGCGTGGAATTGGCCCGCCCAGGTGGTGTCCCACTCGGTGGCGAGCCCGAACGGCGCGTTGATCGCCAGACCCACCGACCACTGCGGATTGATCATCCAGGTGCCGTAGAGAGCCGGCACAAATGCCGACTCGCCGCCCTGTCCGCCATTGCCGAGAGCGTTGTAGGACGATCCGCCAGGGAGCGGACCCGAGCTGCTGAACTTCGTGCTCGGAATGACGTAGTGAAGCGCGGCTGTCACCCTGTATGCCCGGCAGCAAGCGACATGCCCGCGGGGTTCCAGAACGCGGTGCTGGCGTCGTGCACCGCCGCGGCCTGGCCCGAATACGCCACCCCGAGCCCGCTCGCGCTCTGCTCCTGAAGCTGGAATCCTGCCGCGCTCGCGGCACCTCCCCAACCCGCGAACGCGGTACCGACGATCGCTGCGATGGTGCTCTTCCTCCAAGCCTTCCCCTGCATACCCGATCCCCCTCTGACTGATGCACTAATCGGAAACTATCGCTCTCTAAATCCGCCCCACAGGAGTGCAGTATAGGAAGAGCGTTGCCTGGATACAACGCTATGGAACAAGGTCTTAGCATTGCATTGATCTAAGTTGCGGAAACGCAACAGCGCCGTGCAAATTGAAGCGAATGTGCTCAGCTCTGGCCGGAGGCCTTGCTCCGAGCGCAAGCAACGGCCCAAAGAAGCTCGGGTCAGGTCGCGGCCGGGGTGTTCCGCTCTTCGACGATCTCGTGGCCGTGCGTGATGAGCGCGGTCTTGCCGAGCATCGCCGAAGCCGAGCAGTACTTGTTGTGGCTCAGCTTGATCGCGCTTTCGACCAGGGAGGGCTTCAGGCCGCGTCCGCGCACGACGAAGTGCATGTGGATCTTCGTGAAGACTTTCGGATCGGTCTCGGCGCGCTCGGCCTTCACGTCGACCTTGCACGCGGTGACGTCCTGACCGCTGCGCTTGAGGATCAGCACCACGTCGAAGGCCGTGCACGCGCCGGTTCCGGCGAGCACCGTTTCCATCGGCCGCGGCCCGAGGTTGCGGCCGCCGGCTTCGGGCGCGCCGTCAATGACGAAGGCGTGCCCGCTGCCGGTCTCGGCGACGAAACTCATCCCCCCATCGATCCACTTCACGGTGCATTCCATGACGGGCTCCAGAATTTAGAGCCGGGATTCTACGCTTCCCCGACGTTCCGCCCCAACGCCCCGCCTCGATGCTCAACCCTTTGATTCATAGCGAGGTCTGCAGGTCGGCTCGATGAGGCTGCACGGCCTTCGATTAGGGCCGTTTGTGGCGCCGCACAAAATTTTCTTGCATCGCACAACGACCGTTGGGATAATTCGTTCCGTAGTGAGCGTCAGCGAGCCGTCCGGCGCTCCAGGATTTGTCTCCTCCACCCTCCTCCTTTGGTGGATTCAGCGCAGCTGCAAAAGCTGCGCTTTTTTTTGCCCGCGTTACGGACTGCCCGCCGCTCAAGCTTCTGATTTGACGGGGCTAGGAGCCGCCGGCTAGAATCGCGGTCTTTCGTCCGAGCATCCGCTCGGCAGCTGGACGCACCCGCCAATGAAGACCTTCACCGCCAAGCCCCACGAGGTCCGCCGCGACTGGTTCGTGGTCGACGCCTCCAACAAGGTGCTGGGCCGGCTCGCGGCCGAAATCGCCCACCGCCTGCGCGGCAAGCACAAGCCCGAGTTCACCCCGCACGTCGACACCGGGGACTATATCGTCGTCGTCAATGCGGCCAAGCTCCGGGTCACCGGCAGGAAGGCGGAGAACAAGATCTACTACCGGCACAGCGGCTACGTAGGCGGCCTGAAGGAAACGTCATTCGAGAAGCTGCACGCGCGCTTCCCGACCCGCGCGCTGGAAAAGGCGGTCAAGGGCATGCTTCCCAAGGGACCGCTCGGCTATGCGATGGCACGCAAGCTGAAGGTGTACGCCGGGGTCGACCACCCGCACAGCGCGCAGCAGCCGCAAAGCCTGGAGATCAGCTGATGATCGGCAACCATCACTACGGCACCGGCCGGCGCAAGAGCGCCGTTGCGCGCGTGTTCATCAAGCCCGGCAAGGGCAAGTTCGTCGTCAACGACAAGCCCATCGACGAGTACTTCGCGCGCGAGACCGGCCGCATGGTCGTGCGCCAGCCGCTCGCGCTCACCAACCACCTCACGACCTTCGACGTGATGGTGAACGTCGACGGCGGCGGCGAATCGGGCCAGGCCGGCGCGGTGCGCCACGGCCTCACGCGCGCCCTGATCGAGTACGACGCCGCGCTCAAGCCGGCGCTGTCGAAAGCGGGCCTCGTGACCCGCGATGCGCGCGAAGTGGAGCGAAAGAAGGTCGGTCTCCACAAGGCGCGCCGACGCAAGCAGTTCTCGAAGCGCTGATGCAGCGCTAGGGAAACCGACGAAAGCCGCCTCCCGGGCGGCTTTGTCGTCTTTGGGGGCACGAGTGTCGCCAGCGGGCGACAGCAATCGTTCCTGGAGAGGGAGGTCGGGGGATGATCAAGATTGGAATCGTCGGCGGCACGGGGTACACCGGCGTCGAGCTGCTGCGGCTGCTCGCGCAGCACCCGCACGCAGAGCTCTCAGTGATCACGTCGCGCAAGGAAGCGGGCACGCGCGTCGCCGACATGTTCCCGAGCCTGCGCGGCCACGTCGACCTCGCGTTCGCCGAGACCGGCGGCGCGAGCCTCGAGCAATGCGACGTCGTGTTCTTCGCCACGCCGCACGGCGTGGCGATGAGCGACGCGCGCCGCCTGCTCGACGCGGGCGTGCGCATCGTCGATCTCGCGGCCGACTTCCGGCTGCAGGATCTCGCCGAGTGGAAGAAGTGGTACAAGCTCGACCATGCCGCACCGGATCTGGTGCGCGAATCGGTCTACGGCCTGCCGGAAATCAATCGCGAGGCGATCCGCACGGCGCGCATCGTGGGTAACCCGGGCTGCTATGCGACCGCGGTCGAGCTCGGCCTGCTGCCGCTCGTCGAGTCGGAGACAGTCGACCTCGGGCACCTGATCGCCGACGCCAAGTCGGGCGTGAGCGGCGCCGGGCGCAAGGCCGAGTTGAACCTCACGTTCAGCGAAGCCTCCGACAACTTCGCGGCCTACAACGTCGCCGGCCATCGCCACGTCCCGGAAATGCGGGAGAGCCTCGAGCGCATCGCCGGCCGGCCGATCGGGCTCACGTTCGTGCCGCACCTCACGCCGATGATCCGCGGCATTCACGCGACGCTCTACGCGCGGATCACGCGGGAGGCCGACTTCCAGGCGCTCTACGAGAAGCGCTATGCGTCAGAACCTTTCGTCGACGTGCTGCCGCCGGGTCGCCATCCGGACACGCGCTCGGTGCGCGCGGCGAACACTTGCCGCATCGCGATCCACCGGCCACACGGTGGCGACATGCTCGTCGTTCTCTCGGTCATCGACAACCTGGTGAAGGGCGCCTCGGGCCAGGCGGTGCAGAACATGAACATCATGTTCGGGCTCGACGAGGCGTCCGGCCTCGGCCAGGTTCCGGTTCTGCCCTGAGCGCGATCGCGGAGCCGCACGGGATGCCGTTCTCCTTCCGCGCCCTGCGTCGTCGCTGGGGCATCGCCGCTCCCAGGATGACGGTGCGCACGCACATCGCGTGGTACTGGCGCGCGCTCGGGCTGGTGGCGGCGCTGACGATCTCGCTCACGCTGGCGCTCTGGATGTACGACGCCGGTCGCCGGTTCGCCGGCTTCGATGCGACCGCGGTGAGCGAGGAGCTGGCGGACCTGCACGGGCGCATCGTGCAGCTCGAGGAGGAGGCCAAGCGGCTGCGCTCGGTCGTTGCATCGAGCGAGAGCCGCGTGCAGATCGAGAAGACCGCGCAGGAGCAGCTGGTGAAGCAGCTGAAGACGGTCGAGTCCGAGAACGCACGCCTGCGCGAGGATCTTTCGTTCTTCGAGAATCTCGCGGCGGGACGGGTCGAGGACAGGCTTGCGGTCTCGCGCTTCAAGGTGGAAAGCAACGCGGTGCCCGGCGAATACCGCTACCGGCTGCTCGTCACGCAGGGCGGGAAGGACCGCGAGTTCCACGGTCGCCTCCAGCTGATCGTGTCGATGCGGCAGGGCGGGCGCGAGCTGACGCTGATGATCCCGGACGAGCGATCGCAGGAAAACGCCGCCTACCGGGTAAGCTTCCGGCGCTTCTTCAGCACCGAAGGGACGTTCAAGGTCGATCCCGCGGCGACCGTCAAGTCGGTGCAGGTGCGCGTGTTCGAGCAGGGCGTCGGCCAGCCGCGCGCGACGCAGAATTTCAATCTCACCTGAGCAGCGCATCTAGAGAGAGAATCGCCGCCTTGACGGCGATTCTGCTGAGATCGGGGAGCACGAGGGGGCCGTGCCCCCTCGGATCGTGACGACGAGAGAGAGAATCGCCGCCTTGACGGCGATTCTGCTGAGATCGGGGAGCACGAGGGGGCCGTGCCCCCTCGGATCGTGAAGACTGGAAACGGAGGAGTGGCCATGTTCGGAAAGAAACCGCCCAAGCCGCAGACCCGCATCGACAGCCTGATCGGGGCAGGGACCCGCATCGAGGGCAACGTGATCTTCGCCGGGGGGCTGCGCATCGACGGCGAGGTGAAGGGCGACGTGCGTTGCGCGGAGGGCCAGGCGGGCACGCTGGTCATCAGCGAGCACGCCCGCGTCGAGGGCCAGATTGCGGTCGCCCATCTCGTCGTGAACGGCACCATCGCCGGCCCGGTTCACGCCACGGACTTCGTCGAACTGCAGCCCCGCTCGAGCGTGACCGGAGACGTCCACTACGCATCGATCGAGATGCACCTCGGCGCGGTCGTCGACGGGCGCCTGGTGCACAAGAGCGCTGCGACCGAGCCGAAGGCCGTCGAGCTGAAGCTCGCCAAGACCCAATGACCCTGTTTGAACCCGGGGATTCCGGTGAAATACCGGGTTGTGCCCATGGGTGATTGACCCCATCTTCCCGGGGCCAGATAATGAATCAAGACTTCGCTCGGAGAGCCTGATGAATGCAGTGACAGAGATGCCCGCGCCCCTTGTCTTCACCGACAACGCCGCGGCCAAGGTCAAGCAGCTGATCGACGAGGAGGGCAATACCGACCTTAAGCTGCGCGTGTTCGTGAGCGGCGGCGGCTGCTCGGGGTTTCAGTACGGCTTCACGTTCGACGAGGTCACCAACGAAGACGACACGGTGATGCAGAAGGACGGGGTCACGCTGCTGATCGATGCGATGAGCTACCAGTACCTCGTCGGCGCCGAGATCGACTACACCCAGGGCGTCGAGGGCGAGCAGTTCGTGATCAAGAACCCGAACGCCACGACCACCTGCGGCTGCGGGTCGTCGTTCTCCGCCTAGCAGCGCCCGATCCCGATCCACTGCGGGGCCGTCAGGCCCCGTTTGTCTTCCCCTCCTGCCCGAGGAGGGGCGGCGCGCAGCGCCGGGGTGGTGCGATCAGCGCCGCCGGAGCAGACGCGTGCCTCTGCCAGCTGTGGTGGCGCCCCGCCACGCGGGGTAGACGGCGCCCAGCACGCGCGGACCGAGCGCACCGGTGACCTCGGGCAGGTTGCCGGCGTCACCGTGGATGGCCCGGCGCGCGAGCCATGCGAACGCCATCGCCTCCACCCAATCGGGATCGACGCCGTCGAGGCTGGTGCCGGACATCAGGCCGATGAGATCGGGCACTTGAAATCCCCCGCTACGCTGACGCTGCGGCCCCTGTGACAAGGGGTTACATCCCTTGCCGGCGAAGCGTGGTGAGTCTACTCGAGCGCGGCGAGGCGAACGTCGGCGAGGAGCTCGAGCTGTGCGGCGAGCGGCCGCGCGGCCGCAGCGAACGCGGACATGCGCTCGGCCGGGACCGGCTCGGCCGCGGGCATCGCGATGGTGAGCGGGTTGCGGTGCTGGTTATTGACGCGGAATTCGTAGTGCAGATGCGGACCGGTGGCCCAGCCGGTCGAGCCGACAAAGCCGATCGCGTCGCCTTGCGCGACGCGCGCGCCCTTGCGCAGGTCGCCCGCGAGGCCGTTCAGATGCGCGTAGGCGGTGGTGATTCCGCCGTGGTGCCTGAGGATCACGACCTTTCCGTAGCCGCCCTGAACCCCTGCGAAATCCACGACGCCGTCGGCGGTGGCTCTCACGCGCGTCCCCGCGGGTGCGCCGTAGTCGACGCCGTTGTGCGCGCGCCATTGCTGCAGGATCGGGTGGAAGCGCATCGCGAAGCCCGAGGTCACGCGCGAGAACTCGAGCGGCGAGCGCAGGAACGCCTTGCGCAGATTCTTCCCGTCGGGCGCGTAGTAGCCGCCGCGACCTTCTTCGGCGTCGTCGAACCAGACGGCGCGCAGCGCCTTCTTGCCGTTGATGAACTCCGCGGCCAGCACGCGCCCCGACTTGAGGACCCGGCCGTTGTGATGGAACGCCTCGTACGCGACGGCGAACCGGTCGCCCTTGCGCAGATCGCGGTGGAAATCGATGTCGCCGGAGAAGATGTCGGCGATCTGCATCGTGATCGGGTCCGGCATCCCGACTTCGTCGGCGGCCGCGAACAGCGACGAGCGGATCTCGCCCGACTTGAGCACCACCTGGCGTGCGAGCTTCGCGGGCTCGTCGATCACCCGGAACCCGTCGCCCTCGCGCGCGAAGCCGAGGATCGTGTCGCGGCCGGAGATGAACCGCAGCGCGAGCAGCGCGCCGTAGTCGGTCGTTTCCGCCTGCACGGTCATGCCGGGGCGCAGCGCGCGGAACGGCTTCGCCTTCCCGTGCTGCTTGACGAGCTGCACCGCGTCCGCACCGTCCACGCCGAGGCGCGTGAGGAGCGTGGCGAACGTGTCGCCGCGCTCGAAGCGTTCCTCGTGGGCGTAGGGCTGAACGGACGTCGGCACCACGTCGGCATTCGGAAGCGCGAGCGACTCGACCACCGTCGCGCGCGCGACCGGCGGCTCGGGCGAATCGCTGACGGTGCCGAACGCCGCGACCCCGGCGAGCAGCCCGACGGCACCCAAGACAATCGTTGCACGCTGCTTAAATGCAAGCTCGCGCAATCGCCACCCCTGCGTTAGAATCTCGCTCTTCCCCAAAGGACTGTTTTTATAGGTTTTTCCAGCTCTTAGCGGCGAAATATAACAGGAAGCCTCAGCTCGTCCAAGCAGAAAGTCACGGGAATTCGATGGACATCGACCATCAGCTGGCCGCGATCAAACGAGGCTGTGAGGAATTGCTGCTCGAGGAGGACCTCGTCCGGAAGTTGAAGACCGGACGCCCCCTCCGGGTGAAGCTCGGCCTCGACCCGACCGCCCCCGACCTGCACCTCGGCCACACGGTGGTCATCAACAAGCTGCGGCAGTTCCAGGACCTCGGTCACCGGGTCCAGTTCCTGATCGGCGATTTCACCGGGATGATCGGCGACCCCTCCGGCCGCAACGCCACCCGCCCGCCGCTCACCGACGAGCAGATCCAGGCGAACGCCAGGACCTACCAGGCGCAGGCCTTCAAGATCCTGGATGCCGGGAAGACCGAGATCCTCTTCAACTCGAAGTGGTCGAACGAGCTGGGCGCGCAGGGCATGATCCGGCTCGCGGCGCGCTACACCGTCTCGCGCATGCTCGAGCGCGACGACTTCTCGAAGCGGTTCCGCGGCAACCAGCCCATCTCGATCCACGAGTTCCTGTACCCGCTCATGCAGGGCTACGACTCGGTCGCGATGCAGTCCGACGTCGAGCTCGGCGGCACCGACCAGAAGTTCAACCTGCTGGTGGGCCGCGAGCTGCAGAAGGACTGGGGCCAGGAGCCGCAGGTCATCGTCACCATGCCGTTGCTCGAGGGCCTCGACGGCGTGAACAAGATGTCGAAGTCGCTCGGCAACTACGTCGGCATCACCGAGCCGGCGAACGAGATCTTCGGCAAGCTGATGTCGATTTCCGACACGCTCATGTGGCGCTACATCGAGCTCTTGTCGTTCCAGCCGCTAGAGGTCGTGCACCGGTGGCGCGCCGAGATCGACGCTGGCCGGAATCCACGCGACGTCAAAGTCGGGTTCGCGAAAGAGATCGTCGAGCGCTTCCACGGCAAGGCCGCCGCGGAGAAGGCCGAGGCCGACTTCAACGCCCGGTTCCGCGAGGGTGCGATGCCCGAGGACATTCCGGAGGCGATGGTGCCGGCCGGGCCGGACGGCATCGCGCTCCCGCAACTCCTCAAGCAGGCGGGGCTCACGGCGAGCACCGCGGAGGCGCTGCGGATGATCGAGCAGGGCGGCGTGCGCATCGACGGCGAGCGCGCCGCCGACAAGGGTGTGCGTTTCGCGGCCGGCGCCACTGTCGTGCTTCAGGTCGGAAAGCGCAAGTTCGCCCGCGTGAAATTGAAGTAGTGGGGCGATGAGCGCCGCCGACCTCGGCCGCCTGGTGCTCCTCGCCGCCGTCTGGGGGCTCGCGTTCGTCTTCATCCGCGTCGCGGTGATGCCGCTCGGGCCGGTGGCGCTGGTCGAGCTGCGCCAGGTGATCGCCGGCCTCGTGCTCGCGCTGTACATCCGCTCGCTCGGCCTGTCGCTCGACCTGCGCGGGCGGTGGCGGGTCTACCTCCCCATCGCGCTCCTCAACTCCGCCGCGCCGTTCGTGCTCATCGCGGCCGCGCAGCGCGAGCTGGCCGCTTCCTACACGGTGATCCTCGTGTCGACGAGCCCGCTGTTCGCGGCGCTGATCGCCGCAGTGGCCTTGAAGGACCCGCTGACCTTGCGGAAGGTGGCGGGGCTCGGGCTGGGGATCGCCGGCGTCGCGCTGCTCATCGGCTGGAACCCGGCGGCCCTCGACCTGCCGCCGCTCTGGGCCATCGCCGCGGTGCTCGCGGCGGCGCTGCTCTATGCCATCGCCGGGGTGTACACCCGCATCTTCGCGCAGGGCATCCCGCCGATGGCCATCGCCGCGGGGAGCCAGCTCGGCTCGGCGCTGCTCGTCCTGCCGTTCGTCGCAGCGGTACCGCCCGGTGCGATGCCCACGCCGCTCGAGTGGCTCAATGTGCTCGCCCTCGCGCTCGCCTCTTCGGCGCTCGCGTTCATCCTGTACTTCCAGTTGATCCGCAATGTCGGGCCGGTCAAGACGCTGACCGTCAATTTCCTCACGCCGCTTTTCGGCGTGGGCGGGGGCGCGCTTCTGCTCGGGGAGCGGATCGCCGCCAACATGGTGGCGGGCGCGGCGGTGATCCTGGTCGGTACCGCGCTCGTGCTCGGGGCTACCCGGCCGCGCGCGGAGTAGTCCGGCGCGTCGACGCGGACTGGCGCCGGGCCGCGGTTACCGCCAGAAGCCCGCGTGCGGCGCAGCGGCCTCGTCCTCGAGGCAGGGCCCGATGACCTCGATCACCCGTTGTCCGCGCGCGAACACTTCGCGGCACGGCAGGCGCAAAGTGGGATTCTCCGAATGGCTTCCGGTCAGCGCGAGCAGGCGCGCCTCGGACAGCCCGTAGACGACGCGACCGATACCCGACCAGTAGATCGCGCCGGCGCACATCGCGCACGGCTCCGCGCTCGAGTACAGCGTCGCGGCGGCGAGCGCCTCCGGGCTGTGGTGGCGCGACGCGGCGCGCACGGCTTCGAGCTCGGCGTGTCCGGTCGCGTCGCAATCGGGCCCGATCGCGCGGTTCTCGGCCGCGGCCAGCACTTCACCGGGCGGTGCGATGACCAGAGCCCCGAACGGATGCCGCCCGTTCGCCCGGGCGCGCTCGCTGAGCGCGATCGCCCGCCGCAGGTAGAGCGAATCGGCGTCGCGCGCGGAGCCGGACACGCGTATCGGCCCGCGTCAGCCCGGCGTGTTCATGCCGCGCGTCGCCCACCCGGTCATGCGCCGCTCGAGCGTCGCGAAGGCCACGTACATGATCATCGCCATGACGCTGATGACGATCAGCCCGGCGAACATGAGCGGCACGCGCATCGTCGAGCTGGCGGCGAGCATGAGCTGGCCGATGCCTTCGTTCGCGGCGGTCAGCTCGGAGACGATCGAGCCGACGAACGCGAGCGTGATCGCGACCTTGAGCGAGGCGAAGAAGTAGGGCAGCGACCGCGGCAGCCCCACCTTGAACAGGATGTCGGCGCGCGAGGCCCCGAGCGCGCGCAGCACGTCCTCCAGCTCCGGCTCGAGCGTCGCCAGCCCGGTCGCGATGTTCACGGTGATCGGGAAGAAGCAGATCAGGAACGCGGTGAGCGTCGCCGGAACCACGCCGATGCCGAACCACACGATCAGGATCGGGACGAACGCCGCTTTCGGGATGGCGTTGAACGCGACCAGCAGCGGGAAGAGGCCGGCGTACATGAACGCCGACGAGCCGATGATGATCCCGAGGAGCGCTCCCACCACGATGCCGAGGCCGAAGCCGACCATCGTCGTCCAGAAGGTCGGCCAGGTGTTCTTCATGATCGGCCCGAAATTGTCGTACAGCGCCCGGAACGACGCGCTCGCGCTCGGCAGCACGAACTCGTCGATGCCGAAGATCCGCACGCCGAACTCCCAGAGGGTGAGCAGCGCCGCGAGGAAGATCCACGGCGCCCAGCGGTTCAGATTGCGTCTCGCGGCCATGTCGCTCCGCTCCTCTCTGTTAGCAAGGCTGTTGAAAATCGGTTTCCCGATGCAATGGCCCAGATCATCGTGGCCAGGCGACAGAGGGAAAGCGATTATCAACAGCCACTGATCTAGGGGGAAGGGGGGATGTGTCCCCCGAATTTCAACACCCTATCAGCCCTTGCGTACGCGCCCGATGTGCGCGCGCAGCTCGTGGACGATCTCGGTGAAGCGCTCGGAGTAGGTGATCTCGAGGTCGCGCGGCCGCGGCAGGTCGATCTCCCGCTTGGCGATGATCTTGCCGGGGCGCTTGCTCATGCAGTACACGGTGTCGGCGAGAAACGTCGCCTCGCGGAGGTCGTGAGTGACGAGCACGACGGTAAACCGCCTCTCCTGCCAGATGTCGCGCAGCACCTGCCACAGCTCCTCGCGGGTGAACGCGTCGAGGGCGCCGAACGGCTCGTCGAGCATCAGCAGCTCCGGGTCGTGGATCAGCGCGCGGCAGATCGACGCGCGCTGCTGCATCCCGCCCGAGAGCTCCCAGGGGAACTTGCCCTCGCTGCCATCGAGACCGACCGTTTCGAGGAGCTTGCGCGCGCGGACGACGTACTCGTCGCGCTTCTCCTTGAACCTGGAGCGGTACGGCTGAACGATCTCGAGCGGCAGCAGCACGTTGTCGAGGGTCGTGCGCCACGGCAGCAGGTTAGGCGCCTGGAACGCCATGCCGACGATCTTGAGCGGTCCGGCGACCTTCTTGTTGTCGACGTGCACGGTTCCCTGGGTCGGGGGTTTCAGGCCCGTGCAGAGCTTCATGAAGGTCGACTTGCCGCAGCCCGACGGTCCGACGATGGCGATGAACTCGCCGGGGCGGATCGCGAGTGTGATGTCCTCGACCGCGTAGCCGCTCGCCTCGTCGTAGGCGAGCGAGACGCGGTCGAAGCTGACGAACGCCGGGTGGCTCACTCCCTTGTCCCTGGTCGACGCGGCGCGTGTCGGTCGGTCGCAGCGAAAGGCCCCTGCCCGGGAGCAGGGGCCCTCTGCACGCGCGCCTACTTCGCGAAGATCTGCCGCTCGGCGCGGCTCGGCAGGAAGCTCGAGTTGAAGATCGCGTCCGGGTTGGGCGTCACCTTCAGATCGAAGGCCGACACGACCTGCGCGACGGTCTCCTCGAGCTTGACCTTGTTGACCGCCCCGATTCCGTTCGACTTGAACTCCGGCGTCGCGATGACCATGTCGATCGCGAGCCTGAGCCGGCGCTGCTCGAGCGCGTCGTTGATCAGCGCATCGCGATCCTTGACGTACTTGATCGCCGCGTCGGGGTTGGCGACCACTTCGCGAATGCCCTTGGTCAGCGCGCGCAGGAACCCGGCGACCGCCTTCGGATTCTGGTCGATGAAGCGCTGGCTCGCGATCACGGTGTTGCCGTACAGCTTGACCCCGTAGTCGGGGTACTTGAACGCGGTGACCTCGTCGTCCTTCACGCCGCGCGCGTTTAGGTTGAGGAGGCTCGTGAAGTAGAAGCCCGTGATCGCGTCCACCTCGCCGCGGGCGAGCATCGTCTCGCGCAGCGGCGGATCCATCGACTGCCACTTGAATTTGGATGCGTCGAGGCCGTTCGCTTTGGCGAAGATCGGGAACGCCCTGCGTCCGGCGTCGAACACCGGCGCGCCCATGACCTTGCCGTTGAGGCCGGCTGGGGCCGTGATGCCGGATTTCTTCAGCACGAAGACCGCGGCCGCGGTGTCGCTGTACGTCATGTAGACGGCCTGCATCCGCGCCTGGGGCAGGTGCTGGTTGGCGGCGAGAAACTCGATCATCGCCGCGATGTCCGCGAAGCCCATGTCGTACGCGCCGGACGCGACGCGCGTGACCGTTCCGCCCGAGCCGCCGCCCGCATCGATCGTGACGTCGAGCCCTTCGTCCTTGAAGTAACCCTTCGCCGCGGGCAGCAGGAAGAGCGCCGCCGGGCCTTCGAACCGCCAGTCGAGCTGGAAGCGGATCTTGGTGGGCGCCTGCGCGGCGGCCGGCGTCGCGGCAGCGGCGATCAGGCTGGCCGCGGCGGCCGCGGCGATGGTCTTGAGCGCGCTCCGGCGCGACGGCGTCGAGCGTGTGGTCATCGTGAGACTCCTCCTCGTAACGGTGCGCGCGTCGCGCGAGTGCGGCACGGTCGCGGCGGTTCGAGAAGCAAGTCGCGTTCCGTGCGTTCCGGAGCGCGCGGCCGATGGCGAGCGCCGCGTTCCGGCGGGCGAATGTGACACGATTGCTGCACCAAGGCAAGCTGCCGACCCGCGCGCGCACGCCACGCAGGGTGCTTGCACGACCCGCGCCACGCCGTTGTTCGGCTGGGGAAATCTCGCGCCGCTCGAGCCGCGCTGCGCCGGTGCCGCGACGACGGCCCTCGCGCCTGACGGCGACGCGCGAATCGGAGATCCGCACGGTGTCACCATCCAAGGGCAGGGTGCGTCGTCACGCACCACGCGCGTGCGCAATCCCGCGGACACATCCGGCACGAGTGGGGTTGACTCTCGCGATCGTCGATCCGCCGCTAGAATCGCAGCGATGGGAGCACGGATCCGATGAAGACCCTATTGCGACTGCTGGCGATGCTCGCGGTCGCGGGCGCCGCGCATGCGCAAGCGGCTGAAAACCAAGCGTCCGAGAAGCTCGTGTTCGGGACGAACTGGTACGCGCAGGCCGAGCACGGCGGCTTCTATCAGGCGCTCGCCGAAGGCACGTATCGCAAGCACGGTCTGGACGTAACGGTGCGCATGGGCGGCCCGCAGGTGAACGGTCTGCAGCTCCTGCTTGCCGGACAGATGGACCTCTTCATGGGCTACGACCTCCAGACGTTGCAGGTCGTCGCGCAGGACCTGCCGGTCGTGACCGTCGCCGCGACGTTCCAGAAAGACCCGGCGGTCATCATCGCGCACCCCGGCGTCGCGCAGCTCGAGGCGCTCAAGGGCCGGCCGATCGCGATCAGCGCGGCGAGCGAGACGACCTTCTGGCCGTGGCTGCGCGCGCGCTACGGATTCACCGACGATCAGAAGCGCCCCTACACGTTCAGCGTGCAGCCCTTTCTTCTCGATCCGCGGCTCGCCCAGCAGGGTTACGCGACTTCGGAGCCGTACTCGATCGAGAAGGCCGGCGTGAAGCCGGTGCTCTTCCTGCTCGCCGACCTGGGCTACCCGCCGTACGCGCAGACGATCGTCGCGACGCGCGACACGCTCGCGAAGCGGCGCGACGCGCTCCGCCGCTTCGTTCAGGCGACCGCCGAAGGCTGGAAGAGCTACCTCGCGAACCCGGCGCCCGGCAACGCGCTCATCCGGCGCGACAACCCGCAGATGGAGGACGCGCTGCTCGCCTACGGGCTCGCGAAGTTAAAGGAGTACGCGATCGTCACCGGCGGCGACGCCGCGCGCGCCGGCATCCTGACCATGACCGATGCGCGCTGGAAGCGCACGTTCGAGTTCATGGTCGCGGCGAAGATGGTGAAGCCGGACCTCGACTACCGGCGGGCGTACACGCTCGAAGTCGTCCGGGACGTAAGGGTCCTGCCGTAGCTAGTTTCCACGACGCGAGGGGCCACACCCCCTCGCGCACCCCAAAGTCGGGAAATCCGCTGCCGAAGGCAGCGGATCTTTCTATAGCTTCAATGCAGCCGCCGCCGGTTCGACGGCGCGAGCGTCGGGGCCGTTGCCTGCGGCGCGCGCCCGGCGGCGGTGCCCGGAGCGGTGCGCTGGAAGAGCTCGTTGAGCTGCGCCACGACCTCGCCGATCTCGCTGTCGCCGAACTGGCGCGCGAGGATGTGCGAGACGTCCTCGATCATCGCCTGGCGCTGCGCCTCGTGGATGGCCTCGGGCGTCGGTCCCACGAACACGATTCCGAGCTCGTCCTGGCCGTCGTCGTGATAGTAGGTGACCTCGATCTCGGCGGCGCGCTCGGTGTAGGGGTTCAGCGCCTGCAGCGCGACTTCGACCGCCTCGCGGAACGCGCGGCCGACGTCGCCGGTCCAGCAGATCTCGAGCAGCCGCTCGCGCGCGTCGAATGCGATGCCCGGCTCGTCCTCGTAGACCGAGCGCGCGTCGGCGAGCGAGTCCTCGTCGATGTACTCGAGCCACGGCTTGAGCGCCGCCTCGATCTGCGCGCTGGTGACGCCGGCGCGCAGGGGAATGTTGCCGTGGACGTGGACTTCGATGCGCATGGGGCTCTCCGTCGGCCGCGAACGCGGGGCCGGGACCGTATTGTCCTACTGTTTCGGCGGATGCGCGCCGGACGCGCGGTCGCGATGCTCGAGCAGGAAAGGCAGCACGGCGGCGTTGAACGCGTCCGGCTGCTCGAGGTTCGACAGGTGACCGGCGCCGCGGACGACGGCGAGGCGTGCGCCCGGGATGCGGCGCGCCATGTCCTCGGCCAGCGCGGCGGGGTAAAGGCGGTCCTCGTCGCTCGTCACCACGAGCGTCGGGGCCATGATCGCCTCGATGCGCGCGCCGCGGTCCTCGCGCGTCGAGGCCTCGATCGTCTTCAGGTACGAATCCTTGCGCAGCGCTGCCATTGCGGCGAGCAAGCGCGCGTGGGCGCCCGGCACCGCCGCAGGGCTGATCAAATTCCGCGCGAGCTCCTGCGCGAGCTCGCGGGGCGTCCGGCCTGCCTCGAGCGGCTCGCGGCGGCTGCGGATGAACGCCTCGACCTGGTCGGGCGTGAGGGTGTCGAAACCCGCGGTCGTGTTCGCGAGCACGAGGGTCGCAACGCGCGCCGGGTGCCGCAGGGCGAAGTCGCGCGCGATGCGACCGCCGAGCGACAGCCCGACGAGGTGCGCGCGCTCGGCGCCGAAGCAGTCGAGCACCCGCGCGAGATCGGCGCTGAAGTCGGCGAACGCCAGCGCGCCGTCGTAGTCGTCGGAGTCGCCGTAGCCGCGCGCATCCCATGCGGCGGCGGTGAAGTGCGCGCCGAAGACCCGCAGCTGATCGTCCCAGTGCTGGCGGTGACCGCCGATGCCGTGAAGACACACGACGAGCGGTCCGGCGCCCGCGACGCTCAGCGCGAGGCGCGGCGTCGGACCGACGACGACGGTCCTCACTCGGCCTTCGCGCCGGAGAGCTTCACCGCGCGCCCGCGCGCCTCGCGGTCCGTGACGATGAACGCGGCGAACACCTCGGGCGAGCTGGCGACGAGGTCGTAGCCCTTCTGCACGATCTCCCTGTCGCGGAAGCCCGGCTCGTTGAGGACCGCGGCGACGTCGCGGTGGATGCGGTCGACCGCCGCGCGCGGCGTGCCCGCCGGCACGAACAGGCCGAACCACGCGTGCGTCTCGACCTCCGGATAGCCCTGCTCGGCGAACGTCGGCACGTCGGGCATGAGCGGCGAGCGCTTCGGGCCGCCGATGGCGAGCGCCTTGAGTCGGCCGCCCTGCACGTGTGCGCGTGAGGACGCGATCCCCGAGAAGGTGAGCTGCACCTCGCCGGCGATCGCGGCCGGCACCGCGAACGGGATGCCCTTGTACGGAATGTGCACGATGTCGATTCCCGCTTTCCACTTGAGCGTCTCGGCGGCGAGGTGCGGCTGGCTGCCGGAGCCGTACGACCCGTAGTTGAGCGTTCCCGGCCGCGCGCGCGCCAGCGTCACCAGCTCGGTGACGCTGTTCGCCGGGACCGACGGGTGCGCGAGCAGCAGCTGCTGCAGCAGGATGAGCTGCGTGACCGCCACGAAGTCCCGGTCGGAGTAGGGCAGCTTCGCGAAGAGATGCGGGTTGATCGAGAAGGTCGAGTCGGTCGTCAGCAGGATCGTGTGACCGTCGGCGGGCGACTTCGCGACGAGCTCGGTCGCCGGGATCGTGCTGCCGCCGGGGCGGTTCTCGACCACCACCGGCTGGCCCCACTGCGGCGCGAGCCGCTCGGCGAGCTGGCGCGCCATGATGTCGATGCCCCCGCCGGGCGGATACGCGACGACGATCCTCACCGCGCGCGTCGGAAACGCGCCTTGTGCGAGCGCGGCAGGCGCCGCAGCGAGCCCGCATGCGAGCGCCGCAACGAGCGCCGCAGTGAGCGCGATGGCGTGCTTCACGGTCTTCCTCCCCTTCACGTCGCGCCGAGATAGGCGCGCTCGAGCGCGCCGTCGGCCGCGATTTCGGACGCGGCGCCGGAGGCGACGATGCGGCCGCTTTCCATCACGTACGCGCGATCGGCGAGCGTCAGGGCGAGCCCGGCCATCTGGTCCACGAGCAGGATGGTCGCGTCCTCCGCGCGCAGCCGGTCGAGCACGCCGAAGAGGTCGGTGATCACCGCGGGCGCGAGCCCGAGCGAAGGCTCGTCGAGCAGCAGCAGCTTCGGCTTCGCCATCAGGCCGCGCGCGATCGCGAGCATCTGCTGCTCGCCGCCCGAAAGCAAGCCGGCGCGGCTCGTTGCGCGCGCGCGAAGCCGCGGAAAACGGTCGAGCATCGCCTCGATTTCCGCGGCGGGCGTCTTTCCGCGCAGGAACGCGCCGAGGCGGATGTTGTCCAGCACCGTCAGCTCGGGGAACACCTGCCGGCCCTCGGGCACCAGCACCACGCCGCGCGCAACGATGCGATGCGCCCGCATGCGCGCGAGATCGGCGCCGGCAAACCCGATGCTCCCGCCGACCGGTCGCAACAGCCCCGAGAGCGCGCGCATTAGCGTCGACTTGCCCGCGCCGTTGGCGCCGAGCACCGCCACCATCTCGCGCTCCCGCACGCGCAGCTCGACGCCGTGGAGCACCGGTTCGGCGCCGTAGCCGGCCGAGAGACCGGAGACCTCCAGCATTGCAGTGCCCACCGCGCCCGGCGCGCGGCGCGCGACGGCGGCGCGGCCGGCCGAGTCGCCGAGGTAGGCGCGCTTCACCTCCGGGTTCTGCTGCACTTCGCGCGGCGGCCCCGCCGCGATGCCGGTCCCCGCGTCGATGACCGCGACCTCATCCGAGACGCCCATCACGAGCGACATGTCGTGCTCGACGAGCACCACCGCGATGCCGCGCGCGGCGATGCGCTGCAGGAGACGCCCGAGACGGTCCTTGTCCTCGCGCGCGAGACCCGCGGCCGGTTCGTCGAGCAGCAGCACGTCGGGATCGGTCGCGAGGGCGCGCGCGATCTCGACCAGCCGGCGATCCACGTGGGGCAGGTCGGCGGCGCGGCGCAGGAGATCGCCGCCGTAGCCGACGAACGCCGCGAGGGTTGCCGCGCGGCCGATTGCACGGCGCTGCCGGGCGCCGGCGATCGGCCCGACCACCGGCAAGCCGAGCCGTCCCTTCGTCTGCGCCACGACCAGGTTCTCGAGCACCGACATCCCGCCGAACAGCTGCGAGGTCTGGTAGGTGCGCGCGATGCCGGCCCGCGCGATGCGCCACGCGGGCTGGCCCTCGAGCGCGCGGGTGCCGAGCCGGATCGTGCCGGCGTCGGGCGTGTAGAACCCGCCGAGCATGTTGAGCACCGTCGTCTTGCCGGCACCGTTCGGGCCGATCAGGCTCGTGACGAGGCCGGGCGCTGCGCGGAACGCGAATCCCTGCACCGCCCGGATGCCGCCGAATGCGATCGCCAATCCATCGGCGGCAAGGGGCGCGCGGGGCCGCGCCTGCGCGGTCAGGGCCTCGGTGTGCTCCGGGTCGGCGATCCAGGGCGCGCGCCGGCGCGCGAGGAAGCGGGTGGCCGCGCCGACGATGCCCTCCGGCGCGATCCAGAGCACCGCGAGCAGCAGCGCGCCGAAGAACAGCAGGCGGTACTCCGCGAGCGCGGCGAGCAGCTCGGGCAGCAGCACGACGAGCGCGGCACCGACCACCGGGCCGGCAACCGTGCCGGCGCCGCCGACGATCACCACCAGGACGAACAGGATCGACTGGAGGAAGGTGAACGTGGACGGCGTGACGAACCCCGACAGCGGCGCGAACATCGCGCCGGCGAGGCCGGCGCACGCAGCCGAGAGCGCGAACGCCATGGTCTTTATCGTGACCGGGTTGAGGCCGATCGATTCCGCCGCCGTCTCGGAGTCGCGGACCGCGCGCATCGCCTTGCCCCACGGCCCGGCCGAAAGGCGCCAGAACGCGTAGACCAGCACCGCGGCGACCGCGATCGCGAGGAGCGCCACCCCGCGCTCGCCGAAGCTCACGCCGAACGCCGCGGGCGACGGGATGCCCATGATCCCGTTCTGCCCGCCGGTGAGGACGCGCCACTCGACCGCGGTGTGCTCGACGATGAAGCCGAACGCGATCGTCACCATCGCGAGGTAGGGGCCGCGCACGCGCAGCGCCGGGAGCGCGAGCAGCGCGCCGATGACGCCGGCGAGCAGCGCCGCCGTCGGGGCCGCGAGCCAGAAGCTCACCTTGTGCGTCGTGAGGATCGCGACCGCATACGCGCCGATCGCATAGAAGCCCACGTGCCCGAACGAGACCTGGCCGGTGAGGCCCAGCAGCACGTTCAGGCCGACGCCGACGATCACCGTGAGCGCGACCGTCCCCAGGATGTAGACGTAATAGCTGTTCGCCGTCGCCGCGAACGCGGCGGCCGCGAGAAACGCGAGCGCGAACCCGGCTGTCGGGAGCAACGCCAGGCGCGGTGCCGCGGCCGGGCTCATACCTTCTTCACCTCGGCTCGGCCGAACAGCCCGTTGGGCCGCAGCGCGAGCGCCACGATGACGAGCGCGAAGGTGAGGATCTGGGTGTAGCCGGAGCCGAGCAGGGCGGTGATGAGCGCCTCCACCACGCCGAAGATCAGCCCGGCCAGCATCACGCCCCATGCGCTGGTGATGCCGCCGAGAATCGCGACCGCGAACGCCTTGAGGCCGAACACCGTTCCCATGTCCGAGTGCACGTTGAACAGCGGCGCGATGAGAATGCCCGCGACGCCGGCGAACACGGTCGACACCGCGAAAGCGGCAGAGATGGCGAGCGATACGTTGATGCCCATCAGGCGCGCGGCGTCCGGGTTCTGGACCACCGCGAGCAGCGCCTTGCCGAGGCGGGTGCGCTGCGAGAACACGTGGAGCGCGCCGGCCAGGGCGAGCCCGGCCGCGGGAATGACGAGTTGCAGCGGCGCGACCCCGATGCCGAGGATCTGCATCGAGCCGGTGCCGAGCGGCATCGGGAAGCCGCGCGGCTCTTTGCCGAACGTGAAGAGCACCAGGTTGTCCACCACGATGCCGATCGCGACGGTGGCCATCAGCCACGCGTTGGAGCCGCGCTTCGCGAACGGGCGGATGGCGACGAGCTCGACCACGATGCCGTAGAGCGCGCACAGCGCGAGCGCGAGCGCCACGGCCGCCCACAGCGGCCAACCGGCGGTGACCGCGAAAGTGTAGGCGAGGACCGCGCCGAGCATCATCGAGCTGCCCTGCGAGAAATTCACCGTGCTCGATACCGAGTAGGTGATGTAGAACCCGAGCGCGAGCAGCCCGTACATGCTGCCCAGGGCGAGGCCGGAGATGATGGCGGAGGCGACGAGCATCGTAGGCGTGAAAGCGCAACGGCCGCCCGGGGCGGCCGTTGCGGGAGCGGTGATTCTAGACTGTTACTTCTTCATCCCGACCGGCAGGATCTGGTTGTCGATGAACTGGGTCCAGACGTAGTCGTTCTCGTTGACTGCGTCGTGCGTCTCGGCGTTGAACGGCTTCGCGTACTTCTTGATCAGGCCGTCGTAGCCTTCGATCTTGTAGAAGCCTTCGCGGATCGCGGGGCCGTCGATCTTGCCGGCCTTCTCGATTGCCAGCGCCGTGAGCATCATCGCGTCGTAAGCGTTCGCGACGCCCACCGCGGGCGTCACGTCGCCCGGGCCCTTGACGTCCGGGTACTTCGCCATCAGCGCCTTCAGGACCTTCTCGCCCACCGGCGACTGCTTGCCGAAGAAGCTGTAGGTCTGCACGAAGTGCACGTCCTTCGCGTTCGGTCCCGCGAGCTCGCTGAAGCGGCCGCCGGCCGGGCCCCAGTGCGACACGATCGGCACCTTCCAGCCCATGCGGTCGAGCGACTTCACGACCTGCGCCGACGGGCCGACGTTGCCCACCAGGAACAGGCAGTCCGCGCCGGCGGCCTTGAGCCGCGTGAGCTGCGGGACGACGTCGACGTCGTTCGCCTCGAACTTCTCGATGCCGGCCGGCTTGAGCCCCTTGGCCGAGAGCGCCGCCATCAGGCCCTTCTCGTTCGACTCGCCCCACGGGTTGTTCACCAGGATCATCCCGCAGCTCTTCGCGTTGAACGTCTTCTGCGCGTACTGCAGCATCGCCTTGTCGACGATCTCGTCCACCGCCGAGACGCGGAAGACGTAGTTCGGGTTCGCGCCGTTCTTCGTGATCGGCGTGCCGGCGGCCCACGGTCCCATGAACGGGACCTTCTCCTGGTTCACGATCGGCACGATGGCGAGCGACACCGGCGTGTCGAGGCCGCCGAACAGCACCGCCACCTTTTCCTTGAAGATGAGCTCGCGCGCAGCGGTCGCCCCCTTCGCCGGAGTGGCCTCGTCGTCACGGCGCACGAGGACGAACTTGCGGCCGCCGAGCGCGCCGCCCTTCGCGTTCAGCTCGTCGATGGCGATGGTGAGGCCGCGCGTGATCGCCTCGCCGGCCTGCGCCGACTGCCCGGAAAGGGCGGTGACGAGGCCGATCTTGATCGGCTCCTGCGCGGTCGCCGGCGCGACGCAGGCCGCGGCCAGCGACGCTGCCGCGAGGCCCTTGAGCAACGTGCGCCGCGACGCGGCGCTCCTGGTGCGGTGATTCATTCTCGATCCTCCTCTGTGGCCTGGCTGCAAAGGGCGGCGCGGGACCGCCGGAGCCAGAGACTGCCACACGCCAGCAAAGCGTGTGCCACGCGCCGGGCGTGGCGCGGCGCGCCCGGCCTGCTAAGCTCCGGGCCGTCTTTCGGTAACCGCCTGGAAGGCCGTGCGCACGCCGGTGGTGCTTCATGCACCGCGATCGCGCGCGGACGACGCGATGCGCCAGCTCGAGAGCCACAACCGCTACGACTATTCGCCGATCACGCGCCGCCCGGACTACAGCTGGCCGGACGGCAGGCGACTCGCCGTCTACCTCGGCTTCAACATCGAGCACTTCGAGTTCGGCCGGGGCCTGGGGGCGAAGCTCGCGCCCTCCGGCGAGCCGGACGTGCTCAACTTCGCCTGGCGCGACTACGGCAACCGCGTCGGGGTGTGGCGCTGCCTCGAGCTCTTCGAGGAACTGCGGCTGCCGGTCGGCGTGCTCGTCAACACCGCGCTGTACGACTACTGCCCCGAGGTCGTCGCCGCGTTCCGGCGCCGCGGCGACGAAATCATCGGCCACGGTCACACCAATGCCGACCGGCAGGGCGATCTCGGCGAAGCCGACGAGCGCGCGCTCGTCGCGCACTGCACCGAGCGGATGGCGCGCGAGGAGGGCCGGCCGCCGCGCGGTTGGCTCTCGCCCTGGATCTCGGAGAGCCACGCCACGCCGGACCTGCTGCGCGAGGCGGGCTACCGCTACACGCTCAACTGGTGCCACGACGACCAGCCGACGCGGCTGCGCACCCGCGCGGGCGATCTCTGGTCGATTCCCTATCCGCAGGAGATCAACGACATTCCCGCGATCGTGGCGCGCCAGCGCTCGGCCGAGGCATTCGCCGACATGATCATCGACTGCTACGAGGAGATGGTCGCGCAGTCGGCGCGGCAGCCGCTCGTCATGGGCATCGCGCTCCACCCCTACCTCGTCGGCCAGCCGCACCGGCTGCGCCACCTGCGCCGGGCGCTGCGGCACATCGTGCAGAGCGGGCGGGCGTGGTGGTGTACCCCGGGCGCGATTCTCGACCACGTCGAAGCGCGTGGCTCGCTGCGGCGCGCTGAGCGCGCCGCGGGGACGCGCCGCACGGGTGGCGCGTCCCCGCGGGGCTATGATTCCCCGCAGCGATGACTCCCGAGCCGACGATCGAGCGGCGGCAAAGCGACGCGGACGCGCAGCGCCCGCGCGTGCGGCGCTCGCTCGCGCGGATCTTCTTCGGCACGACCGAGCAGCGCGTCGAGGCGGTGGCGATCGCGATCCTGATCCTCGCCGGGGTCGGGTGGTGGACGTGGACCGGTGTCAAGCAATCGGTCGAGGACGCGCGCCGGAGCTACGTCCGGGCCGTGCTCGATGCAAAAGTCTCCGCGCTGGAGGTCTGGGTGGGTGTGAAGCGCGGCGAGGCCGAGCGCTGGGCTGCAGTGCCCGACGTGGTCGGCGCCGTGCGCACGCTCGAGGCGGCGGCGCGCGCGGGCGCATCCCGGGAGGCCCTCGTCTCGTCTCCGGCTCAGGGGCAGTTCGCGCGCCTGCTCGCGCCCGCGGTCGCCACCGACCCGGAGCGCGTCGCCGCGAACGCGGTCGACCGCCGCGGGCGGATCATTGCTGCGCGCGCCAAGTCGCAGGTCGGCCTCACGGTGGGCAAGAGCCTGCGGGAGGACCTCTCGCCTGTTTTCGCCGGCGAGAGCCGGGTCATTGCGCCGCGGCCGGAGTCGGAGCGCCTGCCTGGCGCCGGCGAACCGCTATTCACGCGCCCGGTCACCTGGTTCGCGGCCCCCGTGCGCGACCCTGACGGCAACGTGATCGCCGCGCTCGAGATCGGCTCGTACGCGGACACGCGCTTCTCGCGCATCCTTGCGCCGCCCGAAGAGCTGGCCGATCCCCAGACGACGAGCGACGTGTATGCGTTCGACGGATCCGGTCTGCTGCTGACCACCAGCCGGTACCGGGAGGCGCTGCGCGCGGCGGGGTTGCTCGCGCCAGACGCCCGGACGGCCGCGTTCAACGTCCGCCTGCGCGATCCCGGCGTCGACATCCGGGGCGAGGAACCCATACCGCCCGACTACGCCGAGCGCGGGTTCACGCGCCTCGTCGAGACCGCGATCGCGAGCCGCCGGGCCGAGGATCCGACGCAGCGCCGCGGCGAGCTGCTCGAGCCGTATCGCAACTACATCGGGCGCGAGGTGATCGGCGCGTGGCAATGGCTGCCCGAGTACGACATGGGCGTTGCCATCGAGCTGGCCGCATCCGAGGCCTACGCCCCCATGCGCTACCTTCGAATCGCCGTATTGACGATCTTCGGGTTGCTCGTCGTCGCGGTGGGCGTCGCGCTCGGTTCGACCTTCTCGCTCGCCCGGCTCGACCGCGAGGTGCGCCAGCTCGGCCAGTACCGGATCATGGGCAAGATCGACGAAGGCGGCATGGCGACGGTGCATCACGCGGTGCACGCGCTGCTCAAGCGCCCGACCGCGGTGAAGATCCTGAAGCCCGCGCTCGCCACCGACGAGCTGATCGCGCGGTTCGAGCGCGAAGTGACGCTGGCGAGCCGGCTCCAGCACCCCGCGACCGTCGAGATCTTCGACTACGGGCGCACGCGCGACGGCACGTTCTACTACGCGATGGAATACATCGACGGGATCACCCTCGCCATGCTCGTCGAGAAGGACGGCGCGCAACCTGCGCCGCGCGTCGCCCACATCCTCAAGCAGGTGTGCGAGAGCCTGCGCGAGGCGCACTCGAAGGGTCTCGTGCACCGCGACATCAAGCCCGCGAACATCATGATCTGCGAGCGCGGCGGCGAGTCCGACGTCGCCAAGGTGCTCGACTTCGGCCTGGTCAAGGACGTGCGTGCCACCGACACCCGCGATATCACGCAGTACGCGCGCATGCTCGGCACGCCGACCTACATGGCACCCGAGCGGATTCGCAACCCGGCGGAGGCGAACCCGAGCGTGGACATCTACGCGGTCGGCGCCGTGGCGTTTCTTCTGCTCACGGGTAAGCGCGTGTTCGACGCGCCGAACGAACTCGAGCTCGCACGCCTCGTGCTTGAGGTGGAGGCGTCGCGTGCGTCCGCCGTCGCGAGCCAGCCGATCCCGCGCGCGATCGACGCGCTCATCGCGCGGTGCCTTGCCAAGGACCCATCCGCCCGCCCGCAGCGGATCGAGGAGATGATCGAGGTGTTCTCCGCGGCGCTCGCGGAGCATCCGTGGACGCACGACGAGGCCGCCCGGTGGTGGCAGGACTTCAACGCGGCGCGCGAGATGGCGGCGGTCTAGGGGGCGCCGCGGATCGCGGCGACGACCCGGTCGAACTCCGCGCGATTGCCGCAGGTGTCATCGTGCGCGATCTCGTTCATCTGCTCGAGCGACGGCTGCGCGAGCACCCAGCCGAGCGCAGGCTCCTCGCCACCGACCTTGCACAGCTTGAAGTGGGCTCGACGGGTGGCCGGCACGGTGGCCAGGAACTCCTTGTATGCGAGCACCCCCCGTGCGTCACGCGTATTCAGGAGCGCAAGCGGCGGGCTGAGGGTCTCGTTCGCGATGCGGTTCCCCTCGCGATCGAGCGGGCCGTCGGTGCGGTCCACGTCCAGGTCGTCCTTGCCGAGGTGGGGATCGTTGCTGATCTGGATCAGGAACGGCTCGGCCCACTTTCCGGCCTCCCCGAGCGCCCGGAGCGCGGCGCGCAGCGTCTCGAGCGCGGTGACCGCGCCGAAGTTCTCGAAGTACCCGCCGTCGACGATGTGTCCGACGTTGTGGCCGTCGCGCAGGAGGGTCCCCGCGGGGCTGACGTACGGAAAGCGCGCGCTGTTCAGCGCCGCGGTGCTGACGCGGATATCGCCGGACGCAAGCGCGAAGAAATCGTACGCATCGGGGAACCCGGTCCCATCGATGCGCACGTTCGACGTGATGATGCGCCGGCCCGACTCCACGTGCGTGCCGTTCAACAGGAGTACCGGAACCCAGGGCCCGTCGCGGGTCCGGAGCTGCGTGAAGGTGCGGCGGGTCCAAGTGTCCGGCGCGAGCCCGGCGCGTCCCCACGCCTGTTCCCAGGACTGTTCGAGCGCGGCGGCGCGGTCGGGGAAGATTCCGTATGGCACGAACCGCTGCATCAGGTCGGGAAAGATCAGCGACGCCGCGGTCGGCGCGAGAAAGTCGCGCGCGAGCACGGCCTGGCCTGCGCACTCGTACGCCCTGCGCTTGCGCAGGCCTTCCCCGCACGCGCTCGACGGCGCGCCGGCGCCGTCGGCGAGCAGCGTTGCGAACACGGCTACCCCGACACTTCCACCTGACACGCCGCTGATCGCAAACACGTGGGTGCCGAAACCCGGCGCCTCGTCCTGCAGCGCGCCGAGGAGCGTCGCAGTCCAGTAGGCCGCGCGCAATCCGCCACCGGCGGTGGCGATCACGATGAGCGGCGGGCGCTCGTGGCCCGAAACTTTCGAAGCGGCCGCGTGCCAGCGCAGCGCCTCCTCGGACACGCTCGGCCGCGCGGCAGGGCCTGCCGATCCGGCCGGCACCGGCACAGTGCGCACGGCATGGTTGTCGACAATTGCGCCGACGATCAGCGCCAGAAGCGCGAGCATCGTGACGACCGGGTATCCCCTGGCATCGACCGCGCCGGGCTGCGCGCCGCCCAGTCGGAACCAGTACACGAGGAAGCTCCCGACCGGAACGATCAGGGCGAACCCGAGAAACGGCACCGCCGCGGCGCCGAGCGTCCAGCCGAAGTCCACCGGGTCTTGCACGACGCGCACGATCGCGATCAACGACAGTGCCATGCTGCCCCAGAGTACCGCCTTGGAGAACGGCGGCAGGTCCCACAGCGATGCGATGACGCGCGGCTCGCCCGCAAGCGTCTTGAACGGCCGGCCGAGCATGGCGTGCAAGCGGTCCGTGAACGCGATGCGTTTCACGAGCAGCCAATAGAAGAGCGCCCCGATGGCCGCGAGAATTCCGAATTGGATCCAGGCGCCCGCAAGGCCGACCGCAATGCCGGCCACGACGTATGCCGCGGCTGCGATCACCCGTGGTCCGTTACGGATCGTCCACGCCTCGTGCAGCGGAAAGAGCACGCCGAGCGCGTTGCGCCTGCGATCGAGCCCGTAGGTCACGTCGAGCATCAGCCTCGACCAGTACCAGCTCTCGAACGCCCACAGAAAGACTGCGAGCTGGAACCAGCCTTGCGCGAGCAACGGGCCGCCCGGCAGTCCGACGGCCAGCTCCCGGCCTTGCGCCGAGGCGAAGAGGAGCGCGCCGCCCGCGAGCACCATGAAGACGCTGAAGCGGCACGGGTGCAGCACGGTGGAAACGTCGCGTATGACCTGCCACGTGCGCGCGCAGAAGAGCCGCGCGCGGCTCCCGAACCCGAGTTCCGAGGCGGGCGAGGGGCGCGGCGTTTCGGGCACGAGCGGTTCCGGGCGGGCCATGGGTGCCTCCTGCGGTTTAGGCATTGTCGCGCCGAAGGCCCGACCCGCAAGTCCGCCCGATGGCTTAGACGAGGAACGATCCCCGTCTTCCGTCCCGCACCGCTTCGGCGCGATCGCTCGCATCCGCGCGCGACGCGCGCCCTTCTAGCCCGAGAACGCTTCCTTGACCTTACGCCAGCCGTTGACCGCCGCATCGCGCGTCGCCCGGCCGAACGAGCGCGCGCCGTCGCCGATGGCGTGGCCGGTCTTGCGAGCGCCGGCACCCGCGTCCGACCACGCCTGCTTCACGTCGCGCTTGAAGGAACCGGTGCTCGAGTGCTGCGCGGGCTGATCGCGCCCGCTCTCCTGCGATTCGGCGGAGACCGGTTCCGACGGCGCGGTGCGCGGCGTCGGATCCGCCGACGCGGCCGTTGCGGCGAGCAGGGCCGCAGCGAAGACGACGAGTGCCAGGTGCTTGGTCATCAGGCCTCCGAACACGCTGTGCGGTGAACCAAGCCTAGCAGCGCACCCGCGCGATTGCACCCTGTCGCCGTCACCCGACAGAACCCCTTGTCAAAGGGCTCGCGAAGCGGCAGCGTAGCGGGAAATTTCAACCTCGGCCTCATGGTGAAGGATCTGCGCACGGCGCTCGACTTGGTGCACGCGACCGCGACGCCAGCGCCGCTCGGCGGCCAGGTCGATCGATGAACGTGCTGGTGCTCGGTGGCGGCGTGGTCGGGCTCGCCGCCGCCTACTACCTTGCGCGCGACGGGCACGACGTCGCGGTCGTCGAGCGCAACGCCGGCGTCGGGCTCGAGACGAGCTACGCGAACGGCGGGCAGCTCTCCTACAGTTACGTTGCGCCGCTCGCCGGACCGGGCGTGCTGCCGAAGATCCCGCCCTGGCTCCTGCGCCGGGATGCGCCGCTGCGCTTCCGCCCGGCGCTCGACTGGCAGCAGTGGCGCTGGTGCCTCGAGTTCGTCCTCGCGTGCAACCGGCGCCAGGCCGACCTCACGACGCGCCGGCTGCTGCGGCTCGCGTACTACAGCCGCGGGCTCATGCACCGGTTCGTCGCCGAGGAGCGCGTCGACTTCGACTACGTTCGCAACGGGAAACTCGTCGTGCACTCGGACGCGGCCTCGTTCGAGTCCGCCCGGCGTCTCGTCGAATACCAGGCGAGCCTCGGGTCCGAGCAGGAGGCGCTCGACGCGGACGACTGCGTCGCGCTCGAGCCGGCCCTCGCCGCGATGCGGTCGCGGCTCGTCGGGGGCATCTACACGCCAAGCGAGGACGCGGGCGACTGTTACGCGTTCTGCCTTGGTCTCGAGAGCATCCTGCGTGCGGGGGGCGCGAAGTTTCTCCTGAATACGGAGATCCGGCGAATCCTGCGCTGGCGCGGCCGGATCATCGGCGTCGAGTCGAGCGCCGGCGTGCTCGAGGCCGACCGCTATGTTCTGGCGCTCGGCGCGGCGAGCCCGTGGCTCGTTCGTCCGCTCGGCGTGCGCCTCCCGATCTATCCCCTCAAGGGCTACAGCCTGACCCTTCCGGTCGGACCGACGCATGTCGCGCCGCGCATCAGCATCACCGACTTCAAGAAGAAGATCGTCTATGCACGACTCGGCGACGAGCTGCGCGTCGCGGGAATGGCGGACCTCGCGGGGCACGATACGACGATCGACGAGACCCGCGTCGCGACGCTGCTCGAGGAGACGCGCGCGGCGTTTCCCGAGGCGTCCGATTACGCGCGCCTCAAGCCCTGGTGCGGACTGCGCCCCGCGACGCCGAAGGGCGCTCCGATCCTGGGCGCCACGCCCTATCCGAATCTCGTCCTCGACTGCGGTCAGGGTGCGCTCGGTTTCACCCTCGCGCTCGGCTGTGGGCGCGTGGTGGCGGACATCGTTGCCGGCAAAGCGCCGCAAGCCCCGCTCGACGGCATGCGGCTCGGCGGCGTTTGACGTACGTCAACGCCGCCGGCCGGCCGGCAGGCATTCTTGGTTCGATGATTGGAGGCCCGGCATGACGGTCAAGCATCTCGTTTGGGTGATCGCGGTCGCGATCGCGCTCGGCCTGGTGTTGTTCTTCTTCACGCCGGCGGTCGGCGCGGGCGATCCCGACCGGGGGCAGCTTCTTTACCAGGCGCGGTGCGTCGGCTGCCACGACACGAGCGTGCACAACCGCGTCGCCCGCAAGGCCGTGAACGTGGAGGCGATCCGCGCCCAGGTGAAGCGCTGGGACGGCGCGATGGGCGGCGCCTGGAAGGACCCCGAAGTCGACGACGTCACCACCTATCTGAACGAGCTCTATTACAAGTATCCGTGCCCGCCGTCGATCTGCCCGGAGAAGAAGGCCGGCGGAGGCGACGGCCCGTCCAGCGTCGCCCGGCGTCAGTAGCGAAGCGTCACGACGCGAGGGGCCACACCCGCTCCCCCTCCCCAAATTCGGGGAAAGCGCCGCCTTCTGCAGCGGTCTTCCTTCTAGACGTCGGTCGCGCGCAGCAGGCGGCGCGCGACCGCGAGCGCGACGACGATCGCCACGCTTCCAGCGCCCCACATCAAGAGCTCGAACGGCCACAGGTTATGCGAGGTCGGGTCGCGCGCCGTGTCGACCACGATCCGGAGCACGACGAACGCCACGATCAGTGCCGGCACCGCCGCCGCGACGCGCCAGCCGCCGCGCCACTTCCACAGCGCCCACGCGGGCGCCCCGAGCCCGCCGAGGACCAACCCCAGCATGACGAGCATGAACCCCGATGCGAGCGCAGCGTCGCCGGCGCTCGCCGGGCGGGACGCCTGTTCGCGCTGAGCCTGCCTGAACGCGTCATCGGCTTGACGCTTGAGTTCGCCGACCCAGGGCTCGAGCGTGCGCGTCGCCGGCGCCTGGCCGGTCCAGGCGAGCTTCACGGGATAGCTCGCGACCTCCCGTTCGCGATACGGGTTGCCGCCGCCCGCGCGGATGCGGATCTCGTCGACCTCGGTGGCCTCGGTGAACTCGACCCAGCCGAGCGCGTAGCCGGAGCCGGTGTGCTTCGCCGACGGGTTGGTCCGCGCGCCCCGATCGACCGGCCTGCCATTGCGATAGGGCCGTGCCCAGAGGCTGACCGGCTCATCGGTGTCGAACTGGATGCGCACGTAGAACGGCTCGAATCGACCGAGCGTCGCCTCGGCGGGCGGATCGGTCGCGACCACGCGCACGCGCACCTCGGCTGCGGCCGACGCGGCGGCGAGCGCGAGCGCGACAGCGAGGAGAGCGCGCATGCGCCACCGTAGCATTGTGGCTACGCGCACCGGAAGCCCGGCGCGGCCGCGGCCTGCGGCCTTGTGCCTCGCGCGCGCTAGAATCCGCGCACCCCTTCCGGAGCTCCGCCATGCGCCGCCTGTTGCCGCCCGGTCTTGCACTCGTGCTTCTTGCCGCGCCCGCGACGATGCTCGCGCAGGGCTTTCCGTCCAAGCCGATCCGCTTCGTTGTTCCGTTCGCCGCGGGCAGTGCGACCGACACCGTCGCGCGACTGATCGGCGAACGCATCACCGAAGCGACGAAGCAGCCGGTCATCGCGGACAACCGCCCCGGCGCGAGCGGCTTCCTCGCCGCGGAGGCCGCCGCCAAGGCGCCCGCCGACGGCTACACGCTGCTCATCAGCACCAACACGCTGCACGCCGCGAACCAGAGCCTGTTCAAGAAGCTGCCCTACGATCCGATCAAGGACTTCGCGCCCGTTTCGCTCATCGGGACCGCGGCCATGATCGCGGTCGTGAACCCGTCGGTGCCGGCGCAGAGCGTCGCCGAGCTCACCGCGGCGGCGAAGAGCCAGCCGGGCAAGCTCAACTTCGGATACGGCAGCTCGTCGTCGCGCGCCTCGGTCGAGATGTACAAGCAGATCGCGGGACTCGACATCGTGGCCGTGCCCTACAAGAGCAATCCGCAGGCGGTGACCGATCTCATCGGCGGGACGGTCAACCTGATGATCGCGGACATGACCACGCTGCTGCCGCAGGTGAAGGCCGGCAAGGTCCGAGGCCTGGCGGTCTCCAGCGCCAAGCGCGTGCCGATCGTTCCCGATCTGCCGACGATGCAGGAGGCGGGCGTGAAGGGCTACGACATGACCGTGTGGTTCGCCGCCTACGCGCCGGCCGGGACACCGCCCGACGTGGTCAAGCGGCTCAACGAGCTCTTCCAGGGTGCGCTCGCAAGCGACAGGCTGAAGGAGTACTTCTTCAACACCGGCGGCCAGGTCGCCCCGTCGACGCCCGGCGAGCTTGCGAAGTTCACTCTGGCGGAGACCGACAAGTGGGCCCGCATCGTGAAGGCGGCGAAGATCGAGCCCGAATGAAGCTCCACCCGGACGTCTGCCTGCCCGCCGACTGGCGTGGCGCGAGCCTGGTCGGCCGCGCATGGATCCCGGGCGCGACGCCGGGTCCGGCGCTCGTTGCGATCAGAGCGGATGGCGTCTACGACATCAGCTCGATCGCACCCACCTCGACCGATTTCTGCAACCTTCCCGACCCGGTGGCGTCGCTGCGCGCGACGCCGGGGGTGCGCGTCGGCGCGGTCGAGGAGGTGCTCGCGAACAGCGCGTGCGACCGCGCGGGTCCACGGGTGCCTCACTTCCTCGCGCCGTGCGACCTCCAGTCGGTGAAGGCGGCCGGCGTGACGTTCGTGCGCAGCCTGCTCGAGCGCGTGGTCGAGGAGCAGGCGCGCGGCGACTGGAGCAAGGCGGACGAGATCCGCACGCGGATCAGCCGCGAGATCGGCGCGGACCTCGCGCGCGTCAAGCCCGGATCGCCCGAGGCCGCGCGCCTGAAGGAGACGCTGGTCGCGATGGGGCTGTGGTCGCAGTACCTCGAAGTCGGCATCGGACCGGACGCCGAGATCTTCACCAAGGCGGCGCCGCTGTCCGCCGTCGGCGTCGGCGCCGAGATCGGGCTGCATCCCGCCTCGCAATGGAACAACCCGGAGCCGGAACTGGTGCTCGTGCTGAACGCCCGCGGCGGGATCGTGGGCGTGACGCTCGGCAACGACGTGAACCTGCGCGATTTCGAGGGCCGCAGCGCGCTGCTGCTCGGGCGCTCGAAGGACAACAATGCTTCCTGCGCGATCGGGCCGTTCATCCGGCTGTTCGACGACGCGTTCACGCTCGATCGGGCGCGCCGGCTCGAGATCGCGCTCACCGTTGCGGGCGAGGACGGGTTCGCGCTGCGCGGCGCGAGCTCGATCGCGGAGATCAGCCGCGATCTCGCCGATCTGGCCGCACAGGCGATCAGCGCGACCCACCAGCATCCGGACGGACTCGTGCTCTTCACCGGCACGCTGTTCGCGCCCACCGAGGATCGCGGTGCGCCCGGCATGGGATTCACGCACAAGATCGGCGACGTGGTGACGATCGCGGCGCCGGAGCTCGGGGCGTTGGTGAACCGCGTAACGACGAGCGATCGCGCGCCGCCGTGGACGTACGGCGCAGCGGCGCTGATGCGCCATCTGGCGGCGCGGGGATTGCTGAAGGGATAGCGCCGAGCCGCCGGCGCGTCAGGCGCCGCCGGCCGCCGCGTGGCGCTCGCCCGAAGGCATCTCGTCGTAGCGCACGACCTTGTTGCGGCCGGTCTGCTTCGCGGAGTAGAGGGCCTGGTCGGCCTCGTCGATCAGCGTCTTCAGGCCCGGCGCGCCGAATTCGAGCGACGACAGGCCGAAGCTCGCCGTGACCCGCAGCCCCGGAATCGAGCGGATGCCCGGGCCGGCCTGCGCCTCGACGCGGAATCGGATGCGCTCGGACACCACTGCGGCGCGCAGCGCATCCACGCCCGGCAGCAGGATGCAGAACTCCTCGCCGCCGTACCGGCACATGATGTCAGTCGGCCGCAGCGCGGCCTTGAGCACTCGAGACACCTGCACGAGCACCTGGTCGCCCACCGCGTGTCCGTAGGTGTCGTTGAACGTCTTGAACTTGTCGATGTCTGCCATCAGGCAGCAGATGTGGCTGCCCTCGGCCCGGGTCTTCGCAATCATCTCCTCGGCGACCTCAAAGAACGCGCGCCGGTTCATGGAGCCGGTGAGCGGGTCGATGTTGGCGAGCAGCTTCAGCTCCTCGTTCTGCGCCTCGATCTTCTCGCGCGACGCCTCGAGCTCGGAGAGCGTGCGCTCGAGCTCGACGTTCTTGCGGTCGAGCTCGGTGACGTCGTTGAGGGAGACGAGGCAGCCGCGCACGGCGCCGCGTCCGTCCGTGATCGGGCTGGCCGCGAGCTTCGCCTTGCGGCTGCCGTCGGGCAGGTGCGTGAACTCGAGCATTTCGCCGACCACCGTCACGGAATCGCGCATCGCGATCGTCCACGGGTGGTCGTCGGGCTCGCGCTCGCCGAGGGAGGCCCGCAGCCACGGAATCTCGGAGGCCTTGCGCGCGGAAAGACCGACCTTGTCGTCCTGGTTGTTCAGCTCGCGGAACGCCTCGTTCGCGAGCACGATGCGCCCGTTGGTGTCGAGGACGATCACGCCCTCGGTGAGCGTGTCGAGCGCCTTGCGCACGCGGTCCGGGATCGCCTTGGTCGGATCGAGGTGCTCCAGCACCCGGCGCATGTACCAGTAGTAGAGCAGGAAGCCGCCGATGATCATCGTGCCCAGCATCAGCACGAGCGGGTGGCGGATCCAGCCGAGCCAGGTCTTCGGCACCACCGGCCGGAAGCTGATCTCGACGTTGCCCCAGACGTCCTTGCCGGCGTGGATCGGCACCGCGACGTGCGTCGTGGTCGACTTCGCGTCCTTCAGGGGCACCCAGTGCTTCGCGTGATCGACGCTCTCGACCTGGATGTCGCCGGAGTTCCGCCGCAGCCCGACCGACAGAATCTCGCCGTCGCGTCCGCTGATGGCGTCGATCGTGCGCTTGAGCGCCTCGTTGTCGTCCTTCTGGAGCAGGACGGCGAGCTGGATGGAGAGGTCTTCCGCGGCGAGCGTGCGCGCCTGCCGCGCCATCTCGACGTCGTCGCGCAGCACGCCGAGGAAAGACACGATGAGCAGCAGGCCGACCGTGATCGACACGAGGCCGATCGCGATGCGGGAAATCGGGCCGAAGAGCTTCATCATCGCGCGTCAGCGCTCCCGGGGATCAACGGCGGGACTCCCCCCCTTCCAGCACCCAGGCCGCACGGTGTTCCTCGTCCTTTTGGTCCTTGTCTTCGGCGGACTCGTCCCATACCTCTTCTTCGTCCTCGTCCCGCCCCAGCACCGGGAGCGGATCCACGTGCCGCCACGCGGGGGTCGACGCCAGCAGGCTCGCCACCAGGCCCGCCGCCCGCGCCGCCCACCAGACCGCCCCCACGGACAGGGCCAGACCGGTGATCCGCACGGAATTTAGCACTACCTCGATACGCTGGCGCTCTTCTTCGCTCAGGTCAAGGTCGTGCCGGGTCGGAATGACCTGCATTTCCGCCCGGATCGGCCGGACTTCGATCTCGGCGCGCATCGGCTGCAGTTTCGATCACGTCGCCCTGCGCGCGGACGGTCGGGATCAGGCTCTCCGGGGTGGCGACGCGTTCGGTCACAGCCAGGCCCGCCGGTACCGGTCGGACCTCGATGAAGTTCACGCCGTCGCCGTCTGCATCCTCGCCGCTGCCGCCGGGGCGGAAGAAAGTCGCCAACGTTGTCGGGGACAGCCCCGCCGATACGGTTGGGGTGACTGGCGGCTGCGCCGGCGGGGTCACGGTCGTGTCGCCGCCACCGCCGCCGCCCGGGGTCGGTGCGGGGGTGCCGATCCCGGCGCCGATGAAGGTGATGTTGGCCGCAGCAGGTCCGACGTTCGAGGTGCCGTCGGACACGTAGAGCGTGAAGGTCGGCGGCGCCCCCGAGCCGTTGTGCACGAACCGCACCTCGCCGTTGGCGATCTGCTGCTGGGTGAAGGTCGTCACCGGCGCGCCGGGGCTGGCGACGAACTCGAAGTAGCCGTTCGTGACGCTAACGACGCTGAACACCAGCGTGCCGACAGGGGTATCCAGATCCGTCGCGCTCACGTTGGTGGGCGTGACCGAGAGCGTGCCGCCGTTGACGATGGTCCAGGCGTTGTTAGCGAGCAAAGGCAGATCGTTCATTGCGGCCACGTTGATGGTGACGGTGGCCAGGGCCGAGTTCACGGTGCCGTCGTTGGCGCGGTAGGTGAAGGTATCGACGCCGTTGAAGTTGGCGTTCGGGGTGTAGGTGAAGCTGCCGTCGGCGTTGAGGCTCAAGACGCCGTTGGCGGGGCCGGTGCCCAGCACCGCGCTGAGCGGATCGGCATCGACGTCGGTGTCGTTGGCGAGCACGCCGGCGGCGGCGATGACCAGCGGGGTGTCCTCGTTGGTGGCGTAGGCGTCGGCGTTGGCACTGGCGCGTCGTCGTTGGCCACCGGGGTGTCGTTGACGGGGGTGACCGTGATGGTGACGGTGGCCAGGGCCGAGTTCACGCGTGCCGTCGTTGGCGCGGTAGGTGAAGGTATCGACGCCGTTGAAGTTGGCGTTCGGGGTGTAGGTGAAGCCTGCCGTCGGCGTTGAGGCTCAAGACGCCGTTGGCGGGGCCGGTGCCCAGCACCGCGCTGAGCGGATCGCGCATCGACGTCGGTGTCGTTGGCGAGCACGCCGGCGGCGGCGATGACCAGCGGGGTGTCCTCGTTGCCGGCGTAGGCGTCGGCGTTGGCCACCGGGGTGTCGTTGACGGGGTTGACCGTGATGGTGACGGTGGCCAGGGCCGAGTTCACGGTGCCGTCGTTGGCGCGGTAGGTGAAGGTATCGACGCCGTTGAAGTTGGCGTTCGGGGTGTAGGTGAAGCTGCCGTCGGCGTTGAGGCTCAAGACGCCGTTGGCGGGGCCGGTGCCCAGCACCGCGCTGAGCGGATCGGCATCGACGTCGGTGTCGTTGGCGAGCACGCCGGCGGCGGCGATGACCAGCGGGGTGTCCTCGCTGGTCGGCGTAGGCGTCGGCGTTGGCCACCGCGGTGTCGTTGACGCCGGGTCCTGGCCACCGTGACGCGTCGACGGTGGCCAGGGCCGAGTCGTCACGGTGCCGTCGTTGGCGCGGTAGGTGAAGGTGTCGACGCCGTTGAAGTTGGCGTTCGGGGTGTAGGTGAAGCTGCCGTCGGCGTTGAGGCTCAAGACGCCGTTGGCGGGGCCGGTGCCCAGCACCGCGCTGAGCGGATCGGCATCGACGTCGGTGTCGTTGGCGAGCACGCCGGCGGCGGCGATGACCAGCGGGGTGTCCTCGTTGGTGGCGTAGGCGTCGGCGTTGGCCACCGGGGTGTCGTTGACGGGGTTGACCGTGATGGTGACGGTGGCCAGGGCCGAGTTCACGGTGCCGTCGTTGGCGCGGTAGGTGAAGGTATCGACGCCGTTGAAGTTGGCGTTCGGGGTGTAGGTGAAGCTGCCGTCGGCGTTGAGGCTCAAGACGCCGTTGGCGGGGCCGGTGCCCAGCACCGCGCTGAGCGGATCGGCATCGACGTCGCGTGTCGTTGGCGAGCACGCCGGCGGCGGCGATGACCAGCGGGGTGTCCTCGTTGGTGGCGTAGGCGTCGGCGTTGGCCACCGGGGTGTCGTTGACGGGGTTGACCGTGGCGGTGCACGGTGTCGCCAGGGCCGAGTTCACGGTGCCGTCGTTGGCGCGGTAGGTGAAGGTATCGACGCCGTTGAAGTTGGCGTTCGGGGTGTAGGTGAAGCTGCCGTCGGCGTTGAGGCTCAAGACGCCGTTGGCGGGGCCGGTGCCCAGCACCGCGCTGAGCGGATCGGCATCGACGTCGGTGTCGTTGGCGAGCACGCCGGCGGCGGCGATGACCAGCGGGGTGTCCTCGTTGGTGGCGTAGGCGTCGGCGTTGGCCACCGGGGTGTCGTTGACGGGGTTGACCGTGATGGTGACGGTGGCCAGGGCCGAGTTCACGGTGCCGTCGTTGGCGCGGTAGGTGAAGGTATCGACGCCGTTGAAGTTGGCGTTCGGGGTGTAGGTGAAGCTGCCGTCGGCGTTGAGGCTCAAGACGCCGTTGGCGGGGCCGGTGCCCAGCACCGCGCTGAGCGGATCGGCATCGACGTCGGTGTCGTTGGCGAGCACGCCGGCGGCGGCGATGACCAGCGGGGTGTCCTCGTTGGTGGCGTAGGCGTCGGCGTTGGCCACCGGGGTGTCGTTGACGGGGTTGACCGTGATGGTGACGGTGGCCAGGGCCGAGTTCACGGTGCCGTCGTTGGCGCGGTAGGTGAAGGTATCGACGCCGTTGAAGTTGGCGTTCGGGGTGTAGGTGAAGCTGCCGTCGGCGTTGAGGCTCAAGACGCCGTTGGCGGGGCCGGTGCCCAGCACCGCGCTGGCAGCGGATCGGCATCGACGTCGGTGTCGTTGGCGAGCACGCCGGCGGCGGCGATGACCAGCGGGGTGTCCGTCGTTGGTGGCGTAGGCGTCGGCGTTGGCCACCGGGGTTCGTCGTTGACGGGGTTGACCGTGATCGGTGCCCGGTGGCCAGGGCCGACGTTCCGCGGTGCCGTCGTTGGCCGCGGTAGGTGAAGGTATCGACGCCGTTGAAGTTCGGCGTTCGGGGTGTAGGTCGAACGCTGCCGTCGGCGTTGAGGCTCAAGACGCCGTTGGCGGGGCCGGTGCCCAGCACCGCGCTGAGCGGATCGGCATCGACGTCGGTGTCGTTGGCGAGCACGCCGGCGGCGGCGATGACCAGCGGGGTGTCCGTCGTTGGTGGCGTAGGCGTCGGCGTTGGCCACCGGGGTCGTCGTTGACGGGGTTGACCGTGATCGGTGACGGTGGCCAGGGCCGAGTTCCCGGTGCCGTCGTTGGCGCGGTAGGTGAAGGTCTCGACGCCGTTGAAGTTGGCGTTCGGGGTGTAGGTGAAGCTGCCGTCGGCGTTGAGGCTCGAGACGCCGTTGGCGGGGCCGGTGCCCAGCACCGCGCTGAGCGGATCGGCATCGACGTCGGTGTCGTTGGCGAGCACGCCGGCGGCGGCGATGACCATGCGCGGGTGTCCGTCGTTGGTGGCGTAGGCGTCGGCGTTGGCCACCGGGGTTCGTCGTTGACGGGGTTGACCGTGATGGTGACGGTGGCCCCGGCCGAGTGCACGGTGCCGTCGTTGGCGCGGTAGGTGAAGGTATCGAGCGCCGTGTGAAGTTGGCGTCTCGGCGGCGTAGGTGCAGCTGCCGTCGGCGTTGGGCTCGAGCACGCCGTTCGGCGTGGCGCCGGTGCCTCGGCCACCGCGCTGCGTCGTGATCGGCCATCGACGGTCGGTGTCGTTGGCGACGCACGCCGGCGGCGGCGATGGCCGGCGGGGTGTCCTCGTTGGTGGCGTAGGTGTCGGCGTTGGCCACCGGGGTGTCGTTGACGGGGTTGACCGTGATGGTGACGGTGGCCAGGGCCGAGTTCCCGGTGCCGTCGTTGGCGCGGTAGGTGAAGGTATCGACGCCGTTGAAGTTGGCGTTCGGGGTGTAGGTGAAGCTGCCGTCGGCGTTGAGGCTCAAGACGCCGTTGGCGGGGCCGGTGCCCAGCACCGCGCTGAGCGGATCGGCATCGACGTCGGTGTCGTTGGCGAGCACGCCGGCGGCGGCGATGACCAGCGGGGTGTCCTCGTTGGTGGCGTAGGCGTCGGCGTTGGCCACCGGGGTGTCGTTGACGGGGTTGACCGTGATGGTGACGGTGGCCAGGGCCGAGTTCACGGTGCCGTCGTTGGCGCGGTAGGTGAAGGTATCGACGCCGTTGAAGTTGGCGTTCGGGGTGTAGGTGAAGCTGCCGTCGGCGTTGAGGCTCAAGACGCCGTTGGCGGGGCCGGTGCCCAGCACCGCGCTGAGCGGATCGGCATCGACGTCGGTGTCGTTGGCGAGCACGCCGGCGGCGGCGATGACCAGCGGGGTGTCCTCGTTGGTGGCGTAGGCGTCGGCGTTGGCCACCGGGGTGTCGTTGACGGGGTTGACCGTGATGGTGACGGTGGCCAGGGCCGAGTTCACGGTGCCGTCGTTGGCGCGGTAGGTGAAGGTGTCGACGCCGTTGAAGTTGGCGTTCGGGGTGTAGGTGAAGCCTGCCGTCGGCGTTGAGGCTCAAGACGCCGTTGGCGGGGCCGGTGCCCAGCACCGCGCTGAGCGGACTCGCCGGCATCGGGCACGATCGGTGTCGTTGGCGAGCACGCCGGCGGCGGCGATGACCAGCGGGGTGTCCTCGTTGGTGGCGTAGGCGTCGGCGTTGGCCACCGGGGTGTCGTTGACGGGTACGTTGACCGTGACGGTGACGGTGGCAGGGCCGAGTTCACGGTGCCGTCGTTGGCGCGGTAGGTGAAGGTATCGACGCCGTTGAAGTTGGCGTTCGGGGTGTAGGTGAGCCGGTGCCCCCGGCGTTGAGGCTCAAGACGCCGTTGGCGGGGCCGGTGCCCAGCACCGCGCTGAGCGGTCTCGACCGGCGTCGGGCAGGATCGATGTCGTTGGCGAGCACGCCGGCGGCGGCGATGGCCAGCCGGGTGTCCTCGTTGGTGGCGTGGGCGTCGGTGTTGGCCACCGGGGTGTCGTTGACGACGGTGACGTTGACGGTGCTGGTGACGGTGTTGGAGTTCACCGTCCCGTCGTTGACCACGTAGCTGACGGTGCGCGCGAGGGTGCTCGGGGCGTCGCTCGAGTTCGCGTAGGTGACCGCGCGCAGCGCCGCCTGCCACTGGGCGACGGTGGCGGTGGACCCGGCCGAGGTGAGGGTCATGACGCCGGTGCCGGCGTTGTAGGCCCCGGCGATGTTGCCCATGGTGGCCGGGACGTTGACAAAGCCGAGCACGTCCTGGCCGCTGGCGAAGTTGGTGGTGATGCTCACCGTGCCCGAGGCGAGGGTGGCGTTGTCCAGGTCGGCGGTGGTGATCACGGTGTTGATCGCCGCGGCCGCCCCGTTCTCGGTGTAGGCGAGCACGCTGCCGGTGGCGAGCGTGGGCGCATCGTTCACCGCGGTGACGTTGACGGTGCTGGTGACGGTGTTGGAGTTCACCGTCCCGTCGTTGACCACGTAGCTGACGGTGCGCGCGAGGGTGCTCGGGGCGTCGCTCGAGTTCGCGTAGGTGACCGCGCGCAGCGCCGCCTGCCACTGGGCGACGGTGGCGGTGGACCCGGCCGAGGTGAGGGTCATGACGCCGGTGCCGGCGTTGTCGGCCCCGGCGATGTGCCCATGGTGGCCGGGACGTTGGCAAAGCCGAGCACGTCCTGGCCGCTGGCGAAGTTGGTGGTGATGCTCACCGTGCCCGAGGCGAGGGTGGCGTTGTCCAGGTCGGCGGTGGTGATCACGGTGTTGATCGCCGCGGCCGCCCCGTTCTCGGTGTAGGCGAGCACGCTGCCGGTGGCGAGCGTGGGCGCATCGTTGACGGGGGTGACCGTGACGGTCACCGTGGCGGTCTCGGTAGCCCCGCCGCTCGTGACGGTATAGGTGAAGGAATCCGAACCGTTGAAGTTGGCATTCGGCGTGTATTGCACCGTCCCGAGCGCACCATTGACGATCGTCACCGTGCCATTGGCGCCGTTGGTCACCGACGTGACCGTCCGGCCCGCGTTCTCGAACGAATCGTTCGTGAGGACGTTCAGGACGACCGCGGTGTCTTCATTCGTGGAGGTCGCGTCATTGACGATGTCTGCGACCGGAGTGACGGTTATCGTTACAGTGGCAACGTTCGAGTTGACGGTGCCATCGTTCGCGCGATAGGTGAACGTGTCAGTGCCGTAGAAGTCGGCGTTCGGCGTATACGTAAAGGTGCCATCTACGCTTAGGGCGAGCACACCATTGGCTGGGCCCGAGACGAGCGTGGCGGTAAGCGAATTGCCGTCGGCGTCGGTGTCGTTGTCCAGCACGCCGCCGGTTGCCGGGGCGGGCTGCGCGACGCCGAGCGTGACGAATGCGTTCGTCATCGTGCGGTACTCGGCAAGGACCCACCCGGCGCTGCGCGCGGCTGTGGCGATCCGCGCCTCGTCGATGCGGCCGTCGAAGTACGGTCCAGTGCCGTCGTCGTTGGCGCCGATACTCGACCCTGCCGAAGGCGCGCTTGGGAAGGCAGGCGCGGGGAGGTTGATCGCTCCGATGAGCACACGGGCGGTCCCATCGATGTAGACAGTGACCGCGTCCGTGGCGAGGTCGACGACTCCCGTCACGTAGTGCCAGGCACCCGCCGTCACTCCCGTGGTCGTGAAGACAGTGGTGTCAATGCCGTCGCCCGAGCGGACGATGAACTTTATGACCCCCCCGGAGTCCAGCTCGATCGCCATGCGCGAGGTCGACGAGGGTGCGCCGGCGATGCTCGCGCTCAGGATGATGTTGGGGTTGGTGACGTCGTCGGGATTGACCCAGGCCGAGAAGGTCGCCGCCGTCGCCCCGTCGATGAAAGAGCGGTTCGCGCCCAGATTGATGTAGTCGTTGACTCCGTCGAATCCGTACGCGAGGCCGATCTGGCCCGGCTGGGCGTTCGCCGCGCCGCTGAGCGCCATCCCGTCGAAGCCGTTCGCGGTTGCATCGTCGATCGCCGGGCCGCCGTCATCGAGGTGGTAGACCGCGCTGTAGCCGCTGCCCGACCACACCGCCGATGGATTCTGGCCATCGGGCGCCGCGGCGTTGCCGTAGTACATCCGGATGAAATCGGTGCCGGTGGTGTCGATCTGCGGCACTTTCACCCACACGTAGGAGGTGCCGCTTTCGTCCCAGCGCTCGACCTCGTAGGCGAGCGGCGTGCCGTCAGGGTCAAAGAAGCGCAGGTCGCCGCCATCGTTCTGCGTCTGCGTGTAGTCGATGTTGCCGCTGTTCAGCGTCACCAGGACCGGAAAGTTGGTGAGCGTCTGCGTTCCCGCGCCAGTGTTGCCCGAGAACGTAATCTGCTGGCGCTGGGTCCAGTTGAGATCCCACCAGTTGACGGTGAGCGCGCCGTCCTCAGTGACCGTGTAGGTGTCGTTCACTGCAACCGGCGCGGAATTGGTCGCGGTCACCGTGTAGTTCACGCCGAACTCCGACGTGTTGCCCGAAGCGTCCCGCGCGGTCGCCGTGATCCTGTCACCGGCGAGGAGTCCGCTCGCGGCAAGCGAGCCGGTGAAGTTGCCGTTGGCGTCGGCGGTCAGCGTACCGAGATACGTCTGACCCTCGCCGTACGTGTTCGGTCCGCTGGTGTCGCCCGCCCCAGGGGCGGCTTTGAATATCTCGATCACGGCACCGGCGAACGTCGCCTGGTTCGGCCCCAAGCCGACATAGCCCGAGACCGTAAGTGTCGACCCACCCAGTGCCGCGGAGGTAAAGACCGGGAAGTCCATCCCGGCGTTCGCGATCGTCGCGCTCTTGGCGTTGTTGTTCAGCGTAACGCCGTCGCCGACGAATGCATTCGGGTACGCCCCCGTCCTCACGTCGAGGTCGATGCCCAGGCCGGCGTTGCCATAGATGGCGTTCTGGGTGATGACATTACCCGTCGGGGGCGGGTTTGCCGGTGGCGAATCGTCGAAGCTCGTAATGATGATGCCCGCGCCGCTGCTGGCGCTCCCATCGCCCGTGGTGAGGCTGATGATGTTGCGCCGGATGGTGTTGTTGCTCGAGCCGTCGTTGATGCCGATGCCCGCCGTGCGCATGTTCGTGATCGTGTTGTTCTCGATCAGCGCGTTCTGCGTCTGGTACCAGACCTCGATGCCCTTGCCGAGGGCCGGGCTGGAGGCCGGAGAGCCGATGTAGTCGTGGATGTAGTTGCCGCGAATCACCGCGCCGTCGGGAATGTCCGAGACAGCGTCGTTGGTGTTGCCGATGGATCTGGTGAACGCGACCTCGTTGTCGATGAGGTTGACCTGCTGTGCGTTCCGGAAAGCGCGCCTACGCGTCGCTCATCATGACGGCGTTGCCTTCGACGTACCCGATGTAGTTGTTGCTGATCGTGGCCGCGCCGTTGGTCCGGATGCCATAGTTTTCGGTCCCGCCGGCGTCGGTCCCGTCGGCATGCGTGCCCACGAGGGTGCCGGTGATGATGGCCTGTCCGGCTCCCGCGGTGACTGCGGAGCTGACGTAGATCTGGCTGCCGTTAAAGCTATTCACCGCGAGGTTCTTGACCGTCACGGCGCCGGCGCTAACCGCGATGCCGTCCCCCGCAAACGCCCCGCCTCTGGTGAGCTCCAGCTCCGGCCGGTTGACTTTGTCGAGCGTCAGCGCGTCCACGCCGACGAGACCGCCGGTCCCAACTTGGCCCGTGTTCGTGTCGCGGACCGTGACGCCGGCCGGGCCCCACACGCCGCTGGTGTTGTAGTACGCGGTGCCGTCGATCGTGGTGTTCGCGTCGGTGATGACGGGCAGGGCGCTCGTCGCAGTGATCGTCCACCAGAGGCCGCTTACGTCGTTGGGCGCCACTGCCGGCACGAAGCGCATGGTATTGGCGCCTGAGATCGCGTCAGCGTTCTGGATGAACTGGCGCAGTGTGCCCTGTGCCGTGCGCGGCGCGGCGTCGTCGTCCGCATCGCGCGTGTTGGTCACGGCGTTGAACGAGAAGCCCGCGTTCACGCCCGCCACGCTCCCACCCGACAGGTCGACCCTGAAGAGGTGTTCAGCATTCGTGGCGTTGGTGGCGACGTCGGAGATCAGCGCGGACTTGCCGCCGTAGAGCGCGCCCGCCGTCGTGACGAACCCGGCCCCGCTGGCGGCGCCAATCGTCGTCAGGTTCGCATTGGCGTAGGTCTGCTCGGCCCAGATATCGCCGATGCCGAAGGCACCGTTATAAGCGGAGGCGCCGAGCTGCCGCGAATCGACCACCACCCAATAGCGCGTGATCGGGCCGGGCGTGACGACAAACGAGTAATCGCCCGACGCGTTGGTGCTCGTCGTCGCGACCAAGGCGTCCGTCGCATCCAGCGCGCCATCGTTGTCGGTATCGATGAAGAGCTTGACGGCATTAGCGGCGTTCGCGAACACGCCCTCGAGCGCCGAGACGGCCGCGTCGGCATTTACGTCGTCGTAGATCGTCCCTGCGATCGTCCTCGCGGCTGCGACCGTGAAGTTCGCGCCGAACTCCGAGGTATTGTTCGTCCCGCTGATCGCGATCGCGGACACGAACTGTCCGACCGAGAGCAGGCCGGTCACGTCGAAGGTGTTCGTCCAGACGCCGGCGCCATTCGCAGTCGCCGTGCCGAGGAACTGCACGCCCTCGCCATACGTAACACCGGACAATGTGTCGTTTGCCGCGCCAACCGCGCGGTAGATTTCGATGGTGGCGTTTGCGGTCGCGGTCCCGCTCACGGTCAGGCTGGTACCGGCGAGGCCCGCCGCGGTGATGATCGGACGGGCGAGGCCGGCGTTGCCCGAGTTCGCGTTCGCGGTCACGCCCACGCCGTCGCCGAGGTTGTTGTTGCCGGTGGTTGCGCTGGCGAGGTCGATGGCATTGCTGCCATTCGCCAGGAAGCTGTTCCGCGTGATGAGATGCCCGGCCGCTGGCGTGTTGGTGACGCCGTCATTGCGCACGACGAGGACGCCCGCGCCGGTGTTGTTGCTGATGACGTTCTGGCTGACGGTGCTGCCCGTACCGTAGAGTCGGATGCCGGCAGTCTCCGTACCGCCCGCGCCGTTGGAATCGATCGTGTTGTCCCTGATCGTGTTGCCGCCGTCGCTGCGATACCCGTCGACGCCGACTCCTTCGTTGCTGAAGAAGTAGTTCTCCGTGACGATCGCGCCGCCGGAGAGGTTGCCGATGTCGATGCCGTCGTGGCCGCCGTCCGCCTGGGCGTTTTCGCGGATGTCGTTGCGGGTGACCGTCCAGCCGTCGGCGTTGCTGGTGAGGAAGATGCCGAAGTCTCCGGCCCACGCGATCGCGTTGCGCCGGATCGTGCCACCGTCGGCGCCGAAGACTGCAATCCCGCTGACGCTCGCATCGCCGGGGTTCGCGAGGGCCGCCGGGCCCGAGCCGATCACGTTGTCCTCGATCAGGATCCCGGTGAGGTTCTCTCCGACGTCGCTGCCGAAGTTGTGGCCGACGACGATGTCGCCGTCCGAGAAGATGTCGCCCGGCGTCCCGAAACCGTGGATCGAGATCGCGCGGATCGTCACGTTATTGGCTCGCACCTCGAGGCCGATGTCGACGTCGCCCACGACGACCTCCCGGATCTCGAGCTCGGGCTTGATCACGCCGCTGAGCGGGGCCGGATCGTCGCCCGTGCCGGCGATCCCGTCAGCACCGAGTCCTACAGCGCCCATGTACCCGACGGTCCCGGTGTTGGTGTTCGCGAGGGTGACGCCGTCGAAGCGGCTGTACGCAGTGCCGTCGATGGTGGTGCCGGCGCTGTCGGTGATCGCCGGCAGCGCCGTCGACACCGTGATCTGCCACCAGTCGTCGCCGCCGTCGTTCGTGTAGTTGCCGTCGTCCGAGAAGGCGCCGTTCACCACGTCCGGCGCGACCGCGGGCACGAAGCGCATGTTGGCTGCGCCGGCGATGGCATTCGCGTTCTGGATGAACTGCCGCAGCGAGCCCTGAACCGTGCGCAGGTTCGAGCCGTCATCGTCCTGGTTGTCGCCACCGAGCGTGTTGGTGACGACCTGGAAGCTGAAGCCGAAGTTGCGGCCGGTCGCGTCCGCAAGGTGTTGCGTCGGCGCGGTCGATGTGCTCCGAGCTGAGCAGCGTGCTCGCATCGTCCGAGGTGGTCCCGCGCCGACCGCCGAAGAGCACGCTCGCGCCGCCGGTGAAGCTGGTGCCCGCGGCGTTGTTCGAGCCATTGACGCCATAGGTCTGCTCTGCCCAGACGTTACCGAGCCCCGACCCGGCGTTGTAGACATTCGAGGGGTTGATCGTTCTCGAGTCGACCACCACCCAGTACCGTGCCGCGGCAAGACCGGAGAAGTTGTAGTCGCCGGTGGCGTTGGTCGTCACCGTGCCGAGGAAGGCATCGGTCGCGTCGAGCTGGCCGTCGTTGTCCGAGTCGCGATAAAGCCGGACGGTCGCGTCGGCCACGCGCTGCGTGCCCGCGTCGAAGACGTCGCCGTCGCTGTCCATGTCCTCAAATACGGTGCCGGACACGAGGCGTCCGGCGCCGCTCGTGACGGTGCGGTTCGCCGAGAACTCGGACGTGCTGCCGATCTCCGCGCCGAAGCCACCCGTGGAGCTCACCATCGTCGCGGTCGCGGTGACTCTGTCGTTCACCCCGACGGCGGAGGCGAACGAGTACGCGAATGTGGCATTGCCGGAAGCATCCGTGGTGACCGTGCCGGAGCCGAGGTAAGTCTGGCCCTCCTCGGGGCTGGGTCCGCCGTTGGGGTTCGAATAGAACTCGAGCGTGTACGTACTGTTGGCGCGGGTGTTGAGCGTGCCGCCGATGGTGACGAAAGCCGCCGGAGACGTTGGCGCTCGTGAGGACCGGGAAGTTCTGCAGGAAGTTCGGACCGCTGTCGCTGTCCATGTTCGCCAGCGGGTCGTTCGCGGTGGCGCCGTACGGGTTGAGGTCGATGCCCAGATTGCGTGTTGTTCGTAGATCGAGTTTCTGGAGATCGTTGGCGCCGGTCGCGCTGTTATTGATCTTTACGCCAGAATCGTTCGAGAAGATCGTGTTGCCCACGACGCTGGCGCTTGTAACGGCGGGATTCTGGATCTTTACGCCTGCGTCGACGCTTCCGGCGATAAGGTTTCCCTGTCCAACGAGCAACCCGCCTATTTGGTTGCCAGTGCCAGACCCGATGTCGATGCCATCATCGCCGTTGCCGCGGACGGTCGTACCGTCCACAGCGACGCCAATGTAGTTCCCCCAGATTACGTTGTTGTTGCCGCCGACCGTGACCCCGTTCTTCTGGTTCGCAGCTCCGCCGGCAATCGTGCCGTTGCCGGCTATGACGTTTCGGTCCGAAGGTGACGCACCGCCGATTGAGTTTCCGTCCGAGTTCGCATTTATTGCGGCCAACTGGTTTCCGAAGCCGGCGATCGTGGAGCCGTCTAGCCCGGTCCCGATGTAATTGCCCGCGATGACGTTACCGCCGGTCTGGAGGCTGATCGCATCGCCGAGGAAACGATTGATTGCGAAACCGCGGATCGTGGACCCAGTCCCGCCGTTCACCGTAAGTGCGGTGGTGATAGCGCTGTTGCCATTCAACTGGATGAGCGGCGGGCCGGTGTAGCCGCCGGGACCCTGCGTCCAGGCGTTGAGGATAACCGGGGCGCTGATCGTCGGCAGCGTGGCACCGCTCACGGTGATCGTCTGGCTTGAGCCGGCGGCGCCGATCGAGAACTCCGAGGTCTGAACGCCGTTGACGACGTTAGAGTTGAGAATGAACTGGCGCAGGCTGCCCTGCTGGATGCGCGCGGTCGACGTATCGTCGTCGGTGGCGTCGCCGCGGGTGTTGGTGATGGAGATAAAGGAGAAGCCCGCGTTGAGGGCGCCGACGCTCCCGCCGGCGGTTGCGGCGCGGAGGATGTGCTCGGAGTTCAGGAGACCCACAGCCGCATTGTCGGAGACGTTCACGCTCTTTCCGCCGTAGAAGGCGCCGGTAGCGCCAAGCGTGCCGCTGCCCGTCCAGGACTCCGCGACGCCGTAGGTTTGCTCCGCCCATGCGGTGTTCGCCGCGCTCGCCCCGGCGTTCGGCGTGATCGTTCGCGAGTCGATGGCGACCCAGTAAAGGCCGCCGGTAAGGCCGGTGAACGAGTAATCGCCGGTCGCGTTCGTGGTCGTGGATGCAATGAGCAGGTCGCCCGCGCCGGCCGTGGCGTCGCCGTTGTCGGCGTAGAGCCGGACAGTAACGAGGTTCGCCCGGATATCCTCGGCGATCGACCCGTCGCCATTGACGTCTTCGTATACGCGTCCAGAGATGTTCCGTGCACCAGCGGGAGCAGTCACGAACGTCGTCGAGAACGGCGAGGTGTTGCCCGGGTCGTCGACTGGGGCGCCGCTCACTGCCTGCGAGGTCGCGGTGGCGGTGATCCGCTCGCCGGAGAGGATCGAGGCTCCGGTGAGCGTGACACTGAAGGTGACCGTGCCGCCTCCGCCGGTCGTTTGCGTGCTCGAGCCGAGGTAGCGCTTGCCCTGCAGGGGGAGCGCTCCTGGGTTGGGACTGGCGTAGAAGTCGATCCGGTAGGTGCTATTCGCGACCGAGCTTAGCGTGACGTTGTTGATCTGGAGATCGGCGCCCACGAAGGCCGTGGTAGCGGCAGACAGGTCGGGGTAGTTCTGGCCCTGGTTTGCCGTCGTGTCGACGTCACCGGCGATGTTCGAGTGCGCGTTGAGGAAGATCCCGCCGGCTGTGTTCGAGAAGATCCCATTCCCGCGGATCGTGTTCCGGTCATCGGTGTTGACCGCTGACGTTCACCCCATAGCCGGCGTTGAACGCGATCAGGTTTCCCTCCCCGGTCGCAACGCCCACCGTCGTGTACGAGGCGCCGATGACCGTTTGGTCGGCGTTTCCCGAGAAGTCAATGCCGTCGCTGGTGTTGCCGAAGTTCAGGGTACCGCTGGGGTCGGTACCGATGAAGTTTCCCTGAATGAGGTTGGTGTCGGCGTCGACAATAGCGATGCCGTCCCGGTTGCCGCCGATAACGTTTCCTGCGCCGATCGCTGTGCCACCGATAGTCGTGCTCACGGAGTTGGCCGTGAGTCGAATGCCGTCTAAAGTGTTGCCGAGCAAGGCCGTTCCGTCTGCGCTGGACGCCGATGTAGTTGCCTCGGATGATGTTGCCGCTTGCGCCCGCGGCAGCTGTTCCGTTGATCGAGATCCCGTACTGCGTATTTCCGGAGATGACGTTTCGGTCAGCCGCGGTGGTCCCTCCGATCGTGTTGGTGTCGGAGTTGTTGTTGCTGAGGCTGATACCGTTCTGATTACCGATACCAGCCGCGCTTCCAGTTGAATTGGTCCCCAGGTAATTGCCGACGATAACGTTGTTCGCGGTCTGGACCTCGATCCCGTCGCCTGTGAACCCATATATCGCAAGCCCGCGGACCGTCGAGTTCCCCGCCTGGAGCTGGAGCGCGTCGCGGTTTGCGCCGACGACCGTTTGGGTCAGATTGATGAGTGGCGGGCCTTGGTATCCCGCCCCGCCTTGCGACCAACCGTCGATGATCACCGAGCCGGTGATCGCCGGCAGTGTCAGACCACCGCCCGCGTTGGTGGTCAGAGTGATGGTCTGCGTGCTGCCGACGGCGCCGATGTTGAACGCGATCGTGTCGATGCCCGCGGCCGTGTTGGCGTCGATGATCGCCTGGCGAAGCGACCCTGCGCCAGCATCCGCGGTGTTGATCACCGTAAAGGTGGCAAGCACGTTGTCCCAGAGGCTCTGCACGTCCTTGCCCAGGACGACGCTGGTCTCGATCGAGCCGGTCTCTGTACTCGAGGTCCCAATCCCCGCCCTTGGCGGCCGCGCCGGTGGGGTCCTCGCTGGCCGTCACATCGGCCCCGGTCAGCCGCGCCACCGCCTGCATCAGCGACTGGCCCTGTGTCGCTGGCGGCGAGATCGCAGCCGTAGAACAGGATGTCGCCTTAGTCGGTCAGCGCCTCGCCCCACTTCTTCACGCTCGCCGCGCGCTTGAGCAGCGTGTCGAAATCGAGCTGGGTGGAGCCCAGCTGCACCGCCCCGTCGGTCGCGTGGCTGATGATGTGAATCGCGTCGAGGTCGGACTTCTGCGCCAGCGTGTCAGTGATCTTGCGGATGCCGTCGCGCTCGGCGTCGATCAGCACGAACTCGAGGTTGCGGCCCTGGGCGAGGGCGCTATCGCGCATCGAGTCGACCAGCGCCTGGTACTCGGGCGTGGCGGTATCGACGAACACCAGCTCGTTGGTGCGCTGGATCGGGGCGACTTGTGCACTGGTGACCACCGTGGGCACGGACACCTCGGCCAGGGCGCGGAACTCCGCCCCCTGCATTGCCGGGGTTGCGAGGAGCGTGTCCTGAGCGGCGGGGTTGAGGTCCGCCGACATGAGCAGCCGGGCTTCCAGCTCCTGGAGCACGGGCTTGCGCACGAAGGGGGCGGGCTTGGCGCGGGCGGGCGCTTTCTTGCCCGGGGCCACCTGGGCGTGCAGGGTCTCGAGCGACGAGCGCAGCGAGCGCTCGGTGGACACCGGCGAGGATCGGATCGGCATCGCGCGCGCGCCCTTCGGCTTCGCACGCTTCGCCGCGGGCGCGGCGGGAATCTTCAGCGGAGCGGGGGCGGCTTTCGATGGCGCCGCTTTAGGCGCAAGGGCGCTCGCGCGCGTGCCAGACGTGCGCAAACGCGCCGGCACGGCGTTCGCCGTGTCGGCGGCAGAATTGGGGGATCGCCTGGTGTTGGCTCCCATCGGCTGACCGCGCTGCCGCGCGCGGGCCCTCCAAGTTGTTGTTCGGATTACGACGGGATTGCAAGATGCGCGCCCGCGAGGGACTTGAACTTTCCGTCAGAAGTATCTGGCGGGAATAGAGAAATCGCTATGCGGGCTGCAAATTTGCCACAATCGCGCGCATCTTGAAGCCTTGCAGGTCCCGGAACGGGGTGCCTGCCGTCGGCGAATTACTGCCGCTAATCAGGAACTAGTCCCAGATTGATGGCTCAACTCCGCCGGCAACCTTCCGGATCGGGCCTGGAAGCGCCTCATTTGTGGGGCAATTGACAATGCTGTAACAATTCCGCCGGCCGGCCGTCACTCCTGACGATCTTGCCGGGCCTATTCCGCAACATAAGTGGGGACTAACACACTGCCCCGGAGCCGGTTCCGGGCGATCAGGCCTCCGAGTTCCGGCCGTCGAGCACCCACGCGGCATGGTGCTCGTCGTTCCGCTTCTCCTGCTCCTCGGCGGATGCCTCGTTCTACTGTTCCTCTTCGGATTCCTCGTCCAGCCCAGGATTGGCGGCGGGTCGCTAGGTTGACGGTGCCTCGAGGCGGTGTTGATTTGACACTGCTGTAACAATTCCCGCGATCTGGACCCGCGACTGGCGGGTCTTCAGAGCTTCGGGACTTAATGTGAGCGCTCGCTAACGGGTGCGGTTCGCAGCGGCGCGGGCCTCGTCGAACACTTCGGCCTCCGACCTCTCGTCTTCGCGCACCGTGTCGGCTTCATTGTTCCACTCGATCTCGGGCTCATCTTCGTCCCTTCCGAGAACCGGCAATGGGTCGACGTGCCGCCAGGCCGGCGTCGAGGCGAGCAGGCTTGCCAGCAGGCCGCCCGCGCGAGCCGCCCACCAGACCGCCCCCACCGAGAGCGCCATGCCGGTGATCCGCGCCGAGTCGAGCGCGACGTCGAACGACCGCGACGCCTCGTCGTGGCGCACCGCATTGATCGCGAAATCCATCTTCGGAAGGTTCGTCGGGATTCGCTCGGCTTCGACGAAGCCGTCCGAGGGCGCGACGCCCGCCCGCAGATCGAGCAAGGCCGCGGCGCGCACCGGTCGCGCGAGCACGACCTGGACTTCCTGTGCCGCTTCAGCGAAGGACACCGCCGGAGCGGCTTCTCCTCCTCCGAAGGAGGTGCGCAGGAACGCCGTGGCCGTCGGATCGCCGAGCCCGGCGCCGGATGTCGCGATGGTTCCGGACGCGAACGGCACATCGCTGAGCGTCGGGTCCCGCCGCTTCTCCTCCGGCGGGGAATCGGTGCCGGGCGCGCGGAAGCTCACGACCGCGACGCCCGGTCCCGCGACCGCCGCGCCGTCGCTGACGAAGATCGAGAACGACGGTCCGAAGCCCGCGTTCGTGTGGGCGAAGCGCACCGCGCCGGATGCCAACTGCGCCTGCGTGAAGCTCGTCACCGGCACGCCGGGCGCGGCGGCCAGCTCGAACTGGCCGTTCGTCACGCCCGCGACGAGGAAGACAATCGATGCGGCCGGGTTGTCCACGTCCGTGGCGCTCATGTTCCCGCCGGCCATCGTCACGGTCTGGAGCGGATCGATCGAGAGTGCCACCGGGCCGAGGACCGGGGCGTCGTTGACCGCAGTGACGTTTAGCGTGACGCCGATCGTCGGCGACGAGAGCGGTCCGCCGGCGCCGAAGTTGCCAAGGTCGTTAACGAACGCGCTCAGCGGCACCGGTGCGGTGGCGTCGAGCGCGGTGGTGAACGTGACGCTACCCGCGGCGAGAAACGCGTTAATCGCGGTGGTGGTCCCGACTAGCGCCAGCGCGCCGGTGCCGCTGCCGGCCACCACCACGCCCGCCCCGCTCGTGGCGGCGAGCGTACCCGACGGCACGCTAAGGGTGACGCTGACCGGCCCGGCCGTGCCGTCGACATCGTCGATGACGATTCCGGTGATCGGCGAAGCGACGTCTTCGATAACCGCCATCACCGGCGGCGCGGCGATGGTCGGCGCATCGTTGACCGCGTTCACGTTCACCGTGAACGTGTCGGTGTCGAGCAGCGTCCCGCCCGCGCCGGAGTTACCGAGGTCGCTGGTGGTCATCGTGACGGCAACCGGCGCGGTCGCGTCGAGCGCGGTCGTGTAGGTCAGGTTGGACGCGCCGACGAACGCGTTGATCGCCGCCGTCGTGCCGGTGAGCGTGATCGTGCCAGTTCCGCTGCCTGCGACCGCGACGCCGCCGCCCGCAGTCGCTGCGAACGTGCCTGCCGGCGCTGCGAGCGTGACCTGCACGTTGCCCGCTCCGGCGTCGACGTCGGCCACCGACAGGCCGGTAATCGAGCCGGCCGCATCCTCGGTGACCGTCGCCCCCGCGGGCACCGTGTTCACCGGCGCATCGTTCACCGCGCTCACGTTCAACGTGACATTTGTCGGCGCGGACGCAAGCGGGCCGCCGAGCCCGGTGTTCCCGAGGTCGTCGACCGACACGCCGAGCGTCACCGGCGTCACCGCGTCGAGGGCCGTGGTGTAGGTCAGTCCGCCGCCTGCGACGAAGGCGTTGACGTCAGCGACCGTGCCGGTGAGCGTGAGTGCGGTAGCGGTGCCGCCGACGACGACCCCGCCGCTCGAGGTCGCGGCGAGCGTGCCCTGCGGCACGGTGAACGTCGCAGTCACCGGGCTCGCACCCGCGTCGATATCCGCGAACGAGATGCCGGTCAGTGCGCTGGCGACATCCTCGGTGACGGCGATGGCCGCCGGCGCGACGAGTGTCGGCACGTCGTTGACCGGGACAACGTCCACCGCGAGGTTCGCGCTCGCGCTTGCCGCCGACCCGCCCAAGGCTTCGGTGGCGGTGGCACTGACCGTAAGCGTGAAATCGGTGTCCGCGTTGAGCGGCGGCGTGACGCGCAGAAGCGCGAGGTTCCAGCCGGTGACGGCGACGCTCTGGTTCCCTGCTGTCGCGGTGAACGAATTCGTCCCGTCGGAGAGCGTCGCGCCCACCGGAATGCTGGCGACCGTAATGGCCAGCGTCTCCGAGCCGTCGACGTCCACGAGGGCGGCGGCGGCCGAGAGCGAGATGGCCGAATCCTCGTTGCCGCTTGCCGCATTGACCGTCAGCGTTGGCGTATCGGCGACCGCATTTACGGTCACTGCGAGGTTCGCATTCGTCGTCGCGGTCGCGCCGTTTGCCGTCTCGGTCGCGGTTGCCGCCACCGCGAGCGTGAAGTCGACATCGCTGTGCAGAGGCGCCGTGATCCGGAGTTGGGCGAGATTCCAGGTCGTGATGGCGACGCTCTGATTACCGGCGCTGGCGGTGAAGGTGTTCACCCCGTCGGAGAGGGTGGCCCCGATCGGGATGGCCGAGACGGTGAGGGCGAGGGACTCCGAGCCGTCGGTGTCCACGAGGGCGGGGGCGATCGAGAGCGCGATCGCCGTATCTTCGTTGCCCGCGGCGGCGTTGACCGTGAGGGTGGGCGCATCGGCCACCGGCGTGGCGGTGATGGTGAAGGTGCGCGGCCCAGTGGTGTCGACCCCGCCGTTGGCGGTGCCGCCGGAGTCGGTGACGAATACCGTGACGGTGGCGGTGCCGATCGCATTCGGCGCGACCGTGTAGGTGAGCGTCCCGTTCGCAGCGATCGTCGGCTGAACCGCGAACAGCGCGTTGTTGTCGTTGGTCACCGTGTAGCCGAAGGTCTGGCCGGCCTCGTCGGCGCCGCCGCCCGGGGCGACGGTGGTGAAGCCTGCGAGCGTCTGCGCCCCGGCGTCTTCGGCGAGCGTCTGGTTGGCGAGCGCGGCGAAGGTGGGCGCGTCGTTGACGGCGGTGATGCTCGTGCCGAGGGCGACCGTGGCGGCCGACCAGTTGCCCGTCCCGCCGACTGCACCGCCCAGGTTCACCCCGGTGGCCGCGGCGATCGCGCCGGCCGAGCCGTCGGCGAGGCGCACGCTCAGCGCACCCGGGGTGCCGTTGAAGTTCGCTGCGGGGAGGAACCTGATCCGCTCGGTCGCCGGCAGCGTGACCGCCGAAGCATCGGACAGCGCCACGCCGATCGTCGTCCACGCCAGGCCGTCGGGGGAGTACTGCCACACGCCCTGCGCGGCCGTTGCTGCGTTGCCCACGATCGCCACGCCCGCAAGCCCCGTGGCGCCCGCCCCGTCGGCCGCATCCGAATAGTTGCCCCCGAGGAGCGCCGCCACCGTCGCACCCGCCGGGCTCGCAGCGTCCTCGGCGACCGCCCCCAGCGTCGCACTCCCCGATCCAACCGGCGCATCGTTCACCGCAGTCACCGTGAGCGTGACGGTGACGACAGCCGACTGAAGGCTGCCGTCGGAGGCGCGGTACGTGAAGCTGTCCGTGCCGTTGAAGTTCGCGGTCGGGGTATAGCTGAACGAGCCGTTCGCATTCAACGTGAATGCCGCGGCATTGGACGGGCCGCCCACCAGCACCGCCGACAGGGCCGGGCCGTCGACGTCGCTGTCGTTGGCGAGCACGCCCGCTGCCGGAACGTTGAGCGTGCCGTCCTCGGCTATCGCGTATGCATTCGCGACGGCCGACGGCGGATCGTTGACCGCGTTGACCGTGATCGTGACGGTGGCGATGTTCGACAAAAGCGAGCCGTCCGAGGCACGGTAAGTAAAGCTGTCCGTGCCGTTGAAGTTCGCATTCGGCGTGTAGCTGAACGACCCGTTCGCGTTGAGGGTGAGCGACCCGTTGCTCGGGCCGGCGACGAGCGCGGTCGAGAGCGCCGGCCCGTCGATATCGGAATCGTTGGCGAGTACGCCCGCGGCGGCGACGTTCAGGGTGACGTCCTCGTTTACCGCGTAGCCGTCGTTCGCCGCCGCCGGCGCATCGTTCACCGGCGTGACGTTGATCGTCAGGGTATTGGGCGCAACATCGAACAGGCCGGCCGAATCGCGCACGCTGAACGTGAAGCTCGCGTAGGCCGCGCCGTTCACATTCGCCACGGGCGTGAAGCGGAGGTTTCCGGCGTTGATGTCGGCGACAGTGATGACCTGCCCCGTGGTCACCGCACCGGAGCCGACCAGCACGAAGGTGCCCGCGACCGGCAGCGAGTCGATGCGCACCGCGCTCAACGTGTCGCCCGCGTCCGGGTCGCTGAAACCGAAGTTCGCCGCGGCGAAGGCGTAGGTCGTGTCCTCGTTGACCGCGACGGCGCCGTTGGTGCCGCTCGGCGGCGAGTTCTCCGTGAAGTCGATGTCGTGCAGCGTGATCGACTGGTTCGTCGCGCCGCCTGCGTTGCGGTAGTCGAGCCGGATCTGGGTGATCGCGGTACCTGTGAACGTAAAGGTGGCGTTCGCGTCGGCAGAATTCGGGCCGTTGCTCGTGGTCGACTGCGTGCCCTGCACCGTATCGGGCGCGATCAGGGTGTTGTTCGGGCCAGTCGCGATCGCCAGCGTGACCGCGCCGCTTGCGGAATACGACGCTTGGACCTCGTCGATGAAATTCGGCCCGCCGCCGCGGTCGAGGTCGAAGATCGTGAAGCTCACGTTCGACACGCCGCCGAGATGCGAGAAGTCGATGGTGATGACCGCCGACTCGCCGGGCAGGAAGCCGGTCGAGCTGACGTAGAGGCCCTGCTCGGTGACCGGGAGGCCGCCCTGATCGGCCATCGTGTCGTCGTCGGGCGAGCTGTTGTTGAGACGGCCGGCGGGGTCCGAGACCGTGATCGTGACGTTTCCGCCGCCCACAGCGAAGCTCGTGGGCCCGAGTCCGGTGGCCGGCCAGTCGATCGCCGGATCGTCCCAGTCGAGCTGCGCGAGAACGCCGGCCCAGGACCCGAGATCGCTCGAGAATGCGATTGGAGTCTCGATGAGACCGGTCGTGCGCTCGAGGTCCCAGTCGCCGCCGAGCCGCGCGGTCCCGGTGAGGTCGTCGCTCGCCGCGATGTCGGCGCCGGTGAGGAGCGCGAGCGCGTGGATGAATGCGTCGCCCCGCGCCGTCTCCGCGACGTTGCAGCCGTACAGGAGCAGATCGCCGTCCGCGGCGAACGCGCGCGACCAGGCGGCGATCGCGTCCGAGTTCGCCTCGAGCGCCGCCGCGTCGAGGGTCGCATCGCCGAGCTGCAACTGGCCGTCGCCGCCGTGCGTGACGATGTGCACCGCGGCAAGGCCGGTGCGGCTTGCGAGCGCTTCGGTCATCTGCGCCACGCCGTCGCGCGACGGATCGAGCAGGATCACCTCGACGGGTCGCTCGCCGCCGGTCGCGCGCAGCACGTCGGCGACGAGACGTTCGTAGTCCGGGGAGGCTCGCGTCGACGAAGACGAGCTCGCTCGAGCGGGCGGCCTCCTGCGCCATCACGACCCGCGGCAGCTCGGCCATCGCTGCGAGGCTGCGGTGCTCGGCGGGGATCGAAGGGAGCGCGTCGTGCGCGAGCGGGGCGAGCGCGGGCGCGAGGTCGGCCGACAGGAGCAGGCGCGGCTCCAGCGTTTCGAACGCGACCGGCCGGCGCTTTGGCCGGCGTCGCTTGTCAAGCGAGTGCTTCACGTTGGGACGCCCGTTGTTTGCCCTGTTCTCGGTGTCGCTGCGGAGCGCCCGAACCGCTGCAAGAGCCGCACCATTTCCTCCCCCATCGGACGGCGCAACCGTGACCCGTGCATCGTGCGGGCGCGGGTGTCCGCCGGACGGGGGGAAAAGGGGGCGAACGGCGGCGCGCGCACCCGCGCGCACGTGAACTAGTTCACGCTGCGCACGGCGCGGTGTCGCCGCGGCGTCGGGGCGACGTCAGTCGTGGGAGGACCGTCACCCGGGCGGCCGCCGGGGCGACGGTCGGTGCGGCGGCTATGCGGGCGACTCGATCGCGAGCTCGAGCAGCGCGTAGGAGAGGCTCTTGCCGTGCGGATCGAGCGCGAGCGAGGTCGTGACGCCGGTGTCGAGCGCACGCTCGCAGACGAACTGCAGCGCGTGGAGATTCGGCAGCTCGTAGCGCCGCACCTCGCCCCGCACGATGTGCGCGAGATGGCGCTGCACCGCGGCCGCGGTGACCTGTGCGACGAGCAGCGGGAAGTCCGCCTCGCGCAGCGCGAAGAGCGACAGCGTCAGCGTGTCGCCCTTGTCGCCCGCGCGGGCGTGCGCGAGCTCATGCAGCTTGCGTTTCACGGTCGTGCTCCAGGACGGTGACGCCGCACTTCACGCGGCCGCGGTCGAGCAGCGTCGAGACGATTCCGACGCGCTCGTGGAGGAGCTTGCGAAAGCCGCCGCCGCCCGCCGGGCCGTTCGTCCCGAGCGCCTCGACCTCGTCGCCGACGCGCTCCGCGAGCGCGCGCGTGGCCGCGCGCGCCGCAGCGCGCACGCGCACCTCGTAGGGCGCGTGCGGGTGGCCGAAGTCGGCGTGGTGGGTGCTGTCGATGCCGATGTACTCGATGCGCACGTCCGGCAGATCGTCCTGCAGCCGCTCGCGCAAGACCGCGCCGGCGAGCCGCGCGCGCTCGCGCGCCCGCACGCCCGCGTACGAGATCTCGCCCTCGCCGACGTAGCCCGCGAAGTAGCCGACGCTCGTCTTGAACGTGCCGGTGCGCGCGCGCCCGGTTGCGCCGGCCACCGCGACGCGATCGGGCCCGACCTCGCGCGCGTGCACGCCGGAGAAATCGGCGACCACGTCCGGCGTCACGTAACCGGTCGGATCGGTCACCTCGTAGAGCAGCTGCTCCTTCACCGTCCGCAGCGTGATCAGTCCGCCGGTGCCCGCGACCTTGCCCAGCACGCCGTCGCCGTCGGCGTCCACGTCGCAGAACGGGAATCCCAGATGCGCGAGATCGGGAACGTCCTTCACGCCGGGGTCCGCGAAGTAGCCGCCGGTGACCTGGCCCGCGCATTCGAGCAGATGGCCGATCACCGTGCCGCGGCCGAGGCGCGGCCAGTCGTCGAGCGCCCAGCCGAACTCGTGGACGAGCGGCGCGAGCACGAGCGACGGGTCGGCGACGCGGCCGGTGATGATCACGTCGGCGCCGGTGGCGAGCGCGGGGACGATCTGCTCGGCGCCGAGGTACGCGTTTGCGCTGACGAGCGTCCCGTACTCGGCGAGCGGCGCCCCGCGCGACTCGATCGTCTTCATGTCGGGCGTGAGGAGTGGGAGCACGTCGTCGCCGGTGACGACCGCCACCTTCACCGCGAGCTCGAGCTCGCGCGCGAGCGCGATCACCCTGCGCCCGGCGGCAAGCGGATTGGCCGCGCCCATGTTGGTGACGATGCGCACGCCGTTGCGCCTCGCCGGCGCGAGAAGCGAGCGCATGCGCCGGTCGAGCAGCGGGTCGTAGCCGGCGGCCGGATCGGCGAGCCTGCGCACGCTGCGCGAGCGCGATGGTGCGCTCGGCGAGGCACTCGAGCACGAGGTAGTCGAGCTCGCCCTGCGTGGCGAGGATCACCGCCGGCTCGAGGCGATCGCCCTGGAAGCCGGCGCCGGAGCCGATGCGGATCGTGCGCGCCATGCGCGCCCGACTATACACCCGCTAATATTCGGTCTTCTCTCGACCTTCCCCTATGGCCACGCGGAAGAAGACCAGCGCTCCCGCGCGTGCGAAGGTGCCGCCGCCACCGGCGCCGCTCGCAAAGCTCACTCGCCCGCGGTTGTATCGGGTCAGTCCGCGCGAGCGCCTGTTTCGCCTGCTCGACGAGCGGCGCGAGCATCCCGCGCTGTGGATCACCGGTGCGCCGGGCGCGGGAAAAAGCGCGCTGCTCGCGAGCTACCTCGATGCGCGGCGGCTCACCGCCGTCTGGTACAACGTCGATGCGAGCGACCGCGATCCCGCGACGTTCTTCTACTTTCTCGGTCTCGCCGCAGCGCCGTTCGGCGGCCCGAAGGCACCGCCGCTGCCGCTCTTCACCGACGAGTACCGGCGCGATCTCGCCGGCTTCGGGCGGCGCTGGTTCCGCGAGTTCTTTTCGCGGCTGCCCGCCGGGGCGGTGATCGTGTTCGACAATCTGCACGAGGCCGAGGGCCGGGCCGAGGCACGGGCAGCCGTGATGGACGAGATCCCGGTCGGCGTGAACGTGATCGTGGTCAGCCGGCTCGAGCCGCCCGCCGCGTTCGCGCGTCTCGTCGCAAACCAGACGCTTGCTCGCATCGGGCCGGAAGACTTGCGCTTCACGCGCGAGGAGGCCGCGGCGCTGCTCGACGGCGCAGGCGATCCGGCGATCGTAGACCGCGCATGGACGCGCGCCGACGGATGGGCGGCGGGACTGATCCTGATGCGCGAGCAGATCCAGCGCGGCGCATCGCTAGGAGACGACGGCGATCGCGTCACGCCCGGGGCGGTATTCGCGTACTTCGCCGGCGAGATCTTCGACCGCATCGCGCCGGAGGACCAGCGCCTGCTCATGCTGATGGCGCTGCCGCCGCGCATCCGCGCCTCGGTCGCGGTCGAGCTGACCGGCGAGGCCCGTGCGCCCAGGCTGCTCGAGTACGGCTACCGCCGGCATCTGTTCGTCGCGCGTCGTGACGGCCCCGAGCCGGTGTACGAGTTCCACGCGCTCTTCCGCGAGTTCCTGCTGGAGCGCGCGCGCAAGCTCGTCCCGCCCGGCGGAGCTCGCCGCGGCGCGGCGCCGCGTCGCGGCGCTCGCCGAGGCGCGCGGCCTCACCGACAAGGTGTTCGAGCTCTACTGCGACGCGGAGGACTGGCCGAGCGCGATCCGCGTGCTGCTCGCCGAGGCGCCGTCGATGCTCGCGCAGGGCCGCTTCGAACCGGTGGTCGCGCGCATCGACGCGCTGCCGGCGCGGCTGCGTGCCGACGACCCGTCGGTCGCGTACTGGGAGGGCGTCGCGCGCATGAACGTCGACCCGGTGGCCGCGCGCGCCAGCCTCGAGCGCGCGTATGAGCGGTTCGCGGCCCGCGGGGACTCGGGCGGACAGATCCGGGCGGTCGAAGCGGAGATCGTCTCGCACTACCTGTCGCGCGCCGACTGGCGGCCGGTCGACCGCTGGCTCGACGTGATGGAGGCGCTCCTCGAGCGCGAGCGCAGCTTCGACAGCCCGGAGGCGGAGGCCCGCGCGGTGTCGAGCCTCGCGATCGGGCTCGTCTACCGGCAGCCCGGGCATCCGCAGCTCGCCGCCTATCTCGACCGGCTCGACGGCGTGCTCGACGCCGTCGCGGACCGCAACGCGCGCGTCGCGGTCGCCGCGCGCCTGATCGACGGCTTCAACAAGGTGGGCGAGCTCGCGCGCTCGGAGCGCGTCGCCGAGCGGATCCTGCCGATCGTCGAGCACCCCGACGTGCGGCCGGTAACGCGCGCGTGGTGCCGGGTGTGGCTCGCGCATCTCGCCATGCATCGCGCCCGCATGGACGACTACGACGCGATGCTCGACGCCGCGCGCGCGATCACGCAGGCGCACGGCCTCGGCTTCTTCGAGCAGGTGATCGACCTCTTCCGCACCTGGGGCCTGCTCGCGCGCGGCCGCCTGCCCGAGGCCGCGCGGCTGATCGCGGACCTCGCGACGCGCATCGACGCGAGCCGCAAGCTCGACCTCGCGTTGTTCCACTACCTCAAGTCCTGGCATGCGTCCCTGGCCGGCGACCCGGCAGAAGCCGTGCTGCGAGGGCCGCGCGGCCGCGCAGATCTCGCTCGAGACGGGATCGATCAACTCGACGCTCACGTGTCACACCGGCCTCGCGCTCGCGCTCGACCTCGCCGGGAACCGCGCCGCGGCGCTGGGCGTGCTCGAGCGCATGAAGGCGCTCGTGCCGGACGTGCGCGGCGGGATGCTGCGATTCCACACCAATCTCTGGGAAGCCTATTTGCGGCTGCGCGCCGCGGATCCCGGCTACCGGGCGGCGCTCGTCGAGGCGCTCGCGCTCGGGCGCCGCGAGGGGTACCTCAACAACTACACGTGGTGGCCGCCGATGATGAGCCGGCTGTGCGCCGCCGCCCTCGAGGCGGGCGTGGAGCCCGACTACGTCCGACGGCTGGTCGCCGCACGGGAGCTCCCGCCGCCCGAAGGCGCCGCGCCCGAGATCTGGCCGTGGCCCCTGCGCATTCATGCGCTGGGTACGTTTCGCGTCCTGCGCGCGGGCGAGCCGCTGCGCTTCTCGACGAAGGCGCAGAAGAAGCCGCTCGAGCTCGTCAAAGCGCTCATCGCGCTCGGCGGCGACGGCGTCGATGCGTCGCGCCTCGCCGCGATCCTCTGGCCGGATGCGAGCGGCGACGCGGCCAAGGTGTCGTTCGATAGCACGCTGTACCGCCTGCGCAAGCTGATCGGCCTCGACGCGGCGCTCGCGCTGAACGAGGGCAAGCTGTCGCTCGACCCGCGCCACTGCTGGGTGGACGTGGAGGCGTTCGACCGTGCCGCGCGCCACGCCGACGCGGTCGCGCAGGAGGCCGCGGCCGCGCCGGAGCGCATTGCGGACGCGGCCACGGCACTGCGGGCCGCCTATCCGGGCCACTTCCTCGCCGGCGATGAAGACCACGGCTGGCTCATGACGATGCGCGATCGCCTGCGCGCCAAGCTCGTGCGCACCGCGCTCGCGCTCGGCCGCCGTCTTCAGGCCACCGGCCGCCTCCGTGACGCGGCCGAGCTGTACGAGCGCACGCTCGAGCTCGACAACCTGGCCGAGGATCTCTACCGGCAGCTCATCGTCTGCCAGCGCGAGCTCGGCGAGCGCGCCGCGGCGCTGCAGACCTACCGCCGCTGCAAGGAGCTGCTGTCGGTCGTGCTCGGGACGAAGCCTTCGCCCGAGACCGAGGCCGTGCGCCGCTCGCTCGACGCGGCCTAGCCGTCAGTCATCCGTCAGCCGCCACCCGGCGACCCGCGGCTTCCGCCCCGAAACCCTCGCACTCCTGCCCTGGCCGTTTATCCGATCCTCTGAAACCCAGCATTCATGCGGGTTTCCGGGCAACGCCTCGCATCCGCGCGGCGCGCTCGCGCATCGGTCAGGCATCCGCCAGTGCGCGCGCCGCAGACTGCGTCCCGTCAACAACGGGAGCAGCACATGGATGCCACTGCGGTTCGATTCAATCTCAACGGGCTCGAGTCCCCGGCGCATGCGTCGATCGCCGATTTCGCGGCGCGGACGATCGCCCGCGTACGGGCGGGCATCGCGGCCGCGCGCCAGGCGCGCGAAGCGCGCGCACTGCTTCTCGGCATGAACGACCGCGAGCTGCGCGACATCGGGCTGACGCGCTTCGAGTTGCAGCGCTTCTACAGCGACGGCCAGGTTTGAAGGGAGAGTCACGATGAAGACGAAGCACAGCATGAGGTCGGGCGCCGAGTCGCTCGCGTTCACCGGGATCGTGTTTGCGGTCGGCGCGGTCGCGGCGATGCTGATCGACCTCTCGGTGGGGCTGAAGCGATTCGCCCTGTTTCTCGCGGTCGGCTGATGGAAGGGAGACCGGTGATGCAATCCCGCGCCATTCCCGTCGACCCGGTGTTCTGATGAAGGACTTTCCCCGGCTCGTCACCGCGCGCCTCATGCTGCGCGCCTTCGTGCCCGCCGACGCGGCCGAGGTCCAGCGCCTCGCCGGCGATCCGGCGGTGGCCGAGGGCACGCTGCTGCCGCATCCCTACGCGGACGGGATCGCCGAGTCGTGGATCTCCGGACGCGCCGCCGCGCACGACCGCGGCGAGGAGACGGACTTTGCGATCGAGCGCGCGTACGACGGCGCGCTCATCGGTGCGATCGGACTGGCGTTCGAGCCGCAGCTCGCTTGCGCACGCCTCGGCTATTGGCTGGGGCGTCCGTACTGGGGCCTTGGCTACGCGACCGAGGCCGCGGCAGCGGTCGTCGCGCATGGCTTCGAGACGCTCGGGCTCGAGCGCATCTGGGCGCCCCGGTTCCGTGACAACGCGGCCTCCGGTCGCGTGCTCGAGAAGGTGGGGCTTGCGCACGAGGGCAGCCAGCGCCGGTTCGTGCCCGAGCGCGCGCGCGACGAGTGCGAGGAGCGGCACGGATGCCTGCGCTGGGAATACGTCGCGCGCGTCGCGCATTGCGGATGCGCGGGCGCGCCGCCGGTCGACACCAAAGGAGCGACGACGTAGTTCACACCATGGCGCGGGTGCGCATCCCGGGCCGCTAAACTCTAAAGGAGAGCAGAAATGATGTTGACCGACCGGCGGGCGATGCCCGTCTCGAGCACGCAGCGCGACGCGATCGACGCCTGCGACGACGCGATCGAGCTGTTCCACGGCTACTACGGCAATCCGATCGAGGCGCTGGACCAGGCGATCGCGCTGGATCCCGGCGCGGTGCTGCCGCGCGTCGCCAAGGCCGGCATCCTGCTCACCACGACGGAGAAGGCCTTCCAGCCGCTCGCCGCGGCGGAGATCGAAGCTGCCGCGCAGTACGGCGCGGGGGCGAACGCCCGCGAGCGCGGCCACCTCGCGGCGTGCCGCGCCTGGCTCGACGGCGACTGGCGCCGCGCGGTGCGGGGGTGGGGCGACGTGCTGCTCGACCACCCGCGCGACACCCTCGCGCTCCAGCTCGCCCATCTCGGCGACTTCTTCCTCGGCCAGTCCCAGATGCTGCGCGACCGCGTCGCGCGGGTGCTGCCGTACTGGCGCGAGCCGACGCCCGGGTTCGGGTTCGTGCTCGGAATGCACGCCTTCGGCCTCGAGGAGTGCGGCGACTACGTCCGCGCGGAGCAGACGGGCCGGCACGCGCTCGACCTGAACGCGCGCGATCCGTGGGCGGTCCACGCCGTCGCGCACGTGATGGAGATGCAGGGTCGCCTCGCCGAAGGCATCGCGTGGCTCGAGTCACGCGCGCCCGACTGGTCGCCGGACAACGGCTTCGCGTTCCACAACTGGTGGCATCTCGCGCTCTACTACCTCGACCTCGGCGAGCACGCGAAAGTGCTCGAGCTCTACGACACGCGCATCCGGCCGGGCCGCTCGCAGGTGATCCTGGAGATGATCGACGCCACCGCGATGCTGTGGCGGCTGCACTTGCGCGGGGTCGACGTGGGCGACCGGTGGAACGAGCTCGCCGATGCCTGGGAACCGCTCGCCGCCGACGCGCACTACGCGTTCAACGACGCGCACGCGATGATGGCGTTCGTCGCCGGCCGGCGCGAGTCGGCGGCGCACGCGCTGCTCGCCGCGCTGCGCGCGCGGGCCGACCAGGGCGGCGGCACCAACGCGCAGATGACGCGCGAGGTCGGCCTGCCGGTGTGCGTCGCGCTCGCGGCGTTCGGCCGCGGCGACTGGGACGTCGTCATCGAGATGCTGCGGCCGGTGCGGCTGGTCGCGCAGCGGTTCGGCGGCAGCCACGCGCAGCGCGACATCCTGTCGCTCACGCTGATCGAGGCGAGCCTGCGCGGCGGAGAGTCGAAGCTCGCCCGCGCCCTCGCCGCCGAGCGCACCCAGGTGAAGCCGTCGAGCCCGTTCAACTGGCGCCTGACCGCGCGCGCGCAGACGCTGCTCGGCGAGCACGATGGCGCCGTCCACGCGCAAGCCTGGTCGAAGACGCTGACCGACGCGACCGCGGCGCGCCTGGCGGCCTGACGCAAGCGCCGCAAGGGGCGGACCGGGTCAGCGCCCGGTCCGTTCGAACGCCTCGATCCGGCGCATCGACGCCGGGGTGAACTCGTTTTGCGGCGCGTCGCCGCCGATCACGAACAGCAGGAGATGCTCGCGCTCGGGCTCGCCCTGGCTGATGTTCTCGAAGCGGCGGGCGCACCCGGGCGGGAACGAGATCGTGTCGAGGGCGCCGACTTCCAGCGACTCGGTGTGCGGGGCCTCGTTCCACTGCACGAGCCAGCGTCCCGACATCACGACGAAGGTCTCGTTCGTGTCGTGGTTGTGCATCAGCACGCCCTTGCCGGGCCGGCACTTGACGAATCCGAGGTTGAAGCCTTCCGAGATCTTGATCGCGCCGTTCATCGAGGCGGACTGGCCAACCGGCGAATTCACGCCGCCCCGACCGGCGTTTTCCGGAGTCTGGAAGCCGATCACATTGAAGGTCGTCTTGTGGCTCTCCGGCACCTTGGAGTCCTGCAGGCCGTCGCTGAATCCCTTGAGGTCGGCGAAGCGCGCGACGCGCTTCATCATCTCCGCGCGCGTCCAGACGCGGACCGGCGGGATCGCCGCCGGGGCATCGGGTGCGTTCACGCGGCCTCCTTGACCGAGGGCAGCCCCGCGAGCGCCATTGCCAGTTCCCCCTCGTCGTAGTTCTGGTCGACCAGCTTGCCGGCGAAGTAGTCCATGTACGCCTGCATGTCGAAGTGGCCGTGGCCGCAGAGGTTGAAGAGGATCGCGCGCGACTTGCCTTCGGCCTTGCACTTCAGCGCCTCGTCGATCGCCCCCTTCACCGCGTGGTTCGCCTCGGGCGCGGGCAGGATGCCCTCGTTGCGCGCGAACAGCACGCCCGCGTCGAAGCACTTCGTCTGGTGGTACGCGACCGCCTCGATCAGGCCGAGCTGCTTGATGTGGCTCACCAGCGGCGCCATGCCGTGGTAGCGCAACCCGCCGGCGTGAAAGCCCGGCGGCGTGAACACCGACCCGAGCGTGTGCATCTTCACGAGCGGCGTCAGGTGCGCGGTGTCGCCGAAGTCGTAGGCGTACTTGCCGCGCGTGAGGCTCGGGCACGCGGCCGGCTCGACCGCGACGATGCGGACCTTCTTCCCGCCGCGCAGCTGCGCGCCGAGGAACGGGAACGCGATGCCGGCGAAGTTCGAGCCGCCGCCGGTGCAGCCGACGATCACGTCGGGGTAGTCGTTCGCCATCTCGAGCTGGGCCATCGCCTCCTGGCCGACGACCGTCTGGTGGAGCAGCACGTGGTTCAGCACCGAGCCGAGCGCGTACTTCGTGTCCGTCGCGCTGCGCGGCGACCTCGACCGCCTCGGAGATCGCGATGCCGAGCGAGCCCGGGTGGTCCTTGCGGCTGCTCGAGGATCGCGCGGCCCGATTGGGTCTCGTTCGACGGCGACGGGATGCAGCGCGCGCCGTAGGTCTCCATGAGCGCTCGGCGGTAAGGCTTCTGGTCGTAGGAGACGCGCACCATGAAGACCTGCACGTCGATCCCGAACAGCGCGCCGGCGAAGGCGAGCGCGCTGCCCCACTGGCCCGCGCCGGTCTCCGTCGAGAGCTTCGAGATGCCGGCCTGCTTGTTGTAGAACGCCTGCGCGACCGCGGTGTTCGGCTTGTGGCTGCCGGCGGGCGACACGCCCTCGTACTTGTAGTAGATCCGCGCCGGCGTCTCCAGCGCCTTCTCGAGCCGCCGCGCGCGATAGAGCGGCGACGGGCGCCACTGGCGGTACACGTCGCGCACGGGCTCGGGAATCGGCACCTCGCGTTCCTGCGTCACCTCCTGGACGATCAGCTCCATCGGGAAGAGCGGCGCGAGATCGTCCGGGCCGAGCGGCTTCAGCGTGCCCGGATGCAGCGGCGGCGGGAGCGGCTTGGGCAGGTCGGCCTGCAGGTTGTACCAGTGCTTCGGGATGCGCGATTCGTCGAGGACGTACTTGACCGGGTCGGTCATGGGGCTCCTCCTCAGGGGCGGATGTCGTGAGCTTCCGGCGGACCGGCCGGTCCGCGGCGCCTTTGAAGTCTAGCGCCGCGCCAACTCTGGCGCAGCCGCGCGCCGGCGGATTTGATGCCGCTCACGGAAATCGCGCCGCGGGCGTGCGTCTCCCGGCGCTCGAGCAGCCGGCGCAACGGCTTGCGCCCGGGCCGGTGGCCCCGTTACCTTCACGCCCTCGACGGAGCCCCTCGCGCATGGTCCGATTGCTCGCCCTCACCGCAGCGTGTCTCGCCCTCGGCGCGGCGCCGGCGCGCGCGCAGCTCGAGACCTTCAACCAGCCGCCGGTCGTCGGCGGCAAGGACGTGATGTGGGTGCCGACGCCCGACGCCGCGGTCGACCGGATGCTGTCGATGGCGAACGTGGGCCCGCGCGATCTCGTCTACGACCTCGGCTCGGGCGACGGGAAGATCGCGATCATGGCCGCGAAGCGCTTCGGCGCGCGCGCCGTCGGCATCGAGTTCGACACCGACATGATCGAGCTGAGCCGCGCGACCGCGAAGAAGGAGGGCGTCGCGGACCGCGTCAGGTTCGAGCAGGCCGATATCTTCGGGTACGACTTCCGCGCTGCGACGGTGGTGACGCTCTACCTTCTCACCCCCCTCAACGTGAAGCTCCGGCCGAAGATCCTCGACATGAAGCCCGGGACGCGCGTCGCCTCGCACATGTTCCGGATGGACGAATGGGAGCCGGACGAGCACGTGCGCGTCGGCGCGAGCGACGTCTATCTGTGGGTCGTGCCGGCGAAGGTCGCCGGCACCTGGGTGATGACGCGGGCCGGGAGCGGTGCCGCCGAACTCGTCGTCGATCAGCGGTTCCAGCGCATCTCCGGCTCGGTGCGAGTCGCGGCGGAAACGCAGCCGCTCACGCAAGCGGTGCTGCGCGGCGACGAGATTCGATTCGCCTTTGCCGGCGAGGGCGGCGCACGCGTCGCGTTCACCGGCCGCGTCGCCGGCGACCGCATCGTCGGCGGGAGCGGCGCGGAACCCTGGACCGCGGTGCGCGTCCGGACGCGCTGAGCCGGCGCACATCGCCGACCTGTCGCCTGCAGGCGACAGTGTCGGCGCTTCCACGACATTGTCATAATCGCGACCGGGCTCACCGCGTCGGCGACTCGACGGCCATGCGCGTGATCTGCTGCACGCGTCGCCTGCTGACCTCGCCCCGCGCGTGACGCGCGTGGAAGATCGCCTCGTCGGTCCGGACAGGGGAACTTCCATGCGAGTCAAATCTGCGCTCCTCATTGCCGCTCTGGCGGCGTACTCTTCGGTGCACGCGAATGACGTGCGCACCGGTGTCGGCGGCGCGATCGGCGGCGCCGGCGGCGCGGCGATCGGCAACGAGGTCGGCGGCTCCACCGGCGCCATCGTCGGCGGCGCGGTCGGCGGCGCGGCGGGCGGCGCAGTCGGCGCGAGCGGCAACGCCCGCACCGGCGCGATGATCGGCGGCGCGGTCGGCGGTGGCGCGGGGGCGGCGATCGGCAACGAGGTCGGCGGCTCAAACGGCGCGATCATCGGCGCAGGTGTCGGCGGCGCGGCGGGGGCGGTGGTCGGCGGCGCGGTGACCGCCGACTCGAAGCCGAAGACGCAGGTGTCGGGCGCGCCGCAGTCGATCAGGACCACTGGCGCACCCGATTATTCCGACAACGCCAGCTGCAACCGCAACAACCCGGGCAAGGGCCGCGCGCTCGGCCACTGCAAGCACTGACGATTCACCGGACGCTCGCGTCGGCCGGTGTGCTCCACCGGCCGAAGTTTTTTCGGCGCCTGCCCACTCGGCGCGCAAACTCGACACGCAACCCATGAAGCCCGTTGCGCCACCCGAAACGCGGCTGCTGCAGCTGGACGACCGGCGCTGGATCGCCTGCGCCGAGTGCGGCGATCCCGCCGGCCGGCCGGTGTTCGCCTTCCACGGGCTCCCCGGCTCGCGTCTTCAGCAGCACCCCGATCCCGGCATCGCGGCGGCGCGCGGCGCGCGCGTGATTCACGTCGATCGGCCCGGGTTCGGTCTGTCCTCCCCGTGCCCCGCGCGCACGCTCGCGAGCTGGGCTCACGACGTCGCCACGATCGCGGACCGGCTCGACCTCGAACGCTTCGCGGTCGTTGGCGTTTCCGGCGGCGGACCGTTCGCGCTCGCCTGCGCAGCCCTGCTCGGGGAGCGGGTCACGCGGGCCGCGCTCGTGAGCAGCGTCGGGCCGCCCGGCTCGATGCACGGCGGGCGCATCGCACTGCCCGCGCGTGTCGCTTTCTATTTTGCGGCGCACGCGCCCGAGCTGATGCGCGGGCCGCTACGCGTCGCGTCGCGGCTCGCGCTGCGCGCGCCCGAACGGTTCATCGATCGCGTCGCGGCGCATCTCGCGCCGGACGACCGGCGCACGCTCGCCCGGCCGGACGTGCGCGCGATGCTGGCGCGCGATCTCGCCGAATCGGTGCGGCACGGCGTCGATGCGCTGATCACGGACCTGCGGCTCGAGGCGCGGCCGTGGCAGCTGCCGATTGAGGCGATCCGCGCGCCGGTCGCGCTCTGGCACGGGGAGGCGGACCGGATCGTGCCGGCCGCCGGCCACGCGTCACCTGGTTGCCGCGATCCCGGGTGCGCACGCGGAAGTGCTGCCCGGCCTGGGGCACTTCATGATCTTCGATCGCTGGGCCGGCGATCCTCGACTGGCTCATGCAGTAGCGGGCCCGGTGGGCGGCGCGTCGAGCGCGCGGAAGACCGGCTTCGCGATCTCGATTGCCACCAGCACCGACGCGGCGGCGGCGGTGCAAACCGCCCAGTCCGCGAGCGTGAGCGGGAAAGTGCCGAACGCCTTCTGCATGCCGGGCAGGTAGAGCACGAGGAACTGCATCGCGACGCCGAGCGCGAGCGCGAGCCACAGCCAGTGGTTCGTGAACAGGCCTTTCAGGAAGCTCTCGCGCTCGTTGCGCAAGCCCAGGATCGCGAAGAGCTGCGCCAGCACCAGCGTGTGGAAGGCCATCGTGCGCGCCTCGGTGAGGCCGCGATCCCCGCCGAAGAGCCCGCCCGGGTCGCCGGCGTCGAGAACGAGTAGCGTCGCCACGCCGGTGGTCACCGACGCCACGGCGATCATGCGCCACATCGAGCGCGTGATCACCCCGGCGCCCGGATCGCGCGGCGGACGGTCCATCACCGCGGGATCGGCCGGGTCGACGCCCACCGCGAGGGCGGGCGCCGAGTCGGTGACGAGGTTGATCCACAGGATCATCGTCGCGAGCAGCGGCAGCACGATCGCCTCCCCCGGCTCGGGCCGCAGGCCGAGCACGCCCGCGAGCACCACGCCGAAGAACATGACGAAGACCTCGCCCAGGTTGGTCGAGATCATGTAGCGCAGGAACTTCTGGATGTTCGCGTAGATCGAGCGGCCCTCCTCGATCGCGCTGACGATGCTCGCGAAGTTGTCGTCGGCGAGGATCATGTCGGCGGCGTCCTTGGAGACGTCGGTGCCGGTGATGCCCATCGCGATGCCGATGTCGGCCGCCTTGAGCGCCGGCGCGTCGTTCACGCCGTCGCCGGTCATCGCGACGATCGCGCGGTGGCTCTTCAGCGCGCGGACGACCTGGAGCTTGTGCTCGGGGGACACGCGCGCGTAGACCGAGACGGTGCGTACCGCCTCGCGCAACGCCTCTTCGGTCATGCGCGCGAGCTCGACGCCGGTGACCGTGCGATCCTCCGGCTTCGCGATCCCGAGCTCTTTCGCAATGGCGTGCGCAGCGCTGGGGTGGTCACCGGTGATCATGATCACGCGCACGCCGGCGGTCTGCGCTCGGCGCACCGCGTCGATCGCCTCGGGGCGCGGCGGGTCGATCATGCCGACGATGCCGAGCCAGACGAAATCCTGCTCGTGCGCCTCGGCGACGCCTCCGCCCGCCGGCAGCCGGCGGTAGGCGAACCCGATCAACCGCAGCGCCTCGCCGGCGAGGGCGTCGATCGCGGCGAGGATCGCGGCGCGCCGCGCGTCGTCGAGCGGAATCTCCACCTCGCCCGTGCGCAGGCGCGTGCAGCGCGCGAGCAGCACGTCCGGCGCGCCCTTCGAGAACAGCACCGGGATCTCGTGCCGCTCGTCGATGTGCGCCGTGCTCATCATCTTGCGCTCGGAGGAGAACGGGATCTCGCCGACGCGCGCGAAGCGGCTCTGCAGCCGCTCGGCGGGGAGGCCGATCTTGAGCGCCGCGGCCTTCAGCGCGCCCTCGGTCGGATCGCCGACCACGACCCAATGGCCGTCGCGCTCGGCGAGCGTCGCGTTGTTGGCGAGGAAGCCGACGGCGAGCGTGCGCTCGACCTCCACCCGATGCGGCCCCGGCGCGAGCGGCTTGCCGCCGGCGAGCAGGTCGCCCTGCGGCTCGTAGCCGGTGCCGGTGAGGTCGGCGCGGCCGGATGCGGTCAGCACGACGCGCACCGTCATCTCGTTCTTCGTGAGCGTGCCGGTCTTGTCGCTGCAGATCACGTTGGCCGAGCCCAGCGTCTCGACGGCGGCGAGCTTGCGCACGATCGCGTTGCGCTTGGCCATGCGCTGCATGCCGAGGGAGAGCACGACCGTGGTCACCGCGGCGAGACCCTCGGGCACCGCCGAGACCGCGAGCGCCACCGTGTAGAGCAGCACCGCCGTCAGCGCCGTCGGGGAGAAATCGCGATGCAGGAGCAGGATCGTCGCCGCGACCACGACCGCGATCGTGATCACCACCGCGCCCAGCACCTTGCCGAGGGTGTCGAGCTGCGCCTGGAGCGGCGTCACCTCGGCGTGCGTCGTCCGCAGCAGCCCGGCGATCTTGCCGACCTCGGCGCGCGCGCCCGTCGCGACCACCGCCGCGCGCCCGTGTCCGTAGGTCGCGGCCGTGCTGGAATAGAGCATGTTGGCGCGATCGGCCAGCGTCGCGTCGCCCGGCACCGGCGCGGGATCCTTGGCGACGGGCGTGCTTTCGCCGGTCAGCGCGGCCTCCGCGGTCTGGAGCGACACCGACTCGATGACGCGCGCGTCGGCCGGGATGGTGGCGCCTTCCTCGACGACGATCACGTCGCCCGGCACCAGCTCCGACGCCGGGACGGTGATGCGTTCGCCGTCGCGCACGACGATCGCGCTCGCCGCGGTCATCTTCGCCAGGCTCGCGACGGCGTGCTCGGCGCGCTCTTCCTGGACGAACCCGAGGATCGCGTTCGCCACGACGATCGCGAAGATCGTCAGCGACTCGTAGGGCCCGCCGTGATGGCCTTCGAACCACCAGACCCCGAGCGAGATCCCGCTCGCGGCGACCAGCAGCAGGACGAGCGGGCTTTCGAACTGGGCGAGGAGCTTGCGCCACCGGGGCACCGGCGGCGCGGCGGGCAGCTCGTTGCGCCCCGCCTGCGCGAGCCGCGCCCGCGCCTCGGCCGCGGACAGTCCGCGCACCGGGTCGGTTGCGAGCCGCGCGACCACCTCCGCGGCCGACAGCGCGTGAGCCTCCTCCAAGGCGAGCTTCGGGTCCATTCCGGACATCGTTTCTCCTCGCATTGTCGGGGACGGCGGCCGCGCGCGTCTGACCCACGTCAAGGCCGCGGCTTTCCGGTCCGCGCACGATTGAAGTACTCTCTCAGAGGAGGAGCGGTACAACGTGCCTATAACTAGAAGACTCGCGGTCATCGCGGCGATCGCCCTTGCCGGCTGCGCGGTCACGCCGGAGCAGCCCGCCGAGATTCCGCTTCCGGCGGTCGGCAAGTTTTCCGCCGAGAAGCCGGGCGAAACGCTGCCTTCGGGGTGGCGCGTGTGGCGGCTCTCCGGCCTGAAGCGCCCGACCGAGTACAAGCTCGTCGATCACGAGGGCCGCACGGTGATCGTGGCGCGGGCGCGCGGCTCGGCGTCCGGACTCGTGTTTCCGATCTCGATCGACCTCAAGGAGTATCCCTACCTGCACTGGCACTGGAAGGTGCCCGCGCTCATCCAGGGCGCCGACAACTCGCAGCGGCACCTCGAGGACTCGCCGGTGCGCATCGTGATCACCTTCGACGGCGACAAGTCGAAGCTCCCGTTCGACGACCGCCTGTTCGCCGATCAGTTCAGGATGTTCACGAAGCAGGAGTTTCCGTACGCGATCCTCATGTACATCTGGGAAAACCGCGCGCCGGTCGGACGCGTGATCGACAACGTGCACACCTCGCGCATCAAGATGATCGTCGCCGACACCGGCGCCGAGCACCTCGGCAAGTGGCGCTCGGAGACGCGCAACGTGTACGAGGACTTCAAGCGCGCGTTCGGCGAGGAGCCGCAGCGCATCCGCTCGATCGGGATCATGACCGACTCGGACAACACCGGCGGGGATGCGGAAGCGTATTACGGCGACATTTCGTTCCAGCGGCAGGACGCGCCGGCGAGGTGACGATCGGCGCGGGCGCGGTGTATCGTTCGCCCCGAGCCGAACCGATGCAGCACATCCGCCCGTCCTTCCCGCGCGCCGCGGGTTTCACCCTCCTCGAGCTGCTCGTGGTGATGGTCATCATCGGCCTGCTCGCGGGCTATGTCGCGCCGCGCTACTTCTCGCAGGTGGGCAAGTCCGAGGTCAAGGCGGCGCAGGCGCAGGTCGTCGCGTTCGAGAAGGCGCTCGATACCTACCGCCTCGACATCGGCCGCTATCCGACCACCGAGCAGGGCTTGAACGCACTGGTGCAGCGGCCCCAGAACGAGGCGAAGTGGAGCGGGCCCTACCTGCAGAAGGCGGTTCCGCTCGACCCGTGGGGCAAGCCGTACCAGTACAAGTCGCCGGGCGAGCACGGCGACTTCGACATCTGGTCGTTCGGCAAGGACGGGCAGCCGGGCGGCACCGGCGAGAACGCCGACGTCACGAGCTGGTAGTGCACTGCAGCGATCCCGGATCGCCTTGACGCAGTCGGGCGCGACGTCGAGAATCCCGCGAGCGTTACCCATCGCAACTCTGTCCGCAGTTTTCCTGAAGGGGGAGGAACTCGTCATGACGTTGCCGAACACATCCGCATTTCCGACGCGCATCCGTGGCGGACGATTGCTCGCTATCGTGGCTTCCACGGCGTCTTCTGCTTGGGGGCGTCGCGACGACGCTCGCCCACGACGACGATGACGACGCCGCGGATCTGCTGCGACGCCATCAAGAAGGCCAAGCTCGTCGACCTCTCGCATCCGTGGGAGAACGACTCGCCAGTCGCATCGGTGAACCCGCCTTACTCGTTCGCGCTGAGCGCCACGCACGCGAACACGCGCGGGACGTTCGGCGACGGCGGGCAGCTCTCCTTCACCGCCGAGGTCCAGCACTGGAGCGGCCAGCACGGCGCGCCGAGCATCGACGCGATCGGCCACATCGGGCGCGACGGCAAGCTCTTCGGCGGCGTCGACGCAGCCGCTTCCACCAGCAATCCGGACGGCATCGGCGCGAGCGGCGTCGGCGCGCAGCTCGCGATCGACGCAGTTCCCGAAGGACCTGCTCGTCAACCGCGGCGTGCTGCTCGACGTGGCGCGGATGATCCAGAAGCGACTGGAGCCCGCTGCCGGCCGAGCTTCGAGATCACCGCCGCGCACCTCGAGCAGGCCGCGAAGCGGCAAGCACGTTCGTCTCAAGAGGGGCGACACGGTGTTCATCCGCACCGGCTGGGGGCAGTACTTCAAGGGCAACCCGGCGCTGTACGCGGGCGCCTTTTCGCCCGGGCCCCAGCCTCAACGGCGCCGAGTTCCTGATCAAGCACGGCGCGCGCATCGTCGGCAACGACACGCTCACGTTCGAGATGCGGCCGCCGGTCGTGCTCCAGCCCAAGTTCCAGGTCTTCCCGGTGCACATGCGCCTGATCGCGGACAGCGGCATCTACATCATCGAGAACCTCAACCTCGAAGAGCTCGCGAAGACCGCGCACGTACGAGTTCGTCGTCGTCATCCCGCCGTTGAACGTGAAGGGCGGCACCGGCTCCGCGTTGCGCGCGTTCGCGCTCGTGAACGAGAAGCGTCACGGCGATCGTCACGATCGGGACGACGACTAGTCGCGCACGCACGATGATGAAGCGGCGCGGCCCGCGCACGGTGGGCCGCGCATTGCGCGCCCTGATCGCGTTCGCCGCGATCGGGCTGTGCCCTGCGGTCGCGGTCGCGCAGACCGAGGCGGACGCGGAGCTCAGGCAGCTCGACGCGGCGCTCAACCGCATCCAGCAGGCGCAGCAGGGCGTCTATCAGCAGTTCCAGATGGTGCAGGAGCTGCGCCGCGCGGACCTCGCGCGTCCCGACCCGTTCGCGCCGCAGTCGAATGTCGGCATCGCGCCACCGCCGCAGGACTACAACGAGCTCCAGCGCCTGCGCGAGCAGCGCGAGAACCGGATCAGGGACCTCACGAACGAGCTCGAGCGCCTGTACGGGCGCTATCAGGAGCTCGAGGAGCAGAAGCGGCCGCTGCTCGAGCGGATGGGGGAGCTGGGCCGGGGGAGGTAGGCCGATCGGCGATCGAGGCGCGCGTTGCGAGCGTGTAAAGAATAGCGACAGTGATTCTGGGAGTGGGTGCTCGCGCAAACGTGCCCTTGGTCAGGACTCACTTCGAGTGCAATAGCGTCCATGACTCGTCATACGGCTGTCGTTCCGTTCCAAATGCAATCAAACGCAAATGATCGGTAACTGCAGGAGCACGCATTGCGCGCGCTGCAGCATTGGAATCGATTGAAGTCGATGCGCGAGTACTGCAGCGCGGAAGAGCGATCGACGCCGCGCATAGACCGATCGATCTACGCGCGCTAAGGACATTGACATATAGGGTCGACCCGACTAATGTTTTTTCCGGCGCTCGCGCGGCGTGACTGCAACGATCTGAGCAGCGAGCCCCGGACCAAGAGGAACTCGGCGGCACAACCTTGCCGTCAGAGTTTGACCACCAAGGGAGTAGGCGTGAGAACGCGGATTCTCATCCTGCATCGGTCGATCGCCAAGCCCACACCGCCGTCATCGTTACAAATTCGTCAATTGGCCATCGGTCCCCCGCCTTGCGCACCCGTAACCTTTTGGCGTAAAACTCATTCCCCGACCCGTTGCAACGGGCTATCCAGCCGCCTCTTCGCGCGGCGCAGCGCAACATCGCCGATGCAGTACGAGATCCGCGCCATCAAGGGAACCGAAGGGATCGTCCGCCTCGCGCTCGACGCGGCGGACGAGGCCGCCGCTCGCGACCAGGCGCGCGCGCAGGGGTTCACGGTCCTCTCGGCGCGGCCACGGGGCGTCTTCGGCGGCTTCGCGCTCCCGTGGCGTCGCGGGTTTCCCGCTGCTCCTCTTCAGCCAGGAACTGCTCGCGCTGCTCTCGGCCGGCCTGTCGCTCACCGAAGTGTTCGACACGATGGTGGCCAAGGAGACGCGCGCGGAGAGCCGCAAGCTGCTTGCCGGCGTGCGCGACCGCCTCTTCGAGGGTCGATCGCTGTCGGCGGCGCTCGGCGAGTATCCGCAGGTGTTTCCGCCGCTCTACGTCGCGACGGTGCGCGCGGCCGAGCGCACCGGCGACCTGACCGAGGCGCTCGCGCGCTACATCGCCTACCAGGACCGCCTCGACCTGGTCAAGAAGAAGGTGCTGAGCGCATCGATCTACCCGGTCGTGCTGCTCTTCGTCGGCGGACTGGTGACGCTGTTCCTGCTCGGCTACGTGGTGCCGCGATTCGCGGGCATCTACGACGAGGTCGGGTCGCGAGCTGCCGTTCCTCTCGCGCCTGCTGATCGAATGGGGCAAGGTGCTCAACGCGCACGGCGGACTCGTGGCGGCGAGCGTCGTCGCGCTGCTCGTCGTCGCGGTCGCGCTGCGTGCGCAAGGGCGGCGCGTATTCACCGCGTGGCTCACGCGCGTGCCGGCGATCGGCGAGCGGGTGCGGGTCTATCACCTCGCGCGCTTCTACCGCACGGTGGGCATGCTGCTGCGCGGCGGCACGCCGCTCGTCACGTCGCTCGGCATGGTGTCGGGGCTGCTGCCGCCCGAGCTGCGCGAACGTCTCGCGCGCGCGACGGTGCGCATCCGCGAAGGCGCGAGCATCTCGACCGCGATGGACGAGTGCGGGCTCGTCACGCCGGTCGCCAGCCGCATGCTCCGGGTCGGCGAGAAGAGCGGGGACATGGCCGAGATGATGGAGCGCATCGCCATCTTCCACGACGAGGAGCTGGCGCGCTGGATCGAGTGGTTCACGCGCCTGTTCGAGCCGCTGCTGATGGCGCTGATCGGCGTCGTCATCGGGGCGATCGTCGTCCTGATGTACCTTCCGGTGTTCGAGCTGGCAGGGAGCCTGCAATGAGCGCAGTGGCGGAGCTGAGTCTTCACGCCGGAGGACGTGCGTCGCGCCCGCGCGGCCGCGGCGGCGCGGCAGACGAGCGTCGTCGGCGCGCTCGAGGAGGCCGCGGGACTCGCCGCGCCCGAGTTCGCGGCGCGGCTCGCCACGAGCTTCGGGTATCCGCTCGCGTCGATCGACGACCTGTACCGCTGGGAGCCGGCGTTCGATCTGCTGCCGTTCGCCGAAGCGCTGAAGGCGCAGGCCGTGCTGTTTCGCGACGAGGCGGGGCGCGCTGCGGCTGGTCATCGGCGACCCGTTCGACGCCGCGCGCCTCGCGTGGGCCGAGGAGCGCGTCGCGGCGCCGTTCGAGCCGTGCCTCGCGCATCACGCCGACCTCGCCGCGTTCCTGTCGCGGCACGAGGAGGGTGCCTCCGCGATGGCGAGCGTGCTGCACGGAGGCGGGCGGCGTGGTGCGCCTCGACGCCGGCGTCGAGGACCTCTCGTTCAAGGCGATCAGCGAGGACGCGAGCCCGGTGGTCCAGCTCGCGCGCTCGACGCTGTACGACGCGCTGAAGACGGGCGCCTCCGACATCCACCTCGAGACCGACGCCGCCGGGCTCACGATCAAGTACCGGATCGACGGCGTGCTGACACGCGTCGGCACGCTCGCGGGCCTCGAGCTCGCCGAGCAGGTGATCTCGCGCGTGAAGGTCGTGGCCGAGCTCGACATCGCCGAGCGGCGCGTGCCGCAGGACGGGCGCTTCAAGGTCAGCGCGCGCGGCCGCGAGATCGACGTCCGCGTCTCGATCATGCCGTCGATCTTCGGCGAGGACGCGGTGCTGCGCATCCTCGACAAGCAGGCGCTCGCCGACGAGGTGCGCGGGCTGACGCTCGACAGCCTCGGCTTCGACGAAGCCGACCGGACGCTCGTGCGCCGCCTCGCGAGCGAGCCGTACGGCATGCTGCTCGTCACCGGCCCGACCGGCAGCGGCAAGACGACGACGCTCTACGCGACGATCACGGAGATCAACCACGGTCGCGACAAGATCGTCACGATCGAGGACCCGGTCGAGTACCGCCTTCCGGGCGTGCTCCAGATCCCGGTGAACGAGAAGAAGGGCCTCACCTTCGCGCGCGGCCTGCGCTCGATCCTGCGCCACGATCCGGACCGCATCATGGTCGGCGAGATCCGCGACGCCGAGACCGCGCAGATCGCGATCCAGGCCGCGCTGACCGGCCACCTCGTGTTCACCACCGTGCACGCGAACAACGTGTTCGACGTGCTCGGCCGCTTCACGCACATGGAAGTCGACCCGTACAGCTTCGTGTCGGCGCTGAACGGCGTGGTCGCGCAGCGCCTGGTGCGCGTGAACTGCCCGCACTGCGCGGTCGAGGACCGTCCGGCCAAGGCGCTGCTGCGCGAATCGGGGCTCGACCCGGCCAAGGTCGCCGGCTTCGATTTCCGCTCCGGGCGCGGCTGCGGGCAGTGCCGCGGCACCGGCTACAAGGGCCGCCGTGCGATCGCGGAGATCATGACGCTCACCGACGAGCTGCGCGAGATGATCGTCGCGCGCGAGCCGATCCGCGCGCTGAAGGACAAGGCGCGCGCGAACGGCACGCGCTTCCTGCGCGACTCGGCGCTCGCCCTCGTGCGCGCGGGCGCGACCAACCTCCAGGAGATCAACCGTGTCACCTTTGTGGCGTGACCGGATCGAGATCTTTCTCGCGCCGGATCGCGTAGAGCTCACGCGCGTCGCGCGGGGCTTGCGGCCGCAGCCCGGGCTCACGCACGCGCAGCCCTGCGAGCCGCGTCCGGCTGCCGACGAGGCGGGTGCGGTCGAGGCGCTCGGGCGCGCGCTCGGCACGCTCGCGTGGAAGAACGCCGACGCGTCGGTCACGCTCTCGAATCACTTCGTGCGGCTCGCGCTCGTTCCGGGCGCGGGCGAGGGCGCGCGCGGCGCCGAGCGCCTTGCGCTCGCACGGCACCAGTTGCGGCTCGTGTACGGCGAGCGCGCCGACGCGTGGGAGGCGGTCCTGGGCGAGCCGGGCGGCGGTTCGGGCGTCGCCGCCGCGATCGACCCGGCGCTGGTTGTCGTGCTGCGCGACGCACTCGCGGCCGGAAACATCGCGCTGCGGACGATGCGGCCGTTTCTCGCGGATGCGTTCAACGGCGCGCGCGCGTTCCTCGCGCCCGGCCCGGCGTGGCTCGCGGTCGTCGAGCCGGGTCGCGTGTGCGTCGCCCACCTCGACGGCACGCGCTGGCTGGCGCTGCGCAGCCAGCGGGTGCAGGGCGCGCCCGAGGCCGCGCTGCCGCTCGTGCTCGAGCAATGCCGCCTTGCGGGCGGGATCGAGGCGGACACCGCGGAGGTCTGCGTCGTGGCGCGGGACGCGTGGCCCGGCGATCTCGCCCCGGCGGGACGCTGGCGCTTCCGCACCATCCCCGCCCCGGGCGCGGCGCGCGAACGGGCGGAGGCGTCCGCATGAGGCCGCGCCTGCACCTCGACTTCGTCCGGCCGCGCGCGCCGCGGACCTGGCTCGGCGTCGGTCTGCTCGCTGCGGGCGCATTCGCGGCGGTCGCGACGCTCGCCGAGTACCGCATGCTCGCCGGCGAAGCCGTGCGTCTCGAAGACCGCATCGCCGACACGCAGCGCATGGCGCGGCGCGAGCTGCCGCGCCTGCGTCAGACGGCGCTCGATCCGAAGGCGCTCGCGGACGAAGTGCGCAACGCGAACGCGGTGCTCGCACAGCTTACGATTCCCTGGGACGCGCTCTTCAGCGAGATCGAGGCCGCCGGCGACAAGACGATCGCGCTGCTCTCGATCCAGCCCGATGCGGGAACGCGCGCCCTGCGCATCACCGGCGAGGCGCGGCGCTTCGAGGACGTGCTCGCGTACGTGGGCCGGCTCGAGCGGCGCCCCGGAATCGCGAACGTGTTCCTCGCGAGTCACGAGCTGCGCCAGGGCGGCGCGCAACGGCCGGTCGCATTCTCGCTGATCGCGCAGTGGATCGATGGGAGCGGGAAGCCGGAAACCGGAAACGGAGAACGTGCGGGCGATGGCAAGACTCAGTGACCTGCTGAAGCTCGGACTGCTGCGCGAGGAGCTGGAGCGTCTCGGGTGGCCGGGCATCGTCGGCCTCGGGCTGCTCGCGTTCGCGGCGATGATCGCCGTGTCGGCGGTCCTGCCGCTGCGGGGCGAGGTGACGCGGCTGCGCGATGCGGCCGATGCGCTCCAGCGCCGCGTCGGCGGCGGCGAGCGCGCGGGCGCGCGCCCCCAGGCGCAGGAACAGCTCGCGACCTTCTACGCGTTCTTTCCGCCGTCCGATTCGTCGCCCGACTGGCTCGGCCGCATCCATGCGATCGCGCAGGCGAAAGGCGTGCAGCTCCAGTCCGGCGAGTACCGGCTGGAACGCGCCGCGAGTCCGCGCCTGCGGCGCTACCAGATGACGCTGCCGGTGCAAGGCACGTACGCGCAGATCCGCGGGTTCGTGGGCGAGGTGCTCGAACAGGTGCCCGCGGCCGTGCTCGAGGAGGTGAGCCTGAAGCGCGAGAACGTGGAGACCCAGCGCGTGGAGGCGCGGGTCCGGCTCACGCTGTACCTGGGGAGCGCGTGATGGCCATGCCGCCGCGCGCCCGCTGGCTCCTGCTCGGAATCGCCCTCGCGCTCACGCTCGTCGCGGCGCGTCTCGTCGGGCGCGAGGACGAAGGCCCGCCGCCGGCCGCGCCTGCGGCGCGCACTCCGGGCGCGGCGAGCGAACGGCCGGGCGAGCGAATCGAGATCGATCTCGAGCGGCTGGCCGCGCGCAAGGGCGTCGCGCCCGCGAGCGACCCGTTCCGTGCGCTCACGTGGCAGTCGGTCGCGCAGGAGGAGGCGCGCAAGAATGCGCCGCCCCCGCCTCCGCCGCCCCCGCCTCAAGCGCCGCCGCTGCCGTTCACGTATATGGGCAAGCTCATCGAAGACGGCCGGATCGTCGTGTTCCTCACGCAGGGCGACCGCAACCACATCGTGCGTCAGGGCGACACGATCGACGGCACCTATCGGGTCGACGCCGTCACCGAGCAGAGCCTCGCGCTCACCTACCTGCCGCTCAAGCAGAAGCAGGAACTCGCCTTCGGAGGCGCGCAATGAGACCGTTCAAGGGGGTCGAGCTCACGCTGTGCGTGCTGCTCGCCGCGTGCAACACCATCCCTGCCGTCGACGACGGCAGGAAGCTCATTGCCGAAGGTCGGACCGAGGAGGGTCTCGCGAAGCTCGAGCAGGCGGCGCGCGACAACCCGAACAACGCCCAGGCGTTGAGCAGTTACATCGGCGCCCGTGAGGCCTACGTGGTCGAGCTGGTGCGGCAGGCCGATGCGGCGCGCCTCTTCGGCGACATCACCTCGGCCGAGGTGCTGTACCAGCAGGCGCTGCGCGTCGATCCGGGCAGCGTGCTCGCCCGCAGCGGCCTCCAGACCCTCGAGCGCGATCGGCGCGGCGCGGCGTTGGCCGCGGAGGCGGAAGCCGCGCTCAAGGCCGGGCGAACCGCCGACGCCGAGGCCAGGGCGAAGGCCGCATTGGCGGAGAACCCGGCCAACCGGACCGCCCGCACGGTGCTGCGCCAGATCGCCGAGCGGCAGGCGCAGATCCAGGTCGCGGCGCCCGAGCTCAAGGCGGCGCTCGACAAGCCGATCACGCTCGAGTTCCGCGACGCCAACATCCGCTCGGTGTTCGAGGCGATCTCGCGCTCGCTCGGCATCAACTTCGTGCTGGACCGCGACGTGCGCCAGGATCTGCGCGTGACGATCTTCGTGCGCAACACGAACCTCGACGACGTGCTGAAGATCCTGCTCACGACGAACCAGCTCGATCGCAAGGTCATCAACGAAAACTCGCTGCTGATCTATCCGAACACGCCGGCGAAGCAGAAGGACTACCAGTCCCTCGCGGTGCGCGGGTTCTACCTCACCAACGCGGACGTGAAGCAGACCGCGGCGATGATCCGCGCCATCGTCAAGACGCGCGACCTCTACATCGACGAGAAGCTGAACCTCCTGGTGATGCGCGACACGCCGGAGGCGATCCGGCTGGCCGAGCAGCTCGTGGCGACCCAGGACCTCGGCGAGCCCGAGGTGGTGCTGCAGGTGGAGGTGCTCGAGGTCGCCTCCAGCAAGCTGCAGGAGATCGGCTTGCGGTATCCGGACGCGATCCGTTACGGCCTGCTGCCGACCGACCCGGCCACGACGACGCTACCGGCGCTCATCAACCTGCGCGACATGAGCGGGCTCACGTTCTTCACCACCAACCCGCTCGTGGTGCTCAACCTGCGCCAGACCGACGGGGCGACCAATCTCCTCGCCAACCCGCGCATCCGGGTGAAGAACCGCGACAAGGCGAAGATCCACATCGGCGAGAAGGTCCCGGTGATCACCACGACCTCGACCGCGAACGTCGGCGTGTCCTCCTCGGTCAGCTACCTCGACACCGGCCTGAAGCTCGACGTCGAGCCCAACATCTACCTCGACGACCAGGTGGCGATCAAGGTGCAGCTCGAGGTGTCGAACATCATCGAGCAGCTCAACGTCTCGGGCACGATCGCCTACCGGCTCGGCACCCGCAACACCGCGACCACGCTGCGCCTGCACGACGGCGAGACGCAGGTGCTCGCCGGCCTGATCAGCGACGAGGATCGCCGTGCGGCGAACAAGGTTCCGGGGCTCGCCGAGCTGCCGCTGATCGGGCGGTTGTTCTCGAGCAATCTCGACGAGCGCAAGAAGACCGACATCGTGATGCTGATCACGCCGCGCGTCGTGCGCAGCCTCGCGCGCCGCGATGGCACGGCGGCGGAGTTCCCCGCCGGCACCGACGCCAATCCCGGCGCGCCGCCGATGCAGCTCCGGCCGACCGCGGCGCGCTCGGTTTCGCTTGCGCCGGGCGCGGGCGCTTCGCCCGCCGCGCCGGCTGCGCCCGCGGCGGCGGTCACGCAGGGCCGGTCCGTGAGCCTGCTGTGGGCGGCGCCGTCGCAGGCGGTCGCCGGTCGCGAGTTCACGATCAACGTCGGCATTCCGTCCGGCGCCGAGGCGCGCGCCGCGCGGCTCGAGATCGCGTTCGACCCGAAGGTGCTCCAGGCGCTCGGCGGCGCGCCGCTCGGCGAAGGCCGGATCGCCGTCGACGTGCAGGGCCCGGTCGCGGCGGGCGCGTCGGCGCCACCGACGGAGCTGCGCTTCCGCGTGCTCGCGACGGCGCCGACCTCCACGCAGCTGCGCATCGAGGGCGCCGGCGGGATCGACTTCGGTGGCGCGCCGGTCAGCGTCATCACGCCGGGTGCCCATACCGTAAACGTCGTTGCGCAGTGATGGCATTCGCTTCGAAGCCGCGCGGCTTCACCCTCATCGAGCTGGTCGTCACCGTCGCGATCATCGGCATCCTCGTCTCGGCGGCGCTGCCGCTCGCCGAGCTCGCGGTCCGGCGCGCGAAGGAGCACGAGCTGCGCCAGTCGCTGCGCCAGATCCGCACCGCGCTCGACGAGTACAAGCGCGCCGGGGACGAGGGGCGCATCGCGCGCAAGGCCGACGAGTCAGGCTATCCGCCCTCGCTCGAGGTCCTCGTCGAAGGCGTGCCCGACGCGAAGGACGCGGGGAAGAAGCGGCTCATCTACTTCCTGCGCCGCGTGCCGCCCGATCCGCTCGCCGAGGATCCCACGCTCCCCGCGGCCCGGAGCTGGGGCCTGCGGAGCTACGAGAGCCCGCACGACACGCCGCGCGAGGGGAAGGACGTGTTCGACGTGTATTCGCTCGCGCCGGGGGTGGGGCTGAACGGCGTCGCGTATCGGCTGTGGTGATGCGGGAAGCGGGGAGCGGGAAGCCGAATGCGGGCGCGAAGCGGGCGCTGCGCGGGTTCACGCTGATCGAGCTGCTCGTCGTCATGGCCATCATCGCGACGCTGCTGACGATCGCGCTGCCGCGCTACTTCGGCAGCGTGGAGCGGTCGAAGGAGGCGACGCTCAAGCAATCGCTCGCGGTCATGCGCGACGCGATCGACAAGCACTTCGCCGATACCGGCCGGTATCCCGATGCGCTCGAGGAGCTCGTGGCCAAGAAGTACATCCGCGCCCTGCCGGTCGATCCGGTCACCGAGAGCGCGACGACCTGGGTCATCGTCCCCCCCGCCGAAGGCGTGAAAGGGAGTGTCTACGACGTGAAGAGCGGCGCGCCCGGGAAGGCGGGCGACGGCACCGCTTTTGCCGATCTCTAGGAGATTGGGGTTGCGATTTCGCGAACGCCCACCTCGCCGTCATTCCGGCGGACGCCGGAATCCAGCTCGTGGGCGCTCAACCGCGCATGCCGCTCTGGACCCCGGCTTTCGCCGGGGTCACGAAGGCGGATTCACCTACGTCGGGCTGCTCATCGCCGTCGCGCTCGCGGGCGTCGCGCTCGCCGCCGCGGGCACGCTGTGGAGCACGACCTCGAAGCGCGACAAGGAACTCGACCTGCTGTTCGTCGGCGACCAGTATCGGCGCGCGATCGGCTCGTACTACGAAGGCACGCCGGGCGCGAAGCGCTACCCGCAGCGGCTCGAGGACCTGCTCGAGGACAAGCGCGTCGCGGTCACGCGGCGGCATCTGCGCCAGCTCTACGCCGACCCCATGACCGGCCAGCCCGATTGGCAGCTGGTGCGCCTGCCCGACGGCGCGATCGTCGGCGTGCACAGCCGCTCGGACGCGAAGCCGATGAAGGTCGCGAACTTCGCGCCGCGCGACGAGTCGTTCGCGGACGCTGCGTCCTACCGCGACTGGGTGTTTGCGTACGCGCCGCAGGGCGGCGGCGGCAAGCCCGCCGCGCCGGTGATCCGCGGACGGTACCTCGCTCTCGACGACCGCGCCAGCGCTCGGCGCGCCGCGCCGCGGAGCCGCCGCGCCGCCGCGGCAGGCAACGCGCGTGCCGCGCGATCCCGCCGTCTGCGGCGCCGCGCGCGCCAGCGACCTGCGCGAATGCAGTCGCGCCGGAGTTCACCGACGAGAAACTGCTCGAGGAATGCCGACAGGTCGCCGCGCGCGCCATCGCGCGTGCCTCGCCGGCGGCGACGGCCGAGTAATCAGGCGACGAGCAGCGCGAGCTTCGCGAGATGGCGGAGCCGTCCCTCGATCGCGTCGGGCGGCTGATCGAGCGCCGCGGCGAGCGCGGCAAGGTCGCGCGTACCGTCGAGCAGCGGGAGCAGCCTCCGCACCACCTCGTCGTCGAGCTTCACCGCGTCGTGGCGCAGGTTGGTGACGGTCTCGCCGTGCTCGAGCTGGGCGTGGGCCACCGCGCTCGCGACCGGCCGCTCGCCCGGGCGTCGTCGCCAGGTCGCGGCACGTGCACGTGCAGCTGGATCGCCCCGGCGCAGGCCGCGGCCCAGGTCAGCCGTCGCAGATAGTCCGCGTCGGACCCCGGGACGCGCGCACCGAGCTCGGCAAGCGTCAGCAGCGCGCGGCGCGGCGTCGTCGAGCGCGTCGAGCATGGCCTGGGGCAGCGACTTCGTCGCCCTGCAGCGGCGGCTGCCGCGGACGGGTCGCCGATCTGCACGCGGCGACGCGCCGAGAGGCGGAACGCCGGGACCTTCTCGGGGCCGAGCCGTCGTTCGATCGCGACCTCCTCGTGGCAGAGCAGGGTCTGCCGGAAGCGGCGGCACTTGGCGAAGTCGAGGTACTGCTCGCGCGCGAGCGGATCGAGCGCGTCGAGCACGCGCTTCGCCTCCGGCGTCAGTCCTCCGTACGCCATCGCCACGAGCTCCGCTTCGCACAGGAACTGCAGGCGATGCCGTCCGGCGTGCGCGATGAACTCGTGGAAGTAGACCGGGTCGTTCACCTCGGCCAGATCGTCGTGGAACAGGAAGCCGGCGTCGCGCGCGGTGAACCGCTCGAGCTCCGCCTTCATGAGCGCCGTGTACTGGTCCTGCACGGTCCGGCCCTCGGCGAGGAGCCGCGCGAGCGCCTGCGCCTCCGCGATGCGCTCGGCGGGCGTGCCGAGGTCGTTCGGTGTGGAAGCGCAGCATCTCCCACACCATGCGGCGGATGTAGCAACCGGGGTAGACGTTGTAGCTCACGAACGCCACGCCGCGAGGGGCGAGGTGCCGCGCGATGAGCGCGAGCAGACGATCGCGCGCATCGGCCGGGATCCACGAGTACAGGCCGTGCGCGATGATGTAGTCGAACGTTCCGGCGTCGGCGGGAAAGTCCGCGAGGTCGCGCTGCGCCAGCGCGATGTTCGCAAGACCGAGGCGGGCCACCATCCGCTGGCCGATCTCGATCGGCTGCGCGGCGAGATCGAAGCCGGTGAACGCGCTGCCCGGGAGTGCGTAGGCCATGGGAATGAGGTTCGCCGCGTCGCCGCACGCGACCTCGAGCACCCGGCAGCGCTCGACGGGCGCCGGCGTCATGCCGAAGAGCGTCGCCATCGCTCGCCAGCCGCTCGGGGTGCGAGTCGGCGTACGGGTGGCCGGTGTAGGGGACTTCGTCGTAGGCGGTCACGGTCGGCGGATGGCGTCGGGTTCCTCGGCGGGGCCCCGACTATACGACGCCGAACCGGGGTGCTGCGGTGCAAGTGTTAAACCGTGTCAAAAGACCGAAGAATGATTGAAACGCCTGCGGCACTGACCCAGAATGGCTGCCGCATCCGCCGCTCGGCGGATCACTTATATCTAGGGGAGCGACCATGCCAGAGACCGACACCAAGCGCAGCGTTGCCGCCATGATCACGCGCCCGTTGCTCGCCGGCGCGTTCGCCGCCGCTGCGGCGATCGCCGCCGGCGGCGCCGGCGGCCGGCGACATCTTCCTCAACCTCCGCCGGGATATCGGGCGAGAGCATCGACCGACGAAGCACAAGAACGAGATCGACATCCTGTCGTTCTCGCTCGGGTTCGTGAACAGCCGGCGGGCGGTGCGTCGGGGGTGGTGGCGCAGGCAAGGTCGCGTGCGGCGATACCTCTCATGAAACTCATCGACAAGTCGAGCCCGTCGCTGATCGGGGCCGTGATGACCGGGAAGCACGCGCAGTCGGGGGTTCTGATCACGTTCCGGACGGAGGGCGCTGTGCCAGCAGAACTACTACATCCTGAGCCCTCCGATCTGATCGTGACGTCGATCACGCAGATCGGACACCGTGGGCGGGACCGGATGACCGAGAAGAATCGATCAGAACGCGGCGCAAGTTCGAGTTCGAGTACAAGCCAGCAGAAAGCCGACGGGTCGGCTCGGCGCCGCCCGGTGACGTTCACCTTCGACTGCACGGCGAACAAGGCCGGCTGATCGCCGGCCTGCGCCGATCGCGCGCCGCGCGGGACGACCGTCGCGACGTTTCGTTTTCACGGAACCGTCGCCGGCGCGTGGCAGAATCGGCGCGCATCGTTCAAGGAGAGTCTCCATGCGCATTCGCCATTTCGTCGAATTCTCATTCCTTCAGAGCCGCCCCGGCGAGAGCCGGCGCGTACGCCGCGGCAGCTTTGCACAAGATTGGCACACCTCTTCCACTGTTGTCTGATCGGCCCACATGAATTACCCTCACGCGACCCTGGAAGGAGGGAGGAGCTCATGAAACGATTCAATTCGCTCACGCTCGTCGCGGTGTTCGCTGCGTTCAACGCAACAGCGGTTTTCGCGCACGATGACGACGCACCGATCATTCGGGGCAGCGTAAAGTGTCACCGTCTACGACGGCGTCACGGATGACCTTCTGTCAGCGGGCCTCAACTTGGCCGGCCTCGAAACGACGAATCCAGCGGTTCCCGCACCCGGCTTCGTCGATCCGCTGAATCCGACGCCGGCGGAGCTCCGCCGGCGCGCCATCTATGGCAACTATCGCGGCATCGTCGATACGGTTGCTGCCGGCGGAATGGGTCTCTTGTGGGGTCCGGGATCGTCCGGAGCGCCCACTTTCCCTGCGCCGGTGACGCCGGGGCTGATCCCGGGGGTCGAGTACAAGGCGTATCTGCGCAGCCCCGACTGGCACGGGCACGTCAACAACGTGCCGGCTGCGGTGCAGATCCCGCGCCACTTCAACAAGGACAAGCCGTGCATCGTGGCGGCGGTCCCCTCCGGCTCGCGCAGCCTGTACGGCGGTATCGCCATCGCCGAATGGGCGCTGTTCAAGGGCTGCGCCGTCGCCCTTCCCGGCAAGGGCACCGACACCGGCTTTCACCTGCTCGGCGCCGAAGCCGCAGCGTACGCAGTCGACGACATCAACGGCGTCTTCGGTTCGGCCGACACGATCGGCGACGACGCGCAGTTCGCAGTCAGGGACTCGCGCCGGCTCGACGAGTACCTGGCCGCGAACCCGCATCGCATCGCGATCAAGCACGCGCATTCGCAACTCAACCCCGAACGCCTCTGGGGGCAGTATGCCCTCAAGGGAATCGAGTTCGCGTTCTGGGCACTGAACGAACATTTCGGAGCGAAAGGCGGCAAGCGCTTCGATCGCAAGAACACCCTCGTGATCGCGGCGGGCGCGTCGAATGGCGGCGGGATGGCGCTGCGCGCCCTGGAGGACGACGAGAAGGGGCTGATCGACGGTCTGGTCGTCACCGAGCCGAACATCGGACCGGAAGACGGTCGCTTCGTCATCCGCTTCGGCAATGACCCGCCCTTCGATCCGGCCGGGCGCAGCATCTACGACTCGATGACGCTGATGAGCGTCTATGCAGCGTGCGCCGCGCTCGCGCCGGGCGCCGCGGGCACGCCGCTCCTTCCTCCTCCGGCATTGGCGGCGAACCGCTGCCTGTCGCTGAAGGAGAAAGGACTGGTCTCCGGAACGACGACTGCCGAACAGGCCGCCGCCGCGCTGGCGGTGATCCGTGCGCACGGCTACGCCGCCGCGCAGGACTGGGGCATCGCTTCCCATGACGCACTGAACCTCTGGCGTTCGCTGCAGGTCACTTATGCCAACGCGTATGGTCGCTTCGCGGTCCAGGACAACCTATGTGGCATGAGCTTCGCGGCGACGGACGCGGCGGGGCTGCCGACGGCGATCGCGGAGGCCGTCGCGAAGCGGCTGTTCGCCGATAGCTCGGGCGTCCCGGCGACGGGCGGTGTCAACCTCATCGCCGACCGCGCGAAGCAGGGACCGATCCTGGAGAACCTGGCTATCTCGTCTTCCACCAACCGGATGGACCTGAATATCGACGGCGCCCTGTGTTTCCGCTCCCTACAGACGGGGCAGGGTCTGACCGACGCGCGCACGTGGTTCGATCACGCCCGCGTGAGGCACGGCACGCGCGAAATCGAGACCACCGGGCGGCTGCACGGCAAACCGGCGATCGTCATTCACGGGCGCCGCGATGCGCTGGTGTTCCCCAACCTCCAGTCGCGGGCCTACTACGGCCTCAACCAGCAGAAGGAGGGCAAGGAGAGCCGCCTGAGGTACATCGAGGTCACGACCGGCCAGCACTTCGACGCCTTCATCTCGACGTTCTTCGTCGGCGCGACCGGCGCGCAGTTCGCGCCGTTGCACTACTACTTCGTGAAGGCGATGGACAGCATGTATGCGCATCTCACGACCGGTGCGGCGCTGCCCCCTTCGCAGGTGGTGCGGCCGACGCCGCGCGGCCTGACCCCGTACACGGCCGCGAACGTACCGGCGCTGCTGCCGCTGCCCTCGCTCACGCCGGCGGGCGACCGCATCATCTTCACCGACGGGGTGCTCTCGATTCCCGAATAGATACGCGTACCTTGCGGGCGGCTCGGCGAATAGCGGCAGCACGCAGAAACGACAACGCCGCCAGTGGGCGGCGTTGTCATCTACGGCGGGTGCGGCTACCGCTCGGGCAGCCTGATCCGCGACACGGTCCAGAGCGTCACGTCCTCTTCGACTTCGTCGCCGGCGGATCGTTGTTAAGCGGCAGCGCGAGATTGGTGACGTACATCCAGTCGTCGACGATCACGAGGCTCGCGGGAAAAAGCAGTCCGCTCGGCGCGCCCTGGCGATCGATGCCGCGGAACTCGCCTAACCGGCGTGATCACGCGGCCCTTGTCGTTGACCGCGACGACCTCGTCGTTCTGGTTCGCCGCGACCCACAGCCGGCCGTCGTCGTCGAACGCGACCCCGTCCGCGCCGTTGATGCTCTCGGTGAAAACGCTCACCGCCTTCGCGCCGAGATCGACCTTCAGGATGCGATCGTCGCCCGTGTTGGCCACGAACAGCGTCTTCCCGTCACGGCTGACGCGACCCCGTTCGCGCCGAACGGCGGGAAGCCGGCCGTCGCGAGCAGCGGATCGTGCCACGAGTCGTCACGACGTGCACGCTTCGTGCAGCCGGCGCGTTGGCGATGTGGAAGATCGCGCCCTGGAACGAATCCGAGACGTAGAGCCCGCCGTGGCGGTCGAAGGTCATCGCGTTCGGCGCGGACGGCCGTTCGAGCCGAACTTGATCGTGTCCGTGCTGCCGTCGGGATTTGGTCTCGATGCGCGACGACGGGCGGCGCCGACGTCTTTCGGTATCGTCGGCGACGTCCTCGATGGGCGATGCGTCGTTGAAGTCGGCCGCGATGCGCTGGATCGTCGACGGCCGGCCGGAGTTCCTGACGTTCGCGATGTACACCTTGCCGGTGGTGCGGATCGAACGCGAGCCCGAGCAGCGGCGTGGCCGCCGAAGTCGCGCTCGGCGATCAGCTTGCCGTGGCGCGAGTACCGCAGGAGCTTGTTCTTGTTCGCCCCGAAGTCGAACGTCGCGACGTAGATCTCGCCGGTCCGGGGATTCGCGGTAATGCCCTCCGGGTACCGGACGCCGGCCGGCAGCGTCACGAACTCCTGAACGCTATCGCGGCGATCCCAGCGGTCGTCGTCGTCCGCCCGGGTGATGCCGGAAGCGAGAGCGCCGCGGCCGCGCAAGTCACTGCGATCTTCTTCATGGTCTCCTCCTTGTCGTGCTGCGCCGGCAGGCGCGCCCGGCAATTGTAGACGCGCAGCCGGCGCGGAGGAACGATTAGCGCAACGGCGCAGCGCCGGCCGCGCCGTTGCGGAGCACAAGGCCGGCGTCAGTCGTCGTCCGTGCGGATCTGGCCGCGGATCTCGCCCGGCGGGAACAGCGATGAGTGGACGTTCGCGTAGGTCGCGCCCGCCCGGATGGCCCGCAGCAGCTCGCCGAACTCCCCGCCATCGAGCCCTTGCCCGGTGGCAGCGAGGACCTGGGCGGGCGTGATCGTCCCGGACACGATGCCTTCCTGCACGCACTGCGGCGTGAGGGCCGCGACCGCGGGCGGCGCCGGCGTGCCGGGGGTCTGGCACAGCCACACCGTGATGCCGCCTACGGTGTGGTGCTGGCCGAAGTGGATGTGCGCCTGGGTGACGGTGCCCTCGAGCCCGTCGTAGGTCAGCTTGTAGTGGATCGCCTCCGAGCGCCGGTCGAGCGTGGCGCGGAAGGTGCCGCGCCCCGTACTCGAGACGGCGCCGCGCAGGGTGGCCGGCGGCCCGGCCGAGAAATGCACTTCGTTGAAGCCGGAGAGCCGCGCGCGAAAGCCGCGGTCCTTGTCGTCGTCATCGGCCGCCGCGGGTGTGGCGGTCAGTGCGAGCCCCAGCGCGGCGAGCGCTACAGGCAGGTTACGGGCACGTGTCATCGGGGTGTCTCCTCCTAGAGGGGAAGGGCGGGCGGGGCGTACGCCCCGCGCGGAGGAAACATCCGTGCGCCGTCCAATATTCCCGCGCCGGCCCGGCGCCCGGGCGGGAAGCGGGCGCGGAGCGCCCGCACTACGTGCGGATGCGTGCCCGCTCCAGGATCTTCTCGACCTCGACGCGTCCGGGCAGCGTCCCGAACGACTTCCCGCCGTCGCGGCCGAGCCGCGCGGTGCAGAACGCGTCGACCACCTCCTTGGTCGAATGCTGCACGAGCAGCGCGGCCGAGACGACCTGCGCGAGCAGCTCGGTGATGCGCCGGGCGCGGCCCTCCAGGCCGTGGGCGTTGCCGAGCTCGGTGCCGATCACGTCCAGGTAACGCGACACGCGGCCGTCGGCGGCGATGGCCGGCCCGATCTCGCGGAACAGCGCCTCGCGCGCGTCGGGGGTCTTCTCCATCGCGCGCAGCACGTCCAGGCAGATCACGTTGCCGCTGCCTTCCCAGATGCCGTTCACGGGCGCCTCGCGGTACAGGCGTGCGATCGGGTGCTCGTCGACGTAGCCGTTGCCGCCGATGCACTCCATCGCCTCGCCCACGAACATCGGCAGGCGCTTGCACAGCCAGAACTTGGCGACCGGCGTGAGGATGCGCGTGAGCAGCCGCTCGTGCTCGTCCTCCTTCTGGCGGTCGAAGGCGCGCGCGAGCCGGAACGCGAGCAGGGTCGCGGCCTCGGCCTCGATCGCGAGGTCGGCGAGCACGTTCTGCATCAGCGGCTGCGCGTCGAGCTCGCGGCCGAACGCGACGCGGTGCGCGCAGTGGTGCAGCGCCTGATTGAGCGCGGCGCGCATCATGCCGGCGACCGCGACCACGATGTCGAAGCGCGTGAGGTGCGCCATCTCGATGAGCGTGGCGATGCCGCGCCCCGGTTCGCCGACGAGCTGGGCGAGCGTGCCGTCGTACTCGATCTCGGCGGAGGCGTTGGAGCGGTTGCCGACCTTGTCCTTCAGCCGCTGGATGAGGAAGCGGTTGCGCCCGCCGTCGGGCATCACGCGCGGCACGAGGAAGCAGGTGATCGCGCCGTCGAGCAGCGCGAGGGTGAGGAAGCCGTCCGACATCGGCGCCGAGCAGAACCACTTGTGGCCGCGCAGCTCGAACCAGTCGGCGCTCAGGCGACGCGCGCGGGTCTGCGTCGAGCGCAGGTCCGAGCCGCCCTGCTTCTCGGTCATCGCCATGCCGACCATCGCGCCGAGCTTGTCCGGCACCGGCACGAGCCGCGGGTCGTAGTGGTCCGCGGTGAGCTTCGGCTCCCAGGTCTTCGCCAGCGCGGGCGTGCTGCGCAGCACCTGCACCGCGGCGAAGGTCATCGTGATCGGGCACGCGGTGCCGTTCTCGCCCTGGTTCCACAGGTAGTTGAGCGCCGCGCGCGCGACGAAGCCGCCGCTGCGCGCCGCGGTCCACGCGGTGGAGTGCAGGCCGTTCGCGAGCGCGAGGGTCATCAGCTCGTGATAGGCCGGGTGGTACTCGATCTCGTCGATGCGGTGGCCGAACGCGTCGTGCGTGCGCAGCTGGGGGGCCACCCGGTTCGCCTGCGACGCGAGCATCTGCAGCCGTTCGCTCCCGACCAGCTCGCCGAGGTCGCCGGCGCGGCCCGCGATCCAGCTCCCGCCGGCGCGCTGGACGGCATCGCGCAGGATCGCGTCGCCGGACCAGGCGTTGTAGCCGACGAGCGGCGGCGGCTGGTTGGTGACCTGGTGGGTCGGCCGGTTGAAGCGGATGGTGTCGAGGTCGTCGAGGCGGTCGTTCATGCGGGCCTCCGAGGGTGCGCCCGCCATGTTACGCGCGGGTCCGGCCCGCTGCGCGGCGGGTTCGTGGGGGGTCCATGACCTACTGCCGCCGGACGGCGTTTGACAGATTTTCACATTTGGCCTCAGTCCGCTCGGATGTTCGCGTCCCGCACGACCTTGCCCCACTTGTCGACCTCGGACCGGGCTCACGATCCGGCGCGCTCCACCAATGCGTCGACGACCCACGCGCCCGCGCCGCGCGCGCCGACCACGAGCGGGTTGACGTCGACCGACCGCACGGCGCCCTGCGCGGAGGCGATGAACCGTCCGAGCGCCACCGCCGACGTCGCGATCGCCGCCACGTCGAGCGGCGGCTCGCCGCGCACCCCGGCGAGGAGCGGCGCGATGCGCAGGCGGCCGAGCGCCTCGACGACCTCCTGCGCACTGAAGGGCGTGACGAGCGTGGCGAGGTCGGGCAGCGCTTCGACGTACCTGCCGCCGTCCCCGACCATGACCGCCGGGCCGAAGAGCGGATCCACCTTCGCGCCGAGCACGAGCTCGCGCTGGCCCCGCACCATCTTCGCCACGATCACTTCCCCGTCGATGCCGAGTCGCCGCATCGTCGCGACGCAAGCGGCGTAGGCGTCGCGCACCGCCTCCTGCGAGCGGCAGTCGAGGCGCACGAGGCCATGCTCGGACTTGTGCGGCAGGCGGTCGGAGCATGCCTTCACCGCGACCGGTGCGCCGAGCCAATCGAGCGCGGCGAGCGCGTCGTCGAGCGAGCGGCACACGCGGTGCGGGACGATCGGCAGGCCGGCGGGCACGAGCGCCGCGAGGCTCGCCGCCTCGCTCAGAAACCGCTCGCCGCCGGGTGCGATGGGCGTCTCGAGCGTGGACCACGCCGCCGGGGGCTCATGGCGCATGAGCGCACGGTGCCGCGCGACCTGCGCGATCGCGGCGATCGCGTCGCCGTCGTCGTCGAAGCACGGCAGGCCCTGCGCGCGGAACGGCGCGCGCACCGAGGCTTGCGTTGCCCCCAGCATGACGACGCGCTGCGTTGCATGCGCGACGCGCGCCGAGTCGCGCGCGAACGACTCGAGGTCGTAGCCCTTGCCCGCGACCGGCAGCGAGACGAGCAGCGCGTCGGCTCCGTCATCCGCGGCGACCGCGTCGAGCACCTTGCCGAAGATCGGGCTGTTGCCGAGCAGCGCGCCGGTCATGTCGACGGGATTGCGCGGGTTCGCGAAGCCGGGCAGCAGCGCGGCGAGCCGGCTGCGCGTGGCGGGCGCGAGCTCGGCGAGCGGCAGGCGGAGCGTCTCCGCCGTGTCCGCGGCCAGCACGCAGAGCGCGCCGCTGTTCGAGAGCACCGCGAGTCGCCCGGCACGCACGTCGTGCCCGGCGAGATAGAGCTCCGCCGCGTTGGAGAGCGCGTGCAGGCTCTCCGCGCGCCAGATCCCGTGCCGCCGGAAGAACGCGTCGACGACGCGCTCCTCGGTGACGAGCGCGCCGGTGTGGGATTGCGCCACCCGCGCGCCGCCCGCGCTCGCGCCGGCCTTGAGCGCGACGATCGGTACGCCGCGGGCGCGGGCGAGCGCGGCCGCGCGTGCGAGCATCGGCGGGTCCTTCACCGTCTCGAGGTAGAGCAGGATCAGCCGGACGGCCGGGTCCGCGGCGACCGCGCCGGTCAGCTCCGCCACGGTGAGGTCGGCGTCGTTGCCGCTCGCGAGCACGTACCGCACCCCGATGCCCTGCTCGCGCAGGCGCGCATACGGCACGACGCTCGCGCTGCCGGACTGGCTGACGATCGCGACCGGGCCGTCCTGCGGCGCCACCTCGACGAACATCGTGCTGAAGTTCGCGACCGCGCCGGTGGCGAAGTTGGCGAGCCCCTGAGAGTTCGGCCCGAGCACGCGCATGCCGCGCGCGCGGGCGTGCGCCACCATGCGCTCCTGGATCGCGAGCCCGGCGGCGCCGGTCTCGCCGAAGCCCGAGCTGATCACCACCGCGCACTTCACGCCGCGCTCGGCGCACGCGCCGACCGTGGCCGGCACGTCCCTGTCGGCGACGACGATCACCGCGACGTCGGGCACCTCGGGGAGCGCATCCAGGTTCGCGAAGCTGCGCAGGCCCTGCACTTCGGCGCGCTGCGGATTGATGGGATAGATCGCGCCCTTGAAGCCGAAGCGCTTCAGATAGAACACGGGCCGGCCGCCCGCCTTGTCGGGATTGTCGGACGCGCCGACGACCGCGACCGAGCGGGGCGCGAGGATCTCGGCGAGCGCAGCGGTCACACGTAGCTCGGGCCTTCGATGACGGGAAACTTCTTCAGGAACTTCTCGTCGACCTCGACCCCGAGCCCCGGCCCTTCGAGCGGGCGCACGCAGCCGTCCTTGCCACGGTGTACGCACGTTGAGGTTCTGCGGCAGCGGGAACGAGGTCGGGAACGCCTCGATTGCGCGGATCTTCAGCGACGATGGTCCGCCGCGGCGCGCGGATGCCTTGGGCACGATGGTCCTCCCTTACCTGTCCAGCTCGACGAGCGCGGCGCGCGCGATCTCCTCGCCCCACTCCTGCGCGAAGTGCCCCGCTTGCGGCAACACGAGCGGCTCCGGGCAGCCGCGGAGGACTTGCCGTAGCGCGTTCATCACCGGCGTCCCGAGTACCGGGTCGGTCGCCCCGATCGCCATGAAGGTGCGCCCGCGCCAGTCACGCTGCCACCAGTCGCGCGCGCGGCGCGAGAGCGCGGCGCCGTCGGCGTCGGGACGCTCGGGCACGAGGTTCGGGAAGCGCCGCACGCCCGCCTTGTAGCTCGCGTCCGGATACGGCGCCGCGTAGGCCGCCGCCTCCGCGTCGCTGAGATGCGGGCACGACCGCTTCATCAGCTTGGCGACGTCCATGTCCGGGTTCTTGTTCGCCCACGCGCGCCACGCGAGAAAGCCCTCGCTCAGGGGGACGTCGCCGGTGCCGAGCGTGGTGTTCATCACGAGCAGCCGCTCGAACCGTTCCGGCAGGTCCATCGGCAGCGTGAGTCCGAGCAGCCCGCCCCAGTCCTGCACGACCAGCGTCACGCCGCGGAGATCGAGGGCCGCGACGAATGCGAGGAGCGAATCGCGGTGGCGCGTGAACGTGTACCACGCCTCGTCCGCCGGCTTGTCGCTGCGGCCGAAGCCGAAGAGGTCGGGCGCCACGACGCGCGCGCCGCTCGCCGCGAACACCGGGATCATGCGCCGGTACAGATAGCTCCACGTCGGCTGGCCGTGGAGGCAGAGGAACGTGCGCGCCGCGTCGCGCGGACCCTCGTCGAGATAGTGCATCCGCAAGGCCTCGAAACCGGGCAGGCGCTCGACGTAGTGCGGCGCAAACGCGAATCCGGGCAGCGCGGCGAAGCGCGCGTCCGGCGTGCGGAGAATCTCGGGCATCGCTCGTTTGGTCCCTTCGAGGCAGGCGCGGATTGTCGCGCCGGGCGCGGGTGGTGACAACCGGGCGCCGGCCGGGCGATACTGCCGCGCCCCCAAGGAGGAGACCGAGTCATGCGAGCAGCAAGAATACTGTTGAGGTCCGTCGTCGGCGCCGCGCTCGTCCTGGCGGCGTCCGGCGCGTTCGCGCAGGCTTTCCCGTCGAAGCCGATCAAGATCATCGTCCCGTTCCCGGCGGGCGGCACCACCGACATCGTCGCGCGCCTCGTGGCGCAGCGGATGAGCGAGACGATCGGGCAGCCGGTGCTGGTGGAGAACCGCGGCGGGGCGGGCGGCCAGCTCGGCGCGGAAGTCGTGGCGAAGTCCCCGCCCGACGGCTACACGCTGCTGATGCACAACGTCACGTTCCCGCTCGCGTCGGCGGCGGCGCAGTTTGCCGGGCGCCCGCTCTACAACGTCGACACCGATTTCGCCGGCGTCTCGATCGCCGTCTACGTGCCGCTCGTGATCACGGCAAGCCCCACGGTGCCGGCGAAGGACCTGCGCGAGCTGGCGAAGCTGCTGCAGGGCGATCGCAACCTGCACTACACCTACGGCTCGACCGGGCCGGGCTCGTTCATGAACGTGGTGGGCGAGGCCTTCAACCGCGAGGCCAAGGTCCAGATGACGCACGTGCCGCTGAAAGGCGCGGCGCCGCTGAAGCAGGAGCTCCTCGCCGGCCGGCTGCAGGTCGGCGGCGACCAGCTCTCGTCCTCGCTCGCGGACATCCGCAGCGGCAAGCTGCGCGCGCTCGCGACCAACGCGTCCAAGCGCATCCCGGAGCTGCCCGACGTGCAGACGGTGCGCGAGCAGGGCTATCCGGCGCTCGAAGCCGATGGCTGGAACGGCCTGTTCGTCCCGGCGAAGACGCCGCGCGACGTGATCGACCGCCTGCAGCGCGAGGTCGCGGCGGCGGTGAAGCACCCGGAGACCGCCAAGCGCCTCGCCGAGAACGCCGCGGAGCCCGTCGGCTCGACGCCGGCCGAGCAGGACGCGATCCTGCGCCGTCAGCTCGAGCAGTTCCGTCCGATCATCAAGGAGATGAAGCTGGAATAGCCGCCGGCCGGTCGGCGAAGACCCGCCGCAGCGTGGCGCCGAGCGGTCGGATCTCGGCGCCGTCGAGAATGCCGTGCGCCGCGAGCGCGACGTGCAGGCGCGGCAGGTTGTAGTGCGGCACCGCCGGATAGAGGTGGTGCTCGACGTGGTAGTTCACGTGGTGCGGGAACATCGCGTAGCGCACCCAGAGTGGAACGAGGTTCGTGCGCGCGGCGGTGAGCGGCGAGCCGTAGTCGGTCACCGCGCCGTGCTCGCAGATCGCGCGCAGCCGCAGGATCGCCTGCAGCACCGTCACCAGCGGCAGCATCCACAGCACCACGTATTGCCAGCCCCAGCCGGCCGCGAACGCGACGACCGGCGCGATCACGTGGAAGCCGAGCACGGTCCAGCGGTCGCGCCGGGCCGCGGCGCGCAGGCGCGGGCTCGTGTCATCTAGCGGCCGCTCGGCCTTTCCGGTCTCGGTGTTGAGCGACGGCGCGCCGAAGAAGTACGCGAACGTCTTGAACGCCGTCAGTCCGGCGAGGTCCTTCGCGAGCTTCTGCGCGAGGTACGCCTTCCCGCGCGGATAGCCGCCGTGCAGCGCGATGTCGGGATCCTGCGGGCCGTAGAGATGGTTGTGGTGCAGCCGGTGGATGACGCGATAGGTGCACATCGAGACGCCGGCGATCGTCCCGCACAGGCGGCCGACCGCGTCGTTGAGCCAGCGCGTCTCGTAGAGCCGGTAGTGGGCGGCGTCGTGCGCGAGCACGAACAGCGCGTGCTGCAGCGGCGCGATCAGCACCACCGCGATCGCGGCGGCCCACCACGACCAGAATGCAATCGCGAGGCCGATGACGAGCGCGAGCAGCGCGAAGGTCTGCGCCACGGCGAGGGTCGAGCGCACGGGGTCGAGCCGCGTGAGCGGGGCGAGCGCGTCCGGCGGGAGCCGCTTGCGGACGTCGTCGCGGAACTCTTCGCCGGTGGCGGAGGCGATTGCGACGGTCATGACCTCGATGCTACCCCGGCCGGGTCAGATCGCGCCGAAGTCGCCGTGCCGGCCCTTCCCGCCGGAGAACCGCGCCGCGCCGCTCACCGCCTCGATCATCGTCGGCATGCCGTTCAGCCATTCGCGCTCGAGCCCCGCGCGCACCGGCAGGCCGTGCGTCTCGTACGCCGAGCGCCGGTCCGCGCGCACCGCGCCCTGCGGAAAGCGCGCGATCTCGTGCGCGATCTTCTCGGCCTCCTCGCGCGCGCGCCCGCGCGGGACGACACGCTCGGCGAGGCCGATGCGCAGCGCTTCCTCGGCGTCGACCTTGCGCCCGGTGAGGATCAGGTCCAGCGCGCGGCCCATGCCGACGATGCGCGGCAGCCGCACCGTGCCGCCGTCGACGAGCGGCACGCCCCAGCGCCGGCAGTACACGCCGAAGAACGCGTCCTCCTCCATCACCCGCATGTCGCACCACAGCGCGAGCTCCATGCCGCCGGCGACCGCGGCGCCGGCGACCGCGGCGATCACCGGCTTGTCGAGCTCGAGGCGCGACGGGCCCATCGGGCCCCGGGGCGGCGGCGCCGACTCCGGCGGAAAGTCGAGCGCCAGCTCGGCGCGCACGTCCTTGCCGGCGAGCGATGCGCCGTACTTCAGGTCCCAGCCGGCGCAGAACGTCCCGTGCGACCCGAAGAACACCGCGACCTTCGCGTCCGGGTCGCGGTTGAACGCCTCGAAGGCCGCGACGAGCGCATCGGCGGTGGCCGGGTCGACGGCATTGCGCGCCTCCGGCCGCTCCAGGATCACCGTGGTGACCGGGCCGCTGTTTTCGACGTAGACCGCCATGTCGGTCTCCTCATCAGATTGCAGATGCCTCGAGCCGCGCGATGAACCCCTCGAGCTGCTCGGGCGGCAGGTTGTCGATGCCCGCGGCGCCTTCGCGCCCGCCGCCGGTCGGATACTCGCGGCACAGCGAATCGGCGCTGCGCGGCCCCGCGCCGGGCGCGCGCACGCTCACCGTGTAGCCGCCCTGCGAGTTGGGGACCGCGACCGCGTACGCGCGGTAGCGGTCCGCCGCGGCGAGCCGGTTCGCGAACGCGCCGATCACGCGCCGGCCCCACGGCGCGTCGGGCAGCAGGTAGATCGCCGAGAACTTCGACGCGCGGTAGGGCGGCATCGCCGCGGCCGCGGCGAGATCGGCGTAGCGGCCCTCGTCGAGCTGCGCGGCCACGCGCTCGCGCGCGATGAACTCGAGCGGGTTCGCGTACGGCTGGATCAGCCGGTAGAGCGCGGCGGGCGGCAGGATCAGGTCGGCCTCGGTCTCGCCGTACGCGGCGTAGTTCATGCTCTCGCCGAGATCGCGCAGCCGGTCCACGTTCGGCCCGTCGAGTCCGAGCGGCCCGGCGAGCGCCTCGGCCGCCTCCACGAGGTTGTCGCCGAACGCCGCCACGACGGCCCAGGCGCGGAAGCGCCCGCCGAGGTGACGGTCGACGAGCAGGCTCGTGCAGACGTCCCGGGCGGTCTCGATGTGCGGCTCGAACAGCGGGTGGGACGGGATCGCGCCCGGGAAGTGGTGATCGAACCAGCGCACCCGCACGCCGCGCGCGAGCAACTGCTCGAGCGCGGTGCGGTTGCGATCGAGCGACACGTCGAGCACCGTGACCTCGTCCCCCGGCTGCGCGGCGACGCGCTCGACCAGCGCGATGTCGCGCTTCGGGCCGGTGACGAGCACCGTCTCCGCGGGCTCGGCAAGGCGCAGCTGGTGCAGGGCGCAGATGCCGTCCGCGTCGCCGTTGAAGACGTCGATGCGTTGCATCCCGCCAGCTTACCCGACGGCGGCGAGGCGTTCCTCGAGTGCGCGGGTCGCAGCCGCGAGCGCCTCCGCGTCGCCGTCCGTGCGGAAGACGACGGCGTCGCGCCGCTCGTCCGCGCCGAGCGGGTCCTGCGTCGCGAGCTGGCGCTCCAGCACCGCCGTCGTTGCCTCGGACGCATCGGCGCCGGCCCGCGCGCGCGCGGCCACGCGCGCGCGCAGCAACGCCTCCGGAGCCTCGCACGTCGCGATGACGAACGGCACGCCGAGGACGTGCGCGAGGTCGCGGAAGGCGTCGCGGTCCCCGCGTCGCAGCGACGCGGCGTCGACGATCGCCGGCAGGCCCGCGTCGACGATCGCCCGTGCCGCGGCGGCGAGCCGGTCGTAGGTGCGCCGCGTGGCCTCCGCGCCGTACACCCCGGTGTCGATTGGTGCATGCGTGCGCGTCAGCGCACCGAGTCCGTGCAGGCGCTTGCGCTCCACGTCCGAGCGCACGCGGATTGCGCCCAGTCGCTCGAGGAGCGCCTGCGCGACGGTGGTCTTTCCGGAGCCGGACAGGCCGTGCATCAGCACGATCGCCGGCCGCTCCGATTCGGCGAGCCGGCGCGCCAGCTCGAAGTACCCGCGATAGTCGCCCGCGACGCGCACCTGCGCGGCCGCGTCGAGGCCCGGCTGCTGCGCGCGTATGCAGGCGACCTTGGCGCGCACCATCGCCCGGTACACGAGATAGAAGCGCAGGACCGCCAGCCCCTCGTAGTCGCCGGTCAGCTCGAGATAGCGGTCGAGGCAGCGCCAGGCGAGCGCGTCGAGCCGGTGGTCGAGGAGATCCATGACGAGGAACGCGACCTCGCTCAGCACGTCGATCCAGCGCAGGTCCGCGTTGAACTCGATGCAGTCGAACGCGATCGGTGCGCCGTCGATCAGCGCGATGTTGCCCAGGTGCAGGTCGCCGTGGCATTCGCGCACGAATCCCGCGCGCCGGCGCTCGGCGAAGCGCTCGCGCCGCTCCGTGAACTCGTGTCCGGTCCACGTGCGCAGGGCGTCGAGATGCTCGACGTCGGCGGGTGCGGCCGCGAGCGGGTCCATGTGATCGAAGTTCTGCTCGGCGAACGCGGCGACGCGCTCCGGCGCGCCCCACGCGCTGTCGTGCGGTGCGCGCTCGACGCGCGCATGGAAATCGGCGACCGCCGCGGCGAGCGCGTCGATGTGCGCCGGCGCGAGCGCGCCGCGCTTCGCCACGCGATCGAGCAGCGCGTCCTGCTCGAACCGGCGCATCTTCACCGCGTACTCGATCGCGGGCGTCGCGCCGAGGCGCGGGTCGTCCGGCGTGCCGCCGATCGGGACGACCTCGAGGTACAGCGCAGGGGCGGTGCGCCGGTTGAGGCGCAGTTCCTCCTCGCAGAAACGCTTCCGCGCGGCGAGCGCGGTGAAGTCGAGGAACCCGAGGTCGACCGGCTTCTTGAGCTTGTAGGCGTACTCGCCCGCGAGCAGCACCCAGGAGATGTGGGTCTCGATCCGCTCGACGGACGCGGCCGGATGCGGATAGCGCCCCGGCTCGCACAGGCGCTGGACGAGCTCGCTCATCGGAATTCCCTCGCGCCAACCGCGCTCGGGCGCTCGCCCCTGGAGCGTCCCGGCCGGCTCATGCCGGCTCGTAGTCGATGCGCCACCGCTTGGCGAGGTAACGGATCACGTGCGCATCCGTTCCCGGCGCGCTGTAGGTCCAGACCGGCTGGCCGGTCGCGAGCTTCGCGAGCTTGCGCGGGCGAACGTTCACCGGCAAGCACGGAGAGCTCGCGCTCGCGGAGCGCCGCCGCCTCGGCGGCGTGGGCGGGATCGTCCGCGTAGAACAGCCACTCCCGCGCGAACGCGTCCTGCAGCCGCTCGAGCTCGTGGCACTGCGGCCCGGGAACCGGGATCGGTCGATCGATGCGCGATTCGGCCGTGTGCGTCGCGACGAGCCAGTCGCCGTAGACGTCGTTCTGCATGGAGCGGTAGGTCACGGTCTCCTTGGTCGCGTAGTAGTGCTCGAGCATGAAAAAGCTCGCGGGGAACTCGTGGGCGCGCGCCCCGGTGAACCAGCCGAAAACGTGACCATCCTGCGTGAAGTAGAAGAGCCCGCAGAGGAGCCCGGCGCCGCGCGGCGCGAAGGCGATGTGGACATGAGGTTCGATCATGAGTGCTCCGGGGTCGGCATCGGGCGAGTCAAGCGTGCTCGATCGCGGCGATCGCCTCCATGCGCTCCAAGTTACCCGGCACCCGGGGCGGGGCGTTGACGCAACGCAAGTCGGCCCCGCCGTGGGCGGCGGCTCCTGGCACGAGTTTCGCTAGAATCCCGGGATGCGACACGGCACCGCCTTCGTACTGGAAGTTCAGCCGAAGATTCCCCGCCGGCTGGCGCGGCTCCGGGATCTCGCCGGCAACCTCTGGTACAGCTGGGACCGTGCGACGCACGAACTGTTCGCGCGCCTCGATCCCGAGCTGTGGAACGCGGTGGGCCACAACCCGAAGGCGCTGCTGAAGCGCATCGACGAGCAGCGCCTCGTCGCCGCGGCCGACGACCCGGCGTTCCTGAGCGCCTTCAACCGCGTCCTGTCGGCCTACGACACCTACCACTCGGAGCCGCTGCGGCGCAACGGGGCCGAGTGGCTGCGCGCGACCGACCAGGTCGCGTATTTCTGCGCCGAGTTCGGGTTCCACGAGAGCCTGCCGATCTACTCGGGCGGGCTCGGCATCCTCGCCGGCGACCACTGCAAGGCGGCGAGCGACATGCTGCTGCCCTTCGTCGGGGTGGGGCTGCTGTACCGGCAGGGCTACTTCTCCCAGGAAATCGACGCCGAGGGCAACCAGCACGCGCAGTACTTCGACTCCGACTTCGACGACATGCCGATCGCGCCGGTGACCGACGAGCACGGCCACGACCTGCGCATCCCGGTCGAGCTGCCGGGGCGCACGATCAAGGTGAAGGTGTGGCAGGCGCGCATCGGGCACGTCACGCTCTACCTGATCGACACCGACCTCGCCGAGAACGGCGAGCGCGACCGCGACATCGCGCACCGGCTCTACGGCGGGGATCGCACCACGCGCATCGAGCAGGAGATCGTGCTCGGCGTCGGCGGGGTGCGCGCGCTCGCCGCCGCCGGCGTGAAGCCGACGGTGTGGCACATCAACGAGGGCCACGCGGCGTTCCTGATCCTGGAGCGCATTCGCGGCGTGATGGCGCAGGGGCCGGACTTCCGCACCGCGCTCGAGGCGGTGGCCGCGAGCACCGTGTTCACCACGCACACCGCGGTGCCCGCGGGCCACGACCAGTTCGCCGAGGACGTGATCGGCACCTACTTCGAGGGTCTGTACCGCGAGCGCGGCATCGCACCCGAGGATGTCCTGGCGCTCGGCCGGATGCCCGGCAGCCACGAGTTCAACATGACGGCCCTGGCGGTGCGCGGCTCGCGCCATCACAACGGGGTGTCGCGCATCCACGGCGGGGTCTCCGCGCGGATGCTCGAGTCGCTGTGGCCGCAGGTGCCGCCGGAGGAGAACCCGGTCGACTACGTGACGAACGCCGTGCACGTGCCGAGCTTCCTCGCCAACGAATGGGTGGACATCTTCGACCGCACGCTCGGGCCGGACTGGTCGCAGCGCCTCGCCGACCGGCGCACCTGGGAGCGGCTCGCGGAGATGCCCGATCACATCTTCTGGAGCGTCCGCCAGCATCTCAAGGCGCAGATGCTGCACCTCGTGCGCTGGCGCGTCCGCCATCAGCACTTCCGCAACCAGGGGAGCGAGGCGCACCTCGACCGGCTAATGCGCCTCGCCGACCCGGACGACCCGAACGTGCTCACGATCGGGTTCGGGCGGCGCTTCGCCACCTACAAGCGCGCCGGCCTCCTGTTCGAGAACCTGGACGAGCTGCGCAAGATCGTGGGCGACCCGGCGCGGCCGGTCGTGTTCCTGTTCACCGGCAAGGCCCATCCGGCCGACGGGCCGGGTCAGGACATCATCCGCCAGCTCGTGCAGGTCGCGCGCATGCCGGAGTTCGAGGGCAAGATCCTGCTCGTCGAGGGCTACGACCTGCGGCTCGGCCGGCGCCTCGTGTCCGGCGTCGACGTCTGGCTCAACAACCCGATCTATCCGCTCGAGGCCTCCGGGACCTCGGGGATGAAGGCGGCGATGAACGGGGTGCTCAACCTCTCGGTGCTCGACGGGTGGTGGGACGAGGGCTACGAGGGCGACAACGGCTGGGCGATCAAGCCCGCCGCGCAGGCGCTCGAGCAGTACAAGCGCAACCGCGAGGAGGCGCAGACGCTGTACGAGCTCCTGCAGGACCACGTGATCCCGCTCTACTACGCGCGCGGCAGCCAGGGCTTCTCCCCCGAGTGGGTGCGCCTCGCCAAGCGCTCGATCGCGACGCTGCTCCCGCGGTTCAACACTTCGCGGATGCTCGACGAGTACGTCGCGAAGCTCTACCTCCCCGCCGCGCAGCAGGGCCGTCGGTACGCGGAGGAGGGGTTCGCCGCTGCGCGCACGGTCGCCGAATGGAAGGCGCGGGTGCGCGCCGCGTGGCCGAAAGTCGGAATCCGGCGCCTCGACACGCCGCAGAAACGCATCGTCCTCGGCGCGAGCCTGCGCATCGAGGTCGCACTCGACCTGGACGGCCTCTCACCCTCCGACGTGGTGGTCGAGCTCCTGCTCGCGCGCGACGGGCCCGGATACCGCGCGGGGCGCGTGCGCCACGAGCTCGCGCCCGACGGCACCCGCACCGAGCGCGGCGAGCACCGCTTCGCGCTCGACCTCGAGCCGGAGCTGTGCGGGCGGCTCGACTACCGCATCCGCGCCTATCCCTGCCACGAGCTGCTCACGCATCCGTTCGAGCTCGGATTGATGCTCTGGATCTAACCCGGCGGAGCCCGCTCAGGTTCCCGCCGTCGCCAGAAGTCCCGCATACACCTCCGCGTACTTCCTCGCGGCGGTGCCCCAGCCGAAGTCCGTATTCATGCCGGCGCGCTGGATCTGGCGCCACTCCTTCGGCTCGCGGTAGAGATCGATCGCGCGCTCGATCGCGGCGAGCAGCGCCACCGGGGTTTCTTCCTCGAACAGGAACCCGGTCGCCGTGCCGTCGGCGAGCGCCGCGGGCGTCGCGTCGACGATGGTGTCGGCGAGCCCGCCGGTCGCGCGCGCCACCGGCGGGGTGCCATAGCGCTGGCTGTACATCTGGTTCAGCCCGCACGGCTCGAAGCGCGACGGCATCAGGAACATGTCGGCACCGGCCTCGATCAGGTGCGCGAGCGGCTCGTCGTAGCCGAGCCGCACCGCGATGCGCTGCGCACTCGCCTTCGCGAGCGCCGCGAGCGCCACCTCGAGCTCCCGTTCGCCGCTTCCGAGCACGACGAGCTGCGCGGGGAGGCCGACGATCTCGCGCGCGACCTCGATCGCGAGGTCGATGCCCTTCTGGTGCGTGAGCCGGCTCACCATGCCGAGCAGCGGCACGCTCGGCTCGTCCGGCAGCCCCAGCCGCTCCTGCAGCGCCTCCTTGTTGAAGGCCTTCGAGGTAAGCCGGTCGGCGTCGTAGCGCTGCGCGATCAGCCGGTCGGACGAGGGGTCCCACTCGACGGCGTCGATGCCGTTCGCGATGCCGTGCAGCACGCCGCGGCGCGCGGCGAGGAGCCCGTGCATGCCGAAGCCGAGCGGCTCGTCCTGGATCTCGCGCGCGTAGCCGGGGCTCACGGTCGTGATCGCGTCGGCGTACTGCAGCCCGCCCTTCAGGAACGACAGGCGGCCCCAGAACTCGACGCCGTCGATCGCAAAGGCCGCGGCCGGCAGCCCGAGCCGCGCCACCTCCGCGGGCGGGAAGAGGCCCTGGAACGCGAGGTTGTGGATCGTCATCACCGTCGCCGCGCGCGCGCCGCCCGCGAAGTGCAGATACGCCGGCGCGAGCCCGGTCTGCCAGTCGTTGCAGTGGAGCACGTCCGGCCGCCAGTCGAGCGGGTTCGCCGCGCCCGCGAGCAGCGCCGCGACGCGCGCGAGCTGGCCGAAGCGCAGCGCGTTGTCCTCCCAGTCGACGCCGTCGTCGTCCTGGTAGGGCCCGCCGTCGCGCTCGAAGAGCTCGGGGCAGTTCACGAGCCAGGCCGGCACGCCGCTCGGCAACGGCGCCTGGTGCAGCGTGCACGCGGGGAAGTGCGCGGTGGCGGGGACCTCGAAGAACGGCGACCGATGCTCCGCGGCCGCGAGCACCGACGGGTACGCCGGCAGCAGCACGCGGACGTCGTGCCCCAGCGCTTCGAGGGCGAACGGCAGACCGGCGCTCACGTCGGCGAGCCCGCCGGTCTTCACCCATGGCGCGCATTCGGGCGTGGCGAAGAGGATGCGGAGCGGTTTCATGAGTGATGGGCCGGGCGGCGCGCCTTGAGGTCATTCCGGCGCGAGCCGGAATCCAGGATCGTCGTCTGGACCCCGACTTGCGCCGGGGTGACGCAATGTCTCGCCGCATCGTAGGATAGCAGCGCCGCACCGCGTTTTTCACATCGCCGCAATGGAACCCGCCGCCGCGCGACAGGAGCCCCCAGCCGACCCCGCGCCGGACGCGGACGAGCTCGCGCGCCGCGTGCTGCAGATCGTCGCGTCGCTGGTCGCCGAATCGGCGCCGGCGGGGCGCGCGCCGGTCGTGCCGACGCTCGACAGCCAGCTCGAGCGCGACCTCGGCATCGACAGCCTCGCCGGCGTCGAGCTCGGGCTGCGCATCGAGCAGGCGCTCGGCGTGCGGCTGCCCGACGCGACGCTGACGGAAGCGCGGACGCCGCGCGATCTGGTGGCCGCGGTCCTGCGCGCGGCGGGCGTCGCGCACGGCTCGCGGGCGACCGACGTGGTCGCGCTGGTGGCCGAGCGCGAGATCGCCACGCCCGAGGCCGCGACGACGCTCGTCGCGATGCTCGAATGGCACGCCGAGCGCCACCCGGACCGCACGCACATCACGCTGCTCGAAGGCGACGACCGCGCGACGGCGTGGACGTATGCGCGGCTCCTCGAGGAGGCGCGGCGCGTCGGCGCGGGGCTGCAGGCGGCGGGCATCGAGCCCGGCCAGTCGGTCGCGATCATGCTGCCGACGAGCCTCGAGTTCTTCGCGTCGTACTTCGGGATCCTCCTCGCGGGCGCGGTGCCGGTGCCGATCTACCCGCCGGTGCGGCTCGCCCAGCTCGGCGATCACATGCGCCGGCAGGCCGGCGTGCTGACCAGCGCCGAGGCGCGGCTGCTCGTCACCGTCCCCGAGGCGAAGCCGCTCGGCACGCTCCTGAAAGGCCAGGTGCCGACGCTGAAGCGCGTCGTCACGTTCGCCGACCTCGCGGAGAGCGGCGGGACGCTCGCGCCGGTCGCGCGCACGCCCGACGACATCGCGTTCCTGCAGTACACCTCCGGGTCCACGGGCAACCCGAAGGGCGTGATCCTCACGCATGCCAACCTGCTCGCGAACGTGCGCGCGATGGGACGCGCGGCGGGGGCGACCGCGGGCGACGTGTTCGTCTCGTGGCTGCCGCTCTACCACGACATGGGGCTGATCGGCGCCTGGCTCTGCACCCAGTACTTCGCGATCCCGCTCGTGGTGATGTCGCCGCTCGACTTCCTCGCGCGGCCGACGCGCTGGCTGTGGGCGATCCACCGCTACCGCGGCACGATGTCCGCCGCGCCGAACTTCGCCTACGAGATCTGCGCGACGAAGCTCGACGAGCGCGACCTGGACGGGCTCGATCTTTCCTCGTGGCGCTGGGCCTTCAACGGCGCGGAGCCGGTGAGCCCCGAGACGATGGAGCGCTTCGCCGCGCGCTTCGCGCCCCACGGTCTCGATCCCGCGACGCTCGCCCCCGTCTACGGGCTGGCCGAGTGCGCGCTCGACCTCGCCTTCCCGCCCAGGCGGCGCGGGCTCGTCGTCGACCGCGTCGACCGCACGCAGCTCGCCCGCGCCGGCGCGGCGGTGCCCGCGCCCGCGGACGACCCGCAGGCGCTGCGCATCGTCGGCTGCGGCCAGCCGCTGCCGGGCTACCAGATCCGGATCGCCGACGAGGCGGGGCGCGAGCTCCCCGACCGCGCGGTCGGCCGCGTCGAGTTCAAGGGGCCGTCGGCGACCCGCGGCTACTTCCGCAACCCCGAGGCGACGCGGGCGCTGTTCGACGGCGACTGGCTCGACACGGGCGATCTCGGCTACATCGCCGCGGGCGAGCTCTATCTCACGGGCCGCTCGAAGGACCTCATGATCCGCGGCGGCCAGAACCTCTATCCGTACGAGCTGGAGGAGGCGGTCGGGAACGTGCCGGGCGTGCGCAAGGGCTGCGTCGCCGTCTTCGCCGTGCCCGATCCCGGCAAGGGCAGCGAGCGGGTCATCGTGCTCGCCGAGACGCGCGAAGGCGACGCGGCGAAGCGCGCGCAGCTGCGCCAGGACATCAACGCGCTCGCGGTCGACCTGATCGGCGGCCCGGCCGACGACGTGGTGCTCGCGCCGCCCCACACGGTGCTCAAGACCTCGAGCGGGAAGATCCGCCGCGCCGCGAGCCGCGAGCTGTTCGAGCGCGGCGCGATCGGTCACAAGGCCGCGCCGGTGTGGGAGCAGTTCGCCGGCCTCGCGCTCTCGTCGGCGCGCGGGCGGCTCGCGCAGCTCGCGCGCACCGCCCGCGAGCTCGCGTATGCGTGCTACGTGTGGACGATGGTCGGCCTGCTCGGTCTCGTCGCGGTCGTCGCGGCGCTCGTGGTGCCGACCGCCGCGTGGCGCCGCGCCGTGCTGCACGGCGTCGTGCGGCTGATGGCGCGCCTGTCGGGACTGCCGGTCACGGTGACGGGCCGGGACGAGCTGCCCGAAGCCGGCCCGGTCGTCGTGGTCGCGAACCACGCGAGCTACGTCGACGCGCTGCTGCTCTACGCGCTGCTTCCGCAGCGCTTCGTCGTCGCGGCGAAGGAGGGCTTCGCGCGGAGCTTCTGGACGCGCCGCCTGCTCGGGGCGGCGGGGGCGCGCTTCGTCGAGCGCTTCGACCCGCAGCGCGGCGTCGAGGACACGCGCGCGCTGGCGGCGCTCGCCGCGAGCGGGCAGGCGCTCGCATTTTTCCCGGAGGGCACGTTCACGCGCTCGCCCGGCCTCGCGCCGTTCCGCATGGGGGCGTTCGTCATCGCCGCGCAGACCGGCGCGCCCGTGGTGTCGGTGGCGTTCCACGGCACGCGTTCGGTCCTGCGGGCCGACGACTGGATCGTGCGGCGGCGCCCGGTGAGCGTGGCGTTCGGCGCGCCGCTCGCGCCGACGGGCACCGACTGGGCCGCGGCGGTGCGCCTGCGCGATGCCGCGCGGACCGAGATCCTGCGCCATTGCGGCGAGCCGGATCTCGCGTAGCGCGCGACGGCGAGCGGGTCATCGCTCTGCGACGTCTTCTCGCTGCGTCGCACCACTTGATGGCTGTCAACGTCCGGCAATGCGATCGGCGTAGGGTCTTTCTATTACTACAACACTCCGTGAAGGAGACCCCATGAGCGCACGCGCCGCCGTCCACGCGAAGTTGGTATCCGCCCCGGAAGTCGTTGCTGCCGCAGCACGCGCGCTGCGCGGCGACGGGGAGACCGAGCTCACCCCCGAAGCGCGCAGCCGCAGGATCGCCGAGGCCGCCTACTACCGGGCCGAGCGCCGCGGCTTCGATCCCGGCCACGATCTCGAAGACTGGCTCGCCGCCGAGGCCGACGTCGCTCGCGATCTGGAGACGGCCGCGCTCGCCGCCGCCGCGACGTAGTTCCGCACTCGACCCCGTTTCCCGCCCGGGGGATGCCGCGTCGGCGCCCGGCGCGGTAAGCCGTTTATGGGTCATGCCGGCGAACGCCGGCATCCAGGCAACCCTGGACTCCGCCCCGGATGACGGTCCTCCGGGGTGACGGCGCGGGAGTGACGAGGCCCTACATCGGCGCGAGCACGAGGCCCGCGAGCGGCGGCAAGGTCAGGGCGATGGACCACGGCTGGCCGAGGTGCGCGATCGGCTCGGCCGCGATCGCGCCGCCGTTGCCGAGATCCGTGCCGCCATAATGGCGCGAATCGCTATTGATGAGCTCGCGATAGGCGCCGGGGCCGGGGACGCCGATCCGGTATCCCGTGCGGGGCACGGGCGTGAAGTTGAGCACCACCACCACGAAGGCGCCGTCGCGCGCGATGCGGCGGTACGAAAGCACCGATTGATCGGCATCGTGGCAGTCGATCCACGCGAAGCCCGCCGGCTCGTGATCCAGCTCGTGGAGCGCGCGGCAGTCCCGGTACAGCCGGTTCAGGTCGCGCGCGAGCCGCTGCTGGCCCGCGTGCGGCGCATGCGCGAGCAGCCCCCAGTCGAGCTCGCGGCGCTCGCTCCACTCGCGCGTCTGCGCGAGCTCGTTGCCCATGAACGCGAGCTTCTTGCCCGGGCAGGTCATCTGGTAGGTCGCCAGCACCCGCGCGTTGGCGTGGCGCTGCCAGTCGTCGCCCGGCATCTTCGCGACGAGCGCGCTCTTGCCGTGCACCACCTCGTCGTGCGAGAAGGGCAGCACGAAGTTCTCGGTGTAGGCGTAGAGCTGGCCGAACGTCAGCCGGTCGTGGCGATAGCGGCGGTGCACCGGGTCGTGCCGGACGTACTCGAGCGTGTCGTGCATCCAGCCCATGTTCCACTTGAGCGAGAAGCCGAGCCCGCCGAGGTAGACCGGGCGCGATACCATCGGCCACGCCGTCGATTCCTCCGCGATCGTCAGCGCGCCGGGGAAATCGCCGTGCACCATCTCGTTCAGCTCGCGCAGGAAGTCGACCGCCTCGAGGTTCTCGCGGCCGCCGTACTTGTTGGGCAGCCACTCGCCGGGCTTGCGCGAGTAGTCGAGGTAGATCATCGACGCCACCGCGTCCACCCGCAGCCCGTCGAAGTGGAACTCCGCGAGCCAGTAGTGCGCCGAGGAGAGGAGGAACGCCTTCACCTCGTTGCGGCCGTAGTTGAAGGTCGAGGTGCCCCAGTCCGGATGCACCGCCAGGCGCGGATCCTCGTGCTCGAAGAGCGCGGTGCCGTCGAAGTGCGCGAGCGCCCAGGCGTCGCGCGGGAAGTGGCCGGGCACCCAGTCGAGGATCACGCCGAGGTCCGCGGCGTGGCAGGCGTCGATGAATTCGCGCAGCCCGTCCGGCGCGCCGTGCCGCCGCGTCGGCGCGAAGTAGCCCGTCGTCTGGTAGCCCCACGACTCGTCGAGGGGATGCTCGGAGATCGGCATCAGCTCGACGTGCGTGTACCCCATCTCGGCGACGTACGGCACGAGGTGCTCGGCCAGCTCGCCGTAGGTGTACAGCCGGCCGTCCGGATGGCGACGCCACGAGCCCGCATGCACCTCGTAGATGGACATCGGCGCGTGCAGCCAGTCCCAGCGCGCGCGGCGCGCGAGCCAGTCGCCGTCGCGCCAGGCGTAGCCCGATGCCGCCGCGACGCGGCTCGCGGTGCCGGGGCGCAGCTCGCCGTCGCGCGCGTACGGATCGGCCTTCACGATCACCGCGCCGGTGTTGCGGCTGCGGATCTCGAGCTTGTACAGGTCGCCGGGCCCGACGCCCGGGACGAACAGCTCCCAGACGCCGCTCGCGCCGCGCGACTGCAGCATGTGCGTGCGGCCGTCCCAGCGGTTGAAGTCGCCGACCACGCTCACCCGCTCGGCGTTCGGCGCCCACACGCCGAAGCGCGTGCCCGCCACCCCGTCGAGGGTCATTGGCAGCGCGCCCAGGGCGCGATAGGCTTGCCGCGCCCGGCCCGCGTTGATGAGCCAGAGGTCGTCGTCGGGTATCGTCGCGGGAAACGAGTACGGATCCACCCGCTCGCGTCCATCCGCGCGCAGCCGGGCGGGCCGCGCCGGCGCGTCGCGGCGCAGCTCGAACAGCGCCGAGCCGTTGAGGCGCGTGAGCTCCTCGGCGCCGCGTTCGGAGACGAGCGCGATGCGCTCGGCGTGCGGATCGAGCACGCGCAGCACCCAGCCGCCGCCCTCCGGGTGCCAGCCGAGCGCGGCGAACGGATCGTGGGTGCGCGCCTCGACCAGCGCGGCGAGGTGCGGCGCGAGGCGCGCTGCGGACGCTGCAGACGATGGCACGAGGTGAACCATGAAGGATTATAGCGACGCCCCCGACGATTCCCCGCCGATCCATTCGCACATGGAATACGGCGACGAGATGCCGCAGGAGCATCCGCCCGCCGAGGCGGCGCGCGCGGCGGTGCCCGCACGCGAGGAGGGGGCCACGCGCAACATCTCGCAGCTCACGCGCCAGACCCTCGCGATGGTGCTCGCGGGCGGCCGCGGCGAGCGGCTGCGGGCGCTCACCGACTGGCGCGCGAAGCCGGCGGTGCCGTTCGGCGGCAAGTTCCGCATCATCGACTTCACGCTGTCGAACTGCGTCAACTCGGGCATCCGGCGCATCGGCATCGCGACGCAGTACAAGGCGCAGAGCCTCATCCGCCACGTGCAGCGCGGCTGGGCGGGCATGGACGGGCGCATGGGCGAGTTCGTCGAGCTGCTGCCCGCGCAGCAGCGCATCCACTCGTCGCTGGTATCTCGGCACCGCCGACGCGGTGTTCCAGAACCTCGACATCCTGCGCCGCTACGCACCGCACTACGTGCTGGTGCTGGCCGGGGACCACGTCTACAAGATGGACTACGGCAAGATGCTCGGCGACCACGTCGCGCAGCGCGCCGACCTCACCATCGGCTGCATCGACGTGCCGCTCGACCAGGCGCGCGCGCTCGGCGTGATGGGAGTCGACGCGGACGGCCGCGTCGCGTCGTTCCTCGAGAAGCCGGCGCACCCGCCGGCGATGCCGGGGCGCCCGGACCGCGTGCTCGCGAGCATGGGCATCTACGTCTTCAGCGCGGGCTTCCTCTACGAGCAGCTCATCCGCGACGCGGACGCGCCCGCCTCGAGCCACGACTTCGGCAAGGACCTCATCCCGTACGCGGTGGCGCGCGGGTATCGCGTCTTCGCGCACGATTTCCGGCGCAGCTGCGTCAACATGAACGAGGGCATCCCGTACTGGCGCGACGTGGGGACGGTCGACGCCTACTGGGAGTCCAACATGGAGCTGACGAAGGTCACCCCGCCGCTCAACCTGTACGACCAGGACTGGCCGATCTGGACCTACCAGGAGCAGCTGCCGCCGGCGAAGTTCGTCTTCGACGACGACGGGCGGCGCGGCATGGCGACCGACTCGATGGTGTCGGGCGGCTGCATCATCAGCGGCTCGCTCGTGCGGCGCTCGCTCCTCTTCTCGAACGTGCGCGTGCACAGCTTCTGCACGATCGAGGACTCGGTCGTCCTCCCGAACGTGGAGGTGCATCGCGACGTCGTGCTCCGGCGCGCGATCGTCGACCGCGAGTGCACGCTGCCGTCCGGAACCCGGATCGGCCTCGACCCGGTCGAGGACCGCAAGCGCTTCCACGTCACCGAGCGCGGCGTCGTGCTGGTGACGCCGGAGATGCTCGGGCAGCAGGTGCACCACGCGCGGTAGTACGCCGGCGGTCGCGGAGGAATTGGCGATCGCAGCGGACGCTCCTGGATCCCGGCTTTCGCCGGGGTGACGCCAAGCGCGGTCATTCCGGCGTAAGTCCGGATCCAGGCCGGCACCTGTTCTGCGACTCGGCGTCCTCTGTGGCTTAATCGGCATCATGCAGGACAGCAAACGCCTCCAGGTCGTGTTCCTCTGGCACATGCACCAGCCGGAGTACCGCGACTACGCCACCGGCGAGTTCGCGCAGCCGTGGGTGTACCTCCACGCGATCAAGGACTACGCCGACATGGCCGCGCACCTCGAGCGCCATCCGCAGGTGCGCGCGGTGGTGAACTTCGTGCCGGTGCTCGCCGACCAGCTCGAGGACTACGCCGACCAGTTCGCGACCGGCCGCATCCGCGATCCGCTGCTGCGCGTGCTCGTGCACGACCCGGCGACGCCGCTCACGCCCGCCGAGCGCACGCTCGTCTTCGACCGCTGCTTCCACGCGAACCACGAGAAGATGGTCCAGCCCTATCCGGCCTACCTCGGGCTGCACGAGCTCTTCACCGGGCTCGAGCGCCAGGGCCGCACCGCGCTCGACTATCTCTCCGACCAGTACTTCCACGATCTCGTCACCTGGTACCACCTCGTGTGGACCGGCGAGACGGTGCGGCGCGGGTCCGAGCTCGTGACCCGCCTGATGACGAGCGGCATGGGCTTCACGCTCGCCGACCGCACGGCGCTCTTCACGCTGCTCGGCGACGTCGTGCGCGCGATCCTGCCGCGCTACGCGCGTCTCGCGGCGAGCGGGCGGGTCGAGCTCTCCACCTCGCCGCACTACCACCCGCTCGCGCCGCTCATGCTCGACTTCCAGTCGGCGCGCGAGGCCCGGCCCGACCTGCCGCTGCCGGTCGCGGGCGGCTACGCCGGCGGCACGGGGCGCGTCGCGTTCCACGTCCAGTCGGCGCTCGACAGCCACGCGCGGCGCTTCGGCGTGCGCGCCACGGGCGTGTGGCCGTCGGAGGGCGGCGTGTCGGCGCCGCTCCTGCGCCTGCTCGCGACGCACGGCGTGCGCTGGACCGCCTCGGGCGAGGGGGTGCTGGTGCAGAGTCTCCGCGCCGCGAACGTGCTCGCCGCCGACCGCGCGCGCTACCTCTACCGGCCGTACCGCGCCGGGGCGGACGGCATCGTCTGCTACTTCCGCGACGACCGGCTCTCGGACCTGATCGGGTTCGAGTACTCGAAGTGGCACTCGCGCGACGCCGCCGCGCACTTCGTCGGCGAGCTCGAGGCGATCGCCGCCGCCGCGCGCGCCGACGATCCGCCGCTGGTGAGCGTGATCCTCGACGGCGAGAACTGCTGGGAGTACTACCCGTACAACGGCTTCTACTTCCTCGACGATCTGTACGAGCGCCTCGTGCGGCATCCGACGATCCGCACGGCGACGTTCGCCGACACGCTGCGCGACGAGGAGTCGGGCCGGCCGCGGGCCGAGCCGGGCACGCTGCCGCGCCTGGTCGCCGGCAGCTGGGTGTACGGCGACTTCACCACCTGGATCGGCTCCGCGGAGAAGAACCGCGCGTGGGACCTCCTCTGCGCGGCGAAGGCGAGCTTCGATCTCGTGGCCGACAGCGGCCGGCTCGCGGGACCCCAGCGCGAGGCGGCGTTCCGCCAGCTCGCCGCGTGCGAGGGCTCCGACTGGTTCTGGTGGATGGGCGACTACAACCCGGCGCACGCGGTGGCGAGCTTCGACGCGCTCTTCCGCGAGAACCTGCGGCGCCTCTACGCGCTGCTCAGCCTGCCCGCGCCGGCCGCGCTCGACGAGCCGATCAGCCGCGGCGGCGGGCATCCGGAGATCGGCGGGGCGATGCGGCGGGCTTCATGAAACGCGTCGCAGCGCGTCATTCCGGCCTCGAAGCCCGTCATTCCGGCGAACGCCGGAATCCAGCTTCAGCAAGGCCCTGGACCCCGGCGTGCGCCGGGGTGACGCGGCTTCTTGCGTTTTGCCGATGACTGAAAAGGTCTCGCTGCTCCTCGGCGTTCACGCCCACCAGCCCGCCGGGAACTTCCCCGAGGTGGTGGAGAAGGCGCACGACCTCTGCTACCGCCCGTTCCTGCAGACGCTGCACCGCTACCCCGGGTTCCGGTTCGCGCTGCACGCGAGCGGGCCGCTGCTCGACACGCTCTTCGAGCGCTATCCCGACGACATGCGCCTGCTCGCCGAGATGGTGGAGCGGGACCAGGTGGAGCTCTTCGGCGCGGGCGACACCGAGCCGGTGCTCGCCGTGATTCCCGAGCGCGACCGCGTCACGCAGATCCGCGCCCTCTCCGACAAGCTCGAGCGCGAGCTCGGGCAGCGCCCGGACGGCGCGTGGCTCACCGAGCGCGTCTGGGAGGCGACGGTGGTGCCGGCGCTCGCGGGGTGCGGCATCCGCTACGTGACCGTCGACGACTATCACTTCCTCTGCGCCGGCAAGAGCGAGGCGGAGCTCACCGGCTACTTCACGACCGAGGAGGGCGGGCAGCCGCTCGATCTCTTCCCGATCTCCGAGGCGCTGCGCTACCGGATCCCGTTCGCGCCCGCGCCGGAGGTGGTGACCTACATCGAGAGCCTCGGCGACCGGGGCGACGGCACGGCGGCGGTCTACTTCGACGACATCGAAAAGTTCGGCATCTGGCCGGAGACGAACGAGTGGGTGTACGGCAAGGGCTGGCTCGACGCGTTCATCCGCGGCGTGCTCGCCTCCGACCGCATCGAGACGCGGACCTACCGCGAGTTCCACGCCGCGCACCGCACGCGCGGCATCGTCTACCTGCCGACGACCTCGTACATCGAGATGAACGAGTGGACGCTGCCGGCGCCGGCGGCGCACGACTACGCCGCGCTCGTCGCGCGCGAGAAGGAGGCGGGGCGCTACGAGGTCGAGAAGGCGTACCTGCGCGGCGGCATCTGGCGCAACTTCCTGTCGCGCTATCCCGAGGCGAACTGGATGCACAAGCGCATGCTCGGCCTCTCGGCGCGGCTCGCGGCGCTGGAGACCTGGCAGCGCACGCCGGAGATGCAGCACCTCCTGCATCTCTCCCAGGCGAACGACGCGTACTGGCACGGGCTCTTCGGCGGGCTCTACCTGCCGCACCTGCGGCGCGGGATCTACAACGCGCTGCTGCGCCTCGAAGCGGTGCTCGATCGCGTCGATCCGCGCCCGGCGCGCGCGCAGCTCGACCTCGACTCGGACGGCGTCGACGATGTGATCCTCCAGAACGGCGAGCTCCAGGCGATCGTGCGGCTCGACGGCGCGGCGAGCGTCGTCGAGCTCGACTGCTTATGCGCTGGCGCAGAATTTCGGCGACACGCTGCGCCGGCACGCCGAGCACTATCACCGCAAGGCGCTCGCGAATGGCGCCGCGCAGCACACCGGCGAGGGCATCGCCTCGGCGCACGACCGCGTGACGTTCAAGCACCCGATCGGGCCGGACGACCTCGTGACCGATGCGCACGGGCGCACGATCTTCCGCGACGCCTGGGTCGACGCCGACGGTGGGGTTCATCCGATCGACGCCTACGTCTTGCAGCCGCACGACGCGCTTCGAGTACGCGGTGCGGTTCCGCGCGCCGTGCGGCGGGGGCGCCGTCGACAAGCAGATCCTGATTCAGGGCGGGCGTGTCACTGCGTGGTACAGCTACGCCGGGCTGCCCGGCGGGCGGTTGCGCACGGAGCTCTGCCTCGCGATGCCGAGCTGCGATGGGTTTGCGGGGCGCTACATCCTGCGCGGCGAGATTCCGGGGGGCTTCGGCCAGTCGCTCGATGTCGACGACGTTACCGAGCTGGTGCTCGACGATCGGTTCATGCGGGGGTCGGTCGGGATTCTCACCAGCCGTCCCGCGCGCGTGCGCGCGCGTCCGCTGCACACCGTCTCGCAGTCGGAGGACGGGTTCGAGAAGGTCATGCAGTGCGCGGTGGTCGAGCTCGAGTGGCCGATCGGGGCGAAGCCGGGGGAGGTGTCGGTGACGCTGAAGGTTTCGGCGGACGGGTAGCGGAGGCGAGGGTGGGAAGCCCCGGCGGATCGGTGTTGCCTAAGCGAGCTGCTGTCTAGGGAGGTAGCTTTACGGCGGATTTCGGTGGGGTCGGTGGGGCGTCGTGTGATGTCTAGATCTAGCCAGCGTTGTGTGCCGGTGGATCAATTTGGCTATATACAGACATTATTGTTGCGCCCGATTGGGGTGTCGAAATCTATTTAGGCTTCTGCAGCAATGGACGATACGCTCGAAAAGCTGTTCGAGTCCCTGAGGGGAGAGACACTCGATCTACATTTGCGATGGAAGTTGTACCGCCATCTCTATGCCGGTCCCAAGGAGGATATCGTCCTCCTGAACAAAAGCGCGCCGAGCATATTCGCTATTCTGCAATCGCTACTCCTTGAAGATTGCGTTCTGCGCATCTGCAGAATCACCGATCCGCCCTCCCGTGGCGCCTACGAGTACCTTAGTGTCCACCAGCTTGCGGAGTCACTCAGAAAATTTGACGCGGCAAGTCTCGGATGCGATTTGCAACCGATGCTAAGAGAGTTAGAAGTGGCTTGCTCCGAAGATGCGCACTCTCCGAAATAGGCAGATCGCGCACGCGGATCTCAATCAGGCGCTTCGGATTACCGCAGAGCCGCTGCCAGGGATTTCGATTGAGGATGTCAATATCGCCCTACGCCTCCTATCGAAGCTCCTGAACCGTATCGAGGCTCCGCTTCGTCGGTCTCGTACGTTCTATGGTGACGTCCTCCTACCGATTGACGATGACGCAGAACGGCTCCTATCTTTGCTAAGGCAGGGCGATGCACGGCAGTCCGCTGCCTAACCGGGGACTCGAGGGGGGGCACCTAACAGCGGGCCCGCTGTTCGGGTTCCCTCCTCGCTACGCTCGTCGGCGCTCCCTCAGGCTCATCGGTAGAGAGCGAATTAACCACACGGTCTCAGGAGTGCTTGAGTGAAGGAACGTGACCGAAAAGAGCAGCGACTGGATGCCGGTGATTGGCCGGTCTTTGGCTTTTCTATGCCTGGCGCAGGCATATCTTCGCGATAAGGACCTAGCTACCCAGGGCCAGTTTCTCGAATCACTTGGGCTCTCGCGGAAAGAGGCAGCTGCGCTTCTCGGGACATCTTATGCATCATCGACGGAACTGCTCCGTCTCGCAAGCAAGAGAAAGAGAGGCGACACGTGGCCGCGCGAAAAAGGCTGAATCGTTGCCCGGGGCAGACGACTCGAACGATACCTCGACAGCAACTAGAGAAGCTAACGCGTCGGCTGGCGTTGCTGGTCGTTCAAGGGCGAAACTCCATGGCGACATGAACACAGTACGTGGCCGGCGAGGCTTTACGAATACCGAGAATTGCCCAGCTGCTGGGACTTACCGCCAATGCGGTCAACGTAGCCCTGCATCGCTTGCGGAAGAACAAGTAGTCCTGTTGCCCCGGTATTCCATGGCGCGGATCAACCAGCAACTCCTCGAGCGACTGCAAAGGAAAACTGGGCTGAGTCTCAGTCCAGAGTGTATCCGCTCATCGACGCTAAGGTTCGCAGCGCGCATCTCCCCCGTCATTTAGCGGCAATCGCTGTGGCCGCGGAGCGTGGGGTCAATATTTCCAAGTTCGCATCTGCTGACGATCTTTCCGCAATGCGGCAGTCTGCTATAAACGCCACGCCTGCTCCAGTGGTGCAACAAGCACCTGCCGCCGACGGAAAGCGAATCGCACGATCTTCAAAGAAGGCAAGACGACATACAACCCCTCTAAAGCGTCGCGGCACCACTGTTTTTTTGGTGCACGGTCGTGACTTAGCTGCGCGCGATGCCGTATTCGCCTTCTTCGGTCTCTCAGCCTGTAGGCCGCTTGAGTGGACTCAAGCTCTGAAGCTCACCCGGGAAGGCTCCCCCTACGCGGGAAGTTTTAGATGCCGCGTTTCGCGAGGCTGCGGCGATCATCGTGCTGCTGACACCTGATGATGAAGCTCGGCTGAGGACCGCGTTCCTCGGACCGCGCGATCTTAAGCACGAACGCGAACTCACCGGACAGGCTCGTGCCAATGTCTTGTTCGAACCTGGAATGGCATTTGGGAGAGATCCCGACTCGACTGTGCTGGTGCAACTTGGGGAGACACGACCCTTCAGTGATGTAGGTGGGCGTCACGTGCTACATCTGAGCAACAATCCTGTAAGTCGGCAGGAGTTCGCAACTAAACTCGCGAATGCAGGCTGCAACGTAGACACTTCTGGTTCGAATTGGTTATCCGCGGGTGATTTTCAACCGCGCCCTCTAACAACTGCTTCAACGCGGACGCGCCGCAAGCGGCGCGCCGGTTAATTGGCGCGTTTGGCGTCGTGTGAGAGCGCGTGAGCGATAACGTCATCTCATACATCGAGATGTGCCGTCGCGAGGGCGCTAGTCTTCAGCAGGGCATGAATTTTGGTTTGGGCTGGGCAATCACTGGTGATATTGATGTCCCTACGGCCGAGTGCCCCGTATCGAGATCGCATCGAGGACGGCGGCACGACCCTTATCTATGAGGGACACGACCATCCGAAAACAGCGGCCTGTCAGAACCCAAAGACAGTCGACCAGCCCGAGAGGTTCCCGTCCGGCGGCCTTACCCAGAACGGTAAGTTCTATCAGGCGGCACAGGCCTTCAAGGTCCAAGGCCGACCACCCGAGCGCGTCCGAGTCTACGAGAAAATTCGGACCGGAATCTAGTTATACAACGGCGTGTTCCACTTGACCGACTCTTGGGTAGCGCGAGACGAGCATCGAAACGTGTTCAAGTTCCGTCTCCTCGCAGTCGAAGGCGAAGATGACTTCGCGCAGCCCGGCTCGCGCCGATGCACACCGCAGACGTCTAATTCCAACGAACGTCAAACTTGAGGTTTGGAAGCGTGACGGCGGCAAATGCGCAAGATGCGGCGCCACTAATGAACTGCATTTCGACCACGTGCTCCCTTTCTCGAAAGGCGGCACCTCTTTGGTCGCGGCCAACGTTCAACTGCTCTGCGCGCGCCACAATCTCGCGAAGCATGATCGCATCCGAATAGACCGACTGAGCGGTCGGGGAGATAGTTGACAAAACAGTCCGGGGACATGGGTTACACATCTGACCCGAGCAAGTCACCATGAGCCCCGACGAACAAGCCATCCGCACCCTCGTCTCGCTCTGGCACACGGCCACAGCCGCCGGCGACGTCGACACCGTGCTCACCCTGATGGACGAAGACGTCGTGTTCCTCGTCCCCGGCCACCCGCCCATCCGCGGCCGCAGCACTTTCGAGCGTGGCCTGCGAGGCCTGCTCGCGCAAAACCGGATCGAATCGACGAATGAAGTTCAGGAGGTCGAGGTCTCCGGCAAACGGGCGTACTGCTGGACCAACCTGACGGTGCGCGTCGTCCCCCTCTCCGGCGCCGCTGCGACGGTCCGCACCGGGAGCGCGCTCTCGATTCTCCGCAAGCAAGCCGACGGCCGGTGGGTGGTCGTGCGCGACGCGAACCTGCTGGCGGTCAAATCCTGAGCGCCAATCCTTGAACCCGCGAGCGCATGACTAAATCTGCCTACAATGATCTCGCTTGCGAGAGTTCTCGCGGGCAAACCAAGGAGGGCATCATGAAATTCGCAGCCAATCGCCCGGCGAGATTGCTCGCAGCCTGCGCCGTCGCCGCAGTGTTCGCCGCCGGCGCCGCCCAGGCCCAGCAGCGCTGCCAGACTGCATCCAAGTTCGGACCGAACGACGAGATAGGCAACCTCAACCATGTGACCCCGGCGAAGACGCTCGCCGCCTCGAAGCTCGTGACGCAAGGGCAAGGCGTATCGCCTCGGCATCGAGACGAACAAGGACACGCCCGCCTTCCCGCCACGCACCTTCTCGATCATCATCCTTCAGCCGGGCCAGACCGCCGGAGGCAGCCTCGGCCCGACCAAGACCACCTACAACGACGACATCATCAATGGCTGGGTCGGCATCGGCTCGCAGCTCGACGGCCTGGGCCACATCGGCATCGACGGTCTCTACTACAACTGCAACAAGGCCGCCGAGTTCGCAATGACGGACGGCCTGAAGAAGCTCGGGATCGAGAAGGTGCCCGCGATCGCCACGCGCGGCGTGCTGCTCGACATGGCCGGCTACTTCAATACCGACATCGTCAAGGAAGGCACGGCGTTCAACCGCGCGGAGATCGAAGGCGCGATGAAGCGCCAGGGCGTCAAGCCGATCGAGAAGGGCGACGTGGTGCTCTTCTATACCGGCTGGACCAAGCTGATCGGCAAGGACAACAAGCGCTACGGCTCGGTGGAGCCCGGGCTCGGCGTAGACGGCGCGAAGTACCTCGCCTCGCTGGAAGTGGCGATGGTCGGCGCCGACACCTGGGGTGTCGAGGTGATTCCGTTCGAGAAGAACGCCGGCGTGTTCGAGGTGCACCAGATCCTTCTTCCGCTCAACGGCATCTACATCCTCGAGAACATGAATACCGAGGAGATGGTGAAGGACCAGGCCTGGGAGTTCCTGTTCACGCTCGGGCCCTCGCGCATCACCGGCGCGGTGCAGGCGATCATCAATCCGATCGCCATCAAGTAGCGTCGCCGCACCAGGCTCTCCGGCGCCGCGGCGCCGGAGAGCGCGACGTCGAGGTTGCCGGGAAAACCCCCGCACGGCGAACCGTGGTCTAGAGCCTCCGTTAATCCGTCACTGACGGAGTCCGGCGAAGACGTATAATGCGTCGGTGTTCACGTTCATCGAGACCCGGCTCTTTGCCGGACTACGCGAGGACCATCTATCGGACGACGAGTTCGCCAAGCTTCAGGAGTACTTGATCGACAACCCCGAGACGGGCGACGTCATTCCCGGCTCGGGCGGCGTCCGGAAGGTCCGCTGGGGCGTCGCGGGGCGAGGCAAACGCGGCGGACTTCGAATCATCTACTTCCTGCGGTCCGCGCAAGGGCAGATCTGGCTGCTGACCCTCTACGCGAAGAACGTGAGCGAGAACATCCCCGGACACATCCTCCGCAAGATCAAGGACGAAATCGATGGCAAAAGCTAAGCGCAATATCGGGATGGAGATCCTCGAAGGGATTCGGCAGATCAAACGCGGTGAGTATGGGCGCGTTACGAATGTCCCCTCGGTGTCGAGCATCCGCGAGCGCACCGGGCTCTCGCAGGAAAAGTTCGCGCGACTCCTTGGCGTCTCCGTGCGCACGCTGCAAGAGTGGGAACAGGGTCGCCGTGCGCCTTCAGGCGCCGCACGGACATTGCTCCTGATCGCCGCCAAGAATCCGCGGGCGCTGCTCGAAGTCGCGTGACACCCGGCGCGGCGCGAATCCGATTGCGAGGGCCCTGAATTTCTCGCGCGCGGCGTATCATTTCCGACGATGACACTGCAGCAACTCCTGGGAATCGAGCTGCCGATCATTCAGGCACCCATGGCGGGCGTGCAAGGGAGCGCTCTGGCGATCGCGGTGTCCAACGCGGGCGGCCTCGGCTCACTGCCTTGCGCGATGCTCGGTCTCGACGCCCTGCGCAGCGAGCTGGCGGCGATCAAGGCACGAACCGACCAGCCGTTCAACGTGAATTTCTTCTGCCATGCGCCGCCCGCGCCCAGCGCCGAGCGCGAGGCGGCCTGGCGAGTCGCGCTTGCGCCGTACTACAAAGAGTATGGAATCGACCCGGACACCATTCCGGCCGGGCCGGGGCGTGCTCCCTTCAGCGCCGCAGCCGCCGACCTGCTGGACGAGTTCAAGCCTCCGGTCGTGAGTTTCCATTTCGGTCTGCCATCGGCCGACTTGCTGGCGCGAGTGAGAGCATCGGGCGCGAAGATACTGTCTTCGGCAACCACCGTCGAAGAGGCGCGGTGGCTCGAAGCACGAGGGGTCGATGCAATCATTGCCCAGGGTGTCGAGGCGGGCGGACATCGTGGGATCTTTCTCTCGGAGGACCTGAGCACTCAGATCGGCACGTTTGCGCTGTTGCCGCAGATTGCGCGGGAAGTGAAGCTCCCGGTGATTGCCGCGGGCGGCATCGCTGACGCAAAGGGTGTCGCGGCCGCTATGGCGCTCGGCGCAGCGGGCGTACAGATCGGGACGACTTACCTGCTCTGTCCGGAAGCCACCACCAGCGCGGTGCATCGCGCTGCGCTGAAGAGCGAGGCGGCCTGCCATACGGCGCTCACGAACCTCTTCACGGGGCGCCCGGCCCGCGGGATCGTGAACCGCGTCATGAGAGAGCTCGGCCCGATCGGCGCGGCGGTCCCCGCGTTTCCCCTCGCCGTCGGCGCGATCGCCCCCTTGCGCGCGAAAGCGGAAAGCCGGGGCTCCGGCGATTTCACGCCGCTGTGGTCGGGCCAGAATGCGAGCGGCTGCAAGGCCGTACCCGCCGCCGATCTGACGCGGGAACTGGCCACCGATCTCTAGCCGCCGGTTGCCGTACCCCCATGCGCCTGGCGGCAGCGCTTATCATCGATCGACGCCGCACCCCGGTGTAGACTCTCGCGCGCTCCCTGCGGGAGCGTGACAACGAGCGTCGGCGCGCGCAGCCGACCCGGAGCGCAGGTTTCGGTCCGCAGAGGCCGTTCTCGAAGGTGCGCCCTGCACCGCTCTGCTTCGCAGCCAACGATCCAAAACGGGGGAACTCATGAAAACCGAGCTTCTGTATCTCGTCCTGGTGACCGTCCTGACCGGCCTGATCTGGGTGCCGTACATCCTCGACCGGATCGCGACGCGCGGCCTCATGGACGCCGTCGGATACCCGGACAACCCGAAGCCGCAGTCCCCGTGGGCGCGGCGCATGATGAAGGCGCACGACAATGCGGTGGAGAACCTCGTCGTCTTCGCCGCGCTCGTGCTCGCGGCCAGCGTCCTCGGCGTGAGCAACGACGCAATCGCCACGGCGAGCATCGTGTACTTCTGGGCGCGCGTCGTGCACCTCGCGGCCTACACCTTCGGGATCCCGTGGGTCCGCACGCTCGCGTTCGCGGTCGGCTTCTGCGCCCAGGCGACCATCGCCTGGCAGATCCTGATGAAGTAACCGGCGGCCCGGCCGGCGCTCGAAAGGAGACGAGATGAGCACGCAGACCACTGTGATCCTCGGCGGCGGGTTCGGCGGCATCGCCGCCGCGAACACGCTGCGCCGGCTGGCGCCGAAAGACCACGCGATCGTCCTCGTCGACCGCACGCCGCGCTTTTACGTCGGCGCCGGGAAAACCTGGATCGCACTCGGCGAGCGCACGTTCGAGCAGATCTCGCAGGCGCGGTCGGCGCTGCTCGAGGCGGGCGTGCGCTTTCTCCAGGCCGACGTGACGACGATCGATCTCGCGAACCGGAAGATCGTGACGAGCACGGAGACGCTGGCCTGGGATTACCTCGTGATCGCGCTCGGCGCCGACGTGAACGAGGCGGGCCTGCCCGGGCTCGCCGAAGCCGCGCACACTTTCTATACCGTGGCGGGCGCGGAGCGCCTGAAGCCCGTGCTGGAGAAATTCGCCGGCGGCGAGGTCGCGATCCTGATCCCGAAGGCGCCGTTCAAGTGCCCGCCCGCGCCGTACGAGGCGGCGATGCTGCTGCACCACGCGTTCGAGCGCCGCGGCCTCGGCGGCAAGGCGCGCATCGCGATCTACACCGTCGAAGGCATTCCGATGGCGACCGCCGGCGCGGAGATGGGCAACCACATCAAGGCCGAGCTCGCGCAGCGCGGCATCGCGTTCCATCCGCAGAAGAAGCCGGTGCGCGTGGACGCCGCGACGCGGCGCATCGTCTTCGAGGACGGCTCCGAGGCCGGCTACGACCTGCTGATCTCGGTGCCCGCCGCACGAAGCGCCGAAGGTCGTGCGCGACGCGGGCCTGGTGAACCCGTCGGGCTGGATCCCGGTCGACCCGCAGACGCTCGAGGTGAAATCGGCGAATGCGCCGGGCCGCGTATACGCGGCGGGCGACGTGACGGTGGTGCCGCTGCCGGGGCGCTACAAGCCGGACCTGCCGCTCTCGCTCCCGAAAGCGGGCGTGTTCGCGCACGCCCACGGCGAAGTCATCGCGCACCAGATCGCGGCGCAGCTGACCGGCGCTACGCCGGACGCGACGTTCGGCGGCATCGGCTTCTGCTACCTCGAGACCGGCGGCGGGCGCGCGGTCAAGGCCGACGGTTCGTTCTTCGCGCTGCCGCACCCGGTGATGCGCAAGCAGCCTCCCGACGAGGCGCAGTTCCGCGACAAGCTCGACTGGGTGGCGCGCCAGCTCAAGCCGGTCGGATAGCGCCGGCGCCTTTTTCGAGAGGACTTCTCGTCATCCCCGCGAACGCGGGGATCCAGCGGGGCACGGCTCGAGATGCATCCTGGATTCCCGCTTGCGCGGGAATGACGGCGCTGGTGATCGCTACGCCGGCTTCGCGACCCAGAACTGGTACATCCCCGCGAACACCTCCGGGTGCTCGTCCTCGAAGCGCCCCCAGTTCTCGAGCGACGTCGCGGTCGGATCCTCCGGGAAGCGCCGGCGGTAGGCGGCGGGGACGCTCGGGTCGCCGAACTCGAAGCCGAGCAGCTCGAGCCCGAGCGCGCGCAGGAGCTCGCCGAGCTGCGCGGTCGTGAAGCGGTGCTCCTGGACGTGCATCGCGAGATCGCGGGCGCCCGAGGCGGAGTAGAAATCCCGGCCGAGCGTGACGATGCGCGCGGGGCTGCCTTCGGGCGCGGCGAACACGAGCTGCCGCGCCGCGCGGACGCCCTCGATGTCGCCGCCGAGCCCCTGCCGCGCGATCAGCTCGCGCGCCGCGACCACGCCCTGACGCGCCCGCTCGCTGTAGAGCGCGAGCTTCATCACGCCGCCGGGCTTCAGCAGCGCTGCGAGCACGCGTCCGCCCGCGAGCGGGTCGCGCAGGTGATGCAGGACGCCGGCGCACTCGATCAGGTCGAAGCGCTCCGAAAGGACGCCGAGCTTCAGGATGTCGGCCTGCGCGAAACGCAGCGCGCCGATGCCGAGCTCGCGGGCGCGGCGGAGCGCATAGGCGAGGCTCGTTCGGCTCAGGTCGACCGCAAGGACGCGCGAGCCGGGATTGCGGAGCGCGGTGATCGCCGCCTGGTACCCGGTGCCGCACCCGGCGATGAGGATCTCCGGCGCCTCCGGCACGCGCAGCCGGTCGAGGTCGACGTGCGGGAGCAGCTCGCGCAGCGCGCGCCGCAGCGGGTACGGCGAGGCGAGCGAAGCGGGCACGCGATGCCAGCGCGGGTACGGGTTCTCCTCGTACTGCTGGCGCACGGCGCGCGAGGTCTCGTCCTCGATCGGCGTGAGCGCGTCGAGCGTCTCGCGCAGCCGGCGCTCCTCCGCGGGCTCCTCGACCTGGCGCTGCCAGAGCCGCGTGACCGAGTCGCCGACCCCGGCGGGGCGGACGAGCCCGGGAAACGCGCCGAGCGGCCGGTACGCGCCGAGCAGCGCCGTCTCGAGCGCGCCGGGCGCGGCGCGCACCGCGTCGGCGAGCCGCGCCACCTCCGCCGTCTCCGCGGCGCTCTCGGGCCAGACGTACTCGTTGAGGAAGCACTGCTGGGCGAGCGCGCACGCGAGATCGATCGAGCGCGCCGTGGGGGCGAGCGTGCCGCCGCACCACGCCGCGAGCAGGCGCTGCCGCAGCGTGCGCAGGAACGCCTCGAACGCCGGGTCGGGCACGAGCGCGTTCTCGATCAGCGCGATCAGCATCGGATGCGCGAGCGCCTGCAGCTTCGCGCCCTCCGCGGGCGGATCGCGGTACAGCAGCGCGAACATCGGGTCGAGCGCGAGCAGGCTGGCCGCGGCCTCGGCGAGCGGGCCGGGATCGATCGACGGGTGCAGCAGGACGCGCGTCAGGTCCTCGGCCGCCTGCGCGTCCCACGCGTGGAAGCGCGCCTTCGCGAAGGCGTCCGCGAACGCCTGCCACGCCGGCGCGAAACCCGGGCCGACCTGCACGGCCTGCCGCAGCGCCTCCATCGCGCCGTCGTCGTCGCCGAGCTCGCGCAGCCCGAGCCCGAGGTTGAACCACGCCGGCGCATAGCGCGGCTCGACCTCGATCGCCTTGCGATAGGCCGCGACCGCGCCGCGCACGTCGCCCGCGGCGTTCAGCGCCGAGCCGAGGTTGTTGTGCGCGACCGGGTTGCGCGGCTCGCGCCCGACCGAGCGGCGCAGCCAGTCGATCGCCTTCTCGACCGCGCCTTGCGCGAGCAGGCAGTTGCCGTAGTTGCTGGCGAGGTACGGATCGTCGGGCGCGAGCGCGAGCCCCGCTTCGTACGCGGCCGCCGCGTCCGCGAGCCGGCCGAGCTGCTGGCGGACGATGCCCAGGTAGTTGTGCGAGGTCGCGTTGCCCGGCTCGAGGGCGATCGCCGCCGCCAGCTCGCGCTCCGCGGTGGCGGCGTCGCCGGCCTGCGCGAGCATGAGCGCGTAGTTGTGCCGGAACCGCGCCTGCCGGCCGAGCGCCTGCATCGACATCGCGAGCGCCGCCAGGCCTTCCTGCGGTCGCCCGGTCTGGACCAGGCACACGCCGAGAAAGTGCGTCGCGACCGGATGCTCCGGCGCGCGCCTGAGGATGTCGCGATAGATGCTCTCGGCCGCCTGCTGGCGCCCGGCCTGCAGGTGCTCGGACGCCTGCAGCAACAGCGGCTGGTACGGATCGGACGGGCTGCTCATCTTGTCTCCTGATTACCGACGAAGCTCAGTCCGGCGTGATCGAGGTACAAGAGGCCTTCGTACGAACAAGGGGGGAGCCCCTTGTATATCCCCCATTGTCGAACAAGGGGCCGTGCCCCTTGTAAATCCCCTCTTTGCTGAAGATCGTCGCTAATCAGGTCTCGCTTTGCGCCGGGTCGTGCGCCGCAGCAGGTACACGGTGATCGCCATGTTGAACACGCTCCACGCGACGCCGTTCGCGAACGCCGCCTTGTAGGAGCCGGTGAGGTCGAAGATCGCGCCGGACATCCAGCCGCCCAGCGCCATGCCGAACAGGGTGGCCATCAGGACCGTGCCGACGCGCGCGCCGGCCTCCTTCGGCGTGAAGTACTCGCGCACGATCATCGCGTAGGAGGGCACGATGCCGCCCTGGACGAGCCCGAAGAGCGCGGAGATCACGTAGAGCGAGACGAGCCCGTCGAACGGCAGGAAGAGCATCAGCGCGAGGGCCTGCAGCCCCGACCCGAGCAGCAGCGTGCGCAAGCCCCCGATGCGGTCGGAGATCCAGCCCGAGGCGAGGCGGCTGATCACGCCGGCGCCGAGCATGAGGGACAGCATCTCCGCACCGCGCGCGGCGCCGTAGCCGAGGTCGCCGCAGTACGCGACGATGTGGACCTGCGGCATCGACATCGCCACGCAGCAGGCGATGCCGGCGGCGAAGAGGAGCCATTGCAGCGTCGCCGGCGAGAAGCCGAGCGGCCGGTCCGACCCGTGCGCCCCGCGCGCCCCGCCGGGCGCCAGCTCGAGCGCCGGCGGCCGGCGGCGCAGCGCGAGCGCGAGCGGCAGCATCGTCGCCAGGCAGAACAGGCCGACCCCCATGTAGGCGTTCCGCCAGCCCGCCGTCTCGACGAAGTGCTGGATCACGGGCGGCCAGATCGCGCCGGCGACATAGTTGCCGCTCGCGCAGATCGCCACCGCGATCCCGCGGCGCCGCGTGAACCAGAGCGAGGTGTCGGCCACGAGCGGCGCGAAGCTCGACGAGCTGCCGAGGAGACCGATGAGCAGTCCCTGCACCGCGGCGAACTGCCACAGGCTCGTGGCCGCGCTGGCCGCGCCGAAGCCGAGCGCGAGCGCGAACGCGCCGACGACGACGGGCACCACGATGCCGAAGCGATCGGAGAGCTTGCCCATCAGGATGCCGCCGAAGCCGAAGCCGAGCATCGTGAGCGTGTACGGCAGCGACGCGGCCGACCGCGCGATCCCGAACTCCGCCTGCACGGCGGGCAGCACCACCGCGACCGACCACATGCCGACGCCGCCGATGCTCGAGAGGGCGAGCGACGCGAGCAGGCGCATCCACGCATAGGTGGACTCCGCCTCGCCGCGCGCAGCGATCGGCGCGCCCGCCGCACTCGCGGCAGCCTGTGCTCTCGGCATGGTTTTCTGGGTTTCCGGGACCTGCGGCCCGAGAAGGTACCTCAGTTTCGCCAACCGTTCGGCCGCCGCATTGCCCGGCCCGCGGCGGGCCGATTCGGCAGGTCCGCGCCGGCCGGCGCCGGAAAACCCTCGGCACGCGTTGAGAGTAGTCTCTGGGGTAGTTAGCGGCTGCAGTCCGCAGCGATCGCGAAGGGAAGCACTATGCAATGGTGGGGCTATAGCAAGGAGCACGGCTGGGTCGTGCTCGATCGAAGCCTTTCGGCCAATCGGCCCGGCGTCAAAGGCGACCTGCTGTTCTTCCGCTGCCGGGATTCCACGACGTATCTCGCGAAGCGGGCGACCTGGGAAGTGCCGGCCTACACGTTCGCCAAGAATTACCTGCGCGGACTGTCGCCCGAGGACTCGGCCCGGGAGGCCGCGGAGCTCGAGGCGCTGGAGTCGCGCTGGCCCGAGTTCGAGCTCGAGATCGGGCGCCAGCAGCAGGAGGCCGAGGCGCGCGCCGAAGCGGCGCGGCTGGAGGCCGAGCAGCGGCAGCGGCAACGCGAGCTCGAGGAGCACCGGGAGGACGCGATCGCAAAGCATCGCGGCTACCTGCAGCGCCTGGGGCTCCCCAATGGCGGCATCGCCGACGCGGCGCCCACGAAATCCCGCCGCGCCGTGAAGTGCGTCGGCTGCGGGAAGACCATCGACCGGGCGATCGGCGTGCAGTGCGTGACCTGCGAGGCGCTCGTCTGCGCGTCGTGCGGCGCCTGCGGCTGCGGGAGCAAGCCCAAGCCGGCATAGCGCCGCGGGCTCGCCGCCGCGTCGTGTCAGCCGAGATGTTCGTCCGCAGCGCCGGCAGCGGCGTGCCGGAGATGGTCTTCGTGCACGGCTTCACGTGCGACCACACCGACTGGGCGGCCCAGATCGCCGAGTTCGAAACCACGCAGGCCGTGGTCGCCTGCGACCTGCGCGGTCACGGGCGGACGCCGGGCGACCCGGCCGACTGCTCGATCGAGACGCTCGGGGCCGACGTCGCGCGGCTCGTCGTGCAGCGCGATCTGAAGGAAGCGATCCTCGTCGGCCACAGCCTGGGCTGTCGCGTCGTGCTCGAGGCCTACGGCGGCGCTGCGGACCGCATCGCCGGCGTCGTGCTGATCGACGGCAGCCGGCTCGGCGCCGGCGACCCCGCGCAGGCCGAGGAGGCGATGCGCGCGGCGATCGACTTCGTCGGATTCCCCGCGTTCGCGGACGCGCTCTTCAGCGGGATGTTCTTCCGCCCCGGCGCCGACGCCACGCGCATCGTCGAGCGCGCGCGAAACGCCTGCCGGCGCGCAGATCGGCGCGGCGCTCTTTCCCGCGGATGGCGCGGTGGGACGCCGCGCGCATGGACGCGGCGCTCGATGCGATCCGCGTGCCGCTGATGGTCGTCCAGTCGACCACCCTGAACGTCGACCGCAAGCGCGTGCCGCTCAAGGAAGGCGAGACGACGCCCTGGCTCGACCTGGTGCGCAAGCGCGTGCCGACCGCGCGCATCGAGGTCATCGCCGGCGTCGGGCACTTCCCGCAGATCGAGGTGCCCGAGCGCGTCAACGCGCTGCTCGCCGATTTCGTCGGCTCGCTCGCGGAGTTCTGATCCTCGCCGCGGTTTGACGGAGGTCAACAGGCCGGTTTCGCGGCGGCCTAGGCTGGCTTCGAGGAGAACAGCGATGACACCGAAGGTGCCGGAAACCCCCGCCGACTACGACCGCACGCGCATCAGCGAGCGGCCCGATGGCTTCTTTTGGCAGTCGAAGGAGGACGACAAGGAGTACGGCCCGTTCGCGACCCTCTTCGACGCGATCGCCGACATGCAGGCCGCCGCGGAAACGGGCTACGAGCCGGGCGAGTCGCTCGCGGAGGCCGAGTCCGAGATCGGCATCGCCGACTGGATCGACGCGGAGACCGGGGCGCCGGCCGAGGAATCGGTGCCGCGCATCGAAGACCACTGAATCGGCGGGCGGCGTTCGTCGTTTGACGAAGCTCAACGCGCCACGCGCGCAAGGGCGCATATTGGTTTTAACGCCCCCGAGGCGCCGAGTTTGAGGCGCAGCCCCCGGAAGTCGCGGGGGTTGGGGCGTGACCCTTTGGGGACTTCTTCCGCGGGGCGGGGTGATTGGAGCCAAGCGCCATGTCGCTCGAACATCTCCGCCTGTTCGCCTTGAATGCCACCGCCGACTTCGGTCGGGAGGTGGCGCGCGCGCTCGACATCGCCCTCGCGCCGCACGAAGAGCGCGACTTCGAGGACGGCGAGCACAAGGTGCGGCCCCTCGTCAGCGTGCGCGGCGAGGATGTCTTTGTCGTCCACTCCCTCTACGGCGAGCCGCAGGCCGGTGTGGATCAGAAGCTCTGTCGGCTGCTGTTCTTCATCGGCTGCCTCAAGGACGCAGGGGCGGCGTGCGTCACCGCGGTCATTCCCTACCTGTGCTACGCGCGCAAGGACCGCCGGACGCAGCCGCGCGACCCGGTGACGACGCGCTACGTCGCCGCGGCGCTCGAGGCGGTCGGCGTGGACCGGGTCGTGGCGCTCGACGTGCACAACCCGGCCGCGTTCGAGAACGCCTTCCGCCGCCCGACCGAGCATCTCGAGGCGCGACCGCTGTTCGCGCGTCACTTCGCCTCGGTGCTCAGCGGTAACGAGGCGGTCGTCGTCTCGCCCGACGCCGGCGGCACCAAGCGCGCGGAGGCGCTGCGCAGGAGCCTGGCCGCGGCGCTCGGCAAGCCGGTCGGCAACGCGTTCGTCGAGAAGCATCGCGCGCTCGGCGTGGTGAGCGGCGAGGCGTTCGTCGGCGACGTGCGCGACAAGATCGCGATCATCGTCGACGATCTCGTCAGCACCGGCGGCACGCTGTTGCGCGCCGCGCAGGCGTGCCGCGCGCAGGGCGCGACCGCGGTCTACGCGGCCGCCACGCACGGACTGTTCGTGGGCAACGCGCCGGAGACGCTCGGCGATCCGGCGCTGCGGCAGATCGTAGTCACCAATTCGGTCCCGCCGTTCCGCCTCGGCCGCGGGCCGGCCGCGGAGAAGCTGGTGGTCCTGGACATCGCGCCGCTCGTCGCCGTAGCGATCCGTCGGCTCCACGAAGGAGGCTCGCTGGTCGAGTTGCTCGCGGACCCGCCACCCGCTCAACTGCAGGCCTGAACGGACCTCGCGGCGAGCGCGAGATACTGGCGCGCCCGCGTTCGCCACTTCTCGATCTCGGCCACCGGCACGTCCTTGCTGTGCCACGCCGCGATCTTGGCGCGAACCAACGCGCGGTAGCCGCAGTAGAAGCGGAAGAGCGCTGGTGGCACGCGATCACCCATGCGCTCGCAGCACGCCGTGAAGATCTTCTCGCCGGTCGAGGGGGCACCGAGCCGCGCGCACTCCATCGCAAGGTAGGCGAGCTCGTCGGCGACGTCGAGCACGCGGAACTCGCGGTTGAACTCCAGGCAGTCGATGACCACCGGCCGCTCGAGGAGACACACGTGCTCGGGCCGCAGGTCGCCGTGCCCCTCGACGATGCGCCCGGCTTGCAGCCGCGCTGCGAGCAGGGCCGACTCGCGCGCCACGAAGCCGAGCAGCTCGTCCGCGGTCCCCTCGAACAGCGCCGCGGGAAGCTCGTGCGCAGGCGTGCGCAGCTCCCGTCGGCAAGCCTCGACATCGCGCGCAAGACGGTCGCCGTACTCGGCTAGCGACATCCCGATCGGGACGAGACTGCCGTAGAACGCCGACAGCACCGCGGCCACCGCCGCGACGTGCTCGTCCCGGACGTCCCCGCGGGCGAGCGCGGCATCGAGCATGCGGTCGCGCGGCAGGCGGCGCATCTTGACCAGCCACTCGAGCGGCGCGCCGTCGCCGGCGAGCGCGAGTCGTCCCGACGCGTCCGCGGTCAGCGCGACCACGTCGAGATACACGTCCGGCGCGAGGCGCCGGTTGAGCCGCAGCTCCTCTTCGCAGTGCGCCTTGCGCGCGTCGAGCGTCGAGAAGTCGAGGAAGGCGTGCCGCACCGGTTTCTTGAGCTTGTAGGCGTGTTGATCGGTGAGGAAGACCCACGACATGTGCGTCTCGACCGCCTCGACGCGCGTGGTCGGCGCGGGATAGCTCTCGACGCGCCGCAGGCACGCGACCTTGCGGTCGAGGGAGTACGATCGATTTGCGGCTTCGGCCATTGTGTCGGGCGCGGGGCGCCGTCGGATGAGTGTCCCTCGCCAATCTACGGCGCGGCGCCCGCCAAAGGTTGAGGACGGTCAAGAGGCATGCAGCCGATTACCCTCTTTCTTTGCGGCGACGTGATGACCGGCCGGGGAATCGACCAGATCCTGCCGCGGCCGAGTGACCCGGCGCTCCACGAGTCCTTCGTCCAGGACGCCCTCGGGTACGTCGCGCTGGCGGAATCGAAGCACGGTGCGATTCCGCGGCGCGTCGCGCCGGAGTACATCTGGGGCGACGCGCTCGCCGAGCTCGAGCGGGCGAAGCCCGGCGCCCGCATCGTGAACCTCGAGACGTCGGTCACGGCGAGCGACGACTGGCTCGACAAGGGCATCAACTACCGCATGCATCCGGCCAACGTGCCGTGCCTGACCGCGGCCGGGCTCGACTGCTGCGTGCTCGCGAACAACCACGTGCTCGACTGGGGGCCCGGCGGGGCTCGTGGAGACGCTCGACACGCTGCAGGCCGCCGGCCTCCGCACCGTGGGCGCGGGGCGAAACCGCGCCGAGGCGAGCGCGCTCGCGGAGATTCCGGTTGCATCTGGCGGCCGGGTGCTCGTGGCCGCGTTCGGGATGCCGTCGAGCGGGGTGCCGCAGCGATTGGGCCGCGACCGACGATGCGCCCGGCGTCGAGGTGCTCGAGGACCTGTCGGACCGCAACGCGGACCGGATCGCGCACGAACGTGCGCGCAGTCAAGCGGCCGGGCGACGTCGTCGTCGCGTCGATCCACTGGGGCGGGAACTGGGGCTACGCGATCGGCCGCGCGGAGCGGCGCTTCGCGCACCGGCTGATCGAGGAGGCGGGCGTGGACATCATCCACGGCCACTCGTCGCATCATCCCAAGGCGATCGAGGTGCACGCCGGCAAGTTGGTGTTCTACGGCTGCGGCGACTTCGTGAACGACTACGAAGGGATCAGCGGCTACGAGTCGTATCGAAGCGATCTCAGCCTCATGTACTTCCCGACGCTGGACGCCGCGACCGGCGCGCTCGCGCGCCTCGAGCTCGTACCGACGCAGATGCGGCGCTTTCGCGTGCAGCGCGCGTCGGCCGAGGATGCACAGTGGCTCGCGGAGCTCCTCGAACGCGAGGGCCGTCCGTTCGGAACGCGGGCCCGTTTGCGCGACGACGGCCGGATCGAGCTTGCGTGGGGCGGGTGATCCGCGACATGCCGTCTCTCGAGACCCGGCTGAAGCGGCATGTCGAGGGTCTTGCCGGTGAGATCGGCGAGCGCCACGTTGGCCGGCCGGAGGCGCTGCATGCGGCGGAGGAGTTTGTGGCCGGCGAGTTTGAGTCGCTCGGGTATGAGGTTGCGCGGCAGACGTACGTTGCGCAGGGCGTCGACTCTTCGAACCTCGAAATTGTTGTTCCGGGCGGCGAGCGTGCTGCGGAGATCGTGCTCGTCGGGGCGCACTACGACACCGTGCCCGGGTCTCCCGGTGCCGACGACAACGCGAGCGGCGTGGCCGGAGTGATCGAGATCGCGCGAAGCTTGCGCGCGGCGCGGCTCGCGCGCACGGTGAAGCTCGTCGCGTTCGTGAACGAGGAGCCGCCGTTCTTCTACTTCGGGGAGATGGGGAGCCGGGTGTATGCGCGCGCGGCGCGGAAGCGTGGGGACAATATTCGCGTGATGCTGTCGCTCGAGATGCTCGGCTGCTACAGCGACGCGGCCGGGAGCCAGGCGTATCCGCCGCTCTTCGGTCTCTTCTATCCCGAGGCCGGCAACTTCATCGCCTTCGTCTCGAACCTACGCTCGCGGCGCGCGCTGCGCGAGGTGGTCAGCGCGTTCAAGGGCGGCTCCGATTTCCCGGCCGAGAAGCTCGCGAGTCCGGGGATCGTACCGGGCGTGTCGTGGAGCGATCAGCTCTCGTTCTGGCGCGAGGGCTATCCTGCGGTCATGATCACCGACACGGCGTTCTACCGCTACCGGCACTACCACCAGGCCACCGACACGCCCGACCGGATCGACTTCACGAGCATGGCCAAGGTCGTCGAGGGGCTGGCAAAGGCGGTGGCGTCGCTGGCCGACCCTGCGAGGTGAGGGAACGTCGCGCGCGTTTTTTTCGCGACCCGTCGAGATGCCCGGGCTGACGGAGCGCTGCAAGATCAAGGCACGGTGGCGAACCGCGGCGCGCCCACCGGCACGAGATGAAGCGGCGCCTCGCTCCGGCCGAGGCGCAGCACTTCCGCGACGCGCGCATCCTCGAACGCGCCGACCGGATACGCCGAGAACCCAAGCGCGTGTAGCCGTCGGCTGAGCCGCTTGCCCACCAGGCTCGGCACTTTCCGGTACCCGGCCCACCGCCGCTCGAGGCGCCGCAGCGCCCACAGGAGGAACGGGGTGCAGGCGCGATCGGTCATGCGGCGGACGCCCTCGCCATCTGCTCGGCGTAGAGCGCGCGCACCGTGTCGATCGTGTCGGCCTCGTCGGCGCGCTTGTCCGGTCGGTAACCCTTGACGCGGGCGAACCGCAGCGCGAGGCCGCCCGGATACTGCGGGCTCGCCTGCAGGTCGTTGAACGCGATCTCCACCACCAGCTCCGGCCGCACGTGCACGGTGTAGTCGTCGCGCGCGATCGCCCGCGCGGCGAGCTCGCGCGTCTGCCATGCGAGCATCTCGTCGGTCATGCCCTTGAAGGTCTTGCCGAGCATCACGAACCCGCCCGCCGGGTCGCGCGCGCCGAGGTGCAGATTGGACAGCCACCCGCGCCGCCGCCCGTGGCCCCACTCCGCGGCGAGCACGACGAGGTCGAGCGTATGCGTGCGCTTCACCTTGAGCCAGCTCGCGCCGCGGCTGCCCGCCTCGTAGGGCGCATCGACCGCCTTCGCCATGACGCCCTCGTGCCCCCGCCGCAGCGCCTCCGCGTAGAAGGCTTCCGCATCGGCCGCGTCGCTGGTCACGAGCCGCGGCACCACCAGCCCCGAGGGCAGCGCCTCGGCGAGCGCCGCGAAACGCTCCCGCGCCGGCCGGTCGACGAGCGTCTCGCCGTCGTGGCGCAGGACGTCGAAGAAGAAGGCCGAGAGCGGCAGCGCGGCGCGCAGCCGCTCGACGTCGAGCTTGCGGCCGAAGCGGCGCATCGTCACCTGGAATGGCTGCGGCGCACCCCCCGCGCCGAGCGCGATCGCCTCGCCGTCGAGGATCAGCTCGCGCGCGGGCGCGGCGCGCACGGCCTCGACGATCTCCGGCACCGCGGCCGTGACGTCGTTCAGGTTACGCGTGTACACGCGCACGTCGTCGCCGGCCTTGTGCACCTGCACGCGCGCGCCGTCGAGCTTCCATTCGAGCGCCGCGGTGCCGAGCCGCGCGAGCGCGTCGCCGATGTCCTCCGCCGGCTGGGCGAGCATCGGCTGCACCGGCTGCAGCAGCCGGATCGAGAAGCCCGCGAGCCCTGGCGCGCCCGCGACGAGCGCCGCGCGCGCGACCGCGCCGAGGTCGCCCGCGAACATCGCGGCGCGCCGCACGTCGCCGACCGGCACGCTCGCCGCGGCGGCGATCGCCTCGAGCATCACGCCCTCGAGCGCGCCCTGGCGCAGCTCGCCGACCAGCAGGCGGACGAGGAAGTCCTGCTCGGCGCGCGTGGCGCGGGCGAACAGCTCGCCGAGCTGCCGCGCGCGCTCGCCCGCCGCGCCTTTGCCCCGCGTCGCCGCGACGCGCGCGAGCGCGCCGTCGACTTCCGCGAGCGTGAGCGACGGCGAGGGCGACGCGGGGCCGCCGCGGAGCTCGCTCAGGGTCGAGTAGCCGATCCCGAGCCGGCCCTGCCGCGCCTCGCCGGCGAGGAACGCCACTGCGATCTCGATCTCGTCGGGCGCGGCCGCGCGCAGGCACGCCGCGATCGCGTCGCGCTTTCCGAGTCGGCTGCCGGTCTCCGCCACCCGGCGGGAGGCATCAACGAGGGCTGCGAGTCGGGTCATCGCGGTACGGGTTGAGCGATGTCAAGCACGCCGCCACCCGCTGAGGCTATCGTGAAGTGAAAGACCATCATCCGCCACGCGGAGGTGCCAACCATGACGGCCTCGCTGCAAGTCCCGCTCCAGATCACCATCCGCGACGTGCCTCGGTCCGAAGCGCTCGAGGCGCACGTCCGGCAGAAGGCCGCCAAGCTCGAGGAGTTCTATCCGCGGATCGTCAGTTGCCGCGTGACCGTCGAGCAGTTGCGCAAGCACCACCATCAGGGCCGCCATTTCCGGGTCCGGTTCGATGTGCGCGTGCCCGGCCACCAGGAGCTCGTGGCCAATCGCGACCACGACGAGGACGTCTACGTCGCGCTGCGCGAAGCGTTCGATGCCATGGCGCGCCAGCTCGAGGAGGTGGCGCGCGAGCAGCGGGGCGACGTGAAGGTCCACGAGGTTCCGCAGCGCGGCAGGGTCACGCGCCTGTACACCGACCAAGGATACGGGTTCATCGAGACGGGCGACGGCCGCGAGCTCTACTTCAGCCGGGAGAACGTCGCGCACCCGACCTTCGACGACCTCGCAACGGGCGCCGAGGTCCAGTTCATCGAGGAGCTGGCCGCCGAGGGCCCGCAGGCGAAGCGCGTGAGCGTGGGCAAGCACCACGCGTAGTCGCGCGCCGGCCTTACGGGCGAGGCGTGTCCCCCTCCTCGACGCTGTCCACGCGCGGCTCGTCGCGGCGCGGGTGCTGCTTGAGGATCCGCTTGACCTCGTCGTCCTTGATCCGGCTACGACCATGGCCCTGCTGGATCTCGGGTTCGGGCGACGGTGCCGGTTCGCGCGTTTTCGGATCGGAGCTCATTGCGCCTTCTTCCTTGTGGCATTCATTTCCCACGCTCGTCCTGCGGCGGCGCCGCGGCGAGATGGCGCGTGAACCAACGCGTCGCGAGCCGCGCGACTTCGTCGAGGGTGCCGGTTTCCTCGAAAAGGTGCGTCGCGCCCGGCACGATTGCGAGCTCGCGATTGCAGTGCACGAGTGCATCGCGCGCGGCCTCGTTCAGCTCGATCACGCCGTGGTCCCGGCCGCCGACGATGAGGAGCGTCGGTGCCCGCACCGCTGCGAGCAGGCGCTGGCCAGTCAGATCCGGCCGGCCGCCGCGCGATACGACCGCGCCGATGTCGTCGGGGCGGTTCGCGGCGACACGCAGCGCCGATGCGGCGCCGGTGCTCGCGCCGAAGAGGCCGATCGGCAGCGCGCGCGTCGGTGGATGCGCCCGGACGAAGCGCACCGCGCGATCGAGACGCTCGGTGAGGAGTTCGATGTCGAACCGGTTCTCGACGTCCTGGTCCTCCTCCAGGGTGAGGAGGTCGAGGAGCAGCGTGCCGAGCTTTCCGCGGCGCAGCGCCTCGGCGACGAACAGGTTGCGCGGCGAGTGCCGCCCCGATCCGCTGCCGTGCGAGAACACCACGACGCCGATCGCGCCCGTGGGCAGTTCGAGCACGCCTTCCAGCGTGACCGGACCGGCCGGAACTTTGACGAGCGTCCCGCTCATCGCGTCTTCGCCTCCGGGCGCATTGACGCTCGCGCGAGCAGTGTGACGACCTCTTCGTCTTCGACCTGCGCGAACTCGCGATAGAACTGACCCACCGCGTAGAACTCCGGCGGGGCCTCGAGGCAGACCACCTCGTCGCAGTGCGGCCGTACGAGCGCCAGGCTGTCGGGGGCGGCGACCGGGACCGCACAAACGAGACGCGCGGGCGCTTTGGCACGCGCGGCGTGAAGCGCGGCGAGCATCGTGGCACCCGTCGCAAGACCGTCGTCGACCACGATCACGATGCGATCCTTCGGATCGATGGGCGGGCGGGACGGCGTGTACTCGGCGCGGCGTTTCCTCAACGTCTCGAGCTGCAGCCGTTGCTCCTGTTCGAGATAGGCGGCATCCGCGCCGTACTGCGCCGCGTACGGCGCGACGTACGCCCAGCCGGTCTCGTCGATCGCGCCGACGGCGAACTCGGCGCTCGTCGGCGAGCGCAGCTTGCGGACGAGGACGACGTCCAGTTCGCCGCTGAGCTCGTCAGCGAGAACGCGTCCCATCTCGACTGCGCCGCGCGGGATCGCGAGCACAAGTGGGTTCTTCCCGCCGTAACGGCTGAGCGCCTCCGCGAGCCGGCGAGCCGCGTCCACGCGCGATGCGAACATGACGCTCATGAAAAAGATGATCTGCCCGGATCGGCCGGACGCTTTGCGGGAGGTCAACTCAATGCCGCGGCGCTGCACTGGACCCCGGCTTTCGCCGGGGTGACGGATCCAGGATGACCTCGTCTTCCCCGGACGTCGTCGAAGCGCTGAAAATGAGCTTTCAGGCGCGGCGAGATGATTCGCTTCCATGATCGAGATCGACGGTTCTTTCGGCGAGGGTGGGGGGCAGCTGGTCCGCACCGCGGTCGCCTTGTCCGCGATCACCGGCAAGGGCGTACGTCTTCAGAGTGTCCGGGCGAAGCGCGACAAGCCCGGCCTCGCGCCTCAGCACCTCGCGGCGGTGCGCGCGGTCAGGAGCCTGTGCGGTGCCGAGTGCGCGGGTCTCGACCTGCGCTCGCAAGCGTTCACTTTCGCGCCGGGCGCGTTGCGCGGCGGGGAATTCCGGTTCGACGTCGGCACCGCGGGCAGCGTGACGCTCGTACTGCAGGCGCTGCTGCCGGTGCTCGCCTGTGCGCCCGGGCCCTCGCGCGTGTCGGTGGTCGGCGGCACGGACATTCGCGCCGCGCCGCCGTTCGATTATCTCTGTCACGTGCTGCTCACGCTGCTCGGCCGGATGGACATCGGCGTCGAGTGCCGCGCGATCCGGCGCGGCTACTACCCGCGCGGCGGCGGTGAGGTCGAGGTGGCCGTCGCGCCCGCGCGACCACGCCCGCTCGCGCTCGATGCCACACACCGGCCCCTGCGTATCGACGGCCTAGCGCACGTGGCGAATCTCCCCGCGCACATCGCCGAGCGGATGCGCGCGGCGGCGCTTGCGCGGCTCGCCGCCTATCCGGCGCACATCAATGCCGCGACCCTCGGCGGCGCGGAGGCGATCGGACCGGGCGGCGCGATCGTGGTGTGGGCGCGGACCGGGCAGACCGTGCTCGGCGCCGGGCGCGTCGCCCAGCGCGGCGTGCGGGCGGAGACGCTCGGCGACGAAGCGGGCGCGGAGCTGGCGGCCGATCTCGCGGCCGGCGCGGCGCTCGACGTCCACGCGGCCGACCAGGTCCTCGTCTACCTCGCACTCGCCGGCAGCGGCAGCTTCACCACGCGCGAAGTTACGGGCCACGCCCGGACCGCGATGTGGCTAATCGAGCAGTTCCTGCCGGTGCGGTTCGAGGTCGGCGAAGCGGGCCGCCTCGCGCGGGTGGAGGTGCGCAGTCGATGATCCCGATCCAGGATCTCCTGCACCGCATCCAGTGGGATCCGGTGTTTGGCAAGGCCGAGTTCGAGATCGGATACTTCGACCGCGTGACGGGGAAGATCGCGCGCGTGCCGTTCCGGCACGTGCGCTTCGAGAAGGGCGAGCATTTCGCCTTCGATGCGATCGAGGACGACGGCAGCGTTCACAGCGTCCTGCTGCATCGAGTGCGCGAGGTGTGGCGGAACGGCGGGTTGATCTGGCAGCGCGCGCGGCCGCGGCACGCGGTCTGAAGCTCACCACACCGGGCACTGCCCCGCGAGCACGTTCGTCCACAGGCCGTGGATGCCGCTCAGCTCGTCCTGCGCGACGGCCTCGATTCGCGCGCGCAGGCTGGCAAGTGCGGCGGGGTCGGCGAGGCGCAGCTTCACGTCGAACACCTGCGGCGCGTCGATGGGCTGGCCGATCTGGCTGAGCAGACAGCACTGCGCTTCGGTCACGCCGGGCACGCCGTCGACGACGACCTGCGCGATCCGGTTCGCCATCAGGTTGTACAGCTTTCCGACGTGCGTCACTGGATTCTTGCCGGCGGCCGCCTCGAGGCTCATCGGCCGGTAGGGCGTGATGAGCCCGTTCACGCGGTTGCCGCGCCCGACCTGGCCGTCGTCGCCGCCCTCCGCGGACGTGCCGGTCACGGTGAGATAGACGCTCTCCGCGGTCTCGCCGTCGGCCGTATTCACGTCGACTTCGACGGCGGGCGTCCCGGCGGCCTCGCGCGCGGCCTCGAGCGCGAGCGCACGAACGCGCGCCTTCGCGGCGAAGTAACCGGCGAGGTCGCGCACGTGCCGGCCCACCATCGCGCAGGCGACCGTGATCCGCAACGCCGCGCCGGTGCGCGCGCCCATCACCTTCACGTCCGGACCGATCTCGGGGTGGGCGGCCCGCGTCGCCGGCGCGTTCAGTCGCCGCTCGACGGCGAGCACGGCACGCTCGAGCGGATCGAGCGGCGCGAAGCCGACGCCGAACGAGGTGTCGTTGGCGAGCGCGACGCCCGCGGCGCGCTGCCGCTCGAAGAGCGCGACGAGGTCGGGCGAGCTCGGCCGGATCAGCGTGTGGATGCGCACGTGCCGCTCGGGATCGAGCGCGGGCAGGTGCGCGCGCAGCCACGCGCGGCTCGACTCGACGGCGAGCGCCTCGACCGGCACCGTCACGCCGCGCGCGGCGCGCGTCGCGCGGCCGGCGATGTAGATCTCGATCGGCTCGAGCACCTCGCCGCCGCCGAACGCGGGCCGCGCCGCGCCGCCCCAGAGCAGCGCCTTGTCGACGTTGTGATGGAGGATCAGCCCGAAGCGCTCGATGTAGAAGCGGCAGAGGGCATGGCTCAGTCCCTCGGTCAGCGCGTCGCAGATCGTGTCCGGATGGCCGACCCCCTTGCGCTCGACGATCTCGAACGGCGCGGTGGCGGGCGACGGCGACTCGAGCAGGCTGAGCTGGGCTCGCATGGCAGGCGACACTTCCGGTCGAGCGTGCGCCCGCCGTCGCGGCGGGCGCTTGACTGCGGTCAATGGCGCGTGATGCCGTCGCCGCTCACCGCACTGGCCGGGGCCGACCAGGCCGGCGAGCTCCCACTCGCCGGACCCGCCGTCGTGACGCAGGATGAACTGCCGCCCGTCGTCGACGCGCACCTTGAAATAGCGATGCGCGGGATGCAGCCAGCGGTCGACGAGCTCGCGCACCTCGAAGCGCCGCTCGCCGAGCGTGAACGCCCGCGGCTCCTGCTCGCCCCGGTACCCGGCATAGCATTCGACGGCGATGCGCATGAGCACATAATAGTCCTGATCGTCGTTTCGCTTTCCCGGCCGGTCCCGCCCTCGCAATGCGCGCCATCCTCGATGCCCACCTCGTCAACGAGCCGTTCGGCGATCCGGGGGTGTACGTCGACTTCCGGTTCGAGCGGCGCGCGCTGCTGTTCGATCTCGGCGACAACGCGCGGCTCGCGCCGCGCAAGCTGCTGCGCCTCACGCACGTGTTCGTGTCGCACACGCACATGGACCACTTCATCGGGTTCGACCGGCTGGTCCGCATCTGCGTCGGGCGGCACGCGAGCATCCGGCTCTTCGGCCCGCCGGGCTTCGTCGACCAGGTCGAGCGGCGCCTCGCGGCGTATACGTGGGACCGTGTCGACCGCTACGACGTCGAGCTCGTCCTCGACGCGACCGAAATCGACGGCGCGGGCGACACGAAAAGCGCGCGCTTCCGCACGAAGACCGGGTTCGCGCGCGAGCCGCTGCCCGCCTGGCGCGCGCAGGACGGCGTTCTCGTCGACGAGGCGTCGTTTCGGGTGCGCTGCGCGCTGCTCGACCACCGCACGCCGTGCCTCGGCTTCGCGGTCGAGGAGAAGACGCACGTCAACGTGTGGAAGAACCGGCTCGTCGACATGGGGCTCAAGGTCGGCCCATGGGTCGGCGAGCTGAAGGCCGCCGCGCTCGCCGGCGCGCCGGACGAGCAGCCGGTGCGTGCGTGGTGGCGCGAAGGCGACGGCGTGCACGAGCGGGTGCTCGCGTTCGGCGAGCTCAGGCACGCGCTCGAGTCCGTGCGCGGGCAGAGGCTCTGCTACGTCACCGACGTGGTGTTCCACGACGCGAACGTTGCCCGGATCACCGCGCTGGCGCGCGACGCCGATCTCCTGTTCATCGAAAGCGTCTTCCTCGATGCGGATGTCGCGCACGCCGCGCAGAAGCAGCACCTCACCGCCCGGCAGGCGGGGACGATCGCGCGGCTCGCGGGCGCGCGGAACGTCATGCCGTTCCACTTCTCGCCACGGTACACGGAACGCGAGGCCGAGCTCCGCGCGGAGCTCGAAACCGCCTTTCACGGCGGCACAGCGCATAATCCTCATGCCGCACACGGGGTTGCAGTCGATCCGGCCGACTTGATGGAAGTCAAACACCCGTTAGGACCCGGGCAGTAAGGTGAAATCAGGGTGGAAGCCTTCCACCCGCATCCGATCGAGAGAACCATGCAAGTTCCACTCCAGATCAACTTCCACGATGTTCCGCAGTCCGAGGCGCTCGAGGTCCGCATCCGCGAGAAGGCCGCGCGGCTCGAGGCCTTCTACCCGCGCATCATGAGCTGCCGCGTGGCGGTGGAAGCGCAGCACCGGCACAAGCACCAGGGCAAGCACTTCGCGGTGCGGCTCGACGTGCGCGTGCCGGGCAAGGAGATCGTCGCCAGCCGCGACCATCACGAGGACGTGTATGTGGCGCTGCGCGAGGCGTTCGACGCCGCCAAACGCCAGCTCGAAGAGTACGCGGACGTGCAGCGCGGCGAAGTGAAGACGCGCGAGACGCCGCCGCCGGCGGTGCCCCCCGAGGGCGCCTGAGACGCGGGGGCTCGCGCTACCGGAAAGGAGTGCAATCATGAAAGGCGAACGCGGAGGATGGCGACCGCTGAAGCGGGAGCAGTTGACGCAGGAGCTGGTGCACGACAGCTACAAGTCGCAGAAGAAGCTCCCCGAACCGACGCGCTGCCCGGACTGCGGGGCGGTGTACGGCGGCGGGCACTGGACCTGGGGCGCGGCGCCGGCGGGCGCGCACGCGGCGCGCTGCCCGGCCTGCCACCGCATCCACGACAAGTTCCCGGCCGGGTACGTGACGTTCAAGGGCGAGTTCATCGGCGCGCATCGCGACGAGATCCTGCATCTCGTGCGCAACCGCGAGGCCACCGAGAAGGCCGAGCACCCGCTCCAGCGGATCATGGCCATCGAGGACGCCGGCGGCGACGTGCTGGTCACGACCACCGACGCCCATCTCGCGCGGAACATCGCGGAGGCGGTGCAGTCGGCCTACAAGGGCGAGCTCGACTTCCACTACAACCGGGAGGAAAACCTCTTGCGCGCGACCTGGTCGCGGTAACTTGGGGGATTTACAAGGGGGCGTCGCCCCCTTGTTCTAACGGGCTTGCGCGCGACCTGGTCGCGGTAACTTGGGGGATTTACAAGGGGGCGTCGCCCCCTTGTTCTAACGGGCTTGCGCGCGACCTGGTCGCGGTGACACCGCGTCGAGGTGCCGGTCAATCGGGTGCGCTGACCGGCGCCTCGAGCAGCTGGACCACGTCGTCGTCGGTCACCTGCCGGAAATCCCCGTAGAAGACGCTCACGCCGTAGAAGTCGTGCGGCGTGGCGAGCGCGACGATCTCGTCGCACCACGGCCGGACGCGCGCCACGCCGCGCGGCGAGGCCACCGGCACCGCGCACACGATCCATGCCGCGCCGCGGGCGCGCGTCGCGCGCAGCGCCGCGATCATCGTGAGTCCGGTCGCGAGCCCGTCGTCGACGACGATCGCGACGCGGCCGGCGGGGTCGACCCGCCGACGCGCGGCGCCGTACGCGGCGCGCCGCCGGCTCACCAGGTCGAGCTGAAAGGCCTTCTCGCGCTCCAGGTACGCGTCGCTCGCGCCGAGATCCGCGGCACTCTCGACCACGTAGACCCGGGCGTCCTCGTCGATCGCGCCCACCGCGACCTCGTCGCTCCCGGGCGCGCGCAGCTTGCGGACGAACGCGAGATCGAGCTCGCCGTCGAGCGCGTCGGCGACGACCCGGCCGAGCACGACCGCGCCGCGCGGCACGGCCAGCACGAGCGGCCGCTGGCCGCGGTACTTGCCGAGGGCGCGGGCGAGACGACGGGCGGCGTCGCGGCGGTCCTTGAACATGCCGACTTCTAGCACGGCCCGCCGGCCGGGCGCGCGACACTCCGTCACAGTCGCCGCCGCGACGTGCAGCGACGCGCGTTCGGACGCATAATCGAAACGGGTTCGCCGTGAGAGATTCCGCATGCGCCGCACCATCCTCGCAGCTCTGTTCGCGGCGCTCGCCGCCGCCGCGGCGCCGGCGCTCGCGCAGAAGGACGTGGGCGATCCGCTCGAGCACTTTCTCGCCACCAAGGCCGTGGACGGGCAGTGGCGCCAGCTCGACGACCCGGTGGCCCGGCTCGTCGACGATTTCAACGCCGACGGAACGCCCGACGTCGCGCTCTGGCAGGCGCGCGACCTCGTCGGACGGCGCGGCGGGCCGGTGTTCCTCTACTTCATGCGCAAGGACGGGCGGTTCGCGGCCGCGGGCTCGATCCTCGCCGATCCCGACACGCTCTTCCGGATCGTGACGATGCCCGGGGGCGGCGCACGCCTGCTGGTGTGCCATTCCGGCGCGGTGACGCGCGGCTACGAAGTGAACGGCACCATCGTGACCGAGCTCCCGCGGGGCGGACTGCCGCGGGAATGCGGCGCCGAGGTGGTGCCCGCGGTAGAGCGGCTCGACATGGCGCGCTATCGTGCGAACGGCATGCAGGCCTGGATCAGGCGCTGACGGGCGGGAAGCGTCAAGGGAGAAGCGGGAATCGTGGACCCATTCGCGGAAGAGCTGATCGCGGCGCTCGGCACGCCGGAGGCGATCGCGCCGTTCACGACGCGCGATCCGTCGTTCGACGTGGCGCGGGCCTACGCCGTGGCCGCGAGCGTGCACGCGGCACGGCTCGCGCGCGGCGAGCAGGCGGTCGGGCGCAAGATCGGCTTCACCAACCGCGCGCTGTGGGACGAGTACGGCGTGCGCGAGCCGATCTGGGGCTTCGTGTACGACACGACGCTGTTCCGCCCGCGCGGCGGGCGTGCGTCGGCGGCGCTCGGGAGCTTTGCCGAGGCCCGCATCGAGCCCGAGATCGTATTGCACTTCAAGTCGCCGCCGCCCGTGACGCGCGACGAGGCTGAGATTCTCGACAGCATCGACTGGATCGCGATCGGCTTCGAGATCGTGCACAGCCCGTTCCCGGGCTGGAAGTTCAAGGTCGCCGACACGGTCGCGGCGAACGGCCTGCACGGCACGCTGGTCGTCGGCGACCCGGTGCCGGTCGCGTCGATCCCGGAGTGCGCGAAGCGCCTGCGCGAGTTCCGCGTCGCGCTTCGCAAGGGCGACGCGGTGGCCGCCGAAGGGGGCGGGGCCAACGTCCTCGATTCGCCGCTCCTCGCGCTCGCGCATCTCGTCGCCGTGCTCGCCCGGCTGCCGCAGTTTCCGCCGATCGCGGCCGGCGAGGTCGTGACGACCGGCACGCTGACCAGCGCGCTGCTCGTCGCGCCGGGCGAGACCTGGAGCACCACGCTCTCGGGCATCGCGTTGCCCGGTCTCGCAATCACGTTCAAGTAGGAGCGCAGACATGCCGAGCCGTTTCTTCGTCCGCGGCGCCGAGGTGCCCGGCTATCACCCCGCCAACCACACCGGCACGACCAACCGCCGGCTGATCGGCCCGGAGAACGTCGGGGCGAAAGGCGTCGAGATGGTGCTCGGCACGATCGAGCGGGGTCAGGGCGCGCTGCCGCACGCGCATCCGGGCATCGAGCAGGTGTGCTACATGCTGGAAGGCACCGCGGTCGCCGAGGTGGGCGGCGAGCGCTGCGAGCTCGGCCCGGGCGACGCGTGCTACTTCCCGCCGGATACGATGCACGTCTTCACCGTGACGAGCGACACGCCGGTGCGGCTGCTGGTGGTCTACACGCCGCCGTACGGCGAGAATCCGAAAAACGTCGTGCGCGGCTGATCGAGGGGAACCGGGGAGAAAGATGCGAATGATCCGGACCGTCGCCGGGCTCGCGCCCGTGCTCGCACTCGCAGCCGCGACCGCCGTCGCGCAGGACTATCCGTCCAAGCCGATCACGCTGGTGGTGCCGTTCGCGGCCGGCAGCGGCACCGACGGCGTCGCGCGCATCGTCGGGCAGAAGCTGGGCGAGCGGCTCAAGCAGCAGATCATCGTCGAGAACCGGGCGGGCGCGAGCGCGCAGATCGGCGCCGAGTACGTCGCGAAGGCGAAGCCCGACGGCTACACGCTGTTCATGACCACCAACACGTCGCACTCGGCCAACCCGAGCCTGTTCAAGGCGCTGCGCTACGACCCGATCAAGGACTTCACGCCGATCGTGCGCGTCGGCGAGCTGCCCTTCGCGCTCGCCGTGAGCCCGAAGCTGCCGGTGTCGAGCACGAAGGAGCTTCTGGCGTACGCCAAAGCGAACCCCGGCAAGATTTCCTACGCGACGCCCAACAGCACGTCCCTCGTCGCGTCGGAGACGATCAGGCACCAGGCGAAGGTGGACATCGTCGGCGTGCAGTACAAGTCGAGCCCGCAGGCGCTCACCGACCTCGTCGGCGGGCAGCTCGAGATGTACGTGGTCGACGTCGGCTCCGGCCTCGCGATGATCAAGGGCGGGAAGGTGAAGACGCTGGCGGTGACGCCCGCGCGCGGGACGAAGATCCTGCCGGGCGTGCCCCCGATCGCCGACACGCTGCCGGGGTTCGACCTCACTTCGTGGAACGGCATCTTCGGTCCGGCGGGGCTGCCGCGGCCGATCGTGGACAAGCTGAACGCCGAGGTGCTCGCGGTGCTCGCCGAGAAGGACGTGCAGGAGAAGCTCGCCAACGTCGGCTTCGAAGCCTGGCCCTCGAAGTCGCCCGACGAGTTCGCGAAGTACGTCGGCGATCAGCTCGCGCTGTGGACGCGGCTGATCAAGGAAGCCGGAATCAAGCCCGAGTAGCGCGCTTCCCCCCGTCGCATCGCCTTCACTCCGGACTCATGGGCCCGCTCGCAGGCATTCGCGTCCTCGACCTGACCACGGTCGTGCTCGGCCCGTACTCGACCCAGCTCCTCGCCGAGCTCGGCGCGGAGGTGATCAAGCTCGAGCCGCCCGAGGGCGACAACATGCGCCACGTGGGCGAGATGCGCCATCCCGGCATGGGGCACATTCACCTCAACCTCAACCGCGGGAAGCGCAGCCTCGTCCTCGACCTCAAGAAGCCCGCCGCGCGCGAGGCCGCGCTGCGGCTCGCGGCGCAATCGGACGTGCTCGTGTCGAACGTGCGCCCGGCGGCGATGAAGCGCCTCGGCCTCGGCTACGAGGACGTCGCGCGGCGTAACCCGCGCATCATCTACGTGAGCGCCTGCGGCTTTTCCCAGAGGGGACCGTACGCCGACAAGCCGGCGTACGACGACCTCATCCAGGGCGCGACCGCCATTCCGTGGCTGATGGAGCGCTACGGCGAGCCCGAGCCCTGCTTTACCCCGGTGCTGGTCGCCGACCGCGTCACCGGCCTGCATACCGCGTTCGCCATATCCACGGCGCTGTACGCCCGCGAGCGCACCGGCAAGGGCCAGGCGGTCGAGGTGCCGATGTTCGAGTCCGTGACGCAGTTCGTGCTCGGCGATCACAGCGGCGGGCTCACCTTCGTCCCGCCGACCGGCGAGCCCGGCTACGCTCGCGTGGTGTCGCGCCATCGCCGTCCGTACCGCACGAAGGACGGCTGGCTCTGCGTGCTGATCTACAACGACAAGCACTGGAAGAATTTCTTCGCCGCGACCGGCGACCCGGGCCGCTACGAGCGCGACGAGCGCTTCTCGACGCACGCCGCGCGCGGGCGCAATTTCGGGGCGATCTACGCGTGGGTCGGCGAGCAGATGAAGACGCGCACGACGGCCGAGTGGCGCGCGCTCTTCGACGCGGCCGACATCCCGAACCAGCCGCTCAACTCGCCGCAGGAGCTGCTGGACGATCCGCACTTCGCCGCGACCGGCTTCGTGCGCGAGGAGAATCATCCGACCGAGGGGCGTCTGCGCGTCCTCGGCGTGCCGAGCGGCTGGTCGGCGACCCCGCCCGAGGCGGTCTTCCCGGCGCGGCGGCTCGGCGAGGACTCACGCGCGATCCTGCGCGAAGCCGGGTTCAGCGACGCCGACATCGACAAGATGGCGGCGGACGGGGCAACGATTCTCGGCGACGGGTAGAGAAGGAAGACCGGTGCCGCAGACAGCGGTTTTCCCGACTTTGGGGAGCACGAGGGGCTGTGGCCCCTCGTATCGAGACAGATAAATTGGACTTCTCGCTCACGCCCGAGCAGGAGCAGATCCGCGACGCGATCGGGAAGATCTGCGCGCGCTTCCCGGACGAGTACTGGCTCGCGCGCGATCGCGAGGGCGGCTTCCCCGAGGACTTCCATCGCGCGCTCGCCGACGCCGGCTGGCTCGGCATCGCAATGCCCCCGGAGCACGGTGGCGCGGGGCTCGGCATCACCGAGGCGGCGCTCATGATGCAGGCCGTCTCCGAGTCGGGCGCCGGGCTCTCGGGCGCCTCCGCGGTGCACATGAACATCTTCGGGCTGCACCCGGTGGTGGTGACCGGCACCGAAGAGCAGAAGCGCCGCTGGCTGCCGCCGCTCATTGCGGGCCAGGACCGCGCGTGCTTCGCGGTCACCGAGCCCGATGCCGGACTGAACACCCTGAAGCTCAAGACGCGCGCGGTCCGCGACGGCGACCACTACGTGGTGAGCGGCCAGAAGATCTGGATATCGACGGCGCAGGTGGCGACCAAGGTGCTGCTCCTCGCGCGCACGACGCCGATCGAGGAGGCGCGCGGGACGCGCGGTCTCTCGCTCTTCTATACCGATCTCGATCGCCGCTTCGTCGAGGTGCGCGAGATCGAGAAGATGGGGCGCAAGAGCGTCGACTCCAACCAGGTGTTCTTCGACGGCTTGCGCGTGCCTGCTGCCGACCTGGTCGGCGAAGCGGGGCGCGGCTTCGAGTACATCCTCCACGGCATGAACCCGGAGCGGATCCTCATCGCCGCCGAGGCGGTGGGGCTCGGCCGTGCGGCGCTGCGCCGCGCCGCGAAGTACGCGGGCGAGCGCATCGTCTTCGACCGGCCGATCGGCCGGAACCAGGGCATTCAGCACCCGCTCGCGCGCTGCTGGATGGAGCTCGAGGCGGCGAACCTGATGGTGCTCAAGGCCGCCTCGCTCTACGACGCGGGAAAGCCCTGCGGCGCCGAGGCGAACGCCGCGAAGTACCTCGGCGCCGAGGCAGGCTTTCGCGCCTGCGAGCAGGCAATCCTGACCCACGGCGGCATGGGCTATGCCAAGGAGTACCACGTCGAGCGGTACCTGCGCGAGGCGTGGATTCCGCGCCTCGCGCCCGTGAGCCCCCAGCTCATCCTGTGCTTCATTGCCGAGAAGGTGCTCGGCCTGCCCAAGTCGTACTGAGGGCGCGCGCGGCAGCGGCGGACACCGCGCAGTCGCCGCGGGTCGCGCCGCCGGTGCCTTAAGGCGTCGCGACCCGATCAGCCGATCAGATTAGGGGCACGGATTACGCGTTCCTACGGATTCCCCGCCCGGCGAATCGCACGGACACTGGTGCCGTCATCCCAATCGGGGTGATCCGCGAAGAAGGCGCCCACCGGGCGCACCGCGCGGCAACCGCACCAGCCTGACCGAAAGGAACTGCCATGCTGAAACGCATCATCGCTGCCATGCTCGCCGCCCTCGCCCTCGCCGGCGCCGCGTCCGTGTCCGCCGGCACCGACGAGGATCCGAACTCGACCGAGGCGCGCAACCGCATGCTGAACGGCTACAACAACTAAGTTGCCGGCCATCGACGGCGCGCATCGCCCGCACGCTGCCGAGCTCCTTCACCCCAACCGCTGCAACCCGTGAGGAACGGCACGATGGCAACCGAGAAACCACCGGCAGTCCTGGGACTGCCGGTGGTCATTCTCATCCTGGGGATACTCCTTGCCGCGCCGACGGAGGACCCGGTCGACTGCAGCGCGTGCGCCGGCATCCCGCCGTTCGTGGCCACGCGCACCGAGTTGCTGATCTACGACCCGCCGCCGCCGCTGCCGTCCGGGCCGCGCGATTAGGGCATGGCCGAACAAAGGGGGACACCTCCCCCTTTGACCCCCTAGGTCAGAGGAAGCTCTGCTTCATCCGTCGAATGAATCGGAGCTTCCCTTGCGGACGACCACGCCCCACGGCAAGGTGCCGACGGGGATGTCGGCGGGCTTCGTGGCTCGCCGTGTCGATCACCGATACGCTGTTCGGACGTCCGTTCGCGACGTAGAGCTTCTTGCCGTCCGGCGTGATCGCCATGTTCCAGGGGCGCGCGCCCGATCTGGATGGTCGCGACCTGGTCGCGCTTCGCGACGTCGATCATGTCGACCTGCTCCGCTTCCTCGGCACTTACGTAGACCGGCCGGCCGTCGGTGCCGAACACGGCCTGCTCGGGGTTCTTGCCCTTCACCTTGACGGTGAAGGCCCGAGCAGCATCGCGACCGCGGCGTGCTTCTCCTCGGTCGCGATCTGCGCCGCAGTCTTGCCGCGGTTGTCGGCCAGGGCAGGGTCGGCACCGCGTGCAAGCAGGAACCGCACGGTGTCGGCCTGGCCGTACGCGGCCGCCCACATCAACGCCGTCGCATCGTTCGCGTCCCGCTGGTTGACGTCGACCCCGGCGCCGAGCAGCGCCTCGACGCACGGGGTGCAGCCCTGCCCGGCGGCGTACACCATAGCGGTCTTCTGGACGCGGTCGGCAGGCGTGACGTCGGCCTTCGCGGCGAGCAGGAGCTTGAGGATCTCGGTGTGCCCGCCGAACGCCGCGCTCATCAGGGGCGTCACCCGGGCGAGGTTGGCAAGGTTCACGTCCGCGCCGCGCTCGAGCATGAGCTTGACGAGCCCGAGGTTGCCGTTGCGGGCGGCGGTATTGAGGGCGGTGTCCCCGAGGCGGTTGCGCGACTGCGGATTGGCGCCCTGATCGAGCAGCGCGCGCACCGTCGCCTCGCTGCCGGCGCGCGCCGCCTGCAGCATGTCGAAGTTGATGTTGCGGTTTTGCGCCGCAGCAGCCGTTGCGAGGCCGAGGAGCGCGACAATCAGGACGATTCGGGTAAGTGGCATGTAGGGGCGTCGGCCGCCGTGCGTGGCTGTTGCCGCTCGTCGTAGCGAGGCATATGATGCACGCGGCCGCAGAATAATACGTGAATCGCACCAGGGGGAGTCCAGACATGCACGGCAGCGGCTGTGCGCGCCTTCTTCCCACGTGACCATGCGGTTCGTTCGGTCTACCTGCTTAGGAGGCTCACATGCACAACAACACATTCGCTTTAGCGCGTCACGCGCTGCTCGCCGTCGGGGTCGCGTTCGCGCTGGGCGCAGGCGCCCAGGAAGTCCAGAAGGGCGCGGCCGCCGCCGGGGCAGGTGTGCCCAAGAACGTCAGCGTGTCCCAGGAGGCGCTGACGAAGGCCGGCGGACAGGGCACCAACTGGCTGCACACCAACGGCAGCTACGACCAGGCGCGCTACTACCCGGGCAACCAGATCAACGCGCAGAACGTGAAGAACCTGCGTCCGGTGTTCGTCTTCCAGACCGAGGTGGTCGAGTCGATGGAGACCGCGCCGATCGTCGTCGACGGCGTCATGTTCCTCACGACCTCGTACAACCACGTGTACGCGGTCGACGCCGTCACCGGGAAGGAGTTCTGGCACTACAAGCACAAGATGGGGCCGGTGACCACCTTCTGCTGCGGCCCGAACAACCGCGGCGTCGCGATCTACCGGCGGCAAGCTCTTCATGGGCACGCTCGACGCGAAGCTCGTCGCCCTCGACGCCAAGACCGGCAAGCTGCTGTGGGAAACGCAGATCGCCGATCCCGAGAAGGGCTACAGCGAGACGATGGCGCCGACCGTCATCGACAACAAGGTGCTGATCGGCACCAACGGCGGCGAATACGGCATCCGCGGATTCGTCAAAGCGTTCAACGCCGATGACGGCAAGCTGCTCTGGACCTTCTACACCATTCCCGAGAAGGGCCACGAGGGCGTGTGGGCGGTCAACGACGCGACCGGACGCAACATGAAGCGCGACATCGCGGCCGAGAAGGCGGCGTTCGCCAAGGACAGCTCCTTCTACCAGACCCTCGGCGGCGGCGTGTGGATGAACCCGTCGGTCGACCTCAAGAACCGCACGCTGTGGTTCGTGGTCGGCAACCCGTCGCCCGACCTGTACGGCGCGGAGCGGCCCGGCGACAACCTCTACACCGACTCGCTGGTCGCGATCGACCTGGACAAGGGCACCTACAAGTGCCACTCCCAGTACGTCGCGCACGACGTGTGGGACCTCGACGCCGTCAGCCCGCCGATCCTGGTCGACGTGAAGGACAAGTCCGGCAAGATGATCCCGGGCGTGATCCACGGCGGCAAGACCGGGCACGTCTACGTGCACGACCGCAAGGACTGCTCGCTGATCCGGTTCTCCGAGGCGATGATTCCGCAGGAGAACATGTGGGTGCTGCCGACGGCGGAAGGCGCGCGCATGCTCCCGGGCGCGAACGGCGGCGTCGAGTGGTCGCCGATGGCATACGACGCGAAGTCGCGGCTCGCGATCGCGCTCAACCTGCACCAGCCGATGACCTACCACGTCGAGGTCGCCAAGTACCCCGGCGGCTCGAAGCTCTGGCTCGGCGGCGCGTTCAAGGCGATCCCGAGCGAGAAGCAATGGGGCCGCGTGTCCGCGGTCAACGTCGACACCGGCAAGGTCGCGTGGAAGTACGACACCGAGCAGCCGCTGATCGGCGGCGGGCTGGCGACCGCCGGAGGGCTCTTCTTCTTCGGCGAGGGCAACGGGCTCTTCAAGGCGCTCGACTCGAAGACCGGCAAGCTGCTCTGGAGCTTCCAGTGCGGCGCCGGCGCGAACGCGATGCCGGTCTCCTACATGGTCGGCCAGAAGCAGTACGTCGCGATGGGCTGCGGCGGCAACACCCAGCTCGACTTCAAGCGCGGCAACAGCGTGTTCGTCTACGCGCTGCCCTGACCGCTCGCGTCCCGACTGACCTCGAGGCCGCCCGCGGGCGGCCTCGCTTTTGAGTGAAGGGGATTCGAGTGCATCCGAAGTTCGGAATGGGGTTCACTGCGGGGCTCGCCGCGGCGCTCGGGGCCGCGCTGGTTGCCGCGGCCGCCCAGGCCCAGGACGTGGAGAAGGGGCGCAAGAAGGCCGAGACCTGCATCGCCTGCCACGGTCCGAACGGCAACTCGACCCAGCCGCAGTTTCCGATCCTCGCCGGCCAGACGTCCCGCTACCTCTACCTCCAGCTCAAGGACTTCAAGGAGGGTCGCCGGACCGATCCGCAGATGGAGCCGTTCATCAAGGATCTGTCGCGCGACGACATGTTCGACCTCGCCGCCTTCTTCGCGGCGCAGAAGCTCCGACCGGCCGCCGGCTTCAAGCCCGACGCGGCGAAGGTCGAGCGCGGGAAGAGGAAGGCCGACGAAGTGCTGTGCACCATGTGCCACCTCGGAGGATTCATGGGCCAGAACGAGATTCCGCGCGTCGCCGGACAGCACTACGAGTACGTCGTCAAGCAGCTGAAGGACTTCAAGACCGCGAAGCGCACCAACGACGCGGGCAACATGGCGAGCGTGTCGAAGACGCTGTCCGACCGCGACATCGACGACCTCGCGACCTATCTCGCCGGGCTCTACTGACCCCGACGCGGCCCATGCGGGGCCGCGCCTTACTCCCACTCGCGGTCGCCGGCGCGGCCCGCGCGCGGATCACGCTGAATCGGGCCGCGTCATTCGAGCAGGCCGTGCTGGAGCGCGATCCAGACCATCTGCGCGGAGGTGTCGGCCTCCAGCTTCTGCTTGACGAGGGACTGATAGTTCGCGATCGTCTTCTGGCTGAGCGAGAGGATGCGGGCGATGTCGGCGATCGACTTGCCCTCGGCGAGAAGACGGAACACCTCGAACTCGCGTGGCGAGAGCTCCTCGAAAGGCAGCGGTTGTCCCGGCAGGCGCTGCGTCGCGAGCTTCTGCGCGATGTCATGGCTCAGGTACGGCCGTCCCGCGGCGACCGCCCGCACCGCTTCGACCATCAGCTCGGGCGCGCTCGATTTGGTGATGTAGCCCCGCGCACCGGCCTGCAGCGCCCGCGAAGCGAACACGACGTCCTCGTGCACGCTGAACACCAGCACCCGCGCCGAAGGCTCCCGGGCGATGATGCGACGCGTCGCCTCCACGCCGCTGACACCGGGCAGCGTGATGTCCATGACGACCACGTCCGGCGCGGTGTCGCAGAAGAGTCGATAGGCCGCATCACCGTTCGCCGCCTCCGCGACCACCTCGATGTCCGAAGTGCGCTCGAGCAGGCGCCGGTAGCCCTCCCGCACGACCGCATGGTCGTCGACGAGCAGCACGCGCAGCGCCATCTGCGAATTCATGGCGCGACCGGGATGCGCGCGCGGATCTCGACGCCGTGCGGTGTGCGCTCGGCGACCTCGAAGCGGCCGCCCAGCGCTTCGACGCGTTCACGCAGCCCGACGAGCCCCAGTCCCGGACGTCTTCCCGACACGGCCGGCATTCCCGCACCGTCGTCGCGTATGCAGACGCTCAACTCGCCGTGCAAGCCGTCGACGCTAACCTCGACGGCGGAGGCGCCGGCGTGCCGGGCCACGTTGGTGAGACATTCCTGGACGACCCGGTAGACCGACATATTGATCTGCTCACCCAGCTCGTCGAGCCGGCCCTTCAGCTCCAGCGTGCAGCGCACGCCCGGGTTGCGCCGTTGCCATTCGCTCACCTGATGTCGCAATGCGTCCGCGATCCCGAGCTCGTCCAGAGCGACCGGGCGCAGCCGCTCCATCAAGCCGCGCGTCACGTCGTACACCCGGCTCGACACGTCGATGATCGCCTGCGCGCTGTCCACGATCTCCCGCGACGGTGCGCCCGGATGGTTGCGGATCGCCGTGGCGTCGAGCTTGATTGCATTCAGGCACTGGCCGAGTTCGTCGTGCAGCTCGCGAGCGAGGCTGCGCCGCTCCTCTTCCTGGGCGAGCAGGTACTTTTGCGACAGCCGGCGGTTCTCAGCGAGCGCGTCGCCGAGCTCGCGCTCGGCGGCCAGGCGCCGAGCGAGCTCGCGGGTCGCCTGGTGCCAGCGCCGCCATGCGAACCAGACGAGCGCGACCGCGAGCGCCAGCAGCGTCGGCACGAGCTCGTCGACCTGGAACCGCTCGAGCGGCCGCGCGAGCTGGGCGATCCGTTCCTGAAGATCGAGGTGCGAGGCCACGAGGAAGGCGAGTACCGTCACCGCGCTGACCACCATCGCGTCACCGCCGGCGCCAAGGCGCGAAACAGGCGTGGCAGCGGGCGAAGACGGAGAAGAGGCCTTCATGGAGCTCGATCTGCGGCGACGATTGATTGTAGCGCCAGCCCCCGGAGACGGTCCCGAGCAGAGCGGGAGTTTTTCCCGACGGTCCGGAGGTGGCCTACGTTAGCGTCTCCCCAGGACAAGAGGACGGGAAATGCGACGCCGGAGAACCGGGCGGACGACGATCGCAAGACGCAGCCTGCCCGGAATGCTCGTGTGCGGGGCTTGCATGACGATACCGGCTGCCGACGCGCAGGAGCGGGCCACACAGGCCCCCGCCGTTGAGGTGGTTGCCCCGACGCCCCTCCCGGGCCTAGGGGTTCCGAAGGACAAGGTCCCCGCGAACGTCCAGACGGGCGATGCCGAGGACCTGCGCAACCCCGGCACGATGACGCTGCCGGACCTCATGGAGCGCAGCTTCGACAGCGTGAACATCAACCAGTCGCAGGGAAATCCCTACCAGCCGGACATCAATTTCCGCGGCTTCACCGGCTCGCCGCTGCTCGGCACGTCGCCCGGGCTCTCCGTGTTCCAGGACGGCGTGCGCATCAACGAGCCGTTCGGCGACGGCGTGAACTGGGATCTCATCCCGAACCCCGCGATCGCCACCATCACCCTCATGCCCGGCTCCAACCCGGTGTTCGGCCTCAACACGCTTGGTGGCGCAATCTCGATCACGACCAAGAACGGGTTCGACTTTCCGGGCCTTGTCGTGCAAGGCTACGGCGGGTCGTTCCGGCGGGCGGCCGGCGACATCGAGTACGGGGGTTCCGCCGACCGGGTGGGCTACTACGTGACCGGCAACGGGTTCTACGAGCGCGGCTGGCGACAGAACACGAGCACTCACATCTGGCAGGGGTTCGGCAAGCTGAGCTTCCGGGATCGGGACACCAACCTGGATTTCAGCTTCACGGGCGGGAGCAACACGCTGAACGGAGCGCAGGCGATACCGATCTCCTTCCTCGAGCAGCAGCGGTCCCAGAGCTACACGTTCCCGGATACCTTCAAGAACGAGCTCACCGCGTTCACGCTGAACGGCAAGCACTCCGTCTCCGAGCGAAGCCTGCTGCAGGGCACGCTGTACTATCGCGGCCTTCGCAGCAAGAACTTCAGCACCAACGTGAACGACGGTTTCGATCCCACGCTGCCCGTCGCGCCCGGCAACACCGAAGGGGAGAATGTGGCGATCGACGTGAACACGAAGGGCTGGGGCTTCGGGGCCCAGTACAGCTACCTCGGCAACCTCGGCCCGCTGCCGAACCAGCTCACGATCGGCGCGAGCCTCGACGCGGGCCGGACTGATTTCACCCAGAGCGATCAGGAGGCGAACTTCGCGTCGGATCGTTCGAGCATTCCCGTCGGCGGTTTCGTCACGGAGACGCAGGCGCGCACCACGAATCAGTACTGGGGGGTCTATTTCACCGATACGCTGTCGCTGGCGACGTGGGTGGATGTCACGTTGGCGGGCCGCTACAACTGGGCCGAGGTGAAGATCCAGGACACCTCGGGGACCAACCCGGCGCTGGACGGCAATCACAAGTTCAACCGGTTCAACCCGGCGGTCGGCGTGACCTTCAAGCCCATGGCCGCGCTGACGGCGTACGCGGCCTACAACGAGGGCATGCGCATTCCGACGCCGGTCGAGCTGACGTGCGCCGATCCGTCCGCGCCGTGCTCGCTGCCCAACGCGTTCCTCGCCGACCCGCCGCTCGATCCGATCATCGCGAAGACGATGGAGGCGGGCGTGCGCGGGCCGATCACGCCGGGCGTGAGATGGCATGCAACCGCGTATCAGACCGCGCTCGAGAGCGACATCCTCTTCGTCAGCGCCTCCGCGAGCGCGCCGAACACCGGGTTCTTCCAGAACGTGGGCACGACGCGCCGCCGGGGCGTCGAGCTCGGCGTCTCCGGCACGGCGGATCGGTGGCGTTTCGGCGCCAGCTACAGCTACATCAACGCCCAGTTCCGCACCTCTTTCACCGAGTTCAGCCCCAACAACAGCTCCGCCAACGCGATCGGCGACATCCAGGTGCAGTCCGGCGACCGGATTCCCGGAATCCCGACCAACATCTTCAAGCTGCGTGCCGCCTATGCGTTCGGCGGCGGCTTCACCCTGGGCGGAGGAATGTTCGCCCAGAACAGCCAATACGTGCGGGGCAACGAGAATAACCAGGACCCGAACGGTAAGATTCCGGGCTACACGGTGTTCAACGTCGACGCGCGCTGGAACTTCGCCCGCGGCTGGGAGCTCTTCGGCATGATCAACAACCTCTTCAACCGGAAATACGAGACGGCCGGCGTCCTCGGGCTGAACTTCTTCAACGGTTCCGGCAACACGTTCGATGCGACGAATACCGTCAAGGAGGTCTTCCTGTCGCCGGCGGCGCCGTTCGGCGCCTGGATCGGCGTGCGCTATGCCCTCGGTACGCGGGGGTCGTGACCCGTGGTTGTCGGCTGCTCCGCCTGGCCTCTCGAACGCCGACTCGCGACGGCAGTGGTCCTATCGCTCGCCGTTCACGCGGCGGCGATGTCCCTTTCGTTCCCCGCGCCGCGCGTTTCGCTGTTCGAGCCGCGTCCGGTGCTGGAGGTGTCCCTGCGCGAGGTCGCGGTGCCTCCCGCCGTCGCGCCGGAACCCGTCAGTCTCGGATCGGCAGCGCCGCTACCGGAGAAGCGCGTCAGACCGGAGCGCCGCAGCCGCGAGCCCGTCCCGCTCGCTAGGAAGAGCGAGCCGCCCGTGGCGTCGCCGGTGGAGAACGTCGAGGAAGAACGTCTCGGAGCGCCTGCGCTGGAAGTGCTCGTCGCTTCGCCGTCTCCGGCGCCGCAGCCGATGTCGCCGCCGCTCGCGGCCAGCGCTCCGACGCCCCGGGTGCCCCAGTCCGAACTGCTCTTCAGCTACGGGCAGACGATCTCCCAGGCGCTGGCACGCTACAAGGAGTACCCGCGGATCGCGCAGATGCAGGGCTGGCAAGGTTCAGTGACGATGCGGCTGCGAGTCGCGCCGTCCGGCCGCCTGATCGATGCTCAGGTGCACGCTTCGAGCGGCCATGAAGTGCTCGACCGGCAGGCGCTTGCGATGGCGTCGAAACCCGAGCGCTATCCGGCCCCGCCCGAGGGGCTGCGCGACCGCGAGATCGCGGTGCTCGTGCCGGTCGTCTTCCGGCTCGAGCGCTAATCCCGATTCACTCGAAGATCGCCACGCCCCAGGGCGTGTCGCCGACGGGGATGTCCTTGACGAGGACGTTCTTCGCCGTGTCGATGACCGACACGCTGTTCGACCTGCCGTTCGCGACGTACAGCTTCGCGCCGTCGCGGGTCAGCGCCATGTTCCACGGCCGCTTGCCGACCGGGATCGTCGCGACGACCTTGTCGGTCGCGGTGTCGATCACCATGACGTTCGCGTCGCCGCCGTTGGTGAGATAGAGCCGCTTGCCGTCCGGATGCATGGCGAGGCCGTTGGAGCGCAGGCCCGCCTTGATCGTGCGCAGGATCTTGTGCTGGCGCGCGTCGATCACGTACACCGTGTCGGCCCGCTCGCACGCGACGTAGGCCTTGGCGCCGTCCGGCGTGAAGGCGATGCCGCGCGGCCGCGTGCCCACTTTCAGCTGCACGATGGCCTTGCGCGCCGCGACGTCGATCACCTCGAGCTTGTCGTCCTCCTCCGCGCTGACGTAGACGAACCGCCCGTCGGGGGAAAACACGGCGTGCTCGGGGTTGTCGCCGCCGATCTTCACCCTGAACGCCACCGCATCGGTCGCCGTGTCGACGAAGACGACGCTGTTCGTGAGCTCGACCGCCGCGGCAATCAGCTTGCCGTCGGGGGAGATGTAGATGCCTTCGGGCGATTCGCCGAGATCGACGCGTTTCGTCACCGTGCGCTTGTCGAGATCGACCACGAGCAGCGCGTTCGCCGGCTGGTCCGAGACGTACGCGATCCGGCGCGCGGCGAGGATCGCCGTGCCGCGCGGCTTGCCGCCGGTCTTGATCTCGCCCACGACCTCGTCCCGCGCGGTGTCGATGAGGGAGATGGTGCCGCCGTTCTCGTTGCCGACGAGCGCGGTCCCGGCCAGCGCCGGTGCAAGACCGGCGAACGCGAGGGTGAGGGCGAGTGCTCCTGCGAATGCGAGTTTCGTCATTCGAATGTCTCCCGTGACCATCAGACCTGTGACTATCAAAGTACCGCGAAGTTGCGCATCATCATGGCGTCCTCGTGCTCGAGATTGTGGCAGTGGAACATGTAGCGCTGCGCGCCGCGGAACGCCGCGTCGTCCGGCAGCGCGAAGTCCACCGCGAGCCAGATCGTCTCGTTCGGCCACAGCAGGACCGTGTCCTTTACGCCGAGGTCGGTCGGGAACCGCCCGCCGCTCTCGGTGGCGAAGCGTCGCGCTGCGCCATAGGTGCCCTGCCTCCGCAGCACCCGGAAGCCGAAGCCGTGCAGGTGCATCGGATGAGGCATCGAGATCGGGCTGTTCCGGATCTCCCAGGTCTCGCGCGTGCCGCGCCGCACGCTGAACGCGGTCTCGTCGAGCCGGTAGGGGGTCTGGTCGATCAGGAAGCCGGTCCGCTCGTCGAAGTCGAGCCGCATCCGCCGCGTGGCGTCTTGCGGGCCGGCTGCCGCGTCCGGAAGCCCCGAGAGCCGCGACGGGAAGCGGGGGAGCGGCACGGGCCGGCGCTGCTCCGACGCGGAGCGTAAAGAGGCTCAGCTCGGCCCCGTCGGGCAGTCGGTCCCCGGGATCGCTCCGGACAGCGCTCTCGCAGACCGCTGCGGCCGCGAGCGGTGGATAACGGTCGCGTGCCGGATGATGGCGGGTCGGCGCAGCGCCCGGCGTGTGATGACGCGCGTCGAACTCGAGACTCGTGGCGACGACGGTGCGCCGGCCGGCGAGATTGATCGCCACGTCCACCCGCTCCCCGGTGTGGAGGAACGCGCGATCGATCTCCCTGGGCGTGCCGAGCAGGCCGCCGTCGGTGCCGACCAGGTTGAACGGAACCAGTTGTTCGCCGTCGCGAAACGCTAGAAGCAGGCCCCGGGCGTTGCAGGCGTTCAGGATCTGGAGTCGCGCCCAGCCGGGCGCCACGACCCGCTCCGCGTCGAGCTCGCCGTTGACGAGCGCGCGGTTGCCGAGCCACCCGGTCAGGCAGTCCTCGGCGGTGGGCGCATACGGCCGGATCGCGCCGGCGACGACGCGGGCGTCCGCGACGGCGAGCGCGAGCCGGTTGCCGGGCACGAGCCCGAGCGCTGCATCCAGCGCTTCGTCGTCGTCGTCCGTCACGACGAGCAGGCCGGCGAGTCCGCCATAGACCTGCTCCCCGGTAAGGCCGTGCGGATGAGGGTGGAACCAGTACAGCCCGGAGCGGTTTTTCACTTCGAAGCGTAGCCGTTTGTTCGCGCCCGGAGCGATCGGATCGAAGCCGGCGCCATCCTGCGCCTCCGCGAGCGTCAGGCCGTGGAAATGAACCGTGGTGGGCTGCGGGAGCGCGTTCTCGATCACGGCGTCGAAGCGCTCGCCGCGCCGCGCGACGACTATCGGCTGCGCCACCTTTCGCGGGCCGAGGTCTGCCACGTAGCGGCAGCGGCCGGTGACCGGGTCCTGCCGCTCGATCACGAGCCGGGGGATGGCTGCGAGCGACACGACGCGGTCATCGGCGAGCGCGGCCGGCGGTGGCGCGAGGGCGCTTCGCGTGGGGCCGACGCCGCACGCTGCCGCGGCCGAGGCGAGGCCGGCACCGAGAAACCGACGGCGATTCATGCGGCGCCCGGACGCGGCCTACCCGCCCCGAGTCGTGAGCACGTGGATCATCGGCTCGTACGCGGACTCCTGCGAGAAGCGCCAGCTCGCGACGGCGATGGCAATCGCGGTCGCGCCGACGAGTACGGCGATGTCGAGCCCGACGCCGAAGTCCGCGGTCATCGCCGCGCGCGGGGCGAGCGCGTGCTTGAGCAGGTCGACGCCGTACGTGTAGGGGTTTGCGGTCGCGATCCAGTTGAGCACGGGCGGCAGGTCGCGCACGGGGTAGAGGGATCCGCTCAGGAAGAACACCGGGAAGATCACGAAGTTCATGATGGCGGCGAAATTGTCGAGCGTCCGGGAGAACGACGCAGTCACCATCCCGAGGCCGGCGCACGCGAACGACGTGCAGAGGAGGGCGATCGCGAGCAGCCACCAGTCGGTACCGCGCCCGATATAGCCGAGCGCCGCGAGGACGAGGAGCAGAAGCACCGCCTGCACCAGCGCGGCGGCGGCCGCCGAGACCACCTTCGCGATCACGATCCAGGCATGCGGCATGGGCGCGATGATCATCATCCGCATCACGCCCGATTCCTTGTCGTACACCGTGGTCAGCGCGGCGAGCATGCCGCCGAAGAGCATGGTCATCCCGAGCACGCCGGGGACCAGAAACACCTGGTAATCCATGCCGCGCGCCTTCCCGATGACGGCGCCGAAGCCGGCGCCGATGACGAAGAGCCAGATGAGCGGCCGGACGATCGCCGACACGAGTCGCGTCCGCTGGCGGAGCATCCGCACCAGCTCCCGCTCGAGCACCGCGTAGACCGGACGCACGCGCATCAGCCCAGGTCCTTCCCCTCCGCGATCCAGAGAAACACGTCGTTCAGGTTCGGCCGCCTGACGCGCCAGGCCGAGACCTTCGAGCCGAGCTCCGCCTGCAGCCGCGCGATCGCGGCGATGTCCTCGTCCGGGAAACGGAAGTACGCGACGTCGCCGTCGCGCAGGCACGTCCCGAGACGCGGCTCCAGCATTCCGACCAGACCGTCGAGGTCGGGGCCCTCGACCTCCAGCATGTGCCGGCCGAGCCGCTCGACCAGCAGCCGCGGCGCGCCGGACTCCACGAGCCGGCCTTTGCGGATGAACGCGACGCGATCGCAACCGTCCGCCTCTTCCAGGTAGTGCGTGGTCAGGAGCAGGGTCATCCCGGTCCGCGCGCGCAGCCGCTCGATGAACCGCCAGATCCGGCGCCGGTTCGGCAGATCGAGACCGGTCGTCGGCTCGTCCAGGAACAGCACCCGCGGCTCGTGCAGGACGCCGCGAACGATGTCGAGCGCGCGCCGCATCCCGCCCGACAGCGTCGCGACGGGCTGGGCCCGCTTGTCCGCCAGACCGAACAGCTCGAGCAGCTCCCGCTGGCGCTCCTCGATGATGCGCGGCGGGAGATCGTGCAGCAGGCCGGCGAAGCGCAGGTTCTCGGCGACGCTGAGCGTGCGATCGAGCGCGGACTCCTGGAACACGAGGCCGATCGCCCCACGCACACGCACGGGCTCGCGCCGGACGTCGAACCCGGCAACTGTCGCCGTACCCGCGGTCGGCCGGATCAGGGTCGCCAGCATGTGGACGGTGGTCGTCTTGCCGGCGCCGTTCGGCCCCAGGAGCCCGAAGAACTCCCCGGACGGGATCTCGAGGTCGAGACCCTCGACCGCGGCGATCTCGCCGTAGCGCTTCGCGAGGCCGTCGGCGCGGATCGCCGCGCGCGTGTCGACGCCGACGGCCTGGGGCGCGTTCATGCGACCGGTTCGCGCGGGCTCGCGCCCGACAGCGCGCGCGAGTTCTTGTCGTCGCGGAAGAAGAGCACGGGCTTCGTCCCGACGGCAGGGCGCACCTGCTCCGCGCGTTCGACGGCCTGCGTCACGAGCGCGTGATGCGGCGACTTGTCGCATACCGGATCCGCGTTCGCGGCATCGCCGGTCAGCATGTAGGCCTGGCAGCGGCAGCCGCCGTAGTCTTTCACCTTCTCGGGGCAGCTGCGGCAGGGCTCCTTCATCCACTCGTCGCCGCGGTAGCGGTTGAAGGCGGGCGAGTCGTGCCAGATCCAGCGGAGGTCGCGGTCGCGGACGTTCGGGAAGTCGAGTCCGGGGAGCATGCGCGCCTCGTGGCAGGGCAGCGCGAGGCCGTCGGCCGTGAGACAGAGAAACACCGCGCCCCAGCCGTTCATGCAGGCCTTGGGCCGGGTCTCGTGGTAATCGGGCACGACGAAGTAGATCTTCATCGCCTTGCCCACGCGCTCGCGGAACCGGTTGACCACCTCTTCCGCGCGCACGAGCTGCTCGCGGCTCGGCAGGAGCTGGTCGCGGTTGAGGTACGCCCAGCCGTAGTACTGGGTGTTCGCGAGCTCGACGTACTCGGCCTCCAGCTCGAGCGCGAGTTCGAGAATCTGCTGGACGTGATCGATGTTCAGCCGATGCAGGACCGCGTTCAGCACCATCGGATAGTCGTACTGCTTGATCAGCTTCGCGACGCGCCGCTTGAGATCGAACGTGCGCGTGCTCGACAGGAAGTCGTTCATCTCGCGCGTGGAGTCCTGGAACGACAGCTGGATGTGGTCGAGCCCGCCGTCCTTGAACGCCGCGATCCGCCGTTCGTTCAGTCCGACGCCCGAGGTGATCAGATTCGAGTAATAGCCGAGCCGCCGCGCTTCGGCGACGAGCACCTCCAGGTCGTCGCGCACCAGCGGTTCGCCGCCCGAGAACCCGAGCTGCGTCGCGCCGAGGCTGCGCCCTTCGCGCAGCACGCGCACCCACTCGTCCGTGGCGAGCTCCGCCCCGTAGGCCGTATAGTCCACCGGGTTGTAGCAGAACACGCAGTGGAGCGGACAGCGGTAGGTCAGCTCCGCGAGCAGCCAGAGCGGCGGGCTAGGGCTGCCTGGCATTGATCCAGCCTTTCTCACGCGCATGCTCCAGAAAGTCGGTCACGTCCTGCCGCAGGTCCGCGCCGGGAAACGCCCGCGCCAGGTCCGCGACGATCTCGGACACGGCCGACGTGCCATTGACCCGCTTCAGGATCTCGCCCGCGCTCTGTCCCAACTTCACCATGCCTTCCGGGTAAAGGAGCACATAGGCGGCTTGCGCCTCCTCCCACTGGAAACGTAGGCCCCGCGCGAGCTCGAAGACCGTATCGTCGCCGAGCGGCATCAGGCGCGGTCCCCGCGATCGCCGATGCCGTAGGCGAGCTGCATCGCGTCCAGCATCGTCCACAGCACGTCGAGCTTGAACTGCAGGATCTCGAGCGCGCGCTCCTGCTCGGCCCGCGTGCGGAAGTGATCCAGCGTGACCCTCAGACCGTGCTCGACGTCGCGCCGGGCCTCGGACAGGCGCTTGCGGAAGTACGCGTACCCGGCGGCGTCGATCCACGGGTAGTGCTCCGGCCAGCTCGCGAGCCGCGCCTTGTGGATCTGCGGCGCGAAGAGCTCGGTGAGCGACGAGCACACGGCTTCCTGCCAGGGCGCGCGGCGCGCGAAGTTGACGTAGGCGTCGACGGCGAAGCGCACGCCCGGCAGCACGTGCTCGAGCGACGGCGACCGCCGCGCGCTTCAGGCCCACGGCCTCGCCGAGGCGCAGCCACGCCTCGATGCCGCCCTCGTCGCCCTCGGCGCCGTCGTGGTCGAGGATGCGCTTGATCCACTCCCGGCGGTGCTCGCGGTCCGGCATGTTCGCGAGGACCGCCGCGTCCTTGATCGGGATGCTGATCTGGTAGTAGAAGCGGTTGAGGACCCAGCCCTGCACCTGCTCCCTCGTGCACCCGCCGCTGTTCATCGCCACGTGGAAGGGATGGTGGATGTGGTAGCGATCGCCCTTGGCGCGGAGCTCACGCTCGAACTCTTCCCTGTTCCACGGCAATCTGTCGACTACTCCCACAGCGCTTCCCGTCAGAGTTGGATGTCCATCCCGTCGTACGCGACCTCGATCGCCACCGCGTCCAGCGTCCGGCGCTCGGCGGAGTCCTCGTTCAGGATCGGATTGGTGTTGTTGATGTGGATGAGGATCTTCCGGGCGGCTTTCAAGGGCTTCAGCACGTCGATCATTCCCCCGTGCCCGCTCTGCGGCAGGTGGCCCATGTCGCGCGCGCGCTTGCCCGAAATGCCGAGGGAGACCAGCTCGTCCTCGGTCCAGAACGTTCCGTCGATCAGCAGGCAATCGGCTGCGGCGAGGAACGGCGCGAGGTGCGGCTCGATCTCGCCGACGCCGGGTGCGTAGAAGAGTGCCCTGCCGCTCGCCCGATCGACGATCCGTACGCCGATGGTGTCCCCCTGGTGGGGATCGTCGCGGTGCGGGGAGTAGGGCGGCGCCTTGCTCTTAAGCGGCACCGCGGTGAACACGAGCCCCTCGGCGCCGGACACAGCGAACGTGCCGCCCCCGGCCACCGGAATCGGATGCCAGCGGACGCCGCAGTAGTGATCGAGGATGCGGAAGAGGGGGTTCCCGGACGTCAGGTCTTCCCGAACCATCTCGGTGCAATGGATCTCGAGCGGCGCGCCCTCCCGCAGCATCAGCAGCCCGGTGGTGTGGTCGATCTGCGCGTCGATGAGGATGATCGCGCGAACCGCGGTGTCACGGATCGCGCGCGCCGGCTGCAGTTCCGGCACCGCGCGAAACTGCGCGAGGAGGTCGGGCGACGCGTTGAACAGCACCCAGTCGGTCCCGTCGGCCGAGACAGCGATCGACGACTGGGTGCGCGGCCGCGCGCGGATCGTGCCCTTGCGCACCCCGTCGCAGTTCGGGCAGTTGCAGTTCCATTGCGGGAAGCCGCCGCCCGCCGCGGAGCCCAGCACCTTGATGCGCATCTCGGCTTTTGTGCGTGCCAGAAAAGACGAAAGCCCCTCGTCGGGGCTTTCGTCGGGTGCCCACCGCAATTAGCGGGTGGCGATGTACATCGTCACCTCGAAGCCAAAGCGCATCTCGGTGTATTCAGGCTTGGTCCACATGCGGTCGATACCTCCTTTCCACTGCGGCCTCGATTCTGCGCCCCCGGTCGCCGGGCGCCCACCGGGAAATCGCCCGATCGGGGCTAATGATTTTCCTTAGTCATTGGTGCCCGCGCGTGATGCGCGACGGACACTTAACATAGGCGCGACCCGATGCCGCCCCGAGTGAAGACACCGTGAACCGGCTCGCCGACGAGCCTCTCTACCCCGAGCTGGAGCCATTTGCAGTGCAGCAATTGGCCGTCGGGGGCGGCCACGTGATCCACGTCGAGGAGTGCGGGAATCCGCGCGGGTTCCCCGCGCTGTTTCTTCACGGGGGCCCGGGCAGCCGCACGCGAGCGGTCCATCGCCGCTTCTTCGATCCGCAGTTCTATCGCATCGTGCTGTTCGACCAGCGCGGGTGCGGGCGATCGACGCCGCTCGGCTGGACGGCGGACAACACGACCCGACACCTGGTCGCCGATATCGAGGCGATACGAAACCATCTGGGCCTCGACCGCGTAATGCTCTTCGGCGGTTCGTGGGGCAGCACGCTGGCGCTCGCCTTTGCGGTCGCGCATCCCGACCGGGTGGCAGGCATGGTGCTGCGCGGGATCTTTCTCGCCACCCGGGCGGAGGTCGACTGGTATCTCGATGCGCTGCGCAATTTCGTGCCCGAGGCATGGGAGGCGTTGGCGCAGGGGGAAGGTGGGAGCCTGCCTGCCCGATATCACGCACTGGTGAGCGAGCAGGACGACCGGCGCGCGCTGGCCGCCGCGCGGCGCTGGGTCGCTTACGAAGAGGCCATCATGGGCCTCGACGCAGGGAACAAGGCTGCGGGCCCGTCAGGGGGGGCGGCCGACGTCCTTGCCCGGGCCCGTATCCAGCTTCACTACCTCGTCCACGACTGCTTTCTCGAGCCGGGCGAACTCGCGTCCGGCCTCGGGCGCCTCGCCGGAGTGCCGGCGCTGATCGTCCAGGGCCGGCTCGACCTCGTGTGCCCGCCGCGGGCCGCGCACGAGCTCGCCCGCCGGTTGCCGCGCGCCGAGCTGCGGCTCGTCGAGCGCGGCGGTCACTCGGCCACCGAGCCGGAAATCGCCCGCGCACTGCGCCGCGCGACCGACGACATGCGCGCTCGTTTGCAGAGCTGAGCTGCGATGAGCCTGCGTCTGCGCATCAACCTCGTGCTCTCGCTCGTGATCGTGGCGTTCACGATCGCGATGGCGGGAATCATCGTGAACGACACGCGCAGCTCGGTGCGCGAGGAGATCGAATCGGCGACCCGCGTCGCCGTGCAGCTCATCGAGACGGTCGTCCGGGGCGTGTATTTCGAGGCCGGCCCGGCCGAGCGCAACCAGGCGCTGCTCGCATTCCTGCGCAGCGTCGGCCGGGTGCGCGCGAACGAGATCCGCTTCTACGACTACGGCGGCGCGCTGCTCTACCAGTCGCCGCCTTCGGTCTACCGGGCAGGACGCGCGGCACCGGAGTGGTTCACGCGGCTGGTCGGACCCGAGCTCCAGGCGTCGCGCCTGGAGCTGCCGGGCGGCGCGATCGTGGTCACGCCCGATCCGTCGCGCTCCATCCTCGAAGCCTGGGAGGAGCTGACGGGGTTTGCGTGGCTGGCGCTCGCATTCCTGGTCGTCACCAATCTAGTGGTGTTCTGGCTCGTCGACCGCTCGCTCAAGCCGCTGCCGAAGATCCTGGAGGGGCTCGCGGAAATGGCGCACGGCCGGCTCCACACCCGGCTGCCGGCCTTCCGGCCGGCGGAGTTCGGCTCGATCAGCGACGGATTTAACCGCATGGCGCAAGCGCTCGAGGAGAGTCTCGTGCAGAACCGGCAGCTCGCCCTGGTGGCGCAGCAGTCGAGCGACGCGATCATCATCCGCGACCTGGCGGGACGCATCTCGTTCTGCAACGCGGCCGCGGAGCGGCTGCTCGGTTTCGGCCGGGACGAGCTCGTCGGCAGCCCGGCGCAGCGCATCGTGCCCGCCGGTCGACATGGCGAGCTCGCCGACACCCTCGAGTCCATCAAGCGGCGCGAGCACGTCGAGCTGCTCGAAACGCAGCGTCTGACGAAGACGGGTCGACTCGTGGACGTGGCGCTGTCGGCCGCGCCGCTGGTCGATCCGACGAGCGACCGGGTGATCGGGGAGATCTGCAGCATGCGCGACATCACCGAGCACCGGCGCATGCAGGCGGCCGAGCAGGCGCTGGCGCAGAACCGGCAGTTCACCGCGGCTGTGCAGTCGAGGCTCGAGGAGGAGCGGCGCGCGATCGCGCGCGAGCTGCACGACGAGCTGGGGCAGGGCATCACCGCCATCAAGTCGATCGGCACGGCGATCGCGACCCGCGCCGGCGACTCGGCACCGGACATCCGCGACCACGCACAAACCATCGTGACGGTGGCCGCCCGCGTCTACGACGTCGCGCACGGCATCATCCGCAGGCTGCGGCCGAGCGGCCTCGATCATCTCGGGCTCGCCGAGACGCTGCGCGACGCCGTGGCGAGCTGGTCGCAGCGACACCCGGAAGTGAGCTGGAGTCTCGTTCTTTCGGGCGAGCTCGAGCGCCTCGGCGAAGCGGTCAACATCACCGTCTACCGGATCGTGCAGGAGGCCTTGACGAACGTGGTTCGGCACGCCGCGGCGACCCGCGCGCAGATTTCAGTGTCGCGCGAGCCCGTCGGCCCCGGGGGCGACGCCGTCGTGGTGCGCGTTCAGGACGACGGCAGAGGGCTCGGGACTGGCGGCGCGAGCGGCGACGCGCGGTTCGGGCTGCTCGGCATGCGCGAGCGCGTGCAGGCCTTCGGCGGGAGCTTCGAGATCTCCGGTGCGCCCGGGGAAGGCGTCACGGTGCGCGCGGTGCTCCCGCTGGCCGGCGCAGAGCGGCCGGTGCAGGTCGAAACCTGAAGCGAGGACCGCTGCGAGTCAGGGCGTCAGGAGGCCGGCGCGGACCGCGATGAGCGCCAGCTCCGCCGAGTTGGACGCGCCGAGCTTCTGCTTGATGTTGTAGAGATGGGTGCCGACGGTGCGCGGGCTGAGGGACATCACCTCGGCGATCGCCTGCACTGACTGCCCCTCCGCCAGCGCGAGAAACACCTTGAACTCCTTTTCGCTCAGGGTGTCGACCGGGTCGCGTCCGCCCGACAGCTGCCGGATCGCGAGCTCCTGGGCGATCTCCGGCTCGAGGAAGGTCTTTCCCTGGCTGACCTGGCGGATCGCCTGCATCAGGGCTTCGGCAGCGCTGCGTTTGGTGAGATAGCCCGCTGCGCCGGCCTCGAGAACGCGCCGGGCGTGCATCGCGTCCTCGTGCGCCGACAGCACGAGGATCCGCGCCGCGGGTTCCCTGGCCAGGATGCGGCGGATCGCCTCCAGGCCGCCGATGCCGGGCATCGAGATGTCCATCACCACGACGTCCGGTCGCGCTTCGTCGAAGCGGCGGATCGCGTCCTCGCCGCTCTCGGCTTCGGCGACCACCCGGATGTCCGGCGAACCTTCGAGGAGCAGTCTGAAGCCCATGCGCACGACGCTGTGGTCGTCGACGAGCATCACGTTGGTTTGCGCGGCTGACATCGGCTTGCCCTCTTACTGATCGTAGGACAACGGTCCGTGAGGTGCAAGCCCGTCCCGCACCGTTCGGCGTCCGCGTCGGATCTGTGGCAGCATCCGTCGCCGGCACAGGCGAGAGCGCGAGTGGCACGCAAGCTCGGACGACTGGCATGGCTCGGACTGGCGTTGCTCGCGGGCGCGCCGGCGACGGCTGCAGAGCCGAAGTCGCTCGCGCTGATGGACTTCGAGCTGATCGACGAGATGCGCCAGTACGAGAGCGCGCAGGCGCGCCGGGAAACCGATCGGCGGCTCGTGCTGATCACGTCCGAGCTGGCGCAGGAGTTCGCGCGGCGCGACATGTATCGGGTGGTCGATCCCGCTCCCGCAGCGCAGCTCATCGAGAAGCTCAAGGCGTCCTACGAGTTGCGGGCATGCAACGGCTGCGAGATCGATATCGGCAAGGCGCTCGGCGCCGACCGTGTCGCGCTCTGCTGGGTGCAGAAGGTGAGCAACCTGATCCTCAACATCAACATCTCGGTGCAGAGCGTGCCGACCGGCGAGACGGTCTACGCGAAGTCGGTCGACATCCGCGGCAACACCGACGAGGCGTGGCTGCGCGGCGTGCGCCGCCTGGTCGACAATATTCAGGAACGCAATCAGCACCTGCGCTGACGGGAGGGTCTCGCAATGGACATGCGCGAACCGGTCATGCTGATCCATCCGCTGGTGTGGCGGGACGAGGAGCTGCGCGATGTCCGCGCCGTCTTCCTCAAGGACTTCGTGGTTCCTGCGCGCATCGGCGCCCATTGCGCGGAGGAGGGACGCACGCAGCGGCTGCGCCTGAACCTGTGCGTCTACCTCCGGCCGCCGTTCGACTGGAACGACCGGCTCGAGGACGTGCTCGACTACGACCGGCTGCGGCAGGGCATCCTCGACATCCTCGCGCAGGGCCACATTCGGCTGATCGAGACGCTCGGCGAGCGTGTCGTCGGGATGTGCCTTGGATTCCCGCAGGTCGACGGCGTGCATCTGCAGATCGTCAAGCTGGAGGCGCACGGCGACTGCGAGGTCGGCTACGAGACGCGGCGGCGGCGCTAGTCGTTGCTAGTCACGAGCAACAAGAACCTCGCCTTTGCCGCCGGCGCCCAGGTCGCCGACCCATCGCGACAACCGGTCGGCCCGCCGGGCGAGTGGCTTGAACGCGGGGCCGTAGCGGGCGAGCGACTGGAGCAGCAGGCGAATGGCGAGCAGCTCGCCGTCGCCGCTGTGGTTGAACGTAGGCAGCAGATCGACCGCGCGATCGGCGAATATCACCGTGCCCCGGCGCATGAGATAGGCCGGGTTTGACCCAGCCGCTCCGAGCGCGACGATCGTTCCGGCCAGCATCCGGGCGGCGCAGTAATCGCCCACGCGGCCTTCCACCAGCAGCAAGCCGCGCCGCATGCGATCGCCGGTGCGGTCCCCCGCGCTGCCGCGGATCACGATCGCGCCGCCCGTCATGCCGCGTAGCTCGCCGGCGCGGCCGGAACCCGTGAATGCGCCGGCATTCCCCGTGCAGGTGATGCTTCCACCTTTCATTCCGGCGCCAAGGTAGTCGCCCGCGTCCCCGTGAACGGTCATCGCGCCGCCCGTCATCGACTCGCCGGCATAATCCCCCGACTGCCCGACGACGGTGAGCTCGCCCCCATCGAGGCCCGCGCCGACGCGCAGGAACGACCCCTCCAGGCCCTGGAGAACGACCCGGCCCGCGTCCTCGCCGCGGACCGCGAACAGCGCGCCGACGGCGAAGGTTTCGTTCCAGCCGCCGAGCGCGATGCGCTCGATCTCCGCGCGCGACTTCCCGGCCAGCCCGCGCGGCGAGAGCGGCGCCGCGTCGATTCGGCACGGCGGACGCACCTTGAGCCGCAATGTCAGCGGCGTCACGCCAGGATCTCGCGCAGGTGGAAGTGGTGCGGCCCGAGCTTGCCGCCGTAGTTCCCCGCGGAGATCGCCGCGACGCCGCGCTCGGCGCCGCGCTCGCAGGCGGCCCGGATCCCGGCGCCCATCGCGAGCCGGATGCTGGCCGCGTCGAGACCGTCGATGACGATCTCCAGCACCGCTCCCGCATCGGCCGGCAGGCGCGAGCGGACGAGCCCGCGCAGGGTGGGGCAGTACGCTTCGTTGGTCGATGCCGGCAGCGTCCGGTACTTCGAGCCGACCTTGGATCCGGACCGCACGACGCCGCCCGGAAACGGCAGGATGACATTTCTCACGCGGCGCATTGCGACCACCGCGCGCTCGGCGGCGGCGAGCGCCGCGGCCGCGTCGCGGGCGAGGATGAGAAAATTGCCGCCGCCGATCCCCTTCACGAGACCGATCCGGTCCTCGCACACGAACTCGCCGTCCATCACCGGGATGCGCCAGTACCGCCGGCCGTCGATCAGCTTCGAGATCTGGAAGCCGTCGCCGAAATAACGCAGGCTGCGGCCGAGCCCGAGCCACTCGTGCACCGCGTCGGCGGCGATGCCGCCGTAGGCGGCCGTGGTCGCACAGGTCAGCACGCACTGCCCGGTGCGCCGCTCGACCTGCTTCTGCAGCTCCTTGGTCGAGATCGCGAAGAGCAGGACCGCAACCCCGGGGCGACCGTCGGGCGTCTCGCGCGGCGCGAGGTCGCGCTCGATGGCGGCTTCGCAGCCGCAGGCGATCACCGACGTGGCGAACCCGGTCGCGGTGACCGCGGCGTGCCGCGCCCAGGCCCTGCTCGCGGCAGTGATGACGAGCCGCGTCGCACGCATGCCGAACGCTTCGGCGAACGTGTCCTCGATCGCGACGCCCTCGATTTGCATCATCTGGGGCGACACGCGTGGGTGATCACCTCCCGCGCGAGGCTCAGCTCGGCGAGCTCGTCGGCGCCGATCCCGAAGCTCTCCAGCGACATGGTCTGATAACGCGCGAAGTACCCGGCGAGCTGGCGCTCGATGCCCCGGTCAAACTCCGGCTTCACGGTGTGGACGCTGCCGCGGGTCACCTGCTTGACCTCGCCCCGCTCGGCGACGAGCTCGCCGTCCTTGAACACGTACCGCGGCGCCGCGAACATGATCTCGGGGTCGTCATGCGGCGCGTACACGACGATGTCGGCCGCGGCGCCGGCGCCGAGATGACCGCGGTCCGCGAGGCCGAGAATGCGCGCCGGCGCGGCGCGCGTCATGATCGCGATCTCGTAGAGCGAATACTCGCGCGCGATGTCCTTGAGCGCCGACATCGCTGCCGCCTCGGGATGGATCGCCGCGAGCTTTTCGTTGCGGAACTCGCGGCGCATGAGCAGCTTGATCAGGTGCGGATAGCTCGTAAACGGGCCGCCGTTCGGATGGTCCGTCGTGAGAAAGATGCGCCACGGGTCGCGCACGAGCAGGAACAGCTCGAGGCCGATCGCCCACTGCAACGCGCTGACGAAGTCCCGATCGCGGTACCTGAACGGGACGACGCCGCAGCCCGCGTCGCACTCGATGTCCATGATCACCGATTTGCGCGGGCTGGCGTGGCGCGCGTTGCGATACTGCAGCGGGCTGTCGCCGGAGGCGGTCACTGTCTGGCCGAAGATCACCTGGCCGACGTCGAGCGACACGTTCGGCGCGGCGTTCACCGCCTCGGCGATGCGCAACGCCGCCGACGAGAACTTCCGCTCGCCTTCCGTCCCGTAGCTGTGGAACTGCAGATGGGTAAGATGGATCGGGAAGCCTTCCGCTGCGGCGATCGTCGCGAGCGTACTGTCGGCATTACCCGGCACGCCGAGATTGCTCGCATGGACGTGCAGCGGGTGCGGCACGCCGAGCTCGTGCACGGCGCGCGCCAGGCTCGCGATCACCCGGCGCGGGGAAACGCGATAGTGCGGATGCGGCTCGTCGACGTCGAGCGTGCGCACGTTGAACTTGAAGGCGCTGATGCCGCCGGCGTTCACGACCTTGATGCCGAGCGCCTGCGCGGCGTGCAGGGTCCATGCGACGTAGTCGTTGATCGCGCGCTGATCCGCCCCGACCGCGAGGCTCCGCAGCAGGAAGTCGTCGTTCCCGAGCAGCGCGTAGGCACCCCTGTCGACGATCGGCGTATCGCCCATCTCCATGTGGGCCTGGCGCGCGTTCGACGGCAGCATGGCCGGCTCGAAGCATGCGGTGTAGCCCATCGCCGCGTAGCGGTATCCCGCCGCCAGCGTGGAGGGCGCAGGGCCGCCGGCGCACGCGCTCGCCACCGCGGTCGCCGGGAGGATCTCCCGGCGGTTGAGCTCGGGCACGAGCGCCCGGGCGAGGTTCACCTTGCCGCCGCCGATGTGCGTGTGCAGGTCGATCGCACCCGCCATCGCGATCATCCCCGCGGCGTCGTACTCGCGGTCGACGCGTTCGCCTGCCCCGGGCGCAGCGACGATCCGCCCGTCGCGCGCGTAAAGATCGCGCGCGACGTCGTTCACGTCGTGCGCGGGATCGATGACTCTGGCGGCGGTCAGCTTGACGAGCATGGCTCAGCCGAGCCGCGCAAGCAGGGCCTCGATCGCGCGCGCGACGGACAGCAGGGCACTGTCCCGGAGCTGCGGCAGGCGCAGACTCACGACCTTGTCGCTGCGGAGCATGTGTCCAGGCGCGTCGATGCCCGGCGTCGCGACGGGCAGGAAGACGGCAGGCTCGTCCGCGAGCCCCATGTCGGCGCGCCCGAGCACGACCGTCGGCACCGCGGTCGCGGGCGGAAGCCGGTCGCGGGCAAGGCTGGAAATCCACAGCAGGCAATCGGCTTCGCCGCGGCCGAGCACGTTCGGCATGCCGTAGCGATGCGGGTCGAAATCGATCGTCCCGTTCGCGTAGCTCGCGGGGTACGGCATGCCGCCCTGCCACGTCTGCACCGCGTTCGCCGTGATATCGCCGTCGGTCCCGGCGAGCGGGAGTGCCGCGAAGCGTCCCGACCGGTTGAGTGCGGCGACCAGCCGGGACAGCGCCTGTAGCGCGAGCTCGGCGTGCGCAAGCTCGAGATCGGCGGCGGCCCAGGCCACGACGCCGTAGCGCGCGGCGCGGAGCCATTCGATCGCCTGCGCGAGCTTCTCCGGCGCGACCCCCGACAGCCGCGCGCGTTCGACAGGTCGCTCGTCGAGCAGAGCGTTCAGCATCGCGAGGGTCGCAGGCAGGGCGGCGACGGGGACAGCCAGCGCCAGCCGCTCGGCGTCGCCCGGCAGCGCACCGGCTGCGCCGGCGGCGGCGGCATCGAGCAGAATGATCCGCCGTACGAGCCGATCGGCGAACAGGGTCTCGCTTGGCGCGACGAGGCGCTCGACGAAACGCGGGAACCGGTGGCGCCAGCCGTCGCCGATGAGCACGAGGAGATCGGCGCGGTTCTTCACTTCCGCGAACGTCGTTGTGATCCAGCCCGCTTCCTGCAGGACGTGGAGGTTGCGGTACTTCCCCGCGGCGCCGGCATGGTCGACAACCGCGCCGAGGCGGCGTGCGAGCACGAGCGTCGCGCGCATCCCGGCGACGTCGGTGCCGAGGCCGCCGATGAACGGCCGGCGTGCGCGGGCGAGCACTCGCGCTGCGGCGTCGAGCGCCGCTTCGGCGCTCACGTCTTCACCCTGCACTCGTGGCGACGCCCTCGCCGTCATGGCATGTCCGAGCGTTGCGAATGCCGCACGGCTCTGCTCGCACGCGCCGTCGCGCGGCATAAGCGCCGCACCGTCGGACTCGACCGTGAGGTCGTCGCACAGCAAGCCGCAGAACGGGCAGGTCGCTCGGCGCGTAACGGACAAGGGCCGGAACGGGATTCGATGGGGGAGCCCGTAGCTTACTCGACTCCGCGGCGCCGGCTCGCAGGTCCTCGTCGCGACACCGCCGCACTGTTCTACTATCGGGACAGCATGTCCTAGGGTCGTAGCATCGCGCGCGCGGTCCGGGACGCACTTGCAGCCCGGTGCATTCGTGGCACACTAGACGCGGTCCCCGCAGTTGCCTCGACCGGAGAAGGCGTCGGTCCGCCGACGTCGCGAACGTACGCATTCCCGGGACCGATCCCGACCACGCGACCAACGAGATTCCCTGGTGATCCAGCAACCCCGTTCATCGGACGGCGTGGACTCCGACCGGCTGACGGTGCGAGTCCGGGCGCCGGCGCGCCTCCATCTCGGTTTCGTGGACGTGAGCGGGAGCCTCGGCCGCCGCTTCGGCAGCATCGGTCTCGCGCTCGACGAGTTCTCGACCGTGGTCGAGCTGCGCCGTGCCGACGGACTCGCGGCGCATGGCCCGAACGCTACCCGGGCGCTCGACTATCTCCGTCGTCTCGTCGATGAATACGATACCGCCACCGGCTGCACCGTCGAGGTGCGGCGCGCGATTCCGGAGCACGTGGGCCTCGGATCCGGCACGCAGCTCGCGCTCGCAATCGGCGCGGCATTCAGCGCGCTGTTCGACGTTCCGATCGCGCTTCCCGCGCTCACCGCGCTCGCGGACCGCGGCGCGCGGTCCGGGGTCGGCATCGGCGCTTTCGAGCAGGGCGGCTTCATCGTCGACGGCGGGCGCGGCAGCGGGGGCGGCCATCCGCCGGTCATCTCGCGTCTCGCTTTCCCGCCGGCATGGCGGGTGCTCCTCGTGTTCGACCACGGCGGTCGCGGCCTCTCGGGCGCGGCCGAGCTCGCGGCGTTCCGCACGCTGCGGGCGTTCCCGCAGGAGTGCGCGGCGCGCCTCGCGCATCTCGTGCTCCTCCGCGTGATGCCGGCGCTCGCCGAGCAGGACTTTGCGAGCTTCAGCGATGCCATCGGCGAGATCCAGCGGACGGTCGGCGACTACTTCGCCGTGGCCCAGGGCGGCCGATTCGCGAGCCCGGCCGTGGCCGAGGCGCTCGCCTGGCTCGAGGCGAACGGTGTCGCCGGCGTCGGGCAGTCTTCGTGGGGCCCGACGGGCTTTGGCGTCGTCGATTCCGAGCTGCGCGCGCACGCACTGCTCGTGGAGGCCCGCAGCCGCTTCGCGCATCTGCGCCAGCTCGAGCTCGTAGTCGCGCGCGGACGGAACCAAGGCCACGACATCGAGCGGCTGGCCGGCGAGCCCGCCGCGAGCGGGGACCTGAAGGTGCAGCAGGGCTAGGCGGCCGAGCGCCGCGGTCCGCGAGCGAAGCGGCAAGGCTAGCGACATGGAAAACCCGCTGATCCTCCACCTCTTCACTCCGGCGGCGCAGGCGAGCCCGTTCGACGTCAACATGGCCTACGACGCGGGCTACGACGCCGTGGTGCCCTACACCGGCGTGACGCTCGCCGACGTGGCCGGCCTCACGCAGGATGCGATCTTCTCGCGCGGCCCGAAGCGGGTGCGACGCACCGGGATCTGCATCGGCGGCCGCGACCTCGACCTCGCGCTCGACATGCTCGACGCGGCGCGCGACGCGATGGTGCCGCCGTTCGCCGTCTCGGTCCTCGCCGATCCGAGCGGCGCCTTCACCACCGCCGCCGCCGTCGTCGCCGCAATCGAGAAGCACCTGCGCGCGAAGCACGACACCGCGCTCACCGGCCGGCGCGTGCTGGTCTTGGGAGGAACCGGTCCCGTCGGCACCGCCGCGGCGACACTCGCCGCACAGGAGGGGGCGATCGTCGAGCTCGCCAGCCACTCGGCGCTTGGCCGGGCGCAAGCCGCGTGCGATCGAATCCGGACGCGCTACGGGTCGAGCGTGCAGGCCGTCCGGATCGATGACGGCTCGGCGGCGAAGGTCGTCGCCCGTGCCGAGGTCCTCATCGCTGCTGCCAAGGCCGGCGTAGAGGTCGTGTCTGAAGCGCTGCTCCGGGAGGCGCGTGCGTTGCTGGTCGCCGCCGACGTCAACGCCGTGCCGCCGGAGGGAATCGCCGGGATCGGCGCGATGGACGACGGTGCACCGCTCGCCGCGGCGGCGTCGGGCAAGGCGGTCGGCATCGGCGCGCTTGCGATCGGAAACATCAAGTACCAGGTCGAGCGGGGCCTGTTCCAGAGCATGTGCACCTCGGAGAAGCCCCTCTACCTCGATTTCCGCCACGCGTTCGCGAAAGCGCGCGAGGTCACGCAGGCGGGCCGCTGAGAGCCTACCGATGACACCCACGCTCGTCGTCGTCGCGATCTCCGGCCGGGCGCTCGCGCAGTCCGCGGCGAAGACCCATAGCCGTGTCGTGGTGCTCGACGCGTTTGGCGATCGGGACACGCGGGCCATCGCGGAGGTCGTGCGCGTCGGAACCGATGAGGGCTTCGCGGTCGATCCCGACCGGCTCGTCGCGGCACTCGCCGCGGAGCCGCGCGGATCGGGCCTTGCGATCGTCGTGGGAAGCGGATTCGAGGGCACGCCGGAGCTCGCGTCCCGGCTCGCGCGCTACGGCCGGCTGTACGCCAACGACCCTGCGGTCGTCGTCGCGCTGAAGGACCCCGAGCTGGGCATCGCGCTCCTGCGTGCCAGCGGATGGCGCGTGCCGCTCACGCAGCGCGAGCCGCCCGCCGACCGACGGGGTTGGCTGCAGAAGCAGACGGGCGGCGCCGGGGGCACCCACGTCCGTCCCGCCCGGCACGCAGCGGCCGGCCGCGGGTTGTACTTCCAGCGCGAGATCCCGGGTCAACCGCTGTCGGTGACATTTCTCGCCGACGGCGATCGCGCGTACTGCCTGGGGTTCAACCGGCTCCGGGTCGAGGCGCTCGGCGACGCGAGCTATTGCTACGCGGGCGCGATCGCGGGCATCGGCCTTCCTCACCCCTTGCGTGTGCAAGCGCAATCGTCTCTCGATCGACTCGTGCGCGTCACCGGTCTGCGCGGGCTTGCCGGGCTCGACTTTCTGCTCGACGGCGACGGAATGACGGCGCTCGAGGTCAATCCGCGGCCGACCGCGACCTTCGAGCTGTACGACGACGACTTTCCGGCAGGCCTGGTCCACTGGCACCTCGCGAGCTTCGAGCGTCCGGTGCCCGAGTTCGGCGAGCTGCTCGGCCGGGGAACGGGGACGCATCGCGCGGTCGGCGTCGTCTATGCTCCCGGCCCCATCACGGTCCCCGGTAATGCCTCTTTCCCGAGCTGGTGTCGCGATCTGCCCTGCGTGGGTAGCATCATCGCGGCCGATGCCCCGGTCCTGTCGGTCTTCGCCGAAGCTGCGAGCAGCGGCGAGGCGGAGCGCGAAATCGATGCGCGCAGCCGCTCGGCGCGCGAGCTCGTCGCGCGCTGGAGCGGCGCCGGGCAGCGCGCGGTCGCATGAGGCGACGGCCATGACTGCGGCGCTGCGCGAGGCGGTTCCGAAGGTGAGCGTGAACGCGCTCGCGGCGCCGCGCGTCGCGGAGCTCGTCGCCGCGGCCGATGTGCTCCGACTCGGCATCTCGGCGAGCGAGCGCGGCGCGACCCTCGTGGATGCGGGCATCGCGGCGCGCGGCGGCCTGGAAGCCGGGCGGCGTATCGCCGAGATCTGCATGGGCGGACTGGGCTCGGTCGCATTGGCGCCGGGCGATGGCGAGACCGGCGGACTCACTCAGGTGCACGCGCACAGCGCCGACCCGGTCATCGCCTGCCTGGCGAGCCAGTACGCGGGCTGGAGCCTCGCGCATGGCGAGGGCAAGGGTGCGTTCCGGGCGCTCGCGTCCGGACCCGGACGGGCGATCGCCCGGCGCGAGCCGCTCTTCGACGAGCTGCGGTACGCCGACCGCTTCGATCGTGCGGTCTTCGTGCTCGAAGTCGACCGCGCACCGCCGGAACCGGTCATCGACAAGATCGCGCGCGATTGCGCCCTTGTCCCCGACCGCATCACCCTCGTGCTGACGCCGACGCGGAGCCTCGCGGGCACCGTTCAGATCGTCGCCCGCGCGCTCGAGGTCGCGCTGCACAAGGCGCACGCGCTCGGCTTCGCGCTCGATCGCATCGTCGACGGCGTCGGTACGGCACCCTTGCCGCCGCCCGCGCCCGAATTCCTGGCGGCGATGGGCCGGACCAACGACGCGATCCTCTTCGGCGGCCGGGTCACGCTCTATGTCGACGGGCCCGACGCGGACGCCGAGCGGCTCGCGCGCGAGCTGCCCGCCTCGGCTTCGCGCGACTACGGGAAGCCGTTCGCGGAGATCTTCAAGGACCACCAGTTCGACTTCTACAAGATCGACCCGATGCTCTTCGCGCCAGCCGAAGTGACGGTCTGCAATCTCGGTTCGGGGCGGAGCTTTCGCGGCGGTAGGCGGGATCTCGCGCGGCTCGTGGAGTCGTTCGGCCTATGAGCCCGCCGGCCGCCCAAGGGCGAATCCCGAGCGCGGTTTGGCGCGAGGGTAGTCTTGAGCGCGCGGATCGCCATCATGACCGCCATGCCGGGCTGGCATGGGCGCAGGCTTGCCCGCGCGTTCGCGGCGCTCGGGGTCGCCGCACGCTTCGTGTCGCTCGCCGACTGCCGCGTGGACCTCGAGGCCAACCGCTATGGCATCGTCGTTCCCGGGTTCGGGAACGGGCTTCCCGACGGGGTGTTCGTCCGCGAGATCGCGGCCGGGACCTTCGAGCAGGTGACGTTCCGCCTCGCGATCCTGCATGCGCTCGCCGAGTGGGGCGTGCCGGTCTACAACAGCGCGCGCGGGATCGAGCGCAGCGTCGACAAGTCCATGACCTCGATGCTGCTCCGCCGGGCCGGGCTCGCGACGCCCGCCACGTGGGTCTCCGAGCAGGAAGCGAGCGCGCGCACCGCGCTCGTGCGCGAGACCGCCAGGGGCGAACGGCTCGTTCTCAAGCCGCTGTTCGGTTCCCAGGGCAAGGGTCTCATGCGACTCGGCTCTGGCGATACCGTGCCGGCGGCCGGGGACTACAACGGCGTGTACTACCTGCAGCGCTTCGTCGACTGCGCACCGGAAAACGCGCACGACTATCGCGTATTCGTGATCGGCGGCAGCGCGGTCGCCGCGATGACGCGGCGCGGTCCGGGCTGGGTGCACAACGTGGCCCAGGGCGCGCGCTGCGCAGCGCTTCCGCTGGGGGACGACGTCTGCGAGCTGGCCGAGCGCGCCGCGCGCGCGATCGGCCTCGACTATGCGGGCGTGGATCTCATGCGCGCGCGCGACGGCGCCCCGGTCGTCATCGAGGTGAACGGCATCCCGGCCTGGCAGGGCCTGCAATCGGTCGCGTCGATCGATATCGCGGCGCGGCTGGCGCAGGACTTCGTGCAGCGACGGCTCGCGGCTGCGAGCGAGGCGCGTGCGTCATGAGCGCGGACCTGGAACGGGCGTTCGTCGACGCGTGTCTGCTGGATGTTACGGCGCTGAAGCCCGGCAACGTCGGCCTCCATGCCGGCGGTCATGACATGCAACCGGTGGACTTCATCCGCAGCGCGGAAGCGGCGGCCCCGGCGATCGCGCGGCCGGCGGGCTCCGTGGGCGAACGGATTCACCGGGCGATCGTCGCGACGCATGCGGCGGTCGGCACGAACACCAATCTCGGAATAGTGCTGCTCGCTGCGCCGCTCGCGCACGTGGCGTGGGGACCGCCCGGCCGCGAGGCGCTCGTGCAGCGCTTGCGCACGTGCCTTACGAGCCTGACCGTCGAGGACGCAAGACTCGCGTTCGACGCCATCCGGCTTGCGCGACCCGGTGGGCTCGGCACGGCCGATCGTCACGACGTGCACGCGCCGGCAGAAGTAAGCCTGCTCGATGCGATGCGCGCGGCGGCCGACCGCGACATGATCGCCCGGCAGTACGCGAACGGTTATGTCGACGTGCTCGATACGGGCCTCGTGCGGCTGACGGCGGCGCGCGCGCGCGGTCGCGACTGGCGGTGGACGACGACCGAGGTGTATCTCGCGTTCCTCGCCCGCCATCCGGACTCGCACGTCGCGCGGAAGTTCGGCGCGTCGGAGGCCGCTCGCCTCAGGGTCGCGGCGGTCGAGCGCGATCGCACCGCCGCGCGGGCGACCGACTTCGCGGCGGCGGCGGAGGGGCTGATCGAATGGGACGGCGAGCTGAAAGCGCGCGGGCTCAACCCGGGCACCAGCGCGGATCTCACGGTGGCGACGCTCTTTCTCGCCTTCCTCAGTGATGAAGCAACCGATTGCGCGCGCCGCGGCCAGCGCCGCGGCGCGGGTGAGAGAGTGGGAGCGTTTCCCACAAGATGAACGGCATCAACTGCAAAAGGAGAAGCGGATCATGGCAAAGATCAACAAGGTACTGGTCGGCGAATCGCTCGTCGGAGAAGGCAACGAAGTCGCCCACATCGACCTCATCATGGGGCCGCGCGGCAGCGCCGTGGAATCGGCGTTCACTCACGCCCTCACCAACAACAAGGACGGGTTCACCTCGCTCCTGGCGGTGATCGGCCCGAACCTGGCGACCAAGCCGAACACCGTGCTGTTCAACAAGGTGACGATCAAGGGCGCGAAACAGGCGGTGCAGATGTTCGGTCCGGCGCAGCATGCGGTGGCGCTGGCGGTGGCCGACTGCGTGGCCGACGGCACCATTCCGATCGAGGAAGCGAACGACGTCTTCATCTGCGTCGGCGTGTTCATCCACTGGGACGCCGCCGACGACCAGAAGATCCACGACTTCAACTATCAGGCGGTAAAGGAGTCGATCCAGCGCGCAGTCGCCGGCCAGCCGTCGCCGCAGGATGTCGTGCAGAAGCGGAACACGGTCAAGCACCCGTTCTCGCCGAAATAGCGGGGGCCCCGAGTCCGGCGACGCTCAGCCGGGCAACGCGCCGCGCGCAAGCGCCGCGCGATCCAGCGTACCGTCGTGAATCGCGGTCGCCACGAGCACGGCGTGCACGCCAAGGGCCTCGAGGCGCTTGAGGTCGCTGGCATTGCGCACGCCGCCGGCGGCGATAAAGCGCCTGCCTGGTGCCCGGTCGAGCGTTTGCCGCACGCCGTCGAGCGACGGCCCGCCTCCGGACCCGACGCGATCGAGCGTCATCACGATCACCCGCTCGGGCCAGAGCTGGGGCGTGTCGAAGAGGGCGGCGGGTCCGAGCTGCCGGTCGCCGCGGGTGTCGAGGGAGAGGATGGCCTCGGGCGACGCGGCACGCATCGCGGCGAACGCTTCGACGGATGCGACGCTTTCCGACCCGATCACGGGCGTCCGGCGCGCGCTTGACCAGGGCGCAAGGTCGCCCGGCTCGGCGAACCCCGCGTCGAGCCACAGGCTGAGCGCCGGGAATTCGGCTTGGATGCCGTCCAGGGCGTCGCGGTGGTGGCCGCGGCGCAGGATCGCGTCGAGATCCGCGACGTAGACGGTGTCGAATGGAGCCAGAGCGAGGAGGGCGCCGATGACCGCGATGGGCTCGCTCGACGGCGTAAGCTTCGATTCGAGCGGCAGGTAGTTCGAGCGGTCCCCGCGGCGCGCGTGCACCACCTGGCCGGCCATGAGATCGAGGACGGGGACGACGAGCATGCGCAAGCCGTGAAGATCTTCGCGTACGAGCATATCACCGGCGGCGGGTTCGTCGGCACGCCGCTCCCGGGCTCGCTCCGCGCCGAAGGCGAGCTCATGCTGCGCTCGCTCGTCGGCGACCTCGCGGCGATCGCAGACGTTCGCGTGGTGACGACGCTCCGACTATCGGGTCGATCTCGCCGATCTACCCGCGGAGCGCCATCTCGTCCGCGATCGATCCGAGTGGCAGGCGACCTTCGCCGGGCTCCTCGCCTCGAGCGACGCGCTATGGCCGGTCGCACCCGAAACCGGCGGCACGCTCGAGAACCTGTCGTTGGCCGCGCTCGCGGCCGGGCGGATTCTACTCAACAGTCGTCCGGCGGCCGTGCGGCTCGCGGCGAGCAAGTTCCATACGGCCAAGGCCCTCGCCGCTGCCGGCATCGAGACGATACCGACGTTCACGCTGGAAGACGCGCCGCGCGCGGCGGACGGGGCGTGGGTCGTGAAGCCGGACGACGGCTGCGGCTGCCAGGACACGCACTTCTGCGACGATCTCGATGCAGCCGCGCGGTGGATCGAGGCGGCGGCCGAACCGGGGCGTTTCGTACTGCAGCCCTACGTGTCCGGCGAACCCGCGAGCCTGTGCGCGCTCGCTCGTGACGGCATGGCCTGGGTGCTGAGCGTGAATCGCCAGCGCATTGTCGTCCGCGACGATTGCTTCGCGTTCCTCGGCACCGTCATCAACGGGTTCGCCGACAACGACGGCCGCTGCGGTCGGCTCGCCCGGGATGTCGCCAAGGTGGTTCCCGGGCTGTGGGGTTTCTTCGGCATCGATCTCGTGCTCGCCGAGCACGGTCCGGTCGTGGTGGAGATCAATCCCCGGCTCACCACCTCTTACGTCGGCCTCGGAGCTGCGCTCGACTGCAGCCCGGCTGCGCTTGTGCTCGACCTGATCGACGGCGAGCGGCCGTTCTCGCTGCCCGCGTTTCGGCTGAAGAAGGTCGACGTCGATCTCGCCGCGCTGTGGAGCGAGCGGTGATCTTCGGCTGGGACCTCGGCGGCGCGCACGTCAAGGCGGCGGTGCTGGACGCCGACGGCGGCCTCGCCCGCGTGGCACAGTGGCCTTGCCCGCTCTGGCTCGGGCGCGAGTATCTCGAGCGCGCACTGGCGGAGCTCGCCGGCGGCGAATCGTCGCGTGCCCGTCATGCGCTGACGATGACCGGCGAGCTCGTCGACCTCTTCCCCGATCGCGCGAGCGGCGTGGCGGCTATCCTCGAGGCGTTCCAGGGCGTGATCGACACTCCCGACGTGCTCGTCTTTGCCGGCGAGGGGTTCGTCGACGCGAGGACGGCGCGGGCGAACTGGTCCAGCGTCGCCTCGGCGAACTGGCTTGCGACCGCCGCGCTCGTCGCCGGGCTCGCGCCGGACGCGCTGGTGCTCGACATCGGCAGCACGACGACCGACGTCATGCTGATCGCGAACGGACGGGTTCGCGCGCGGGGGCGCGACGATCACGGCCGCCTCGCGCGCGAGGAGCTGGTTTACACCGGCGTGGTGCGGACGCCGGTCGCGGCGATCGCCGAGGCGGTGCCGTTCGGCGGCGAATGGGTCGGCGTCATGGCCGAGCAGTTCGCGACCACCGCAGACGTCTACCGGATCACCGGCGAGCTCGACCCGCGCTTCGACCAGGCCGACACTGCCGACGGCGGCGCGCGGTCGCGGGAGGCCAGCATGCGGCGTCTCGCGCGCATGGTGGGCTGCGATGTCGAGGCGGCACCCGCGGCGGACTGGGAGCGCCTGGCGCGCTGGCTGTCGCATGTCCAGGTGGAACGAATCGGGCGCGCGTGCGACCGTGCCCTCTCGCTGGGGTTGATCGGCCCGGCCGCGCCGGTCGTCGGACTCGGGGTCGGGCATTACCTGGCCGCGCGCCTCGCCGCCCGCCTCGATCGTCCCTCACGTCGAGTTCGCTGCGCTCGCTGGCGTGCCGGCAGGCGAGCGGCTCGCCGTGAACACCTGCGGCCCTGCCTTCGCTGTCGCCGAGCTGCGGCGACGCATGGCATGACCGCCGCGACGGTCGTCAAGGTCGGCGGCAGCCTCGCCGAATCCGACGCGGCGGCAGCGCTCATGCGAGGAGCTCGCGGCGCGGCGACCGCGGCGCCTGGTCGTGGTGCCCGGCGGCGGGGCTTTCGCCGATGCCGTCCGGCTGACCGGGCGGCGGCATCCCATTGGCGACCAGGCGGCGCACCACATGGCGCTGCTCGCGATGCACATGTCCGCCGTGATGCTCGGCGCGTTCGCGCCGGGTTACGTCGTTGCCGAGTGCCCGGAGGAGTTCGACGCGGCGTGGCAGCGCGATCTCACGCCGATCTGGGCGCCCGAGCGCATGGTGCTCGCGGCATCCGACGTTTCGGCGTCGTGGGACGTCACGTCGGACAGCCTTGCCGCATGGCTCGCCCGGGCAATCGCCGCGTCGCGCCTCGTGCTGGTGAAGTCGTGTCCGGTACCCGCGGCGATGGACGGCGACGCGGCCGCTCTTGCCGCTGCGGGGATCGTCGATCCCTCGTTCCCCGGTTTCGTGGCCGGCGCGAACCTGTCGTGGCGGGTCGTCTCCGGTACGGCGGCGGCGTTGCGGGCGCTCGAGGATTGAGCTAGGGAGACTCTGACGAATTCGGAGAATCCTTCAGAGTCTCCTCTGACTTTGGGGGTCAAAAGGGGGCCTCTGGCCCGCTTTGTTCAGACATTCCCTAGGCCGATACCCCGTCCAGAGCACTGCGAACCAGGCGCGTCCGCTCGGAGGAGAGGACCGAGCCTCGGCCTTCGGCGCAGAGCGCGCCGCGGAAGCCGAGCAGATCCGGCCCGATGCGCGCGAGCGGGGGAATGTCTTCCAGGCGGAGCGACCCCGCGAGCCCCGTCATCAGTCGCGCTTCGCGCGCGAGGCCGACGAAGCGGGCGAGCGCCGCGTCCTCGAGGTGGCGCCGCAGCCCGCCACCCGATTTCTCCGCGGTGTCGAGCATCGCACCTGCGAAGCCGGCCGCGCGCAGCGGTCCGAGCGCCGCGAGCGGCACGCCGCGATCGGCGAAGAACACCGCAACCAGGCGGTGCTCGCCCGCGACGTTCCGCAACCCGCGAATGCACGCGGGCAGAGCGGCGCCCGGCAAGAGGCCGAGCTTGACGTAGTCAACGCCGGTCGCGCCGATCCGGCGCGCCGCCTCGACCAGGAGGTGCGGCTCCTGCGGCCAGTCGCCCGCCGTAGCGCTCGTCAGGGCGCGGCCGGCGACGGCTGCGATCCCGCGCCCGATCTCGTCCGGCGGGAGGGCGCCGAGCGCGCCGTGCGCGGGGTCCTTGAAATCGATGATGTCGGCGCCCGCGGCAAGCGCGTCGGCTGCCTCCGCGCCGTCGCGGACGCTGGCGAGGAGTCGCGTCATCGCGCCCGCTCCGCGCGGAATGCATCGATCCGCGCGACGAGCCACGACCACGCCTCGCGCTCGTTGGGCCCCGCGGTCTTGTCGATCGCGATCGCGAGGTATTTCATCTCGGTGTCGATCTTCTCCGCGGGCAACATGTGCAGGCGGCTCACGAGGATCGCTCCCTCGACCACCGCTGCTTGCGCGCGGTTGAAGCCGCGGAACGGGCGGTGGTTCGCGGCGAAGACGACGTCGCAATGCAGGCGCGGGCGTTCGCCGTCCTCATCGATGCGTGCCAGCGCGAGCTCGCGGTGGGCGAGAGCGCCGTCGAGGCGCACGCAATCGACGCGCTCGCAGGCTCGCGTGGGCCAGTCGGGCCGGCCGGTGAGGCAGCCGGCGATTACTCGCACGTCATCGGTGAAGTTCACCGCGACGACGCGCGTCGCGAGCACGTTGTCGAGAGTGGTGGAGGGCCGGAACGGAGCGAGGACGACGCGACCTTCCTCCGACTCGCGGATGCCCATCGGCGCGATGTGCACCCGGCCGCGGCTCGAGCGCGTGGTGACGACCGTCTCCCAGATCATGCGTAGTTCATTCGTCGGCCCCGGATCCATCGGTCGCCCGGCGCCCGGGGTGCGCGAGTGTGGTGCCCGGGGCGCTCTGCCGCGAGAGGTCGTCGAGCACTGCCGGCACCGCCGCGCCCCAGCCGAGCTCGCTGTCCTGGGCGTAGCGCTTGCCGAGCTGCCACGCGATCTGCGCGCGGGCGAGCTCCACGCCCAGGTAGAAGGCGTGCGCCGCGTCGTGCTCCAGCCCGAGCAGGGGCCAGAGCGCGAACGGGTCGGCGGCGCAGTGGTGGCGGTCGCGATTGAACACGTGCACGCCATCGTCGGACAGCATCACGCGGAAGCTGGGGTCGCGCACCGCCGCCGCGATCTCGGCGATGTCCGCCGGCGTATGGGGAAAGGGCCGTTTCTCGTGCAGCGCGAGGAGGGCGGCCGAAAAATCCTTCGGCAACGCGTTCTCGCTCCGCGCGGCGTACATGATGCGGCGTGCGACGTCGGCCTCGCGCACGACCGAACGCGCATGCTCGCTCACCTGGACCACGAGCACGGCGGCCAGGCCGAGCTCCGAAGCGATACCGAAGAGGAGCGCGTTCATGCCGATGGTGTCGGCATGCGTGAGCTCGGTCACATTGCCGATGCCCATCATGATCGGCGCATCCGGACACGCGCGTCGGAGGGCGTGGTAGCGCGCGATCGAGTCGGTGAACCCGAAGTGGATCGGATCGAGGATCGCATCCGCAAGATAGCTTCGGCCGCGTCGCTCGAGGGCGGCGACGGCGCGCTCGAGCGACGCGAGGTCCTTCGCATCGCCCGGGATCAGGACCGGCGTCGAGCCGACCTCGTCGGCAAGCCACAGCGTGTCTTCGCGCAGGCTCAGGAGGTAGTCGGCGCCGGCCCGACCCGCGCGCAGCAGCTCGTCGGTGTCAAACGAGTCCGCGCTCACCTTGAAGCCGGCCGACCGGAGATGCGCGATCGCGTCCTCCAGGTGCGGAAATGGCGTCGCCGGCAGGCAGCCGAGGTCGATGACGTCGGCGCCGTCGGCGGCAAGCGCGCGGGCCCGCGCCTCGATCGCCGCAACGGTGAGCCTGGGTGCATCCACGATCTCGGCGAAGACGAGCGTGTCGTAGCGCGACAGATCGGGCGCCGCTGCCCGCCGGCCGAAGAACTGCGGCAGATCCGCAAGCTCTTCGGGCCCGCGCACGACCGGCACGCCGAGGCTTCGGCTCACCGCGTCGAGATCGCCGCGGCAGCGCCCCGGCACCAGGATGCGATCGGCACCCATCGCATCCGGCAGGCGCCGCGCGATCATCTCGGCCGTCATCAGGCCGGCTACGCTCAGGCCGAGCTCGTGCACCCGCCAGGTGAAGGCGGCGTCCGCCATCGACTCGAGCACTCGCGCAAGGCTCTTCTCGGCCAGCTTCCCGGTGAGGAAGAGGATGTGCTCGGGCTTGGCCTGGCTCACCGCGGCGGGGTCGACACGAGTGTCCGCTGGGGCGCACGGGCGCCGACCTCGCGCAGCCGCTGCACGAGGGCTGCGTGCAGGGCCTCGAAGCTCGCCACGACCTGCACCAGCGGGAAGCGCCCGAGCCGCTCGGTGTTCTCGAGATCGATCGGCCGCGGGTACACGGTGACCCATTCGCCCGGCGCTTCGGTTTCGAGCTGCGGCGTCGTGTCGCAGGCGAGGACGATCGCCGGAACCCGGCACTTCCCGGCCTGCGCGAAGATGTTCGTGACCAGCGTGTCGGAGATGCCGGCGACGCACTTCGCCACCGTGTTCGAGCTCGCCGGCGCCACGACCACGGTGTGATAGTGCTGATGGTAGAAGAGCCCGACCGGCGCGGCGCTCGCGGTGTTGTCGTTGAACACCCGGAAGTGCTGTCGCAGCTCCTTCATACCGAACCCGTACATGTGCAGCACTTCCGCCGCCGCCTTCGAGGGGTAGAGGTCGACATCCGGCAGCGTGCGCGCGAAGTCGAGGCACTCGCGCAGGTAGTGGCCGGATCCCGTCAGACCCCAGGCGAGGCGCGGTCGGGCAGGGTGCTTCATGGCGCGAGGATAACCGACGCCGGCCGCGCCCGCGGCCAGGCGCCCGGTTCAATGCAGGGGCTTCGTGATCGGCCAGCTGATCTGCAGCCGCTGCATCTTCCGATAGAGGGTGTTGCGGCTGACGCCGAGCTTGCGCGCGACGTGGCTGATGTTCCCGCGCTCGAGCTCGAGCTCGTGGAGCAGGGCGTCGCGCTCGGCCTTCCCGAGCGCGTTGAGCGAGGCCGTCTCCGGCAGCGGCGCCGGATCGGCCGCTACGGGGCCGAGACCGTAGTCGGATGGCACGTCGCGCAGCTCGAGCCGGTCGGCCGCGCGGAGGGCGATCATGGCGCGCAGGACGTTGCGCAGCTGCCGGATGTTCCCCGGCCACTGATAGGCGCACAGCGCATGGATCACCCCTTCGCTCAGCGACACCGAGGGCGTCGCGGCCGCCTCCTGCGCGAAGACATGCAGGATGAGCTCGCGCCGGTCCGTCCGGTCGCGGAGCCGCGGCAGGGTCAGCACGAGACCCTGGAGCCGGTAGAAGAGGTCCTCGCGGAACGCGCCGCGCCGGACGCTCTCCTCGATCCCGGAGTGCGCCGCGCTCACGAGGCGGATGTCGACCTTGGCCGGCGTCTCGGTGTCGAGCGCGATCATCTCGCGCTCCTCCAGCACGTGGAGCAGCTGGGTCTGTATCGGCAGGGGCAACGCGCCGACGTCGTCCAGGAACAGCGTCCCGCCATGTGCCTGCGCGATCTTGCCCCGATGGCCCTCGCGCGGCGCACCGGCGGTCGGGGCGGGCCGGTAGCCGAAGAGTTCGGCTGCGACGAGCGCCTCGGGGATCGCGGCGCAGTTGACCGCCACGAACGACTTCTCGGCGCGCTCGCTCGCGGCGTGCAACGCGCGCGCGAAGAGCTCCTTGCCCGTCCCGGTCTCCCCGAGCAGGAGAATCGGCACGTCGCGCGACGCCAAGCGCTTCGCTGCCTGGATGTTGCGCGCCATCGCCGCGTCGCCGAGATTCAGCTCGTCGAGCGCGCTGCGGCTCGCGGTCGAGTGCTCGGCACGCACCACAGTCCGGGTTGCGCTCGTTCCCCACTGTCTGGACTCGGGTTCCTGCGCGACGGCGAAGAAACGGCCGCCATGGCGCGCTTCGTATATCGGCAGCGGGTGGAACGACTTCCGGTGGCTGCGGGCGACCAGCGCCGGCAGCGAGATGTTGAACACGCGCTCGAGCGGTGCGCCGACGAGCTCGGCGGCGCTCTTGCAGCCGAGCTGGAACATCGCGTCGCGATCCAATGCGACGATCGCGCCGTCGAGGCCGAGCGCGATGATGCCTTCGCTCCACGTCCCGACGAGCTCCGGGCGGCTGTGGAACCGGACCACGAACGCGTCGCGGAACTGATGCAGGAACAGGCGGTTCTCGATCATCTGCGCCGACATGTTCACCAGCACCAGCGTGTGCTGCTGCGCCCGGTCCGACTCGCCCGAGGCGTCGAGCACGGCGACGAGCTCGCCGCGGTGATCGAAGACCGGTGCAGCACAGCAGGTGAGGCCGGTGTTACGCGTCAGGAAGTGCTGGTCGCGGTGGATGATGACCGGCGCGCGCTCGAACAGGCACGTCCCCATGCCGTTGGTGCCGCCGTGACGCTCGCTCCACACCGCCCCGAGCACGAGACCGGCGCGCGAGGCCGCCCGCTTGAAGCTCGGATCGCCGTAATAGGAGAGCAGGACGCCTTCGCGGTCGGTGAGGATGATCGAGTGGCCGGAGCCGGCGAGCTGCTGATAGAGGTGCGCCATCTCGGTGTCGGCGAACGACACCAGCTCGGCGTTCTGCTCCTTGCAAAGCAGGAACGCCTCGCGCGAGACGACGACAGCCTCGGCATTCGACTGCGGATCCAGCCCGTACTCGTTGAGGCAGCGCAGCCAGGAGCGCTTCACGTGCTCCGGTGCCTTCGATCCGTCTTCGCGCGCGGTGCCCCGGATGACGGAGTGGATGAATCGAGCATGCGTGCCGGTCGGCTGAAGCATGATCTCCTCCTTCGTAGCAGGCGCTGCGCTGTGGTTTGTTGTCGTTGCGGCTCGCGCTGCGGTGGCGATTATATGTCACGCGGCGATGCCGCCAAGCGCGGACGGGGCATGGCCGTGCGTGGGATTGGGGGCCGGCCCACGCTAAGGCTTGGCCAACTCGTGTCGCTCGCGAGCGACATAGGCGTGGTGAACGTTACGCGGATGCACCGACTCGTAGAGCGCCCAGTCCCGGTACTCGGAGATCGCCACCGTCCGCGGCGCCTCGAGCAGGCTGACCCGGGCGGCGTAGGCCTGCGCGGTACGGGCGTCGAGTGCGGCCAGGTACGCCGCGAGGGCTTCCAGGCTCGAGCGGTTCCCGGCCGGCCCGTAGGCTGGGACGATTCCCCGGGCCGGGACCTGCGCGAGGTCGCGGAGCGCCCGGATCCAATCCGCCAGGACACCATCCCGCGTTTCGGGGATGCGCCCGAAGCTCGTCAACCCGCCGGCGAAGAGGACCTCCGATTCGGGGTCCCATACGGCGATGCTTCCCGGCGCCGCGGCGCCGCTGTAGTCGAGGAGTTCCAGGCGGCGGCCCGCGGCGACGAGCGGTTGGGAGCCCTTGAACAGCCGGTCGGGGCGGGGCACGCGTGTCCCGGCGGTGAGGTCGTCGCCCAGCTCGTTCGCGAGGTTCCGCAGGCAGAGCGTGCAGCGCTCGGCGATGAGCTGCGCCGCGGCCTCGTGCGCCACGACCTGCGCGCCGTGCTGCTGGAAGACCGTCGCGCCGAAGATTGCGTCGTCGACCGGGCGCGTGAGGACGACGAGCGTGAGCGGCTTCGCGGTCCGCGCGCGAATCGCGCCGATCATGTGCTCGGCGAAAGCAGCGGTCGAACCGCTGTCGATGACGACCACCCCCGCGGCGGCCACGATGAAGCCCTGATTGGATACGTGACCGCGGTTCGCGCGGCTCGGCTCCTCGCGCGCGCCATAGAACACGTAGACGCCCTGGCCGAGCGCGACGGGCTCCGGGAACGGCGCCGCGAAGCATCCGGCCGCCCAGGTGGCGAGCGCCGCGAGGAGTATGTGCGCTGACCCGCGTGCTAGGATCAACTGCGGCTCGGACCGACTGCAACACGAAGGAGGAGCTATGTCGTCGCCCGCCTGGATTGCGCTCGTGATCGCGTTGGCCATCGTTCCCGCCGGCACTGTAGCTGCGCAGGGTAAAGGCGCCAAGGTCTACCCCACCGTGGATCGCGTCGAGTTCGTCCTCGAGTGCATGCAGAAGAACGGTGCCAAGCAGGAGTTCCTCTACAAGTGCTCGTGCGTGATCGACGATATCGCCGAGAAGCTCGCCTACGACGATTTCGTCGAGGCGGCCACCGCGGCGCGCTTTCAGAGCCTCGGCGGCGAGCGGGGCGGCGTTTTCCGCGATCCGCCGAAGACGCGCGAAATGGCGCAGCGCTACGTCAAGATCCAGGGCGAGGCGATGAAGCGTTGCGACGTGCCGCGTTGATCAACCCGGACCGCGCCGGACGGCGAGCCTCGCCTCGAACCTGAGCTCCTTGGTGTCGACCGCCTCCGCCTTCAGCTCGCCGTCGCCGACGGGCACGAAATAGAAGCGGAAGTTCGGGTTCTCGCTGATCGAGAAATCGACCTCGGCGGTGAGGATCGGCTTGCCGGCGTAGGTCACCTTGATCAAGCGCACGAAGTACGCCGGGGTGTAGTGGCGCGTCAGCTGGTCCATCACCAGGCCCGAGTCGTTCGGGTGGCTGATCATCAGCTGCGCGAGGGCCGGCTGGTTGTCGCTCACGTTGCCGTCGACGGCGAGGCGCATGCGACCGACGCGCGCGGCGGCGGCGGCAGGATCCTTGCCGGCGGGGGCCGAGCAGCCGCCCGACGCCTTGACGAAGCGGGCGTCCGCGAAGAGCGTGCCGTCGGAGAGCTCGGCCACGGCGCGCACGTGGGTGTATTCCTCGATGCGGATGCGGGTCTCGAGATCGGCGCGTCCGCTTTCCGGCGTGAGCTCGAACATCGCCGCGAGCGGCGAGGGGTTCTTGTCCACGATCAGGTAGATGCGGCGGACATAGCGCTCTGGCCGCTGGGTGAGCTTGGTGCGGATGGCGACCGGCACGACGGCCGCGTCCTCGGCGCGGACGGGCGTGACGAGCTCGATGATGCCGCGCGCGTCGCTCGCCACCGGCCGATTCTCGAACAGCGAGCGCTGGAGCTTCTTCCAGATCGCCGTTTCGGGGTCGGGCACGTCGTTTGCCCGGGCCCCGGCGGCGAGGATCAACGCGAGGCCGGCGAGCGCGGCGCGGAGCAGAAAGCGTCTGGGGCTATACAACGGGAGTCTCCAAGAGCCCTGGCCGAAGGTCAGGGCAACATTACTCTTCCCATTCGAGTTCGGCAAAGGCCGCGGTGACGTTGCGTCGGTGGAAGGCGTCGAACAGCAGCCACTTGTCGCGCCCGCTTCCGCCGATGGTCTCGACCGCCTCCTGGAGCGTCTTCCGGGCGCGCAGCGCTGCCCGGGTCTCGCTCAGCAGCGCGTGTAGATAGCTTTCCTGCGCGGCAGTCGCGCCGGGCCAGTCGCTGGTGACGTTGCCGTGGCCCGGCACCACGCGCCTGGCGGTGAAGCGCTTCAGGTCGGCGAGCACCTGCAGCCACCCCCGCAAGCTCCCGTCGACCACGGGAATGCGCTCGATGAACAGCAGATCCGATAACCACAGCGTTCCAGTCCGCTCGTCGAATACCGTCAGATCGTGGTCGGTATGTGCCGTCGGCCACGCGCGAAGCTCGAGCGCCCGGTCACCGAGGTCGAGGGTCGCGCTCCCTGTCACGGCGCGCGTCGGCGGGATGATCTCGGCGTCGGCCGCATCCGGGCCGAGGGTGCGCTTCGCTGCGGCGAGATAGACCCGGCCGCGGGCAGCCATGGCCGCGGCGAGCTTCGCATGCCCCACGAACTCCGGGCGATCCGCTGCGAACGCGGCGTTGCCGAGGATGTGGTCGGGATGAACGTGGGTATTCACGACGTAGCAGACCGGAAGGGGGGTGACCTTGCGGATGGCTGCCCGCAGCGAGCGCCCGACCTCCGGGCTGCCGCCGGTGTCGATTACCGCCACGCAGCGGCTGCCGACGATGAAGCCGATGTTTGCGATCGCACCCTGGTTCGAGGGCGACGCTTCGGCCTGCGCGCCGACATGCACGAGGATGCCGGCAGCGATTTCCGTTACTGGTAGCGCGTCGCCAGCAGCCGCTGTGCCGCTGGCGACTATGGCGGCGCAGCAAAAGCGCGCGCCGAAGGCCCTCAAGCGTCGTACTTGATGTAGCGGAACCGCTGATCGTCGTTCGGTGTGCCGGTGAGCGCACCGCCATCCTTGGCCGGCTGCCACTGGACGACCGTCTCGATCTTCTTCGCGAGCTCGAAGTCGCGGTCCGTGATGCCCTTGGCGTCGTGGCTCTGCAGCTTCACGATGACGAACGCGTACGACACGGTGAGGTCGGGGTGATGCCACGCCGCCTCGGCGAGATGGCCGACCGTGTTCACCACCATCAGCGTGCCTTTCCACCCTTCGGTGCGGTACTTGCGGCGGATCCAGCCCTCCTCGAAGTACCAGTGGGGCAGCTCGCTCTGGAGGCGCTCCTTGATCTCGGGCTCGGAGTAGGTCCTGTCCTTCGCGCGCTCCATGATTCCCGCTCCTGTATGCCTCGGATCAGTCTAGCACTCCCCCCGGAGCCGGGCGCACGCTCGAGCGACTCCCACTTTTGACACAATCCCGCGCGCGACTGTTCGCTTTTGGAACAGTCAGCAAGCGCCTGTTTCATCCGACGAAAAGTCCGCTGGCGGCAGAAGCATCTGATATAGAGTGGTCGACAAGACACGCGCATGCAAGAGGCACGCACGGCGCGCGGTGTACCGTGCGAAGTGTCGGTGTGCGGTCTGCAAATAGCTACGCAAACAAAAGGAGGCACCAGATGGCAGCAAGAAGCACGTCCACTTGGGGCGTTCTGCTCGGCCTGGTCGTTCTGCCCGGCGCCGCGCTCGCCAATCAGGATGTCATCAAGCTCACCCAGGACTCGAAGAACTGGGCGATGCAGGCGGGCAACATGCAGAACCACCGCTACAGCCAGCTCAAGCAGATCACCAAGGACAACGTCAAGAATCTCCGCGTCGCGTGGCAGTTCTCGACCGGCGTCCTGCGCGGCCACGAGGGCGGCCCGCTGGTGATCGGCGACATGCTGTATGTCCACAGCCCGTTCCCCAACAAGGTCTTCGCGATCGGCCTCGAGGATCAGCAGATCAAGTGGAAGTACGAGCCCAAGCAGGATCCGACGGTGATCCCGGTGATGTGCTGCGACACCGTCAACCGCGGCCTCGCGTACGCCGAGGGCAAGATCTTCCTGCAGCAGGCGGACACGACTCTCGTGGCCCTCGACGCCAAGACCGGCAAGGAGCTGTGGAAGGTCAAGCACGGCGATCCCAAGAAGGGCGAAACGAACACCAACGCCCCGCACGTGTTCAAGGACAAGGTGATCACCGGCATCTCGGGCGGCGAGTTCGGCGTGCGCGGGTACGTGGTGGCCTTCGACATCAACAGCGGCAAGCAGGTGTGGAAGGGCTTCAGCACGGGTCCCGACGCCGAGATGCTCATCGACCCGGACAAGACGATGACCTGGACCGACGGCAAGATGGCGCCGGTCGGCAAGGATTCGTCGCTCAAGTCCTGGCAGGGCGACCAGTGGAAGATCGGCGGCGGCACCACCTGGGGCTGGTACAGCTACGACCCGAAGCTCAACCTGATGTACTACGGGAGCGGCAACCCCAGCACCTGGAACCCCGTGCAGCGCCCGGGCGACAACAAGTGGTCGATGACCATCTTCGCGCGTGACGTCGATACCGGCCAGGCGCGTTGGGTGTATCAGATGACGCCGCACGACGAGTGGGACTTCGACGGCGTGAACGAGATGATTCTCGCCGACGGCATCAACGTGAAGGGCAAGCCGCGCAACGTCGTGGTGCACTTCGACCGCAACGGCTTCGGCTACACGCTCGATCGGACCACCGGCGAGCTGCTCGTCGCCGAGAAGTACGATCCGACGGTGAACTGGGCGACGAACGTCGACATGAAGACCGGTCGGCCGCAGGTCGTGAAGCAGTTCAGCACGCAGGCGCAAGGCTCGGACGTGAACACCAAGGGGATCTGCCCCGCGGCGCTCGGCACGAAAGACCAGCAGCCGGCTGCGTACAATCCGGCGAACAAGATGTTCTACGTGCCGACGAACCACGTGTGCATGGACTACGAGCCGTTCAAGGTCGAGTACACGGCGGGCCAGCCGTACGTCGGCGCGACGCTGTCGATGTTCCCGGCGCCGAAGAGCCACGGCGGTATGGGCAACTTCATCATGTGGGACGCGGGGACCGGCAAGATCGTGAAGTCCAAGTCCGAGAAGTTCTCGGTGTGGAGCGGCGCGCTCGTCACCGCCGGCGGCATCGCCTGCTATGGGACGCTCGAAGGCTACGTGAAGTGCGTCGATGCGAACGACATCACCAAGGAGCTGTACAAGTTCAAGACGCCGTCCGGCATCATCGGCAACTTGAACACCTGGGAGTACAAGGGCAAGCAGTACATCGGCGTGCTCTCGGGCATCGGCGGCTGGGCCGGCATCGGCCTTGCCGCGGGTCTCGACCCCGAGAAGGGAACCGAGGGGCTCGGCGCGGTAGGCGGCTACAAGGAGTTGGCCAAGTACACCGACCTCGGTGGCGTGCTCACGGTGTTTGTCTTGCCGTAAACCGAATCCGGGCTCAAGCATTGAAAGGCTGGCACCCTTCGCGGGTGCCAGCCTTTTTGATCTCTGAAGGACCACCGAGCATGAAGACAATGCAACTCGCCGCCGCGATGGCATTTGCGCTCGCTCTGCTGGCGCAGAACGCGGCGGTCGCGGCCGACCCGACGCCCTACAAGGTCGCCGACGGGAACAAGGTCGACAAGGCCACGCTCGAAGGTTGGCGCACGTGGCGCGCCCTCGCCTGCGAGCGCTGTCACGGGGCGCGGCAGGAAGGCATGGTCGGACCGTCGCTGATCGACGGCCTGAAGCGGCTCTCGAAGGAAGAGTTCAAGCAATCGATCCTGAAAGGGCGGCCCGAGAAGGGGATGCCCAACTTCGACGGCAGCAAGATGGTCACCGAAAACATCGACGGGCTCTACGCGTACCTGAAGGGGCGCTCCGACGGGGCCATCCAGCCCGGTCGCCTGGAAGAGCTGAAGTGAGTCTTGCTCCCCGCGCGCTCGCTATCGTGTCGGCGCTGCTGCTCGTCCCGGTCGGGGTATCCGCTCAGCAAAGCCCGACTCCCGCAGGCGAAGACCGCGTGCTGCGCGTCTGCGGGGATCCGAACAACCTGCCGTTCTCGAACCGCGCCGGCGAAGGCTTCGAGAACAAGATTGCCGAGCTCCTGGCGAGCGAGCTGGGATGGACGATCGAGTACACGTGGTTTCCGCAGCGAATGGGGTTCATCCGGAACACGCTGCGCGGACGCGAGCCGAACTCCGACCGCTTCAAGTGCGACCTCGTCATCGGCGTACCCGCGGGGTTCGAGCTCGCATCGACCACGAAGCCCTATTACCGCTCGACCTATGCACTGGTGTACGTGAAGGGCAAAGGGCTGGACAGCGTGACGGCTCCGGAGGACTTGCTCAGCCTCGAGCCGGCGAAGCTGAAATCGCTCAAGCTCGGCGTGGTCGGCCAGACGCCGCCGTCCGACTGGCTGCTCAAGCATCGCCTGTTCGACCAGGTCGTTCCCTATCAGCGCCAATCCGGGGATCCGGAGCGCTATCCGGGCGAGATCGTCGAGAAGGACCTGGTGGCCGGCACGATCGACGTCGCATTCGTGTGGGGGCCGATCGCCGGCTACTTCGCCCAGCGCGCGCAGTCCGCCGCGCTGGCCGTGGTGCCGTTCAAGCCGGACCCGGAGATCCAGTTCGACTTTCGCATCGCCATGGGCGTGCGTTTCGGCGAACGCGAGTGGAAAGAGCGGATCGAGCGGCTGATCGAGGCGAACCGTCCCCGGATCCAGGCGATCCTCGCTGCCTACGGCGTGCCGCAACTGGATGACCAGGGCCGGATCATGGCCGTCCCGGTCGGTCCGTCGCCGACCCGCGGCGGTGCGGGGCCCGCGAAGTAGGCCGCATGCCTCGCCGCGCGTGCGCGCTCGTCCGAAGCGCGCTCCTCGTCGCCGGACTGGCGAGCTCGGGTTTGAGCGCGCAAGACTCGATCTCCGCCGCGGAGACGCTGCTCTTCCAGACCGATCACCTCAAGAACGTCGCGCCGGCGGCAACGCTTTTCTACGAGTTCAGAAAGACCGGCTCGGGGGAGACCGGTTTCGACGACACCGTCGAGCTCCGGGTTCGCGCCGCCGAAGGAGTGAAGCGCGTTTCGGTCGCGTTCTTCACGAACGAGCGGAAGATCGACTTCCCCGAGGTGACGCGTCCGGAGGGCAACCCGCTGCTGCTGTACTTCCTCGAGCGCGACATCCGCGAGATGCAACGTCTCACGGGCGGCAAGTCCGGGTATTTCCGCAAGGCGATCCGCCTGGCGCTGGCGCGCTCCGCACGCGTCGCGCAGACGCAGGTCTCGCTCGGCGGCAAGGTCCTCGCCGCAAGCGAGATCACGATCGCGCCGTATCTCGACGATCCTCTCAAGGACCGCATCGGCCGATACGCGGACAAGACCTATGTCTTCACTTTGAGCGCCGAGGTCCCCGGCGGGATCTACAGCCTGCGCACGACCGTTCCGTCCCCGGCGGGCGGTGCGAAGGAGGCGCCGCTCATCGAGGAGCGCCTGCGTTTCGTGCGCATCACGCGCTGAGCGGATGTGTATCAGGATCCGGTCCGTTTCCCGATGACCTCCGTCCTGCGCTGTGGCCGCTACCCGCTCGCGCTCGACCGGCCGCTCGTGATGGGCATCGTCAACGTCACGCCCGACTCGTTCTTCGACGGCGGGCGGCACGCCGAAGCGCTTGCCGCTGTGGCGCACGCACGACGCCTCGTCGACGAGGGCGCGGACCTCGTCGACGTCGGTGGCGAGTCGAGCCGCCCCGGGGCAGCCCCGGTATCGACCGACGAGGAGCTCGCGCGCGTTCTGCCGGTGCTCGAGGGGCTGGCCGGCCTCGGGGTGCCGATCTCCGTGGACACCACGCGACCCGAGGTGATGCGCGAGGCGCTCGCGCGCGGCGCGACGATGATCAACGACATCACTGCGCTCGCGGCGCCGGGCGCCGCCGAGACCGTCGCCCGGTCCGGCGCAGCGGTATGCCTCATGCACATGCAGGGCGAGCCCCGGACGATGCAGGAAAAGCCGGTCTACGGCGACGTCGTCGCCGAGGTCCGCGACTTCCTGGCTGCCCGCGCGGCCGCATGCGTCGCCGCCGGCGTCGCCCGCGAGCGCATCGTCGTCGATCCCGGCTTCAGCTTCGGCAAGACCACCGCCCACAACCTGCGGCTCCTGGCACATCTGGACGCGATTGTGGCGCTCGGCTACCCGGTGCTAGTCGGCTTGTCGCGCAAGTCGAGCCTCGGTCGCATCACCGGCAAGACGCCCGACGATCGGCTCCCGGCGAGCGTGGCCGGTGCGCTTCTCGCCGTGCAGCGGGGCGCGGCGATCGTGCGCGCCCACGACGTCGCGGCAACGCGCGACGCGCTCGCCGTCCTCACCGCGGTGGAAGGGCAGCAATGAACGTGGAGAGGCGCGACAAGCCCTTGTGGTCCGCAATAATTTGATCGGCGGCATCTGACTTACCTAGCGTGCGCGCGTGTGCTGTTCGGAAACTCAACCGGATGTGGTCGCTTTTCGATTGGCTTCCGGGTGATCGAAGAACATATGCGCGAGCGCCTGGGGAGTGCCGGAACACGATGAGCCGGCTTCCGCTCGTCACTCGGGCGTTCTCGGCGCGAACCACATCCGGCGCAGGAGCCCGTCGCGATCGATCGCGCCGTGCTTGAGCGCGGCGGCAACGTGGATCGCGATGAGGACGATGAAGAGCACGGCGAGCGCCTTGTGGGTGCCGTTGAAGAGCGCGTAGATCTGGCGGTCCTCGTAGCCCCAGGGCGGGAACTCGACGAGGCCGAAGTACTTGATGCCGAACTTGCTGAAGTTGGTCGCGACGTAGCCGGAGAGGGGCATCCCGATCATGCAGAGGTAGAGCAGCGCATGGCTCGCGCGGGCGGCGATCCGCTCCCACCGCGCCATCGTGGCCGGCAGCGCGGGCGGCCGGTGCGTCAGCCGCCAGTACAGACGGAAGAGGATCAGGACGCCGAGGGTGATGCCGACCGACTTGTGGAAGTTGACCCAGACGGTGCGCCCGGGGGTGTTGCGCGGCACTTCGCCGAGGTAGAGGCCGAGCGCGATCTGGCACAGGATCCCGACCACGAGGATCCAGTGAAGCGAAACGGCGACGGTGTCGTAGCGGCCGGGCATCGCTCTGCGCCAGCGCGCGGGAAGAATGCGCGCCCCGCTCTAGCGGGTTCTAGCGGGCCGCCAGTCTAGCACTGCGCTCGGGCGGGTCAGTCGCTGCGCCGCGGCAGCGCTCGCACCCGCATCACCGCCGCGGTGCGCGTTTCCACGCCGAGCTTCTCGTAGATCCGTTCGAGGTGCTTCTCGACGGTGCGCGGGCTCGCGCTGAGGATCGCCGCGATGTCGCGGTTGGTCTTTCCGGCCGCGACCCAGTCGAGCACCTCGCGCTCGCGCGGGGTGAGCGGGGCCGCGGCGCGGTCGAAGGGCGCGTCGGCCGGGAGGTCGCGCGTGCGCTCGGCCGAGCATCCGAGACGATAGAGGTTCGCGAGATGCGGCCGGATGAGCTCGGCGAGGTCGCGATCGCGGTCGCTGAACCCGGTTCCGCTCCGGTTGAGAACGAAGCTCACCAGGAACCGGCGGTCGACGTGGATCGGCACGGCCATCACGTGGTCGATGCCGATCTTCCGGTAGTACTCGTTGAAGAGCGGGGTGCCGCGGAACGCGCCGTCCGGCAGCAGGTCGTCGATGCGTTTCGTCGTCGCCGCGCGGTTGCGCCCGTGCTCGCAAACGAGGGGATGGACGTCGAAGTAGTGATCGAACACGTCGATCTCGCGCCGCGAGATCGCGCCCGGATGGTCGCTGACCACCGACCGGTGTCCGCTGTCGAGGTCGCACGTCGAGAGGGTCGTCAGGTCGGCGCCGATCAGATTGGGGAGGCACTCGACGCCGCGGCGCGCGAACGCGTCGCCCGTGGAGCACGCCTCGCCGATCGCGTGCAGCGTGTCGAGCGCGGCGTGCAGCTCACGGCTGGTCAGTTGCTCCATGTCGTCCCTGCAGTGTCGGGATGGGAGGGAACCGCGCCGCCAACCTACCAACTAGTAGATTACTTGTCAACCAGTAGGTAGATGGGTTGTAATGCGGCGGTCACGTCCCGCCGCAGCGGCGGGGCAACCACCGACGGGAGCTCGGATGCCTCGGGCAGCGAAGATCAGCGTGGACACGTCGCAGCGGATCCTGGACGTGGCCGAGCGGCTGGTGCAGACGCGCGGCTTCAACGGCTTCAGTTACGCGGACATCGCGAGCACCCTCGGCATCACAAAAGCGAGCCTTCACTATCACTTCTCCACCAAGGCCGAGCTCGGGCAGCGGCTGATCGAGCGCTACGAGCAGCGCTTCCTGGACGCCCTGGCCGCGATCGACCGGAGCGGCGCCGATGCCCGCGAGAAGCTGCGCCGTTACGCGGCGATCTACACGGACGTCCTGCGCAGCAATCGCATGTGCCTGTGCGGCATGCTGGCTTCCGACTACGCCACGCTGGCCAAGCCGGTCAAGGACGGCGTGAAGCACTTCTTCGACCGCAACGAGCACTGGCTCGTGGCGGTGCTCGAGGAGGGCCGCGCTTCCGGCACCCTGCGCTTCGCCGGGTCGCCCGAGGTCGTCGCGCGCGGGATCGTCGGCGCCCTCGAGGGCGCGATGATGCTCGCACGCTCCTACGGAGAGGTCGCGCGCTTCGAGGCCGTCGCCGATCGGCTGATCGCCGAGCTGTAGGCCCACCGCCCGCGAGCCGGGCCATGGCCGATGCCACGCGGCGTCGGCCCTCTTCGCTTCGCGTCGCATCGATTCCAACCCCCGCACCGAACGTCGGCCCGGTACGTAGGGCTACGCATTTCCCGCTTCCGCAGCGCGCCTTACAAATACGCCACACCGGCGCGCAAGGCCGGCCACCCTCATCAACCGGAGGCCCGACATGGAAAAGGCGGAATGCAAGGATTTCAGGAAGCCGGACGAGATCCGCGAGTTTCCGAAGGGCAGGCTCGAGCTGATCAAGATCGGCGGCGCGACGGTCGGTCGCGCAGTCTTCGAGCCGGGCTGGAAGTGGTCGAAGTCGGTCCAGCCGCTCGTCAATACCAAGAGCTGCGAGGCGCCGCACTTCCAGTATCACGTCTCCGGCGTCCTGCGGATCCTGATGGACGACGGCACGGAGTTCGACTGCCGGCCGGGCGAGGTTTCGCTGCTGCCCTCGGGTCACGACGCGTGGGTCGTGGGGAGCGAGCCCGCGGTGGTCGTCGACTTCCAGGGAATGATCGACTACGCGAAGGCCCACGAGGCGCACGCCTGAGAAGGGAGCGCGAGATGAAATCCGTTCGGACGATCGTCCTCGGCTTCACGCTCGCGCTCGCCGCGCCGCTCAACTGATCTGATTGCCAAGGAGATGACCATGCTGACTCGTGCACCAGTGACGACCATGCTGCCCGTGAAGGATCTGGAGCGGGCGCGCGATTTCTACCTGAACAAGCTCGGCCTGGAGCCGATCGGCCCGCGGCCGGACGGGAAGTTCCTGCTCCGCTGCAACGGCGGGGCGACGCTCGCGCTGTTCCCGAAGCCCGAAGGAACGAAGGCCGAGCACACCGCGGCGTCGTTCACCGTCGATGACATCGTCGCGGCGGTTCGCGACCTGAAGGCGCGCGGTGTCGCGTTCCACGACTACGACCTGCCGGGGTTCAAGACGATCGAGCACGTGGCCATCGTCGGCTCCGATAAGGCCGCGTGGTTCAATGACCCCGAGGGCAACATCCTCTGCGTGCACGAGGAGCTCGATCGCGCGCGGCCGGAAGCCGGCGCGGCGGCGGCGGCACGCACCGGGCGGCTCTGCTAGTGGCGGGACGGTCGCTATGAAGCCGCTTGCGTATCACGCCGGACAACGTGCCGTTCAGGACGAGGCGCACACGCGCCGCGTCGCCGACAAGCTCGCGGACTGGGTGGGCCCGGTCCCGGAATTCGCGCGCGGCGCCGATCTCGTCGTCCTCGCGATGCCCGAGAACGGCCACGGTCTGCGGTTCGCGCTCGTCTCCGGTGCGGCACCGCTCGTGCGCCTCGCCGACGGCCCGGAGCTCCGCCTCGAGCTGCCGGCCGGGCTCGCGGAGCACGTGCAGACGCCGACGGCGTGTGGCGGGCTCGTGATCAGCCTCGGGCTCGCCCGGCGCGCGCGGATCAACGGCTTCCTCTACGGGCGCGCCGCGGCGCCCGAACTGGTGGCAACCGAGGCGTTCACGCTCTGCCGGAAGTACTTCGCGCCGTCGCTCCCGGTCTGCGACGCGCCGCTGCGCGTCGGCCCGGCGGTGCGGGAACCGCTCGCGCTCGATCACCCCCTCCTTGCCGCCGTGCTGGCGAGGACCGAAACCTCGTTCCTCGCGACGGTCAGCCCCGACGGGATGCCGGACGTCGCGCATCGCGGCGGCGCGCCCGGCTTCCTCGAGTTCGACCCGGCCGCACGCCAGCTGTCCTGGAGCGAGTACGTCGGCGATGGCGTGTTCAAGAGCGCGGGCAACCTTCGCGCGACCGGGACGATGGCACTACTGGCGCTGGACCTGGCGAGCGGCGACGGCGTCTGCCTGTACGGGCGCGGCGACTATCGGAACACGCGCGCGGAGCGTGGCCGCGAGGACGCGCTGGTGCAGCACCGCGAGGACCACCCCCAGCAGGGCGCGATGCGCTGCGAGATCGTCCGGGCGGAGCGACTGCGCGACGTCCTGCATCCGCGCCGTCGCGTGGACCGCGTGCCGCGGATTACTTCACGCTCGACCGTGCCCGAGCAGAAGCCGCAGTGAGCGGCACCCAACGACCGACGATTCCCGTAACCGAAAGGAGGAACCATGAAGAACCGGAGTTGCGCTTTCGCGGCTGCGGCCGCCCTCGCGCTGGTGCCGGCGTTCGCGCCGGCGGTGTTCGCGCAGGGCGCGGCTAAGGCGGCATTCACCCCCGCGGCGGACCTGAAGTGGATCGGAGCGGGCGTTCCCGGCGTGGCGAGTGCGGTGGTCAAGGGCGACATGGCGAAGGGCCCCAGCCACTTCTACCTGAAGTACGGCGCGGGGTTCGTTGCGCCCGTTCATCATCACTCCCCGGACCACTATGTCACGACGGTAACGGGAGACCTGGTCCTCATCGTGGACGGCAAGGAGCATCGGCTCCCGCCCGGCTCCTACTTCGCCTTCACCGGCAAGGCCAAGCACGCCGCTCGATGCGAGGGCAGCCAGGACTGCGTGATGTTCATCGACGCCCGCGGCCCCTGGGACGTCGTGCTGGCGAACAAGCCGCAAGCCGGGAAGTAGGCGGGACCGCGGGCGGGGGGCGCCCGGGATGTCAATGGATCACAAAAGGGCGGCCCCTAGTTCCCACTTCGCCGCGAGCGCGGCGCGTACTCTGGACCCGGGTCGATCGGACCCGGGACTACGAGGAGGACGCACCATGGAATCGCTCGCATCGCTGGTCGACGTGCTGTTCACCCTCGGCCAGCTCGCGTCCCTGGCGTTCGCGCTATACGGCGGATGGCTTGCCTTCAGCCACGCGCAGGGCTTTCTTCAGGAAGGCCAGGGCCGGTTCGAGCATCGCCACGTCCGGCGCGCACGGCTTGCGCCGCGCGACGTCGCCGGGATGACGCGCTGACGCGGGCGACTGGATCCCGGCTTGCGCCGGGATGACCTCGCACGCGCCGGCAGTGCCGGCGCTGGGCGAGGTCAGTTGAGCTTCGCTCCCGACGCTTTTACCGCCGGCGCCCAGCCGGTGATCTGGTTCTGAACGAACGCCTGGAAGTCCGCCTGCGACATCTTCTGGACGGCGAAGCCGAGCTCGTTGAGGCGTTTCACGAAGTTCGGGTCGTCGAGCGACTCCTGGATCGCGGCGTGCAGCCGCTTGACGACCGGTTCCGGCAGGCCGGCCGGACCCGAGATGCCGATGAAGTTCTCGGCCACCAGGAACGTCATCCCCTCCTCGGTCACGCTCGGGACGTCGGGCGCGATCGCCGCGCGCGCGCGCGAGGTCACCGCGATCGGGCGGAGCTTGCCGGACTTGATGTGCGGCACGTTCTGCGGGAGCGTGTCGAAGGAGAAGCTGAGATTGCCGCCGATCAGGTCGACGATCATCGGCGCGCTGCCCTTGTAGCCGACGTGCTCGATGTTCACGCCCGCCTCCTTCTTGAACATCTCGCCGAGGATGTGCCCGATCGAGCCGATTCCGCCGGAGCCGAAATTCACCGGGGTCTTCTGCGCCTTGATCCAGGCGACCAGCTCCTTCATGTTCTTCACCGGCACCGAGGGGTGCACCATGATCACGTCGGGCACCACCGCGACCAGGCTCACGTGCGTGAAGTTCTTGATCGAGTCGTAGGGCGGGGGCGTAAGCATCGTCGGCGAAAGCGAGATCGGGGTGGTGTTCGACACCAGCAGGTTGTAGCCGTCCGGCGCCGCACGCGCGATCTCGGCGGCCGCGATCGTGCCGCCGGCGCCCGGCTTGTTGTCGACGATCACCGACTGGCCGAGCTTCGCCGAGAGTGGCACGGCAAGGGCGCGCGCCACGATGTCGCTCGAGCCGCCCGGCGAGAACGTCACCACCAGACGCACCGGCTTCACGGGCCACTGCTGGGCGACTGCGGACGTGGCCGCGAGCGAGCACGCAGCGATCAGGATGCCGGCGAGCTTCTTGAGCATGGGTGTCTCCTCGGGATTGGTGCGGCGCACCCCTGCGCCGACGAAGCGCGGACGCTACGCCCGCCGCCGGGCGTCGTCAACATGCGCAAGTCCGTCCCGGATTGCGGAAACTCAGGACTTGGGTGGCGCCGGCTTGGGGCAGAGCTTCGCCGGACAGGGGAAGCGGTAGTACCGCTCGTTCAGGTACACCGTGACGTCATCGATCTGCGCGCCGCTCCAGCCGGTCTTGAGCTGCGCGCTGAAGTCCGCCACGCGGCCGCGCGCCGCCTCGAAGGTGAGCGCCTTGCGCGAGTTGTCGTTGTGCACGCTGTCGTTGTGGCAGCCTCCGCACCGCGCTTCGTAGAGCGCGCGGCCGCGCTCCGGGTCGGCGGCGGACGCGGCGCCGGCGACGACCAGCGTCGCGATCGCGGTGGCCAGCAGCGCGCCGCCGAGCTTCTTCTCAGGCATTGCGGGATCCCTTTTCAGGCAGCCTGAAGCGCTCGCGCAGCAGCGGCCGTCTCACGTCGAAATCGAGGAACATGAACTGGCTCTCCGGGTCGGTGACGAGGCCGTGGGTGCGCTCATACGGGTGCTCGCGCGCCGTCCGCCCTTCGGGCACCAGCGCGTGCCTGCGGTACGGATCGAGAAGCAGGATTTCGCCGGCGTCGTGACGCGCCGCGCGGCTCGTCCTGTCGACCACGCCGAGCCGGCCCGAGTGTGCCACAACGATCACGAAGTACACGCCGGGGAACCGGAACCGGTCGTCGTGCAGGGCGATCGGGCCGCAGCCGTAGGCCTGGAAGAGGTCCATCGGCATCCAGGCCGGCGGGATCGCGAGCCGCGCCGCGATCTGCCTGCGCAGCGCGTCGACGAACGCGAACGACGTGTGCGCGTAGAGCTTCTCGAGCGTCGTGGTCTCCTCGGCGGGGAAGCCCTCCGGATAGAGAGAGCGCGCGCGCGCATAGAGATCGCGCAGCGGTTCGTCGCAGCCATCCACGCGCAGACCGGTGCGCACGAGCGTCGCGTAGCGGTGTCCCATGGGGCGGATTATCGGTTACAGTCGCCCGCCCCGAACGAGCGCCGATGATCGCCGACCGCAAGCCCCTGGACGCTCTCGCGTTCGCCCTCATGGTCGTGCTCTGCATGATGTGGGGGTTCCAGCAGGTCACGATCAAGTGGACGGCGCCGGACATCTCGCTCGTCATGCAGGCGGGACTGCGCTCGACGATCGCCACCGCGCTCCTGCTGGTCTGGGCGGGGGTGCGCGGCATCCCGCTCTTCCGCCGCGACGGCACGCTCTGGCCGGGGCTCGCGGCCGGAGCGATGTTCGCCCTCGAGTTCGTGTTCATCTACGCCGGGCTCGCGTACACCGCGGCCTCGCGGATGGTCGTATTCATCTACACGACGCCGTGCATGACCGCGGTGATGCTGCCCCTGTTCGTGAAGAGCGAGCACCTCGGCGCGCGCCAGTGGGCCGGCGTGCTGCTCGCCTTCGGCGGCATCGTCGCGGCATTCGGAGAGGGATTCGCGGCGGCGGAACGCGCGACGCTGATCGGCGACCTTTTCGGGGTCATCGCCGCGTTCCTGTGGGCGTCGACGATCGTGCTGATCCGCGCGACCAAGCTCGCGCGGACCAGCGCGACGAAGACGCTTTTCTACCAGCTCGCGGTGTCGGCGGTCGTGCTCGTCCTCGTGTCGGTCGCGATGGGCGAGCCGGGGGTGGTGCGGGTGACCCCGCTCGCGGTCGCCGTGATGGCGTACCAGGGCGTGCTCGTCGCGTTCGCGAGCTATCTCGTCTGGTTCTGGCTGCTCACGAAGTACTACGCGGCGCGGCTGTCGGTCCTGACCTTCATGTCGCCGCTGTTCGGCGTGGCGGCCGGCGTGATCTTCCTCGGCGAGCGGCTCACGCCCGCATTCGTCGCCGCCGCGCTGCTGGTTGCGGCGGGGATCGTGCTCGTCAACCTGCCCGGGCGGACTCGCCGCGCCACGTAGTCCGCCGCTGCTACGCCGCGCGCAGCGCGCGCCTGCCGCCGAACCGGGCGATCAACCGCCGCAACCGCTCCACGAACGCGGCGCCGCACCGGGGCTGCGGCAGGGGCCTCGCTACGCGCACGAGATGGCGATCGTCGCTTTCCACGGAGTCGAATCCGAGCTTGGCGGTCAGCGCGAGCATCGGCCAGTTGTCGCCGAGAACGAATCCGCTCATTGCGCGCAGACCCATCTCGGCGGCGCGCGCGAGGAGCATTTCGAGCAGGCGCTCGCCGAGGCCCTGGCGTTGCCAGGCATCCGCGACGACCACCGCACACTCCGCTGCCGGCGGATCGTCCGACGCGTACTGCGCCATCGCGACGATGCGCGGCATCCCCGCGTTCGCGGACAGCGCGACGAGCGCGAGGTCCCGCGGGTCCCTTACCCTCGTGAGCCGGTCGAGCTGGTCGGGAGCGAGCTCGGCCACGGCGCCGAGAAAGCGCCGCCGGCGCGCGAGCGGGGAGAGCTCGCGCACGAATCGCTGCACGGCCGCGCCGTCCGCCGGCAATGCCGGCCGGATTGCGGCCGCGCGTCCGTCGCGCAGCCGCAGGATGCCGCCGGGGCCGGCGCGGAGCCGGTCGCGCGCGACGCGCTCGAATTGCGCCGGGGTGATCATGCGGCCGGGCACTCCCAGTGGCGGGGCCGCGCGTGGCGTCGGTAGAGCCGCAGCCAGATGGCCCAGAAGCGCCGCACGAGCGGCAGGCCGGCGCGCCGCGCACGCGACCCGGGACGGAACACTACGCATGGGGCGCCGTCGGCCGGGGCGGTAATCGTGATCGTCGCGAATCGGTGCGCCTGCACCAGCGCGACGCCGTCGCGGTCGAACCGGAACCACTCGCCCGCGGAGACCATGACGTCGCGGCTGTCGTTCTCCTGCGTGATCCAGGCGGTGCCCGACTCGACGAACACGAGCGCGCCGCGGGCACTGCGGATGCCTACGACCTCCCGGCCTTCGAGCGGTACGCCCGCGGCGACGATGCGCGCGTCGAAAGGTTCGATCCAGAGCTTGCGTTCCATCGCGTCGTGAATTCTTGGTTAGGGGTTGAATCAAGGTCCTGTCGAGCGCCCGACTCGTTGCTACGGGAGCGCCGACGCCGCCACCGCTCGGCTCCGCACGTCGGCAAGCGAGCCGGCTTTGCACAAAGGCTTGATTTTCGCCAGGGTCCTCGCCAGCGCATCCTTTGCGCGCTCGCGGTCGTAAGCGGCCTGCAAGACGATCCAGAAGCCCTCCGACATGCCGAAGAAGCGCGAAAGCCGCAGGCCCGTGTCGGCGTTGATCGCGCGCCTGCCGGCGACGATCTCGGCGATGTGCCGCAGCGGCACCCCGATCTCCTTCGCCAGCCGGTGCTGCGTGATGCCCATCGGCTTCAGGAACTCCTCGAGCAGCACCTCGCTGGGTGAGGGACATGAGACTTTGCGCATCGGCTTTCTCCGTCAGTGATCGTCCACGCTGCGACCGGCGCTTGCCACGACTTGCGCATTCAGGGCGACGGGGTGATGCCATCGACGCCAGGCCCGCCTACTGGGCGTGAAAAAATAGTAGTCCGCCGTGTACGCGACGCGCACCGATGTCCCGACAGCGGCCTGAGAACAACCGGCCTCGGGCGCCACACCCCCCGCGGTATTCACGCGCTGTATGCTCGTGATCTTGCTGAACGAGCCTTCCGCGCCTACGGGCTTCGCGGCAAGCAACAGCCAAGGAATGGCGTTGGCCGCTGGCGCGTCGACACGTTCCTTCACCGTGCCGACCACCTTGCTGCCATCGGTCGATTCCCAGTGTGGGCCGGCATAGTGGCGACCGATGCTGTTCCCGCGCGCGTCGAAGAGGCCGGCTTCGGGAGCCACGAACACCCATTCGTATCCCCCGGCCTGATCCTTCCTGGCGCGGCATTCGTAGATCTGCACGCCCTTTGCGGGAACGATCATCGTCAGCGATTCGCTCGCGCCGGGGTTGAGCTTGTCCGGCACCTTGACCAAAGGCGTCGGGGGTTGCGGGCTTGCACAGCCGGCGACCATCAGCGCCAGCAGGAAGCCCTTAGCCTTGAATGTCTTGAACATGGTGTCTCTCCTTGGGCTGCGCATTGATGCCTATCCCGTGCACGACGTGTCATGCCATTGCTCCCCGGTGTGAATCTCCGTGAAGCCGGGTTCGCGGCCTAGTCTAGTGAGCGGGGGCATTGGCGAGATTTCACCCTGAGGCCGCTTTTGTTCCGTTTGTTTCAGCTGCACGGCACGGGCTGTGGACCCGCCGTAGAGGATCGAGCCCGCCACCGGCGGCGACGCGAAGGTCCGCCAAACCCGTTGGAACGTCAGGGGCTCCGTCCGATTCCACGGCATGAGCGAGACGATCCGGGCGAGCGCGCAGTAGTCGAGGCCGACCGACGCGCAGGTGCCGGCGAGCTGCAAGCCAGTGGACGAACCCGAGCGGCGACCAGAGTCCTGCGGCCAGCAGCGCGAGGTAGGCGATGCGAACCTGCACCGGAAGCGCGCGCGCCGATCCCTCTCGGGCGAGGTAGTGAACGAGCTGCGCCGCGACGAAAGCCATCGTGACCCACAGGCCGGCATCCCAGCCGCCGAGGGACGCGGCGAGTAAGCACGCAGTCGCGAGCCAGTACCACCAGCGCAGCCGCCGACCTTGGAGCGTCGCAACCATCGTTTTCTCGGTCGGGGTCATGCCGTGGCGGCGCGACCGTTGCGCAGGCGCACCGCCACGACCCGGCTCCGCTTCCGCGTCAGCTCATGATCGGCGCGAGCGCCGTGCCGATGCGCTCGAACTGCGCGGGCGTGATCATGCGGCCGAGCACCTCGCTGAAGCGCCCCTGCACGCCGGAGACGATGTACTGCCACCGGTATGCGGCGAGGAACGTCGCGCGGATCTTCTCGGCCTCGTCGCGGCCGAACGTGCGCTCCGCAGATGCGCAGGAAGTAGTCCGCGTCTGCGGCCGACTGAACCTGCAGGATGCCGTCCACCGCGCCGACGAGGTCGATCAGATCGTTGACGGCCTGGTCGCGCGCCTCGGGCGTGAGCTTCGCGTCCTCGCGCTGCCACTCCATCTCGTCCAGGATCGCGTGCTGCGACTCCTCGCGCATGTGGTGCAGGAACACGTCCTTCCACAGGTCGGAGAGGTTCTGGTCCGGGTCGATGCTCTCGCGGTAGTGCGCGAGGACGAAGATCTCGATGTGGCAGGTCAGCGCGAGCACGGCCCAGGTCGACTTGCTGAGCACGGCCGCGGCGACCGCGTTCGGCTCGGGCAGGAACGTGTAGCCCTCGGGCATGCCCAGGGCGATCATCTGCTCGATGCGGCGGAACATCTCCTGGTGCTTGATCTCCTCGTCGGTGAAGCGCACCAGCGCCTCGAGCGCGACCTGGTCGCCGAACCAATGCTCGCGGCTCACCTCGAGGACCTTCGCGGCGATGAAGCGCTCGACCAGGCCGAAGATGTTCGCGTAGCTGCGGCCCTGGATCTGGCTGATCAGCTGCTTCTCGCGCTCGCTCAGGAACGTCAGGGTCTGGACTTTCGACAGGCCGTCGGGCAGGAATTTCTTCGCGAAGTCGAACGCACGGCCGCGGATCACGTCCTGGTCGATGTCGAAGCGGACGCGCTTGGACGCCTGGACGGATTTCGCGTAGCGCTTGCTGTCGATGGGTTGCTGTACGGCTTGTTGCATGGCGAGTCTCCTGTTGGGTGGGGTTGGCGCAAGTACCGGCCTCACATCCCGACGAGCCGGGGAGCGAGGCCGCGATGGCGCACCGCGTCGAGCAGCGCTTGGGCACTGACGACGCGCGGGTCGTAATCCACGAGCAGCAACTGCGGCAACTTGCGGCCGGGCTCGACGCGCGCGACGCCGGCGACCGCGGTGAGGGTGGCGCGGACGTCGTCGACCTGGTGCTCGTCGAGCCGCGCCGCGAAATGCATCAATACGTTTGCGTGGGTCATGGTGGTGCTCCTCATTCGATGGCGAGTGCGCGGCCTGACGACTCAGGCGCAGCGGGTCATGTCGAGCTCGATTGCGGCGCGCAGCCCGGCGGCGGGGTCGCGAGCGGCGCGCGGACCGGGTCCGACCGGATCGAGCAGCCGCAGGGGCGGCGTCGCGTGCTCCGGCATCATCCGGATGTCCCACGGGCGCGGCCGCGGGTGCCGCCGGTAGAGGCGCAGGACGATTGCCCACATCCGCCGCACCAGCGGGTGGCCGCGGCGCGGCGCGCGCGCGGTGTTCGCGATCGGCGCGGAACGGAATACTTCCGGCTCGCCGCCGTCGAGCGGCGCGGTGATCGTGATCGTTCCCGCGCGGTACGCCTGCACCAGCGCGACGCCCGCCCGGTCCAGCCGGAAGGACTCTCCGGCCGGGACGAGCACGTCGCGCGAGTCGCCCTCCTGGGTGATCCACGCGGTACCCGACTCGACGAACACCAGCGCGCCGTTGCCGTCGCGGATGCCGACGACCTCGTTGCGGGCGAGTTGCACGCCTTCGGCGACGATCCGCGCGTCGTAGGGCGTGGTCCAGAGCTTGCGGTCCATGGTGTTCTTCCTCAGGCAGCGAGCGCCAGGGGCGCTTGCACGTTGTGATGAATGCGGATGAATACGGACACCGCGCGGCGCAGCGTCGCGAGCACGATGCAGGTGCGCTCGGCGTCCGCCAGCACCCGCTGCACCGCTTCGAGAGCGGTGCCGTCGGCGACGTCGAGCCGAACGGTGGTCGACAGGGCCTGGAAGCCGACCGCGATTCCGGGCTCGGTGCCGAAGACGCCACGCGCGTCCGTCCAGCCGGTCACTTCGACGCCGAGGGCCGCGATGCGCACGCCGTGACGGGCCGCCGCGAGGCGGATCGCCGAATCCTGCGAGGCCGCGAGCGCGGCGCACAGCATGTCGGAGGGCGAGGCGCCGCCGCGCGGACCGCCGAGCTCGTGCTCGGCGGTGAACGGGAGCAGATCGGCCTCGTCGGCGCCCACCCACGCGGTGGCGCGGTGCGGATCGGCCGGGTCGCGATCGACGGTGTGGGCGGCGTGCCGGACGCGCGCCAACTCCGGGACCATGCGATAGAGGTTGCGCAGCCTGTCCTCGGCGGCGGCAGCTTCCGTTTGCCTGGCGTTCATGGCGTTCTCCTTGTGTGAGCGATGCTGCTTTGCCTGGCCGCGGCGCCCGGTGGCGTGCGGCATGGACGGCACTCTAGGCGGCGGCGGTATTCGTCCGATTGCGGTCGCGAAACAGTTCGTATCGGTGTGTAACCGCACGGCGCGCTAGCCGAGGCAGCGCGCCCAGGCGAATCCGCTCGAGCGATAGAACGCATTGACCCGGGCGCCCGCGGTGCGCGCATCGACGCCGTTCGCCAGCGACCGGAACGCCGCCGCGACGCGCGAGCGAGCGCTTTCGGCTGCGCGGGTGAGGATGCGGCGGCGACGGCGCCGGATGGTGAGGTGCGCGCCGGGCGCGAAGGGGGCGGGAACGGCCCGGGATTCGGTTGCAGTGAAACGATTCATGGTCATGCCTCCGTCGATCAGTGGTCGGGACCCGGGAGTCGGCGCGGAGCGCGCGCCGCCTTCCGGCTGCTCGTTCGCGAAGCTCGTGACAACGGCCGAGAACGTGGCGTGCAGACTACGGACGGGAGGTATCGCGATGCTTTCCGTTTCGACGCACTTGGTATCGGTTGTGTAACCGGGCGCGTTGCAGGGGCGTACGCCTATAATTTGCGCGCGGGATTCCGGAGGACGTGGAGCGGCATGACCAGCGGACGCGTATTGATCGTCGACGATGACCGCGAGGTGCGCGAGATGCTCGCGGAGTACCTCGCGTCGCACGGATTCGAGGCCGAGACCGCGGGCAGCGGCGCCGAGATGCGCGCGGCGCTCGCTCGCGGCGCGCCGGACGTCGTGCTGCTCGACGTGCGCCTGCCGGGCGAGGACGGTCTCACGCTCGCGCGCTTCCTGCGCGAGCGCTATGACCTCGGGATCGTCATGGTCACCGCGGCGGGCGAGGTGGTCGACCGCATCGTGGGGCTCGAGATGGGCGCCGACGACTACATCGCCAAGCCGTTTGACCTGCGCGAGCTCCTCGCCCGGGTGAAGAGCGTGGTGCGCCGCGTCCAGGCGGCGCCGCGCGCTGCGGCGCCGTGCGCCGGCCGCGGCGCCGCAGCGGGTCCCGGTCGGGCGGTGCCAGCTCGACCTCCGATCGCGCCAGCTCTTCGGGCAGGACGGGGCCGAGGTCCCGATCACCGCGATGGAGTTCGACCTCCTGAAGGCGTTCGTCGACCACCCGAACCAGGTGCTGTCGCGCGACCGCCTGCTCACGCTCACCCGCAACCGCGAGTGGGAGCCCTTCGACCGCTCGATCGACATCCGCATCACCCGCGTGCGGCGCAAGATCGAGGAGGACCCCGACAACCCGCGCGCGATCCGGACCGTCCGCGGCGCCGGCTACATGTTCGTGCCGCCGGTCTGAACCGGCGCGGTTTGTAACCGGAGCGTTTCAATCGTTTCCGGCGGGTAATCGGGCCCGCCCGGCTGCGGATCGTCGCTAGACTCCCCACATGAGCGCCAAAGAACCCCGGCCGCAGCCCACCCTCGAACCCGCGCCGCTCGAGGCCAAGCCCACGCTGCAGCAGCTCCTCGACAACAGCACGACCGTGCGCGTGTTCGCGAAGGACCTCGAGGGGCGGTATCTCTTCGTCAATCGGGCATTCGAGCAGCACGTCGGGCGGCCGGCCGCGGAGATCGTCGGCCTGACGCCGGGCGACATCGCCCCTGCGGAGATCGCCGCGGGGCTGCGTGCGAACGACCGCCGCGTGATCGAGACCGGCACGCCGCTCGAGATCGAGGAGACGAACGTCATTCGCGGCGAGCGGCGCACCCTGCTCGCGAACAAGTTCCCGCTCCTCGGCGCCGACGGCCGGCCCTACGCCGTCTGCGGCATCTCGGTCGACATCACCGAGCGCAAGCGCAACGAGGAGGCGCTGCGGCGCGCGGCGCTGGCGGTGTCCACCGCCGCCGGCCCGGAGGTGTTCGACACGCTCGTGCGCCAGCTCGCCGAGATCCTGGGCGTCGGCGCGGCGATGATCACCGTCTTCTTCGACGCCCGACGCACGCACATGCGCTCGGTGGCAGCCTGCCTGGATGGCCGGCCCCTCGAACCGTTCGAGTACAAAGTCGCCGCGTCGCCGTGCGCCGGCATGGTCGGACAGGAGTTCCGCTACGTGCGCGACGGCGTGCGCCCCGAGTTCGCGGCGCGGTCGCTCTTCGCCAGGCTCGAGTTCGACAGCTACGCGGCCTATACCCTGACCGCGTCCACGGGCGAGCAGCTCGGGCTGATCGTGGTGATGGACCGCCGGCCGCTCGTCGATCGGGCGCTCACCGAGGCCATGTTGAAGATCTTCGCGGTGCGCGCCGCCGCCGAGCTCGAGCGCGCGCGCGCCGACGAGGCGCTGCGGGCCTCCGAGGCGAGCTACCGCGCGATCTTCGAGGCGAACGAGGACGCGATCTTCGTGCACGACTGGGACACCGGCCGCATCCTCGACGTGAGCCCGAAGGCGGCCGAGCTCTACGGGCACTCGCGCGAGGCGCTGCGGAACCTCGGGGTCGGGGACGTGAGCGCCAACGTCCCGCCGTACACCGAGCAGGACGCGATGCGCCTCATCCAGCAGGCGAAGCTCCGCGCCGCGCCGGTGCGCTTCGAGTGGCACGCGCGCCACAAGGATGGGCACCTGATGTGGCACGAGGTGACGCTCAAGCGCGCGACGATCGCGGGCGAGCCGCGCATCCTCGCCTTCACGCGCGACGTCACCGAGCGCAAGCGCGCCGAGGAGGCGATGCGCGCGAGCGAGGAGCAGTACCGCGCGATCTTCAACGCGTCGGCGGACGCCCTCACGCTGCGCGACGCGGATTTCCGGGTCGTTGACGTGAATCCCGCGCTGCTCGCGATGACCGGCTTCACGCGCGAGGAGGTGATCGGCTCCACGCGGATGCTGTTCACGCCGCCGGAGGAGCAGGACGCGGCGCGGACGCTGTTCGAGCGCGAGCTCTGCGGCGACGCCACGCAGTACGAGATGGAGGCGGTGCGCAAGGACGGCACGCGCTTCGCGGTCGAGGTGCGCGGCGTGCCGCTGCAGTACCGCGGCCGGCCGCACGTGTTCGTGATCGCCCGCGACATCACCGAGCGCAAGCGCGCCGAGGAGGCGGTGCGCGCCAGCGAGGAGCAGTACCGGGCGGTCTTCAACGCCTCGGCCGACGCCCTGGTGCTGTGGAACTCCGAACTGCGGCGGATCGACGTCAATCCGGCCTACGAGCAGCTCTACGGCTACTCGCGCGAGGAGGTGCTGGACAGCGACTATCCCGCCCACTTGCCGGTCGAGTACGTCGAGCGACGGCGGGATCTCGTCCGGCGCACTCTCGCGGGCGAACCGTGCCAGGTCGAGCTGGAGGCGCTGCGCAAGAACGGCGAGCGGTTCCAGATCGAAGTGCGCACGATCCCCATCCAGCACCGCGGCGAGCCGCACGTGCTCGCGATCGTGCGCGACATCACCGAGCGCAAGCGCGCCGAGGAGGCGCTGAAGTCGAGCGAGGAGCAGTACCGGGCGATCTTCAACGCCTCGGTCGACGGCCTGCTGCTGTGGGACGCGGACCACCGCATCGTGGACGCGAACGAGGCGTTCCTGTCGCTGCATGGCTATCGCCGCGAGGAGCTGATCGGGGAACCCCGGCCGGTGTTCATCCCGCCCGAGCTGGAACGCGAGTGCGCGGTGCTGCTGCCGAAGGTCCTTGCCGGCACGCCCTGCCGGCTCGAGGCGCGCACCCGGCGCAAGGACGGCACGACGTTCGACGTCGAGATCCACGGCGTGCCGATGCAGTACCAGGGGCGGCCGCACGTGCTCATCATCGTACGCGACATCACCGAGGCGAAACGCGCGGAGGAACGGCTGCGCGCGAGCGAGCACCGCTATCGCCTCCTCTTCGAGATGGAGTCCGACGCGATCCTGGTGGTCGACGCGGAGACGCTCCGGCTGCTCGACGCGAATCGCGCGGCCGAGTCGCTCTGGGGATACGCCCGCGCCGAATTGCTCGCGATGACCGCGGCGGACCTCTCGGCCGACCCCGAGCAGACCCGCAGCTCGATCCAGTCGCCCGAGGGCCGGGTGCACATCCCGCTGCGCTACCATCGCCGGCGGGACGGCACCGTCTTCCCCATCGAGATCACCTCGAACCGTCTGTGGCTCGACGGGCGCAAGATCGTGATCTCGACGATCCGCGACATCACCGAGCGCAAGCGCGCCGAGGACGCGCTGCGCGTGAGCGAGGAGCAGTACCGCGCGATCTTCGACGCCTCGGCCGACGCGCTGGTGCTGCGCGATGCGGATTTCCGCATCGTCGACGTCAACCCGGCCTACGAGTCGATGAGCGGCTACCGGCGCGAGGAGGTAATCGGCGCCGACCGCGTCATCGCCAATCCGCCGGAGGTCGACGGAATGGTGAAGGCGCTGCATGCGCAAGCGCTCACCGGCGCGCCGATCCAGCTCGAGACCGTCATGGTGACGAAGGGCGGCCGCTCCGCCGAGATCGAGCTCCGCGGCGTCCCGATTCGGCATCGGGGACAGCCGCACGTGCTCTACATCGGGCGCGACATCACCGCGCGCAAGCGCGCCGAAGCCGAGCGCCTCGCGCTCGAGGCGCAGCTTCGCCAGGCGCAGAAGATGGAGGCCATCGGCCAGCTGACCGGCGGCATCGCGCACGACTTCAACAACATCCTCACGAGCATCATCGGCTACGTGACGCTGGCCGCCGAGCGCGAAGCCGCGGCCGCCGACCCGAAGCTCGCTGGCTACCTCGACCAGGCGACGCGCTCGTGCCGGCGCGCGCGCGACCTGATCCAGCAGATGCTCACCTTCAGCCGTGGCCAGCGGGGCGAGCGCCGCCCGGTGGACCTGCGCCGGCTGGTGGCGGAATCGGCGCGGCTCCTGCACTCGTCGATGCCGGCAACCCTCGACCTCGAGCTGTCGAGCCGCGGGGACGTGCCGCCGGTATCGATCGACCGGGTGCAAGCCGAGCAGGTGCTGCTCAACCTGTGCATCAACGCGCGCGACGCGCTCGAGGGCCAGGGCAAGGTGCGCATCGATGTGCGGCGCGCGAACCACGCGGCCGTCTGCGCGAGCTGCCGCAGCGCGATCGACGGCGAGTTCGTCGAGCTCGCCGTGAGCGACGACGGGCCGGGCATCGCGCCGGCGCTGGCTGGAGCGCATCTTCGAGCCGTTCTTCAGCACCAAGGAGGTCGGCAAGGGCAGCGGCATGGGCCTCGCGATGGTGCACGGCATCGTGCACGACCATGGCGGGCACCTCGTCCTCGACACGCGGCCGGGCGCGGGTGCGACCTTCCGCGTGCTCTTGCCGGTGCTGCACGCGGACGGCGCGGACGCGGAGCACGAGACGCTGACCGGGTTCGCGCCGCCCGCGCGCCAGCGCGGCCTGCGCGGGCGCGTGCTCCTGGTGGACGACGAGGAGATGGTGCGCGGGTTCATGCGCGAGCTGCTCGAGGGGTGGGGCCTCCAGGTCGAGGTGGCCCGCGACGGCGCCGAGGCGCGTGCGCTGTTCGAGCGCGCGCCGGAGCGCTACGACGTGGTGATTACCGACCAGACGATGCCGCGGCAGACCGGCGTGGAACTTGCGCGCGGGCTGCTCGCGCGCCGGGCCGGGCTGCCGATCGTCCTCTACAGCGGCTACGCGGACGCGCTCACCGAGAGCCAGGTCCAGGACGCCGGGATCCGCGCGCTTGTCCGCAAGCCGATCGAGCCGGCGGCGCTGCGGACGCTGCTCGAGACACTGCTGCCGGGCGCCGCGACGGCGTAGGCGGAGTGGGGAAGCGAAACGCCCCGCGCGCGGCGGGGCGTTTCGCAGGGGTGGGCCGGGCTCTGCCTAACCGCAGCTTCCCACCGCCCCGCACGCCGTACAGAAGTCGCAGCCGTCCTTCTTGATGACGGTGTAGTTGCCGCACTCGGTGCACAGCGCGCCCTGCATGACCTTCGGCGCGCCCTTATCGCGCGGCGCCTCGAGAATGCCCATCTCCTGCCGCGGGTAACCGTGCTCGTCGAGCACGCCGAGCATCGCGTAGCGGTGGATGATGAGCCGCGCGAGGTAGGCCACCGTCGAGGGCCAGGTCTGCTGCTTGCGCTCCCCGGGCACGAAGGCGAGGAAGTCGCCGAGCGGCTCCGAGTAGTTGACGAGCTTGCGCAGCTTCATCCCGATCCAGGCCGGGTCGATCACGCGCATGTCGAGCGAGAGCAGGCGCGCCAGCCCGTCCAGCGCGCGCGGGTAGTAGCCCGAGAGGAACATCGCGTAGGGGCGCGTGACGCCGTCGGGCATCATGATCTCCTTCAGGCCAAGCACGAAGTCCTCGCCGGAGGCGGGGTTGCGCACGTCGACCGTCCAGGAGAGCGTGCCGTCGGTGCCGGTCTTCGGCTCCTCGACGGCGAACATCGCATCCAGCACCGGATGCGGCCGGCCTTCGGGCGACAGCAGGTCCGGTGCGCCGGCCTCGTCGAGCGCGCCGAGCTGCTCGCAGCGCCAGCGGATCGCCTGGGCCACGCCGGCGGCGACGCTCGGGACGAGCCGCTTCTCGCCGTGCGGCGGGAAGGGCAGCTCGAACGACTGCTCGCCGGGCGTCTTGGACAGCACGTCGAGCTTCAGCGCGAGCCACGCACGGTCGTTCGCGCGCATGTCCATCGACAGGGTCTTCGCGACCGCGCCGAGGCCGCGCGGCTGCTCGGCGCCGTTCACCCAGGCCTCGAACGGGAACGCGCGCCGCCTGCGGGTGGAGGACGGGGTCCCTTCCCCGTCCTCGTCTTCCACGTGCCCGACGAAGAGCGCGAAGTCGCCGCCCGGGTGCTGGATCATGTAGGTCCACGCGAGATTTCCAGCGGGCAGTGCAGGGCGGCCGGGCCACACCAGCGAGGCGAGCACCGGCGCCGGCAGGGTCTTGATCGCGAGGCGGCGGTTCGCGCCGGCGATCGCCACGTCCTGCGGGCCGCGCTTCTCGCCCTCGGCTTTCGGCTGCTGCGACTCGACCGACAGCACCGCACCGAGCACCTTGTTCGGCCGATAGGTCGCGAGGCCCTTCAGGCCCGCGCGCCACGCGGAGAGGTAGAGGTCCTCGAACTCGCCGTAGGGGTAGTCCTCCGGCACGTTGACCGTCTTCGAGATGCTCGTGTCGATGAAGGGCGCGACCGCCGCGACCACCTCCTTGTGCGCCTGCGCCGAGATCTCGAGCGCGGTCACGAAATAGGGCGGGAGGGTGCGCACGTCGCCGCCGCCCGGGCCCAACTGGCCCGCTTGTCCGAGGTAGCGGTACAGCCGCCACGCGTAGTCCTCGACCTGGTAGTCCTTCCACGTGCCGTCGGGCATGCGCTTGCGGCGCGAGTAGGTCCACGAGAACGGGGGCTCGATGCCGTTCGAGGCGTTGTCGGCGAACGCGAGGCTGATCGTGCCGGTCGGCGCGATCGAGAGCAGATGCGAGTTGCGGATGCCGTGCTGGCGGATCTTCTGCTTGATCTCCGCCGGCAGCCGCGACGCGAAGTTTCCGCCCGCAAGATAAAGGTCGGCGTTGAACAGCGGGAACGCACCGCGCTCGCGCGCGAGCTCGATCGAGGCGAGATACGCGCGGTCGCGCATGGACTCCGCGATGCGCGCGGCCATCTGGCACGCCTCCGCCGTGTCGTAGCGCAGGCGCAGCATGATCAGCGCGTCGCCCAGCCCGGTGAAGCCGAGGCCGACGCGGCGCTTGGCCATGGCCTCGTCCTTCTGGTTCTTGAGCGGCCACGGCGTCGCGTCGAGCACGTTGTCGAGCATGCGGATCGAGGTCTCGACGACCTTGCCGAACGCGGCGAAGTCGAACTCGGCCTCGGCCATGAACGGGGACTTGACGAACTTCACGAGGTTGATCGAGCCGAGGTCGCAGCAGCCGTACGGCGGGAGCGGCTGCTCGGCGCACGGGTTCGTCGCCTCGATCGTCTCGCAGTAGTAGAGGTTGTTGTCCTTGTTGATGCGATCGAGGAACAGGATGCCCGGCTCGGCGTGGTCGTACGTCGAGCGCATGATCTGGTCCCACAGATCGCGCGCGCGCACCTTGCGGTACACCCACAGACCGTCGGCGCGCTGGTAGGCGCCTTCGGCCTTGGTGTCCTGCGACGGCTCGGCCTTGTGCACCAGCTCGAACGCGCTGTCCGCCTCCACCGCGCGCATGAACTCGTCGGTCACGCCGACCGAGACGTTGAAGTTGGTGAGCTCGCCCTGGTCCTTGGCGTGGATGAACAACTCGACGTCCGGGTGGTCGCAGCGGAGCACGCCCATCTGCGCGCCGCGGCGCGAGCCGGCGGACTCGACGGTCTCGCACGACTCGTCGAACACTTTCATGTAGGAGACCGGGCCGCTCGCGCGCGACATCGTTCCGCGCACGAGCGCGCCCTGCGGCCGAATCGACGAGAAGTCGTAGCCGACGCCGCCGCCGCGGCGCATGGTCTCGGCGGCCTCCGCCAGCGCGGTGTAGATGCCGGGACGCCCGTCGACCAGTTCGGTGATCGAGTCGCCCACCGGCTGCACGAAGCAGTTGATCAGCGTCGCGGTGAGCGAAGTGCCCGCCGCCGAGTTGATGCGGCCCGCGGGCACGAACCCGCGCTCCTGCGCCTCGAGGAACTTCGCTTCCCAGAGCGCGCGCTTGTCCTCGGCCTCGACCCCCGCGAGCGCCCGGGCGACGCGACGGCGGACGTCGGTTGCCGTGCGCTCGGCCCCCTTCGCGTACTTCTCCAGCAGAACCTCCTCCCCGATCTCCTGCTCGGGCAGGGTGGCTGCGCTCGCTTTTGCGGATTCCTTTGTGATTTCAGGTGGTTGCATGATTATTCCTGTTGTGTGCGGGTGACCGGAAACGAGCGGAAAAGGATACGCCGCTTCGCGGGTCGCGGCATCCCTCCTCCAACTGACGCTGAATATTGCAGCCCTTGGTGGTTCATGACGTGAGCCACATCAAACACATCGACCGTGACAGTTAAGGTATCGCTTTAACTCCTGGAACGCCAGCGTCATAAAAAGCCCGCCAGATTCAAGGCCCTAGATATAGTGGTCGAAGGAGGTCCGACCGCAACCTATCGTGGTCGGGATGTGTAGTTTGTCACAGTCGCGCGCGGGGCGGAATTCGGGGCAGAATCGGCCGGACGGCCACTAGGCCTCTAGGCCGGGGAGGAACGAACGCCATGGCGCGATGGTCTCTATTCTCGTTCGGGCGCAAGGAACGCGGCGCGCCCGCGACCAACGAAGCGAGCCAAACCCACCCAGGAGCAGCAGCGATGACCGCCCGCGCCATTCCCCCCGCCGAAGTCCCCGCCGGCAAGGAGGTCGCCACGCTTGGCGGCGGCTGCTTCTGGTGCCTCGAGGCGGTCTACGACGATCTCACCGGCGTCGAGTCGGTCGAGTCCGGCTATATGGGCGGCTCATCGCAGGCACCGACGTACGAGGAGGTGTGCGGCGGCGACAGCGGCCACGCCGAGGTCGTGCGCGTGACCTTCGACCCGGCGAAGATCTCGTACCGCGACATCCTCGACGTGTTCTTCGTCATCCACGACCCGACGACGCCGAATCGTCAGGGCAACGACGTGGGCACGCAATACCGCTCCGCGATCTTCTACCACTCGCCCGAGCAGAAGAAGGTCGCCGCTGAAGCGATCGCGCACCTTCAGGCGGAGAAGGTCTACGACGCCCCGATCGTGACCGAGGTGACGCCGGCGGTCGACTTCTGGATGGCCGAGCGCTATCACCAGGAGTACTTCGCGAACAATCCCTACCAGCCGTACTGCATGTGGGTCGTCGCGCCCAAGGTGCAGAAGTTCCGTAAGGCATTTCTCGCCAAGGCCAAGAAAGCCTCAGGCTGAACGGCTCGCGCGCGGCGATGAAGGCGCGCCGTCTCCACGAGTGGGACCTCGCGCCCAAGGAAGCGATCGCGCTTCAAACCGAGCTGCGCGGGCGCGTCGTGCGCGAGGACCGGATCGGCGCAGTGCGGCGCGTCGCCGGCGTCGACGTCGGATTCGAGAAGGACGGGCGGATCACGCGCGCGGCGGTGGCGGTGCTCGACTTCCCGGGACTCGCGCTGGTGGAGCGCGCCGTGGTCCGCGCGCCGACGCGGTTCCCCTACGTTCCCGGGCTGCTCTCGTTCCGGGAGGCGCCCGCGGTGCTCGCCGCATTCGAGCAGGTGACCCGCGCGCCCGATCTGATCCTGTACGACGGCCAGGGCATTGCGCACCCGCGCCGCTTCGGGATCGCCAGCCACGTCGGGCTGCTGCTCGACTGTCCGTCGATCGGCGTTGCCAAGACGCGGCTCATCGGCGTGCATCGAACGCCCGCGAACCGCCGTGGTGCATGGACGCCCCTTCGCGATGCAGGCGAGGCGTGCGGGGAAGAAACCATCGGCGCGGTGCTGCGCACCCGCGCGGGCGTGAAACCGCTGTACGTTTCGATCGGCCATCGCGTGAGTCTCGAGACCGCGGTACGCTGGACCATGGCCTGCGTGACGCGATACCGCCTGCCCGAGACGACGCGCTGGGCGCACCGGCTCGCGTCGGGCCGCTGACGGCCGGACCGCCCGCGGAGGGCCGCGCACGGAACGGTTCTTGCTGACCCCAGGGCGTATGACCCAACCGGCGGTGATGAGCCTCGCGACGAACCCCGAGCACGCCGTGCACGATCGCGTGCGCGACGACATCCGCTACCTCGGGCGGATGCTCGGCGACACGGTGCGCGAGCAGGCCGGCGCCGAGGCGTTCGCGGCGGTGGAGTCGATCCGGCGCGCCGCGGTTGCGTTCCGGCGCGGACCGTCCGGCGGCGCGTCGCATGGCCTGGAAGCCGAGCTCGCCGCGCTCGACATCGAACACACGCTGCACGTCGTGCGCGCGTTCAGCTACTTCCTGCACTTCTGCAACATCGCCGAGGACGTCGACGCACGCCGTGCCGCCGAGGCATCTCAGGCCGATCCGCCGCTCCTGTCGGCGATGAGGGAGGCCGCGGCGCGCGGCACCGGGCGCGCGGCGGTGGTCGAGTGGCTCGCACGCGCCGACGTCGTGCCGGTGCTCACCGCGCACCCGACCGAGGTGCAGCGGCAGAGCGTGCTCGGGCTCGAGCGCGCGATCGCCGATGCGCTCGTCGAGCGGCACCGCCCGCACGCGTCGCGTGGCGCGCACGAGGCGGCGGAGGCGAAGCTCCGCCGCCTCGTGCTCACGCTGTGGCACACCGCGATGCTGAGGCTCGTGCGACTGCGGGTCGCCGACGAGGTCGAGAACGGGCTCGCGTTCTTCCAGTCGACGTTCCTGCGCGCGGCGCCGGAACTCGTCCGCGCGATCGAGTCGGCGGTGGCGGGCGCGTTCGGCGCCGGGGCACCGCTGCCGGCGGCCGCGGTGCTCCGCTTCGGCTCGTGGATCGGCGGCGATCGCGACGGCAACGCGTTCGTCGATGCCGACACGCTCGCGTACGCGGCGCAGCGGCACTTCGAGGTCGCCATCGAGCACTATCTCGTGGCGGTGCATCGGCTGGGTCACGAGCTGTCGCTGTCGTCGCGGCTCGTGACGCCGAGCGCGGACCTCGCGGCGCTCGCGCGGCGCGCCGACGATGCGTCGGCGTTCCGGCAGGACGAGCCGTACCGGCAGGCGCTCGTCGGCATCTACGCGCGCCTGGCCGCGACGGCGCGCGCGCTAGCGGACCTGCGGCCGCCGGTGCGGCCGGCGACGCAGGCCGAGCCTTACACGGCGCCGGGCGAGCTCGCCGCGGACCTGCGAATCGTCGATGCCTCCCTGCGCGGGCACGGCGCCGCGTCGATTGCCGCGGCCACGGTCGAGCCGCTCGTGCACGCGGTGGACGCGTTCGGGTTCCATCTCGCGAGCCTCGACCTGCGCCAGAGCGCGGCGATCCAGGAGACGGTCGTCGCCGAGCTGCTCGCGGCCGCCGAGGTCGCACACGACTACGCGGGGCTTGCCGAGCCCGCGCGCATCGAGCTTCTCGCGCGCGAGCTGTCCGGGCCGCGCCGGCTCGCGGTGCCGGATGCGCGCTACAGCGAGGTCACGCGGCGCGAGCTCGCGGTCCTGCGCACCGCGCACGAAGTCCGTGCGCGCTTCGGCCCGCGCGCGGTCACGAACTACGTCATCTCGCAGGCGCGCTCGGCGAGCGACGTGCTCGAGACGCTGCTGCTGCTCAAGGAGGCGGGGCTCCTGCGCGTGCGGCCCGAGCCCGTGCTCGACCTCGACGTCGTGCCGCTCTTCGAGACGATCGGCGATCTCGAGGCCGCGCCCGCGGTGCTCGACACGCTGCTCGCGAACGCGGCGTACGCGCGCTACCTCGCCACGCGCGGCGGCACGCAGGAGGTGATGCTCGGCTACTCGGACAGCAACAAGGACGGCGGGTACCTGACCTCGAGCTGGTCGCTCTACAAGGCGCAGGTGGCGCTCCTCGCCGTCGCGCGGCGCCGCGGCGTCGCCCTGCGCTTCTTTCACGGGCGCGGCGGCAGCGTGGGGCGCGGCGGCGGGCCCACGGCGGATGCGATCCGCGCGCAGCCCGCCGGCAGCGTCGACGGCGCGATCCGGCTGACCGAGCAGGGCGAGATCATCTCGAGCAAGTACTCCGACCCGGAGATCGGGCGCGCGAATCTCGAATCGCTCGTCGCCGCCACGTTCGCGGCGAGCTTCGCGCCGGGCAGCGACGATGCGCACCCGCCCGAGTACGAGGCCGACCTCGAGCAGCTGTCCCGCGCCGCGTTCGCGGCCTACCGCGGCGTGGTGTACGAGACGGCCGGGTTCCCCGCCTACTTCCGGGAGGCGACCCCGATCGGCGAGATCGCCGAGCTGAACCTCGGCAGCCGGCCGGCCTCGCGCACCGCGTCCGCGCGCATCGAGGACCTGCGCGCGATCCCGTGGGTGTTCGGCTGGAGCCAGTCGCGGCTCATGCTGCCGGGCTGGCTCGGGTTCGGGTCGGCGGTGGAGGCCTGGCTCGCCCGTGCGCCCGCGCGCGAGCCCGCGCTCGCGCGGCTGCGCGACATGCGCACGCGCTGGCCGTTCTTCCGGGTGACGCTCGCGAACATGGAGATGGTGCTCGCCAAGAGCGACCTCGGGATCGCGGCGCGCTATGCGGAGCTGGTCCCGGATGCCGCCCTGCGCGAGCGCGTGTTCGGCAGCATCCGCGCGGAGTACGGGCGCACGCTCGCCGCGGTGAACGCGCTCGGCGGCGAGCTGCTCGCGGACAATCCGGCGCTCGCACGCAGCATCCGGCACCGCCTTCCCTACCTCGACCCGCTCAATCACCTGCAGATCGAGCTGATCCAGCGCTATCGCGCCGGCCATCGCGACGACCGCCTGCGGCGCGCGATGCACCTCACGATCAACGGGATTGCCGCCGGCCTGCGCAACACCGGCTGAGCGCTACTTGAAGCGTCCGGGCCAGAGCGTGAACCAGAGGCCGAGCGTCGCCACTTCGTTGTAGTTCGAGACTCTTCGGGAAGTAAGTCAGGTTCACCATCACCGGGCCGAAGTCGTAGGCCACGAGCGGGAGCGGCGCGATGAACGTCTTGCCCTGGTTGTAGGTGTCGCTGTTCATCACCGCGAGGGCGCCGCCGATCTGCAGCCCGCCGACCACCTGCCACAACGCGCCCACGCCGCCGTAGACCGCGGTGTTCCGGCCCGAGTCGTAGTACGCGCCCGCGTCGGCGAAGAACGACCAGCGCTCGAGTCGCGCGAAGTCGTAGCGCAACCCGAGCCCGGGGTTGAAGCTGTTGTCGACGTCGAGCTGCTTCGCCCGGTCGCGATCGAAGTGGTAGGAGAGGCCGTAGACGTTCACGCCGAGATCGCGCCAGTCGGCGCGGGCCGGCGCGGTCGCGAGGCAGCCGGCGAGCGCGGCGGCAAGGGCGCCGCACCGGACGATATTCGGCATGGTTCCTCCCCGGGGTGACGGCCGCTGCCCCACACAGCGACGGTCGGGGATGCTACCCGAACCTTATGACTTTGTCATAGACGACGCCGGCTCAGTCCCGCTGCGGCGGGTCGAAGAGCGGCAGCTGCATCGCGCCCATGAGCACCGCCTGCTCGACCGCGCGCTTGGCCTCCTTGAGGGTGGCGGCACCGCCGGCCAGGGTGCCCGCCTCCCAGCGGTATTTCTCCTCGGGCCGCGCGTCCTTGTCCATCCGTACGCTCCCCATCCGGTTCTTCCCGAGCCACAGGCCGTGCGAGAGGTAGCCGCGCTCCCAGACCGGCTTCAGCTTGTTTCTCTTGCGCGGCGTTTTCGCCATTCTTCCTCCCGCGTATTCCTCCCACGTCAAGCGGCCGTAATCGTACCGCGCGCGCCGGGAGACCCGCAGAAAGTCACACCCCGCACGCGGAACCGGCCTTGCGCGTCGAGCGTCCGTCGCGGCCTTGGGAGTAGACTCAGCCGTCGTCGCGACCCCCGGGAGACCGCAATGGCTCTTATGGATTTCATCAAGAAGCAGTTCATCGACGTCATCCACTGGACGGAAGAGGACGAGACCACGCTCGCGTACCGCTTCCCGATGCAGGACATGGAGATCCAGTACGGGGCGCAGCTGACGGTGCGCGAATCCCAGATGGCCGCGTTCGTCGACGAGGGCAAAGTGGGCGACGTCTTCGGGCCGGGGCGCTACAAGCTCACCACCCAGACCATCCCCGTTCTCACCTACCTCAAGAACTGGGACAAGCTCTTCCAGTCGCCCTTCAAGAGCGACGTCTACTTCTTCAGCACTCGCCTCAAGGTCGACCAGAAGTGGGGCACGCCCAACCCGATCACGATCCGCGACAAGGAGTTCGGGGCGATCCGCCTGCGCGCGTTCGGCATCTACTCGTACCGCATCAAGGATCCGAAGGCGTTCCACACGAACGTGAGCGGCACGCGCGAGCGCTACGGCGTCGACGATCTGACCGGGCAGCTGCGCTCGACCGTCGTCGGCTCGATCACCGACCTCTTCGCCGAGTCGCAGGTGCCGTTTCTCGACATGGCGTCCCAGCAGGACGAGTTCGCCGCCCAGCTCAAGGAGAAGGTCGGCGCGGGTTTCGCGAAATTCGGGCTCGAGCTCGACGGCTTCGTGGTCGAGAATCTTTCGCTCCCGGAGGAGCTGCAGAAGATCCTCGACAAGCGCATCGCCATGAACATGGTCGGCGACATGCAGCGCTACACCCAGTACGAGGTCGCATCGAACATCGGCACCGCCGCGGCGAACGAGGGCGGCCTCGCCGGCATCGGCGCGGGGCTCGGCGCCGGGATGGGGATCGGCCAGGCGATGGGCCAGGCGATCGGACAGGCCCTGCAGCCGGCCGGCGCCCCGGGCGCCGCACCCCAGCAAAGCAAGCCGCAGGACGCCATGCAGCTCCTCGAGAAGCTCCACGACCTGAAGACCAAGGGCGTGATCACCGAGGAAGAGTTCAACGCCAAGAAGGCGGACCTCTTGAAGCAACTCGGCTAGAGCGCCGAACTTTACAAGACTGGACGGGGCGCGCGCCTTGCGCGCCCCGGAGAACCCAGCGGAGCTTTCCTTGGCGGAGCGTTAGGCTTGGCGACGGCCAACTGTCCATCCTGCGGCGCGCCGGTCCGTTTCCGGGGCGCCGCGTCCATCGTCGCGATCTGCGAGTTCTGCCGCTCGACCCTCGTCAAGCAGGGTGCGCAGCTCGAGGACATCGGCAAGATGGCCGAGCTGGCGGAGGACGCTTCGCCCCTCCAGCTCGGCACCGAGGGCCGCTACAAGGGCGTCCACTTCGCGCTGATCGGCCGCATCCAGTACCGCTACGGCTCGGGGGCATGGAACGAGTGGTACGCGCTCTTCGACGACCAGCGCACCGGCTGGCTCTCCGACGCCATGGGGACCTACCTCATGACGTTCCTGCGCCGCACCGGCGGGCTTCCGCCGCTCGAAAAGGTCGACGTCGGGCGCGCGGCGCAACTGGACGGCCGCCGCTACGAGGTCGTCAACATCGAGCGCGCCAACGTCATCGCCGGTCAGGGCGAGCTGCCGTTCAAGGTCGGTGCGGGGTGGGAGGCGACGTTCGTCGACCTGCGCGGGGACGACGAGCGCTTCGCGACGCTCGACTACAGCGAGGAGCCGCCGCTCCTCTTCGTCGGCGAGCAGAAGCCGTTCGAGTCGTTCAAGTTCGCCAACCTGCGCGATACGAACCGGACCGGGGCGGCGACGGCACGCGCGTTCGCATTCGGCTGCCCGGGTTGCGGCGCGCCGCTGACGAAGCGCATTCAAACCACCGAGGCGGTCGCCTGCGGGTCCTGCGGCGCGGTCGTGGACGTCGCGACGCCGGGCCTGGCGATCATCTCCCGCGCCGAGGCGAACGCCGCGAAGTTCAGGCTGTCGGTGCCGCTCGGCACGCACGGCAAGCTGGCCGGCGCCGAGTACGAGGCGGTCGGCTACATGCGCCGGCAGATGAAGGTGGAAGGCGTCGCCTACGAGTGGGGCGAGTACCTGCTGCACAACCCGGAGCAGGGCTATCGCTGGCTGTCCGAGTACAACGGGCACTTCAGCGTGATCAAGACCACCAGCGACATGCCGCGCGTGACGCGCACATCGAGCCTCCCGCAGGCGCGCTATCTCGGGCGCGACTTCAAACACTTCCAGGCCTATCAGGCGACGGTGAGCTACGTCGTGGGCGAGTTCTACTGGCGCGTGAAGGTCGGGGAGCAGGCCCAGTGCGACGACTACGTCGCGCCACCCTACCTCCTGTCGTACGAGCGGACTGCGACCGAGCAGGGCTGGTCGCTCGGCGAGTACATCGAACCCGACGCCCTGTGGCGGGCGTTCGGGCTGAAGGCCGCGCAGCCGCGGCGCATCGGAATCGCGTCCAACCAGCCGTCGCCGTACACGGGGAGGGTGCGCCAGTACTGGAAGTGGTACGCGATCTTCGCGGCAGTCGCGTTCGCCGTGCACCTCGGAATGCGGATGTTCGCGGACGCCACGGTGCTCGTCGCCCAGAGCTTCGAGTTCAAACCCGGGGCGCCGGCCGCGGAGATCACCACGCCCTCGTTCGAAGTGCGCGGCTCGCGGGCGGCGCCGCTCGCCATCAGCACCACCGCGAACGTCGAGAACACCTGGGTGTACCTCGACATGACGCTGGTCGACGAGAAGACCGGCGACGCCTGGCGTGTCGGCCGCGAAGTGTCCTACTACGCCGGGGTGGACGACGGCGAGAGCTGGTCGGAGGGCGGCCGCGAGGACCGGGCGCGCATCGCAAAGGTCCCGCCCGGGCGCTACCACCTGGAGATCGAGCCTTCGGGCGAGGCGCGCGGCCGGCCGGTGCACGGCCGGGTCGAGGTGGCGCGCGACGCGCCCGATTGGACCAACCTGATCCTCGCCCTGGTCGCCCTCGCGCTGTGGCCGATCTTCGCCTGGTGGCGCGGTTCGCGCTACGAGTCGCGCCGCTGGGCGGAGAGCGACCATGCGCCGTCGTCGTCGGACGACGGCGACGACGACTGACGAGCGAATGGAGACCTCGCAATGGACCGAGCCTACGCCCTGCTCGCCGCCCTCATGATCGGCGTGTTCGGCTACGCGCAGTACAACCACTGGTCGCTGTACGGAAACGACGCGGGCACGAAGGAGCCGGGCCGGTCGTCGGGCTCGACCGGCACGCGCGGCAAATGACCCACCCCCAACGGAGGCGCTAGATGATGATTCTCGAGTATCTCAAGCCGGCGGCACTGATCGGCTCGTTCGTCTACTCGTTGCTGGGGATCGTGTTCGTCATCGTCACGTTCGTCGTGATCGACAAGCTGACGCCCTATGATCTCTGGAAGGAGCTGATCGAGGAGCGCAATCAGTCGCTCGCGACGGTCGTCGCGGCCATGATGATCGCGATTGCGATCATCGTCGCCTCCGCGATGCACTGATCCGGCCCCCATCCGGGGCGCCGACCGATGCTCTCCCCGCGCCGCGTCGATCCGGACGGCGACCTGGCCGTGCCCGGGCCGCCCAACCCGGGCGCGCTCAGCCGCGCGCTGCTCGCCTCGGTGTTCGTCATCGCGGCGTGCGGTCTCGTCTACGAGCTGATCGCCGGCGCCGCGGCGAGCTACCTCCTCGGCGATTCGGTCACGCAGTTCTCGCTCGTGATCGGGACCTATCTCGCCGCGATGGGCGTCGGGTCGTTCCTGTCGCGGTTCGTCCGCGCCGGCCTGGTCGCGCGCTTCTTCGAGATCGAGCTCGCGATCGCGGTGCTCGGCGGGGTCTCGGCCGCGACGATGTTCCTCGCGTTCGCGCACATCCCGGCGAGCTTCAAGCTCGTTCTGTTCGGCTTCGTCACTCTGGTCGGCGTGCTGGTCGGGCTCGAGATCCCGCTCGTCATGCGCATCCTGCGCGACCGGCTCGGATTTCGCGAGCTGGTCGCCAACGTGCTGTCGTTCGACTACCTCGGCGCGCTCGCGGTCTCCATCGCGTTCCCGCTCGTGCTCGCGCCGCATCTCGGGCTGATCCGCACGGCGTTCCTGTTCGGTCTCATGAACGCGCTCGTCGCCGCCTGGGCGCTGTACCTCTTCCGCGCGCAGCTCGCGCCGCTGAGCTGGCGCGCGACCCAGGCGGGGCTGGTGATCGCGCTGCTCGCCGCCGGACTCGCGGGCGCCGACCGGCTGACCACGCTCGCCGAGGAGGGGCTGTACGCCGACCAGATCGTCTACGCGCGCTCGACGAAGTACCAGCGCATCGTCGTGACGAAGTGGCGCGAGGACGTGCGCCTGTTCCTGAACGGCAACCTGCAGTTCAGCTCGCGCGACGAGTACCGCTACCACGAGGCGCTCGTGCATCCCGGGCTCGCCGCGCTGCCCGCCGCGCGGCGCGTGCTGGTGCTCGGCGGCGGCGACGGGCTCGCGGTGCGCGAGATCCTGCGCTACCCGAACGTCGAGTCGGTCACGCTGGTCGACCTCGATCCGGAGATGACGCGCCTTTTCGCGACCGCGCCGCTGCTGCGCACGCTCAATCGCGAGGCGCTTTCGTCGCGGAAAGTGAAGGTCGTCAACGCCGACGCGTTCAAGTGGCTCGAGGAGTCCGGCGAGTACTTCGACTTCGTCGTCGTGGACTTCCCCGACCCGAGCAACTACTCGCTCGGCAAGCTCTACACCACGTCGTTCTACCAGCTGCTGGAGCGGCGGCTGTCGGCGCACGGCCTGGCGGTGATCCAGTCGACCTCGCCGCTGTACGCCCGCAAGTCCTTCTGGTGCGTCGTCACGACGCTCGAGGCCGCGGGGCTCAAGGCGACGCCGTATCACGCGCTCGTCCCGTCGTTCGGCGAGTGGGGGTACGTCATCGCATCCCGTGAGTCTTACGTTCCGCCTACGCGGTACGGGGCCGAGCTGAAGTTCCTGACGGCCGAGATCCATCCCGCGCTCTTCGCGTTCCCGAAGGACATGGCGCGCGTGCCCGCGGAGGTGAACCGCCTCAACAACCAGGTGCTGGTGCAGTACTACGAGCAGGAGTGGAAGAGGTCGCCGATCGAATGAGCCGGAGAGCGTGAGGCGCCGCGAGTTCATGGCGGCCGGTGCGGCCGCGCTGCTGACCTCGGCGTGCGGCGGACGCGCCGCGCCGCCGCTGCCGCCCGGCGTCATGCTCGCGCCGCATCATGCGCTCGGACACCGCCTGCGCGACGGCAATCTGCCGCGCGCCGCCGAGCACCGCCGCCGGGCGGTCGTGATCGTGGGCGCCGGCATCGGCGGGCTCTCGGCCGCCTGGCGATTCCGCAAGGCCGGCTTCGACGACTTCGAGCTGATCGAGCTGGAGCGCGCGGCCGGCGGCAACTCGCGGTCGGGCGAGAACGCGGTGAGCGCCTTTCCGTGGGGCGCGCACTATCTGCCGCTGCCGACGCGCGAGTCGCGGGCCGTGCGGCTGCTGCTCGCGGACCTCGGCGTGCTCAAGGGCGACCCGGAGGCGCCGGCGCCCCGGTACGAGGAGCGCCATCTCTGCTTCTCGCCGCACGAGCGGCTGTATCGCGACGGCGCGTGGCACGACGGGCTGGTGCCGCTCGCGCGCGCGGGCGCCGCGGAGCGCGACGAGTGGCGGCGCTTCCAGGACCGGATGGAGGGCTTCAAGCGGCTGCGCGGCGCCGACGGGCGACGGGCGTTCGCGATCCCGATGGCGCACTCGTCGCGCGACCCGAAGCTCCTCGCGCTCGACGCCGTGACGATCCGCGACTGGCTCGTCGCCGAGGGCTTCACGAGCGACGCGGTGCACTGGTCGGTCGATTACGCCTGCCGCGACGACTACGGCTGCGACTATCGCCGCGTCTCGGCATGGGCGGGGATCCACTACTTCGCGAGCCGCGACGCCCACGCGCAGGACGCCGATCCCGAGACGGTGCTGACCTGGCCGGCGGGCAACGGCTGGATCGTGCAGCGCATGTTGGAGCGCTGGGCACCCCCGCTCACCACCGGGGCGCTCGTCCACCGCGTCGAGCCGCGCCCGCGCGATGTGCTCGTCGAGGCGTTTCTGCCGGCCGAGGACCGGTCGGTCGGGTACGCCGCGCAGCACGTCGTGTGGGCCGCGCCGGCCGCTTTCGCGGCGCGCGCGCTCGTCTCCCCCGATGCGGGACTCGACGGGGCCCTGCGCGCCTTCGACTACGCACCGTGGCTCGTCGCCAACCTCACGCTCGAAGCGTCGCCGCGCGACCGGCACGGCGCGCCCCTCTCCTGGGACAACGTTCTCTACGACAGCCCCGCGCTCGGCTACGTGGTCGCGACGCATCAGGACCTCGCCTCGCGCCGCGGCGCGACCGTGCTCACCTACTATTGGCCGCTCTGCGAGGAGGCGCCCGCCGACGCGCGCCGGCGCCTTCTCGCCACGCCGCGCGAAGCCTGGGCCGAGCGCATCCTCGCCGACCTCGCGCGTCCCCATCCGGAGATCCGCGAGACGGTGCGGACGCTCGACGTATTCGCGAACGGCCACGCGATGGCCTGCCCGCATCCCGGCTTCGTGTGGAGCGCTGCACGCCGGCGCGTCGAGCGCGGCGCCGCGCGCGTGCATTTTGCGCATTCGGACGCGAGCGGCTTCTCGCTGTTCGAGGAAGCGCAGTATCGTGGCGTCGCCGCCGCCGAGCGCGTGCTCGCCTCGCTCGGGGCGCGCACCGACACGGTGCTGTGACGGGATGCTGCGACGAGACTGCGCACATGGACGCCGCGACCTGCGACCCCCTGATCTCCTGCCCGAGCTGCGCGCAGGAGATGACGAAGCGCGCGCTTCCGAATCACGACGCCGGCCAGCTGTGCCTCGATCTCTGCTATCCGTGCCACGCGATCTGGTTCGACCGCAGCGAGAGCATCCAGCTCGCGCCGGGCGCGGTGATCGAGCTGTTCCGTGACCTCCACGAGCGCAAGGACGAGGCGCGCCGGGCGCTGCCCGAGCGGCTCCGCTGCCCGCGCTGTCGCGTGCGGCTCGCCCTGACCCACGACCTCGGCAAGACCGGGCGCTTCTCCTACTGGCGCTGTCCCGACGAGCACGGACGCCTGACGCCGTTCTTCCAGTTCCTGCGCGAGAAGCAGTTCGTGCGCGCGCTCACGCCCGCCGAGCTCGGGCGCGTGCGCGCGGAGCTGAAGACCGTGCATTGCTCCAGCTGCGGCGCGCCGTTCGACCTTCAGCGCGACACGGTCTGCAACTACTGCAAGGCGCCGCTCGCGGTCCTCGACGCCGATGCGGTCGACAAGGCGCTACGGGCGTGGTCGGAGGCGGAGAAGCGCCGCCCAGTGCCGACCCGGGCGTCGATCGCGCAGGCGATGCTCGACCTGCGCACTGCCGAGTCGCGGGCGAATCGCGACACCGAGCGCTTCTCGCGCACGGAGACCGGGTTCGGCAGCCTGGACGGCGGGGTCGATCTCCTCGACCTCGCGATCGAGCGCCTCGGCGACCTGCTGGGCGCGGTCGACGTCTTCTGAGCCCGGCGGCCGGCCGTCAGGCGGCCGCGCGCAGCCCGCCGACCGGCTCCGGCACCGCGCGCGGGGCGGGCTGTGCGGAGCGCTCGGCGGCCGTGCTGCGCGCGGCGATCCAGGCCGTCGCCACCGAGGCGGCATAGGGGAGGGCCTGCGCGGCGAGCACGACCGCCCAGAGCATCGCCTCGAGATGATCCGTTCCGAATCGCCAGGCCACCGCGGCGGCCGCCAGCCCGAGGGCGGCGAGGAACAGCGCCTCCTCGCGTGCCGCCGCGAGCCAAGCGAAGCGCGGCGCGCGCCCGACGCCCTTCGCGGTGCGCTTGAACTCGCCGGTCCTGCGCCGCAGCCCCTCGAACACGCCGCGCGCGATCGCGTGGGAGAGCGCCATGCTGGCGAGCGATGCGCCGGCGACGTCGGACCAGCTGCACGCGACCCGCGCGCGATAGAGCACCGGGCCGAAGACGGCCTTGGCGACCAGGAACGCGAGGACCGGGACGAGGTACAGGTCGAGCGGCAGCGGGAAGAGCGCCGGTGCGGCGATCGCGCCGATCGTCCACGCGAGCGCACCCGCCGCGAAGACGAGGTGCAGCGCGTCCGCGAACCAGGAGAACCAGCCGGTGAGGAAGTGGTACCGCTGGCCGGCGGTCAGGGCGCTCCGCCCGAGGAGCGCGCGCGCGTGGGCCTTGAGGATCTGCATCGCGCCGAACGCCCAGCGGAAGCGCTGCGCCTTGAAAGCCTTGAAGTCCGCGGGCGTGAGGCCGCGGCCGAGCACCTCGTCGACGTAGCGCACCTCGTGCCCGGCCGCCATGAGCCGCAGGCCGAGCTCCGCGTCCTCGCAGATGCACCATTCGCCCCAGCCGCCGACCTGCGCGAGCGCCTGCCGGCGCACGAGCGTCATGGTCCCGTGCTGGATGATTGCGTTGCGCTCGTTGCGGTGATGCATGCCGATGCGGAAGAAGCCGTCGAACTCCCAGTTCGCCATGCGCCGGAACGGGCTCGAGGCGAAGTCGCGGTGCGCCTGCGGCGCCTGGACGACCGCGACGCCGGGATCGCTGAAGTGCGCGACGAGCCGGCGCAGCCACTGCGGATCCACGGCGTAATCCGCATCGACCACCCCGATCGCCTCCGCGCGTGCGTCGGTTTGTTCCAGCGCGAAGTTGAGCGCGCCCGCCTTGAATCCCGGCCACTGCGGGAGATGGAAGAACCGGAAGCGCGGCCCGAGCGTCGCGCAGTGCGCCTCGACCGGCTTCCACAGCCGCTCGTCGGCGGTGTTGTTGTCGACGACGATCACCTCGAAGCTCGAATAGTCGAGGCGCGCGAGCGAGTCGAGCGTGAGGATCACCATCTCGGGCGGCTCGCTGCACGCGGGGAGGTGGATCGACACGAACGGCTCGCGCGCCGTGGGAAAGAGCGGCACCGACCGAAACTCGCGGCGCCAGGCGCGCCGCCATAGCACTTCGACGAACTCGAATCCGTTGGCGAGCAGCACGGCGAGCATCGCCGCGGCGGCGGGAAGCAGGACGGCGAGGGCGATCCAGTCGATCGGGCGCAGATAGAACTCGAACGGGATCGCCGCCAGCCACACGAGCGTCGTCGCGACGACCTGGACGAGCGCTCCGAACGCGATCAGCGCCGCGAGCTTCAGGCGGCGGAATGCGAATGCGAACCACAGGACGAACGGCGCTGCGATGAGCGACGCCGCGAGCGCCTTGGCGCGCCAGGCGGGGTCGGACTCGAACGGGCCCGCGAAGCCGAACTTCGGCGTCCGGTCGGCGTGGGCGATGCCCCAGTAGGCGCCGGCCCGGCCTTCCGCGGACTGCTTCCACGGCTGGTCGAACATCTCCATCAGGTAGTAGTCGACGGACTGGCCGGCGGTGCGCGCGAGGAACTCGCGCACGAAGCGCGCCTGCTCGGCGGGCGAGGCGATGGCGCCGCCGACGCGGTCGCCGCGGCTCGGCCAGCCGATCTCGCCGATCACCACGCGCTTCTTCGGAAACGCGCGCTTCAGCTCGTCGTAGCGCGCGAGGGCGTAGTCGACGGCGTGCGCGGCCGGCACGCCTTCCCAGTAGGGCAGCAGGTGGATGGTAATGAAGTCGACGTGGCGCGCGAGCTCCGGATACCGCAGCCACACGTGCCAGGGCTCGGCGGTGGACACCGGCTTCTTCGTGAATCGCTTGATGCGCTTCAGGTACGCGATGAGCTCGTCGGGCGTGAGATCGCCGCGCAGCACCGCCTCGTTTCCCACCACGATGCGCTCGACGTTCGGGGCGTCGCGGGCGGTCCGGACCGCGGCCGCGACCTCGATGTCGTTGTTGTCGGTGCGCCGGTCGAGCCACGCCCCGAGCGTGACGCGGATGCCCCGGTCGCGCGCGAGCTCCGCGACGGCGCGGTTCTCCACCGCGCTGTAGGTGCGGATCCGGTCGGTCACGCCCGCGATGAGCGTGAGGTCGTCGGCGAGGTCGTCCTCGGTGGGGAACCGGTCCTGCGTGGGATCGTCGTCGCGCTGGAAGCCGCTGTACGCGACGCCGGCGACCGGGCCGTCCCAGTCGGGCAGGTGGAGCGGCCGGTTGAACCCGCTCCAGGCCCCGAAATTGAGGGTTGCCAGGAGCGCGGCGATGGAAAACGCGGTGAAGAGGGCGGTGAGCGGGCCGGGGGTACCGGCGCGCGGCAAGGCGGGGGCGTGCGGTGAACTCACGGATCTCTGCTCGGATGATCTGGAAGGAAGCGGTGGTAACAACGCGCGTGCGGCTCGCCGGGTTGAATCCGGCGCACGCAAAGACGATGCCACCGTGGCATAGTCCCGCCGCTTCCGGAAAAGTTCCGCCGGCCGGGCGCACCGCCGGTGCGGTCCGGAGAGTACCCGCGCCGCCCGCCCCCGCCTAGTGTCTCCCGCCCACGACAACCATCGATGAAAACCCCGGTCGTCGCCGCGGTCTCGGTCGTCCTCGCCGCAGCGATCGCGGCGGTCGTGCGCTTCCAGATCGTCGAGCCGGAGGCGCGGCGCACCTCTGTGGCGCGGCCGCCGCGCCATGGTGGTGCGCGCTGCGCGCCGCCGTGATCGCCGCGTTCGCGACCAACGCGCTCGCCATCGCGGCGGTCGCGGCCGGCGGGATCGCGGTCGCGACGCGCCGGTCAGGGGCGGCGCTGGCCGCGGCTTGTCTCGGGGTGGCGGGGCTCGTCCTGTATTCGGTCGAGGCCGGCGCGATCGCGCTTGCTGCTCGGCCTGCTCGCGCTGGCGCGTCCGCGCGCCCGGCAGCCCGGCGCTCGCGGCGAGCAGCAGGCATAGACCCGTCCACGCGAGCGCGTCGACATTTCGCGAGCGTCTCGCGCCAGACGATCACCGGGGCGCAGCCGCGAGCACCGCCGCCAGCACGCGCTCCTCGCGCCCGGCCGACGCCGCGCGCGCAACGGGGTCGCTGACCCACGCGAGCAGCGCGTAGCCGGCCGCGGGCGTCGCGAACGCCGCGAGCGGGAAGTCGCGGTACCGCGGATCGAACGCGAGCGCGAGCGAGACGAACGCCGCACCGAACAGGATCGCGAACCGGAGCGCGCCCAGGAAGCGCTCGGACGCCGACCAATTCGACACGTCAGTTTGCAACCAGCGGGCAATTTCTACCGCGGGCGCGGGGACGGCGGCGCCCCGGCCATCGAGCCGCCGCGCGATCGCGACCGCGCACAGCACGGCGGCCAGAAAGGCGAGCGCCGCGAAGGCCGTCCCGACCGAGCACTCGGCCGCGTCGCGACACGCGGCCTCCAGCGCGAGGGACTGCGCGGGGATCGTCGCGCCGATCGCACCGCCGGCGAGCAGCAGGAACGCGCTGCCCCGGAGGCGCGCGCGCGGGCTGCCGAGGAGGCCGAGGGCGAGCAAACCGATCGCGCCGAGCGCCGCGCCGAGCATGCCGCGCGCCGCGTCGCGCACCGGCGGGACCGCACCCTGCAGCGGAAACTTCGGTTGCCCCTCGGCATCGAGGAGCCCCCACGTTCCGCCGACGGTGCCCTCGAGCCGGCGCTTCCACGGCTGATCGAAGGCCTCGATGACGTTGTATCGCAGGCCATGCCGCGCGGCGGCGTCGGCGAACTCGCGCACGAACCGCGCCTGATTCGCGACCGACGGCACCGCGGTCTCCCGCCGCCGCCCTGCGCTCGGCCAGCCGACCTCGCCGATGAGGATGGCCTTTCCCGGGAACGCCGCGCGCACGCGCTCGTGGACGCGCACGACGTGGTCCACCGCGCGCCCGATCGGCTGCGGGTCGTCCTCCCAGTAGGGCAGCATGTGGACCGTGACGAACGACACCGCGTCGGCGAGCCCGGGGTTGCGGAGCCAGAACTCCCAGACGTCGGCATAGGTCACGGGAATCGGAGTCGCCGCCCGGACGCGCTCGATGTATGTGCGTAGCGCCGCAACCGGCTGCTCGCGGCGCAGCAGCACCTCGTTGCCCACGATGACCCCGTCGACCACGTCGCCGTCGCGTCTGAAGCACCTTGAGCGCATGCGCGATCTCGCGCTCATTCTCGGCCGCGTCGCGGCCGATCCAGACTCCGAGCAGCACGCGCAGGCCGTGCTTGCGCGCGAGGCGCGGGACCTGCGTCCAGGCCCTGATCGACCGAGTAGGTGCGCACGCAGCGCGTGATCCGGGCCAGCGCCGCGAGGTCCGCGTCGATCTGCGCGGCGCTCGCCTGCGCGCCGGTCACGAGGGGCGACTGGCCCGGCTTGCGGAACGGCGCGTACGAGACGCAGGGCAGGCGGTCGATCGGCGCGTCGACGATCGCCACGGGCTGTGCGCCCGCGAGCCACCCCACCAGCGTGGCGACCGCACCGACCGCGGCAACCGCCACCACCACCGCGCGCTTCACTGCAAGCGGGTCGCGTGTGCGCGAGGCGTCGACTGGCGGGTCGAATGGGTCCGGCATGCGCGGCCTCCGGCGGAAGGCCGCGGATTGTACCGGTGCGCCGGGTCCTCAGTGGTGCGCGTGCGCCGCCACGTATTGCTGGAGCACGAGCTTCAGCATCGCGGCGTGGTGCAGGTCGCCGCGCGAGCGCGCGGTGTCGATGTCGTCGGCGATCATCGACTCGATGCGCCGCTCGCCTTCGGGCGAGTGCACGAGGTAGCTGCCGAGCTCGAGGGCCGCCATCTCGGGGATGTGCTCGTGCTCGGCGATCGCGAGCACCTCGTCCTCGGTGAGCTCGCAAAGTTCCAGGCAGTCCTGCAGTGTGAGCATGGAAGCTCCGTGATCGAAATCCAGGCGGGGGAGATTCAAGGGTGCGCGTCGCGATAGCGAAAAGCAAGGCGCAGTGCGGCATCGCCGGGGTCGCTAGAATGCCCGCGCCGGAGACCGGAGGCGACATGACGATGCGGGCGGGGGTGATAGGGATCGGCGCGATGGGCATGGGCGTCGCGAAGCGATTGCTCGCACGCGGTTACGCGGTGCATGTGCGAGACATTCGCCGCGAGGCGGAGGTCGAGGCGCGCGGCGCGGGCGCCACGGTGTGCGCGTCGCCCGCCGAGGTCGCGATGGATTGCCCGGTCGTCGTGACGCTCGTCGTCGACGCCCGACAGACCGAGGAAGTCGTGTTCGGGCGACAGGGTGTCGTCGAGGGCCTGCAGCCGGGCGGCGTCCTGGTCATGTGCAGCACCGTCGCGCCGGAGTTCTCCGGCCCGCTCGCCGAGCGCCTCGCGCCGCGCGGCATTCTCGCGCTCGACGCTCCGGTGTCCGGCGGCCCGGCGCGCGCGCACGACGGCACGATGTCGATGATGATCGCCGGCGAGGCCGCGGCGTACGACAAGGCGAGTGCCGTCCTCGAGGCGATCTCCGGAAAGCGCTTTCGCGTCGGCGCGCGCACCGGCGACGGGTCGAAGATGAAGCTCGTCAACAACCTGATGGCCGGGATCAACCTCGCAGCGGCATGCGAGGGCATGGTGTTCGGGCTGAAGCTCGGACTCGACCCGCAGTCGATCTTCGACGTCGTGTGCGCGAGCTCGGGCGCGAGCTGGGCCTTCGCCGACCGGATGCCGCGCGTGTTGACCGGCGACTACTCGACCAAAGCGGCGGTGGACATTCTGGCGAAGGACCTCGGGCTCGCACTCGAGGCGGGCGCCGCGGCGCGGGCGGCGCTGCCGATCGGCGCGACTGCGCGTCAATCCTTCATTGCCACGAGCGCGCTCGGGCACGGGCAGGAGGACGATGCGGCGGTGGCGAAGTACTACGCGCGGGTGGCGGGGGTGGCGTTGCCGGCGCAGAAGGGAAGCTGAACCGACGAGAATGCGAAGGTCGTGCGGCGCATGACGAAGGTGCCGCCGGAACCGCCCTTCTCTAGAGGTCGCCGTCCTTCGTGACCGCCGCTCTCCGGTAGACCAGCAGACGCCCCTTGTAGGCGGCGGCGCCGATCGAGGCCGGCGTGTCGAGCCGTTCCTCGTGCATCAGAAATCCCGCGGCCGCCATCTTCCGATTGAAGGCCGGGCGATTGCCGCGGTCGGGGTCGATGATCCACACCTCTCCGTCAGGCGATGCGTGGCGCGCAATGAATCCGGCGAGGGCCCCGTCGTCATCGCGCTCGTACAGAAGGTCGCTGCCGATGATCAGATCGTAGCGGCCCAGGACGATGCAAGGCGACGACGCGCCTTCCCGTCCCGGGGGCAACTCCGGACCGTTCCAGTCGCCGTGCCGATACTTCATCGGCGCCAGGCCGTTCAGACGCAGGTTCTCCTCGAGGAAACGCTCCGCCAGAGGGTGGCGGTCGCTGGCGGTGACGTCGGCACCGCGGCGATGGGAGACGAGGCTCGCCAGGGCGAGCCCGCAACCGACCTCCAGGATCCGTTCGCCGGCGCAAACCGGCCTGAGCGCCATGCGCGCCGCCAGGTGCGCACCGGAGGGCCACAGCAGACCGAACAAGGGCCAGGCGGCGGAGGAGATGCCCGCGCGCTCCGCTTCCCCGAGCGGATCGGAGAACTGTTGACGATCGGCGAGCGAGCGAATGACGAGGTCGTCAGCGCCGACGATGGCGATGCGATCTTGCCTGGTCCGGTAGCCGGGTGTCGACGTGTGCGCGGAGCCCGGATTGGGGGCGTCGAAGAATGGATCGGTACGCGAGTATGAGGGGTGCCGCGACGATCTGCTTTCGACCTATTCCGTTGAAATAGTCGCTGTGAGCGAAGGCGAGATGCGGCGCGGTTTTTGAGTGGTGCTCTGCTGCTCCGGTTCGAGGCCGGACTTAATTGATTTTGTCGTTCGATTCGATGGTTGCTCGTTCCGTTTTTGTCATATCGGAGATGCGACCAGGGTTTCAGGCGGTCCGGTCCCTAGCCAGCTGGCCATTCGTCTCAGGTTTTGTGCGGTAGCTGCCAGCAGAAACTCATCGCTGGCACCGCTGAGGCCCCGTAGCCGCAGGCGATCGAGTTTGAGGATGTGCTTGAGATGAGCGAAGAGCATCTCAACCTTCTTGCGCTGGCGTCGTGATCGTTTGTACTCCGGGGTCTTGGCGATGCGCCGGGCCATGTCACGGGCATTCTCATGGACGCTGCGGACGATTTTGCGAGTTGGCGTGTTTGGACAGCAGCGCGCTTTCAGCGGGCACGCCGCGCAGTCGAATTGGCTCGAGCGATAGACAATGGTGTCGGCCTTCGTGATGTGTGTCCGTGGCTTCGCGAATGGGCGCCACTCGCTGCGCAGCGCGTGCCCTTCGGGGCAGCGGTATTCGTTGGCCTGTTCGTCCCAGTGAAATTCGCTGCTCGAGAGAGTGTCGTCATCACGTTGCGTTCTGTCCCAAACCGACACATGCGGCTCGATTTTCTTCTCATTGACCATCCATCCCAGAATTTCTGCGGTGCCGTAATTGGTGTCACCGATCAGGCGATCCGGCTTGAGATCAAAACGCTCCTCGACCCGGTTGATCATCGTCTTGGTCGCGTTGATCTCGTCGAGCTTGTGCGCCGGGGTTGCCTCCACATCGACCACGATACCGGCGTCGGTATCGATCAGGTAATTGGTCGAGTAGGCATAGAACGCGGGTCCGCCAGCAGCGCTCCACTGCGCCGCCGGATCGGTCAGGGAGATGTTTTTCGGAATGCTCTTCTCGATCTCGGCATCGTCTAACGCCGCCAGATACTCGCGCACTGGGCGGCTGATGGCTGGAACCCTTGACCAGTCCGCCTCGCCGCCAGGCACACCGCGCTGGCGATTTGCGTCCGCCTTGATCAGGCTCGCGTCGATCGCGAAGCCTTCTCCTCCGACTAGGCCCTCGGCAATGCAGCGCGCCAGCACCCGCTCGAACACCAAGCGCAGTGTGTCGCTGTCGCGAAATCGGCCGTGCCGGTTCTTCGAAAACGTTGAGTGATCCGGCACTGCGTCTTCCAAGCCCAAGCGGCAGAACCAGCGATAGGCCAGATTCAGATGCACCTCTTCGCACAGCCGCCTTTCGGAGCGAATGCCGAAGCAGTAGCCGACGATAAGCATGCGAATAAGCAGTTCTGGATCGACCGAAGGGCGACCGATGCCGCTGTAGAACGGCGCGAGATGCCGATGCAATTCGCTCAGATCAAGAAACCGATCGATGCCTCGTAGCTGGTGAGCGGATGGAACGTGAGCTTCGAGATTGAAGGAGTAGAACAGCTTGTCGTGAGCCGCGCACTGTCGCCCCATCATCTCGACGTCCCCCCGAAAATCGCAGACGTCTTACTGACAGCAGCACCGCAGCGCCGTTCCGTACTTAACCTACTTTTTCAACGGAATAGACCCACTACGGACACACAGCCTGACGCAGATCCAGCGTCTGCTTCCGGCAAAAGAGGTCATTCCTGGTAAACCAAATTCGACCGCTCCGTTTAAGCCCTAGCCGGGGAGGCGCGTCCGGCCGGTGTCTCCTAGCAGTTGAATTCCGAAAATGACCGCGATCAATCTCGCTGCCGGTTTATTTCACGCACATCGCCGTGATCTGGTGACGGATGGGCAAGAACATCGTGGGCACGATCATGGGCTGGATTTGAATCTGTGAAAATCCGGCACGCTTCAGCGTTCCGCCGGTGTCGCGGCACAGGTCGCAGCCCTCGAATGTCCATTTCCAGGGTCGTGCGATGGCACGCTGCAATGCGCCGTTGGCCGAACCCGAGGGCGCCGGCACATGCTCGACGCAGGCGAATCGTCCGCCCGACTTGAGCACCCGCCGCACTTCGGCAAGTACCGCTGCCGGGTCGTTAACTGAACAAAGAACCAGCGACGAAAACACGAAGTCGACCGAGGCTGTCGCCAAGTCGAGCGCTTCGCCCGCCAGGCCGCGTAGGTCTAGATCGATACCGCGCTGCCGCGCCCGCTTGCGCAGGACCGCGTGGAAGTGGCGATTCGGTTCGATTGCGATTAGCCGGGTCCCGCGCGGGAAATATCTGAGGTTGGCGCCGGCGCCGGGGCCAAGTTCCACGAGCACGGGTGGGACCTCGGCGAGCAGACGCGATTTTATCGTTGCGTATTTGCGGTGCATATAGCTTTCGAGAAAGTCGAAGAACCACGCATTCAGGCGACCACGAACTGCATTGTCTAGAACTGCCGTTTCCATTCCCATCCCTCCTTTAAGGAAGTTCTTGTGCTCGTTAATTCATTCCGCCACATTCCTAGCCGCGACTGTGCGACGGTGCCGCGCAGTGGTGAACCAGGGGTCACTGCCAGGATGGCCGCATCGTTTCTGGGTTTCCGGCCGATTACCGGACTTGAAGCACGACACGCCCTTGAGCCTTTCGCTCCTGCACCAATTCCATAGCTGTCTTGAATTGATCCAGCGGGAGTACCGCTCCCACGTGCGGTTTGAGCTTGCCTTGGGCCACCCACTCGAACAGCTGCTCGTCGGCCGCGACGCTGGCTTGCGGAAAGCGCTCGCCCCAAGCGCCCCAGAAGACTCCGACGATCGAATAGTTTTTCAACAAGGGCAGATTCATCGGCACCGACGGGATCGCTCCGCTCGCGAAGCCGATTGGTAGCATGCGGCCGCCCCAGTTCATCAGCCGCGTCATGGTAGTGAATACTTCGCCGCCGAGAATATCGAAGAAGACGTCGACGCCTTTGCCGCCGGTGACAGCTTTGATGCGCTCGCGCAAGTCTTCATGCGCGTAATCGATGACTTCGGCCGCTCCGTATTCGCGCACGATCGCCGCCTTTTCCGCCGAGCCCACCCCGGCGATGACCCGCGCGCCCAGATGCCGTGCCAAGTCGACCACCGCGAGCCCGACGCCGCCCGCGGCCCCGGTGACAAAAACAATTTCGCCGGGCTGAAGCTTCGCGCATATCACCAGCCCATAGTAGGCGGTGCCGTAACAATGCCGCACGGCCGAGCCGGTAATATAGTCGACCGCCGGCGGCAGGCGCGCGGCCCAGCTTTGCGGGGCGGTCAGCTGCTCAGCAAAGGAGCCGACCCAACCGCCGCAGGCCACGCGGTCTCCCGGCTTGAAGCGCGTGACGCCTGCGCCTACGGCCGAGACGATGCCGGCGGCGTCCGTGCCCGGCACAAAAGGCGTTTGAGGCCGCATCTGGTATTTTCCTGCGACCATGAGGCAGTCCATGAAACTCACCGAGGCTGCATGGACGTCGACGAGGACCTGACCCGCGGCGGGTTGTGGGTTCTTCGTCTCTCCGATTTTCAACGCCTCGAGCCCGGCAAAGGATTCGCAAATGACGGCGCGCATGATCAAGCCCCCAGTCTGACCCGCACCGCTACTGCTTCTGCGGTCGCGCATTCGATGCCGGAATGGAGCACGCGGCAGCCGATGATCGTTTTGCGCTCGCCTTTTTCCAGTACGCGGGCGCGCAATTCCATCTCCCCATCGATGGGCACGGGTTTGAGATAGTCGACCTTGAGGGAGCCGGTCACAAATGCGAACGGCGGCGGCCCGTCGTCCAGCGCGTGGCCCGTTTCGCGGCAATAGTGGGCGAGCGCGGTCCAGATGGAGTGGCAATCGATCACCGAGGCGATGGTGCCGCCGTATACATATCCGGGATGTCCGATGTGATACGGCTCGGGCTTCCAGTTACACAGCATATCGTCGCCTTCCCATCGGCTCTTGATCTGCAGGCCGTGCGCGTTGAGCGCACCGCAGCCGAAGCAGTGAACCTTGAAAACATCCTGTAATGGTCGATCCATGTGTGCATCCCTCCGGATAGGCCAGAAATCCCGTTCAAAGCGGTACGGCGCCAAGGTACCGCAAGCGCGGCTAGCAAATCAGTCGGGAAACTACGGCAGGCGCCGGCTTTTGATTACGGTAGTCACTACCGTAGCCGGGCGGCTTAGCTGGTTAGCTTGAGTTCGGTGGCGCGCCGCACGGCCTCGGCGCGCGTGCGGCATTTCAATGCAAGCAGCGCGTTCGCGACATGCATTTCGACTGTGCGCGGACTCAGGGAAAGTTTGCGCGCGATCTGCTTGTCGGTCTGTCCCAGTCCGACTTCGCGCAGGATTTCGATTTGCCGCGGCGTCAGCGGTGACTTGCTCGTTGCGCCCGCGTTCGCGTCACGCGAGCCGGATGCCGCGCGCGACGAAGGCAGGAAAGCGCGAAGCTCGGAAAGAAACACGGGCCATGCGGCCTCGGTCTCGAACGGCAGGTGATTCTTGCTCGGTAGCGGAACGAAACGCGCGTTGGGAATCAGCGATGCGAGGAGCCGTCCCTCTTCGAACGGAAAACACGGATCCTCTTTCGCGTGAAACACCAACGTCGGGCATTGAACCTTCGGCGCCGCTTCGCGGACGTCAATCTCGAAGACTTCCCTCATGAAGCGAACGGCGTTCGCGCCCGAGATCGTCAGCCGCTGAGCTTCGTCGACCGCGCGCTGCTGTTCTGCCGTCGCGTCGTGAAGCAGCTGGGAAATGAAAACCTGCCGGAACGAGGAACTGTCGGCGCCCCATCCCAGCTCCGCCGCCTTGAGCATGGCTTGCGCCGCTTCGACGACCTTGGGAGGCGGATTGCGTTTCAACAGTCCACGCGCGCAGGCACCATAGAGTACGAGGTGACTGACCTTGTCCGGGTGGCGCGCGGCATAGCTGATGGCGATTGCCGCACCCTGAGACATGCCAAACAGCGGAAAACGGTCGATGTCGAGGGTCGAGACCACGGCTTCCAGATCCTCGACCCAAGCCTCCATGGAAATGCGTTCGACCTCCCGCTCGGACATGCCACAGCCGCGGGAGTCGTAGCGGATGAGGGTATTGTCGCGACTCAACTCGGACACCCAGTGGCGCGAAAATAGGTTGTACGGCTCCTTCTCGACGTGGGTTAGCCAAGTGGCCGCTTTGACTAAAGGCGGGCCTTCGCCGACCGTCGCGACGGCAAGACGTGTACCGTCCGCGCTGGTACAAAAACGGATCTGCTGCTGTTGGTCTCGGCTCATCGTCTCAATTCTAATTAATTTGCCCGAAACGCGTAATTCAAGAAGTCTTGGCACAAATAGACGGGTTACCCTGTGCGAGCTGCCAGCCCATTCGCAGACGCGCCGAGCGTAGTTAGGTACCTGACCGGGGCTGGAACCCTCAATTAGCGGATGTCCGGTATTAGCGAGGCAGCGGCCAGCCAACTCGGCTCTGACGTGCCAACTCCAATGACTGCTGCTGGCCGCAAACAGCCCTATCTCCAAGCGCCAACTTTCGGCGCGGGGCTACAGGTCGCTCGAGTGAACGAGGCGTGGCGCGCGACGAAGCCCACCCGCGCGGAGCAGCCGCCACGCTGATTCGATCGTCGCGAAGGGAAAGGGACGGCCCCTGCGGACGACGACGGGCTCGAACGGCTCCCGGGATGCCGGGGAGTTCGTCTCCCGTTCCTTCAATTCCCGGTTGATCCGCGCGAAGGTATCCGCGACGTTGGTGCGGATGGCGGGGGTGTATCGGAACGCGTTCGACAGGCACGACAGGTGCCCCTTCGGCAAGGTCTTCTGCATGGCAGCTTCCTCCTTTATGAATTTCCGGCCTATCCAACTCAGTGTGTAGCGTAGGCCCTGAATCCATCGCGCAGCCGGTACTGTTGACCGCAGGAATGTGAGGGATTTACCGGAGCAGACCGCGGCCAAGCGCGGCCGCTCAGGCGCGTTCTCGACGGAGCGCGGACTATGGCAGGATGGAATGCCGCTGCCGCCCCGGCAGTGACGAAAGCCGTGTGTCCGACCTGTGTGTGGACGCTACGTGCGCCCCGACGATCCCGCCGATCGAAGGTCGAACCACGCCTTAACTCGCTCGAGCACCGGCACAGCTCGGGGTGGACACGCTACCAAGCCTACGGTTCGAAACGGCCGACGACCCGCTCGTCGGTCCTGTTCACCCGACATTGAGGTGATCGATATCCCGCCAGAAATCGCCAAGCCTGCAACGACGCTCAGATGCGGTCCCGCGCGATCCGTCAAATCTTCTTGTCGCGCCCCGCCCAGTACGGCTCGCGCATCTCGCGCTTCAGCGTCTTGCCCGCAGCGCTGCGCGGGAAGTCGTTCATGATCAGCACTTCGGATACGCGTTGATAGCGCGCCCCGATGCGCTCGTTGATCCAGTCGCGTAAGGCTTCCGCCGTGACGCTCGCGCCCTCGCGCAGGATCACCGCCGCGACGGGGGTTTCGCCCCACTTGTCGTGCGGCACGCCGAACACCGCGACCTCGTGCACGTCCGGATGGCGGATCACGACCTCCTCGACGTCCTTCGGATAGACCTTCATCCCGCCCGAGTCGATCATGTCCTTCACGCGGTCGACGAGATACAGAAAGCCGTCCTCGTCGACATACCCCACGTCGCCGGAGTGCAGCCAGCCGTCGCGGATCGCCTGCGCGGTGAGGTCGGGGCGCTTGTAGTAGCCCGCCATGAGGATCGGGCTCGTCCCGCAGATCTCGCCGATCTCGCGGGGCGCGCACTCGGTGCCGTCCTCGCGCATGATCCGCATCGCGCTCGAGGGCAACGGCACGCCGACCGAGCCGGATTTCCGCACCGCATCGGTGCGGTCCAGGATCGTGATGAAGCCTTCGGTGAGCCCGTACAGCTCGTAGAAGCGGTTCGGCAGCAGCGCGTTCAGCCGGTCCTTGTGCTCCTGCAGGAGCGGCGCGCCGAGCGACAGGATGCACTCGAGCGAGGCGAGCTTGTCCGGCGCGAAGTTCGGCGCGCCGAGCAGCGCGATGATCTGCGCCGGCACGAGCATCACGTGCGTGACGCGCTCGCGCGCGATCAGCTCGATCATCGCCGCGGCATCGAACTGCGGCATCAGCACGTAGCGTCCGCCGTTCCAGAACGTCGGCATCATCAGCACGAAGGCGCCATTGAACACGATCGCGCCTGCATGCAGCGTGACCGACTCCGGGGTCATGCGGAACGCCGCGCCCATCAGGAAGCAGTACATCGACCGGACGAAGTGCGTGTGCATGATGCCCTTCGGCATTCCGGTGGTGCCGCTCGTGTACATGATGTTGAAGAGGTCGGCGGCCGCACACGCGGCCGGGACGAGCGCGTCGGACTGCGCGGCGCACGCCGCGCGATAGTCGGCGAAGCCGCCGCCCGCGCCGTCGGCGAGCAGGACGTGCGCCGGCAGGCTCTCCCGAATCCCCTCCAGCACCGGCAGCATCGAGCGCTGCGTGACCAGGCATTTCGCATCCGAATCGCGCACGAGGCTCGCGAGCCCCGCGGACATCAGGAGCGGCGAGAGCGGCACGAGCACCGCGCCGACCGTCGGGATCGCCCAGTACAGCTCGAGCAGCTCGAGCGAATTCGCGAGCACGGTGGCGACCTTGTCGCCCTTGCCGATGCCGAGCGAGCGCAGCAGATTGCCGGCGCGCGCGATACGCACCCAGAACTGCGCGTAGGTCAGGCACTGGCTTCCGAACACGACGGCCGCGGCATCGGGCCGGTAGCGCGCGTGGCGCTGCACGAGTGTCGCGAGCTCGATCATGGGCGCTCCCTCCTCAGGGTTACGCCGGCGGACGGTACGACATGAGTCCGGCCAGCGCAACAGCCGTGAACGCCGCACCGGCATAGAAGGTCGCCGCTGGCCCGAGCGTCTGCCAGAGCGCGCCCGCGAGCACGCTCGCCACGAGGAGCGCCGCGCCGGAGACCAGGTTGAATATTCCGAAGGCCGTTCCGCGCAGATCGTCGGGGGCGGTCGCGGCGACCAGCGTCGCGAGCACGCCCTGCGTGAGCCCCATGTGCAGGCCCCACAGCGCCACGCCGGCGAAGAGCACCGGCAGCGACGTGGCGGTCGCAAGGGCGATATCCGCCGCGACCAGCGCAACGAGCCCCCAGAACAGCAGCGCGCGGCGGTGGCCGCCGTCGAACGCGACGCCCGCCGGGTAGGAGACGCCGGCAAAGACGACGTTCATCACCACCATTACCGCGGGCACCCACGCGACCGCAACCCCGAGGTCGGACGCGCGCAGCACGAGAAACGCCTCGCTGAAGCGCGCGAGCGTCAGCACCGCGCCGAGCGCGACCACGAGCCAGTACCGTCCCGCGAGGCGCCGCGCATCGGCGAAGCGGATCGGCGCGCGCGCCTGGTGCGGCGTCGCGCGTTCCGGCTCGCGCACCGCGACGACGAGCACGAGCACCGCGAGCGCCCCCGGGATCACCGCGACCCAGAGCGCGGTGCGGATGTCGACGAGCAGCCACGCGAGCAGCGCGATCGCGAGAACCGGGCCGAGCACCGCGCCGATCGAGTCGAGCGACTGGCGCAGACCGTAGGCCGCGCCGCGCAGCCGCTCCGGCACGATGTCGGCGACGAGTGCGTCGCGCGGCGCGCCGCGGATGCCCTTGCCGACGCGATCCACGAAGCGCGCGACGAACACCCAGGCGACCGACGGCGCGAGCGGGAAGAGGGGCTTGGTGATGGCGGCAAGGCCGTAGCCGAGGACGAGCAGGAGCTTCCGCCTGCCGAGCCAGTCGCTGAGGGCGCCCGAGAACACCTTGAGCATCGCGGCGGTGGCCTCGGCGACGCCTTCGACCAGTCCGACCGTCACCATGCTCGCGCCGAGCACGGTCGTCATGAAGATCGGCAGCAGCGCGTGGATGAGCTCCGACGAGGCGTCCATGAGCAGCGACACGACGCCGAGCGCCCAGATCGAGCCGGGCAACGCGCCGAAGCGCGCGGCGCCGGTGGAGGTATCGCTGCTCACTAGCGCGGGTGCCCTAAGGCGCCAGCCGCTCGATCACCCAGCCCGCGCCGTCCTTGCGGTAGCAGATGCGGTCGTGCAGTCGCGAGGGGCGGCCCTGCCAGAACTCGAACGCATCGGGCACGAGACGGTATCCGCCCCAATGCGGCGGGCGCGACGGGCTGATGCCGTGGCGCAGGGCCATCTCTGCAACGCGTGCCATCAGGGCGCCTTTGCCGACCGGCGCGCTCTGCGGCGAGGCCCACGCGCCGATGCGCGCCCCGAGCGGGCGGGTCGCGTAGTACTCGTCCGACTCGGTTGCGGGGGCCTTCTCGATCATGCCGTCGATGCGGACCTGGCGCTCGAGCTCCGCCCAGAAGAAGAGCAGGGACGCGTGCGGGTTGACGGCGAGCTCGCGGCCCTTGCGGCTCTCGTAGTTGGTGAAGAACACGAAGCCGCGCGCATCGCAGCCCTTGAGCAGCACCATGCGCGAGGACGGCCGTCCGTCGGCGCCCACCGTGGCGAGCGCCATCGCGGTCGGCTCGCGCAGCTCGCTCTTCAGCGCCTCGTCGAACCACCTGCCGAACTGCGCGATCGGGTCGCGGTCGACGTCCGACTCGTCGAGGGTCTCGCGACTGTACTCGCGGCGGAGGCTGGCGATGTCCATGATCAAGACGGATTCTACCGTGCGGGGCGCTAGAATCCGCCGCACCATGGGCACCGTGAGCGACTACGGGCACGGCATCAGCGCCATCGACGGTGCCTACCTCCGGCCGCTGCTGATGGCGGTGCATGCGATCGTGGAGGGCGACCGGGCGGCGCTCGTCGACCCGGGAACCAACGCGTCGGTGCCGCTGATCCTGGACGCGCTTGCCGCGAAAGGCATCCGTCCCGGGCAGGTGGATTACGTGATCCTCACGCACATCCACCTCGATCACGCGGGCGGATCGGGCCTGCTCATGCAGAAGCTGCCGAATGCGACGCTCACCGTGCATCCGCGCGGAGCGCGCCACATGGCCGACCCGACGCGGCTCGTCGCGGGCACGATCGGTGTCTACGGCGAAGCCGAGACGCGGCGCCTGTACGGCGACATCCTGCCCGTCCCGGCGGCGCGCATTCGCGAGACCCCCGACGGCGCGTCGATCCACCTCAATGGCCGCGAGCTCGCGTTCCACGAGACGTTCGGGCACGCGCGACACCACGTGGCGATCCACGACTCGGCATCGGGGCACGTCTTCGCCGGCGACACGTTCGGGCTGTCGTATCCCGAGCTCGACTGGCGGGGACGGCGTTTCGCGTTCGCGACCTCGAGCCCGACCCAGTTCGACCCGGCGCCGTATCACCGCTCGCTCGACCTCATTGCCGGCCTCGCGCGCGGGGCGGTGTACGTGACGCACTACGGACAGGTCGGCGACCTGGAGGCGCGCCTCGCGACGCTCCACCGCCAGGTGGACGCGCTCGCCGAGCTGGGCCGGCGCGAGAACGATGCGGGCCCGGCGCGCCGCGATCGACTATGGGCCGGCGTTAAGGCAATCCTGCTCGACGAGGTGCGCCGCTACGGCGCGCCGTTCACCGAGGCGCAGGTGATGGCCGCGTACGGACAGGACGTGGATCTGAACGCCGACGGGCTGGTGGCGTGGCTCGACTCGGCGCGGTAGCCCGCACCGTTACCGACCGGGCATGCTCGCCGATTCCCCGGTCGGCGCAGATCGTCGCGCCGCGCTGCCGAGAATCAGCCCGGTTCCGACGAGTACGAGCGCTCCGCCGGCGAGCATCGTCGCGGTGATCGCCTCGCCGAGGAACAGCGCGCCCCAGAGCATCCCGAACACCGGGATGAGGAAGGTGACGGTGAGAGCGCGCGCCGGACCGACGTCGCCGATGAGCCGGAAGTAGAGCAGGTAGGCGACGCCGGTGCAGACCACGCCGAGCACCGCCGCGGCCCACGCCGCGTCCGCCGTCGGCAGTCCCGCCGGCGGCGCGGCGATCGCGAACGGGAGCAGCACCGCCGCGGCCGCGATGTTGCTGCCCCCCGCGAGCGCCGTCGAGTCGACCGCGTACGACCGCCGGTTCACGTAGCCGCTCGCGAGCGCGTAGGACAGCGCCGCCGCGAGGCCCGCGAGCGCGGCTGCGACGGTGGTCGGCGTCGCGGCGACCGGACCCAGCCCGACCAGCGTCGCGACGCCGGCGAGGCCCGCGACCAGACCGAGCGCCTTGCGGGCGGTGATCCGCTCGCCGAACCAGGCCGCGGCGACGATCGCGCCGAATAGCGGGGCGGTCGCGTTCACCACGACCAGGTAGGACGCCGGCAGATGCTGTGCGCTCCAGGCGAAAAGGACGAACGGCGCGGCGGAGTTGAGGATGCCGACGACCGCGTAGTGGCGCCAGTGGCGGGCGAAGTCCAGGCGCTTGCCGGTGACCACGAGGACGAGCGCAATGGTCGCGCCGGCGAGCGCGAGGCGGCTCTCGGCGGTGCCGATGGCGCCGAGCGAGCCCACGGCAACGCGCATGAAGAGGAAGGAAGCGCCCCATATCGCGGCGAGCGCGACGAGGCGCGCGAGATCGGCCGGGCGCAACGCGTCGCCCTATTTCGCGGCCCGCTCGCGGGCGAGGAGCTTGCGCTTGCGCTCGACGCCCCACCGGTAGCCGCCGATCCCGCCGTCGCCCGCAACGACGCGGTGACAGGGAATCGCGACGGCCAGCGGGTTCGTCGCCACCGCGCGCGCCACGGCGCGCGCGCCGCGCGGCATCCCGACGCGGCGCGCCAGCTCGCCGTAGGAGAGCGTGGCGCCCGACGGAATGGCCTGCAGCGCGCGCCAGACGCGCTGCTGGAACGCCGTGCCGCGGACGTCGAGCGGCAGGTCGAGACGCCCCGTCGGCGCCGCGACGAACGCGGCGACCGCCGCGAGCCACGCATCGAGCGCCGGGTCGGCACCGACGAGCGTCGCACGACCGAAGCGCCGGCCGATCCGCTCGGCGAGCTCCGCGCGGGTCGCACCAAGCTCGATTGCGCAGATGCCGCGCGCCGTCGCCGCGACGGCAAGCCAGCCGAGCGGGGTGCGCGCATAGCCGCAACGGATCGATGCGCCCGGCGCGCCATTGCGGTATGCGCCCGGCGACATCCCGAGCAGGCCGTCGGCGCGCTCGTAGACGCGGCTCGGGCTGCCGTAGCCGGCCTCGTAGAGCGCCGCGTCGACGGCGGTCCCAGTGCCGAGCGCGCGCTGCAGGCGCTCCCGCCGGTGCGCCGCGTGGTATTCGCGCGGTGTCACGCCGACGACACGCTTGAACAGGCGCTGGAAGTGGAAACGGCTCAGTCCGGCATCGAGCGCGAGCGCCGCGAGCGTGGGCACTGACTCTGCCCGCTCGATCGTCCGGCACGCGGCGAGCACGCGGTCGCGCCTGTCGTCGGACGGTGACAGGCTGCGCTCCGGATGACAGCGCCGGCAGGGCCGGAATCCGGCGCGCTCGGCCGCGTCGACGGTGTCGAAGCAGCGCACGTGCTCCGGTCGGGGGCGTCGCGACGGGCAGGTCGGGCGGCAGTACACGCCGGTAGTGGTGACGGCGTAGAAGAAGGCGCCGTCGGCGGCAGCGTCGCGGGCGCTGATCGCGTGCCAACGCGCCGCATCGAGGACGGAGCCGGTGCGCCGCGGTGCTTTTGTGGTGGGGTTCATGGCGTGCAGTCTAGGATGGCGCGGAACGCCCCGCCATCCGGAGGTTGCGGTCGAACTCGCTCAGCGCATCAGTCGCCGGCTTTTCCCCACAGCTGTCTCAACCGTTCATCGCGCCGCGCGGCGCAGCGCGGAGCGGGCCCCGCTTGCGGGGATGCGACCGCGGAGTCCGCGCATTGCGGGCGCGCCCCGAGGCTCAACCAAGGATCAGTCGCCGCTTTTCCCCACAGCTGTCTCAACCGTTCATCGCGCCGCGCGGCGCAGCGCGGAGCAGGGGCCCCGCTTGCGGGGATGCGACCGCGGAGTCCGCGCATTGCGGGCGCGCCCCGAGGCTCAACCAAGGATCAGTCGCCGGCTTTTCCCCACAGCTGTCTCAACCGTTCATCGCGCCCGCAGCCGGTCCGGTAGTACTTGTAGCGCACCGGATTCTTCTTGTAGTAATCCTGGTGGTAGTCCTCCGCCGGCCAGAAGTCGCCCGCCGCCTGCACCGGCGTCACGATCGGCGCCTTGAAGGGCTTCGACTTTTCGAGGGCCGCCTTCGAAGCCTCGGCGAGGCGCTTCTGTTCCTCGTCGTGGTAGAAAATCGCCGTCCGGTACTGCGACCCCACGTCGCAGAACTGCTGATCCCGGACCGTCGGGTCGATGTTGCGCCAGAACACCTCGAGCAGTTTCTCGTAGGTCACCTTCGCCGGGTCGTAGACGACCTGGACCACCTCGGTGTGACCGGTGGTGCCGGTGGAAACCTCCTCGTAGGTCGGGGAGCGCTTCTTTCCGCCCATGTAGCCCGACGTGGTGGAGATCACGCCCGGGAGCTTGTCGTAGGGGGGCTCCATGCACCAGAAGCAGCCGCCGGCGAACGTCGCCTTCGCAGTGCCCTGCGCCGCTGCGTCGCCCGCCAGGAGCGCACCGGCCACCACGACGACGAGCGCCGCCGCGTGCGCGAAACCTCTGATTCCGCCGATACTTTTCTTCATTTCCGGTCCTCGTCTTTCTCGCTCCGCTCGGGCGCATCCCGAGGGTGCGCACGCGGTGAGCGCGAGCTTACACGCCGGGCGCACGGGACGCGCAGGACGACGGCATCGCGTCCGCGCGGTGCGCGCACGCGCGGCGCCGGGCCGCGTTACAGAGGGGAACAGCGGGTTTCAGAGCGAAAAAACGCTTGCGCTCCCGCGCCCACTTCGGCATCCTCTCGTCGCCGCGTCGCTCTTCATAGAGCGACAAGCATAAGGTGCAGGACCACAACACACGCTTAGTGGAGGTGTCAAAGATGGCGACGAAGAAGAAGGCTGCGAAGAAGTCTGCGAAGAAATCCGGCAAGAAAATGGCGGCGCGCCGCCCGGCGAAGAAGAAGTCCGGAGCAAAGCGCAAGCCGAATCCCGCGTTCATGAAGCCGATGACCCCGAGCGCCGCGCTTGCGGCAGTCGTGGGGCCGATCGCGCAGGCACGCACCGAGATCACCAAGAGGATCTGGGGCTACATCAAGAAGAACAAGCTGCAGGACGCGATCAACAGGCGGATGATCAACGCGGACGAGAAGCTCCGCGAGGTCTTCGGCGGCAAGAAGCAGGTGTCGATGTTCGAGATGACCAAGCTGGTCAGCAAGCACCTGAAGTAACCGTCACTTTCCCGCACGGCCGGCCCCGCTAGCGCGGCGCCGGCCGTGTGCTTTCCGGGGCCTCCGGAAGTCCCTCCCGCCGATGAACGATCGCACCACCGCCGCCTTTCCGGAGCGCCCGCGCCTGGCGTTCGTGGGCGCGGGGCGCGTCGCGGGGGCGCTCGCGCGCGGCTTCGCGCGGGCGGGCTATCCGGTCGTCGCGATCGCGAGCCGCGCCGCGGCGTCCGCGGGCGCGCTCTCCGCGACGGTTCCCGGTAGCCGCGCGGTGCGCACGCCGCAGGAGGCGGTGGACGGCGCGGATCTCGTCTTCCTGACGGTGCCCGATGACGCGATCGGGCAGGTCGCGGCCGCGGCCGCGTGGCGCGCGGGCGTCGGGGTGGTGCACGCGAGCGGCGCGGCGGAAGTCGACGCGCTCGCGCCGGCGGCGGAACAGGGCGCGCTGATCGGCGGCTTTCATCCCCTGCAGAACTTCGCCGATCCGGACGTCGCGTTGGCCGGGCTCCCGGGCTGCGTCGTCGCGATCGAGGCACGGGAGCCGCTCGCGGCGCGCCTGGATGCGCTTGCGCAAGTGCTCGGGATGCGGCCCATCCGGCTCCCCGCCGGCGCCCGCGCGCTCTACCACGGCGCCGGGAGCTTCGCTGCGCCGTTCATCACCGCGCTGCTGCACGAGGCGGTGCGCATCTGGAAGGCGTTCGGAATGAGCGAGGCGGATGCTCTCGCCGCGCTGGTGCCCCTCGCCCGCGGTACGCTCGACGCGGTGGCGCGCGACGGCACCGTGCGCGGTCTCGCCGGGCCGATCGCGCGCGGCGACGCAGGCACCGTGGCGCGTCACGTCGCCGCGTTCGGCGCGCTCGACGAGCGCACCCTCGCGTTCTACCGCGAGATGGCGGAGCGGGTGATCCCGATCGCCCTGGAGAAGGGCGGCCTCGCGCCCGGGCGGGCGGAGGAGATCGTGACGCTGCTCAGGACTTCCCGAGCTCTTCCAGGAACTTGACGCGCTCGGGCTCGGTCGGGAGGCTCTCGGCGATCAGCGTGTAGAACTGCTGCGCGGTCGCCGCCTGCAGCGCCGCCTTCTTCACCACGACCTTGGCGATCGGTCCGAGGCGGGCCGTCAGCTTGCTCGTCGCCGCCGCCACCATTTCCGGCGTGAGCTGCGCGCCCGCGAGCCGCGCGGCGAGCAGCGTGCTCGCCTCGACCGTTCCGGTCCGCGCCCCCGGCTGCGCTTTCGGCGCCGGCGCACCGCTAATCTGTGCGCGCGTGGCGAGGAACTGCTTGCGCTCCTCGTCGGTCGCGAGGTTCTCCGCGAGCATGCCGTACAGCGCGTCGAGGTCGGTGGTCTGCAGGCCGGCGCGCTTGATCATCACTTTCGCCACCGGGCCGACGAAGCGCGCGAGGTGGCCCTCGACCGCCTTGAGGATGCGCGCGTCCCAGCCCGGCGGCGGCTGCGTCGTGCGCGCGGGGGTCGGCGACGAGTCGCTGCCCTGCGGCTTCGAGGGCGACGATTGGCCCGATTGGCCCGATTGGCCCGAGTGGCCCGAGTGGCCCGAGGGGCTCGTGGGCTCGATCCGGATGGTCGTCGGAATGATCTCGGTGATGACGGTTTCCTCGGACACCGTCGGGCTCACCGGGGCGGCGTACGCCGTCAGGAGCGCGGTGCGGAACGCCTGCGCGGTCGCGAAGCGCGCCTCGGGCTTCTTCGCGATCGCGCGCATCACCACCGCGTCGTACTTCGCCTGGATCCGCTCCGGGTCGACCTCGGAGGGCGTCGGGGGCGTCTCGTAGCACACCTTGTAGGCGATCGACTCGGCGCTGCCCGCGAACGGCTTGACGCCGGTGAGCAGCTGGTAGAACACCACCCCGGCGGAGAAGACGTCGGCACGCCAGTCGACGTCCGAGCCGGCGTACTGCTCCGGCGCCATGTAGCCCGGCGTCCCCATGATCGCGCCGATCTGCGTCAGATTCGACGAGTCGATGCGCGCGATGCCGAAGTCGGCCACCTTGAGCCGGCCGTTGGTCATCACGATGAGGTTCGCCGGCTTGACGTCGCGGTGATAGACGCCCTGCTCGTGCGCATAGGCCAGCGCGTCGAGGAGTTGCGCCATGATGCTGATCGCGTCGCGGTCCTCGAACCGCGTGCCGCGATTGAAGTACTCGCGCAACGGGTTGCCCTGCACGTACTCCATCGCGATGTACGCGAGGTCCCCTTCCTCGCCGTACTCGTAGACCGACACGATGCCCGGATGCGAGAGGCGCCCCGCGGCCTGCGCCTCGTTCTTGAAGCGCGCCAGCATCGACGCGGCGCGGTCGTCGTCGTCGATCAGCTCCTTGCGGATCGTCTTGAGCGCGACCGTGCGGCGGATGTTCGGGTCGAATGCCCGGTAGACGACCCCCATGGCGCCCTTCCCGAGCACCTCGGTGACCTCGTACTTGCCGAGCTTGTCGATCGTCGCCATTGATCAGGGCACTCCGGCTCCGGGGCGCTTTACTCCTCGAGCATCTTCATCGCCTGGACGAGGCTCTTCTTCATGCGGTTGAAGGAGTCGGCGAGCGTGCCGATCTCGTCCTTCGCGCGCACGTGGAAGTCGGGCACTTCCATGTTGCCCAGGCTCACTTCGTCGGCGAGCTTCGAGAGCCGGGTCACCGGCCGGATCACCATCGCGAGCAGCATGAGGTTGAGGGCGACGCCGATCACCACGAACACCGCCGTCAGGGAGGTCATGAAGGTCTTGAATGCGGCGTTTGCGCGCTCGATGGGCACCGCGGTCGGCACCACCACCACCTGTGCGCCGATGACCTCGTTCAGCTGCCAGCCGAATCCGTTCGCGGGCCCGTAGCGATCGACCATCGTCTTGGGCGCGGCCTCCACGGTGCTGTGGCAGGGCAGGCACGCCGGGTCCTTGATCTGGAACGGCCGCGCGATGTAGAGGTTGCGGCCGGTCGGGGTGTCGCGCTCGCCGATGATCTCGCCCCGGTCGGGGCTGGCGCGGAACTGGTTGATGATGTCGGCCTCCCACTCCACCGCGCGGTCGCGCGGGTTGGTCGGGTTGAGCGCCGCCTCCTTGTAGCCGTACTCGGGGAACTTCTTGCGCAGCCCGCCCAGCACCTCGGTGGCCGAGTACGAAGGTATCGACTGTGGCAGAAACGCGTACTTCATCTGGGTGTCGAGCAGCGGACGGATCTGGCCCGAGGTGTAGGCGCGCGTCGAGAGCGCCGCCTCCATCAGCAGGCGCGCGTTCTGCAGGATTTCCTCGCGCGCGTTCTTCTGCAGCAGGTCGTGCGAGACGTAGCCGGCCGCGCCGAGCCCGAGCAGGAACACGACGAGGAAGACGAAGTTGAACTTTAGGATCAGTCTCATTGCTGTCTCCTGGACAATCGTGACGATGCGAGGGCGCGCTGCCGCTGGCGTCCCCTCGTGCTCCCCGACTTCGGGAGAAGCGCTGCGTGCGGCATCGGTTCCCTCTCCGGCTTCATCTGCTCATTGCGACGGGCCCGCCTTGCCGGCCGGCTGCGCCTCGACCGCCGGCGGCTCGGGCGGCGGCTTCGGCTTGTACTTCTCGGGGAACAGTATAGGGTCCCACTCCGGGTGGGACTTGAGGTTCGCGATCAGCGCCGAGCGGAACGCGACGTCCTGGTTGGCCTTGGGGATGAACGGACGCATGACCGCCTTGCGGATCTCGGGAGGCGCCTTCAGCCACATCTCGACGTCGCCGTAGGCGAGCTCGCCGAGCGGCCGCGGCTGCACCTCCCGCTCCTTCCACTTCGCGATGCGCGCGGGCAGGTTGTCCATGTAGGGCCGCGGCATCGCGCTCACGAAAGCGCTCGACGGCCGAGGCTGGACCGCACCCCGCTGCTCGGCCTTGCGCGTATAGAACTCGCCGCCCCGCAGGCGGATCGGGCTGCTCGGCACGGCCTTGACGAATCCCTCGGCGATGCGCGCCTCTCCGGTCTCGACGAACATCGCACCCTCCGCATCGCCGACCTGCGCGACGCCGATCACCTCCGCCGTCGCGATGCCGAAGACGGGGGTGGACAGCCGGAACGGCGCCGCGGCCTTGCCGTTCACGAACTTGACCCAGCCGCGCATCAGGTAGAGCTCGGAAATCCCGCCGGTCTTGGCGGCGCGCAGCACGAGGGCCGCCGCGTACAGCCGCGCGCCCGGGCCCAGGCTGAGGATCAAACCGTCGACGAACTCGATCTGCGCGACGCTCTTGTCGCCCACCTCGACGATGTCTCCCGACTGCAGGCGCACGCCCTCGGCGAGCGCGTAGCGGGTCGTGCCGCGCAGCACCGCCGCCGGGCCTTCGAGCAGCGTGACGGCCGCCGGCAGCTCCGCGGCGAAGCCGCCGAGCGGCGCCGCGAGGCACGCGGCGGCAAGCCAAAACGTCGAAGCGCCCAAAGCGCGCACGCGCTCCCCTCTCCTGAATATGCAGCGTATCCGGCTGCTTGTCGCTACCGACGCCCGAGCCGCGGATAGCCTATCGATACTAGGCGGGGCCTGGGGACCCGTCAATCCGCCCCGCGGCTAGGCCGAAAGGCGGGTTCCCGACATCGGGTGCCCGCGCGGGGTCGCATATACTGGCACGCGCCCGGCTGGGCATCCGTACATGTCCCTGTCATGACCCCCGACCCGAAGCACCGCGCGATCCTGTTCGACGACCAATCGACCGCGCCCCTGCCGTTCGAACGCGCGCCGCATTCCTTACCCGCGCGGCGCGCGGGCAGGGAGCGGCACCCGATCGGCGCGCTGTCAAACCGATCTCTCCGGCTGCCATGAGCGCGGACCCGAAGCACCGCGCGATTCTGTTCGTCGACATAAGCGGCAGCACGCAGCTGTACGAGCAGCTCGGGGACGCGCAGGCGCTCGCCCGGGTCGAGACCTGCCTGCGGCTCCTGCAGCGCGTCACCCAGGAGCTCGGCGGGCGGGTGGTCAAGTCCACCGGCGACGGCTTGATGTGCGCGTTCGACGACGCCACGCCGGCCCTGCAGGCGGCCCGCGCGATGCACGTGCGGGTGTTCGAGCAGCACGCGCTGGGCGGCCCGACGCTCGCGATCCACGTGGGCTGCCACTACGGGTCGACGATCGAGAGCGGCGGCGATTTCTACGGCGATGCGGTCAACGTCGCAGCGCGCGTCGCCGGCGTCGCGAAGGTCGGGCAGATCATCGCCACGCAGGACGTGATCGCGCGCCTCGACGCGTCGCTGCACGAGAAGACGCGGATGCTCGATCGCGTCGCGGTGAAAGGCAAGCGCGAGCCGGTCGAGATCCACGAGCTCGTCTGGCAGGAATCGGAAGAGCTGACGATGCTCGGCACCCGCCTGACCGAGGAGCGGGTGCCGCGCCTGCGGCTCGCGTTCGGCGGGCGCGAGCTGTGGTTCGACGGCAGCGGCGCGGGCGCGGTGACGCTCGGGCGCGACGCGGCCTGCGACATCGTGCTCGACGATCGCAAGGCCTCCCGCCAGCACGCGAAGATCGAGCGCCGTCGCGACAAGTTCGTCCTGGTCGATCACAGCTCGAACGGCACGTTCGTCGCGATCGTCGGCGAGAGCGAACTGGGCCTGCGCCGCGAAGAGCTGATCCTGCGTCTGCACGGTCGCATCGCGCTCGGGCACCGGACGAGCGACCCGGAAGCGTCGGTCGTCGAATTCGTCTGCGAGTGAGCCGCGCTCAAGTCGCGACTTGGTTCCGGCCTCCGCGCTTCGCGCGATAGAGCGCCTTGTCCGCCGCCTTGATCACCGCTTCCGCGTGGTCGTTGCGGTCGTCGCGCTCGGCGACGCCGATGCTCACGGTGACCGACACCGTGCGCCCGCTCGTGGTCGGCGCCCGGCGGCGCTTGCCGGCCCGCTTGCGCCGGGGGCGGTCGGGTGAGCGGATCGCCATGCGGTAGGCCTCGATGTCCGCGCGCAGGGCCTCGAGGTGCGGCAGGGCCTCGTCCGTCGACTTGCCCGCGAAGAGCACGGTGAACTCCTCGCCGCCGTAGCGGAACGCCTGTCCGCCGCCGCCCACGCGCGCGAGCCGCGCGGCGACCATGCGCAGCACCTGGTCGCCGACGTCGTGCCCGTAGGTGTCGTTGAAGCTCTTGAAATGGTCGACGTCGACCATCGCGACCGCATAGCGCCGCGCGACCGCCTTGAGGCGCTCGTTGAGCGCCCGCCGGCTCGGCAGTCGGGTGAGCTCGTCGCGGAACGCGAGTCGATAGGTCTCCTGCAGCACGCCGACGACCAGGAGGAGGCCCGCAGCGGCGACGAGCAGCGGCAGCGCCGCGCGCGCGCCCGCCAGATGCAGACCGAGCGCGAACGCCGCGAGCGCCCACCCGAGCCCGCCGACTGCCGCCGAGCGCCTGGCGGCGGCCGCGCCGGCGATCGCGACGAGGCCGAGCGCGATCGACGCCAGCCCGAGTTGCGGAATCGGGGTACCGAACGGCGTGGCGGTCTCGGTGAGCGGCGCGTACGCCCAGTCGACGGTCGCGGCGCGGCCGGTGGCGACGATCCACCAGACGAGCGCTGCCGCGGCAGCGATCACGCCGAGCCGGGGCAGCGCATGCACGCTCAAGGTTCCCCGCTCCTCGAGCCAGGCGAGCGCGGCGAGCACGACCGGCCCGAGCACGCACAGCCCGGCGAACGCGGCGCGCGCCGGAATGGTCCCCGGCGCGCCGGCCACGAACTGCGCGAACGCCGCGTATCCGAGCGCGATGGCGAGCGCCGCGAACACGATGCGCCCGCGGTGGAAGGCGAGCCCGATCAGCAGCGCGACGGCGAGCGCGCCGTACGCCGCGCCGGGAAGCATGGCGACCGCGGCAGGCGGCAAGGCGCCCGGCCGGTGCGCGAGCCACCACGCCGCCGCGAGGACGGCAAGCGGCGGGGCCGCGATCGCGGCGGCGGCCAGCGCGCGCCGCATCAGGATCGCCGCCGCGCGAACGCCGTCCCGGCGGCCAGCAACAGCGCCATCGCCCAGAAGATCGGCGTCACCCCGAGCGCGGCGCCGAGCGCGCCGAACGCGAGGGGGATGGTCGTCTGGATGAAATTGAGGACCGTCGTTCGCAGCCCGACCACCTCGCCGGCGCGGTTCGGCGGCGCGGCCGAGAAGAGCAGCGACATCACGATCGGCTGCGACATGCCGAGACCGAGTCCGAGGACGAACGCGAGCGCCATCAGCACCCCGACGTCGCGGAAGAGCGGGTACGCCGCGTACACGATGCACGCCACCCCGAGCGCCACGGCCACCAGCGTCCATTCGCGCGTGCGGCGCACCAGCGTCGGCAGGGCGAGCCGCACGACGAAGGTCGCGGCGGCGAACGCCCCGAGCAGCACGCCGATCGCGCTCGCCGACAGGCCGAGCGTCGTGCCGTAGATCGGCGCGACGAAGACGAACACGTCCCAGGCCACGTTGAACAGGGCGCTCGCCACGAGGATGTGCCGCAGCTTGCGGTCGGCGAGCAGATCCCCGACCCGGCGCTCGACCCGTTGCTGCGGCGGTGGGGCGGGGCGCGGCAGGCGCAGCCGACCGAAGAGAAGCGCGAGGAACGCCACCAGCGGGAACACCGCCAGCACCAGGAAGGCGCGCGCGTGCCCGAGCCCGTCGATCATGAACCCGGCGGCGAGCGGACCGAGGAAACCCGAACCCGAGAACCCGAGGGCGAGCAGGCTGAAATTGCGCGGGCGGTCCGCCGGGGCCCCGAGCGCGCCCACCGCGTTGCTCGACGCGATGTGGACGATCACGAGCCCCGACCCCACCAGGGTGGCGACGAAATAAAGGGCGGGCAGGGCGGGCCACGCGTACGCGAGCGCGGTGCCGGCGGCGGTGAGCGCGGTGCCGAGCAGGAACGGCGGGCGCACGCCAACGCGATCGATCGCGCGGCCCGCGTTCACCGAGAAGAACATCGGCAGCGCCGCGAACAGCGCGCCGATCACGCCCACCTCGAACGTGCTGGCGCCGAGGGAAAGCGCGAACAGCGAGGTGCCGACGCGCGCGCCGGCGAATGCGGTGTGCGTCAGGACGGTGAGGAGAACGATCGCGGCGAGCGTCAATGCGGGCTCCGGCAGGCCCGCATTCTACGGGCGCGCGATCCGCTCAATCGCCCTCGAATTGGACCAGCGCGAAGACCGGGTGCCCGAGCCCCGCCAGGCGCTTGCGGCCCCCGAGCTCGGGGAGCTCGATCACGAAGCAGCACTCGACGACGCGGGCCCCGGCGCCCTCGATCAGGCGGACCGCGGCCTCCGCCGTGCCGCCGGTGGCGATCAGGTCGTCGACGAGCAGGACCTGCTCGCCCGAGCGGATCGCGTCCACGTGCATCTCGATGCGATCGACCCCGTACTCGAGCGCGTAGTCGTGGCCGACGGTCTCGGCGGGCAGCTTCCCGCGCTTGCGCAGCGCAACGAACCCCGCGCCGAGCTGGTGCGCCAGCGGCGCGCCCACGATGAACCCGCGCGACTCGATGCCCGCCACCTTGTCGACGCGACGGCCGCGGTACCGTCCCGCGAGTTCGCCGATCGTGAGCCGGAACCCGGCCGGGTCCTTCAGCAGCGTGGTGATGTCGCGGAACATCACCCCCGGTTTCGGGTAGTCGGGAATGGTGCGGATGAGCGACTTGATGTCCATTCCCAGGATGCTATCAGCTTGATGCGGAACAACTCGACGACGAACGGCAGTATGGCGTGCGGGCGCGCCTTTCGCCACAATACGCGCCGCTGCTCAACAGGGAGAGACACAGCCATGTCCGCCGCAGGCCACATCGATCCGTCCAACAAGAAGATCGCGCTGCTGATCGCGGTGCTCGCGCTCGTGCTCGCGTTTTCCGAGACTCTCGGCAAGAGCGCGCAGACCACCGCGCTCAGCCTGAACATCGAAGCTTCGAACCTGTGGGCGTTCTTCCAGTCGAAGACGATCCGCCTGACGACCGTGCGCACGGCGGCCGAGATCTTCGAGGTCGAGGCGCCGGGGCAGGCGAACGCGCAGGTGCGCGAGGCGATGGAGAAAAAGGCTGCGGACTGGAAGAAGACCGCTGCGCGCTACGACTCCGAGCCGGATACGCAGGAGGGCCGCAAGGAGCTAGCCGCGCGCGCCAAGGCAGCGGAGGAAAAGCGCGACCGCTCGCTGGCGGCCTACCATCACTACGAGCTTGCGTCGGCGGCGGTCCAGATCGCGATCGTGCTCGCCTCGGCGGCGATCATCACCAACTTCATGCTGCTTGCGTGGATCGCCGGTGGGCTCGGCGTCGTCGGGCTGATCTTCGTCGGCATCGGCTTCTTCGCACCGACGAGCGTGCACCTGTTCTAGCTGCGCGCGCCGGCGCGCCGGGAGGTCAGCTCGCCGCCGCCTTCGGCCAGCGCGCGAGCATGCGCGTGAACTCGTCCGGCGGCACGGGCTTCGAGAAGAAGTAGCCCTGCACCTCGTCGCAGCCGTGGTGGCGCAGGAAGTCGAGCTGCTCGGCGGTCTCGACACCCTCGGCCACCACCTTCAGGCGCAGGCTATGGCCGAGCGAGATCACCGCTTGCGCCAGCAGCGCGTGCTGGTGGTCGGTGGCCACTTCGCTCACGAACGAGCGATCGATCTTGAGCGAGTCGATCGGGAAGCGCGACAGGTACGAGAGGTTCGAGTAGCCGGTTCCGAAGTCGTCGATCGCGACGCGCACGCCGAGCTTCTTCAGGTCGGCGAGCATCCCGACGAACTCCTGCCCGTGGCCCATGATCGTGCTCTCGGTCAGCTCGAGCTCCAGGCGCTCGGCCTCGAGCCCGCTTTCGGCGAGGGCCGATTGGATCGTCGAGACGAGGTGGCCCTGCCGGAACTGGCGCGCCGAGAGGTTCACCGACACGCTCAGCCCGTCGAAGCCGAGATCGACCCATTCCCGCGCCTGACGGCACGCGGCGCGCAACACCTGTTCGCCGATCTGGTTGATCAGGTTCGCTTCCTCGGCGACCGGGATGAACTTCGCCGGCGGCACGAAGCCGAGCTCGGCGTCGCGCCAGCGCACCAGCGCCTCCATGCCGACGATCTGCTTGGAGCGGATGTCCACACGCGGCTGGTAATGGACCTCGAACTCCTCGCGCTCGGTCGCGCGGCGCAGGCTGCCTTCCATTGCGAGGCGCTCGAGCGCGAGCGCGTTCATGTTCGGGGCGTAGAACTGGAAGCTGTTGCGGCCGCGCTCCTTCGCGCTGAACATCGCGGCGTCGGCGTTGCGCAGCAGCGTCGTGACGTCGCCGCCGTCGGTCGGGTACAGCGCGATGCCGACCGAGCAGGTGACGTACAGCTCGCGGCTGTCGATCGTGACCGGCTGCGCGACCTCGTCGATGATGCGCTCGACCACGGCCACCACCGACTCGACGGTCGGCTGCTCGGCGAGCACCACCACGAACTCGTCGCCGCCCTGGCGGGCGACCGTGTCGATCTCGCGCAGCGCGCCGCGGATGCGACGCGAAACGCGCATCAGCACCTCGTCGCCCGAGCCGTGCCCGAGACTGTCGTTGATCACCTTGAAGCGGTCGAGGTCGATGAAGGCGACCGCGACCAGTGACCCGTTGCGGTGCGCGTAGCCGATCGCCTGGCGCAGGCGGTCCTCGAGCAGGCCGCGATTCGGCAGCCCGGTGAGCGCGTCGTGCGTCGCCTGGAATTCGAGCTCCGCCTGATAGCGCTTGCGCTCGGTGATGTCCTCGACCGTTCCCTCGTAATAGTGCGCGCTGCCGTCCGCGGCGCGCACGACGCGCGCGTTCTCGGAGATCCAGATTACCGACCCGTCGCGGCGGTGGACCTGGGATTCGAACTGCGTGACCGAGCCGACCTCGCGCATCAGCCGCTCGAAGTCCGCGCGACGGGACGAGTCGACATACAGGTGCCGGCCGGCCGCCGCGAGCGAGCTCATCAGCTCGTCCGGCGACTCGTAGCCGTAGATGCGTGCAAGCGCCGGGTTCGCGCTGATGTAGCGGCCCTCGATGCTGGTCTGGTAGATGCCTTCGACGGTGTTCTCGAAGATCGAGCGAAAGCGGCTCTCCGCGTTCGCGAGCGCCTCCACCGCGCGATGCCGGTCGGTGACGTCCTCGACGAAACCCTCGAGCATCCGGCGCCCGTGCCGGTCGCGGAACGCGGCACCGCGCTCGAGCACCCATTTGGACGTCCCGTCGGGCAGGCTGAGCCGGTACTCGACCGCGAACGGTCGCCCCTCGATCAGCACGCGATAGAACTCGGCGCGGACGCGCTGGCGGTCGTCGGGATCGATCAGGCGGTCATAGACGATTCGGGCCTGACCGGCCAGCCGGTCGGCGGGGAGGCCGAGCAGCGACACGCAGCCGTCGCTGACGTACTCGATCGTCCAGTCGGGATCGACGCGCAGCCGATAGACCATTCCGTCCAGGCTGTCGAGCAGGACGGTGAGGAGGGGCTGCGACGTCGCAAGCGACGGCAGCGCATCGCCGGTCGAAACGGGCTGCGGCTGATTCATGTGTTCTTTTCTCGCTGGTCCGCGCGGATGAGAAAAAAGTCCGCACCCGGGCCGCTCCGACGTACAGGTAGCAAGAGCATTGCCAGCGGCCCGCCCGCGACCGGACGCGGCGGCCAACCCAGGAAATTTTTCGCATTGCCACACCCGAAACGTCCCGAAACAGATTCGCGTCGTGCGAAAAAACGTCGGGCGGGCCGGGCTTTTCGGGACCTTCCACCGGGTCGCGCCCGTGCGAAATGCCGCGGGAAGTCGACAACCTGTCAGGGCCGCGACGGCGGGCCGGGGCACTATCCCTCGGCGCCGCGGCGTTCCGCGGGCGCGCGCGACCGGGCGTGCGATATCGTCACGGTGTTCTCATCCCGCGGATCGACCATGCGCAGCGACCTGCGCCTCGCGCTCTATCTCGCGCTCGGACTGTTCGGTGTAGGCATGGCGCTCGGCGCCATCGGCCTCGCGCCGACGCCGGTCGCCGAGGCGTGGCGCTTCGTGAGCTATCCGTCGCTGCCGCTGTCGGTCGGGCCGTTCGCGGCGCTGCTCGCCATGGTGTTCTTCTGCGCGATCGCTGATCGTCGCCCCGTGGCTACGGTCGTGGTTGCGGGCCTTGCCGGGGCGGCCGCGCATCTCGCGCTGTACGGCGTGCCGACCCTCGAGGGGCTGGCGGGAATGGAGCGCGTCTACTACGTTCTCGCCGTCGCGCTCTGGCTCGGCGTTGCGAGCGTCGTCGCGCTCGGCTGGCTCGCCTTGCGCGGTGACGCCGATGCGGGTCGCACCGCGCGTGCCGCGCTGGCGGGGTGCCTGTTCATCGTCTTGTGGTCGGCGTTCCTGACGAGCTACCTGCAGTCGACCATCACGCTGCACCCGACCACCTTCGACGCGCTGCTGTACCGCTTCGACGCGACGCTTGGATTCCAGGCTGCGCCGCTCGCCGCGCGCGCGCTCGCCGGCGCGCCGGCCGCACGCGACCTGCTCGACTCGATTTACGACTATCAGACGTTCGGGTACGCCGCGCTCTATGGAATCACGCTGCGCCGGCGTGCGGAGCCCGCGGCGAACCTGCTGGTCGTATGGGCGGTGGGCGCGGCGTGCGCGTTCGCCGCCTACCACCTGCTCCCGGCGGCCGGTCCTCGCTATCTGCTGGGAGAACGCTTTCCCGACAATCTGCCGCCGCTGGATGCCGTGCCCGACGCACGCACCGCGGTGCCGCCCTGGCCGCGCGATGCGATCCCGGCGCTCCACGTCGGCTGGGCGATCGTCTTCTGGGCGTACGCGCATGTGGTCGGCTGGCGCTGGATCGCGCGGGCGTGCCTGGCCGCGCTCGCGCTGATCGTCTTGGCCGCACTGGCGCGCGGCGAGCACTACCTCGTCGATATCGTCGTCACGGTGCCGTTCGTCGCCGCGGTGCTGGCCGCGTGTCTGCGCAAGGTGTCGTGGCGCGACCCGCGCAAGCGCCTGGTCGTCGCCTCCGGATTCGGCGTCTGGCTCGCCTGGATCGTGGCGCTGCGGTTTGGCGTGAAGGGGTTCGAGTCGGTGCCCGGATTGGCGTGGCTCGCGCTCGCGGCCACGCTGCTCTACAGCGCGTGGCTCTACCGGGCGTTCTTCCGTCTCGCCCGGGCTACCTCGGGAAGCGTTGATCTATTCGCAGAATGAAGCAGGGCCTCCTCTGACATAGGGGGTCAAAGGGGGAGGTATCCCCCATTGTTCAGACCTTTCCTAGACGAGGAATTCAGCGAGGAACCGCACCAGCGTCTCCGGCTGCTCGAGCATCGGGCAGTGTCCGGACCCGGGGATCTCCCGATAGGTCGCGCCCGGGATCCGCTCCGCCAGCGCCCGCGCGAGCGCGGGCGGCGTGGTCTGATCGAGCGCGCCGCAGAGCACGAGCGTGCGATTCCCGATGCCGCCGAGGCGCGGCGTCAGGTCGAGCGCGGCGAGCGCGAGGCAGGCGCGCGCGAAGCAGTCGGGCGCGACCGACCCGAGGGCGTGCTTGCGCACCCCGACCACGTCCGCATTGCGCGCCGCAAACTCCGGCGGAAACATCCGCCCGATCGCCGCATCGAGTACCGCAGGCATGCCGCCCGCGCGCACCTTTTCGGCCATGCCGCGGAACGGCACGCGCGCCGCCTCCGGAAACGCGGCGACTGCGTCGGCGAGTACGAGCGGCCCGAACCGCCGGCCATGACGGATCGCGAGCTCGGCTGCCACAAATGCGCCGAAGCCGTTGCCGAACACGGCGGTCGACGCGGGCAGCTCGAGCGCCTGCATCACGCGCGCGACGTGGTCCGCGTGATCGGCCACCGCGTCGAACGCAGTCGGCGTCGATTCGCCGAACCCGGGCAGATTGAAGCGGGTCACGCGGCGGGTCGCCGCGAGCGACGGCAGCACCCGGTCGAACACGGTCAGCTCGGTGAGCAGCGAGTGAAGGCAGAGCAGATCCGGCCCGCCCCCGCTGCGGTCGTACTCGACCCGCAGGCCGTCCAGCTCGAGAATCGCCATGGATCGCGCGGGGTCTAGCGTCGTCTCACTGGGGCTTTACCCCCGCCGCTGCCAGTACGCGTGCGGCGTCGTCGACCTCGGCTCTCACGAACTGGTTGAACTGCGCCGGCGTCATCGGCATCGGCTCCAGCCCGATCTTGGCGAGCCGCGCCTTCAGCTCCGGGTCGGCCCACGCGCGCTGAATGTCGCTCGCGATCTTGTCCACGACCTGGGGCGGCGTGTCCGCCGGCGCGAACATCCCGGTCCACAGATTGAAGCTGAAGTTCGGCACGCCGGCCTCCGCGACGGTCGGCACGTCGGGGAGCAGGCTGGTGCGCGTCGCGGTGCTCACCGCCAGCGCCACGAGCTTGCCGTCGCGGATGTGCGGCAGCGCCGCGGCGATCGGCGAGAAATAGTAGGTGACCCGGCCGGCGATCGTGTCGGTGAGCGCTTCGGGTGTGCCCTTGTACGGGATGTGCACCACGTCGATCCCTGCCATCCCCTTGAACTTCTCGCCGTTGAGATGGGTGCCGCTTCCGGAACCCGCAGATGCGAAGTTGATGGTTCCGGGCTTGGCTTTCGCGGCGGCCAGCAGCTCCCCGAGCGTCTTGAACCCGGACGACGGCGCGACGACCAGAACGGTCGCCTGCCCGGCGACCGGCGCGATCCCGGTCAGATCCTTCGCCGTGTCGTAAGGCAGCTTCGCGTAGATCGCGGGGTTTGCCGCGTGCCCCGAGGAGTGCACCAGCAGCAGGTAGCCGTCCGGCGGCGCCTTTGCGACCTGGGCCGCGCCGATCGTGCCGCCGGCGCCGGGCCGGTTCTCGACGATCACCGGCTGTCCCCAGAACTCCGAGAGCTTCTGCTGCATCGCGCGCGCCGAGATGTCGGTCGCGCTGCCGGGGGTGAATGGCACGGTGATGTGCACCGGCTTGACCGGAAACGTTTGCGCCGACGCGCCGAGCGCACTGGCCGTCAGCACCGCGGCGAGCACCGCCGCCGAGATCTTCTTCATCGTTTTCCCCATTTCTTTCGACCTTCGGTCGGGCCGGCCAACGTTCAGACGGAAACCTGCATCCCTTTCGCGACGCCTGGCCGCGCCGCCATGCGGTCGGCCCACTTCGCCAGGTTCGGCAGGCCGCCGTGTTTCTCGATGACGGGCTTGCGCGTCGTAACCACCGGGTAGAGCGCGAAATCCGCGACCGAGATCTCGTCGGCGAGATAGTCGCGGCCCGCGAGCCGCCCGTCGGCGACGCGCAGCGCGTTCATCAGCCGCTTCTCGAAGAACTCGACGTTCGGCGCGGACTTCTCCGGTGCGACCATCGAGAGCTGGAAAAGGGTTCCGCTGCCCCCTGCGACGTCGGAGCATGCCTGCAGAAGCCATTGCAGCGCGACCGCGCGGTGCGCGGGATCCTTCGGCAGGAACTTGCCCGATTTCTCCGCCACGTAGAGCACGATCGCGCCGGACTGGGCGAGCACGAGCGGCTTGCCGCCCGGCCCTGCGTCGTCGACGATCGCAGGAATCGCGCCCGCGGGGTTGATCTTCAGGTACTCGGGCTTGCGCTGATCGCCCGCCTGCAGGTTGAGCTTGTGGGTGCGATACGCGAGGCCGGACTCCTCGAGCGCGATCGCGGCGCGGTGGCCATTGGCGGTGGCGGCGGTGTAGAGGTCGATCATCTTCGTGCTCCTTGGTTCAGCCGCGCGCCTGCAGCGCGGCGATGCGTTGTTCCATCGGCGGGTGAGTCGAGAAGAGGGCCATGAACCCGGGCCGGTCGCTGATGCCCATCGCCTTGATCGACTGCGGCAGCGCGCCGGGCTCCAGGCCGCCGAGGCGCGCGAGCGCGTTGATCATCGGCTGCGGGGTGCCGAGGTAGTCGGCCGAGCCGCGGTCGGCGCGGAACTCGCGCTGTCGCGAGAACCAGGCGACGATCAGCGAAGCGAGCAGGCCGAACAGGATCTGGCACACGATTACGGTGATGAAGTAGCCCGGCCCGGTGCCCCGCTCGGTGCGGAACACGGTCCGGTCGACGATCGTGCCGACGATGCGCGAAAGGAACACGACGAAGGTGTTCACGACGCCCTGGATCAGCGTCATCGTGACCATGTCGCCGTTCGCCACGTGCGCGACCTCGTGGCCCAGCACGGCGCCGACCTCCTCCCTGTTCATCGACTGGAGGAGCCCGGTCGACACCGCGACGAGGGCGGAGTTCCTGAACGCGCCGGTGGCGAACGCGTTCGGCTCGCCTTCATAGACCGCCACTTCGGGCATACCGATGCCCGCCTTCTGCGCGAGCCCCCGCACCGTTTGAACGAGCCACGCGTGGTCCGAGCTCTCGCTGCCGTCGACCACCTGGGCGCCGGTCGACCACTTGGCCATCGGTTTGGACATCAGCAACGAGATGATCGCGCCGGTAAAGCCGACGACCGCCGAGAATGCGAGCAGCGGGCCGACCGCGAAGCCCTCCTGCGCGGCGACCTGATCGAGCCCGAGGACCTTGAGCACGATCGTCAGCACCGCCAGCACGGCGACGTTGGTCAGGACGAAGAGCACGATGCGCTTCATGCAGCCTCCTGGAGTTGTTGGTATTGACGCCGGGGGGCGATTGTACCCGCGGCACGTGACGCGGATGCGCGACCTTCCTACCGGCGCCAGGCGACGAGCGCGACGCCGAGGCAGGTCACGGCGATCCCCACCAGGCTCAGCGCGCTCGGCACCTCGCCGAACATCAGGTACTCGAGCAGGACGGCGAAGATCGGCGTGAGGTAGAGCAGCGTCGTGACGCGCGCCGCCTGTCCGCGGCGCATCAGGACGTGCAGCGCGTTGACGGCCAGGATCGACGCCAGGATCACGAGGAACGCGACCGCGGCGACGAGCTGCCAGCTCCAGTCGACGCGCAGTCCCTCGACTGCCCACGCGAGCGGCGCCATCACCACGAGCGAGGCGACGAACTGCACCAGCGGCGCCCCGCGCAGGTCGACACCGGCGCAGAAGAAGCGCTGGTAGAGCGTGCCCGCGGTCACCGCGGCGAGCGAGATCGCCACCGCGATCAGCGCGCCCGCCGTCATCGCGCGGACGTCGACCTTGTGCCACACGACGAGCGCGACGCCGGCGAGGCCGAGCGCGACGCCGGTCCACTGCGCCGGTGCGAGCCGCTCGTGCAGCCAGCGCGACGCAATGATCGCCGTGAGGAGCGGTTGCGCGGAGAGGAGGAGCGCGGTGATGCCGGCGGAGAGGCCCAGGTACTGGGTGTAGTGGCTCCCGCCGAGGTTGACCGCGTGCATCAGCACGCCCGCGACCACGACGTGGCCGAGCTCGCGCCGCGTGGCGGGCCAGCGCGGCCGCAGCCACAGCACGACCGGGATCATCAGCGCCACCCCGACCGCAAACCGCAGGGTGAGGAACGTGAACGGGGCGGCGTACGCCAGCCCCACCTTGGTCGCGAGATAGCCCGAACCCCATACCGACACGAAGTACCACGCGAGGAACGTGTCGAGCCAGCGGCGGTCGTCGGGTGCGGGCGGCATCGGCGGCTCGGAACGCGGGCGATTCTATCCTCGATAGAACGCACCGCCTTCGACACCCACCAGGTCGTCGACGGCCGGCTCCGCTTCTTCGGCAGTCCGCGCTCTCAGCGCAGCGGGGAGATGGACGGGAATCGTAGCATCGTGGTCGGCGACGCTTGCCGGGAGAAGGAGACGAAGGACACCCCCAGCCGCTGGCAGAACTTCGGGCGCTACGCGTTCAAGGTGTCCGCCTACAAGACCGATGCCGAGCTCGGCGCCAAATACTTCACGTGCTTCGGGAAGCTGCTGCCTGATGCTCCACCCGCGAAGGGCTCGAGCCGCTCGCGCGCGACCTCGAGCTGCACCGCCGCACGCGCGAGATCGGCGCGCGACAGCTCGTGCACCCACGCGTAGAAGGGCGGTTGCAGCTCCACCGCGATGAAGGCGAAGCGCGGCGTGCGTCCGGTGAGGCGCCGGATCGCATCCACGTAGTGCGCGGCCTGCAGGTCGTAGGCGAAGCGCTTGCGGGTGCGCGCGAATCCGCGCGGCCGCACGTCACCGGTCGTCTTCAGCTCGAGGATGATCTCGTCGGTGAAGCAGTCGGGGCGCGCCTTCCAGCGCCGCCCGAGCTCGTCCGTCCAGTAGATCGACATTTCCTTCATGCCGGCGTCGATCCACGCCGCGAGCGGGGCCCGCGGGTAGGCGCGGATGGCGTCGCGCGCTCCGGCGAGCCGGGAATACTCGGCGCCGGCGATCCAGATGCGGTCCAGCGCGTCGACCTGCTCGTCGGCGGGCGGCGTGTCGCGGTCGAGCACCAGATGCTCGGTGGCGAACCGCGCCGGCTCGAACACGAGCGCATGCAGCGCCTGAGCGAGCCGCTGGGTGCCGTCGTCCTCGAAGGGCGTGTCGGCCGTGGCCGGGCCGGACCGCAGCACGCGTCGGAGCCGTGAACTCGATCCGTGGTCGCCGCGGGCGAGGTAGGCCGCCAGGGGTTCCTGCCGGACCTGGGCTTGCGTGCTTCGGGCGGCGGGGCGCTCCCGCACCAGGTCATCGATGGTTCGCATGGAAGGGGCTTGCCTCTCTTTTTTCTCGGGGGGCGACGGGGGGTTCAGGGTAGACCCGGCAGGCTACGCGCAGTTCCATTGCAGCCGGATGGGCGGGCCGCCCCACCCCTGCCGTGAGAAATCGCCGCCCACCCGATGCCGGGGGGGCACAAACTCGCGCCCGGCCGCGCGTCGGGGTGGACGCCGGCAGCCGGGAAAGCCATCATTTCCGCCATCCGGGGTCGCTCCCCGGCGCGATTCCGATGGCGACGACCGCTCCCGAGCACGCGCAGGCTCCCACCGACCCCGAGGGCGTCACCCTTGCGGACCGGCTGGACATCGTCACGCGCGTCGCCCGGCGCCTGTTCCGCGTCCCGGTCGTTCTGCTCTCCCTCGTCCACGAGCGCGCCCCCCGCCTGTTCACGGGGCAGGGCGTCCCGGCGAGCGCGCTCGGCACCGAAGTCGCCTTCGATGCGGCAACGCTCGCGGGCGCGGGGCCGCTCGTGATCCCGGACCTGCTCGCCGACCCGCGGTTCCAGGAACACCCGTGGGTCACCGGCCGGCTCCAGCTGCGGTTCTATGCGGGCACCCTCCTGGTCGGCCCCGACGGGGCGGTCGCGGGCACGCTCGCCGTGTGCGACCGCGCGCCCAACGCGCTCGCGGAGGGCGACCTGCTGCTGTTGCGCGAGCTCGGCCGGCTCGCCGAGTCCGAGCTGGCGCTCGCCGCGCTCGGTCGCTCGCAGGCGGAGCTTCTCAAGCAGCGCGACCAGCAGCGCAGCCGCGCGCTCGTCGACACCCGCACGCAGCTCTGGAACCGCCACGCGATGTTCGAGCTGCTCGATCGCGAGTTCCATCGCGCCAAGCGCGAGCAGGAGGCGGTCGCGGTGATCCTCGGGGAGATCGACCGCTTCGACGTGGTCGTCAAGCAGCACGGCGCGCCCGCGGGCGATGCGGTGCTGCGTGAAGTGACCAATCGCATTCGCGGCGTCGTGCGGCGCTCCGACACCGTGTCGCGCTTCGGCCCGGACGAATTCCTGGTGTTCCTCGGCCGTTGCGATCTGGAAAGCGGCGCGACGCTGGCCGAGCGCATGCGCGTGCGCATTCGCAAGACCCCGATCGCGATCGGGCACCAGAACGTGAACGTCACCATGACTTTCGGCGTTTCGGCGAGCGAAGGCGCGGTCGAATGGACCCCTGACACGCTCGTGCGCCGCGCCGACGAGGCGCTTGCCGACGCGGTGCGCGGCGGTCGCGACAAGGTCGCTGCGAAGCGGCTCTGAGCTCCGCCCGTAGACCGCGCGACGGTCCCCGGGGGCACGTGTAGGCTGCGGCCTTTCGCGCGCTCCCCGATGCAGCATCCCAAGTTCGCCAGCGGCGTCGCCTTCGCTTTCCTCGCGGTGCTCTTCTGGGGCGCCCAGTTCCCGATCGCGAAGGGCGCGTTCGCGGCGGTGGACCCCTACCACGTCACCGCGATCCGCTACTGCGTGGCCACGCTGCTGCTCGTACCGATCGTGGCGGCCACCGAGGGGCCGGCGGCGCTGCGCTACTACGGTCGCGCGTGGCCGGCGAGCGTGCTCGGCGTGATCGGCATGGCGGGCTCGCCGCTGCTGGTCTTCGCCGGCCTCGGCATGACGCGCGCTGAGCACGCCGCGATCATCGTGTCCCTGCAGCCGTCGATGACGGCGATCGCCGACTGGTGGCTGCGCGGCCGGCGCCCGGCGAGGTTCACGATCGGTTGCATCGCCACGGCCTTCGCGGGCGTGGTCCTGGTTGTGACGAAGGGCAATCCCACGCTCGGATTGAGCCGACAGGAGATCGCCGGTGACTGCCTCGTGCTCGTCGGCGCGGCGTGCTGGGTGGTCTACACGATGGGCACGGAGCGCTTCCGCGGCTGGTCGGCGCTCAAGTTTACCGTGCTGACGCTAATCCCCGGGTCGCTTGCGCTCGTCGCCGCGACGGCCGTGCTGATCGCGCTCGGCGTCGCGCAGGTGCCGAGCGCCGCAGCGGCCGCCTCGGTCGCGCCGCAGCTCGCGTTCCTGGCACTGGGCGGCGTGCTGGCGGCGATGATCCTGTGGAACGCCGGCAACCAGCGCATCGGCGCGCTCAACTCGATGCTGATGCTCAATCTCATGCCGGTGATCGTCTTCGCAATCCGGTTCGCACAGGGCCAGCGCTTCCTGCCGGTCGAGCTCCTCGGCGCAGCGCTCGTGATCGGGGCGCTGATCGCCAACAACCTCTATCTGCGCGCGGCACGTCGGGTGCGCGCCTCCGGTTAATCCTGATCAATCCCGTCCGGCCCGACCTATCGTAGACTGCGCCGCTTTGCCAGGGAGGTGGCATGTCGCTGATGGACTGGACGGACTCACTCGCGCTCGGGGTTGCGCAGATGGACGCGACGCACCGCGAGTTCGTGGACCAGCTGAACGCGCTGGCGCAGGCGCCAGACGATGCGTTCCCCAGCCTGCTCGATGCGTTCATCGCGCACACCGAAGGGCACTTCGCGCAGGAGAGCCGCTGGATGCGAGAGACCGGATTCCCCGCGCTCCACTGTCACGAAGCGGAGCACGCAGGCGTGCTGGGCGTGATGCGCGAAGTGCGCGGCTACGTCGAGCAGGGCAAGGTACACGTCGGTCACGTGCTCTTGGCCGAGTTGCCCGAGTGGCTGCGCAATCATCTCGCGACGATGGACGGCGCGCTTGCCTACTTCATCAAGACGGTCGAATACGATCCGGCGGGCGCGGTGGCATCCGCCTAAACGACTGACGCTACAACCGCCGCCTCCGAAGGATCCTCGTCGATCGTCGATCGTCGATCGCCGGTCGTGGGCGTCGGCGGCCGTCGTGTTCGCCTAATTCGCGTCCCCGGCGCACGACGCCGGGGCCCCTGCTCAGTGGCTCACACTCCCAACTCCCTCCGCCAGAATTCGTGGAAGTGCACCATGCCGTGCTCGTGCGGCGAGTGATACGGGCCCGCGTCGTCCTCGCCCAGCGCGTATAGCGCCTGGCGGCCTTTCTGCAGCCAGACGCACGCCGCCGCGTCCTCGGCCGCCGACTCGTGGTAGGCCGCCTGGTGCGCCTCCACGAGCTCGCGCTCGAACAGCGCCACCTCCTCGGGGTAGTAGAACTCCAGGACGTTGACCGTCTGATCGGGAGCGACGGGAAGGATCGTGCTGATCACGAGTGCGCCCGGGTACCACTCGAGCATCACGTTGGGGTAGTAGATCGACCAGAGCGTGCCGTACTTCGGCATCTGCCCGCCCGACCACTTCAGGTAGGCGTCGCGGTAGCGCTGGTAGTTGCGCGAGGTCTGGTAGCGGAAGCCGTCCTTGATGCCGAGAATCTGCCATGACCAGCGCTCGCCGAATCCCCACTTGTAGTTGCCCGCGTCGACGAACTTCTTGAGCCCCGGGTGGAACGGCTCCACGTGGTAGAGCTCGAGATAGAACTCGAGGAACGTCTTCCAGTTGAACGGGCAGTGGTCGACCTGGACATGGTCGAACACGTAACCCTCGAAGTCGTAGTCCGCGACGAGATCGAAACCGGCGAGATCGGCCGCCACGTCGCGTTCTCCCGCGAAGAGCAGGCCCTGCCAGCCGCGGAGCGGGGTCGACTTGAGCGGTGCGTCCGGCGTCTGCGCAAAGTCGGGCGCGCCCATCAGCCGCCCGTCCAGGTCGTAGGTCCAGCGATGCACCGGACAGACGATGTTCTGCGCGTTGCCGCGACCTTCGAGCAGCAGCGACTGGCGATGGCGGCACACGTTCGAGAGCAGGTTCACCCCGCGCGGGCCGTGGACCAGTGCCTTGCCGTGCTTCGCCCATTCGAGGGTGATGAAGTCGCCGGCGTTCGGCACCATCAGCTCGTGGCCGACGTAGCCCGGGCCCTTGTCGAAGAGCAGCGCCTTCTCGCGGGCCAGGATCTCCGGATCGAAGTAGGCCGCCACCGGCAGCTGCGGGTGACTAGGGGCGAGGCGATGCGGGTGGGAAAGCTCGGTCATGGCGGGCAGGTCCCTCGAAGCCGTGGGCGCGGAGTATGCCGCGTCATGGCACGGGAGTCTGTAACGGTTCGGCGGGACCGGGGTTGACGAAGATCACGCCCGCGAGAGCGGCGCGGGTCCCAGCCGTGCGCGATCGTGCGGCGCAGTGAGATCGAGGAGCGGCCCCTTCGGGACGATGCGGGTCGGATTCACCTTTACCTGGCTGCCGTAGTAGTGCCGCTTGATTTGCGCGATGTCCACCGTCGCGGCGACCCCGGGCAGCGCGTAGACGTCGCGCGTGTAGCCCCACAGCGCGGGGTAGTCCACGAGCCGGCGCAGGTTGCACTTGAAGTGGGCGAAGTAGACGGCGTCGAAGCGCACCAGCGTCGTCCACAGCCGCACGTCCGCCTCGGTGAAGCGATTGCCGCACAGCCAGCGCCGCGTCGCCAGTCGATCCTCCAGCCAGTCGAACGACTCGAAGAGCGCGGTGACCGCCTCGTCGTACTTGTCCTGGGCGGTAGCGAATCCGCTCCGGTACACGCCGTTGTTCACGGTCCGGTAGACACGGTCGTTGATCTGGTCGATCTCGACGCGGAGCTCCGGCGGATAGAGGTCGGGAAACGCGCGCGCCGCGAACGCGTCGAACTCCCGGTTCAGCATGCGGATGATCTCGGCGGACTCGTTGTTGACGATCGTCCGGGTCATCGTGTCCCACAGCACGGGCACGGTCACGCGCCCGGTGTAGTCGGAGCGCGCCAGCTTGTAGACCTCGTGCAGGAAGCGGCAGCCGTTCGCGCGGTCGAGCGTCGTGCCGGCCGCGCCGGTGAACGCCCAGCCCTGCGCGACGTTGTCGGGATCGACGGCGGACATCGGGACTGCGTTCTCGAGACCCTTCAGGGCACGCACGACGAGCGTGCGATGCGCCCACGGGCATGCGAACGCGACGTACAGGTGGTAGCGGCCCGCCGCGGCCGGAAAATCGGTGCTGCCGTCGGTCGCGACCCGGCCGCGGAACGCGGTCTCGGGGCGCACGAACGCGCCACCGGAGACGCGCGTGTCATACCAGTCGTCCCGCCACGCGCCTTCGACCATCATCCCCATGCGGGGATTGTTCCACGGTTCGCGCGGCCGCGCGAGGCTCGATTACTTGACCAGCGTGATCGGGACGTGCGTCAGATGCAGCACCTTGTGCGCGACCGAGCCCAGCACGAGCGTGCCGACGGTGCCGAGTCCGCGCGTGCCCATCACGATCCCCTCGCAGTGATGGGCCTTCGCATACTCGACGATCTCGTGCGCCGGGTCGCCGACGACGACCTGCATCGCGTGCGGGACGCCGGCGGCCGTCAGCACTTTCGCCCCGTCCTCGAGCACCTTTCGCCCGGCTTCCAACGCCGGCCCTTCCATGCTCTGGATCTCGGAGGGCCGTCCGCCGGTCACGCGCTCGAGCATCGGTGCGCGGTGCTGCACGTTGAGCAGATGCACCTCCGCGGACGATTGCTCCTTCAGCAGCTTGAGCAGGAAGTCGAGCGCCCGGCGGGAGTTCGCGGAACCGTCCCAGGGCAGGACAAACGTGCGGATCATCGGAGCGCCTCCTTGCTGCCTCAGCAGCCCTTGAGAACGATTCTCCGTGGCGCGGCCGTCCGGGCCTTGACCCCCGTCAAATCGCGCTGTCAACCCGCAGACTTCGGGCGGTACCATGGCTGCCGCGCCCGGCGCGAAGGAGCAGAACTGCGTGGAAATCCCGAACACCTTGAAGCCCGGCCTGCGGGGCAGCGCCGAGCTGACGGTCGGCGACGAGCACACCGCGCCGCACGTCGGCAGCGGACGCGTGAAGGTGCTCGCGACGCCGATCGTCATCAACCTGCTCGAAGCCGCGGCGCTGGCCGCGGTCGAGCACCTGCTGCCGCCGGGCCATCAGTCGCTCGGCACCGACCTCGCAGTGCGCCATTTCGCCGCGACGCCGGTCGGAATGCACGTGCGCGCCGAGGCGGAGCTGGTCGCGGTCGACGGGCGTGCCCTGCGGTTCCGCGTGTCGGCGCGCGACGAAAAGGAGCCGATCAGCGAAGGCACGCACGAGCGCGTTGTCGTAAACGTGGCCCGATTCGATCAGCGCATGGAGAAGAAGGCGCGCGGCGGCTAGGCGTGGCCCGGTCAGAGCAGCCCGAGCGCGGCGAGCTCCGCGCGCAGGCGCTCCGGCGAGGTGAAGTGCAGCGCGTGCAGCCCGGCAGCGCGCCCGGCGGCAACGTTCGCCGCCGAGTCGTCGACGAAGACCGTGCGCGCCGGATCGAGCCGGCAGCGCTCGATCGTGAGGCGGTAGATCCGGGGATCGGGTTTGACCAGGCCGTGCTCGCCCGATACCACGATCTCCTCGAACCAGCCGAGGAACGCGTGCCGCGCGCGGGCGATCGGAAACGTCTCGGTCGAGAAATTGGTGAGCGCGCAGAGGCGGTGCCCGCGGTCGCGCAGCTCGGCGAGGATCGCGACGCTGCCGGAGATCTCGCCGCGCAGCATCGTCGGCCACCCGTCCGGCCACTGCGCGATGAGCCTCGCATGCTCCGGGAACCGGCGGCTGCGCTCGGCGATCGCCTGCGCGGCAGGCATCCCGGCATCCATCTGGAGAATCCATTCCGGCGCGACCACCTCACGGACGAAATGCTCGAGCGCCGCGGCATCTCCCGGGAAGTGGCGCGCGTAGAAGTAGCGCGGATCCCAGTCGAGCAGGACCTTGCCCAGGTCGAAGAGGACCGCGTTCAAATCGGCAGGAACACGGCGGTGGCGATGAACTGCGTCGAGCGGCGGATGATGCGGTTCGTGCGCTGCGCGGCGACGCGCGCCATGACGTCCTGGTAGGCGATGACTTTGCCGAACTCGCGCTCGAACGAGAGATTCTGCACGTCCGCGGCGGCCTCGTTCGATAACAGCAGGGGCTGCCCCTGAGCGTCGCGCGCGTTCGCGAGCTTCCACGCGGCGATCTCGACGTTGCGCGCCGCGTTGTACAGCCTTTGCGCATCGAGCCCGTCGGTGAGGTAGATCTCGGTCTTGTCGCCGTAGGCGAGCAGAACCATGCCCGCGAGGCCGACCGAGAAAGCGAACACCCGGTCGCCCGCGTACTCGGGCCGGAGCGCGAGCTGGATCGCCGCGGTGCCGTGCGCCCCCTTGAGCTCGGGCAGGCGAAAGCCGTACTTCGGGTCGAAGCCGCGCTCGACCGCCGCCTCGACCGTAAGGAACCCGCTCTTCTTCAGCTCGCGCGGGTTGCGGCGGTAGAGCTTCTCCATCAGCAGGCGGGTCGAGGCGAGGCTCTCCTGCAGGTGCAGCTCGGCGGCGGCGTCGACGTCGCTCTTGAGGAGTTCGGCGGCCCGGAACTCGGCCTCTGCGGGCGGCTTGCGCTTGCCCGTCGGGGCAGCGGAGGTCGGATAGGTATGGGGGGTCGAGCAGGCGGCGAGGAGCAGGGCGGCAAGAGCGGGAAGCAGGCAAAGGACCCGGCGCCCCGCACCGGACAGTGCGCTTCGCGCGTGCTCGGACTTCAACGGACGGCGTTCCTCCAAACCGATCCCCGCTCGGTCCCGTTATCTCGCCGGGCCCGTGCCCGCAAGCTTAGGTCGAGCGCGCTCGCGCGTCCATCGCTGCGCGCGGCCGGGTGCGCAACGCCTACACGGCGCGCGAGTCGGAGTATTCTTCGTCGCCGTCGCTTCCGCCCGCCTTGCGGCCGACAGAACCACGGAGGAGATCATGCTCAATCGCGCCATCCTGGTGGGCGTCATGCTTGCTGCGCTGCCGCTGCTCGGGAGCTGTCAGCAGACCGCCGGCACCCGTTCGAGCGGCGCGCCGCCGGGCGTCCCGGGCTTCGCCGTCGACCCGTATTGGCCGAAGCCGCTGCCCGGCAACTGGATCCTCGGGCAGGTCTCCGGCATCGCCGTGGACAAGAACGATCACATCTGGATCGTGCATCGACCCGGTACGCTCGTCGACGACGAGAAGGGCGCGTTGCAGAAGCCGCCGCTCACGAAATGCTGCACCCCCGCGCCCGCGGTGCTGGAGTTCGACGCCGCAGGCAACCTGTTGCGAAGCTGGGGCGGATCCGGCGCCGGATACGACTGGCCGCAGAGCGAGCACGGGCTCTTCGTCGACGCCGCGGGCGACGTCTGGATCGCGGGCAACAGCAACAACGACCACCAGATCCTCAAGTTCACCGCCGACGGGAAGTTCCTGCAGCAGATCGGCAGGAGCGGCTCGACCGGCGGGTCCAACAGCCCGACGCAGCTCGGACGGCCGGCGCACATGGAAATCGACGAGGCGACGGCCGAGCTCTTCGTCGCCGACGGCTACGGCAATCGACGGGTGCTCGTTCTCGACGCGAAGACCGGCGCCTACAAGCGCCACTGGGGCGCCTACGGGAATCGCCCGCAGGACGACAAGCTGCCCGCCTACAACCCGACATCGCCGCTCTCGCAGCAGTTCGCAAACCCGGTGCACTGCGTGCGCCTGGCGCGCGATGGCCTCGTTTACGTGTGCGATCGCGGCAATGACCGCATCCAGGTCTTCGAGAAGAGCGGCAAGTTCGTCAAGGAGTTTCGCATCGAGCCGGAGACGCTGCAGAACGGATCGGTCTGGGACCTCGTGCTGTCCGAGGACCCGCCGCAGCGCTATGTCTTCGTCGCGGACGGGGCCAACAACCAGATCATCGTGATCGACCGCAACAGCGGCGCCGTGCTCTCGCAGTTCGGCCGGCCGGGACGCATGGCCGGACAGTTCAAATGGGTGCACAACATGGCGATCGACTCGAAGGGCAACCTCTATACGGCGGAGGTGGGTACCGGGCGACGCGCGCAGAAGTTCACGCGCGTCCAGTAGACGGCTGGCGTCACGCGAGCGCTTTCGTCACCACCTCGGCGACGTCCTTCGAGAGGGTGGCGGTCGCCCGGATGCGCTCGAGCGCGGCCCGGGCGTGCGCCTGGCGCCCGGCGTCGAATTTCCTCCAGCGGTCGAAGGCGCGCGCGAGCCGCGCGGCGATCTGCGGGTTGAGCGGGTCGAGCTCCAGCACCCGATCGGCGGCGAACGCGTAGCCGGCGCCGTCCGCGGCGTGGAACCGCACGTGGTTCGCGCAGAAGCTGCGGATGAGCGCGTACACCTTGTTCGGGTTGCGGAGATCGAACGCCTCGTGCGCTAGGAGCGCCTTAACTTGTCCCAGCGTATCGGCGCGGCGCGAAGTCGCCTGCACCGCCAGCCACTTGTCGACCACGAGCGGCTCGCGCTTCCACTCGGCGTAGAACCGCTCGAGCGCCCCCGCGCGCGCGGCGGCGTCGGAGTTCGCGAGCGCGCTCAGCGCCGCCATCCGGTCGGTCATGTTGTCGGCGCGGTCGAACTGCGCGAGCGTCAGAGCCTCGATGTCCGGCGCACCGAGCTCCATGAGAAGCCCGAGCGCCATGTTGCGCAGCGCGCGGCGGCCCGCGGACTGCGCGTCCGGGCTGTAGGGACCCCGCACCTCGAGCGAGCGGTACGCCGCGAGGAGCTCCGCCCGCAGCGCATGCGCGATCGCGCGGCGTAACGCGTTCCGCGCGGCGTGAATGGCGTCGGGATCGACGACGTCCATCTGCTCCGCAACGTAGGCTTCGGACGGCAGCACGAGCGCCTCGGCGGCGAACGCCGGATCGAGTCCGCCCGCGCCGAGGACCCGCCCGACCGCGTCGCTGAACGACTGCGGCACCTCCACCGCCCGCCCGGCGCGAACCGCCTCGACGCCGCGCAGAATGATCGCGAGCGCGAGACGCTGACCGGCCTCCCAGCGGTTGAGCGGGTCGGAGTCGTGCGCCATGAGGTGCACCAGCTCCGCCTCGGTGTACTCGAACTTCAGGTTGACGGGGGCCGAGAAGCGTCGCAGCAGGGAAGGGACCGGCCGCTGCGGCACGTCGACGAAGACGAACCGCTCCTGTGGCGCGCGCACCGATAGCACGCGATCGGTGCCGGCAGGCTGCGTCTCGCCGTCGAGCCGGAGCGGGATCTCGCGGCCGTCCGGGCCCACGAGCCCGAGCGCGAGCGGGACGTGCATCGGCAGCTTGTGGGGCTGTCCCGGCGTCGGCGGTACCGATTGCTCGACCGTGAGCGTGTAGCGCTTTGCCGCCGCGTCGTACTCGCCGCGCGCGGCGAGTGTCGGCGTCCCGGCCTGGTCGTACCAGCGCTTGAACTGCGCGAGGTCGGCGCCGTTCGCGTCCGCCATCGCCGCGACGAAATCGTCGGTGGTGACGGCCTGGCCGTCGTGGCGCCGGAAGTAGAGATCCATCCCGCGCCGGAAGCCCGCCGCACCGAGGAGCGTGTGGATCATCCGCACGACCTCGGCGCCCTTCTCGTACACCGTCGCGGTGTAGAAGTTCGAGATCTCCATGTACGACTGGGGCCGCACCGGATGCGCCATCGGCCCGGCGTCCTCCGGGAACTGGGCGGCACGCAGGCCCCTCACCTCCTGGATGCGCGTCACGGCGCGCGAGTACGTGTCGGCGCCGAACTCCTGGTCGCGGAAGACGGTGAGCCCCTCCTTGAGGGAGAGCTGGAACCAGTCGCGGCAGGTGACGCGATTGCCGGTCCAGTTGTGGAAGTACTCGTGCGCGACGACGCGGTCGATGTTGAGGAAATCGGTGTCGGTCGCGATGTCCGGCCGCGCCAGCACGTACTTGGTGTTGAAGATGTTCAGGCCCTTGTTCTCCATTGCGCCCATGTTGAAGTCGCCGACGGCGACGATCATGTAGCGGTCGAGGTCGAGCTCCAGGCCGAACACGTCCTCGTCCCACTTCATCGACTTCTTGAGGGCCTGCATCGCAAAGGCGCACTGGTCGAGCTTGCCCGGCTCGACGTAGATCGCGAGCCGCGCGCGCTTGCCCGAGCGCGTGACGAAAGCATCCTCGAGCACGTCGAGCTTCGCGGCGACGAGCGCGAACAGGTACGACGGCTTCGGAAACGGGTCCTCCCACTTCGCCCAGTGCCGGCCGGCACCGTCGTCGCCGGTGGCGACGAGGTTGCCGTTCGACAGCAGCACCGGGTACCGGGCCCGGTCCGCGCGAATGGTCGTGGTGTAGCGCGCCATCACGTCCGGGCGGTCGAGGAAGAAGGTGATGCGCCGGAAGCCCTCCGCCTCGCATTGCGTGAAGAAGCCGTCCTTCGACGCGTAGAGGCCCATCAGCTTGGTGTTCTTGCGCGGCGCGATGCGCACGACCGTCTCGAGCGTGAACGCATCCGGCACGGCGGGAATCGTCAGGTGCCCGGCATCGAGCGTGTACGCCTTCGCGGCGACCGCGCGCCCGTCGATCGAGACCGAGACGAGCTCGAGCTCGTCGCCGTCCAGCGCGAGCGGCGCGTTCCGGTCGACCGCCGCAGCGTTCCGTTGCAGCGTGAGCCGTGCGCGAACCTCGGCGTGCTCCTCGTGCAGCGCGAGCTCGAGATCGACCGTCCGGATCAGGAACGCGGGCGGCGTGTAGTCCTTGAGGTGGATCGTCGTCGGAACCGGGTCTCGTATCATGGGGCGCACGGCGGGCAAGTGACGGACAGCGCGAGTCTACAAGACCGGCGCGCCCGTTTCCGCTACGCTTCGCCCGCCTTCGAACATCAGGGACCTGCGATGAAAGCCTACTGGATCCGTCCCCAGGGCGACCGCCCCGTCGTGGAATTGCGCGAGACGCCGTCGCCCGAACCGAAAGCCGGCCAGGTGCTGGTCCGCGTTCACGCCGCCTCGTTGAACCGTGGCGAGCTCCTCGTGCGGCACGGCATCCACGCGACCCCGGGCAAGCCCGCCGCGGAAGCGAAGCCCGGGGGCGCCGAGTGCGCCGGAGAAGTCGAGCGCGTCGGTGCGGGGGTCACGACCGCAAAGCCCGGCGACCGCGTGATGGGCCGCTGCTCCGGCGGCTTTTCCGAGTATGCGCTGATGGATGCGCGCGAAGCGGTGCCGGTTCCCGCCCGTCTTTCGTGGGAGGAGGCCGCGGCGATCCCCCTTGTGTTCATGGTCGTCCACGACATGCTGATCGCGCAGGGCCGCCTGCGCGCCGGCGAGTGGCTGCTCGTGACCGGGGTCTCGTCGGGCGTGGGCGTGGCGGCGGTGCAGGTCGCAAAGATGCTCGGCGCGCGGGTGATCGGCACGTCCGGCTCCGCGGAGAAGCTCGAGCGGCTCAAGGCGCTCGGCCTCGACGTCGGCGTCCGCACGCGCGGCGCCGACTTCGTGGACGCGGTGCTCGAGGCGACCGGCGGCGCGGGCGCCGACCTGATCGTCAACAACGTCGGCGGCACGGTGTTCGACGCCTGCATGCGCGCGGCCGCGTTCCAGGGGCGCTTCGCGACGGTGGGCTACGTCGACGGCGTGATGCGAAGCGAGATCGACATCGAGGCGCTGCACACGAAGCGCCTGCATCTCTTCGGCGTGAGCAACAAGCTGCGCGACGCGGCCCAGCGCGCCGGGACGGTGCGCGGGTTCGTGGCCGACGTGCTGCCGGCGATCGCAGACGGCCGGATCCGGCCGGTCATCGACCGGGTGTTTCCCTTCGCCGAGTTGCCGGCGGCGGTGGCCTTCATGGAGTCGGGCGCGCACCTCGGGAAAATCGTCGTGCGCGCGCCCGGCTGACGGGCGACGCACGCACGGGGCGCGCAGCGCCGTCAGTGCTTGTACAGGACGTCGAAGGTGACGAGTCGGGCGTCCACCTGCCCGGTCGTATTGGCGTTGCCGATCCGGCCGCAGAGCGCGGGCGTCCGGCTACTTCGCGGTCGCATACCGCTCGTCGAGGAAGAGCTGGACCTCGCGGAACAGGCTCAAGCGGTTGCGCTCCATGACGACGGTATGCGTTCCCTCGCCGATCTCGACGTACCGCTTGTAGGGGGCGTTCGTTAGGAGGGGGAAGAGCGCCTGGGCCATGTAAGCCGGCGTGTCTGCGTCCCACTCCGCCTTGATCAGCAGGGTCGGGACGCGGATGTCGGCCGCGTTGTACGGCATCGTCGCTTTGCCTCCCGGAGCACCCCAGTAGCGCTGGCCGTCGAGGACGACGCCATTCGGTGCGCGCACCACGGGCGGGTTCCGCGCCATGCCGACCGGATCGCTCTTCAGCGTGGCGTCGGCCCACGCTTCGAACCAGCCGGACGGGATCAGGTCCTTTTGCTTCTCCGGTGCGACGCCGGTCAACCACCGCCCGCGGGCCGCGCTCATCTGCACCGTGCGGTACGCGGGCACCGGTCCGGGCCCCGCCTGCACCAGCGACGGCGTCTGGCGGATCCAGACCGGCGCGTAGAGCACGAGTTTCTCGACCTTGGCGTTGTTGCTCGAGGCGTACCAGGCCATCGTCACCGTGCCCCACGACCACCCGACGAGGTTCAGCCGCGGAATGCCGCGGGTCCGCAGGATGTGCTCGACCGCCGCCCCGACGTCGCGCACGGCCGCCTCGGTCGTTGCGAACGGCGGGTTCGCCTCCGGCGGCTGATCCATCGCCGCCGGCCGGGTTGAGCGGCCGTAGCCCCGCACGTCGACCAGCCAGACGTCGTAACCGGCCCTGGCGATGTAGTCCATCCAGGACATGCCGTCGAGCGGGAGGTCGAACGCGGTCTCGGAGGGGTAGGTGGCGCCGTGCACGAACAGCACCGTGCGCTCAGCGGTGAACCGGGTCATCGAACCAGGGCGTTTGTTGCGTACGTACACCGAGACGCCCGGGTCGGACGACACCATCGCCTCCGACATGACGATCGGGTCCGCTCCGGTGCCTTCCCGGTGTGCGCAGCCTGCAGTGGCCGCAAGCGCGACGAGCACTGCGATGGAAAGCAGTCGCTGCATGATCGACCCCCTTCTTCTTTCCCGGGGAAGGTATACCACCGGGCGCCGCATTATCTGCCCGGAGCTACCGCCGCGACAGCCGGTCGCTTCGGATCATTTCAGCACCGCGCTCCGCAATCATCACGGTCGGCGAGTTGGTGTTACCCGACGTAATGGTCGGCATGATCGAGGCGTCGACCACGCGCAGGCGCTCCAACCCGATCACGCTCAGACGCGAGTCGACCACCGCGGTCGGATCGGATGCCACGCCCATCTTGCAGGTGCCGACCGGGTGGAAGATCGTCGTGCCGACGTCGCCGGCGGCTTTCGCCAGCTCGTCGTCGGACTGGAACTCGACGCCGGGCTTGAACTCGCTCGGCCGATACTTCGCGAGCGCGGGCTGTGCCGCGACTCTTGCGCGCGAGCCGCAACGCGTCGGCCGCCACCTTGCGATCCTCCGGCGTCGAGAGATAGTTCAGCATGATCGCCGGGTGCGCCCGCGGATCGGCGCTCTTGATGCGCACGTGACCGCGGCTCGTCGGCCGCAGGTTGCACACCGACGCGGTGAACGCCGGGAACGGGTGCAGCGGATCGCCGAATTTGTCGAGCGACAGCGGCTGCACGTGGAACTCGACGTTCGGGGTCGGGTGCGCGGGGCTCGAGCGCGCGAATCCGCCCAGCTGGCTCGGGGCCATCGTCAGCGGCCCGGTGCGGAAGAGCGCGTACTCGAGGCCCATCATCGCCTTGCCCCACAGGCTGTTCGCGCGCTGGTTAAGCGTCACGACGTTCTGCACCTTGAACGCCGTCCGGAGCTGGAGATGGTCCTGCAGGTTCTCGCCGACGCCGGCGAGGTCGTGCGTCACCGGAAGACCGCGGCTCTGCAGGAGCGCACCCGCCCCGACGCCGGAGAGCTGGAGAACCTGCGGCGAGCCGATGCTGCCCAGCGCCAGGATCGTCTCGATGCGCGCTTCGGCGAATACCTCCTCGCCGTCGCGGATGAACTCGATCCCGGTCGCACGCTTGCCGTCGAGCCGCACGCGCTGCACGAGCGCGTCGGTCACGACGGTGAGATTCGGACGGTGCAGCACGGGGCGCAGAAACCCCTTGGTCGCGCTCCAGCGCACGCCGCGCTTCTGGTTGACCTCGAACAGGCCGCAGCCCTCGTTGTCGCCGCGATTGAAGTCGTCGGTCCTGGGGATGCCGGCCTGCGCCATCGCTTCCCCGAACGCGTCCAGGATCTCCCACGATAGCCGTTGCCGCTCGACCCGCCACTCGCCGCCGGCGCCGTGCGAAGCGTCGGCGCCGCGATGGGAGTCCTCCGAACGCTTGAAGACCGGCAGCACGTGCTCCCACGACCACGCCGGGTCGTGCGCGAGCCGCGCCCACTCGTCATAGTCGCGCTGCTGTCCGCGCAGATACAGCATCGCGTTGATCGACGAGCAGCCGCCCAGGACCTTGCCGCGCGCGTAGAGGATGGACCGGCCGTTGAGCCCCGGGTCCGGCTCGGTGCGATAGCACCAGTCGGTGCGCGGATTGCCGATGCAGTACAGGTAGCCGACCGGGATGTGGATCCAGATCCAGTCGTCCTTGCCGCCCGCCTCGAGGAGCAGGACCGTGACGTCGGGGTCCGCGGAGAGCCGGTTGGCGAGCACGCAGCCCGCGGTGCCCGCGCCGGCGATGACGTAGTCGAAAATTCCGAGCGTGCGGGACACGGCGCGGTTCGGCGCGAGGGTGCCGCTACTCCGCCTCGAGCGGCACTTTGAGCGTGGTGCCGCGCACCACGATGCCGCCGCGGTTGCTGCGCCCGCTCACTCGGGCTTGACGCCCGCCTGCTTCACGACCTTGCCGTACTTCTCCACGCCATTCTTCACCAATGCGGCAAGCTCGGCCGGCGTGCTGGTGATCGGCTCCGCGCCGGCCTTGTTGAGGGCATCGGCGGTGTCGGGCGACGCGATCACCGCGTGGATCTCCTTCTGCAGGCGATCCACGATGGGCGCGGGCGTTCCGGCGGGCGCCATGATCGCAAGCCAGAGCGACGCGTCGAAGCCCGGGTAGCCCGACTCCGCGACGGTGGGCACGTCGGGGAGCGACGGTGAACGCTTGGGCGTACCGACCGCAAGGGGCCGCACTCGGCCCGACTTGGCATGCGGCAGCACCGCCGGCAGGCTGCCAAACAGGATCTCGACCTGCCCGCCGATCACCGCGGTGCCCGCCGGGCCGTTCCCGTTGTACGGGATGTGGACGATGTACAGCTCCGCCGCGCTCTTCAGCATTTCCATCGCCAGGTGCGTGGTCGACCCGGTGCCCGCCGAGGCGTAGTTCAGCTTGCCCGGCCGCGCTCTTACGTAGCCGACGAAATCCTGCAGCGATTTCACGTCCACGCTCGGATTCACCACCAGCAGATAAGGCGTGACCGCGATCAGCGAGATCGGCGCGAAGTCCTTCACCGGGTCGTAGCCGATCTTGCCGTACACGCTCGGCGCGACCGCGTGCGTGCTCGTCGTCCCGACCACGAGCGTGTAGCCGTCCGGCGGCGCTTTCGCGACGGCCTCGGCACCGATCGTGCCGCCCGCGCCGCCGCGGTTCTCGACGACGACCTGCTGGCCCAGCCGTTCGGACAGCTTCTGGGCGACGATGCGCGCGATGATGTCGGTCGATCCGCCCGGCGGGAACGGCACGACGAGCCGGATGGGCTTCGCCGGGTACGCCTGCGCGAAGGTCGGATGCGACGCCAGCGTGCCGAGCGCCAATATCATCGCCTTGATCAACGTCCCGCCAGTCGTCCTGTTCATGGTCTGCTCCTCTCAGGTTCCGTACCGGACCGGCGCTCCGAACGCCTTCAACGCCGCGAGCGCGCTGTAGCACGCGAGCATCGCCGTCTTAGGGTTGTCGGGCGACGGCACCGATTCGAGCTTGATCGCGATCGTTCCCGTCCTGCCGCGAATGTTGATGTAGTGCGTGTTGTACTTCAGCGCAGGATCGGCGACGACCTTCAGCCGTGTCCGATCGAACCCGATCCCTGCCATCGCCAGCACCGCGGCGATGTTCACGTTCGCCGGGAAGTGCGGCACGCCCTCGCGGGCAGTGCCGTCGAAGAGGGTCGTCGCCGCAGCGAGCCGGTCGAGGTCGATGCCGAGGCGTGCGACGTACGGAATCCCCTTCCACGCGGCGGGCGGCTTGGTGACGGCGATCTCGACCGCGTCGGCGCCGGCGACGCAGACCGCCTTTAGCGCATCGAGCCCGCCGATCCCGCCGGACGGCACGTAGAGCAGCGCGCGCTTCTGCGCCGCCGCTTTCTTCCGCCAATTGCTCGAGCTTCGACCGCAGCGCGTCGTCGCAGAGCGCGCCGCCCGACAGCACGATCACGGCGATACCGCGCTCGAGCAGCGGCGCGGCGAATTCCCGCACCGCGTCGTGCGACGCCGCTTCCACGACGGCGTCGGGCCGCTGATCGAGCAGCTCGCGCAAGCCGGTGACGAACGGCACGCCGTAGGCTTCGGCGAGCGGCTTGCCGCGCGATGCGGCGCTGCGGCCGAGGATCGCGCACACCTCGAAATCGCCGAGCTCGCCGCGGGCGAGATGCTCCAGGATCAGGCGGGCGATCACCCCGCCGCCGATGATGCCGATGCGCACGACTCGCGTCCTCCTTCGACGTCGGATTGTGCCATGCGGGTCGCGTCGCAGCGCCGAATTGCGCGCGGGCGCGGCAGCGGCGTAAGATGCCGCGCACCGGGGCGCAAGACTCCGCTACAGGACCGACAGAGAGAGGAGAGAGTCAATGAACAAGCTGATCTGCACCGTAGGCGTCGTCGTGTCGCTCGTCGCAACGTCGGCGCTCGCCGCCTACCCCGACCGTCCCGTCAAGCTCGTCGTGCCGTGGGCCGCCGGCGGCGACACCGACAACATCTTCCGGCCGTTCGCGCCGCTGCTCCAGAAGCAGCTCGGACAGACGGTCGTGATCGCGAACGTCGGCGGCGCCTCGGGCACCAAGGGCGCGAAGGAGGTGAAGGATTCGCCCGCCGATGGCTACACGCTATATGCCGTCCACGATTACATCCACTCGACCTACTACACCGGCGTCTCGGACGTGCAGTACTCGGACTTCGAGCCGATCTGCATGATCAGCTCGACCGCATCGGTGCTCACGGCGAGCCCGAAGACGCCATGGAAAAGCTGGCAGGATCTCCTCGCCGACGCCAAGAAGCGGCCCGGCCAGATCAGCGTCGGTGCGACCCTCGGCTCCACCAGCCACTTCTTCCCGGCGCTGATCGAGCAGTCCGCCGGGGTCAAGTTCAAGTACGTGTCGTACGAGGGCCTCGCGCCGCGCATGAACGCGATCCTCGGCGGGCACGTCGACCTCACCGACGCGAATCTCACTCAAAAGGGCAAGGTCGAAGCGGGCGAGCTCAAGTTTCTCGCGATCGCGACCGAGAAGCGCAGCCCCGAGCTGCCGAATATTCCGACGCTCAAGGAGCTCGGCGTAAACGTCGTGTACGACGTGAACCGCGGCCTCATGGTGCCAAAGGGCACACCGGCCGACGTGATCGCGAAGCTCGGCTCGGCGTGCGCGGCCGCGGCGAAGGAGCCGGCGTTCGCCGAGGCGATGAAAAAGCAGGGCACCGACGTCCGCTACATGGACCGTGCGACCTACGGTACCTGGCTGAAGAAGAACGACGACCTGAATAAGAACCTCGCCAAGGACCTTGGTCTGTCCAAGCGTTAAGACTTTCCCCCTCTTCCGCGGCGGGAGAGGGGCGGGGGAGAGGGGGAATCGCAGATGATCGGCCGTGATGGCTGGGCGGGGCTTGTCGTCCTCGCCCTCTGCGCGATCCTCTACTGGCTCACTCTGGGGCTGAAGGGCAACCCGCTCGTCCCGATCGGTCCGGAGTTCTACCCGCGCATCGTGATCGGGATCACCGCGGCGTTTGCGGCGCTCCTGGTGGTCGCAGACTTTCTGGCGCGCGGCAAGACCGTCCCCGCGCGTGCGGCCGCGAGGCCGAACTACGCACTGGTCGCATCGACGTTCGCGGTGTTCGGGTCTTACGTCGCCGCGCTCCCCTACCTCGGCTTTCGCATTGCAACCGTCTTATACGTGGCCGCCACCGCCGTGCTCCTCGCACGACCCCGTGGCGCGACGGGCTGGGTGAAGGTGCTCGTGCTTGCCCTCGTCACCGTCATGGTCACGTACTTCGTGTTCGAGCGCTACCTCTCGGTGCTGCTGCCGCGCGGGAAGTGGACGGACTGGTGATGCACCACCCCGCCCTCGCTTTGCTCGGGCACCCCTCCTCGACAAAGAGGGGATAGCCTATGTACGAGCTTCTCGGCGCCGGGATCGCAGACGTTCTGCAGTGGAAATACCTGCTGCCCCTCTTCTTCGGCACGCTCGCCGGAGTGATCGGCGGCGCGCTTCCGGGCGTGACCATCACGATGACGATCATCGTCGTGCTACCGTTCACCTTCGGCCTCGATCCGCTCCAGGGCCTGGCCGCGATGACCGGCGTGTATGTCGGCGGTTCGGCCGGCGGACTGGTGACGGCGGTGCTCATTGGCCTGCCGGGGACGCCGTCGGCGATCGCGACGACGTTCGACGGCTACCCGATGGCGCAGAAGGGCGAGCCCGGCCGCGCGATCTGGCTCGGCATCTGGGCGTCGTTCTTCGGCGGTCTGCTCGGCGGCGTGTTCCTCGTCGCCGCCACTGGGCCCCTGGCGCGGTTTGCGCTGCAGTTCGGGCCGTGGGAATTTTTCTCGCTCTTCATTCTCGCGCTCTCGATGGTGGCCGGACTGGTCGAGTCGTCGCTGCTCAAGGGACTGATCTCCGGAGCGTTCGGGCTGATCGTCACGATCCTGGGCGGCGACCCGATCCTCGGCTCGCCCCGGCTCACGCTCGGCATCGACGCGATCGAAGGCGGCATTCAGTTCCTGCCGGTGCTGATCGGCGTGTTCGCGTTCGCGCAGATCATGGCCGACGTGGAGAAGATGGGCGGTGCGGCGCGCTCGGGCGAGGCGCTCGTGCGGGCCGCCACGCTCGCCGTCTCGCAGCTCAAGGTCATCGGGGAGATCCTGTCGCGGCCGTTCCTCCTTGCGTGGGTCGCGGTCATCGGCGTGCTGATCGGCGTGCTGCCGGCGATCGGCGGCAGCGCCGCGAGCGTCATGGCGTACGACCAGGCGAAGAAGTTCTCGAAGCACCCCGAGCGCTTCGGCAAGGGCACGCCCGAGGGCATCATCGCCTCGGAGGCGTCCAACAATGCGAACGTCGGCGGGTCGCTTGTCACGATCATGGCGTTCGGCATCCCCGGCGACGCGGTCACCGCGGTCATGCTCGGCGCGCTGACCATCCACGGCATCCAGTCGGGGCCGCTGTTCATCTTGCAGAACCCGCAGCTCGCCTACGGGATCTTCGCGGCGTACCTGATCGCACACCCACTGATGGTGATCATCCTCGGGCTCGGCGCGCGATGGATGATCAACATCGTGACGGTGCCCAAGGCGGCACTCTTTCCCGTCGTGCTCGTGCTGTGCGTGATCGGCGCCTACGCGCTGAGCAACACGATGTCGAACGTGTACGTGCTCGCCGCGTTCGGCCTGCTCGGTTACGCAATGGTGAAGTTCGGCTTCCCGCTCGCGCCGTTCATCCTCGGCGTCATCCTCGGCGACCAGATCGAGATCAATCTGATCCGCGCGATCATGACCGATCCGGATCCGTGGCTGTTCGTGACGCGGCCGATCTCGGGTGCGTTACTCGCGCTCTCGGTCGCATCGCTCGTGGCGGCGCTCTGGCAGCACCACCGGCACCAGCGACGCACGGCCGGTTCCGCCGAGGACGACGCCGATTTCTGACGGGCTCGCAGCGGCGATCGCCGCGCGTGCGCGCGCGGCGATCGCGAGCGGCGCGCTCGAGCCGATCGAGACCGAGGAGACCGCGCTCGAGGACGGCGACGTGCGGTTCGTGGTGCGCAGCGTGTCGAGCCGCGCGCGCAAGCGTGCCGCAGGCGGGATTCCCAAGGACGGCGCGCGGCCGAATCCCTTCGCGCCGCCCGATGCCGAGCTGGTGATCGGCGACATCACGGCCACGCATTTCGGCGTGCTCAACAAGTACCCGGTCGTCGCCGAGCACCTGCTGATCGTGACGCGCGAGTTCGTGGACCAGGAGGCGCTCCTGGATGCGACCGACTTCGCCGCGCTCGCCAGCTGCCTGCGACAGGTCGACGGTCTCGCCTTCTACAACGGGGGCAGGGAGGCCGGCGCGAGCCAGCCTCATCGTCATCTGCAGCTCGTGCCGGTCCCGCTGTCCGCCGCGAGCCGCGGCGACGCCTGGAGCGTTCCGATCGAGGCGGTCTTCGACCAATGGTCGAGCGGGAGCGGCACGACGCGGCTGCTGCGGCTGCCGTTCCGCAACGCGTTCGCCGTGCTGGAGCCGTCGCTCTTCGACGGCGCCGATGCGGCGGGGCGCCTGCTGGAGCTCTACACGGTGATGCTCGCGGCCTGCGGCCTGCACGAGGAGTCGGCGAACGATGGCGGTCGCGCGGCGAACGAGCCGGAGCGCCAGCTCGGGCCTTACAACCTCCTCGTCACGCGCGGCTGGATGCTGCTCGTGCCGCGCACGCGGGAGCACTTCGGCACGATCTCGGTGAATGCGCTGGGATTTGCCGGGTCGCTCTTCGTGCGCGACGAGACGGAGATGGACGCGTTGCGCGCGGCCGGGCCGATGAGCGTGCTGCGGGCGGTCGCAGTGCCGTACTAGCAAGCGAAACGCCGCTTTGGCGGCGATTTGGCTGAGATCGGGGAGCACGAGGGGGCTGTACCCCCCTCGTATCGTGACGGCTAGTACGGCCGCGCGCCAAAGACCGCGCCGTGCGCCGCAAGCAGCGCGACGTAGCCGACAACCGCGATCGAGACCACACGCCAGCCGATCTCGCCCGGAACGAACCGGTTGCGCCCGGCGGCGATCGCGCCGAACGGGACGTTCGAGGTCACGGCGGCGAAGCGCTTCCAATCCTCGCCGAGCGACGCGCGCTTCCGCGCGTCGATGAGCACGGTGCCGAGCGCGGCGACGACGAGGAACCCGCCGAAGAAGACGAGCGAGGCGAGATCGCCGCGCGCCAGGATATGGGCGCCCGCCCAGAGCATGAAGGACCACATAAGCGGATGGCGCGTGACCCGGATCATGCCGCGCGCGGGCTCCACGGATCGCATTGCGCGCTCCTGCCTTACGGCGGTGGGATTGCGCGTCATCAGCCCACCGACGAGGAGCGCCAGCGCGAACGGCATCACCGCGAGCGGCGCGAACCTCAGGCCGGGCCATTGCGGCTGGAGCGGCGCCTTGCCGTAGGCCCAGGCCATCCAGCCGATGGTCGCGAATGCGACGAGCGAGTACAGGACGAGCCACGCCTTCTCGCCGATCGCGCCGGCGACCGCGCCGCGCAGCGGGGTGCTCGAGACGAAGTGCGTGGCGACGAACGCCAGCGTCGCGACGGCGAGCTGCGCGAGCGGGTCCACCGCGGTGCCCTCAGAGCGTCGGCAGGGTGTAGCTTCCGCCGAGCGCGACCAGGCCCCAGCTGGAACCATGGATGTCGAAGGAGAAGCCGAAATGGCCGGCGAGCGCGTGCTGGTCGCGGAAGATGCGCTGGATCGGATAGCTGTCGTAGATGCCGTTCGCGCCCGCGAGCGCGTGGAGGTGGTCGACCGCCTCGGTGCAAAGCGTCACTTCGTATGCGGCGTTGCGCTTGATTGCCAGTTTCTCCTCGACCGTCGGGATGTAGCCGCGCGCCGCCCACTCCTGCGCCTTGAGACAGTCGGCCCGGGCGAGCTCCCAGGCCGCGTCGATGCGCGCGCCCGCGGCGCCGACGCGCAGCTGCACCGCCTGGAAGTCGCGCATGCTCGCGCCGGTGTAGCTGGTGCTCCGTCCCTTGACCGCCTCGCAGGTCAGCTCGAGCGCGCCCCGGGCGTTGCCGAGCGCGGAGGCCACGATCGGATGCGAGCTCAGCGTCGCGAGCGGCACCTGGTAGAGCGGATTGGGGTTGACCTTCGCGCCGGGGAAATCGGCGCCCCCGCGGATCGCATAGGCGCACAACGCCCGGTGCTCCGGCACGAATACCTCGCTCGCGCGCACCGTTTTCGAGCAGGTCGCACGCATGCCGAGCACGTGCCAGTCGTCGATCACCTCGTAGTCGGACTTCGGGATCAGGCACATGCGGTGGTCGACCGCCTTGTCGCCGTCGCGCACGGTCGCGCCGAGCATGTTCCAGTCCGCGCCGTCCACGCCGCTCGAGAAGTTCCAGGTCCCGCTGACGACGTAGCCGCCGTCGACCCGGCGCGCGCGTCCCTGGTGATAGGCGATCCCCGAGGCGATCTGCACGTCCGGGTTCGCGTCCCAGATCTCGGCTTGCGCGCGCTCGTCGTACAGCGCGAGCACCCAGTGGTGGATCGTGATGTTGCCGACGATCCAGGACGTGGACGCGCACCCGCGCGCGAGCTCGGCGGGAATCTCGAGCATCGACACGAAGTCGAGCTCCATGCCGCCCCAGCGCTTCGGTTGCGTGATGCGGAAGAGCCCGGTGCGGTCGAGGTCCGCGATCGTCTCGGGCGGCAGGCGCCGATTTTGCTCGGCACGCCCCGCGCGCTCGCGCAGCGCGGGCACGAGCGCGCGTGCACGGGCGAGCGCCGCGTCGTACCCGACGTCGGCGAAGCTCACCGGTCGTGCCCGTGCATTCATTTCGCCGTCTCGGCCACGCGCGGCATCTCGGCGTAGTTCTCGCTGCCTGCCCCCCACTTCGGTTCGGTCGTCATCCCGTGGAAATTCAGCTCGATCGTCAGGCCGTTCGGATCCCTGACGAACATCTGAAAGAGCTGGAACTCGGGGAAATAGCGCTTGCGCGCGGCGAGGCCGAGCTTCTCGAACCGCGCGTTGAATTTCTCCGGCTCGGTGGCGAGGAAGGCGATGTGATCGACGACGCCGGTGTTGTCGGTGGCCGATTTCGGCGTGGTGCCGAGGTAGTAGAGCTCGGCGTTCGGGATGCCGTGCGGCCCCATGTGCACCTGGATCTTGCCGTTCGCGCCGAGCCAGTAGCCCGGGAACGGGAAATCGGGGCGCGGCATCACCTCGAACCCGAGGACTTCGCAGTAGAAGGCCTTAGTCTTCTCGAGGTCGTTGGCGCGGACGAAGTAGTGGTTGAGGTCGGTGACGGGCATGAGAGGTCCCTCCTGGTCAGACGCGATCGGATGTTACGCCTTGTCCCAGAGCACATCGGCGCCGGCCTTGGCCGCGCGCTCGAGGAGATCGATGAGCGGGAACGCGCGCTGGCGGAGCGATACCCTGGGCTGCTCCGGCTTGCCCTCGCCGTCCGGCGGCGGTGCCGGCGGCTCTGGCGCAGCGGCGACGGCGGGCTTGAGGCGCGCGAGGGCCGCAGGGATGTCGGCGGCGAGGAGCGCGCTCGGCACGGTGCCGCTGTGCCCCATCATCTTCAGGAGCTCCACGGCGACTTCACCGAACATCGTAAAGGTGCCGACGCTGCTGTCGAAGCGCACGAGCATGGGCCGATTGTACCGGCGGGATTGGCCCACGCGGTAGAATCGCGGCTCGCCGCCGCCCGCCGGAGTCCCCTTGTCGCTCGTTCGCCCGCTTGCGGCCCTGCGCCCCGCGCCCGGCCGCGCCGCCGACGTCATCGCGCCGCCGTACGACGTCGTGACCACCGACGAGGCGCGTGCGTGCGTCGCCGGCCGCCCGTGGAGCTTCCTGCACGTCTCGAAGCCGGAGATCGACCTTCCGGCCGGCGCCGATCCGCATTCGCCGAGCGCCTACGCGAAGGCCGCCGAGAATCTCGCGCGGATGCTCCACTCCGGCATCCTGGTGCGCGATGCCGCGCCTGCCTACTACATCTATCGCGTCGCCGCCGGCAACCACGTGCAGACCGGCGTGGTGACTGCGACCTCGATCGGCGCCTATGAGGCGAACCGGGTCCGCAAGCACGAGCACACGCGGCCCGACAAGGAAGACGACCGTGTTCGCCACATGCAGGCGCTCAATGCCCAGACGGGGCCGGTGCTCGTGGCATACCCGCGCGCACCGGAGATCGACGCGCTCCTCGCCGACGCTGTGCGTGGCGCGCCCGACGCCGACGCGCGCCTCGAGGACGGCGTCCGCCACTCGATCTGGCCGATCCGCGACGCAGCCCGCATCGCGCGCGTGACGGCGCTCTTCGACGACGTTCCGGCGCTCTACATCGCCGACGGGCATCATCGTTCGGCCGCCGCCGCGCGCGTGGCGGCCGCGCGGCGCGCGGCGCATGCGCGCAGCACCGGCGAAGAGAGCCACGAATGGTTCCTCACGGTCGCGTTTCCGCACCACGAGCTGCGCATCCTCGACTACAACCGCGTGGTGCGCGATCTCGCCGGAATGAGCCTCGATGCGTTTCTCGCCCGGCTGCGCGAGAAGTTCACCCTCGCCACGAGCGGTGCGGCGGTGCGACCCGCTCGGCACGGCGAGTTCGGACTGTATGCGGGCGGGCGCTGGCACCGCCTGACCCTGCGCACCGATCTCGCCGCAGTCGCGGATCCGGCCCGGCACCTCGATGTAAGCCTCCTCACCGACCACGTGCTGGTGCCGATCCTCGGCATCGGCGATCTGCGCACCGACCAGCGGGTCGACTTCGTCGGCGGCGGTCGGGGTCTTGCGGAGCTGGAGCGGCGCGTCGATTCGGGCGCAATGGCGGCGGCGTTTTCGCTCTATCCGACCCGGATGGAAGACCTGATGGCGGTTGCCGATGCCGGCGAGGTGATGCCGCCGAAGTCCACCTGGTTCGATCCCAAGCTCGCCGACGGCCTGGTTTCGCACGTGCTCGACTGAGTCACCGGCGCCAAATACAAGCGCCGCGGCGCGGTCAGCCGGGCGCGGGACCGCGATAGCGCAGCGCGAGGACGCTGATGTCGTCCTCCGGCGCGGCGTCGCCGGCGAAGCGTTCGACGGCGGCGATCGCTGCCCCGGCGAGGCCGGTCGCGCTCCGCTCCTGCGCACCCTCCAGCGCCGCCAGCAGGCGGTCGTCTCCGAACGGTCCCCCGCTCGCTGCGCGCGCATCGGTCAAAGCGGCGGTGTGGAGCAGCAGCGCGCTTCCGGGCGGAAGCCGCACTGCGCCGTCGGCGTAGGTCGCATCCTCGACCACTCCGATGGCCGGTCCGCTGGTCGCGGCGAGTCGCGCGAAGCGTCCGGTGCCGAATGCGGCCGTCGGTGCGCCGTGTCCCGCATCCACGTAGGTCAATGCCCCGGTCGTGATGTCGAGCAGGGCACACGACAGGCTGACCGACAGCCCCGCGTCGTTGCCGGCGAAGAGCACGCGGTTCAGGTGCTCGACGGCGCGCGACAACGTCGTGCGTGCCGCCTCGCGGCGCAGGATCGTAAGCGTGCGAACCATCAGGAGCGCGGCTGGAAGGGCTTGCCCGTGCGCGCTGCCGACGACCATCAGGAGCCGCTCGGAGTCGACGCAGAGCGCGTCGCAGAAGCCTCCGCCGAACGCCCCTGCCACGCGTGTACGCGCGGCGCAATCGAACTCGGGGCGCGCCGGGAACAGCGAGCGCTCGTCGGGCAGCAGGTCGGCCCGGATCTCGCGCGCAAGCTCGAGGTCGCGGCCCTGCCGCTCCTGCTCCATCTCGTCGCGCAGGTGCGCGATGATGTGCACGCTCGTGCTGCGTACCCGCCCCGACAGCGTCATCATGAACTTGCGGCTCACCTCGGGCACGGTGAGCAGCCGGCCGAACAGCGTGTCGGCGTCGACGAGCAGCACGCGGCAATCGGAGTCGGCGACCACGTAAGCCGAGACCGGCTCGCCGTCGATCACCGACAGCTCGCCGGCGAAGTCGCCGGCCCCGATCGTCGAGAAGTTCGCCGAGTCCGGCGCGTCGGGATGCACGCGCAGGCGCCCGCTGAGCACGAAAGTGAGCTTGTCGCTGCGCTCGCCCGGGCGCAACAGCACCTCGCCGTCGGGGTACCGCACGATGCGGCAGCCCGCGATGGCGTCCTCGACGAGCTGATAGGGCGCGCCGCGGAACACCTCGAACTGCGAGATGAAGCCGCGGATGCGCCGGTCGACCCCGTGTCGCTCGTCGGCGAGCACCAGGGTCCCGTCGCCGCGCCAGAGCGGGACGCCGACCGGGCTGGCGCGCTTGCGGCGATCGGGGCCGCGAGGTGCGTGCGCGGCGGCGGCGCCCCGCGCCGGCGCGCGCCGCTTGAGCACCAGTTTCACGACGTTCTTTCCCGCGCGGCGGGTGTAGCTGCATTCGTCGGCGAACTGCTGCACCAGCCGCAGCTCGGTGGCTTCCACGCGCGCGTCGTCCGCTGAGGGCGCAGGCGCCGCGGGGAGCGCGGCGATCGGGTTGAAGGCGCGGCCCGCGTCGATGATTTCGAGCGCGGCGGTGCGTTCGTTCACGCGCGCGCGGAGCTCGATCCGGGACTCTCCCGGCGCCTCGATCGCGTGGCGCAGGATGTTTCCGATCAGCTCGGTCGCGCACAACTCGAGGCGGTGCACGTCCTCGGGCGCGAGCGTGAACTCGGCACCGAGCGCCTGGATCCAGTCCCGGGCACGTCCGACCGCGGCGGCCTCGCCCGACAGCGTGAGGCGCCGGGCCGTCTCAGCCACGGGCCGGCCTCCCGCCCGGGATCGACCGCACTGCACAACAACCGGCCCGCACTCGCTACCCGCTCCTTCTGGCCCGCGCAGATCGGGGCCGACGGCGCGCATCTTACCCGGCCGGCCCGCCAGGGCACGCGCCGGGCGAAAATACTGTCTAAAATACCAGCATGGCGCTCAAGACGACGCGCGGCGATTCCGGCGGCCCGACGAAGGGGCGCGGCGCGCCCTCGAACCTCGAGGGGCGCTACGAATCGTGGAATCGCGAGGGGGTGGACGACGGCTGGGCGCGCGCGGACGAGCCGCTGCCGGCGATCCGGACCCAGGTCATCCCCGAGAAGGCGAAGTCGATCATCGCGCGCAACGACTCGCCCGACATCCCGTTCGACCAGTCGATCAACCCCTATCGCGGCTGCGAGCATGGTTGTGTCTACTGCTACGCCCGCCCGACCCACGCGTATCTCGGCCTCTCGCCCGGACTCGACTTCGAGACGCGCATCTTCGCGAAGACGAACGCGGCGGAGCTGCTGCGGCGCGAGCTCGCCGCGCCGGGCTACCGCGCGAGCGCGATCGCGCTCGGCGCCAACACCGATCCGTACCAGCCCGCCGAGCGCGACCTGCGGATCACGCGGTCGATCCTCGAGGTGCTCGCCGAATGCGCCCACCCGTTCACGATCGTCACGAAGAATGCGCTGGTAGAGCGCGACGTCGACCTCGTCGCGCCGATGGCGGGGCGACGCATGGCGCATGCGTACATCTCGGTGACCAACCTTGACGCGGACCTGGCGCGCAAGCTCGAGCCGCGCGCCTCGGCACCCTACCGCAGGCTGGAGACGATCCGCCGGCTCACGGAGGCCGGGATCCCGGTCGGCGTGCTGGTCGCACCGCTGATCCCGTTCGTGACCGATCGCTACATGGAGGAGATTCTCGAGCGCGCGCGCGATGCGGGCGCGATCTCCGCCGGCTACATCCTGCTGCGGCTTCCCCACGAGGTCGCGCCGCTCTTCAAGGCGTGGCTCGCCACGCACTACCCGCTCAAGGCAGAGCACGTGATGAGCCTGGTGCGCCAGATGCGCGGCGGCAAGGACTACGAGTCGACGTTCGGCGTCCGGCGGACCGGCTCCGGCAATTTCGCCGCACTGATCGCCAGGCGCTTCGCCCTTGCTTGCGAGCGGCTCGGCCTCGCGCAGGACGAGCGCCGGCCCCTCGACACCTCCCGGTTCCGGGCGCCGCGCGACGGGCCGCAACTCGGCTTGTTCTGAACCCAAGCGCCGCTTAAGAAGTTCTTAAGCTTCCGTGAGCGAACATTTACGAAACCCCACCCGCGCGATTTCCTAAGCTTCCTCCCGTCCGGACGCGTCGTCCGGTTGAGACTGCAGACCAGGAGGAAGGACATGAACGCGAAGCAAGCAGCACTCGGCGCCGCCCTCGCGCTCGTCGCGGCCGGTGGTGCCGTCGCGGGCGACAAGGGCGCGGACCGCGCCACGCTCGAGCGCGGGAAGTATCTCTTGACGATCAGCGGCTGCAACGATTGCCATACGCCGCGCTACATGGAGGTGGACGGAAAGATCCCCGAGAGCGAGTGGCTGGTCGGCGCCCCGGTCGGATTCCAGGGGCCGTGGGGAACCACGTATCCGGCCAACCTGCGGCTCGCGGTGCACGCGATGTCGGAAGAGGCGTGGCTGACGCGCGCGCGCTCCAGCATGAAGCCGCCGATGCCCTGGTTCAACCTCTCGGCGATGAGCGACGCCGACCTGAAGGCGGTGTATCAGTACATCCGGGCACTCGGCCCCAAGGGCCGTCCGGCGCCCCAGTACGTCCCACCCGGGCAGCAGGTGAACACGCCGTATTTCGTCTTCGTCCCGCAGAACTTGCCGCCGGCGCCCCGCGCGGCAGCGAAATGACCCAAGGAGACCGCGATGGAACGCACGATGCCGAACGACCGACAGATCGATCCTGCAGTGTTCGCGGCGGCGCTCTCGGTGCTGCTCGAGCACACGCCGCCTTCCGCGCGCGAGCGCGCGCTCGCCAAGGCCCGCCCCTACGTCGACGATCGCGACTGGACGCGGTTGATGGCGGCCATCGCGCCGCTCTCGCTGTAGGCGGCGTCTAGGCGGCGGTCTCGACGAGCTTCACGGGCCGCCGCATGCACAGCCGGAAGCGGCCGCGGCCGGTCTTCTCGATGCGCACGCAGGCCTCGCGCTCGTCGAGGCGACGCTGCAGGAGGACGAGCCGCGCCTCGAGGTTGTCGCTGATGTCGGGCAGGCGGATCGTCGGGTCGAGCCGCAGCTCGCGATTGGTGAAGTCGACGCGCTGGTGATTCACGAAGTCGCGCACGAGCTTCCAGAAGATTGCCCCCGCCACGCCCTTGATGAGGTAGTCCTCGCCGAGGAAGATGCTGTCGTTCGCGGCGTAGCGGCGGATGACGACCGGGGCGCCCTCCACGGGCAGGCGGCCCGACGCGGCGTCCGGCCCTTCGTCCTGGGCCCTCGACCGCCTGCAGGATCTGGATGCTCGCGCCGAGCTGCGCTGCGAAGGCCACGAGCGCGTCCTCCTCGTCGTAGCCGAAGCGCAGATCCTCGGGGCTCTCCACGTAAAGCACGCCTGCGAGGCGGTTGGACGCGGTGATCGGCACGGCGAGCTGGCTGCGCGACTCGGGCAGCCCCGGGAACGGGATCTCGGTCTCGAGCCGGTCGGCCATTCCGGCCGCCGCGGCGCTGGCGCGGATCGCGCGCCCGTAGCCGAACTCGGTGGTCGCGTGCGAGATCCGGATCGGCGTGCACTCGCGCGCCGCCACGCCGATCACGCCCTGCCCGAGGGCGATCTCCGAACCGACGCCGGACGATTCGTACCCGCGGCTCGCAACCGTGTAGAGCCGTTCGTCCCGGCGCGTCGAGCATGAGCACCATGGCGTGATCGATGGCGAACTCGGCCTCGAGGCTCGCGAGCGCCTCGTCGAGCAGCGCCGCGAGGTCGGCGCAGCCCGGCCAGTCGCTGCGCGGCCCGACGCACCGCGGCGAGCAGGCTGCGGCCCGGCGGCAGCGCGGGCCGCTGCCGGCCCGGCACGCTCTCGATCTCCAGCACCCGGTACACGTCGGAGCCGAGCAGGCGGAACACGCCCGCCATCCCGGTATGGGAGGCGATGCCCGCGAGCTTCGCTTTCATGCTCTCGAACAGCGGTCCCTCGGTCTCGGTGCGCAGGTATTGCGCGGCGACGCGGTAGCGCGCGAGCGTCACGGGATGCATCAGGTACAGGACCACGCGCGGGTTGGCGAGGACGTTCTCGCGCGTCTTGCTGAAGAACTGGTAGGTGAGCGCGACGTGCGTCGCGTCGACATAGTGCACCTGCGACACGTAGGTGACGTTCGGCGTGCCGTCCGGGGCGCAGGTGGCCGCGAGGCTCGGGAGCCCGCCCTCGAGACACTCCCGGATCGCATCGACGGTCAGCGTCAAAGCCGCCTCCCCGCTTGCGGTCCGGGCGTCTGGACGAAGCCGGTCGTCGGCGTGAAGCCGACCGCGACGACGTCCGGCGGGTCGAAGGCGAAGAACGTGCTTGCGAAGCTCTCCGCGTAACCGCAGAGCGCGAGGTCCGTCAGCGCGGCGCGCCCGTGCGCCTCGATCAGATCGAGGTCGCCCGGCTCGATCGCACCCACCGCCGCGTCCGAGCCCTTGAGCTGGATCGTGCGGTGCGTGCTCGGCTGGCTGAACACCGCGGTGATCGCGCCCGTCGCGCGCACGTCGCGCAGCAGTTGCGCGGACTGCGATGCGAGCAGAAACGCGGTGAGCCGCCGCCGATCGGGCGAGACGCGAAAGGCGAGCGCGCGCGAGACCGACGCGACGCAGGCCGCATCGCGGGACCCCACGGTGACCATGAAGCCGGTCCGGAGCAGCGCGTAGTTCGCCTCGTCGGCGAGCGGGCTGGCGCCGTGCGTCGTCATCCGGAGCGGGATTCAGTCGACTTTCGCGCCCGAGGCCTTGACGACCTTCCCCCACTTCGCGATTTCAGCGCGGATGAAAGCGTCGAAATCCTCGGGGCTGCCGGGGCTGGCGATCGCGCCCTGCTGGTCGAAGCGCTCGCGCACGTCGGGCAGCGCCATGATCTTCCGGCCTCGGCGTTCAGCCGCGCGACGATGTCTTTCGGCGTCCCCGTCGGCGCCATGATCCCGAACCAAGAACTGGACTCGTAGCCAGGCACGCCCGCCTCCACCATCGTCGGAAGGTCCGGCAGCGTCGGGTAGCGGGTCGTCGTGGTGATCGCGAGCGCCCGCAGCTTGCCGCCGCGGATGTGCGGCATCGACGGCGGCAGGTTGTCGAACATGACCGACACCTGCCCGCCGATGAGGTCGGTGAGCGCGAGAGCGCTGCCCTTGTACGGGACGTGGACGATGTCCACGCCGGTGAGCAGCTTGAAGAGCTCGCCCGACATGTGGATCGACGTGCCCGAACCCGACGAGGCGAAATTGATCTTCCCCGGGTTCGCTTTCGCGTAGTCGATGAATTCCTTCACGCTGCGCGCCGGCACCGACGGATGCACGACCATCACGTTCGGAACGCGCGCGACCAGGATCACCGGCGTAAGGTCGCGCATGAGGTTGTAGGCGAGCTTTGCGTAGAGCGTCTCGCTGATCGACTGGGCGACGGTCACCATGAGGATCGTGTAGCCGTCGGGCGCGGCTTTTGCGGCAAGCTCCGTACCGACGTTGCCCGCGGCGCCGGCACGGTTCTCCACGATCACCGGCTGCCCGAGGGCGGGACCGAGCTTTTCCGCGATGGAGCGCGCCAGTATGTCGGTCGCGCCGCCCGGCGGGAACGGCACGATGTAGCGGATCGGCTTCGTCGGCCACGTCTGGGCGTGTGCCGCGGCGGCGAGGCCGGACAGCAGCGCGAGGGCGGCAACGAGACGGACAAGCGAACGGATGCGGCGCATGCGGAATCTCCCGATCGAAAAGCGGTGGCGTCCCGGATTGTGCCCGCGTGTTCGAGGGTCTGCCGAAGAGCCGGTCTGGACGGTCGCGCCGCCGCGAGCGGCGTCGTAAGCTCGGGGCGTGCCGAACCTCCCGAACGTGATCACGGTGCTCCGGGTGCTGCTCATCCCGGTGATCGCGTACCTGCTCCTCGAGGCCCGCTACGCGCCCGCCCTCGCGGCGTTCATGGCCGCGGCGTTCAGCGACTTCGCCGACGGCGCGATCGCGCGTCACTATCGCATCGTCTCGGAGTTCGGCGCGCGGCTCGATCCGATTGCGGACAAGCTCACGATGTTCACCGCGACGATCCTGCTCGCCTGGCAGTCATGGCTGCCGCTGTGGCTCGCGGCGGCGATCGTTCTGCGCGACGTCGTGATCGCCGGCGGCGCGATCGCATACCGGCTGGTGGTCGGACACGTCGCGATGGAGCCGACGTGGCTCTCCAAGGTCAACACCGCACTGGAGTTCGCGGTGCTCGCGGGCGTGCTCGCGCAGGCAGCGGATCTCGTCGATGGGCGCGAGTGGCTGCCGACGCTCTTCGTCGTCGTCTTCGCGACCGTGGTTCTGTCGGGCGCTCAGTACGTCTGGGCGTGGGGCAGGAAAGCGGTCGCCGCGCGGCGCGGCGCGTGACGCGCGGGGCGGCTCGCCAGAGTCAGTGAGGGCCCGCGCCTAGCGCGGCGGCGGCGTGTTCGGCGGCGGCGGCGTAGGGCGCGAGCGGGCCCGGCGGCGGCGGTGAAGCGTTCGGCGGTGGTGGATAAGCCGCAGTAACGGGGCCGCGCTCCGAGTACGACTGCGAGCGGTAGCCCGCGACGGGAATCTTGTTGCCCTTGGCATACATGCATTGCTGATAGGCGAAGTCGTAGCGCTGCTGGACCGCGTAGTACGCCCCGCCGGCGTAGCTTTGACCGACAAGGGCGCCGGTGATCAGACCGACGCCGGCGCCGACCCCTGCGCCCTGGCTGCCGCCGATCAGCGCGCCAGCCCCGGCCCCGACCGCCGTTCCGACGATCGCAGAACCGACACCGCTCTGGGCCGCGGCCTGCTGCGACGTCGTGCCGCCCACCTGCACGTTGGCGAACTGTCGGCATTCCGCGTCGTCGACGCGGAACTCGTCGAAGGTCTTCCGACTGCCGGGCAGCGACATCACGCTCGGACCGGTCGGCAGGCTCGCGCAACCGGCGACCAGAATCAGGCCGATGAGCGGCAGACGTTTGAGCGAGAGACTCATCGCTTCACCCGATCACGATGGCGGCGGCGGCTGCGGCGACACGCGTTGCCAGCCGCCCGGGCATTCCCGGACGTACGGGTAGTACCCGTTCGCGCCCGGGCAGAAGTACCACCACCCCGATGGCTGCGTCGGCGCGGGAGCGACCTGCGGTTGGGCCGGCGCGGCCTGCGGCGGGTCCCGCTCGACGAACACCTGCGGTGCCGACTGAACGACGACGGGCCCCGGACCCCAGCAGGGCCGGTCCCCAGCCTGCCGCGCCCCAGGCCCGGGCCCCAGCCTGCGCGCCCCAACCCGGGCCCCAGCCCGCGCCCCAGCCCAGCCCCAACCCGGGCCCCAGCCCCAGCCGGGACGCGGGCCCCACCAGCCGGGACCGACGGCCACGCCAACGCTGACGCGCGGGTACCGACCGCGCCACCGTGGCCACCCGACCGCCGCCTGCGAACGCAACACCGCTCGCCAGCGCGCTGCCGAGCAGTGCGATGGCGAGCATCAGCACGAATTTGCGGGATCTCATCTTGTTCGCTCGGTGGGCTTGGTCTCGGCCGCTCCCGAGCCCTCCTTTGCTACGTAACGCTTAAGTGGATGAACGCCTTAATAATGCTCCCGGCTGACGTCCATGGGGGTAACACTTTGTTACCGTGGTGCCCGACTCCCGCTCTTGCCTTTGTGAGCGCGGGTTTGAGCGTGCTTGTTTGCGTTAGTTCAAGGGGATCGTGGACGGCGCAGGCCAGAATGCCTTTGAAGGCTCGCCCGGATTCTGAGGAGGGGCAGCTTATTGTCAGGGGAACCCCATGCAGAGGCGAAGAGCGGCGCCACGTCGTGCGGCGCGGGCGAGATCGAGCAGCGTCAAGCACGTCTACCTGTTCGACGAAGTCCGCCTTGCCGAGCGCGCCGCGGGGTCCTGGGAAGGCGTCCGGGCCCTGCTCGGCGGCAAGGGGGCGAACCTCGCCGAAATGGCGCGCCTGAACCTGCCGGTCCCGCCCGGGTTTATCGTCACGACCGAAGCGTGCAATGCCTTCCTTGCCGCCGGCGGCAAGTTTCCGCCCGGCATGTGGGAGCAGGTGCGGGACGCCGTCGTTCGAATCGAGCGCGCCAGCGGCAAGACGTTCGGCGATCCGGCGAACCCGCTGCTCGTCTCGTGCCGCTCCGGCGCGAAGTTCTCGATGCCCGGGATGATGGACACGGTGCTCAACATCGGCATGAACGACGCCGTCGCCGCCGGCCTCGTGCGGCTCACCGGCGACGAGCGGTTCGTGTACGACGCGTACCGGCGCCTGGTCCAGATGTACGGCCGTGTCGTGCTCGGCGTGCCCGACGAGGCGTTCGAGCACGTGCTTGCCGAGCACCGCAAGCTGCATGGGGTCGCGAACGACGCGGACCTGCCGGCCGCGGACCTGAAGTCGATCACCGGCAGGTTCAAGCGCGTGGTCGCCGAGCACGCGCAACGCCCGTTCCCGGAGGAGCCGATCGAGCAGCTGCGCCTTGCGACGATGGCGGTGTTCAAGTCCTGGAACGGCAAGCGCGCCTTCGACTACCGCAAGGCGGCGGGCATCCCGCACGACCTAGGCACCGCGGTCAACATCGTCACCATGGTGTTCGGCAACCTCGGCCAGGACTCCGGCACCGGCGTCGCGACGACGCGCGACGTCACCACCGGCGCGAACGAGATGGAGGGCGATTTCCTGATCAACGCGCAAGGCGAGGACGTCGTGGCCGGCACGCGCACGACGCTGCGGATCCAGGAGCTCAAGCGGTTGATGCCGCGCATCGACCGGGAGCTGCGCGCGATCTCCCGCACGCTCGAGCGCCACTATCGCGAGGTGCAGGACATCGAGTTCACCATCGAGCGCGGCAAGCTGTGGATGCTGCAGACACGCGATGCGAAGCGCACGGCGCAGGCGGCGATCCGCATCGCGGTCGAGCTGGCCCGGGAGAAGCGCATAACCCGCGCCGAAGCGGTGAAGCGCGTGTCGCCCGACCACGTCGATTACTTTCTCCATCCGCAGCTCGACCCCGTGGCTCGGCGCAAGGCGAAGGACGAGGGCGCCCTGATCGCGACCGGCCTGAACGTGTCGCCGGGCGCGGCCATCGGCCGCATCGCGCTCGACGCCGACACCGCCGAGCGCTGGGCGCTCGAGGAGAAGCAGCGCGTCATCCTCGTGCGGCCGGAGACGAAACCCGACGACGTGCACGGCATGCTGGCCGCCCAGGGCGTGGTGACGAGCCGCGGCGGGCGCACGAGCCACGCGGCGCTCGTGGCGCGGCAGTTCGGCAAGCCCGCGGTGGTGGGCGCGATGTCGCTCGACATCGACCTCGCGACGCGCCGGCTGCGTGCCGCGAGCGGTCGCGTGCTCAAGGAAGGCGACTGGCTGTCGATCGACGGCACGACCGGCGAGGTCTTCGCCGGCGAGGTGAAGACCGTCGTGCCCGACGTCGCCGACGTCCACCTGCTCGAGCTCCTGCGGTGGGCCGACGGCATTCGCACGCTCGGCGTCTGGGCGAACGCCGACTATCCGCGCGACGCCGAGCGCGCGCGCCGGTTCGGCGCCGAGGGCATCGGCCTCTGCCGGACCGAGCACATGTTCTTCGAGACCGAGCGGCTGCCGACCGTCCAGGCGCTGATCCTGGCGCCGAACGAAGGGGAGCGCGCCGGGCACCTCGCGAGGCTGCTGCCGATGCAGCGCGCCGACTTCGCCGGCCTTTTCAAGGCGATGGACGGCCTGCCGGTGACGATCCGGCTGATCGATCCGCCGCTGCACGAGTTCCTGCCGAGCCACGACGAGCTGCAGAAGACGGTCGTCGAGCTCGAGACGCGCATCCGCCTCGGGGACGGCGACGCCGCGACGCTCGGCGGGGCGCTGGAGGCCAAGCGCAGGCTGCTCGACGCCGTCGAGGCGCTGCGCGAGCAGAACCCGATGCTGGGCCTGCGCGGCGTGCGGCTCGGCATCCACATGCCGGCGCTGGTGCGCATGCAGGTGCGCGCGATCTTCGAGGCGGCGTGCGGTTGCGCGAAGGCGGGCGTGAAGGTCAAGCCGAAGATCATGATCCCGCTCGCTGCCACCTCGAGCGAGCTCAGGGTCGAGCGCGATCTTCTCGAGGACGAGGCGCGGGCGGTGATGAAGGAGCAGGGCGTGAAGGTCCCCTACCAGTTCGGCACCATGATCGAGGTGCCGCGCGCGGCGATCGTCGCCGACCGGATCGCCGAGTACGCCGAGTTCTTCTCGTTCGGCACCAACGACCTGACGCAGACGACGTTCGGGATCTCGCGCGACGACGCCGAGACGGGATTCCTGAGCGAGTACCTGCAGAAGGGAATCCTGCTGCGCAACCCGTTCGCGACGCTCGACGTGAGCGGCGTCGGATATTTGATGGAGCTCGGCGTCCGGCTTGGCCGCAACCGCCGCAAGGGGCTCGAAATCGGCATCTGCGGCGAGCACGGCGGCGACCCGGCGAGCATCGCGTTCTGCCACCGGATCGGGCTCGACTACGTGTCGTGCTCGCCGTATCGCGTGCCGGTGGCGCGGCTCGCCGCGGCGCACGCGGCACTGGGCGAGTCGCGGGACCTGCGGTAGGAAGGGATCGTTACTGTTGCGCGGGGGCGCCGTTCGCGGCGCCGGTCTGCGGCAGGGCGGGGTGCCCGCTGAAGAGATCCTGGGCGCGGCCGCCCTCGTACAGGATGACCGCCTGCTCGCGGCCGGGCTCGCCGCGGCGCGCCCGGATCTCGAGCGCCCTGGGCGCGTCCTGGCGCGCCGCATCGGCGGCGGCTTGGGACTGGCGCAGCTCGCGCACCGCGACGAGGTATGCGCTCTGCAGCTCGGGGGTGAGGCGGCCCTCCGCGGCCGCGCGGCGCATTTCCTGCATCAGCTCGTCGATCCGCGTCGGGATGGGCTGCGACCGGGTCTGCGGCCCGAAGGACTCCGGTGAGCGCGCCGCCGAGGCGAGGCGTTCCGGCGAGCCGAGGACCTTCGCGATGTGCGGGTGCTTGTTGCGCATGGCCCACGTAAACGCGTCGTCGCCCTGATCGTTGGTGATCGACGCGTCCGCGCCGAGGCCGAGCAGCATCTTCGCGAGCTCCTCGCGCCCTTCGCGCGCCGCCATCATCAGCGGCGTGGAGCCGTTGGTCGAGCGGGCGTTGAGGTCGGCGCCACGCTCGATCAGGAACTGCGCGACCTTCTCGTGGCCGGCGAACACCGCGTAGTGCAGCGCCGACCACTCCAGGCCGCGGCGGTTGAGCTGCGCGCCGCGGGCGAGCAGCCAGCGCGTGGCCTCGAGATGGCCGCGCCAGGCGGCGAACAGGAGCGCCTGCTCGCCGTTCACCGTGGTCCGGTTCACGTTCGCGCCGCGGCTCACGAACAGCTCCATCATCTCGAGGTTGCCTTCCCACGACGCGATCATCAGCCCGGTGCCGATGCGGTCGGCGAGGTAGTCGGGGGGCAGGCCCGCGTCGAGCCAGGCGCGCGCGGTCCGCACGTCGCCGCGCTCGATCGCGATCCCGAACTGGACGGGGTCGGGCAGTGCGCCGTGCGCGGCCAGGGAGCACGCGCCCAAGACCAGCGCGGCCAGTGCTGCGGCGCCCAGGTGGCGGATCGTGGCGAAGACGCTCATCGAAATCGGTTCGGATTCAATGCCCTACATGGTCCGGGAATCGCGGCGCGATGTCAAAGTGCCCGGGCCCTCGGCGTGCGGTCCTCCACGCGGGTGCCCCGCTCGCGGAGGAACTCGCCGAGGATCCGGCCCGTATGGGTCGCCCGCTGCGCCACCGTCTCGGGCGCGCCCATTGCGACGATCCGCCCGCCCGCGTCCCCGCCCTCCGGCCCGAGATCGATGATCCAGTCGGCCTCGGCGATCACGTCGAGATTGTGCTCGATCACGACGACGGTGTTCCCCGCATCGACCAGGCGGTGCAGCACGCGAGCGAGCTTCTCCACATCGGCCATGTGGAGGCCGACGGTGGGCTCGTCCAGAACGTAGAGGGTGTGCCGCTGCGCGCCGGCGCGCCCGGGGCGTCCGCCCGCGTCGGCGGCCTCGCCGCGCACCTTCGAGAGCTCGGTCACGAGCTTGATGCGCTGCGCTTCGCCGCCCGAGAGCGTCGGGCTCTGCTGCCCGAGCGTGAGGTAGCCGAGGCCCACGTCCTGCAGGAGGCGCAGGCTGTGATGGATCGACGGGTGCGCGGCGTAGAACTCGACCGCCTCGTCGACGCTCATCGCCAGCACCTCGCCGATCGTCTTCCCGCGCCACCGGATCGTGAGCGTCTCGGGGTTGAAGCGCGAGCCGCGGCACACGTCGCAGAGGACCTTCACGTCCGGCAGGAAGCTCATTTCCACCTTCCGCACGCCCTGGCCCTCGCAGGCCTCGCAGCGCCCGCCCGCGGTGTTGAACGAGAAGCGGCTGGCGCTGTAGCCCCGGATGCGCGCGTCGGCGGTGTCGGCGAAGAGCTTCCGGACCGAATCCCAGAACCCGACGTACGTCGCGGGGCACGAGCGCGGCGTCTTGCCGATCGGCGTCTGGTCGACCTCGAGGACGCGCCCGATGAGCTCCGCGCCGTCGATCGCCGCGCAGCCGGCGAGCGTCACGCCGTCGCCGCCGCGCTTGCGGCTCGCGGCGACGATGCGCGCGAGGTTGTCGTGCAGGATGTCGCGCGCGAGCGTGGACTTGCCGGAGCCCGACACGCCGGTGACCACCGTGAGCCGGCCGAGCGGGAAGCGCGCGTCGATCGACGCGAGGTTGTGCAGGCGCGCGGCGCGCACCGCGATCGACGGGTCGGCGCCGTTCACGCGGCGCCGCGCCTGGAGCGGATGGCGCAGCGGGGCGGCGAGAAAGCGCCCGGTCGTCGACGCGGGGTTGCGCATCAGCGCTGCGGCGGTGCCGGCGCCGATCACCTCGCCGCCCAGCCGGCCCGCGCCGGGGCCGAGGTCGATGACGTGATCGGCGCGGCGGATGGTCTCCTCGTCGTGCTCGACGACGAGCAGCGTGTTGCCCTTGGCCTGCAGCTTCTGCAGCGTGTCGAGCAGCACCTGGTTGTCGCGTGGGTGCAGGCCGATGGTCGGCTCGTCGAGGATGTAGCAGACGCCCTGCAGGTTCGAGCCGAGCTGCGCGGCGAGGCGGATGCGCTGCGCCTCGCCGCCGGAGAGCGTCGGCGCCGCGCGGTCGAGCGCGAGATACGCGAGGCCCACCTCGTCCAGGAAGCCGAGCCGCGCGCGCAGCTCGGCGACGATGTCCCGGGCAATCTCGGCCTCGCGGCCCTCGAGCGCGAGCTCGCGGAAGTGCCGGGCGACGCGCGCGACCGGCTGCGCCGTGAGGTCGGCGATCGAGCGGTCGCGGAAGCGCACGTTGAGCGCGACCGGGTTGAGGCGCCTGCCGTCGCAGGCGGGGCAGGCCTGCGTCGCGTCCTCCCACCAGTCGTTCCACCAGATCTCCTCGCCGGTCTGCTCCGCGTCGAAGCCGGCGAGCTTGAGGCCGGTGCCGTAGCACTTCGGGCACCAGCCGTGCTTCGAGTTGAACGAGAACAGCCGCGGGTCGGGCTCGGGGAAGCTGCGGCTGCACGACGGGCACGCGCGCTTGGTCGAGAAGATCGCCTGGGGAAGCGCCACCTCGACGCGCGCGGCCCGGCTCGCGCGCGCGGCCGCTTCGAGCCGGTCGAGGCCGTCCAGCACGTACACGACGCCCTTGCCGAGTTCGAGCGCCCGCCCGACCCCCTCGCGCAGCGCCCCTTCGCGGTCGGGACTCACGACGAGATCCGCGACCGGCAGCTCGATCGTGTGCTCCTTGAAGCGGTCGAGGCGGGGCCACTTGTCGGTGGGCAGGAACTCGCCGTCGACGCGCAGATGCGTGGAGCCCTTGCCGCGCGCCCACTTCGCGAGGTCGGTGTAGTAGCCCTTGCGGCTCACGACGAGCGGCGCGAGGAGACCGATGCGCCGGCCCCGATAGTCCCGGAGCATGCGCGCCACGATCGCGTCGGCGCTCTGCGGCTCGATCGGCACGTTGCAGTCGGGGCAGTACTGGGTCCCGAGCTTCACGTAGAGCAGCCGCAGGAAGTGGTAGACCTCGGTGAGCGTCGCGACGGTGGACTTGCGCCCGCCGCGACTCGTGCGCTGCTCGATCGCGACGGTCGGCGGCACGCCGAACAGCGCGTCCACGTCCGGTCGCGTCGCCGGCTGCACGAACTGGCGCGCGTAGGCGTTGAGCGACTCGAGGTAGCGCCGCTGCCCTTCGGCGAAGACGATGTCGAACGCGAGCGTCGACTTGCCGGAGCCGGACACGCCGGTGACGACGGTGAACCGGTCGCGCGGGATGTCGACGTCGATGCTCTTGAGGTTGTGCTCGCGCGCGTTGTGGATCGTGATCGCGCTGCGGGCGCGCTGGCGCAGAGCGGCCTGGAGCGGGCTGCCGCGCTCCGGTTCGCGCACTTGCGGCGCGGGCGCGAGCGGGCGGCCGAGCGCCGCCTCGTACTCCCGCAGCGACCGCCCCGTGTGCGAACGGTCGTGAGCCATGACCTCGCTCAGCGTGCCGACGCACACGATCTCGCCGCCGGCGTCGCCGCCCTCCGGCCCGAGGTCGAGGATCCAGTCCGACGCGCGGATGACGTCGAGGTTGTGCTCGATGACGACGAGCGAGTGGCCGGCGTCGATCAGGCGGCGGAACGCCTTCAGGAGCTTCGCGACGTCGTCGAAGTGCAGGCCGGTGGTCGGCTCGTCGAACAGGAACAGCGAGCCGCGGATCTCCCCTCCTCCCCGAGGAGGGGTGGCGCGCAGCGCCGGGGTGGTCGCCGCCTCCGCGAGGTGCCCCGCGAGCTTGAGCCGCTGCGCCTCGCCGCCGGAGAGCGTCGGCACCGGCTGGCCGAGCCGCAGGTACTCGAGCCCGACCTCGACGAGCGGCTGCAGTCGCGCGACGACGTTCGGCTCCTGCGCGAAGAGCGCGACCGCCTCGGCGACCGTCAGCTCGAGGACGTCGGCGATGCTGCGGCCCTCCCACTTGACCTCGAGGACCTCGGGTCGGAAGCGCTTGCCGTCGCAGTCGGGGCAGCGCAGGTACACATCCGAGAGGAACTGCATCTCGACGTGCTCGAAGCCGTTGCCGCCGCAGGTCGGGCAGCGGCCGTTGCCCGCGTTGAAGCTGAACGTGCCCGCGGTGTAGCCGCGCTCGCGTGCCGCGGGCGCGACGGCGAACCGCTGGCGGATCGCGTCGAACGCGCCGACGTAGCTCGCGGGGTTCGAGCGCGTGGTCTTGCCGATCGGCGTCTGGTCGACCATCACGACCGCGTCGATCAGGTCCGCGCCGCGCAGCTCGCGATGCGCGCCCGGGGTTTCGGTCGGCTTGCCCTTCCGCTTGAGGAGCGCCGCGTACAGCACGTCCTGCACGAGCGTCGATTTGCCCGAGCCCGACACGCCGGTCACGCACACGAGCCGGTTGAGCGGCAGCGCGACGTCGACGCCCTTGAGGTTGTGCTCGGTCGCGCCGAGGATCTCGACGTGCGCGGCGCCGGCGTCCGGCGGCTGCGGCGCGAGCCCGCTGTCCGCCCGCTTCCGGCCCGAGAGGTATTCGGCGGTGAGCGTGCGCGCGGCCGTCAACTCCCCGGGCGAGCCGAAGAAGACGATCTCGCCGCCGCGCTCGCCCGGTCCCGGGCCCATGTCCAGCAACCGGTCGGCCGCGAACATGATCTGGGGGTCGTGCTCGACGACGACGAGCGAGTTGCCCGCCTCGCGCAGCCGCTTCATCACGTCGATCACCCGGCCCATGTCGCGCGGGTGCAGCCCGATCGACGGCTCGTCCAGCACGAACAGCGTGTTGACGAGGGAAGTGCCGAGCGCGGTGGTGAGGTTGATCCGCTGCACCTCGCCGCCGGACAGCGTGCGCGACTGCCGGTCGAGCGTGAGATAGCCGAGGCCGACGTCGCCGAGGTACGCGAGCCGCGTGCGGATCTCGGTGAGCAGCAGGTCGGTCGCCTGATCCAATGGCGCAGGAAGGCGCAGCGTCTCGAAGAACGACCGGCAGCGCTCGATCGGCAGCAGCATCAGGTCGTGCACCGAGAGGCCCGGGAGCGCCGCCAGCGTCCCTGCGTCGAACTTCGCACCGCGCGGCATGAAGCGCCGGTAGCTCCCGAGCGCGCGGTCCGCGTCCTCGCGCTCGCCCAGCCGCCACAGCAGCGCATCCGGCTTGAGACGGGCCCCGTCGCACGCCTCGCACGGCGTGTACGCGCGATAGCGCGACAGGAGCACGCGGATGTGCATCTTGTACGCCTTGGTCTCGAGCCACGCGAAGAACCGCTTCACGCCGTACCACGTGCCCGGCCACGACTTGCGCCAGCTCACCCAGCCGTCGTCGCCCTCGATCACCCAGCCGCGCTGCGCAGCGCTCAGATCGCGCCACGGCACGTCGAGCGGGACGCCGCGCTTGCGCGCCATCTTGACCATGTCGTCCTGGCACTCGCGATAGCTCTCGGTCTGCCACGGCTTGATCGCGCCGCCGCCGAGCGTCTTCGACTCGTCGGGAATCACCAGGCCGTAGTCGACGCCGATCACGCGCCCGAAGCCGCGGCAGGTCTCGCACGCGCCGAGCGGCGAGTTGAACGAGAACAGGCTCGGCGTCGGCTCGGCGTAGTGGATGTCGCAGTCGGCGCAGTGGAGGTCGCCGGAGAAGCGCCACACCGCGGCGTCCTGGCCCGCGTCGGCCACCTGATGCACGTTCACCCGCCCGCGTCCGACGTTGAGCGCGGCCTCGAGCGCCTCCATCACGCGCGCGCGCTCGGCGCCCGACATGCGGAAGCGGTCCTGCACGATCTCGAGCGTGCTCCCGCGCTTGGCGTGCACCCGCGTGTACCCCTGCCTCTCGAGCAGCTGCAGCACCTCGGCCTCGCTGAAGTTCTTCGGCACCTCGACCGGAAAGGCGAGCACGAGGCGCGGATCGCCGGCCGCCGTCGCGCGGCGCGCGAGCTCGTCGAAGATCGTGTCCGGCGTGTCGCGCCGCACCGGCCGCCCGCAGCCGCGGCAGCAGAGCTGCGCGGCGCGCGCGAACAGGAGCTTGATGTGGTCGTTCAGCTCCGTCATCGTGCCCACGGTCGAGCGCGACGTGCGGACCGGATTGGTCTGGTCGATGGCGATCGCCGGCAGGCAGCCGTCGATGCGGTCGACCTGCGGCTTGTCCATGCGGTCGAGGAACTGGCGCGCGTACGGCGAGAAGGTCTCGACGTAGCGGCGCTGACCCTCGGCGTAGAGGGTGTCGAAGGCGAGCGAGCTCTTGCCCGAACCCGACACGCCGGTCACGACAACCAGCTCGCCGGTGGGGATCGCGACGGTGAGGTTCTTGAGGTTGTTCTGGCGCGCGCCGTGGATGACGATCGCGCCCGCTTCGCGCGCGGGCGCCGGCGCGTCGGCGTCTGGAGTGGTGGTGACGATCTCGTTCATGCCTCGCTCGCAGCTCGTCCCCGCCTTCTCCGGCCCGAATTGTACCGGGCGGACGGCGACTCACGGTTGGCGGATCGGCGAAGTTCTGATGAAGGGACCGGCCCAGGGGACGCGATGGGTTCCCCGCACCGTTTGCGATGCGGATCGCATCGGTGCAGGATATCGCGACCCGCCCCGCGTCACCGAGTCCGGATCGAGGAGACCCGATCATGCCGGCCAAGTTCCCCAATCCGCCATTTCGCGCCGACCACGTGGGCAGCCTGCTGCGTCCCTCCGAGCTGCGCGACGCCCGCGCGAAGGCGAAGGCCGGCGCGCTGAGCGCCGCCGACCTGAAGGCGGTGGAGGACCGCTGCATCCGCGAAGCCGTGGCGAAGCAGGAGGCGATCGGCCTGGATTCGATCACCGACGGGGAGTTCCGGCGCGATTTCTGGCATCTCGACTTCGTGAGCCAGCTCGAAGGCGTGGTGCTGACCCGGGCGGTGGGGCGCACGTTCGCGGCCGAGGACGTGCCGCCGATGGCCTCGGTGACGGCCAAGGTGCGCTGCGCGCGGCCGATCTTCGTCGATCACTTCGCGTTCCTGAAGTCGGTCGCCCGAAAGACGCCCAAGCTCACCATCCCCGCTCCGGCGACCTTGCACTTTCGCGGCGGGCGGAATGCGATCTCGCGCGCGGCGTATCCGGACCTCAAGGAGTTCTGGGCCGACGCGGCGAACGCCTACCGCACGGCGATCGGGCACATCGCCGCGGCCGGCTGCACATACCTGCAACTCGACGACGTGAGCTTCTCGTACCTGTGCGACCCGAAGGTGCTCGAGAATTTCCGCGCGAACGGCGACGATCCCGCGACGCTCGCGGCGGACTACGCCAATGCGATCAACGGCGCGCTCGCGAACCGTCCGCCGGGAATGACCGTGACGATGCACACGTGCCGCGGGAATTTCCGCAGCACCTGGTTCGCCGCGGGCGCCTATCAGGACGCGGTGATCGAGGCGATGTTCTCGACCGACGTCGACGGCTACTTCATGGAGTACGACGACGAGCGCGCCGGCACCTTCGAGCCGCTCCGCCTGCTGCCGAAGGCGAAGAAGGTCGTGCTCGGCCTGGTGACGACGAAGTCGGGCAGACTGGAGAGCAAGGACGATCTGAAGCGTCGAATCGAGCAGGCCGCGAAGTTCATCCCGCTGGAGAACCTCTGCCTGTCGCCGCAGTGCGGCTTCGCGAGCACACACCACGGCAACCAGCTCACCGTGGACGAGCAGTGGCGCAAGCTCGAGCGCGTGGTCGAGGTGTCGCGGGAAGTCTGGGGCAGCTGAGAGGACGGAGACCGGCACCATGACGAAGCACCGCATCGATCCCGAAGGCACGCGGCTGCCGATCAAGCTCGACACGACGTCGAACGGCGAGTTCGCGCCGGTGGCGCTGTCGGAGGTGAACCGCGCCGCCAACCGCCTCGCTCACGAGGCGGCGACCCGAAACGCGAAGCGATTGGGCCTGGGTCGGAGGGAATTCCTCGTTTCCGCGTGCGGCGTCGCGAGCACGCTGCTCGCGTTCAATGCCGCCAACGCCGCAGCGGGCAAGCGCGGCGGCTTCTTCGAGCTCGAAGCCGAGGCGGCGCTCGAGCCGCCGCTTGCGGTCGCGAAGCTGGGAGACAACCAGTTCATCTTTGACGTCCAGGGACACTTCGTCGATCCGGCCGGAACGTGGGTGCGCAACGCGCCGCCCGACGCCTTCAAGTGGTCGCCGAAGGCGGGCTGCGCACTGGCCAGGGAACCCGGCGAGCGCAGCCACCTCCGCTGCCTGGGACCCGAGGAGTTCGTGAAGGACGTGTTCCTCGACAGCGACACGGATCTCATGGTGTTGTCGTTCGTGCCGTCGCGGCGCGACGCCGAGCCGCTCACCATCCAGGCGGCCGACGCGGTGCGCCGCATCGTCGACCGGATGGAAGGCACGCACCGCCTGCTGCTGCACGGGCGAGTTAACCCGAACCAGCCGGGCGACCTCGAGGGAATGGACGAGCTCGCGCAGCGCTGGAACGTCTGCGCCTGGAAGACTTACACGCAGTTCGGGCCGGGCGGAAAGGGCTTCTTCCTGTCCGACGACGTCGGCACGCGCTTCATCGAGAAGGCGCGCGCGCTCGGAGTCAAGGTGATCTGCGTGCACAAGGGGCTGCCGTTCGGCAGGCAGTCGTACGAGCACAGCCAGTGCAGCGACATCGGCGTGGTCGCGAAGCGCTTCCCGGACGTGAGCTTCCTCATCTACCACTCGGGCTTCGTTAGCACCGTCGCCGAGCAGGCCTACGCCGAGGGCGCGGGCCACGACGGGATCGACACCCTCGTCCGCTCGCTCGTCGAGAACGGCGTTGCGCCGAACTCCAACGTCTATGCCGAGCTCGGCAGCACGTGGCGGTTCCTCATGCGCGACCCGGAGCAGGCCGCGCACGCGCTCGGAAAGCTCTTCAGATATTGCGGCGAGAACAACGTGCTCTGGGGCACCGACTCGATCTGGTACGGATCGCCCCAGGACCAGATCCAGGCGTTTCGCACGTTCCAGATCGCGCCCGAGCTGCGCATGAAGCATGGCTATCCGGAGATCAGCCCGGCGCTTCGCGCGATGGTGTTCGGGCTGAACGCGGCCCGGGTGTACGGGATCGGCGCGGCGGACGTCCGCAGGTACACGCAGGACGGTCGCGATCGCATCGCCCGCGAGCGGCTCGCCTACAGCGAACATCCGGATCCGCACTACCTGACTTACGGACCGAGGACGCGGCGCGAGTTCCTCAACCTGCGCGGATGGAACGGTGGCTCGCACGCCTAGCGGTTCGCCCGGGTGGCCGCCGCTCGCCAGCGACCGGGGATCCGTCCTCTGACTGCCTCCGCACTACCGCTGCGCTCCGCTGCCGCCAGGGTCCTCGCGCACCCCGGCGCCTTCGCGCTCCGTGTGCTCAAGAGCTTCCGCGCCAATCAGGGGCTGCTTCTCGCCGGCGCGGTGGCGTACTACGCGCTGCTGTCGCTCGTGCCGCTCCTCATCCTCGTCATGATCGTGCTGTCCCATGCGATCGACCCCGAGCGGCTGCTGTCGGTGCTCACCGAGTACCTCGCGTTCGTCGTCCCCGGCCGCTCGGACGACCTCGTGGACGAGCTCCGGAGGTTCGTCGAGCACCGGCACGTGGTCGGCGGCGTGCTCCTCGTCACGCTGGTTTTCTGCAGCGCGCTTGCGTTCACCGTGCTCGAGAACGCGATGTCGGTCATCTTCTTCCATCGCGTCGCGATCCGCCGCCGGCACTTCCTGGTCTCGGCGCTCATCCCGTATTTTTTCGTCGTGCTGCTCGGCCTCGGCTTTCTCCTCGTCACCATCGTGTCGGGGGTGCTGGAGTCGCTGGCGACCCGGAGCGTCCAGGTCCTCGGCGCGGCGCGCTCGCTGGAAGGCGTGTCCGCGACGCTGCTCTACCTCACCGGCGTTGCCGGGGAGATCCTGATGCTCACCGCGATCTACCTCGTCATGCCGGTGGGCCGGCTCTCGCTCCGCCACGCGTTGATCGGCGGGGTCGCCGCCGGGCTGCTGTGGGAGCTGACCCGCCACATCCTCGTCTGGTACTACTCGACGATGTCGCAGATCCAGGTCGTCTACGGCTCGCTCACGACCGCGATCGTGGTGCTACTGAGCGTGGAGCTCGCCGCGATCGTGCTCCTGCTCGGCGCGCAGGTGATCGCCGAGTACGAGCGGGTCGGCCGCGAGCCGATGGACGCTCCGCCCGAGCCGTTGCGGACCGAGCGGCCGATTTCGCGCGGGCCGGACGGATGAACGGGTGAGCGGGCGACCGCCAGCGCATCCGGAAGCCCTGACGGCCGTCGTGGATCAGGATCATCGCGTGGCGTTGCGGCGCGCTGCGCCCATGCGACACGCGAGCGAGAACGCGTTCTTCATCGCGCCCGGGTTCGCTTTGCCCTGGCCCGCGATGTCGTACGCGGTGCCGTGCGCGGGCGTGGTGATCGGGATCGGCAAGCCGCCCTGCACGGTGACGCCGCGCTCGAAGCCCATCAGCTTCATCGCGATCTGGCCCTGATCGTGATACATCGTCACGATGCCGTCGTAGCCGCCCCCCGCATTCTTGTTCAGCGCGCGCACGAAGATCGTGTCGGCCGGGAACGGGCCGTCGGCAGGCCAACCCCGCTCGGCGGCGCGCTTCACGCCGGGCGCGATCACGTCGAGCTCCTCGCGGCCGAAATTTCCGCCGTCGCCGTTGTGGGGGTTGAAGCCGCACACGGCGAGCCGGGGCTGCGCTCTGCCGGCGGCCTGCAGGCCACGGTAGAGCAGCCCGATGCCCTCCGCGACGCCGTCGATCGTGAGCAGCGACGAAACGTCCTTGAGCGGCACGTGCGACGTGATGCGCGAGGTCCACAGGTCCTCGAGGACGTTGAACTCGACGCACGGCCCGGTCCAGCCGAGCACTTCGGCGAACCAGTGCATTTCGTCGGGATGATTCATGCCGCCGGCGCGGAGCGCGCCCTTGTTGAGCGGCGCGAAGCAGAGCGCGTCCGCCTTTCCCGCGCGCACGAGGTCGACGCCGGTCATCAACCCGTCGAGCATGAACCGGCCGTTGTCCGCGCTCGCGACGCCGAGCGGAAACGCCGGCGCGTCGAGCCCCTTCCACTCCACCACCGCCGCTACTGCGCGGACGTCCATGGACGCGCGGCTGGCGATGAGGAGCACCTCGGCCCCTCCGGCAATGTCCGGGTCCGCGAGCAGCTTCGCGACGACCTCGGGGCCGACGCCGGCGGGGTCGCCGGTGAACAGAGCGATGCGCGGCTTCATGGGGAGGTCATCCGGACGGGCAGAGCAGGTTGCCACAGCCTGCAGGCGAGGTCCAGCCGACGGCGCGTCGTTTTGCCAGCGGCGAACCACCTCTTGTATCCTGACCTCGTCCCTCTACAACGGTCCGGCAAGGGAGTCCGCTCGATGAAGGCCGCCTGCCTAGCTAAGCCCGCCGTACATCGCCCGCCGCGCAGCGCGTGCGGGCACCCGGCGCGCGGGTGAGCTGATGCACGTCGTCGAGCATTTCGCCGCATTCGCCGAGCGCACGCGCACGCAGCCGCTCGCCCCCGAGGTGCTGCACCACGCGAAGCGCGCGGTGATCGACTGGTACGCCGCGACGCTGCCCGGCGCCCAGGTACCGCCGGCGACGCTCCTCGAACGCGCGCTTGCCGAAGAGCTCGACCATGGCGAGGCCCGTCTCGCGCTCGGTCGGCGCGCCACGATCCGTGCGGCCGCGCTGATCAACGGGTCCGCCGCGCACACCGTCGAGGTCGACGACATTTTCCGCGACGGCATCTATCACCCGGGCGCACCGACCATTCCCGCGGCGCTCGCCCTCGCCCAGGCACGGCGCGCGACCGGGGAAGCCTTCCTGCGCGGGGTGATCGTGGGCTACGAGATCTCCACCCGGATCGGCGCCGCGATGGGCCGCGAGCACTATCGCTACTGGCACAACACCGGCACGATCGGCTGCTTTGGCGCGGCGGCCGCGGCGGCGGAGCTGCTCGGCCTCGACGCGGCCCGCTTCGCTCACGCTCTCGCGACGGTCACCACCTTCTCCGCCGGTCTCCAGCAGGCCTTCCGCATGGACTCGATGTCGAAGCCCCTGCATGCGGGCCGCGCCGCGGAGGCGGGCGTCACGGCGGCGCTTGCCGCGGCCGAGGGGGTCATCGGCTCGCTCGACGTGCTCGAGGGCGACGCGGGCTTCGGTCGCGCCATGGGCGGCGATCCCGACTGGGCGCACGCGCTTGCCACGCTCGGCCGCGATTTCCACATCACCCGGATGACGTTCAAGAACCACGCGTGCTGCGGCCACGCGTTCGCCGCGATCGACGGCGCGCTGGCACTCAAAGCGCGCATGGGTGTCGCGGCGGCGGATATCGCACGCGTGCGGGTTGGCGGCTATCGCGCCACGCTCGAGGTCGCCGGCATTGCCGAGCCCGCGACGCCTGCCGAGGCGCGCTTCAGCACGTCCTATCTCGTCGCCACCGCGCTCACGCACGGCAGCGTCCGCCTCGCCGCGTTCGAGCCCGCGCGCCTCGCCGACCCGGCGACCCGGTCCCTCATGCGGCGCGTCGAGGTGAGCATCGATCCCGAGCTCGACGCGACCTTCCCGCGCCAGCGCGCGGCGCGGGTGGCGATCGAGACGCGCGACGGCCGCACCGAGACGCTGCTGCAGCCGACCCGCAAGGGTGATCCGGACGCGCCGCTCTCCGATGCGGAGCTCGAGGCGAAGTATCTCGAACTCGCGGTGCCCGTCATCGGCGAGGCACGCGCCGGCACCCTGCTCGCGCGCCTCTGGCGGCTGGAGCGCGAGCCGCACCTCGACTTCGCACCGTGACGCTCGCGCAGGCCCTGTTCGCCCCGCGTGCGGTCGCCCTGATCGGCGCCTCGGGCGACGCGGGAAAGAACACCGCGCGCCCGCAGCGCTTCCTGCGGAAACACGGCTACGCGGGTCGCATCGTTCCGATCAACCCGACGCGGGCCGAGGTTCTCGGCGAGCGCGCCTGGCCGAGCCTCGCCGATGCGCCGGGCGAGATCGACCACGCGTTCATCATGACCCCGGGCGACGCGGTCGAGCGCGCGCTCGAGGCCTGCGGCGCGCGCGGCGTTCCGGTGGCGACGGTGTTCAGCGACGGCTTCGCCGAGGTCGGGCCGGAAGGTGCGGCGCGGCAGGCGCGGCTCGTGGCGCTCGCCCGGTCGCTCGGCGTGCGCGTGCTCGGTCCGAACAGCATCGGCCTCATCGACGTCCCGGGCCGCCTGGCCCTCACCGTCAACGCGGTGCTCGAGATGAGTTCGCTCCCGGCCGGCACGACGAGCGTGGTCTCGCAGAGCGGGACGATGCTGGGGACGGTGCTGTCGCGCGGCGCGGCGCGCGGGCTGGGATTCGCCAAGCTCGTCGCGGTCGGGAACGAGGCCGATCTCGGTGCGGGCGAGCTCGTCGAGCTGCTCGCCGACGACCCGGACACGCGCGTGATCCTGCTGTTCCTCGAGACGGTGCGTGACGCGGCGCGTCTCGCCGTCGCGGCTCGCAAGGCGCATGCCGCGGGCAAACCGGTCGTCGCGTACAAGCTCGGCCGCTCCACCCTCGGCGAGCGGCTCGCGCGCTCGCACACCGGCGCGCTGGCGGGCGCGGACGACGCGATGGACGCGTACTTGCGCGACTGCGGCATCCTGCGCGTGGAGATGCTCGAGACGCTCGTCGAGATCGCGCCCCTCGTGGCCGGCCGGTCGCCGCCGGCGCTCGAGCACGCGCCGCGCGTCGCCGTCGTGACCACGACCGGCGGGGGCGCGGCGAGTGTCGTCGATCGCCTGGGCATGCTCGGTCTCGAGACGGTCGCTCCGGACGACGCGCTGCGGGCCCGCCTCCACGCGCTCGGCGTGCGCGCGACCGAGGCGCCGATCTTCGACCTCACCCTCACCGCGACCGCCGGACAGTACCAGGCGGTGTGCGAGGCGCTCCTCGACTCCGGCGCCTGCGACGCGGTCCTGGCGGTGGTGGGCTCATCGGCGCAGTTCCACCCGCAACTCGCCATCGAACCGATCCTGCGCATGGCGCGACGCGGGAAGCCGCTCGCGGTGTTTCTGACGCCCCAGGCCGAGCGCTCGCTGGCGCTGCTCGCCGCGCAGGCGATCGCGGCGTTTCGCACCCCGGAGGCTTGCGCCGACGCGCTCGCGGCGTTCTTCGCATGGCATGCACCGCGTGCGCGACCGGCGGATGCGCCCATCGAGTGGCCGCTGGCCGTGCCGCGCGTGGGGCGGCTGGACGAGTCGGAGGCCCTCGCGCTCTTCGGCGCGCTCGGTGTGCCGGTCGTCGAGTCGGCCCTGGCGCAGCCGCCTGCCTACGCGCACCCACTGCGGTATCCGGTCGCGGCGAAGGTCCGCTCGCGCGAGATCGTGCACAAGACGGAGGCGGGAGGGGTCGCGCTCGATATCGCGAGCGGCGAGGAGTTCGACCGCCGGGTGCGCGCGCTCCTCGCGGCGGTGGCCGGCGCGCACCCGGCCGCCCGCATCGACGGCGTGCTCGTGCAGCGCATGGAGGCGGGCCTCGCCGAGGCGATCGTCGGCTATCGCGACGATCCGCTCGTCGGCCCGGTCGCGCTCGTCGGCGCGGGCGGCACGCTCGCCGAGATCTACCGCGACTACGCCTTGCGTCTTGCGCCGGTGACGGAGGAGGAGGCTGCGGCGATGATCGCCGAGGTGAAGGGCCTCGCGACGATCCGCGGCTATCGCGGCCTGCCGCGCGGCGACGTCGCGGCGCTCGCCCGCGCGGTGGCCGCGCTGTCGCGGCTCGCGCTCGTCGCGGGCAGGCCGGTGGCGGAGGCCGAGGCGAACCCGCTCATCGTCAAGCACGCGGGCGTCGTCGCGGTCGACGGCGTCGTGATCATGAAGGAGTGAGCATGGATTTCCGGTTCACGCCCGAGCAGGAGGCGTTTCGCGACGCCGTGAGGCGGTTTGCGGCGAAGCATCTCGCAACCGGCGCGCGAGATCGTGCGCACCGCCCGGAGTATCCGTGGGACGTCGCGCGGCTCATGGCGGGCCAGGGGCTGCTCGGCATCACGATCGCACCGGCCGACGGCGGCCAGGGTGGAACGCTGATCGATGCGGTGATCGCGATCGAAGCGGTCGCCGAGGCCTGCCCGCGCAGCGCCGACGTCGTCCAGGCGGGCAGCTTCGGCCCGATCCGCGTGCTCGCCGAATACGGCACGCCGGCCCAGAAGGCGCGCTTCCTCGCGCGCCTGCTCGCGGGCGAAGGCGTCATCAGCGTCGGCATGACCGAACCGGAGGCGGGCTCGGCGGTGACCGACCTCGCGACCACCGCCACGCCCGACGGAGACGGCTACCGGATCAACGGCTCCAAGGTGTTCACCACTCACGCGCCCTACGCCGACGTCATTCTCGCCTACGTGCGCTTCGGGCCGGGTATCGATGGCATCGGCTCGGTCCTCGTCGACACGCAGGCGCCCGGCGTGAAGCTCGGCAAGCGCGCCCGGTTCATGTCGGGCGAGGAGTGGGCGCAGATCTACTTCGAGGACGTGCTCGTGCCCGCCGACATGGTGGTGCTCGGGCCGGGCGGCTTCCGGAAGCAGATGGCCGGGTTCAACGTCGAGCGCATCGGCAACGCGGCGCGCTCCCTCGCGCTCGGGCGCTATGCGTTCGAGCGCGCCCGGGAGTGGGCACTGCAGCGCAAGCAGTTCGGCCGACTGCTGGCGGAGTTCCAGGGGCTGCAGTGGAAGTTCGCCGAGATGAAGATGAAACTCGACGCGGGACAGCTTCTCCTCTACCGCGCCGCGGCGAACGCCGACCGCGGCTTCCCGTCGGCGGAGGAGACCGCGATCGCGAAGGCGTTCTGCAACCTGGCGGGCTTCGAGGTCGCCAACGAGGCGTTGCAGGTGATGGGCGGCCTCGGCTACACGCAGGAAGAACTGGTGGAGTACTGCGTGCGCCGCTGCCGCGGGTGGATGATCGCCGGCGGCTCGATCGAAATCCTCAAGAACCGTATCGCGGAGAGCGTGTTCGGCCGCGCCTTCGCGCAACGGCCCGAGAGCCGGTGACGCCTCAGTCGGCGTGGATCCCGGTGGCCGCCACGACTTCCTTCCAGCGCGCGACCTCCTCGCGCAGGAGCTTCGCGAATTCTTCCGGCGTGTTGCCCACCGGGTCGGCGCCCTGGTCGACCAGGCGCTGCCGCATGTCGGGTGCGCGTGCGGCCCGGCCGACCGCGCTCGCCAGTGCGTCGACGATTTCCCGCGGCGTGCCCGCAGGGGCCAGCAGTCCGTACCAGACCGACACGTCCGCGCCGCTCACGCCGACCTCCTGCAACGTCGGTACGTCGGGCATCAGGTCGGAGCGCCGCGCGGCGGCGTAGGCGAGCGGCCGCAGTCGCCCGGCCCGGACCTGCTGGATGATGGCCGGTATGTTGACGAACGTCATGTCGACGTCGCCGGCGATCAGCGCGGTGAGCGAGGGCGCGCTCCCCTTGAACGGCACGTGCACGATGTCGGTTCCGGTACGCAGCTTGAACAGCTCGCCGGCCATGTGCTGCGTCGTGCCGGTCCCCGCCGAGGAGTAGTTCATCACGCCGGGTTTCGCGCGCGCGAGCGCGAGGAGCTCCGCGACGTCCCTGGCCGGCATGCGGCTGCTCACGACGAGCAGGTTCGGGCTTTCGGAGAAGATCGACACCGGCGCGAAGTCGCGCAGCGCATCGAACGGGAGCTTGCGGTAGAGCGCCATGTTGACCGCGAGGGCGCCGCTCGTGAAGAGCAGCGTGTAACCGTCCGGCGCCGCTTTGGCGACCAGCTCGTTGGCGATGTTCGTGCCGGCGCCGGGTCGGTTTTCGACCACCGCCGGCTGGCCGAGATAATCGGTGAGCCGGGACGCCACCAGGCGCGCGTTGATGTCGACGCCGCCGCCCGGCGTGAACCCGACGATCAGCCGGAGGGGTCGGTTCGGGTATGAGGCCTGGGCGAACGCGGCCGCCCCGTGCAGCGCGAGCAGGAGCGCGACCACGCATGCGGCGGCGAGTCTACCGATCATCCCAGGGCCCCTCCTGTTCGATCGATCAGTCGATCTTCACTTTCGCGTCGCGGATGAGCTTGCCGGCGCGCTCGTAGTCGGCGCGCGCGAACGCCGCGAACTGCTCGGTCGTGAGCGCGCCGATCTCCCCGCCGAGGCTTGCGAGGCGCGCTTGCACGTCGGGCAGCTTTACGATGCGCGCGAGCTCGGCGTGCAGGCGATCGATCACCGGCTTCGGCGTCCCCGCGGTCGTGTACAGCCCGTACCACGTGCTCATCTCGACGCCCGGGTAGCCGGCCTCCGCGAGCGTCGGCACGTCGGGCAGCTCCGCGGATCGCTTGGGCGTCATCACCGCGAGCACTTTAACCTTGCCGCTCTTGATGAAGCTCATCGCCGAAGAGGTCGTGTCGAAGTTGAGCTGGATCTGCCCGCCGACGAGATCGGCCAGCGCCTGGCTCGAACCCTTGTACGGGACGTGCGTCGCCACGGTTCCGGTCGCGAGCTTGAACGCCTCGCCCGCAAGGTGCTGCGTGCTGCCGGTGCCCGAGGAACCGAACGAGAACGAATCGGGCTTGGCCTTCATCAGCGCCACGAGCTCCTTCACGCTGCGCGCCGGGATCGCGGGGTTCATCACGATCACGTTGGGCACGACGATGATCAGCGACACCGGCGCGAGGTCCTTCAGCGGGTCGTAGCCGAGCTTGAGCAGGTGCGGCGCGATCGCCTGCGCGGTGTTGGTGGCGAGGAGCAGCGTGGTGCCGTCCGCCGGCGCCTTGGCGGTGAGGTCGGCGGCGATCGTGTTGGAGGCGCCCGGCCGGTTCTCGACGACGAACGGCTGCTTGAACGTCTCGGCGAGCTTCTCCGCCAGCAGGCGCGCAATGATGTCGGTGCCGCCGCCCGGGCGAGGCACCGACCATGATGCGCACCGGCCTGGTCGGCCACTGCTGCGCGAGCGCGGCCGTCATTCCGGCCGCGAGGGTGAGCGCCGCGGCAAGGCGGATGAGCGACGTCATCGGGTCCGGATCTCCTGGCGGCGAGGCGCATCAGCGTGCCACACGGGGGCACGCCGGTCCAGCCGTGGGCTGCTGCGGCGCAAGAGGAACAGATCCGGGGCCAAGCGTAGGATAGCGACCGCACAGACGGGGGACGAGTCCGGCGCGGGCGCGCCGGGACGGAAACCTCCGCTACCCCGCACCCATCAGGAGGACGCCGTGAGCCTGCACCTTTCCCAGGAAGAACTGGACCAGCTTTCTTCGGCCGAAACGTCGCTCTTTCCGTCCCCGATTCCCGTGCAGTCGGTATCGAGCGACGAGTTCATGCCCGGACCCCAGACGCCGACGTCAGCGCGAGTTCGAGGCGCGCGTGAAGCGCATGGGCGCCGAGCTCGCGAAGCGCCATGGCATGAGCCGGCGCGCTTTCTTCAAGACCGCGTCGGGCATGGCCGCCGCGTTCCTCGCCATGAACGAGACCTACGGACCGCTCTTCGGCGTGTCGCGCGCCGAGGCGCAGCAGCCGGGCGCCGCCGACGAGCGCGCGAAGGCGCTCAAGGGGCAGTTCATCATGGACATGCACACGCACTTCCTGCGCCAGGGCACGCGCAACCGGACGTTCGTGAACCAGCGCGATGGCGGTGGGCAAGGCCGGCTGGAACCCGGCGCTCGTCGGCAAGGAGCAGACGATCGCCGACCTGATGTTCGAAAATTACCTGAAGGAAATCTACCTCGACAGCGACACCAAGGTGGCGCTGATCAGCGGCTCGCCGTCCGAGATTCCGGACGACTGGTTCCTGACGAACGAGATGAAGTTCGACGCGCGCGGGACGGTCAACGCGATCGCCGGCACGAAGCGCATGTTCTCGCACGCGATCTTCACGCCCGGATTCCCCGGCTGGATGGAACAGGTGGACAAGGCGTACGAGGTGCTCAAGCCCGACTCGTACAAGGGCTACACGGTCGGCGACAACACCAACAAGAACCTGAGCAAGCATCCGTATCGCCTCGACGACGAGAAGCTGATGTACCCGTTCTACGAGAAGCTCGTGAAGATGGAGCGCGGACGACCCCGAGCCTGAAGAACGTGTGCATCCACAAGGGACTGTTCCCGCCGTCGGTCGCGAAGCAGTTCCCGGAACCTGCCGACTACGCCGACGTGCGCGACGTCGGCAAGGCGGCGAAGGACTGGCCGAAGCTCAACTTCATCATCTACCACGGCGGCTATCGCTATCGCCGGCGGCGGCGCGCGCGGAGGAGGGCTGGGCGCAATTCGAGAAGTACGCGGCCGCGTCGACTGGATCACCGACCTCGCCGACATTCCGGCGAAGTACGGCGTCACCAACGTCTACGGGGACGTCGGCCAACTGTTCGCGCAGACCACCATCGCCGAGCCGCGGCTGTCGCGCGGTGATGATGGGACAGCTGATCAAGGGACATCGGCGCGGACCACGTGTGCTGGGGCACCGACGCGATCTGGACCGGCGCGCCGCAGTGGCAGATCGAGGCGCTGCGGCGGCTCGAGATTCCCGAGGAGATCCAGAAGAAATACGGCCTCGCCGCCCTGGGGCCCGCCGACGGCAAGGTGAAGAGCATGATCTTCGGCGAGAACAACGCCCGACTGTACGGCTTCACGCCGCAGCAGCGCGCGGCACTCGAGGGCGACAAGATCGCCCAGCACAAGGACGCTCTACGATCGTCACGGCGAAGGGCGCTCGAACCTCGCGTACGGCTACGTGCTGAAAGCAGGCTGATGGACGGGCGGCGGGAGTTCCTGCTCGCGGGCGCGGCGGGACTCGCCGCCGCGACGCTTCTTCCGGAGCGTGCGTCGGCGCAGGCGACGCACAGAGGTCGTCGGCACCGAGCATTGGGCGACCAAGCGCGTCGCGGGCGAAAGCGTCCGCATCTTTCTGTGGCGCAAGCGCTTGCGCGACCCGGCCGCCGGCGGACCGCGGCGTGGCACGATCCTCTTCGTGCATGGTTCATCGGTTTCGTCGACGCCGGTGTTCGACCTGCGCGTGCCGGGCAAACCCGAGTACTCGGTCGATGGACTGGTTCGCGCGCCTCGGCTACGACACCTGGTGTGTGGACTGCGAGGGGTACGGTCGCTCGGACAAGCAGCGGCCGATCAACGCCGACGTGGCGACCGGCGCCGACGATCTCGCCGCGGCGACGGAGTACATGGCCAAGGTGGCGGCCGAGCCGCGCGTGCTCCTGTACGGGGCCTCGTCGGGCGCGCTGCGTGCGGCGCTCTTCGCGCAGCGCCAGCCGGAGCGGGTGAAGCGCCTCGCGCTCGACGCGTTCGTGTGGACCGGCGAGGGCAGTCCGACGCTCGCCGAGCGCAGGAAGCGCATCGATCAGTACCGCGCTTCGAACCGCCGGCCCATCGATCGCAAGTTCGTGCACAGCATTTTCACCCGCGATCATCCCGGCACGTCCGATCTGACGGTCGTCGACGCGTTCGCCGATCAGGTGCTCGCGCTCGACACCTCAGTGCCGACCGGGACGTACGTCGACATGTCGGTGAACCTGCCGTTGGTCGACCCGGTGAGGATCGGCGTGCCGACGATGATCATGCGCGGACAGTGGGACGGTATCGCGTCCTACCAGGACCTCGCCAACTTCTTCGCGAAGCTCCCGAACCCCGACAAGCAGTTCGTCGTGATGCCCGGCATCGCCCATACGAGCTTCCGGGCAAAGAACTGGCAGCTCGCCTATCACCTCGTCGATTCGTTCTTCGCCCAGCCGGCGCCGATCTACACGGGGGAATGACGGCGCGTACCCCGGGGATACGGGGTCAGATCACCCTCATTGCGGCGGCTTGACGCCGTCCTTGCTCACCTGGATGCGCAGGGCGGTAAGCGTGCCATCCGGCGCGGCTTGCGCCGCGACGAAGACGTATTCCCCGGCCGCCAGATCGCTGCGCGCGCCCGGCACCGCCCGCACGATCGGCACGCCTTCGGGCACGAGGATCTTCTGCATGCCGTCCTTGTATTTGAGCGTGAGCTCGCGGTTGCCGGCCGACTGCACGCTCGCCTCGACGATCGCGTTCGTCATCGTCGCGCCCGGCTGCAGATCCCACGGTGTGTGGCCCGACGGAACGTTGGGCGGAAGGTAGTGGACCTCGACCGCAACGAGCGTGCCGTCGGGACGCTTCATCGCAGTGGAGCCGACGTAGTCTCCCGGCTTGATGTCTTCGAAACGGACGGCTTTGGCGACCGCGACGGTCGCGCTGTCGGGAAGCGCGAGCCGGAGATCCTGTCCCTCGCGCGCCTTTACCGCCAGGACATTCGGCTCGACGGCGGTGATCGTGCCGCGGATGCGTGCGGGCGTCTGCGCGTCGGCCGCGGCGCTCGCGAGCGCAAGTACGGTGAGGGTCAGCGCGATCCGCACTCCTGCCATGGGTTTTCCTCCGGGTCGTTGGCGTGAAAGAGAATCGCGACGGATGCCGCGACGCGGGTAAACAGGTCGGAAGGCGCTGCTATTCCGCCTGCAGTCCGGCCGCTTTGACGATTTTTTCGGTGTTCGCGATATCGCGCTGCAGAAACTGGCGGAATGCCTCCGGTGAGGTGCTGACCGCCTCTGCGCCCTGCGCCGCGAAGCCCTCCTTCACAGCGGGGAGGCTCACGGTCGTCACGACCGCAGCGTGCAGCTTGTCGAGGATCGCGCGAGGCACGCCCTTCGGCGCGAGGAGCCCGGCCCAGCCGCTGTAGTCGTAGCCGGGGAGCGTCTCCGCGATGGTCGGCAGGTCGCCGAACAACGGGGCGCGCGCGGGCAGGGTGTGCGCGATCGACCGCAGGCGTCCCGCCTTGACCAGCGACATCGCTGCCGGCGCCGGCGTGACCGTCCAGTGCGACTCGCCGGCGACCACCGAAGCGACCGACGGGCCGCCGCCCTTGTACGGCACGTGCAGCGACTCGAAATCGCCCATGACCATCAGCAGGACGCCGCCGAGATGGCTCGCGGCGCCCGGACCGGCCGAGGCCATGTTCACGCGACCGCGGTTGGCGCGCGCGTAGTCGATCAGCTCCTTCACCGTTGCAATCGGCAGCGCCGGCGTGACCACCAGCACGTTCGGCATCACCGCGACCAGCGACACGAACGCGAGATCGTTGACCGGGTCGTAGGGGATCTTCTTCTGCAGCAGCGGCGCAATGGACATGCCGCTCGCGGATGCGAACAGCAGCGTATAGCCGTCGGATGCGGCGTTCTTCGCGATTTCGATGCCGATCGCCCCGGCGGCGCCGGCGCGGTTCTCGATGACGATCGGCTGTCCCAGCGTCTCGCCGAGCCGCGCGGCAAAGATCCGGCCGACCGTGTCGATCGAGCTGCCCGGCGCGTTGGGCATCATCAGGCGGATCGGGCGGCTGGGGTAGTCCTGCGCGAACACCGCGAGCGAGACCGCGGCGAGCAGCGTCGCGACCGCGCCGCGCAGCACGCTCACTGCTCCTCTGTCCGGAAGCGAAACGTGCGCTCGGCTGCGCCTAGGCGCGCGGAGTCCTTGGTCGATAGGCCCCAGTGGTCGATGCGATTCGGCGGCCATTTCCAGTCTTCGGGGCTACCGACCCGGTAGGTGTCGTCGACCTCCTGCACCTCGGCGGTGTATTCGACCACGGCGCCGAACGGCGCGATGAAGTACGCGAACACGTTGTTGCCCGGGCCGTGCCGCCCCGGTCCCCACGCCGGCGAGAGACCCAGGTCGCGCAGGCGGCCGACACCGCGCATCACCGCGTCGAGGCCGGCCATCTCGAACGCGACGTGATTCAGGGAACTCGCGTCTGCCTGCGCGAACGCGAGCGCGTGATGCTTCCGGTTGCAGCGCACGAAGGTCATGTGCCGCGTGCGGTCCGACACGGCGAAGCCGAGCCCCTCGACTGCGAAGCGCGCGCACGCCTCGCGGTCGAGCGTGTTGAGGACGACGTGCGTGAGCTGGACCGGCGTGTCGGGGCCGGCGATTGCTTTGACCGGCTCGCGATCCGCGACGAAGCGGAAGACCTGTCCCTCCGGACCGGTCACGAAGAAGCCGCTCGGAGCGCCGGGCTCGTCGAACGCACCGACGCGTTTCGGCGCCGGCGTTCCGGCGGCGGCCACGCGCGCATGCACGGTCTCGATCTCGGCCTCGGAGCCGGAGAACGTAAGCGCAGCCGCCCGCGGGGCCGCGGTCTCGGTCAGCGAGACGAGGTAAGGATGATCGCCGGCGCCGCGGAGAAACGCGGTGCGGTCGCGCAGGCCCGCATCGACGAGGCCCCACGTGCCGCGGAGGAATTCAACCGCGGCATCCCGTCGCGGCAGCTCGAGCTCGATGCTGCGCAGTCTCATGATGAGCGCGCATCTTACTGCAGCGGACGCACAGGGGCCCGAGCGGCGCCTCATAGCATCGGCACCAGCAAGGGGGCCAGGTTGGGAGGGAAGGGTCCAACCCTTCCCTTGGCCCCTTGCAAATCCCCCAGTTCGAGCGCCGCTCGCGCCGGAACTACACCGGCCCAGCGGCGCCTCGTCCATGAGCGCGATCTGCTCCTTGAGCTCGAGCACCCGGTCCTGCCAGTAGCGCTGGGTGTTGAACCACGGGAACGCCGCGGGGAACGCCGGATCGTCCCAGCGCCGCGCGATCCACGCGGAGTAGTGAATGAGCCGCAGCGTGCGCAGCGCCTCGACGAGGGCGAGCTCGCGCCGGTCGAACTCGAAGAAATCCTCGTAGCCGGCGAGGACGTCGGAGAGCTGCTTCGCCATCGCGGTGCGATCGCCGGAGAGCAGCATCCACAGGTCCTGCATGGCCGGACCCATGCGGCTGTCGTCGAAGTCGACGAAGTGCGGGCCACCCGTCGACGCGGCGGCGGACCCCTTCCCTTCCGCCACTTCCGTCCACAGCACGTTCCCGGCGTGGCAGTCGCCGTGCAGGCGGAGCGTCCGCACGTCGCCCGCGCGCTCATAGCAGCGGCGCACGCCGTCCAGCGCGAGCTCGACCGCGCTCGTCCACGCCGCGAGCAGGTCGTGCGGGATGAAGTCGTGCTCGAGCAGCCAGTCGCGTGGCTCGATGCCGAAGCTCCCGATGCCGAGGCCCGGCCGCTCGACGAACGGTTGCAGGGCGCCGACCGCGTGGATTCGGCCGATGAAGCGCCCGATCCACTCGAGCGTGTCGGGATCCTCGAGCTCCGGCGTGCGCCCGCCGCGCCGCGGATACACGGCGAAGCGGAAACCGGCGTGCTCGCTGAGGGAGCGACCGTCAAGGACGAGCGGGGCGACGACCGGAATCTCGCGCTCCGCGAGCTCGGCGACGAACGCGTGCTCTTCGTGGATCTGCGCGTCGGTCCAGCGCGCCGGCCGGTAGAACTTCGTCACGACCGGCGGGCCTGCTTCCAGGAAGACCTGGTAGACGCGGTTCTCGTAGCTGTTGAGCGCGATCATGCGCCCGTCGCCGCGCAGGCCGACGGTCTCGAGCGCATCGAGAACGACGTCGGGAGTGAGGGTGGAGTAGGGATGCGACCCCGCGGTGGCTGCGCGGGCGGGGTTCCCGGGCGGTGCGCTCAGAGCCTCCCCGCCCGCATCAGGTGCCACCCGACGCCGTTGCAGAACGGGCACGGGCGCGACTCGAACACGCCGGTCTGCTCGCACGACGTGCAGGTTTTCCAGCCGACCTCGCGGGTCGCGGCCTTGTACTCGCCGCGGCAGCGCCGGCCGTTGGGACTGCGCCCGCAGCGCTGGTTGATCGTCTCGGTCCGGTAGGTCACTGCGTGGCACAGCGAGCAGACGCCCACCGGCCGCAGCTTCTTCGTCAACAGCATCGTTCCTCCTGTCTCCGTCGGCCCGAAACGAAGAACCCCGACCGTGCGGGGCTCCGTGGTGCGGGTAGTTCGGGACGCGCGGAGATCAGAAAAATGACTATACGCCGACTCGGTCAGCGCCGCCGCGAGCGGCCGCCGCCTCCGCCCACGAAGCTGCGCGCCTCGTTCACGCGCAGCGGCTGGCCGTGCAGATCCTTCCCGTTGAGGCCCGCGATCGCGGCGAGCGAGTGCTGTTTCCCCGGCATCTCGACGAACGCGAATCCCTTCGACGTGCCGGTAAACATCTCGCGCTTCACCTCCGCCGATTTCACGTCGCCGAACGCCTTGAAGAGGTCGATCAGCTCGGCCTCGGTGGCCTGCGGGGCGAGATTGCCTACGAAAATCTCCATTGCGTCCTCCTTGATGAATCCGTGGTCAATTCGTCCGCCGCGGCGTGCCGCGCAGCAGTGCGGGAACGGGCTTGTCGCGCCGGCCGCCACCGGCGCGCGGCGCGCGGTGCGCGTGGTCGTGCAGCCGCCCGAGCGCCGACTCGTGGCTGGCCGGCTGCGCCGGTTCCTGGTGATCGTGCGCGGCCGCGTGCGCCGGCTGGTGGTGCTTCCGGGCATGCGCCTCGCGCGGCGGCTGGCGGTGCGGCTGGGCATTCGACTCGTGCGCTGCCTCGTAAAGCGGTTGTGCGTCCGGATCGTGCGCGGGCGGGTGGCGCGGTTGCGCGTCGGGGTCGCGAGTCGCTTGGCGACGTGGCTGCGTGCTCGCCGCGTGTGCGGCTTCGTAGCGCGGCTGTGCGTCCGGATCGCGCGCCGGCTGGCGACGCGACTGCGGGTTCGCCGCGTGCGCGGCTTCGTAGCGCGGTTGTGCGTCCGGATCGCGAGCCGGCTGGCGGCGCGATTGCGGGTTCGCCATGTGCGCGGCCTCGTGGCGCGGTTGCGCGTCCGGGTCGCGCGCGGCCTGGCGGCGCGGCTGCGTGCCCGCGTCGCGCGGTTGCTGGCGACGTGGCTGTGCGCCGGCGCGCGACCGCGCCGGCGCCTGCGGCCTGGCCTCGACCGGGGTGGCGGCGCGCGGCTCGAACGCCGGCGGCGGGGTGCGCTCGAGCTTGCGCTTGAGCAGTTTCTCGATGTCGGCGAGGAGCGGCGCCTCGTCCGGCGCGACGAGCGAGATCGCCTCGCCGGACACGCCCGCACGGCCGGTCCGGCCGATCCGGTGCACGTAGTCCTCGGGCACGTGCGGCAGCTCGTAGTTCACGACGTGCGGCAATTCCACGATGTCGAGGCCGCGCGAGGCGAGGTCGGTGGCGACGAGCACGCGCACGTCGCCCGACTTGAAGCCGGCCAGCGCCTTGGTGCGTGCGCCCTGGCTCTTGTTGCCGTGGATCGCAGTGGCCTCGATGTCGTCCTTGCAGAGCTGCTCGGCGAGGCGGTTCGCGCCGTGCTTGGTGCGCGTGAACACCAGCACCTGCCGCCAATCGCCGGACGCCACGAGATGCGCGAGCAGCGCGCGCTTGTGAATCTGCGACACGGGATAGACGCGTTGCGCGACGAGCTCGGATTCGGCGTTGCGCCGCGCGACCTGGACCATCGCCGGGTCGTGCAGCAGACCGCTCGCCAGGCTGCGGATCTCGTCGGAGAAGGTCGCCGAGAAGAGCAGGTTTTGCCGCTTCGCCGGCAGGAGCGCGAGGATGCGCCGGATATCGCGGATGAAGCCCATGTCGAGCATGCGATCGGCCTCGTCGAGCACGAGGATCTCGACGTGCCGCAAGTCGACGGTCTTCTGGCCGGCGTGGTCGAGCAGGCGGCCCGGCGTCGCAACCAGGATGTCGACGCCGCGGCGCAGCGCATCGATCTGGGGGTTGATGCCGACGCCGCCGTACACGAGCGTCGTCTTGAGGTGGAGGTGCTTGCCGTAGGTCCGGATGCTTTCCTCGACCTGCGCGGCCAGTTCGCGCGTCGGCGTCAGCACGAGCGCACGGATGGGATGGCGGGCGGGCGAGGGTGAGGCGCTTGCGCGCGACGCGAGCCGCTGCAGCAGCGGCAACGTGAACCCGGCGGTCTTGCCGGTGCCGGTCTGGGCGCCGGCGAGCACGTCGCGACCTTCGAGGATGACGGGGATCGCCTGCGCCTGGACGGGCGTGGGCGACGTATAGCCTTCGTCCGCAACGGCGCGGACCAACTCGGGCATGAGCCCGAGGGCTTGGAACGACTGGGACAACTGGATCTCCTGAGCACGGCCTGCTGCGGCTACACGCCGTCAGAACCGGTTCAGGCAGATGCGATTACTGATTGATGAGATCGGGGGAGTTCGAGAACAACCGCGAGGGCCCGACGCGAACCGGATGAAAATGCGTCGGTGGCTTGGGTAAGCACTATACAGGGTTTCCGCCCGGGCGGCGGACGGTCAACGCAATCCCGCGCAATTCGTTACACCCAGGGCGCGGCTTTCCCGCTGCGACGGACAAACAAGGACTCATCGCGATGACCAGACTGATCGCTCTTCTTTCCGCAGTTGCATTCGCCGTGGCCAGCGGCACGACGTTCGCGCAAGGCGCACCCAAGTCGACCGACGCGCCGGGTGCTCCGGCGAGCTCTACCGCACCGGCACAGGCCCAGGACGGGAAGCAGGCCCAGCCGAAGGCGAAGAAGACCAAGAAGGCGAAGAAGCCGAAGTCCACGACGGCTCCGCAGGCCGCGCCGGAAGCCGCGCCGGGCGGCGCCGCCAAGTAACGGGCCCCGGGAAGAGGAGCCGGCACCCCGGTACCGCATCCCCTAGAATCGCCCGCCGATACGTTCCCGGGAGCAGACCGTGGCGCCGACGAAGAAGGTGGTGAAAAGCAGCGTCCCCGAGACCGGCGGACCCTTCAACCTCGGTGTCACCTACGGGCCGCTGCTGTTCGTCTCGGGCCTGCCGCCGTTCCGGGAGGCCTACGCGCGGCAGATGCGCGAAGCCCGCGCGCGCGGGGAGAAGCCGCCGCCGTACGTCCCCGAGCCCTTCGACGAGCAGGTGCGAGTCGTGATGGACCACGTGAAGACGGTCGTCGCGGCCGCCGGCTCGAACATGGATTGCCTGCTCAAGGTGATCGTCTGGCTCAAGGATCAGACCAAGGCGGAAGCGTTCGATCGCATCTACCGGACGTACTTCTCGTCGACCGAGACGTTGCCGGCGCGCACCCGGATGCAGGCCGGCCGCACGCCGATGGATTGCGAGCTCGAGGTCGAGGCGATCGGCTACATCCCGGGCGCGGCTTGGGGCGCACCGCGGCAAACGCAGCGTGCCGCGAAGGCTCGGAAGAAGGTCGCGAAGAAGCGCAAGAAGTAACACTTCGGACGCCCCGCGCGGTCGCCCCCAATCGTCCGCGCGCCCGCCATCGCCGGCCCTGGCGGTCAACGACCTCAACGCCGGCGCCTTCGTGTGGCGCGAGCGCTAGGGCGCCGCGCGAAACGCCATCAACGCTTCCAGGGCTGCCCGGGCCGGCGCGCCATCGGGGCGCCCCCGGGACGCTCGTCCTTGTGCCGGAAGCTGATCCGACCCTTGGACAGGTCGTAGGGGGACATTTCGAGCGTGACCTTGTCGCCTGCGAGAATGCGGATGCGATGCTTGCGCATCTTTCCGGAGGCGTAGGCGGTGACTTCGACGCCGTTCGCGAGCGTCACGCGAAAGACGGTATTGGGGAGCACTTCGTTGACGACGCCCTCCATTTCGATCATCTCTTCCTTTGACATCGGGGTTCCTCAAAGGCGAAACACGCCCTGCCCGGCCGCACGAGCCGCCGGGCAAAGCGCAAGACGGATGTAGGGCCGCACGCGGCGGCCCGGGAACCGGCTAGAGAACCTTGAGGTTCGTCGCGGAGACCCGGCCGTCGCGGCCGCGCTCCGTGTCGAACGAGACTTTCTGGTTCTCGCTGAGGCCGGTCAGGCCGGCGCGCTCCACGGCGGAGATGTGCACGAAGATGTCCTTCGCGCCGTCGTCCGGTTGGATGAAGCCGAAACCCTTGGTGACGTTGAAGAACTTTACGGTGCCAGTCGACATGGTTTTCCTCCAATCTGGCGTCGCCGCGCCCGATATTGGGCAACGGCATCAGAGATCCGATCGGGGAAGACCAACGAGAGCGCCCGGAGGGGGCGCGAAGGACTAGCCGAGACGAATTCGATATGGGGAGTATGGGGGCACCCAGCCTTCTCTGCAAGGCCGGCGCTGGAGGACGGCCTCCAAAGTCCGCGCCCCTGCAGTATTCTGACGGGCGAGCCCTCCGTGCGACCTCGCGCCGCCCATGAGCCACAAGCACGAACAGTTCCTGCGCGCCATCTTCCACGACCCGATCAGCGGGAACATCCACTGGCGCGAGGTCGAGTCGCTGCTCCGTCACCTCGGCGCGAAGTTCGAGCAGACCTCGGGCGCGACCGTGCGCGTCGTGCTGAACGGCTTCGACGGGACCCTGCACCGCCCGCACCACAGCGGCACGCTCGACCGCCAGGGCGTCAGGGCCCTGCGCGAGTATCTCGCGCACGCCAAGGCGACCCCGTCGCTGTACGAGGAAGGACGAAAGGCGTAGCGGCTCAGGCACCGTCGCCGAGCCCACGGCCCGGCCGCGGACCTTACTGCGCCGTCCAGCCGCCGTCGACGACCAGGCTCGTTCCGGTCACGAGCGAGGCCGCGGGCGAGGCGAGGAACAGCGCGGCGGAGGCGACCTCGTCCAACGTGCCGAGGCGGCCGAGCGGGATGCGCTCGTGGACCCATTTGGAAAACTCGGGCTGCGCGAACATCGGCGCCGTCAGCGGCGTCTCGATGAACGTCGGCGCGAGCGAGTTGACGCGGATCCCGTGCGGCGCGAGCTCCAGCGCCATCGCCTTCGTCAGACCTTCGAGCGCGTGCTTGGTGAGGCAGTAGACGGAGCGGTTCACCGCGCCGACGTGGCCCATCTGCGACGACACGTTGATGATCGCGCCGCCACGGGTGCGGCGGTCCGCGGTCGCAAGCATCCTGCGCGCGCCCGCCTGGGCGACCAGGAACGCAGCCCGCACGTTCAGATCGAGCAGGCGATCGAGATGTGCTTCGCTGACGTCGACAAAGGGTTCGGGGATGTTCGTGCCGGCGTTGTTCACCAGAACGTCGAGCGCGGCCATGTCCCCGATCACGCGCGCCACGGCGCCGGAGTCGGTGACGTCGCACGCGATCGGCACCGCGCGGCCCCCGACCGCCCGGATCGCTTCGGCCGCCTGTTCCAGCTCACCGCCGCTCCGCGCGAGCAGCCACACCTCGGCGCCCGCATGCGCGAGTGCGTCGGCGATGCTGCGGCCGAGGCCGCGCCCGGCGCCGGTGACGAGCGCTGCGCGGCCCTCCAAACTGAAGCGCGCTGACGCGTCGCTCATGCTGCGGCCCCCGTTTACCGTTCCTTGTCGACGGTGTACTTCGCCCCGCCCAAGCCGTCGGCGACGAAGACGATGTGCACGACGGCCTCGGCCCCGCACACGTCGAACGTCCAGCGCTCGCGCCACTCCCCGCTCATGAGGTACGCGGTCTTCAGCTCGGGAACGGCCAGCGGCAGCCAGATCGGCTTGTTGACCGGTCCCACGCGTTGCGCACGCACGGGCTTGACGGCGGTGCAGCCGCTCTTCGCTTTGTCCTTTTCGGCCGCTGCGGCCTGCGCGATTTTTGCCGCGGCGGGAATCGCTTCGTCGGCGAGCCGCACCGTGACAAGCGTCGGTCCGATCGCGTCGAGCTCGCCCAGGGCCTTGCGCAGGCCGTCGAAGAGTGGCGGGCGCTTCACGAACTTGTCCAGCAGCGCCTCGGCGCGGCCGCGGTTGCCTTCGCCGACGTTATCGGCGTAGAACCCGGCGAGTCTCAGCGTTGCTTCGAGGTGTCCCTGCTGCGCGGCCTTGCCGAGCATGTCGTACGCGTTCATCTCGTCCTCGCGCCCGCTGATCGGCCGCGCCGCAAGCGCCTGGTAGCGCTGCGCGTCCAGCCGGCCCTGGGCGTCGATGAAGTTCAGCTCGGGCCTCTCCACCGTCAGCGCGTAGACGAGGAACTGGCCGTCCGCGATCCCTTTCGCGGCGGCCTTTTTTGCCCAATCCTCGCCGGCGCGGGCGTCCTCTTTCGTTCCCGCGCCCTGAAGATAGCCGCGCGCGACCGGGGCGAATGCCCGCTCATCGCCTGCCTCCGCGGCGGCCCGGAACTCGCGGAAAGCGGTGGCGGCGTCGCCGCGCTTCACCGCGGCCACGGCCCTGTCGTAGTCGGCGTGCGCGGTGACGGCGACCGCGACGAGCGCGAACGCGGCGCTTGTCAGGAATCGGATTGGTGTCATGGTTCTCGCGGTCGATTCAATAGACCCGGATCGGATGGTAACGCGAGCGCGCGAGACTGCTCGCGAGACTGCACAAACACCGGACCAGTGGTTAACTACCGGCGGAGAGTTCCCGCCCATGCGCCGCCGCACCTTCCTCGCCTCGACTTCCGTCCTCGCCGTTGCGCCGCGTCTCGCGTTCGCGCAGGAGCGATTCCCGTCGCGGCCGATCACGCTCCTCGTGCCCTTCGACGCCGGCGGCGGGCTCGACCTGCACGCGCGTGCGGTCGCCCCGGTGCTCGAGCGGCTGCTCGGCCAGCCGGTGGTCGTCCTCAATCGCCCGGGCGCGGTTGGCGCGATCGGCCTGATGTGGGTGCTGCAGCAGGCCAAGCCCGACGGCCACACCATCGTGGCGTCGCCGCTATCGATCATCACGATTCCCGAAGTGGACAAGCTCTTCGGCCGTCCGCCGCGCTTCACGACCGCCCAGTTCGCGCCGCTCGCGCTGCTCTCGACCGAGCCGCTGGTCATCGTCGTGCAGGCGACGAGTCCCTGGCAGACGGTCGGGGACCTCGTCGAGGAGGGCCGCAAGCGCCCGAACGGGATTACGTACTCTTCGGCGGGCAACTACGGCCCCTCGCACATCGCGACCGAGGCGTTTGCGGGCGCCGCGAACGCGCGCTTCCTGCACGTGCCGTACACCGGGTCCGCACCGTCGCTGAACGCGCTGGTCAGCGGCACGGTGGATTTCTACCTCTCGCCGCCGTCGATCGCGATCGCGCAGTCGCGCGGACGCCGGTTCCGCGCGCTCGCCGTCACGAGCGCGAAGCGCCACCCCGAGCTGCCTGAAGTGCCCACGCTGATCGAGGCGGGCTTCGACGTCGAGGCGCCGAACTGGTACGGGCTCTTCGCCGCGGCCGCCACGCCGCCGGGCGCGCTCGCGGCCCTGCGCGCGGCGCTCGATGCCATGGCCACCGACCCGCAGTTTCTCGAAGGCATGGCGAGGATCCGCACGCCGGTCGACTATCGCAATGCGGCGGGTTTCGCCGCGTACCTGGCGCAGCAGACAAAGCTGCTGGGAGCGACGGTGCAGCGGATCGGGAGGGTGGAGTAGGGAAGCGTTCGCCGGCGGGCGGCGGATGTCGGACGCTGCAGATGTGCGGCCGGAAAAGTGCCACCGATGTTCGTCGAGTGTGCGCCCGGCGGCCATGATCCCCGCTGTCAGACTCCGGCCCAAGGCAGTCGGGTGGGCGGGTCAGGCGAAGATGGAGAACCCGACGACGCAAACCCACCCGATTCCGAGCTCAGCCGCGCGCGTGCTGTTTGAGCGAGATCATTTCGATCCCTTCAGCGAAGGTGATCTGTCCACCGAAGCGGGTGATCGCGTCGCGTTTCACTACGAAATTCAGCCCGGGGACGATCCACATGATCCACTCGAGGTCGACTCGGCCTGTCATGCGAAAACTTCGACCCTCAACGCGGAAAGCGTCGAACTCGCCGACGGGCACAGTCACTCGCTCGCGCCGCGTGATTCGAAAGCTCATTTCCCACTCCGCGACATCACCCGGACGGGACCGGCGGTACCGAGTGGACCAGCGTTTGCCGACCTGGACCTCGGCCGGAAACAACATCCAAGCCGGCTCGAACTCGGTCCCCCGGAACCGTACGGGATTCGACAATAGATCTGTAACCCCGCCGTCTTCGAATTCGACGCGCTCCGCTTCCAGGTCGACCTTCCCTACTCGAAACGTTTCGATCCGCTGCTGCACTCGACTGATCGGATCCACGACGCGAAATGTGACCTCGTCGCCCACGGTGAACTTCCGTCCAAGTGGATAGGTTCCGGCGGAGTTCGGATTGGTCGGTCCGTAGAAGTCTGGCACGGTCGTACCCGCCTTCAAGTCGTAGAGCAGCGTCCCCAAAGTCACCGCGACCGGCACCACCGCCGGTCGCGGCGGCTCGACCGGTTCGAGCAGCCGGTTGAGGCGGTCCTGCGCGATTTCGCTGAACTTGCCCTGCGGGTAATCCCGCAGATACTGGACCCAGTCGTCGGAATTCTTCGAAACCTTAATTCGGTTCCATCGAGCCAGTTCTTCCTGGAACCTCTTCTCGAGCTCGGCTTCGGACAGCTTTTGCTGCGCCGGGAAAAGAAGCACCTCGCTCTCGAGCGAGGTCGATTCCCACGGGATCTGCCGCCCCCTGGAGGCGACGCGCACGTTCAGTCGTACGCGCTTGAACGCCTCCTCGATCCGCGCCCCCTTCACGCCGAACTCGCGCAGCAAGTTCTCGGTGTACAGACTGTGCTTTCCGCCGCCGCTGTCGGCGGCAACGCTTCCGGGCGAGGTCGAAAACGCAAGCAGGCTCCCGACGGGTGCATCGAACTGGCTGAGCCCCTTCTGCTCCGTCCTGAATCCCGCGCCGAACGGATCGTCTCGACAGGCGTCAAGGATGACGACAAAAGTCTTGTCGCGCGTGCGCTCGGTCGCCTTTGTCATCTGCCCGAGCAGGACGCCGAGATCCACGCACTGGCTCTTGAGATCGGCACTCGAGCCGACGGTGTTGTCGACCGGGATCAGATAGTTGCGCCAGTCGACTTGCGCGCCGTGTCCGGCGTAGAAGAACACCGCGAGCTTTACCTCCGACCGCGCCGCGGCCGCTCCGAACTCGGCGACTCCCTTCGCGAGCGCGTCTCGCGTCGCGTCCGACCGGATCTCGACGGTGAACCTCGCCTGATTCAGCAGGTCGGCGACCGCCTGCGCATCGTTAACTGCGTTGCTGAGCGGCGCGTGCGCGTACGCGTTGTTGCCGACCACGAGCGCGATGCGCGAAGGATCGGCCTGAGCGAGCGCCGGAAACGGGCGGCTGGCGTACACCGCCGCCGTCGCCCCCACTGCCTTGAGGAAGGTCCTGCGGTTCTCCATGGTCCGACTCCCCGGTAGCCCCCGCTTCGTCGCCGGGCGGTAGGATATTGAACCGCAAGTCAGCCGCCCTTTGCACGCACGGCGCACAGGCCGGACGTCGGAAGCCGGACGAAATCTAGCCCTACGGATCCAGCATCGTCCTGCGGGTCGGCGTCGAGGGTGCCGAGAGCGCCAATGCCGGATGTGTCAGCCCGTTCAGATTCCCAGGCACCTGTTCGTGCGCGTTGTGAGCGATTGAGTCCGACCGCAGCTCGTCATGTGAATATTCACACGGCGCGCGAGCGGCAGTGTGACCGCAACTGCCGTAGGCAGCGAGGCGCCGCCGCCGTAGACTGCACGTAATTCGGTCGTTCCAGCTTCGGAGGGGGGCATGGGACTCGGACGCACTCTGACTATGGCTTGCTTGGTGGTAGCGGGCGGGCTCGCGCCGTCCGCAGGCGCCACCGCCGACGCGCCGCCGCGCACGATCAACGACATCACCCGCTATCTCGAGCAGTTCGCGCCGGATCCCGCCGCCGCGGAGCAGGCCCGCGAAGTCCTTCGGCGCGAGCCGCCAACCACCGGGCTTCGGATGGCGACAGGTCAGTACTGGCTCGAGCGGGGTCAGGTGGCGGCTTCGCTGGGCCTCGGTGCGGAGACCATCCAGAGCTTTCGCCGCGCGCGCGAGCAGTTCCAGCCCGGAGAGGGCCTCTGGTTGCGGGCAACCAGCGAGCTCGCGATCGCTGAAGCGCTGGCGGGCAATTACTTGAACGCGCTCCATGCCACCGAAGAAGTGGCGCGACTCGCTCCGGCGTCGATGCAAGGATTTGCCCTGTCCGGTTCCGCGAGGAGGACAAGGATTCTCACGGAATTGGGTGACTTCTCGACCGCGAAAGATACCCTGCGTAGAGTGGAATCGCTGCACCGAACGCTCGTAGGCGACCATAGGCTCGAACTCTGGCACCGCCTATACGACGCTCAGGTCGAGCGTGCCCGATCTACTGTGCTCGAGGCAGAGGGCCGGTGGGTCGAAGCCGAAGTTGGGTGGCGGAAGGCAGTGCGCGCAAGGGAGCTCGACATCGAGGCCAACCGCGCGCGCCTCGCTCGCGGGCTTGAGACTATGTCCGACCGGTCAGCCCACAGCGGCCGCGAGGCAGAGATGATGAATCTGGTGCTGGTCCTCCTCCAGCTCGGTCGCCTCGCCGAGGCCGAGCTTGTGAGTCGCGAGGCACTCAAGTCCGCGCTCCAGGGCAGCGGGCGCGGGTCGCCTCAAACGGCGCGGCAGTTGAACCTGCTGGCAGCCGTGCTGGCGCAGCAGGGGCGATACGGCGAAGCGGTCACGATCGCTCGCGAGGGGCTGCGAAGCGCCGAGCTGTCGGGCGCGGCGCCCGAGTCCAGTGTCCTGGTCGAATCGCGCCGCGCGCTTGCCTCGGCGCTCGTCGCCGATCGCCGGTACGCCGAAGCGATCTCCGTGTTCGAGGCGATGCGCACGGGCATGCAGACCGATCCGGAACTCGCCCGGCTCCGCGGCACCAGCGACCTCGACTGGGCGATCGCCCTGCTCAAGACCGGGCAGGCTCAGGAGGCGCGGCGGATGATCGAGGGGATCCTCGAGCGCATGACGCCGCGCTTTCAATCGGACGATCTGCGGCTCCTATGGGTGCACGCTTTTTACGCGGTGACGCTCGCCGCGGTGGGCGAACGCGCCAAGGCGCTCGAGGCGTTTCGAGTCGCGCTGCCCCCGCTGCTCGCACAGGCGCGGGAGGACGTCGCCGCCGAGAGCGGCAATGTGAGACGCGCCCAGCGGCTTGCGATGGTGATCGAGGCATACATCGAGCTCCTGGCCGACGCTGCGGCGAGTGGCGCACTGGACACCGGGCTGGATCCGGTTGCCGAATCCTTCCGCCTCGCCGATGCGGCGCGCGGTGGCACCGTTCAGCAGGCGCTGTCGTCGAGCGTCGCCCGGGCCAACCTGGGCGACCCTGCGCTCGCCGACCTTGCCCGGCGGGAACAGGACACTGGCCGTCGGATTACGGCGCTGACCGAGGTGCTCACCCGACTCATCGGCGCACCTCCGGCCCAGCAGCTGCCGAAGATCACCGGCGAGTTGCGGCGCGACATCGACGCGCTCGCGAATTCACGTGGAGAGCTGCGGCGCGAGATTGAACGGCGCTTCCCCAAGTACGCCGAGCTGACCGATCCGAAGCCGGCGAGTGTGAGCGCCGTGCATCGACGATCCGACCCGGGCGCGGCTCGCGGCGGACGTCATCGCGTTCGCGGCTAGCATGGCGGCGTGAAGGCCGACCTCTCGCACGTCGTGGTCATCGTTCCCGTCCGCGACCTCGAGTCTGCGAAAGAGCCGGCTCGGCGAGGCCCTCGACGCCGAGGAGCGACGGGCACTCGTGACGGTGATGATCGATCGGACCGTCCGGGCGGCGATCGGAGCGGGCTTCGACACGCTTCTCGTCAGCCCATCCGACGACGTCCTGGCGATCGCGGCATCGGCAGGCGCGGAGACGCTCCGCCAGTCGAACGACGGGCTGAACGAGGCCCTCGAGCTGGCCACGCTGGGAGCTGCAGGCGCCGGCGCCAGCGCTGTCCTCGTCCTGCCGGTCGACCTCCCGGCCGTCGATCCGGATGCACTGGCGGCCGTCGTGGCAAACGCCCACGCCGCGATCGTCCCCGGCAGGTCGTTGGTCGCGCTCGTTCCGGACCGCCATGGCCGTGGCACCAACCTGCTTCTCGTCAGCCCTCCCGGCGCCATCGCCTTCTCCTTCGGACCGGACAGTCGAGCCCGCCACGAGGTGGCTGCCGCAGATGCAGGCGCGACGTACGCAGAGTTCCGCGGCCCGCTGACCCTCGATATCGACACGGTCGATGACCTGGCTCTCGCCGATTCGCTGCTCACCGACCCGGACCATGCCGCCTGAGGGTCGACTCGAGGTCATCGCCCTCCAGGGCATCCCCGAGATCCGGCCGGGTGACGACCTGTCATCGCTCGTCTGCGCCGCCATCGCCGAGACCGAGGGTGTCCTCCCTCTGCGAGGGGACGACGTCCTCGTCGTCACCCAGAAGGTGGTCTCGAAGGCCGAGGGCGCGATCGTCGATCTTCGGGACGTGAACCCTCGGCCCGAGGCGGTCGAATGGGGCCGCCGTTGGGATCGGGATCCACGCGCCGTCGAGGTGGTCCTGCGCGAGGCTCGACGGGTCGTCCGCATGGCCGACGGCGTGATCGTGACCGAGACGCCGCAGGGCTTCGTGTGCGCCAACGGCGGCGTCGACCTCTCCAACGTCGGCCCGGACTCGGGCGATATCGTGACGCTCCTGCCGGCCGATCCGGACGCCTCGGCGGCCGCCATCCACGCGCGATCAGGGAGGTCCTCGGCGCCGACATCGCGGTCGTCGTGTCCGACAGCTTCGGCCGCCCGTGGCGCTGGGGTATCGTCGACGTGGCCATCGGCATCGCCGGCATCGTGCCCCTCGACGACCTGCGCGGGTCGCCCGACGCGGATGGGCGGGTCATGCATTCGACCGTACGGGCGGTCGTCGACGAGATCGCGTCGGCCGCCGAGCTCGTCCTCGGCAAGGCGACCGGCCGACCCGCCGCGATCGTCCGTGGCTCAGGCGCCAGGCGGGGCACTGGCTCGATCCGCTCGGTGCTCATCCCGGCCGAGGCGGATCTGTTCCGGCTGACGGCGGATCCCAAGCGCCGATGAAGTCGGCCTCCAGATCAACCGATTCGCCTGGCCCGGCGGCACCGAGGCGATCGGTCCGACGCTGGCTCGCATCGCGACGCACGGCCGACGAGTCCGGCTTCGAATTCGATCTGGGTCATGGATCACTTCTTCCAGATCCGCAGCCTCGGTCCCGCGACCGACCCGATGCTCGACGGTCAAACGACCCTTGGCTTCCTCGCCGCCCACACGAAGCGCGCGCGCGTCGGCCTGCTCGTCGGCGGGATCCACTACCGCCATCCCGGCCTGTGGATCAAGGCCGCGACGACCCTCGACGTGCTGTCCGGCGGCCGAGCCTGGCTCGGACTCGGGGCCGGCTGGAACCAGGCGGAGTCGGAAGCCCTCGGATTCCCGTTCGCGCCGCTCGGCGAGCGGTTCGAATGGCTCGAGGACACCCTCCGCCTGGCTCACGCGATGTTCGAGGGCGAGCGAGGGACGGAGGCGGCGGTCGAGGGCAGACACCTCCATGCTGGACGGGCAGCTCAACTCGCCGCAGTCGATCTCCCGGCCCCGTGTCCCGATCATGGTCGGTGGTGGCGGTGAACAGCGGACCCTTCGGCTCGTCGCCCGCTATGCGGACGCCTGCAACGTGTTCGGGGGGCCGGAGCGGATCGCCCACAAGTTCGCCGTCCTGCGTCGCCACTGCGAGGACGTTGGGCGGCCGTACGAGGCGATCGAGCGGTCGGTCCTGACCGATGTCGCGATCGAGGCCAACGGCAGCGGCGGGCATGGCCAGACTCCCGCCCAGATCGTCGACCGATTGTCCGAACTCTCGGATGCCGGGCGCTCAGCACGTCATCGTCTCGGTCCGCGACGTCCACGAGCTGACGCCGCTCGAGGTCATGGGCAGGGATGTCCTGCCGGCCCTCCACGACCTCCGCCCATGACGCTCCTGCTATACTCCAGGGGAGTATTCAACACCGTATGCTAGCGCGCAAGAGATGACCGAAAAGATCACACCGACCCAGGCTCCGAGCACCCGCCTCCGAGGTGCCGGACGATCCGTCGGTCGGTCGAGCTCGGAGGCTTCGGGGCCCCGATCTCGCTCGTCGGTGCGGCCGATGCCACAGCCGTCGCCATGCCCGGAACGGGCGGCCCGACGACATCGACCGGTGACCGCGGACGGACCGAGTCGAAGGTCGTCATCGTCGGCTCCGGGCCGGCCGGCCTGACCGCGGCCATCTACGCCGCGCGTGCCAACCTGGAGCCGATCGTCCTCGCCGGGTCCACGCCCGGCGGTCAGCTGATGATCACCAGCGACGTCGAGAACTACCCGGGCTTCCCGGAGGGCATCAGGGGCCCGACCTCATGGAGGCGCTTCCGCGAGCAGGCCGAGCGGTTCGGATCGCACATCGTCGACGTCGACGTCCAAACGGTCGACTTCTCGGGCCGCCCGTTCCGCGCTCTGGGCTCACGGCGTCGAGTATCGCGCCGAGGCGGTGATCATCGCCACCGGCGCCTCGGCGATCTGGCTGGGGCTCGAGAGCGAGGCGCGGCTTCGCGGTCGTGGCGTGTCGGCCTGCGCAACCTGCGACGGGTTCTTCTTCCGCGACCAGGAGGTGGCGGTCGTCGGCGGCGGTGACACGGCGCTCGAGGAGGCGCTCTACCTCACGAAGTTCGCCTCGAAGGTGAACTGCTCCACCGGCGCGACGAGTTCCGCGGCTCGAAGATCATGCAGGAGCGGGCGATGCGCGCACCCAAGATCGAGATCCACTGGAACACCGAGGTCGACGAGGTGCTCGGCAGCGACCAGGTCTCGGGCCTTCGTCTTCGCGACACCGAGACGAAGGCAACCCGCGAGGTCCCGATGGGTGGCCTCTTCATCGCGATCGGCCATCGGCCGAACACCGAGGTGTTCCGCGACTGGCTGGAAACGGACCCGAAGGGCTATCTCGTACCGCACGACCACAGCCGCTCTCGCATCGACGGCGTGTTCATCGCCGGCGACGTCGCCAATTCGCGCTACCGCCAGGCCGTGACAGCGGCCGGTGACGGCTGCCGGGCGGCCATCGATGCCGAGCGCTGGCTCGAGACGCAGGGCATCCACGAAGCCACGACGAGGACGGCATGGTAAGCACCGCAACCCATGGACAGGCAGCGAGCCGACTGGCCGATTCCCTGCGGGTTGCGCTCGACGACGCGATCGACCACGCCGCAACCCGCGATGGCCGGGTAGTTGCGCTCGATGCCGGATGTGGCCGGGTTTCGGCCCTGCGCCAGTTCCGCTCGCGGCTCACTCGCATCGTCGGGGCCGACATCCACGCCCCCAGCCCGGGCACGTTGCCTCATCTCGATGAGTTCGCGACGGTCGACCTGTGCTCGGATGGCGAAGCCTTCCCCGCCGAGTCGTTCGATGTCGTCCTGTCGTCGTTCACGGTCGAGCACTTCGCCGATCCCGGCGCGGCGTTCGGGAACATGCGGCGCTGGCTGCGGCCGGGTGGATCGCTCGTCATCACGACGGTGAACAGGCGCCACCCGTTCGTGGCGGCGTATCTCGACCTGCCCGGCTGGATCCGCGGTCGCGTGCAGCAGCTCGTGAAAGCCAGCGCGGCCGACGCTCACCCGCTCGTCGGGGCGTGCAACACGCCAGCCGAGATCGACGACGCCCTCGCCACGGCCGGCTTCAGCACGATCCGGATCTCGACCGTTGGCCATCTCGAATCAGCCTGGAGTCGGCGCTCGCCGACGAGGCTTCTGGGCCGCCTCGGCGACCGACTCACAGCCGGGATCCCCTCGCGCCGTTCGACGATCCTCGCCGTCGCGATCGCCCCGTCGCCCTGACCGCATCCGCTGAGCTTCCGGTCAAGGCAAGGCTCCGATCCGCGAGCACGCCCGGTGAGCGCTAAGTCGACGCTTGGAGCCACGGCATCCGGATCGACTGCCGGAAACGCCTCCTGACGCTCCTCAGGCGTGCCTTCTGCGGCATTTCGACGCCCCTCATCCGGGTTCCGAGCCCGGGTGGCACCGACTTGCTCGTTACGATCGCCGGGCGTGCGTTCTGCGGAAATTCGCGACGAGGAGGTCGAACACAACGAGCGTGACGCGCTTCCGTGGTAGGGTCGCCGGCTGATGATGGCCTATCGAGGGCGGGGCGGGTTCGGCGGCGGGATGGACGAGGCGGACAAGGTGCCGCCGGAGCGCCGCTGGCCGACCGTTCGCAGGATCGCCCGCTTCTTCGGGCCGTACAAGCCGGCCGTCGCCGTCGTGCTCGGCGCGATCCTCCTCATCAGCCTGCTCGGGATCGTCAATCCGATCCTCCTCAAGCTGCTCATCGACGATGCGATCCCCAACAAGGACCAGCAGGAGCTCAACCTCTACGTCGGCCTGATGATCATCCTGCCGATCATCTCTGGGCTCATCGGCATCGGTCAGACATACCTCAACAACCTCATCGGCCAGAACGTCATGGCCGACCTGCGCAACGCTCTCTACGAGCATCTCCAGAAGATGCCGATCCGTTTCTTCACCGATACGAAGACGGGCGAGATCCAGAGCCGCCTGGCCAACGACGTCGGCGGTATCCAGGGCGTTGTGACAGAGACCGCGACGAGCGTCGTATCGAACGTGACGACGGCGATCACCACGATCATCGCCATGTTCATCATCAGCCCGCCCCTGACCGTCCTCTCGCTAGGCCTCCTGCCATTCTTCATGTACCTCACGGTGCGCGTCGGCAGAGTCCGGCGCGAGGTGAGCGGCCAGACCCAGGAGTCGCTCTCGGAGATGACCGCCGCGACGCAGGAGACCCTGTCGGTCTCCGGGGCGCTGCTGACCAAGACGTTCGGACGCCAGCAGGAGTCGATCGAACGGTTCCGCGACATCAACCTCCGCTTGGCGAGGCTGCAGCTCCGTCAGGTCATGGTCGGTCGATGGTTCTTCATGATCGTCGGCGTGGTCTTCAGCATCACCCCAGCCTTCGTCTACTGGCTGGCCGGTTACCTGACGATCCAAGGCTCGGCGAGCGCCCCGACCATCGGCGACATCGTCGCCTTCACGACGCTCCAGAGCCGGTTGTTCTTCCCGCTCGGTGCGCTGCTCGGGGTCAGTGTCGAGATCGCAGGTGCCCTTGCCCTTTTCGATCGGATCTTCGGCTACCTCGACATGGAACCCGAGATCGTCGACGCGCCGGACGCGATCGAACTCGACCCGCGGAGCGCGAAGGGGCGAATCCGCTTCGACCACGTCGGCTTCACCTATACGAAGCCCGTCGAGGCCGTCGGTCCAACGGTCGATGGGCTGGGGACGGCGATCCCCTTCGCCCTCGAGGACATCTCGTTCGAGGCCGAGCCGGGAACGCTGGTCGCCCTGGTCGGACCCTCCGGCGCGGGCAAGACCACGACGACCTACCTCATTCCCCGCCTCTACGACGCAACATCCGGCACGATCGCCATCGATGGCACGGATGTGCGCCGGATCAAGCTGGATTCTCTGGGTCAGGTCATCGGGGTGGTCACCCAGGAGACATACCTCTTCCACGCCAGCGTCCGCGAGAACCTCCTGTTCGCCAAGCCGGACGCGACCCAAGCCGAGCTTGAGGTGGCCAGCAAAGCGGCCGCCATCCACGATCGCATCGTCGAGTTCCCAGAGGGCTACGACACGATCGTCGGCGAGCGCGGCTACAAGCTCTCGGGCGGCGAGAAGCAGCGCATCGCGATCGCCCGTGTCCTCCTCAAGGACCCTCGCATCCTCGTCCTCGATGAGGCGACGTCGGCCCTCGACACTGTCAGCGAGCGACTCATCCAGTCGGCTCTCGAGAACCTCGAGGTCGGGCGAACCACCGTCGCCATCGCCCATCGGCTGTCGACGATCCTGCGCGCCGACCAGATCCTCGTCTATGAGCGCGGCCGCATCGTCGAGCGTGGCACGCACACGGAGCTGCTCGCACAGGAGGGCCTCTACGCTCGGCTCTACCGCGAGCAGTTCCTGACCCCGGCCCCTGCGGCTCGACCAGCGGAGGACATCGAGCCGACAGAAGGGGCCGATAGCGTCGCCGAGGTCGCCCCGGCGTGACAAAGATCCGGACCGCCACCCTTCGCCACGAGAGGGGAATGCGCTTCACGGCCGACACCGGCACGGGGCGCACGATCGTCTTCGGCGATGATCGGGCCGCCAACGAGCTGAGCCCCGTCGAGACGCTCGTGACGGCGATCGCCGCCTGTTCCGGGATGGACGTCGTCTCGATCGCACTCAAGAAGCGCCAGGGCATCGACCGCTATGAGATCCACGTCCGAGCCGAGCAGCGCGAGGAGCCCTACCCCCAGGTGCTCACCCTCGTCGAGCTGACCCACGAGGTCGAGGGCCCGGGCGTCGATCCCGCGGCGATTCGGAGCTGCATCCTGCTGTCGGCAGAGAAGTACTGCCCGCTCAACGCGATGGTCTCGGACGGCGTGACCGTCGTCCATCATCGTATGCGCATCCTCCGTCCGGGGGCCGATCCGCACGACGAGGAGGTCATCGTCACCGGCCCCTTCCGTTCGACCGAGGGCGCGAGCTGAGCGCGCGAGCTGAGCGTGGCGAGGTTGCATGAGTATGCAGTGTGACTGTATAGTCATGCGTCCATGGCGACGGGGAGTGCGGTAGCGACCAGGGCGATCGATCGTCGGCGGGCCGATCCGGCCGCCGATCCGATTCGGGTTGCCATCGTCGGCGCCACCGGCTATGTCGGCGGTGAGCTCATCCGGATCCTCGACGCCCACCCGTACGCGCGGATCGTCGGGCTCGTGGGGCGAGGCCGCGACGTCGAACCGATCGGCGCGACCCATGCCCACCTGGCGAACATCGCCTACACGGTCGACGCGACCATGCCCGAGGCGGACGCCGTCTTCCTGGCCCTGCCCCATGGCGCGGCGGCATCGCTCGTCCCCGAGATCGTCAAAGACGATGTCGCGGTGATCGATCTCGGGCCGGACTTCCGGCTCAGGGATCCGGCGGACTACCCCCGCTGGTACGGCTTCGACCACCCGGCACCAGATCTCCTGGCGCGGGCCGTCTACGGCCTGCCGGAGCTGTATCGGGCCGAGTTGGCCGCCCTGGCGACGGCCCGTGTCGCCATCGTCGGCTCGCCGGGCTGCTACCCGACCGCGACGCTGCTGGCCCTCGCACCGCTCGCCCGGGCCGGGCTCATCGACGATGTCGTCGTCGACGCCAAGAGCGGCGTCTCGGGCGCCGGTCGGGAAGCCAAGGCCGACCTCATGTTCAGCGAGGTCAACGAGAGCGTCCGCGCCTACGGTATCGGCGGCCATCGGCACGTCGCCGAGATGGAGCAGGAGCTTGCAGCGCTAGCCCCCGAACCCATCGCGCCGGTCGACTTCGCCTGGCCGCTGACCGATGTGCCGGCGGCGGAACTGGCGAAGATGCTCACCATGATGCCGCAATCGCTGGCCCTGCTGGACGCCACCATCGAGCAGAACCTCTTGTTCGGCCGAGTGGCCGGAGGGCCGGCGAAGGTCAGCGGCGAGGATGAGGCGATCCTGAGCAGGCGGGCCTGGCCGCGTGTGCCGGCTGAAGGTGCTGGACATGCTGCCGCAGGATGGCGAGCGACCGGCGACGCTTGAGGCGGACGTGGCGCTGCGGGCGGCGGTTCGGCGGCGGGTCCAGGCCGACTGCCACGTACCGCATGCCGTACGAGAGTGGCAAGAGCGACGCTCGGCACTGGCGGATCGAGAGCCTGCTGGGCGGTCGCTGCGACCAGGGCGGACCCTTGACGTGCTGCTGTCGCCGGCCGCGGCCAAAGCTCGCGGCCATTGCCGCTTCGAGTTTCAGCGGGACTTTCGCGACGACGGCCGGTCATTGCTGAGTGCAGACGCAGCCTGCTGAGCGTCGACAACTACCACTTGTACACGCAGCTCGCCGCGTGCGGGCTGGACGAGCGGGTGGCAATTGCGGCGGGCGAACCTGGCACTCTCCCACCGACGCAAGCCGGCGCGGCACGATATCGCGGTCGTGTGCCTCATCGCCCTGCTATAAGACCTCCAGCCGGCAGAGCCCCCGCCGCCGGAAGCAGCCAAACCGACTGACGCCGCATCGGGAGCGCTGGGCGACGCCTGCCGGCCGTTGGACCCCAGAGGTCCACCCGTGCCTCACTTGGCGGGAGAACCTGCTCTTCGGCGTGGTCGAGCCCCACGAGCCGCACCCCTCGGCTGATGGACGAGGCAATCCTTCAGTTCATCGAGGAGCGGAATATTGCGGCCGTATTCACGCGGCTGGGGCGCGGCTTCGGCATCGGCCGGCTTGGGGCCAACCTCTCCGGCGGCCAGGGGCAGCTCGTGGCCCTCTGCCGGGCGTACTGCGCCGCGCGCCGGTCCTCGTGCTGGACGAGCCGACCTGCGCCCTGGACCCGACCAGCCGCACGCGGGTCGCGGAGCTACTGGGGCAGCGGAAGCCGGGCCGCTGGTCATCACCATCAGCCACGACGCCGAGTTCATCCGACAGGCCGACGACGTTCGGCTGATGGACGGCGGGCGGCTGGTGGGCCAGCGGCACGTTCGAGGAGTTGCGGCAGTCGTCGGAGGTGTTCCGCAAGACGCTGAGGCAAACATGACGCACCTAAGCACGCAGCAGAAGGCTCAGGCGCTTGGAGCCAGCGAGGTGTTCGCGAGCATTCCTTCGCCGGAACTGGCCGTGCTGGCGGAGATGATGCGGGTCGAGACGCTGCGGCAGGGCGAGACGCTCTTTGAGGCGGGCGGACCCAGCGACAGCGTTTTCGTGGTGGTGAGCGGGCAGCTCAGTGTTCACGTGGGGGGCCGGGCCGAGGCCGTGCGAGCGCTTGGCGGCGGTGACCTGCTGGGCGAGTACGGCATGTTCACGGATCGCACGCGCACGGCGTCGATTCGCGGTCTCACCGGCGGTGCTGCTGTCGCTGGACTACGGGCGGTTCCGGGCGTTCCTGCTGCAGTTCCCGCAGTCGACGCTGGCGCTGCTGCAACGGCCGCTCGGCGGCTGGTGGCCCTGGAGCGGGCAACAGAGATAACAGCTTCACCGCAGAGGGCGCAGGATAAGGAAAAGACGACGCCAACATCGAACGAAACGCCAGGCTGATCGAACTGGCGAAGCTCCGCTGTCCGATGTTCGGTGTTCAGTGTTCGATGTTGGATGTTCGCTTCCTGTGGGAGTAAGACGTGACGGAAAAGGCCGAAAACGATAGCGAGTTCAGAGTCGTCCTGTTCGGCGACTCGCTGCTGTGGGATAAGTCCCTGCGCGAGACGATGGGGCCATACCTCAACGTGATCATCAGCCCCGGCGTGCCCGTGCGCGTGATCAGCGAGGCGGTGTGTGGCGAGCCTGCCGCGCCCGATGCGGCGGGACGCGTTGCGGAGGTGCTGGCGCACCGGCCGCACCTGGTGATGGTGCTGTTCGGCACAACGACATCCGCCACAACGTCAGTAGCGGCCGGCCGGGAAAGCCGCTCTCGACGCCGGAGGAATTCGCGAGCCGCATGCAACGGATCGTTTCAGGAATTCGCGAATCGGGCCGAAGGTGCTGGTGCTGGGCATCACGAGAACGTTCAGCATGGCCGTCATGCACGACGGTCGTCCATACGAGGTGCATCGCCGCGAGTACAACGGGATCGCCAGCGAGGTGGCCGTGAAGCTGGGTGCACAGTACCTCGATCTGGAGTCGGCTCTGGACAAGGCCCCGCGGCCGTGGACGGAGATTCTGTTGGCCGACGGCGTTCATCTCTCGCCGGCGGGCATCGCTCTCCAAGCCATGGTGCTTGCCAACGCCGCACGCGACCTGCTTGCGCCGCCCGCGCAATGAAAAGCCGCTCCAAGTGGAGCGGCTTGGTTCTCGCAATTGGCGACATCGCGGCGCAGACGTTCAGCGGCTATGCCATCAAGGCTGCTGTGGCGGAGGCGTCGTCGTCGGCGGAGGAGTCGATGGCGTTGGCTCGTGATTCTTCTTGCTTGTTGGCCAGCGCTCTCCACTGGTTGGCGCCTCCCCTTGGCCTGGCGCTTCGCGTTTGATGGCCTCGTAGACTTCCTTGCGGTGGACGGCGATCTGCGGCGGGGCGTTGATCCCCAGGCGGACCTTGTCGCCGCGGATATCGACGACGGTGACCTCGATGTCGTCGCCGATCATGATCGTCTCGTCGCGTTGTCGGGACAGCACCAGCATCCGTGAACTCCTTCCCTGGAACTCTGGTTCGACCGTCCGCGGCCGAGAGCCGATTCCATCGTAGCTCACTGAACCTCTATATCGGATTTTCCCCCAGCCAAACCTGAGTTTTCTTCCGTCACTCGTCTGCTTCGCTCTCCATCTCAAGGGCTAGCTGTACCCCTGCGAGCACCTCCTTGAGCACGGAACGCGAAATGGTACCCAGTCTTTCCAGGAGGTCGGGATTTGTTGATGGTCAGCAGCTGGGTCACGTTGGCGACACTAGGTCGTGGCAGATCCGCTTCTCCCTTGGGCAGTCGGACGTTGCCCGGCATCGCGGCCAGCACCAGGTTGCTTGTGACAACGCAAACGATGGTTGTGGCAAGAGCGTAATCGTTCATCCAGTCACACTGCAGCACAAGGTATGGCCGACGGTAGCCCGGTTCAGAGCCACGCGGTGGCGGCAATGCGGCCAGGAAGAAAACGTCGCCTTGGCGGATCACCATTGCCAGCCCTCGCTGTCCGCCAGTCTCGCGGCGGCCGCGCAGCAGTTCAGCGTCGTGCGGTGTCTCCTTTGCGCAGACCTTCATTCATCCGCCGGGTAAGCTCTCGCGACGCTCGCGATCCAGGTAGTAATCGATCGCCCTAGAGATCAACTGGCTTCGCGGAATGCGTTGCCTATGCACAAGCGATCTACGCGCCTGAAAGTGTCCTCGGGTATTGAAATGGCAGTCTTGACCGCAGCCATGGTCGTCGTACCTCTCTTCCTACCAGAAGTATAACTCTCGCCGGCTCGCACTGCAAGCCCAAAGCTTCACAACCGTCTGCTATTGAACCGTGGTGCCCAGGCCGCTACTTTAGGGCGATGATGAATGACAGTTCTCGTGATGAGTCGCTTCGCCCCGCCGGTGAAGGTGGTCGAGTGGGTCGGCGACGCCGCGCGGGCTGCCTGCGACTGCTCGACCAGACCCGCCTGCCCGGGCAGACGGAGTACCTCGACTGCCGCGACGCCCAGGCGCGTCTGGGAGGCCATCCGCCGCCTGGCGGTCCGCGGCGCGCCGGCCATCGGCGTGGCGGCCGGGTACGGCATGGTGCTGGCCGCCCAGTGGCGTCCCCGACGGCGGCGACTTCCTCGACCGGCCTGGAGGCGGCGGCCGAGTACCTCGAAAGCTCCCGCCCGACGGCCGTCAACCTCTCCTGGGCGGTCCGGCGCGTGCTGCGCGCGCGGCGCAGCGGACGCTCGGCCGGCGACTTCGACGACGTCCGCCGAGGCCATGCTCGACGAGGCCCGCGCCATCCACGCCGAGGACGAGGCGCATGTGCCTGGCCATCGGCCGGCACGCCGTGCGCGCTGATCGCGCGACTGCGCGCGGCGTGCTGACGCACTGCAACGCCGGCGCCCTGGCCACGGCGGGCATCGGCACGGCCACGGCCGGCATGTACCTGGCCCACGCGAGCGGGCACGCGCTTCACCGTCTACTGCGACGAGACCCGCCCGCTGCTCCAGGGCAGCCGCCTGACCGCCTGGGAGCTGCATGCAGGCGCGGCATCGACGTCGTCGTCATCTGCGACAACATGGCCGCCCAGGTCATGCGCGAGGGCCGCGTGCAGCTGGTCATCATCGGGGCCGACCGCATCGCCGCCAACGGCGACACGGCCAACAAGATCGGCACCTACGGCGCTGGCCGTGCTGGCCGCGGCACCACGGCATCCCGTTCTACGTGGCCGCCCCGTACAGCACGTTCGACCTGTCGCTGCCCGACGGCGACGCGCATCCCCATCGAGCAGCGCGGCGCGCGAGGAGATCACCGACGGCTTCGGCCGGCGGACCGCCCCGGCGGGCGTCGACGACCTACAACCCCGCCTTCGACGTGACGCCCGGCCGAGCTGATCACCGGCCATCATCACCGACCGCGGCGTCATCCAGCCGGTCACTGCGGATCGCATTCGCGAGACTCTCGGCTGCTGAGGAGTCTGGACTGTCGGCTCTGCGGGGAGTGGAGAGTCGGCAGTGACAAAGTGGGATGCCGGACATGGGGACGCGAGGGCTGACCCTGCGGCTGCTCAGTCCTTGTCGCCGACCAGGTCCCTCCAAGTCAAGTGTTCAACACGTCGGTTGCCATCGACGAAGAAGAGGTCGATATTCAGCGTCTTGAGCAGGGAAGGATACTTGAGACGCCGAAGTGCCATCTGCTTGTACGAAGCAGGATAGGCCAAGCCGTAGTAATACCCTGTGTCGGGGTTGATGCGTGTCATCAACTGCCCCATGCTAAGCACGAAACGAACATCCCGGCCTGACTTCGGGCTGATAGCCGTGTTGGAGGGACCCCCTTTCACCTCAACAAGGAAGTATCGCCCATTGTGGTGCCTTGCCACTATGTCAACACCGTGTTCACGCATCGTCTTGATGCTCGCGGGGTGAAACCCAAGCTTCCCAAGGCGGACCAGCACCGCGTTCTTTACTGCGTCCTCGGTCAGCGGCATAGGTGGCTCCCTTTGTGTGTTCGACCGTCGTGCGTAGGTGATTATCCTGGACGTGTACGTCCTCGATCGTCAAGGATCAGGCACAGGGAATTGTACTCGCCAAGTGGACGTCGCGCCTGTGGACGCCCTCACCCGCCCGCCGAGGCGGGGCGACTTCTCCCTTCGAGGGCGAGGTGAATAGAAGCGCATGACTATGCATCCACAAACCCTATTTCCTAAGTACCACGCCCTAACGGCTCCGAAGCGGGCTGGCTGGCCGGAACGAGCCTTGGGCAGCTCCTTGAACGTCCATCTGCGGATTCTTTTCGAAGGGGTTGTACAGCGGGTCGGCGATCAGCAGTCATCCGCCAGCTCGCCATCGGCGTCGTCCGCCAGTAGCACTCGGCGACGGTCCACTTGCCCGTCAGCAGCAGCGGGAAGAACTCCTCGGGCAGCGGGAAAGGCACTGCAGGTACGGCTCGTTGACGGCGCCGAGCGTGGCGGCCACGCCGTTCTGGATCATCTTGACGCACCACTCGTGGCTGTTGGGGTCGCGGAGGTGCGTCGGCCTCGAAGCTGGCGACGTGCCAGCCGACCGCCCCGGGCACCCACGTGAACGCGGGCACGTACTGTCCGCAGGCTGTACCAGCCGACGTACAGGGCGGCGTCGGGGCAGCTGTCGGGGGCGAAGACTTCGGCTTGTTGTCCAGCACCGCCGGGATCTTGGTCTGCTGCTTGACCATCGCGGCAGAGGCGCAGTCAGGTGCTCGTCGTACGCCGGCTCCAGGCCCGCCGGCGTCGATGTAGAACCTGCCCTTCAGGCCCGTCCTTCTCGACCGCCAGCGAGCCCTTGATGATCCGCAGGGCGTCGGCCTTGGACGGCCCGTCGATGCGGCAGGTCATCATCACCGGCGGCGTGCCTTGACACCGCGCGTCGGCCCGCCAGGAGCAGGTTGGGCACCCAGCCGCCGGGGATGTAGCGGTTGTCCCACCACAGCGCCAGCTCGCTGTCGACGGCGGAGTCGGTGCTCTCGGGCTCGGCGGCGCCGGCCTTGGTTATGGCCAGGCCATAAAGCTGCCCGACGCCCACCATTCGATCGACCAGCGCCAGCTCCTCGGCGCGGATTCGGGCGTGAACGTCCCGGCCTGCATCCGCGTCCATCGCGGCATCGAGTTCCCTGAGCTGTTGGCGAAGTGTGCCGACGATCGGTGCGCTTCTCGGGCTTGGCGACGCGTGATGAAGTCGATCAGTCCCTGCAGCCCGCCAGGTCGAGGCTCAAGGCCATCAGTTGCGTGCATGGCGATGGATCGCTTCTGCGGATCGTTCAGGCGGGCGACCTCGGTTGCCTTCTGGGACAGTTGGTCCATGCGTCTGGGCAAACGTCTTGCCGAAATCGGCTGGCGGGTTGATGGGCGTTCGCGGCGGGGGGTCGAAGAGTGCCGACAGCGAGGTCAGTTCCTGCGTCCGGGGCTCGCGGAAACTTTGGCCGACGGTGGTGAGGAACCTTTGATCGATGACCACACGGTAGGTCGCCTTGGTGGCGGCTGCGGAGTAGATCTTGTACAGCGCCGCAGCCTCGGGCGGCAGGTCCGACGTCTCCACACGCACCGGAACGCCGTAGATCAGGCAGATGCAGCGGATGCGGTCCTGGAGCTTATGGTCCCTCAGATACTGCACGATCGGCTGGCGGATCTGGATCTCGTAGTATTTGCGGGTGATGGTGTAGCCGGTCACGGTGTTGAGGCAGCAGGTTCTCGGCCGGGATGCCGCGAACTCCACGTACGCCTTGGCGAGGGCGACGCTATCTTCGCTGCTTGAATTGGCGACGACCAGAACTTCTTCGGGCGCAGGGCAAACGCTCGCGGAGCGGCGAGCGTAACGATTGCCAGCACGCAAATGGCGCACGCAATTCGGCCCATGTAAGTTCCTACCTGAATGTCCAGCCACACATTATGATGTCGCCAGCGGCCGAAGGTTAGCGTAAGCTAGGAAAAAAGTCGTCAAGAATCTTGGCTGAGGTGTCGCACTCAGTAGCCAGTAGCCGGTGGCCGGCTAACCGTCGAGAAGCGAGAGATCGAGTCGAATAAAAGCACAAACCCGCAATCCGCGATCCGCAGTCCGCAATCTCTCCATTCAGGGCGCCGCCCTCTTGCTGGTGTTGTCAACGCCGCGGTGGTCATCGTGGCGACGGTCGTTCTTCCCGGCTGTCCGTCGTTCTCGCCCAAGGATGTGCCCGCGCAGGTGCTGCACCGCACGACGGCCGCGACGCACACCGACTACGAGCTGTATGTTCCCAGTACGCACAACCCGCAACGTCAGTGGCCGCTGGTGGTTGCATTTCATGGCACCTACGGCTTCGACAGCCCTCGGCGG
>CAVQUV010000004.1:85000-191842 GCA_963716855.1 uncultured beta proteobacterium | reverse complement strand
GCCGAAGCAACCTTGTGATGCGACGGAACAAGGGTGTGATCCAGTTCGATCGGCATTGCGTTCTCTCCACGGAGGGCAGCGGTTGGCGAGCGCTGTCGTGTGCGACCCGGCTGCTTTCGCTTGAGCTTGGGCGATGGATTCACTGGCGATCGACCTTTGGAACACCGGATAGATCCTCTGACCAAGGGACGGCCGAACGACACCAGATCTGCTTGCGCGGGGGAAGAAGCGCGCGTTGCTGGAGGCAACCCACGCGAAGCGAGTAGGTCGGAGGATTCTCGACGGCGCAGGCGTAGGTTGGGGTTCCGCAGTCACCGCAAAACGAGTGCGCGCGCTTGGTCCCGCTATCGGCCGTTTTAATGTAGGTCCTAGGCTGGCCGCTGAGCAAGCGGAAGGTCGCGCTCGGAGCGCGCACCGATACGCGATAAGCGGAGCCGGTCAGCATCTGACAGTCGGTGCAATGGCAGGCGGAGACTTCCTGCGGGTCGACTTCCGCCTCGTACGCGATGCGTCCGCAATGGCATCTACCTTGAACATGCATGTCTGGCTCCAATGGAGGTGGCTTCCTGAGCAGCTGGCGTTTGCGTTCCGTGGCTCGTGCAACGCGGGGCGCCTCAGAGATCGAGCACGGAGTCCAGGCCGCGATGGACGCCAACCTGCGTAGCGACCTTCCGGATGGCGAGCAGGGCCCCGTCCACGTACGGACGTGCGCTGTTCCCCGCATCGTGACGGATCGTCAGCTTCTGATCGGGCATCCCGAAGACGATCTCGGCGCTGATCACGTAACCGGGCAGACGAATGGAATGAACCTGGGAGCCGGAAACGGTGGCGCCCCGGGTTTCTCGGGGGCCGACCGTTCTCGCCAGAGGAACCGTGGGCTCGGGATTGCGCACTTTCGACAGACGAAACGCCAGCTCGCGTGCGGTACCGCTCGGTGCGTCGACTTTGTCGTCGCTCGCGTAGTCGATGATCTCCCATTGCGGGATGAGCCTGGCGGCGGCCTCGGCAAACTTCTGGAGCAGCACGACCGTCAAGGCAAAGTTGCCGCAGGCGAGCACGCCCGCGAGTCTGCTTGCGCGCGTGGAGGTCGATCTCTGCGAAAGTCGCTCTCCGTGAGACCGGATGTTCCGACGACGACGTGCACACCGTGCCCGAGCGCGGTCAGGATGTTGGGCTTGGCGCTGTCCGGTTTGGTGTATTCGACGAAGACGTCGCACGGATGGGCGAGCGCCTCTGCGGCCGAGGCGTGAATGGATCCGGTAAGGCGCGGCTCTCCCAGCACTTCGCCCAGGACCCGGCCGGCATGCTTTCGCGCGACCGCAGCGACAAGGTCGAGGTCCGCAGTCCCCGCAATCGCGCGTGCAAGTTCGGAACCCGCCCAACCGGTTGCGCCCGCCAGACATACTCTAAGCACCATTGACGTTCCTTTCAGACCACGTTGACGGCTTGGCGCCCAACGCTAGAGTTCACCGGCCCCTGCGAGCGGGCGAGGCGCGCTGGCACGGGCACGGTCCAACGACGGGGTAGCTGCCACCTTCGCGCCCCTATCTATCGTTTTTGCGGCGGTATGGATTTGATTGCGGCGGAGAACCGTGCATGAACTGCCGGATCAACCGGCCGGTGCTTGACCTTGGTACTCGCAGGGTCCTTGCCAAGGAAGTTATCGCTTTTCCAGTTTTTCGACGGCCTGATGGGTCTGGGAACAAATCCGCCGCCGCAGTTCGGGCAGACGTTCTCCAGGATGTTGTCGACGCACGTGGCGCAAAACGTGCACTCGTAGGTGCAGATGCGCGCTTCAAGGGAGTCGGGAGGCAACGCCTTGTTGCAGTGCTCACAGGTCGGTCTGAGTTCAAGCATGCGGCCTGCCTTTCGGTGACGGCTTACCGTTTGTACGAGCGGCGCCGGCAATCGCGTCCGACTTCAGCGCGTTGTTAGGCGCCATCTTCTTGCGGCAATGACGCATTCGAATTGCGCAGTTGCGGGAGCTATCGTCCCGGGAGCGGCGTGAGGCCGGCCTTCAAGACCACGGGCGCCGCCTCGGGCGATACGAGGAAGCGGATCAGCGCACTGCCCGCCTCCGGCTGCCGGGCCGTACTGGTGAGCGCCCCCGCAAAGAAAGTCACCGGCTGGAGCTCGGCCGGAATGGTGCCGACGAAGGTGATCCCAGGGACGCGTATCAGCTCGCTGACCTGCTGGAAGCCGATCTCCGCCTCGCCGCGCGCGACCACTGCGGCCACCGGCTCGCCGGACGGGGGCCCGCGCACCTTTCGACTCTTGCTCGCGATCTGGTCTGCCACGCCTAGCTTCGGGAACAGCGTGGTGGTTAGATAGGTGCCGCTGCCGCTGTCCGAGTACGCGATCGACTTTGCCGCGAGCAGCGTGCTCCGGAACGCCTCGACGCTGCCGATGTCCGGCTTTGCGGCCCCGGCGCGCACCACCATGCCGATCAGCGAGCGGGCGAGATCGACCTTGCTGTCGGCGCGCACCAATCCTCGCCTGCCGAGCTCGTCGGCGGACCCTCCATCCAGGATCACCACATCTGCGGTCTCGCCCCGCGCGAGGCGGGTGGGAATCGCCTCCGGAGAGTCACCCATCGAGGGGCCGCGCGTCGTGACGAGGCGGTGGCCGCTCGTGCGCTCGAAAGCCGGGCCCAGTTCGGAATAGACCCCGTAATAGCCGGCCGAGATCATCACGTGCACATCGGCGGCAGGTGCGGCGCCGGCGAAAAACAGGGCGGCCACACCAAGCTTGGATATCCATCGAGCGAGCGACCTTTGTTTCATTCGGGTCCTCCAGTCCGGGTTGGGTGCGTCAAACAAGCGAGGGCAATCAGGCCCCTCTTGCCGGGGTCATTTCACACGATCGTCACAGCGAAGGATTGGCACGACCCTGTTCGCCGTGATGCCTAACGTTTGCGTCCAGGGGCACGTTGCTTGTTGCGCGTCTCCTGCTACCCACGGCTTGGCGGCGCATCACTCGCCCCTGATGCAGGCGGCGGCGCGGTCGCCGCAAACGACGGCCTTGTGGCGATTGGGTCAAACCATTTGCATAGTTCCGGGTGCCGGGGGCGCCAACGAAAATCGGGATTGCGCGCTTCAAGGCCAAGGCCGCATGCGAGCGTGAGCTGGGCCATATTGAGTGCGCCACGCATAAGCGGACTCCCGATTTCTGCTTCCCAGACGTCCACCATGCGTTTGGCGCGATCTGTCTCGTGCTGAATCACTCCCGGCGAACGCTCGTTCTCGGGCCGCAGTATCTCGCGCCCCCAAACTGAAAGTCCGTCCAACATGCTTCTCGCCAAGGCTTCGAGACGGCGCGCCTCCCACGTTTGACCATCGACGGGCAGACCGAACGCCGGATTGCCGTCCAGACGATCGAGGTATGCGCAGATCAGAGCGGATTCTTCCAACCCGACGCCGTCGTCGCAAACGAGATAGGGCACACGTCCTGACGGATTGATACCGTAGTACGGGCTGTTCGCCAGGCGCGTCTTTGCGGCGACTATTTCCACTCGGCTCTCCAGTCCCTTCTCCAGAACAACGATTCGCGCCATGCGCGCGTAGGGAGATCCGGGAGTGATGTAGAGCTTCATTGTTTAGGGTCGATCCGCACGCTTCCGTGCCGCCTGGCTCTAGAGTTCAGCGGCGCGCCGCTGCTGGATGGTGCTGCTGATTATTGGACTGCCTTCGGGCCAGCCCTCAGGAGTCACCAAGATGCCTTTCAACAGGCGCTTCGTAACCCACCGAAAGTGTGTGACGAGCGGCAGATCGATGTAGACCAGCGTGTCCGCAGAAGCGAAACGCTCCCAGGCGGACTTGCGGCAACCGTAGCCATCAATGATCCACGCGTCACGTCTCAACAATTCTGCGTGCGCCCTCAAGTACTCATCACGTGGAACCTCGCCGCCGCCCGCTCGGTACTGGATCATGTCCAACGGGTAAAGAGGCAGGCTCGTCAGCTCTGCCAACTTGCGGGCCAGGGTGGATTTGCCGCTACCCGCGTTGCCGAAGACCGCAACCTTCCTCACCTTACGCCCCCCGGATCTCGGATTCTCACCAAGGCGCCCGACGCTTGAGCTCAGCCGCATGTGGAGGCCGCAGGCCGTAGCACGCCGGCTGGAGCGAAGGATTAGGCGCGTGCCGCGAGACCGGTAGCAGGGGTCACTTTGTGGCCTGTACCCATTCGACAGCCTGGACGCGAGCGACCAGGACCGCCTTTCCGGCGCCAACCGGTCGGAAGATCGACGCCTCGCCCTCTCTGACTTCAAACCAGTCCTTTCCGAACGCATCGATGATGTTCGGTTTGTGAGTTACCAGCAGCGTGTTCTTCCCGGCGTCTGGAGGCGTCGCTGCCATCGTCCTCAATGCCTCAGCCCGACGATCATTTTCGATCGGAGTGACGACAAGACCGCCCTCAGTGATATCGAGGATGGACGACACCTCACTGCCACTGATCAGCCTTCCCGTTTCCACCGCCCGGTTGAACTTGCTGGTGTAAACCTTGCCAAGCGGAATTTGCATTGCCTTGAATGACTCACCAACCTGCTTGGCCACTTTCTTGCCACTTTCACTCAACAGGCGCTGCTTGGCAACATTCTCGTGATTCAAGGGATCGGTGTCCGCTTGGTCGCGATTGGTTGCTCCGTGGCGAAAGACGATGACGTAACCGCCTTGCTTCAGGGTTTCGGCCAGCGCCTTCACGTCGACCGTCTGCGCGTGTGAGCACGCCGATGCGAAAGCAAAGAGAGCGAAGATCCTCACAAGCCGTTGCGCGATTGCTCTCATGCGAACTCCTTCTCCGGTTGAAGAGATGAACTCGAGGACTGCATGGTGGACCCTTGGGTGCCAACGTGTGACATGAGCGGCTTGCGGAGGCCGTAGGCCGGAGCAAGTCCGCTCGATGGAAAGGTCAGGCGTCATCACTGGCGCGTGCGACGTGAGCCTGCCAAGGAATGAGCGCTGGAACAAGCAACTCTACGGCCGCTACCGCAACGAAGGCGGCTCCCGGTGCACCGGTGAAGAACCAGGCAGCCAAGCGGCCAAGGCCTCCGAGAAAGACCGCGAGACAGACGAGTTTGAACAAGCCGCCGTGGCGCTCGATGTTCGGAATGAACCACCAGGCAACGAAGGCAAGACCCACGTCCCAACCGGACATGAACCGAAACTGGCTGTCGAGTTTCGGCGTTGCCGCCTCAGCCGGAAGGTACATGCCGACGCCCAGGAACAGGCCGAGCGTGCCGAAAGTCAGGGGGAGCAGACTCAGAACCGCGAGGGTGACTTGAAGGGCGCGCTTCATTTGACGCCTAAGGTCCGCGTTGAGGGGCGCGCGGCTTTAAGCGCGTCCTCTCGAACGCGTGGTTAGGTTGCACACCTCAGGGCACCCGACTCGACTACCACACTAATGGCAGAAGACGATGCCGGACCCGTTTCTGGTATTCGGCATATCCGGGCAGATTCCTGGCGAGGAAGCGTTCCTCGTCAAAGAGCCGCCATATCAGAAATGGCATCATCGCGGCGATCGGGACAAATCCCCAGTACGAGCCAAGCGCGAGCGGCGTGCCGAGAAGGTACAGGGATGCACTCGCGTACATCGGGTGGCGAACGATTGCGTACGGCCCGGTCGAAATAACCTTCTGATTCTCGGCGACTTCGATGGTTGCCGACGTAAACGTGTTTTCTCGATACACCAGGGAAATGAGATAAAACCCAATCGCAACGAGCACGTCTCCGGCCACAACACCGCTGAGCGGCACCGACGACCATCCGAAGCGGTGGTCGAACGCTGGCACGACAAGAAGGGCTATGAAGCCGATCGACGTACACAGCATAATGAACTTCTGAGCTGGTTGCTTCTCCGCCGTCGGACCGCCGCTCATCCGACGCTCAAGAAGCGCCACGCCGAACGCGGGGTTAGGCGCCGTCATCGCCACCCCGGCGCCAACGTGGCCTCTCGCCTTTGACCCAGCACACCGCAATGAGTACGACACACAGTAGCGCCGCATAGGCCGCGAAAAGGAGAGGACTATTCTGCGGCAGCAACACAATGCCACCGGCAGCGAGTAAGGCGAAGAAGGCAACCAGGACGGCCCAGCCCTCCCAAACCTTCGGGGGTCCCCATCCCCAGCCATAGCGCTTGGCGGGAAACCAGTACCTCGGTGTAGCAGTCACGACTCAGCCCTAGGTCGCGCGGGCGCCGAACGACTGCAATCACCGGCCGGCAACAGGCGGCGAAGCCGGCTGTTGCTGGTCCGGTGGATTGCATGGTTAGGCCGCGCTGCGGTGTGTCTCATCTGTGCCTCGCGACCGGGGCGTCCAGATGGCCAAGGCAACCGCCACAATGAAGAGCGCCGGCACGTCACCTGCCAAGTGCCCCATTTGCTCCGGCTGGGTGACCGCCTGAACGGCCATGATTCCTCCGTGTACGACGCTAGACCACACCGTGAACCAGATCAGGCTCAGATTGGCTAATGGATCACGTGCGGCCAGGATCAAGAACACGCCAAGTGTGGCGTAGATGCCAACGATCATCATCGGGTAATCCGAGTGACCGACGTGCCAGGTCCAGCCGGACGGCCAGAACAACATAAGTGGGTAGAGAGCAAGGCACGCGAGGCCAGCCAAGACTAGAACGACGCGCAAATACCTGAGGCGATCGACTACGGTCATAGCGGACTCCTCTTGGGGTTAGCCAACATGGAAGCCACTCTGCTTGCGAAAGGGAGTCTGAAGGCCATCCGGCCCAACGCCCCGCATCACCTGCCCGCTGAAGCCGGTCAGGTGCATGCGGATGTTATGCGGCATTTGGTTGAAGTGGCGTCTGATTGTCCCCAAGGAGACATTCGAGTTTCTCCATAGCGGTCATTCGCGCCAGCTATTCGATCACCTTGTTCGCGCTGATGAGCAACGACTGCGGGATGGTGTACGCAGACCATACCGCGCGTCATGGGTGCGTCTCCTTCTCGCCGGGCCGCGCCGCAAGCTGGCGCAGGATACCGACCAGCTCGGTGTGCGCGGGCGAGCCGCGCTCGCTGATGACTTCGACCGGATTGGCCTCGGTCAGCCGGTTGAGCCGCGTGAGCAGGCGGATGCGTTGGCGCCTTGTGAGCTTGGCCTCGGACGAGTGCCAGCGCAGGAACAGTCGCGGCAGCTCGCCGTCGCCGAACAGCGTATTGAGCTCATGGGCCGTCACGTAGACGAGGAACAGCACCATCAGCCAGATCTGGATCGCCAGGAAGCGCGGCCACGAGAATTGCGCGACGAGGAAGCTCGGGAAGTCGTCGAGGGCGCCGCCGTCGCGCAGGAAATGGAACAAGCCTTCGGCGAGGCGGAACACGAACACGCACGCCCAGTAGATCGTGGACTTGAACAGGATCGGCTGGATCAGCGGCGCACCGTCGAAGCGGTGCATAAAGCGCAGGTTGTCTACCACCAGCACCGCCTTGCCGACAAGCAGCGCGGCGAGCGTCGCGCCGAAGAAGTTGGTGAACGGAATGCCGTGCTCCTGAAGCGTCATCCAGCGCGTGAATAGGATCAGGTTGAAACCGAAGAAGAAGAAGATGGTCGGCGGCAGCACGTGCTTGACCTGCACGAGCCACCAGTCGAAAGCGCGTCGCCAGAGTGCCGCGGGCGCTCCCGGAGCGGGGGCAACGGACGATGTCATGGCTTCCCTCCGGCGATTGGGGGGCGTAACGCGTTTAATTTACCGACTACCCCCGATCGCTCCCTTCGGAGGGAATTGCAATGGGGACGCACACCTTTTTCCGGCGGCTTGCATCCGGCAATCGGGCGACCAGCAGGTCATGGCCGATATCGGCCATCGAAGGACGAATGCCACGTGGCGTCAGATGCCGCATAACGTCCGAGTTGAGCGGCGCGCCGCGCCGACGTTGACGAGAACGAAGCCGCTTGCCGGCGCGTCCGCTCGAACGCGGGGTTAGCCTTCACGTCGTTTGAAAACCAAACTGAAGTTGTTGGCCGGCATCTCGACAGTCTCGGCCAGTACGAATCCGGCGCCAGCAGCAACGTCTGACACAGCCTCCAGGTCGCGAAGGCCCCACTCGGGATTGTGCGCACGAAGATCAAGATCGAACTGCGCGTTACTCTCCGAAGTATGGTGACCGAAACGACGGTAGGGCCCGTATAAGAACAGAACATGCTCTGTAGAAAGCAAAGCCTTCGCGCCTTCGAACAATGCTAGCGTCGCGGACCACGGGGCGACGTGAATCAGGTTAATGGCCACCACCGCATCCGCCGTTTGCAAAGGCCAAGGAAGCTTGGTCACATCAAGGTCAATGGGGCTATTGACGTTAGCTCGCTGTTCCTCCCGAACCCGCAGGGCAATAGACTCGCGAAGCTCCGCATCTGGATCGGACGGCTGCCAAGTGAGGTCTGAGAGCGCTTTGGCGAAATGCAAAACGTGCTGTCCCGTGCCGCTGGCGATCTCTAACACCAGGCCGCGGCGGGGTAGAACGCGCGCAAGCACATCAAGTATCGGGCCCTTGTTGCGTTCTGCCGAAGGAGTAGACCATTTCCCGTTGGCTGTCTTTTCACCGCGTTGCTTAAGCATCACATTGGTCCGTGAAGGCTAACGTTCCGCATGAGCTGCCAGCGGAGGCGGGTGGAGCCCGCCGGAGCTGGTCAGCTCGATGCGGTGGTTAGCTGGCACATCACGCTCAATGGCTACCGAACCCGTCGAAGTACAAGATGAACGATCCCACCGCCGACGGCCGATACGGGACTGATGATCTTCAGCTCATCGCCTGAGAGTTCGACGAGTCGAGTTTGATCCTCGCCATCCCAGTTCGGATAAGTGCTGCCGTCGTAGCGCAGATTTATCTTTCGATTGCTTTCGTCAATTGAGTACCTGCCGAAATAGGCGATGCTTCCTTGAACGATGGCCCTATTCTCCTCCGGGGTGCCTGTCATGCGATTATTTGATGCGAACTTGGGTAATGTGGCGCGCTGCAAAACCAGGATAAAGCGTCCGTTGGAATCGTAGACGACCATCCCCTTTGGATCGGAGCCGAAGGGCGCAAGTTTCTTGCCGTCCTGGTCGACGTATTGAGACACCGCAATCCACGTCCCAACGATCTGCTGCGCGAGAGCCTGGGCGCTAACGTTCGTGGACAGAAAGATGCTCGCGGCGGCGATGGCTATTGAGGCGGTCCGGCAAAAAGCCATGAGACACACTTTCATGAAGCCCTCCAGAACGTAGATGAGGGAACTAACGTCTCCTGTACAAGCTAACGCCCGCGTTAAGGGGACGCAAACGGCGGCAACGCCGCTGTTGCGGCTCCCCTGGAACGCGATGTTCGGCGTCAGCGTGCACAGTATGCATCTCCTCTACACCTCAGCGAATTGTCTCGTAAGGCACGAAGCAGGATGGACTCTGCGATGCTTAATCCCAGGGCGTCCACACTTCGCAGGTTCACTGCGAGCAAATACTGCAGAGGTTGCTCCATTGACAGGTCTCCAGCCTGGAGAGTTTGCATAGATCGGCATCAGCGGCGCGCCGCGCGCAGCAGGTGCACGCCTCATCGATTCTTGCCGGCGCTGATGTCGTGCGCAAGTTCTTCGAGTGCCTGCAGCAACGGCGCTGTATCGCCGCGCCACCACCAGTGGCCGGTCCCCGGCAGCTCGATCCAGCGCGCGCGCGGCATGCGACGCGCCAGGTCCCGCCCCGCTTCGACCCGCACGGCACGGTCGCCGGTGCGATGCAGGACGACGGTCGGCGCAGCCACGCGCGGCAGGGTCTCGCGGACGTCGGTCAGCGCCAGCGTACGCAGGACGCCTCGCACGCACCCCGGGCTCGAACCCTGGCGCAGGAGTCGCGCCCACCATCGGCGCAGCACCGGATCGTCCGCCTCGTCCGGCGCGAACGCCTCGATGCCGGCGGGGCCGCCCCACTGCGCGGTGAGATGCGCGAGCCACCGCGCCAGCTGCGCTTCGCTCAGCGCGAAGGGATAGTCGGCCGAAGCGCTGCCCTTCGCCAGCGTCCCCCACAGCACCAGGCCGAGGATGCGCTCGGGATGCTCGGCGGCGAGCCGGACCCCGATCGGACCGCCTTCCGAGAACGCGAACACCAGCGCGCGCCGGCTGCCGGCCGCATCGAGCACCGCGAGCGCGTCCAGACTGCTGACGCCGACATCGGCGGGGTCGACGGTGCGGTCGGAAAGCCCGACGCCGCGGCGGTCGTAGACGATGACGCGCAGTTGGCGCGCGAGCGCGTGCAGCAGCAGGCCCGGTCCGCCGGGTTCCCACGCCTGCTCCAGGTGGGAGACGAAGCCGCCGATGACGAGCAGGTCGACCGGCGCCCTCGCCGCAGACCTGATAGGCGAGGTGGACCTCGCCGCTGCGCGTGAAGCGAACCTCCGGGACCGCGACGCGCTCGGCGTCGCCCGGCGCCGCTCGGGTCCGCAACGCAGTCGCCAGCGCCTGCGTCGCGGGCTCCGGCTGCACGCCCGCGCCGGTCGCGAGCGCCTCGCGGCAGCGCTCGAACTGCTCCAGCGCGGCCGCGGTGCGGCCGGCGGCGGCATGCAGGCGCATGAGCTGCCGATGCCCGTCCTCGTCGAGCGGATCGGCCGCCACGCGTGCCGCCGCGAGCGCAAGGGCGCGCTCGTTGCGCCCGGCCCGCTCGTGCAGCGACGCCGCCCTGGCGAGCGCCTGCCTCCGCGCCGCGTGCAAGGCCTCGCGCTCGCGCTCGAGCCAGGCGGACAGCTCGTCGCATTCGTCCATCGCCAGACCCTCGGCGAACGTCGCCCGCGTCAGCTCGATCGCCTGCTCGAGCGCTTCGAGCGCCTCCGCCTCGTCGCCAGGCGGCCGGTAGAGGCTGCGCGAGAGCAGCGCCCGCAGCTCCTCGATGTCGCTGCCGGCGCGCGCCGCCGGGGCGAGCGCCACGGTGTGGCGGTCCCCGCGAGCAGCGCCTCGGCGCTGCGCTCGGCGCAGCTCGTGAAGCAAGCGGCGCAGCCGCCCGCTCGCTACGCCGGGCTCGGCGTCGGGCCACAGCCAGGCGGCAAGGCGCGTTCGGCTGACGGGTCGGGATTCCGCCGCGAGCAAGGCCAGCACCGCCTGCTCCCGGCGCTGCCCGACTTCGACGCGCGCCTCCTCCCTCTCGAGGCGGACAGGACCCAGCACGCACAGGCGCACGTCGTCCTCGTCCTCACAACGACGCTTGCGGGCGCTCATGCCGCGGCGCGCCTGCCGATGCTCTGCCACATGCCTGGATCCACTGCACGATCGGATCGAGCACCGCTGTCCGGGCGCCGCGCCCAGCTGAAATGCCTGCGCCAGGGCCGGTCCGACGGCACGCCGTCCACCTCGAGCCGCTTCTGCTCCGCCTGCGGCAGCTTCGCCAGCAGCTCGCTCACCGCGCCGGGCGGCGCCACCGGATCGTCGCGAATCGTCACCGCCAGCACCGGCAGGCGCAGCGCGGCGAGTCGCGCCTCGTAGTCGATTCTACTGCCCGTGAGCCGGTACTTTCCGCTGAACGCGTTGTAGCTCCAGTCGCGCATCAATCTCCGCGGTTGATCGCCGCCGAACCCGAGCACCGCGCCCGGATACCATGGCAGCAGCGCGGCCGCCGCACGAATGCCGTGCACGGCAAGCCGGGTCCGCCACCGGTCTGCCTGCGGCCACGCCCGATAGTGCGCGGTGCCGGCAGCGACCAGCACGAGTCCAGCGAGCCGATCCTGCCTGTGCAGCGCACTCAACGTCGCGAGCTGCCCGCCCAGGCTGTGGCCGATCACGAACAGGGGCCGATACCGGAAGCGTGCGGCGAGCGTGTCGAGCAGCGCGGGTACATCCTGCTCGACGATCTCGCGATAGCCGAAGCGCGCCCCGCGGCTCGCGCGGACCTCGCTTTCCCCCTGGCCGCGCAGGTCTGCGAGGACGACCGTTCCCGCCAGGGCGCGTGCGAGCGCCTGCGCGAACGGGCGATAGTAGCTGGCACTTGCCCCCATCGCCGGCAGGCAAAAGCACACGGGTGCGGTGGGAGTGGCACGATGATCGACGATCTCGTGCGTCGGCAGATGCGCGGACGCGGGCAAGTGCGCGTCCAGCCGGAATTTCAGGTCCATGACTGGCTCCAATAGCAGTGGGAGCTGACAGCCTAGCCAAGCAGCGTCCGCCGATCGTCCGCTGACAATGGCCCGGCGCCGGCCTCAAGCAGGCAGTGGGATGAAAGGCCGCATCGGCCAGGCCAATCCTTTTCAAGCTGCGCCGCGCCTGCCTCCGAGCACAAGCAGCGAGCGCGCTCAGCCTCTTCGTGGCCACTCGTCGCGTCCCACCCCTGATTTCCGACTCTTGGGGGCCGGCTCCCGCTCTGCCGACACCCGGTCCTCACCCGCCATGCTTTGGGGCACGCTCGATTAATGACGCCGAACGTCGCCCATCAGCGGCCCGCGCAGGCGGGCGAAGCCCGACGGAGCGGGTCCGCTGCAACCGGTGGTTGGGCGGCACTGCTCCCCGACGGTTGGTCAGTCTGCGATCTCGTCATAGCCTCGCCCGGGGAACTGAACGAAACAGAATCCATGGCCGAACGGGTCAGCCATGAGCGCGAGCCTGCCCCACTTGTGTGTCGTGATGGGCTTCTCCAGCCGCGCTCCCGCCGCAACCGCTTTCTCCACGGCGGGCTCAATGTCCTCAACGACGAAATCAAGGTGAACTGGAGTCCAGTGACGCTCATAGGTGCGACTCTGCATGGTCGTCTCCGCAGCGGGCGTCCCGTCATCCTTTACCAGAAGGTATATCGGAGCAGAGGCTCCGAGCATCTCGGCCCCAAAGCTGCCGAAGCGGCGCCCGACCTTCAATCCGCACGCCGCGCTGTAGAACCCGATTCCCTTCGCGAGGTCATCAACGTCAAGATTCACGAGGAAGTTCATGCGAGGCGCCTCTGTGACGCCCAACGCTTGCGTTGAGGGGCCGCGTCGACGCTGCGAAGCGAAGCGGAACGGCGCCGGCAAGCGCTCCCCTCGAACGCATGGTTGGGCGTCGCTGCTCGCGAGGGCGACAAGGTGTGCGTCATTCTCGCGACGAAAGGGCAACAGGGAACGCACGCTGATCGGGCCTCATTTGCGCAGTGCATTCTTGTAGATCCTGCCGTCCTTCATGATGACGAGCAGGTTTTTCTCCGGATCTTCGATCAGCTTGATGTTGGCGATCGGATCGCCGTCGACGAGCAGGAGGTCGGCGAGCGCGCCTTCCTCGACCACGCCGAGCTTGCCGGGGTACGGATTGCGCTTCCCGGACAGCGCCAGCAGTTGGGCGTTGGTCGCCGGTCGCCATGACGAGCGCTTCGGCGGGGGTGTACCAGCGGACCAGCTTGGCCAGCAGTTCGCCATGACGCTGCGCCAGCCCCGGGGAAAACAGGATGTCGGTGCCGAACGCCGTCTTGATCTTGTACTTCTTCGCCAGCGTGAAGGTTCTGTCCGTACCGGCGAACACTTCCATCGCCTTGGCGCGCTCCAGCGAGCCGGGCGGAAACGCGTCGGCCAATTCGTCGGGAAACGCCTGGGTGCTCAACCAGATGCCCTTGTCGGCGATCAGTTTGGCGGTCGCCTCGTCCATCAGGTGGCCGTGTTCGATGCACTTCACGCCGGCGGCGATCGCGCGCTGGATCGAGACGGGCGTGTAGGCATGCACGGTGACGTAGGTGCCCCAGTTCTCGGCGGCTTCAACGGCGGCGCGCAGCTCGGCCTCGGTGAAAGTGGACGCGTCGAGCGGGCTGTGGGGCGATGCCACGCCGCCGCCTGCCGTCAGCTTGATCTGCGATGCGCCCTGCAGGAGTTGCTCGCGCACGCGCACGCGAACTTCATCCGGACTGTCCGCGATCATGGCGGCCCCGGTCAGCTCCCCGCGGGACTGCGGTGCGCCGAGCGTTCGCGGCAGTTCGAACGGCTGGCGGAAGTCGCCGTGGCCGCTCGTCACGGTGATGATGGCGCCGGACGGGAAGATGCGCGGACCGGCAACCGTGCCCTCGTCGATGGCGCGCTTGAGCCCGAAGGCCGGCCCACCCATGTCGCGAACGGTCGTGAACCCGCGCATCAGCGTGGCAGTCGCCTCGGCGCCTGCCACGAGATTGAGATGACCGATGTCCCCCGCGAGCAGCGCCGCCGGCGTCGGCCGCACCATCATCGTGTGCCAGTGCATGTCGATCAGCCCGGGCATCAGCGTGCGCCCGCCACCGTCGATGAGCATGGTGGTGGCGCTTCGATCGGTCGGGATCGGAGCGGTGGAGATACGCTCGATCTGATTCCCGCGCACCAGAACGTTTCTCGGCCCTGAAAGAGTGCTGCTCTTGCCGTCAAAAATCCGGACGTTCTGAAACAGCGTGACCGCGCCGCCGGGACTCGCGCGCTGCGCTTCTTGCGCCTGGCCTGCTTGGCAAAGACCGACCAGGAGTGCCGCCAATACCAACGGTCGATACTGCCCGCGTTTTAGCTTCCCGATCGTCGTCAGGCCGAACGATGCGAAGACTGGGCAAATAGCTTCTACCGCTGCCACCGGGCCCATTTGCGCCAGGCTTGAGCTCATGTGTGTCTCATGCGTGTCAACCTACGGTCGGACCTTGCTGGCTCGAGGCCCAACGTTGCGCTTGAGCCGCGACCGACGAGCGAAGCGAGGAGGGAACCGCAAGCGGTCCGCTTGCGGGCGTCGGCTCGAAGCGCGTGTTGGGCCTCATGTTGTCCATCACTCGCTAATGCTTCGCGCCGCCGCTCGCTCGATGGCTCAGCACGAAGTATGCAATGGTGCAGATGCTCACAAACACTAGGTACGGATAGATGAGCAGGAGATCCACCCGAATATTGCACTCACCGGTACAGTGGCGAGGAATGTACACGCCCTCATACACGATATATCCGATCCACGCCACCAAGAATGAGGGCAGGTAAAACCGGTAGAAAATGGCGACGGTCTTCCGGAAAGTGAACAGCAGCACCAACAAGCTACCGTGGGCCATGACGACCATTAGGACTAGGACAGCCGCGTTCATGAGGACGTCGCCCATCACCGGCCCGCGTAGGCGGGCGAAGCCCGCCGGAGCGGGTCCGGTGCATGGGCTGGTTCGGCGTCATTTCTATGTCCCGCGCGAACGGCGGGTGACGTAAGCACGGAGAATGCTATCCATGCGCGACTGCCAGCCAGCGCCCGTGGACTTGAAGTACTCCACCACGTCTCGGCTGTACCGGACCGATAGGAGCAACTTTGGGCTCTCTGACTTTGGCCTTCCTCGGAGCGCGCGCAGCGGAACCATCGATTTCAATTGCTTCGGGGAGAGCGGTTGGGCGTCGGGATCTGCCTTTGCAGCCGCTCGGATCTTTCGATCTTCCGCCTGAGTCGGAACTGCGATCTTGGAACGTCTAGACGTTTTCGACATAGTGCTTGACCTCATGACGCGTCGCCCGGCGGAGACTGATGATCCTGCGTCGGTCACCTCGGTCGACGAACGCTACGTAGTAAAGGGTGTTGGTCTTGGGTGCGAGGGCGATCATGCGCAACTCGTCGTACCCGAGGCGATGGTCGACCCAGGCAAGCGCAGCATCCCAGTCGAGTTCCCGCGCCAAGCTCAACGACACGCCGTGTCTGGCACGGTTTGCGGCATCTTTGGCAGGGTCGAACTCGATTCGCACGAATTAGTGTAGCTACAGAAAAGACGAGAGTCAATCTGAGCCTTGTTGAGCACGGGCCCAATGACGCCGAACGTTTGAGCTCACCCGCGCGCGCAAGCGGGCGAAGCCCGCTGTAGCGCGTCGGGTGCAGCGAAGGGTTAGGCGCCGGCGCATGACCGCGCCAATCGACGTAGCGTGCGCCAGTGCCTTGCAAGGTGACGGCCACGACCGAAACTACTCGGCCGTGCACGCGCCCAGGCGCGGCGCACTAATACGTTGCGACAGCGTCATGTTCTTGCCACCCATCTTGACGTGAAGCACCGCGTGAAATCCACCGGATTGCAGCGCGAAGTGTGCAGCACCCGTGGCGGCCTGGGGATTGTTGCAGCGCAGGGAGAAATGCGCTTCGACCTCAGATGAGGACTCGTGTACCAGCGAACAGCCCGCAAAGGCCTCGTGACGCAGGAGCGGAAACAGTGCGGAAGCTTCAAGCGTACCCAGACATCGGCGAGAGCGTGTAGTGGCGTATCGGAGGCTCTCTTCCAAATGAGGCAAGACCGTCTGTGCAGTGAGGTCGTACAGACCGGGCTCGACGCTTACCGTGGAGGCCAGAGACGACGTACAAAGGCCGACAACAGCGACAGACCTGGCACCGACAAGGATTGACCTGGACGAACGCATCTCACGCCTCGATGGCCCCGGTGCCTAACCTGGAAGCCAGTGGTGCACGGCCACTGACCCTTGCAAATCGCGGCACTTCCCGCGCGTCCGCTGGGCTGCCGGGTTAAGCAGCATGCCGCTTGCCCGCCAGCACACACCGAATACCACCGCGCGGATCTGGCACATCACCTGAATACCGGGGGATCAGATGGACATGTACATGCATTTGCGACTGACCGCCGGCCTTTCCAATATTCACGCCAATGTTGTAGCCATCTGGCGAGTGCTGCACGTGGCTGGCTTTGTGCGCCTGATTGAGTAATGCGAGAACCGCTGACTGCTCCTCGGTGGTCATATCGAAAAAGTTCGCGACATGTCGTTTCGGCACAACTAGGACGTGTCCGCGGCTAAGGGAATTGCTGTCGTAACGCACATACGCGAGCGCGTTCTCAAGTATCACTTCATTTGGGGTACACAACTCGCAGGTCGATGCGTTGGTCGACATGGTCGATCGTTCTATGCTGCTTAACGTAGAAGTAACCGGCGCTGCGCGGCTTTATCGCGCAGCGTCCGGTTGACTGCCGGGTTGGGCGTCATCTCTGGGCACCGGGCTCTGCGTCACCTGTCCAGGATCGCGCGAGCGAGCGCGATCGCCGCCTTCGCGCGATGACGCGCCTCCGTCGCGGTCGGATCGGGTGTGTCTGCTAGGCAAATCCCGATCATCGATAGAGTCCGGAGCCACCCCAGGTCCCAGGTCCGCTCGAACTCCCCGCGGTCGATCGCTTGCCCCAGCGCCGCCTCGAGTTCGGCCAGATAGAAATCGCGCAGCGGCGCACGGGCTTCGGGTGGCAGGCCGTCATCGGGCGGGTAGGCCCAGAAGTGCAGGAACCAATGATGTTGCAGATCGCATGCGGCAGGCGCGCGCGATGCGAACTCCCAGTCGAGCAGCGTGACCGTCTTGTCCGCGACGGCGATGTTTGCGCGCCTGAGGTCGCCGTGGTTGAGCGTCGGCGTGGCGTCGTCGAGTCCGCGGTGCCATGAGCGCTCCGAAGCGACCCGGATGTAGAAGTCGGCATCGCCGGGATCGAGCATCTCGAGGAACGCCGGCAGCAGCATCCTGAGCGGCGTGAAATCCTCCACGCACCGGGGCACCCAGTCTGCCGACGGTGCCGCGCGCCCGGCAGCGAAGGCGACGGGCTCGGCAAAAGCGGCCGTGGTGCCGCGAACAGGGGCGAGCGGCAGAGCGTCGAGGCCATTGCTCCCGTCCCAGTAGTGCGCATGCAGGCGCGCGATCGCCGTCAGCAGCAATCGCTCGTCATGCTCCGTGAAGGCCCCGCGCGGCCGGATGCCATCCGACACGTCGCGCATCAGCATCCACCACTCGTCGTTGTCCATGTGGACCGCAACGTCGACCGTCGGACACGCAACCGGCGCGGGAAGCTCGCGCGTGGCGCCGCTCAGCCACAACGGCCCCTCTCCCGCGTCAGGAGCCTGCATGGCCGCAACCCGCCAGGTGTCGCGTGGCAACACTTTCAGCACGTAACCCGGCCGGATCGCGATGACCCGCGCGCCGGTCCGCCCGCCGGTCAGGGGCTCGAGGCCCTGAACACGGAAACCGGCAGGAACGGCCCCCCGCGCCTCCGCTTCGCGCAGGTAATCCGGAATCGATCCGCTAGTGGGCGGTGCTCTTGTCATCAGAAAATGATACGCCTCCGCTTGCAGTCGCGGTGGCATCATGCAACGGGAGCCAATACAGGCGTCACCCTGCCCACCGCAGTCGCACTTGCCCTACTGGAGCCGCGTCGGGTCCGACCGCTTCCGGACGCGCAGAGACAGTCGCGACCGGCCGCGACCCAAAGCGGAAGAAAGAGGCGGCGGGAAGCAGTCGTTCGGACTGATCCCGGAAGCGGACGCCCAACGGCTCCGATCAGCGGCCGCGAAGAAGCGAGCGAAAGCTCGCTTTGAAGCGGTCCGCTGCATCGGATGGTTGGGCGTCATTTCACGCAATCAGTCCGCAGTCACGCCTACCGCCTCGGGGCGCGAGATTCCGAAGGCGCGGCTGGTAAGTCCCCTAGTCGGGCTTTATACGGAATTCCCTAATGAGTCTCGCCCATCTCGGTAGTTCGGATTTGATTTCTGTTGCGAATTCGTCGGGCGAATTGCCGATGACTTCGTAGCCAAGGTCGGCGAGCTTGGTGCGCACATCAGCTTGCTGAAGTATCTTCATGGTTTCGAGATGAAGCTTGCCGATGATCGCCGTCGGGGTCCGAGCCGGCGCGAGGAGGCCGAACCACAAAGTCACCTCGAAACCCGGGAATCCCGATTCGTCGATGGTTGGTAACTGCGGGAGGGTCGCCGAACGCTTTAGCGAGGTCACCGCTAGCGCACGCAGCTTTCCTTCGCGCACGAGAGGCAAAATGGCCGACATGGGGCTGAACATCATCGTGACGCGACCGCTGAGCAGATCAGGTATGGCAGCGGGCACCCCTTTGTAGGGAACATCTCGTATGTCGATCCCCGCCATGGACTTCAACAGTTCGCCCGCTATGTGCGGCGGGCTGCCGCTCCCGCTGGTGGCAAATGTCAATGCGCCGGGCTGCGCCTTCGCTAAGGCAACCACCTCCATAACGGTTCTCGCAGGTACGGCGTTGTGGACGACCAGGATGGTCGGGATCACGCAGACCTGCGATACAGGCGCGAAATCTTTCACCGGGTCGTACGCCACCTGGTAAAGGCTGGGATTCACAAGGATCTGACCGGAGCCCACGAGTGTGAGGGTATAGCCATCGGGCGACGCCTTTGCTGCGCGGTCTGTTGCAATGTTGCCGGCGGCACCGGGAACGTTCTCCACCATGACCGGCTGCCCGAGCGATTGGGCAAACTGTTGGCCGAGCAGCCGCGCGACGATGTCTACGGTACTGCCTGGCGGGAAACCGACGACCAGGCGGATCGGTTTCTCCGGGTAATTCGATTGCGCCTCTGGGCTTCCCGCAATCAGCAGTGCCAGCAGTCCAAACGCCAATCGGCAGATCGCTCTCATGTCCTCCCCCCTTCTTTGCGGCCGCAATTTGACGTCCAACGTCGCGGTTCAGCGGAGCTGCGGAGGCGGGCGAAGCCCGCCGGAGCGGGTCCGCTGCAACCGCTGGTTGGGCGTGGTCCTCAGTAAGGCGCACCAAGCCTTTGGAAACATAGCGAGTTGAAATCATAGAGCTCCTTGACACTGCCCAACCCGCGCGGACCGACGCGACCAGAGAACAGCTTGCCGCCTTGCGCCCAGACGAGGCGCCCCCCGTCGACCTCGGCCCACTCCCAGTCGGGAAACTCCAGGCCCGCCTCGGTACGGGAATTCCAGAGCTCGTGTTCATCAAAGTAACACCCGCGACCGACCGGACGAAAAAGCGTGGCGTAGGCGCGTTTGCGAAGCCTCCAGTGCGCACTAACGCGTTTCTCGAATAGCGTGACGTTCCCGCCTTTGCCGTCGGGTGCCGTGTACTTCATTGCCCACCCATCGCGCTGCAACCTTAGGTAGTAGACCCCGGGGCACTCGCCACCATATGACTCTTTCCAAGGGTAGCCGCGTGCGCGCTTGAGTCTCGAGTCGTCGTGCAGCGATTCATGCCCGTAACCGTCGTTAAGCCAGTACTCCTTCGATGAAAGAAACAGACCACCGCCGTGCCAGCAATCGCCTTTCGCGAACAACCCCAAGGCCTTGAGATAAGGCGCCTTGGACACCGCAGTCCAGGCGCCCTTTACCTTCGATTCCCAACGACCATTCATCGCGAAATAGATCAGATGCTTGCCGTCGGGAGACAGATCAGAACGGCGTTCGTAGATGCGACCGTACAGCCACTGGGCAACCTTGAACCGATCAGTCTTCCTGTCCCACCCGATCGCGGCCACGTGCCGAGATGGCCCGCGTCGCAGGACAACAGCCGTCGATGCCTCTCTCGCAAGAAGCACGTGGAGTCGGGCGGGAACAGTGCGCATCGTGGACTACGCCCAACATTCGCCTTCAGCCGCCGCCGAGGAGCGAAGCGACGAGGGCACCGCAAGCAAGCGAAGCGCGCTTGCGGCGGTCGGCTGCAAGGCGGGGTTGGGCGTCGTTGCTGCTCTAGCTGCGCAGGGCGACAAAAGTGAGTTTGAAGGACGAACCCGGAACAGAGACTATGTCCCCGTTGGACAGCTTCACTGGCTCGCGAACTTCGTTCCCATTGACCGTGACTCCATTCGCTCCCCCAAGTGGTTCAAGGTAGGTAGTGGACCCGAGTGCACGAAACGCAAGATGTTGCCGCGACAGTGCTCTGTCATCTACTACGATTTCGTTATGAGGGGCACGCCCCAGAGTTATGCGACAGCCAACGGGGAGGAAAATCCGATCACGTTCGGCCTGATTCGGGCGCTCGACGACGAGGCAAGCTTGTGCATACTGTGTCGCTAAGATCTGGGTGACGCTACTCTCCCTGGAGTTCAGTTCAGCAAGCTTTGCCGCAACCTCGCGTTCGTGTTTGCGTCGCTCTTGTTGCCGCGTCAAAAAATGCGTCACTACCGCTGTGACCAGACTCGCCACTAGGCCAACGGCGGCAGTTACAAGAATCTGTGTCGTATCCATTCAGTCGACGCTACAAGCATGACGCCCAACGATCACAATAACCGGCCGGACAACAGCAAGCGAAGCGCCGCTGTTGGACCGTCCGGTTCATTGCGGGGTTGGGCAGCGATCTGCACGCACGCGACCGTGACGCACCTACTGATTCAGACGTGCATGTGCGGCGCGCAACGGGTCCGCAGAGACCTTGAGGAAACCTTCGAATGGCCCATCCATCTCCAATACGAGGAATACGGCGCTCCCAACGGACAGTGCACAAACGAACAGAACCGTGACAACCATGGCGTTCCGCGGAGCAAACAGCCCGAAGCTCGCGAATGTGATCGTGAGCCAGAACAGGAGGACCGTAAGGAACGGGAAGGGAACTGACGCCCCGGCGCTGGCGATCACAAGCCACCTGGCCTGTAATAGGGCTTCCGCGAGGTCCAACGCCCGGGCCTGGAGCGCGCGCTGGGAGTCGTCCTTCGGGTTCAGACTCCGGATTGCGTCCGCGAGTCCCTCAACTCCTGGCGCGCGCATCGGATCCAGACCGGCAGGCTTGGAGGAGTCCTGTGGCCAAATCATGTCGATTCGGGCCCCAACCGCGCGCTGCAGGCCCTTGCGAATCTCGCCGGTCTCGGACCCGTAGCGAGCAAGTGCGCGGTCCAGAGAGAGGATTTGAGTGGCGAATTGTTTCACTGCTGTGTTCACATCATCAAAGGAGCTTTTGGCAGAGGCGGTGACCAGGCCAAGAACGAGGGCAGTCATCGTAGCGACGAGTCCGATGCCAACCTTCACCGTGTCTCTCGACTCAGTGTCGAAATAATGTTCTGGTAAGACGGTGCGCAACCACATTCCGAGTAGCGCACCCGCGAACGTACATGTGAACACGATAGTGCCGACAACACTAGCATCCACGATTCTGCCTCCGACTTCCCATCGCTGCGCAACGTTCGCGGTAACCGGCGCGCGCCGCATGGCCCCTGCACAGCACGGAACTCGCGCGCGCGTCCGCGTTAACTGGGGGGTTAGGCTTCACGCATCACCTCGCCAAGCCAGCGGATTTCTTTGGCTGTCTTTTCAGCGAGAGTCACCGCGTCGGAGTAAGAAAGGCAGCTCGTGGATGGCTGACCAAACGAGCCAGACGCAGGGGGCGACTCAAACTCGACGTAATACGCCCACCCATCAACATCCAAGTCCGGCGGATCTGGGTCCCAACTCTCATGGTAGTAGTCCCAATCGCGTCGAACGATCCTAACTCGACACAAGACTGACCCGTCATACAACCAGGTGCCTTCGCGCAGCGTTTCGGTCCGGGCCATGTGAAGCCTAACGTTTGAGCTCAGCCGCCTGCGAAGGCTAGCGAAGCCAGCCGTAGCAGGTCGGCTGGAGCGAAGGGTTAGGTTGCGTTCCTGGGTTCATGACGCCACTCACCCACCCTGAGCCAGCTTCCCTGATTGTGTGCGCGCCTGGCGTCGGCCATCGCGATAGGCCCCGGCCTGCCGGTCTGCTTCACCGACGTGCGCTTGCCGCCACGACTAACAATCCGCCGCGCCATGGTTAGGGCGGCTTGCAGAGACCCTGGGGAACGAACCTCGCCAGGGCTAAGGTAGTACGACGGGAACGTGCTCAAGCTGCTGGGCACGATTTGCGGACCGAGTGGGGATAGAGTTGGTCGCTTGGCGATGTAATCGAGTGACGGGCCTCCATAGCGGCCGCGTACATGGTAGCGAACCGATCCGTCCTGACGCACAGCTTCCGAGAAGATCAATGGTTCGACCTGCCACTCGGCGGACAGCACAAAGAACCGAGGTCCGAAGTCATCGCCGGCGATGGCACTCATGACTTGAGCCACGGTCGAGAAGACCGGCAAGGGGAGCGACGCGCCAGCGTCCATGACGAACGTCGCCTTGTAGCGCAAGACAAGAGCAGAGACTACGGACTCGTGGTCCGCCTCTGTCGCAAAGAACTGGATCTCTGCCATACGCTGCGAGCAACCTAACGACAGAGCTGAGAGGCCGCCGGCGCGCAACGCGCGAAGGGAATCCAACAGCAACGCTGTTGGACGGTCCTCTCGAGCGCCGGGTTGGGCGCAACCTCAATGGAGAGACAGGTAGGTCTTGATAGCAGCATCTTCCGCCACGATGTGGTCGGTGATGTGAAAAAGTTCTTTTATCAACGGATGCGCTAGCGCTTCTTCGCGCGAGAGCATAGAACCCAAATACGTAGCGTGTGACCAGGGTGAGTGGTCGGGATCGATCACCATAATTTGGAATTGATTGGCGTCGCTCCTGAGGTTGAATGCGAAGGCCACGCGCTGGTCCGGGGAAGCTCCGTCTCCCCACTCCCCTAGGCCAAGAGCAACGCTTACGACGCGTTCCGCGTGATTATCTGAATATGACGCCAGATAGACGGCATGAGCATTCCCATCTTCGTAGACGAAGCGCGTCAGCGCGGTCGTTTGGCCGCCACAACACGCGCACGGTTCGGCAGTGCGAGGCGGTTCGAACTCGATGCTTAACATAACGACAGCGCCCAACGTTGCGCTTGAGCCGCGGCCGAGGAGCGAAGCGACGAGGGTACTGCAAGCGGCACGCTTGCAGCCGTCGGCTCGAAGCGCGGGTTAGGGCTATTGGCGTTCACGAAGCGTGCGCAGCACCTTCAATGCTTCCAGAGGCCGTGAATCTCCGTACGCGCAACCGATAACGCCGTCCCCGGCGGTAAGAAAGAATAAGCGTCCGGCATCGACGTCGCCGCCCATCCCACAGGAAGCCGGGGGACCGAGGATCACGCGCGATATGTCCTGTTTGCCTTTGAAGATCTCCACGGGCTGAACGTCGGCGTACATCCATAGTGGACGCGACGCGGTCGCCTCCAGGGAGTACACGCGAAGGACGCGAAACACGCCGACCGTGGCTGCCCACTCAAGATCGCGACGCACTTCGGTTTGCGCAAACTGCTCCTGCTCCGAAAGTGAACATCCGTCGCAAAGTCGAGGAGCACAGGTGCACGCCAATGCACGCTGAGCGATGATCAGCAGGGCGACGATGGTGAAGAGACGTGACATAGCCCTAACGATCACGATGACCGTCCGGTGGCCGGCGGGCGTAGCCCGCTGGCCACCGGTCCGCGTCGATCGTGTGGTTAAGTTTCCTACCACCCAGCAAGGGCACGCCTCGCGGCGATATGCGCGACACTGTCTGCCACGGTGTTCTGCTTCCCCGTCTCGGCATTCACAATGCTCACAGTGGTGCTGATTGACATGAAGGATACGTGAGGCGTCCCCTCTATCTGCTGCATTGTCCGTCGGATGTGTTGGTTTACTACGGCTCCAACGTGGATAGCCTCATCTCGCTTGAGAACACCAAGGATAGGCGTGACGACTTCAAGTACGGCTTGTCCAAAGCGAAGCGCCTCGTCGCGACTTGGGATCTTGCCTTTGTGTATGACATCGTTTCGGAAGGTGATCAGCGCTTCGGTCAGCAGCGGGGGCGCAGATGCTGTCTCAAGGACATGCGCGAAGAGGTACGCGCCAAACTGACGTTCGGACTGTCGTGCGACCTTCTTCCAAGCATCGGAAAAGGTGACCTCCGGAAGCCCTCGCTTGACGCACAGGACTTGAATGTAGAACTCGTAGAAGCGCTCTAAGGCCGACGTGAATGATGCAACCGCTTCGCGGTAGTACCCATCGACAATAGCGTTCAGCGCTAGCTCAAACAGGACTTCGAACTTCTGTTCTTGAACACACGTGACCGTATCGTGGCCTGAGCGACATTTCATGCGGTAGAGGCCATTGTCTTGGAGCTCTGCGGGGTAGACAAAATCGTCGGGCTGCCCACGCTCCCGGAAGCACTGCATACAGGTCAGTGGGATTCGCATGGGAAACCTAACGTAATGTGACCTTCCTAAATGGAGGTCAATTAGACACCGGACTACCCCAGCCTGTCATCCGTCCCTCAGGATCAGGCGTTTGGTCTACTGTATGGATGCACACTACCCGATATCTTCGCCTCATTGAGGCGGATATCACGGGAGATAGGCTGCTGGGGGAGGGATGAATGTCCACGAATTCAATCGGGTCGGGCGCGCAAGCGGGGTCCGAGATAGGACGCCCGCGTCTGCTGCAGCGGGTGCATGAAGCGATCCGGGTGCGGCACTACAGCCGGCGCACGGAGGAAGCGTACGTGCACTGGATCAAGCGGCTGATCTACTTTCACGGCAAGCGCCACCCTGAGGCGATGGGCGAAGCAGAGGTGACGGCATTCCTCAATCATCTCGCGGTGGATCGGCACGTCGCCGCCGCGACGCAGAATCAGGCGCTGTCGGCAATCCTGTTCCTGTATCGCCAGGTGCTGGGGCGCGAGCTGCCTTGGCTGGACGGGGTACAGCGGCCAACGCGTCCGCCCCGCGTTCCAGTGGTGCTCACGCGCGCGGAAGTTGAGCGGCTGCTCGCCGGGATGACCGGAACGCGCTGGCTGATCGCGAGCCTGCTCTACGGCGCGGGGCTGCGGGTGATGGAGGGTCTGCGGCTGCGGGTGAAGGACGTGGATCTTTCCTATCGCCAGATGCTGGTGCGCGACGGCAAGGGGGAGAAGGACCGCGTCACGATGCTGCCGGAAAAGCTGGTCGCGCCGATGCGCGGCCATCTGGAGCGTGTCCGGCTGCTGCACGCGCGCGACCTGCGCGAAGGCTACGGCGAGGTGCATCTGCCCTATGCGCTGGCGCGCAAGTATCCACGCGCCGGGCGTGAATGGCATTGGCAGTACGTTTTTCCGTCGCAGCACCGGTCGGCGGACCCGGAGGACGGCGTGGTACGCCGCCATCATCTGTACGACTCCGTGCCGCAGCGCGCGATCAAGGAGGCCGCGCGCGCGGCGGGCATCGCCAAGCCGGTGAGCTGCCACACGCTGCGCCACTCGTTTGCCACGCACCTGCTGGAGGGCGGCTCCGACATTCGCACGGTGCAGGAGTTGCTCGGCCACTCGGACGTGTCGACCACGATGATCTACACCCACGTGCTCAACCGCGGCGGGCGCGGCGTGCTGAGCCCGCTCGATCGCTGAGCGGGCTTACTGCGCGGCCTCGCGCCGCGCGGTGCGCAGCATCTCGATCGCCTGGGCGATCGCCGGGCTCTTGCGCTCGGTGGTGAGGATCGTGAAAGTGATGGTGAGGTCGCCCGAGCCGAGGGCGCCGCGCGTGAGGTACGCGGGCTCGCCGGGCTTCGCGCCTCGTGCGGTCGCTTCGAAGAGAAACCCGGCGCCGGCCTCCACCGGAAACTCCCGCAGCGGGAACTCGCGCTCGGCGGCGCCCGGCGCGACGTCCTCGGCCGCCTTCTGGACGAGCGCGCGCAGGCTCGCTTTCGAGCCGTAGGGGGAGGCGCCCGGCGGCGTCCACAGGACGGTGGTGGACATCTCGAAGCCGCGCGGCGTCTCGACGCGGTCGAAGAAGCGGATCGAGGGAATGCCGGTCGGGCCGACCTTCGGCTCGTCGTACCAATCCGACGGCACTTGAAACGTGAGCTTGCCGCGCGCCGGCACGATGTAGCTGCGCGGCTCTTCCTGCGCGAGCGCCGCGGCGGCGATGAGCGCCGCGGTCAGCGCGGCGGCGAGGCGGATGCGCAGGGGGCGCGCCGTCACTTCGCTACGGCTCCTCGACGCGGTTGCGCGTCGCGGTGACGACCTTGCCGCCCAGGTCGAAATGGACGTGGTACTGCCACTTCTCGCCGCTGCCCTGCTCGAACTTCCACGACCACACCTCTTCGCGCTTGAGCGGGAAGGTCATCGTTTCCGCCGGCTTGCCGATGATCTTGCGCACCTCGTCCTTCGAGAGGCCGGGCTGGATCTTGGCGAAGTACGCTTCCTTCAGCACCTGGCGGATCTCCTTGAGCACGCCGTCGGGCCGAAGGTCGACCATGTAGGTCACCGAGCCCGAGGGCCCGCGCGGGAATTCCCAGGTGACGCTGCCGTCCGGCGCCTTCCACTCGTAGGTCGGCTGGCCCATCGCGCTCTTCACCTCCGTCGCGGTGGAGACGCCGGGCTTGAGGTCGGCCATGCGCAGGTCGCAACCGAAGAGGGCGAGGAGCCAGGCGAACATGAGGAGGCGCGTGCGGACCATGGTCTGGAGTGCGAGTGCGGCGGCGCGATTTTACCCGGCAACGCGCGCAGCGCTCGCATCGTCCTCGCGGCGAACGCCGGGATCCGGAGGGTTGTAGACGATCCGCCCAGAGAGGGAGGCTCGGGTTGCGCGGCCTCCGGGTCTCTCTGGGCGCTCGCGCCCGGGAGCCGCTGCAATTCCTGAACCGCGCGGTCGGGAATCCCCGTCGCGAAACCCGTCGATACAGGGTAGGGGAGACGCGCTAAACTTCCCCCGCACTCACAAATTCAATAATCGACCAGGACCATCCCGAGGAGGCAAGGCAATGAAGCACGGCAAGTTTCCGGGCGCGCTGCGCCGCAAGTTCCTGCAGGACGCCGCAGCGCTGGGCGGCGTGGCGGCGGCCGCGTGGCTGCCCTCGATCGCGCTCGCTCAGGCGCAGAAGGTCAAGGTCGGGCTGATGCTGCCCTACACCGGCACGTTCACGCAGCTCGGCATCGCGATCACCAACGGCTTCAAGCTCGCGATCGCGGAGAACGGCGGGAAGATCGCCGGGCGCGAGGTCGAGTACTTCACCGTCGACGACGAATCGGACCCGGCCAAGGCCGCCGACAACGCGAACCGGCTCGTGAACCGCGACAAGGTGGACGTGCTCGTCGGCACCGTGCACTCGGGGGTCGCAGGCCGGCATGGTGAAGATCGCGCGCGAGTCGGGCGTGCTGTCCATCATCCCGAACGCCGGGCTCAACGCCGCGAGCGGGCCGCTGTGCGCGCCCAACATGTTCCGCACCTCCTTCGCCAACTCGCAGACCACCTATCCGATGGGCAAGGTGATGGCGGACCGGGGAATCAAGACGGCGGTGACGCTGACCTGGAAGTACGCGGCGGGCGAGGAGATGATCCAGGGCTTCAAGGACGCCTTCGTCAAGGGCGGCGGCAAGATGCTCAAGGAGCTGTGGCTGCCGTTCCCGAACGTCGAGTTCCAGCCATTGCTGACCGAGATCGCCGCGCTCAAGCCGGACGCGGTGTTCGTGTTCTTCGCCGGCGGCGGCGCGGCCAAGTTCCTCAAGGACTACCAGGCCGCCGGCCTCAAGGGCAAGATCCCGCTCTACGGCTCGGGGTTCCTCACCGACGGCGTGCTCGAGGCCGTCGGCGACGCGGCGGACGGGGTCGAGACGACGCTGCACTACGGCGATGCGATCGACACGCCGCGCAACAACGCCTTCCGCCTCGACTACGCGAAGGCCTACAAGCTGCAGCCCGACGTGTACGCGGTGCAGGGCTACGACGCCGGGCTGCTCCTGATCGCCGGCCTCAACGCGGTGAAGGGCGACGTCGCGAAGAAGAAGGAGATCATCGCCGCGATGGAGAAGGCGCAGATCGACAGCCCGCGCGGGCGCTGGACGATGTCGAGCGCGCACAACCCGGTGCAGGACATGTACCTGCGCAAGGTGGCCGGCAAGGAGAACAAGGTGATCGGGCGTCGCGATCAAGCAGCTCGACTGGCCGCCCGCGGAGCGCTGCAAGATGCCGCCGCTCTCCTGAGGGAAGCCGGCATCCGGATGGGCCGGCGCCCGCGAGGGCGTCGGTTTTTTGTTGCTGAAGCGCAGGGCCGATGGATCTCTACACGTTCCTGATCCAGCTGCTGAACGGCATCCAGTACGGGCTGCTGCTGTTCCTGATCGCGAGCGGGCTGACCCTGATCTTCGGGATCATGGGCATCATCAACCTCGCGCACGGCAGCTTCTACATGATCGGCGCCTACCTCGCGTGGTCGATCGCCGTCAAGCTCGGCAGCCTGTGGGCCGCGATCGCGGCGGGCATCGTCGCTGTCGGTCGCGATCGGCATGCTGCTCGAGTGGCTGCTGATCAGCCGCCTGTACAACCGCGACCACCTGTACCAGGTGCTGCTCACGTACGGCCTGATCCTGATGTTCGAGGAGACGCGCAGCGTCATCTGGGGCGACGACGTGCACGGCGTGCCGATGCCGGACGTCCTGTCCGCCTCGATCCCGCCTGACCGACACGCTCTCGTACCCGGTCTATCGGCTGTGGATGTCGGGCGTGTGCCTGGTCATCGCCGCGGCGATGTACTGGCTGATCCAGCGCACCCGCCTCGGGCATGATGATCCGCGCCGGCGCGTCGAACCGCGAGATGGTGCAATCGCTCGGCATCAACATCCAGCTCCTGTACCGCCTGGTGTTCGCGCTCGGGGTCGCGCTCGCGGCGTTCGCCGGCATGATCGCGGCGCCGGTGTCGTCGGTGTTCCCCGGCATGGGCAACCAGGTGCTGATCATCTGCTTCGTCGTCGTCGTGATCGGCGGCATCGGCTCGGTGAAGGGGGCGCTCGTCGGCGCGCTGCTCATCGGCCTCGTCGACACCTTCGGCAAGGTGGTCGAGGTGAAGATCGGCGACTTCGTCGTTCTGCCCGAGCTCGCGGGCATGACGGTCTACCTGCTGATGGCGGTCGTCCTGCTCTGGCGGCCCGAGGGCATCTTCGGAAGCGCCGCTCCGGTGACCGCCGAGAAGCTCGCCCTCTGGGTCACCCTGGCGGCCGCCGCGGCGCTCCTCGCGCTGCCGCTCGTCGCGGAGAAGTACTACGTCCAGCTGTTCACCAAGATCCTCATCATGGCCATCTTCGCCATGAGCCTCGACCTCCTGGTCGGGTACACCGGGCTCGTGAGCCTCGGCCACGCCGCGTTCTTCGGGCTCGGCGCCTACGTGCTGGCGCTCCTCACGCCGCAGTACGAGGGCACGAGCCTGTGGACGAGCCTGCCCGATCGCGATGGGCGCGGCCGCCGTCCTCGCGCTGGTGATCGGGGTCTTCGTGCTGCGGACCTCGGGCATCTACTTCATCATGGTGACGCTCGCCTTCGCGCAGATGGTGTACTTCGTGTTCCACGACACGAAGATCGCCGGCGGGTCGGACGGCATGTACATCTACGTCCGGCCGGTGGCGGAGCTCTTCGGCTGGCAGCCGTTCTCGCTCGAGAACGTCAAGCACTTCTACTTCGTGACGCTGGCCCTGTTCGCCGCGGTGTTCTTCGGGCTGCGCGTCATGCTGAAGAGCCCCTTCGGCCGCGTGATCGTCGGCATCCGGGTGAACGAGCACCGCATGCGCTCGCTCGGGTACGCGACGTTCCGCTACAAGCTGGTCTGCTTCGTGATCGCGGGCGCGCTCGCCGGCCTCGCGGGCTACCTGGCCGGCGCGCAGCACGGCAACGTCAACCCCGACATGATCGGCTGGCACCTCTCGGGGTCGGTGCTGATGATGGTCATCCTCGGCGGCATGGGCACGCTCACCGGGCCGATCGTCGGCGCGTTCGCGGTGCTGCTCGCCGAGATCCTGTTCCAGGGGCTCACCAAGCACTGGCAGCTCCTGATGGGGGGGTTCTTCGTGCTGGTGGCGCTGTTCCTTCCCTATGGGCTGGTCGGGCTGGGCGCGCTTGCCGTGCGCAGGAAGGTGCCGCCCGGATGAACGAGATCGCCCTGGAGACCGTGGGTCTGACGCGGCACTTCGGCGGGCTCGCCGCGGTGAACGGCGTGTCGCTCGCCTGCCGCATGGGCAAGGTGCACGCGGTGATCGGGCCGAACGGCGCGGGCAAGACGACGCTCATCAACATGCTGTCCGGGGACCTCGTGCCGAGCGACGGGACCGTCAAGCTGTTCGGGCGCGACGTGACCCGCCTCGGGCCGGAGCCGATCTCGCGGCTCGGCGTCGGGCGCAGCTACCAGAAGACCAACGTGTTCCTGCCGTTCACCGCGTTCGAGAACTGCCGCCTCGCCGCGCAGTCGCGCATGCGCACCTCGATGCGCTTCTTCCGCCCGGCGACGGCGTACCGCGAGGTGGCGGAAGCGGCCGAGCGCGCGCTCGAGGAGGTCGGGCTGCAGGACCGCGGCGGGATCCCGGTCGCGGCGCTCTCGCACGGCGAGCAGCGCCAGATCGAGATCGCGATGACGCTGGCGACCCGGCCGAAGGTGCTCCTGCTCGACGAGCCGCTCGCCGGGATGGGGGCGGAGGAGTCGGCGCGCATGGTGGTGCTGCTGCAGAAGCTCGCGCGCGAGCACGCGATCCTGCTCGTCGAGCACGACATGGACGCCGTGTTCGCGGTGGCCGACACGCTCACGGTGATGGTCAACGGCACGGTGCTCGCCTCGGGCACGCCGGAGGAGATCCGCGTCGAACCGCGGCGGTGCAGGAGGCCTACCTGGGCACGGACGAGGTGGCGGCAGCATGAGCGAGCCGATCGTCGAAGCGCAGGGCCTGCACACCTACTACGGTTCGAGCCACGTCCTGCACGGCGTGGACTTCGCGGTGCGGGCCGGGGAGACCGTCGGCCTCATGGGCCGCAACGGGATGGGCAAGACGACGCTCCTCAAGAGCGTGCTCGGACTGGTCAAGCCGCGCGGCGGCGCGGTGCGCGTCAAGGGCCGCGAGATGACGCGCGCGGCGCCGCACAGCGTCGCGCTGCAGGGGATCGCCTACGTGCCCGAGGGGCGCGGCATCTTCCCGAACCTGTCGGTGCGCGAGAACCTGGTGATGGCCGCGCGCGCCGGCGCGCATGGCCGGCGCGACTGGACCTTCGAGCGCGTGCTGGAGACCTTCCCGCGGCTCTCGCGAGCGGCTCGACCACGGCGGCGCGCAGCTCTCCGGCGGCGAGCAGCAGATGCTGACGATCGGCCGCGCGCTGATGACCAACCCGGATCTGCTGATCCTCGACGAGGCGACCGAAGGCCTCGCGCCGCTGATTGCCAAGGAGATCTGGGCGCATCGTGCGGCGGATCAAGGAGGCGGGCATCGCGACGGTGATCGTCGACAAGAACTTCGGCGCGGTCGCGGCGATCGCCGACCGCACGGTGATCCTGGTGAAGGGCGCGGTCGCCTACGAGGGCACGAGCACGGCGCTCCGCGCGCAGCCGGAGCTGCACCACAAGTACCTGGGCGTCTGACCGCCCCGGCACTTCTGGCGACAGCAGGGTCGGCCTAACCGAGACCGAAGAACGCGGCCGCGTTCGCGCCGCGGATCTTGCGCTTCGCCGCCTCGCCCAGGGCCGCGGCGCCGTTGACCAGCGCGCCGACGCGCTGCTCGCCGAGCGGGAACGGGTAGTCCGACCCGAGCATCACCCGGTCCTCGCCCATCACCTCGACCAGCAGCCGCAGGGCGCGCTCGTCGAACACCGCCGCGTCGACCGAGAACCGGTCCACGTACGCCGAGGGCGGCTGCGGGCAGTCCTTGCGCACGACGTCGCGGTGATGCCAGGCGTTCTCCACGCGGCCGAGCAGGAACGCGAAGCTCCCGCCGCCGTGGGCGAAGCAGAGCTTCAGCGACTTCGGCAGCCGCTCGAAGCCGCCGGACAGGATGAGCGACAGGATCCCGAGCTGCGTCTCGGCCGGCATCGCGACGAGCCAGGGCAGCATCCACTGCTTCATGCGCTCGCCGCCCATCATGTCCCACGGGTGGACCAGGACCGGGATGCCTTCGCGCCCGCAGTGCGCGAGGAACGCGATCAGGCCCGCGTCGTCGAGGTTCTTCTCGCCCATGTGGTTGCCGATCTGCACGCCTGCGTGCCCGGCGGCCTTCGCGCGGCTCGCTTCGCGGCACGCGGCGTCGACGTCCTGCAGCGGGACCTGGGCGAGCGCCTTGAGGCGCCGCGGCGCGTGGGCGGCGAACTCGAGCGCGCGGTCGTTCATGCGCTGCGCCCAGGGGAGCGCGCGCTCGACCGGATAGCCGTAGCCGAACATCACCGGCGTGGCGCAAAAGAGCTGCAGGTCGACGCCGTCGCGGTCCATCTCCTCGATGCGGCGCGCCGGCTCCCACAGTGCGGCGTACACCGGGCGGAACGGCTGGTCGCCCTGCATGATGTGGCCGGTGCCGTCCGCGTTCGTGCGCAGCCACGGCGCCTTGGCGGGATCGAGCTGCGCGGCTTCTTCCCGCGTGATGCGCGGGAAGAAGTGGGTGTGCATATCAACGATCATCCGGCCGCCCGCATCGCGTGCCAGGCCTTGGCGTCGCGGCCCGGATGGATCGTGCCGCACTTCGTGCAGCGTCGGCTCGCCTCGCTCGAAGCGTAGAACCGGTCGTAGGCCTTCGGCAGGTCCTCGACGATGCTCGCCAGCTGCACGTCGATGCGGTGCACGAGCGTGCCGCACTTCGCGCAATACCACTCGAAGCCGTCGATCACGCCCTGCGGTCGCGTGCGCTCGATGACGAGACAGAGGCTTCCCGCCTCCGGCCGCTGCGGCGAGTGGCGCATGGCGGGCGGCAGCAGAAAAATGTCGCCCGCCTTGAGGTCGATGCGGGAGTACGCGCCGCGATCCCAGATGAGCAGGTGGGCGTTCCCGCCGAACTGCCAGAAGAACTCCTCGTACGGATCGTCGTGGAAATCGGTGCGCTCGTTCGGCCCGCCGACCACCGTGACGATGAAGTCGGTGTCCTTCCAGATCTGCTGGTTTCCCACCGGGGGCTTGAGGAGATGGGCGTGTTCCTCGATCCAGCGCTGGAAGTTGAAGGGCGGGGTATAGCGGGGCGGGAGGCTGGGGACGACCATGGTGCTCAGGATACTCGACGCCCGAGCGGGGTCGCAACCGCGTGGTTGAGTCGGCCGGGCGAGTGTTGCAAGATGGACGCCTCGCCCCGCCGAGGAGTCGCGCCGTGATCCAGCTCAAAGACCTCCGCTATGTCCGCCTAGGCACGCGCGACCCGGAGGCGTCCGCCGAGTACGCGCAGAAGATCCTCGGCCTCGAGCTCGTCCGCCGCGCGGGGGGCGCGGTGTATCTGCGCGGCGACGACCGCGACCACACGCTCGTCTACGTCAAGGGCGACCCCGCGACGCACGCGACCGGCTGGGAGCTCGCCGACGCGGCCGCGCTCGACGCGGCCGGCGCCGCGCTCGAGGCGCACGGCGTCGCGGTGCGGCCCGGCACGCGGCGCGAGGCGGAGATCCGCCACGTCGAGGACTTCCTCAGCTTCGTCGATCCGAGCGGCAACACCCACGATCTCGTGGTGCGCCCGCATCACAGCGGGCGGCGCTACTTCGCCTCGCGCGATTGCGGCGTGTGGAGCTTCTCCCACATCGGCCTGCGCACCATCGATGCGGCGCGCGACGAGGCGTTCTGGACGACCGTGCTGAACGCGCGCGTGTCGGATCGCATCGGTGCGGCGGCGCTGCTGCGCATTCACGAGGTGCACCACACGATCGCGCTGTTCCCGTCCGCGTACCCCGGCGTGCAGCACGTGAACCACCAGGTGCACGGCGTCGACGACGTGATGCGCGCCTACTATTTCATGCGCGAGCAGGGCGTGCGCATCGTCTTCGGCCCCGGCCGGCACCCGACCTCGGGCGCGGTGTTCCTCTATTTCGAGGGCCCCGACGGGATGGTCTACGAGTACTCGACCGGCGTGCGGCTGATCAAGCCGGAGGAGGAAGCGGCCCACCGGCCGCGCCAGTTCCCGTTCGCCGCGTCGTCGTTCTGCATGTGGGGCTCCAAGCCCGACATCCCGGAGTTCCGCTCGAAGGAGGACGCCGCGCCGGCGCCGAAAGCGGCTTGAGCGGGCGCGCTAGCGCCGCAGCTCGATCTTGTTGCCGGTGACGCGGACCTTCTGGCCCGCCTGGACCTGTGGTCGCTTCTCGACCGTCACCACGCCGGTCGTGCCGTCGTCGTAGAAGACCGTGACCTCCCAGAAGTTCGACGCCACCGCCTTCTCGGTGTCGCCGGTCATGATCGAGTTGATCGCGCCCATCAGGCTGTCGCGGTTGTTGATGTCGCGGATCTTCGTTTCGCTGACCAGGGCGACCACGCCGTTGCGCGGCTCGGGATCGGGCGGGGGCGCGGCGGGCTTCTTCTCCGCCTGACTGCAGGCGGCGAGGAGCAGTGCCGCGAGCGCGGCGGCCCTGGCGATCTTGATCATCTGGCGTAGTGTCGGCGCATCCGGTCAGGTGCGAGTCTACCGCGTCAGGCCGGCGCCGCGGACGCTGCGCGCGGCGGCAGGAAGAAGCGCCCCGGTCGTACCAGGAGCTCGCGCCAGAGCAGGCCCAGCAGCACGCCGTTGCGACGGAACTCCACGCCGCGGGCGCGCAGCGCGACCCACAGCGCGAGGGCGAAGCTGACGGCGAGGTTGACGAGGCCGATCAGCGCGACGCCGAGCGCGCACCACGCGACGGTGCGCCAGGGCACCGAGAACTCGAGCGCGACGAGCGCATAGCCGAGGTTGGCCGAGGCGAATGCAATGTGCCGGATGTCGATCGGCAGCCCGAAGAGCGCCGCGATCGCACCGGTCGAGCCGAGCATCACGCCGAACAGGAAATTGCCGGCGATGCCGCCAAGGTTGCGGCCGACATAGGCGGCGAACGCGCTGGTCCGCTCCGGGCCGAGGAGCGCGCGCAGCCAGCGCACCTGCGCGATGCGCTCGGGCACTCGCTCGTAGACCGTCCAGTTGTCCACCCAGCCGGAGATCAGTCCCGAAAGGAACAGCCAGACGCCGGCGACGGCGGCGTGCGGCAGCGCGAGGCTTGCGAGCGGATCGATGTCGTGCAGCAGGTTCAGCGCCTTTCCGGCGTCGATGAACGGGCCACCCTTCGCCGCGCCGATGGTCCAGCCGATCGCAGCCGCGGTAGGGAGCGCGATCATCACGTTGCCGAGGATGGCGGCGAGCTGCGTGCGCGCCACAGCCGCGATGAGGTCGACGAGCCGGCCGAGGTCGCCGCGCGCCGGATCGATCTGGCTCACCGTGGCGGCGATCGTCTGCGCGGTCATGGCAGGCTGCTTCGTTGCGACCGTGAAGTGCAGGAGGTAGATGAGCACGAACCCGAGCGCGTAGTTCATGCTGTACACGAACGCCTGGTTGAGCGGCGCCCAGCTGAGCTTGGCGGCGAGGATCTTGTCGAGCGCCATGACGCCGATGATCAGCCCTGCGCCCATCGCGGAGCGCCACATCGCGAGGTATTGGCTGCGGGTGTCGGCAACGTAATGCTCGCCGGTCTGCGCGGCGTTGTCGGTCACGCGCAGCGCGAGCATGCCGATGAGGCGCCTGAAGTGCCCCCGGATGCTCCGGCGCTCGAGCTCGCTGTGGATCGCGGCGCGCATGAGATCGGCCCACTGCACGACCGCGGCCGGGCCAGCCTCGGCGCGAAACTGCGCGCCGAGCACCGCGGCGAGCGCCTCGATCCGGCGCAGGCTCTGCCACAGCCGCACGAGAAGGTAGGTCAGGCTGAGGCTCGTGCCGCGGGTGAGGGCCGTGCGCCGCACCCGGGTGAGGACGTCGCGGCACTGATCGACCAGCACGAGGAGGTGCCGTTCGTCCTCGTGCGGTGCCGCGGGGTTGTCGAACGCGCGCCGGCACCCGTCGACGAACCGCGTCGCCTCCACGCTCTGCGCGATGAACGGCGACTCGCGCTGGAGGAGATCGGGGTGAATGCGCGCGAGCTCCGGTTCCAGCCCGAGCGCGCTCACGCGGTGCGAGACCACGAGCAGCGCCTCGAGCATCTGGTCGACCACGTGGCGCGGCAGCGCGGCGTCCGGACCCGCGGTCGGCTGCACGATGGCCCAGAAGCGGCGGCTCAACGACTCCGGCAGCGACTTGAGCCACCCGACGTCGTGTGACGCGTGGAACACGATGACGACGGCATCCGTGAGCGAGGCGCGATCGCGCACCGGGGGCAGCAGTCGTTCGGAGACGCGCCGCGCGAGCTCGGAGAAGAAGCCGGCACTCGGCAGGATGCCGCTGTCGGCGAAGAAGTCGACCTGCCTGCGGCGGTCGAAGAACGCGAAGAATCGGTTGCGGACGGCGGCGCGGTACGCGGGGTTCGCCTCGATCGTGCGCAGCGCGAGCTCGTAGTTCTCGTTCGCGCTCGCACCCCGGGGCGGACGGATCGCAGCAACGAGCGCTGCGAGGCACCCTGTTGGATCGGCGTCCGGGTCCAGGTAGCGGCGCAACGCCGCGTCGATCGCGAGGCTCTTAGGAAGGTCGTTCACGATGACTGGGGGCGCGGACGCGCCCGATTCTAAGGGAACTCGCCTGCCGCGCGTATCATCGCGGCTTTGCTCGGGGGAGGCCGCGCCTTGAAGATCATCAAGAACAGCGTCGTGGCGCTGAAGTACGAGGTGTTCGACGGGAAAGGCGCGCTCGTCGAGCGGGGCAAGAGCCCTTACTACTACCTGCACGGCGGCTACCAGGGCATCTTCCCGCGCGTCGAGGAGGCGCTCGCCGGGAAGGATGTCGGCGAGAAGGTGCGCGTGCGCCTGGCCCCGGCCGACGGGTTCGGCGAGCGCGATCCGGCCCTGGTGCGCGTCGAGCCGCGCGCGAAGTTCGGCGGCAAGCCCAAGGTCGGGATGCAGATGCGCGGCGAGACGCCGGCAGGCGAGGGCGGCCACCCGATCGCGTTCCGCGTCGTGAAGGTCACCGACACGGAGATCACGCTCGACGGCAACCATCCGCTCGCCGGCGAGGAGATCGAATTCCGCTGCAGCGTCCTCGAGGTGCGCCCCGCCACGCCCGACGAGGTCACGCACGGCCACGCCCACGGGCCGGGCGGGCATCACCACTGATCCGCCCCGCTCGGGGCGGATCCCACGCTGCCTAGGCTGCCTTCGCCAGCAACTCGCGCAGCACGTACGGCATGATGCCGCCGTGCTTGTAGTAGTCGACCTCGATCGGGGTGTCGATGCGCGACTTGACCTTGATCTCGCGCCGCGAGCCGTCGCCGCGCCTGATCGCGAGCGTCAGCTCCTGCTGCGGGCGGATGTCGTCGAGACCGAGCACGTCGATCTCCTCGTCGCCCTTGATGCCGAGCGACTCGGCCGAGTCGGTGCCGAGGAACTGCAGCGGCAGCACGCCCATGCCGACGAGGTTCGAGCGGTGGATGCGCTCGAAGCTGCGCGCGATCACCGCCTTCACGCCGAGGAGCTGCGTGCCCTTGGCGGCCCAGTCGCGCGAGCTGCCGGTGCCGTACTCCTCGCCGCCGAACACCACCGTCGGCGTGCCGTCGGCGATGTAGTTCATCGCGGCGTCGTAGATCGGCAGCTGCTGGCCCTTGTAAAGGGTCACGCCGCCCTCGATGCGTGAGCCGTCCGGTCGCGTCGGGACCATCAGGTTCTTGATGCGCACGTTCGCGAACGTGCCGCGCATCATCACCTCGTGGTTGCCGCGCCGTGCGCCGTAGGAGTTGAAGTCGACGACCGGCACGTCGTGCTCGAGGAGATACACGCCGGCGGGCGAGGTCGGCTTGATCGAGCCCGCCGGGCTGATGTGGTCGGTGGTGACCGAATCGCCGAAGATCCCGAGGACGCGGGCGCCGGTGATGCTGCCCGGCTTGCCCGGCTGCATGCCGAACCCCGCGAAGAACGGCGGCTCGGCGATGTAGGTCGACTTCGGCCAGTCGTAGACCTGGCCCGACGCGGAGGCGACCTTCTTCCACATGGGATTGGTGTCGGCGAGGTTGGCGTAGAGGCGACGGAACGTCGGCGCGTCCATCGCGAGCTTCATCAGCGCGACGACTTCGTCGTGCGACGGCCAGATGTGGCCGATGAACACCGGCTGGCCGTCCTTGCTCGTGCCGAGCGGCTCGGTGCGGAAGTCCTTGAGCACGGTGCCGGCGATCGCGTACGCGACGACGAGCGGCGGCGAAGCGAGGAAGTTCGCGCGGATGTTGGGATGGATGCGCGCCTCGAAGTTCCGGTTGCCCGAGAGCACCGCGGCGGCGACGAGGTCGTTCTTGACGACCGCCTCCTCGATCGGCTCGGCGAGCGGGCCGGCGTTGCCGATGCAGGTGGTGCAGCCGTAGGCGGCGACCGAGAAGCCGAGCTTCTCGAGGTACGGCAGCAACCCGGCCTTGGTCAGGTACTCGGTCACCACGCGCGAGCCGGGCGCGAGCGAGGTCTTGATGTGCGGCTTGACCTTCAGCCCGAGCTCCACCGCCTTCTTCGCGAGCAGCCCGGCGGCGAGCAGCACGCCCGGGTTCGAGGTGTTCGTGCACGAGGTGATCGCCGCGATCAGCACGTCGCCCGACCCGATGTCGATGCCGTTCGAGGTCTTGAAGCGGCGGTTGAGGTCCTCGGGCTTCTTGGCGAAGCCGTTGTCGGCCACCGGCTTGGAGAAGAGCGCGGTCACGGTGCTCTTTACGCGGTCGAGGTCGATGCGGTCCTGCGGCCGCTTCGGCCCGGCCAGGGACGGCATGACCTTCGAGAGGTCGAGCTCGAGCACCTGGCTGTAGTCGATGTCGCCCGCCTGCGGAATGCCGAACAGGCCCTGCGCCTTGAAGTAGGCCGCGAACGCGTCGATCTCCTCGGCGGTGCGGCCCGTGCCGCGGAAGTACTCGATGGTCTTCTCGTCCACCGGGAAGAAGCCCATCGTCGCGCCGTACTCGGGCGCCATGTTGGCGATCGTCGCGCGGTCGGGCAGGGCGAGGCTCGCGGTGCCGGCGCCGAAGAACTCGACGAATTTTCCGACCACCTTGCTCTTCCGCAGCATCTCGGTGATGGTCAGCACCAGGTCGGTCGCGGTGCACGCCGGGTGCAGCCGCCCCTTCAGGTGCACGCCGACCACGTCGGGCGTGAGGAAGTAGACCGGCTGGCCGAGCATGCCGGCCTCGGCCTCGATGCCGCCGACGCCCCAGCCGACCACGCCGATGCCGTTGATCATCGTCGTGTGCGAGTCGGTGCCCACGAGCGTGTCCGGGTAGTACACGCCTTCGACCGACTTGTGGACGCCGCGCGCGAGGTACTCGAGGTTGACCTGGTGCACGATGCCGATGCCCGGCGGCACGACCTTGAACGTGTCGAACGCCTGCATGCCCCACTTCATGAACTGGTAGCGCTCCTGGTTGCGCTGGAACTCGAGCGCCATGTTCTGGTCGAGCGCGCTCTTCGTGCCGTAGTGGTCGATCTGGACCGAGTGGTCGACGACGAGGTCCACCGGCACGAGGGGCTCGATCACCTTGGGGTTCTTGCCCATCTTGTGCGCGACGCCGCGCATCGCCGCGAGGTCGGCGAGCAGCGGCACGCCGGTGAAGTCCTGCAGGACGATGCGCGCGAGCACGAACGGGATCTCGTCGACGCGCGGCGCATTGGGCTTCCAGCCGGCGAGCTGCCGGACGTGCTCCTCGGTCACCTTCTTCCCGTCGCAGTTGCGCAGGACCGACTCGAGCACGATGCGGATCGAGACGGGCAGGCGCGAGACGCGGCCCAGGCGCGCCTTCTCCAGCGCGGCGAGCGAGTACAGCTTGCCGGTCTTGCCGCCGGCGAGCTTGAAGTCCTGGAGCGCGTTGAACGTGTTGTGCGGCATCTTTCTTCCTTGCGGTCTTGGGTGCGTAGCGGTTGCGGCGGCCGCGCTACTCGCGCAGCTTCGCGGCCTGCCTGAAATCGGCGAACTTCATCGTAGCGTAAGCGCCGCTCGCGACGAATTCGCCGAGCAGCATGAACTCTTCGGTGGTGCGGATCTCGCCGTCCACGCGCGTGAGCGGTTTTCCGTCCAGGTCGTAGAACATGATCACCGGCGTGAACTTCACGCCCTGCGCGAGCGCGAAGTCCTTCTCCGTGGTCGCCTTGCCGCCGAAGTCGGTGATCGCGACCGCGCCTTTCGTGTCGACGGCGAGCACCGCGAAGCGCTGGCGGTACCACGCCTGGACGTCCGGCCGCGAAAGAATGGTCTTCTTCATGCGCTCGCAGTACGGACAATCGTCGCGCACGTACATCACGAACGCGGCCCGCTTGCCCGCGCGCTTTGCGTCGTCGAGGTCGGCCTTCAGGTCGCCGAGGGTCGGCATGAAGAAGTGCTGCATCGGATCGCCCGCGGCGCCGGCGCCCTGGGCGGCGGCCAGAGCCGGAAAGAGGAGCGCGGCAAGCACGACGAGTCGCCTGGTCGGGCGCATCAGGATCGGATCCGAAGAGCGCGCCGCCGGTCCCGCGGACGAGCAGCGCCGAGCGGCGCGTATTTTACGCGCCGCTGCGGGACTGCGTCGGGGAAAGGCGCGCGAGCGCGCGCCGCCGGGTCACCGGCTCAAGCGGAGGGCGGGAGGCGGAGGCAGTGATAGGACTCGGCGCCGCGCTTCAGCGACATCGCCGGCGCGCGCTGCCCGGCCTGTCCGAGCGGCTTGACCATGAACGCCTGACCGTCCTGGGGCTGGACCTGGATCCAGCCGTCCGCGGCCGCCGCGACGTTCGAGAGGCCGTAGACCTGGCGCGCGAAGCCGTCGACGTCCACGGTCGTCGGAACGATCTTGCCCTCGGCGTAGGCCCCGCCGAACCAGACGATCGGCGGAGTCGTGGTCGGCGCGGCGCCGGGCACGCGGCACTCCCAGGTGCCGACGAGCAGCGCGGTGTCCTGTGCGCGGCCGGCGGCCGGCAGCACGGCGAGTGCGGCGCAGGCGAGCATGGCGAGGCGATTCATGGGGCCCCCTCGGGTGTTCGAGTTATGACGAAGGCATAGTAGCGCAACTCGCCGGGGACGTGGTCAGAAGAATGCCCGGGCCGCCCCCTCCGGCAGGGGCACGCCTGTGACCTTTGCCTTCTGCAGCACCGCCCAGTAGTACCGGTAGGTGGCCCGGTCGTGCAGCTTCCCGGCGTGCTGGATCGGGCCCCAGTCGGCCGCCTGGGCGGCGGCGAGGATCGCGGCGGCTTCGTCGACCTCGGAGTGGTCGGGCGCCATGGCGTCGACGATGGCGCGGATCTGCACCGGGTGGATCGACCACATGCGCAGGAAGCCGAACTGGTCGCGCGCGCGCCGCGCGTCCGCGTGGGCCTGGGCGCCGCTCGAGAGGTCCAGCGTCACGTTGTGCGCGGGAACGACGCCGCTCGCCAGCGCGGCGGCGACGACCTCGGCCTTGGCGCGCACGAGCAGGGCGTGCTCGAACTGGCCGGGGCTGCGCATCGCGGCGGCCGGGATCGCGCCGTGGTGCGCGGACACGAAGTCCATCAGGCCGAAGTCGAGCGCCTGCATCCCCGGGAGTGCGGCGATCTCGTGGACGTCGCGCAGCGCGCCGTGCGTTTCGATCAGCGCGTGGACCGGGATCTGGCGGTGCACGCCGGCGCGAGCGGCCGTCTGCTCGACGTAGAGGATCATCTCGGCGACCTGCGCGGCCGAGGTCGCTTTCGGGAGCGTGAGGTACGCGAGCACGCCGCCTGCGCCGCGCACCAGGATCTCGACGTCCTGCCTCCACTGCGGGTGGCTGTAGTCGTGGATCCGCGCGCCCGCCATGCGACGGCGGTTGGCGTCCGAATTGAGCACCGCGACGATCATGTCGGCGTGCTCCCGCTCGCGGCCGGCCGGCGCCCCGTCCTCGCAGTCGCAAGTGACGTCGAAGACCGGCCCGAGGGTGTCCTGGAGCGCGAGCGCCTTGCGGATCAGCTTCTCGCTGCCCGCGAAGTGCTCGCAGGACGGGAGGACGGGGAAGGGCCTCTCGCCCTTGAACAGCGCGTCGTTCGGGTGGACGGGCTTGCCCATCGGACTGCCCTCGCGCGAAGTGCGCTCGGGTGCTCGCCCCTGGAGCGGTCCTGCGGGCTCAGCCCGGCAGCAGGTGCTTCACGCCGTCGCGCTCCTCGAGGAGCTCCTTCAGCGTGTGGTCCATCTTCTGGCGGCTGAACTCGTCGATCTCGAGGCCTTTCACCAGGGCGTACTTGCCGCCGGCGCAGGTGACGGGCATGCCGTACATGATGTCCGCGGGGATGCCGTAGTCGCCGCTCGACGGGATGCCCATCGTGACCCACTTGCCGCCGGTGCCGAGCAGCCAGTCGCGCACGTGGTCGATCGCCGCGTTCGCCGCGGACGCGGCCGAGGACAGCCCGCGCGCCTCGATGATCGCCGCGCCCCGCTTGCCGACCGTCGGGATGAAGGTGTCGCGGTACCAGCCCTGGTCGGGCACGACTTTCGGGGCCGGCTGCCCGGCGATGGTCGCGAAGCGATAGTCGGGATACATCGTGGGCGAGTGATTGCCCCAGACGATCATCTTCTCGATCGCGTCGACCGGCTTTGCGGCCTTGGCGGCGAGCTGGGAAAGCGCTCGATTGTGGTCGAGGCGCAGCATCGCGGTGAAGCTCTCGCGCGGCAGGCTCGGCGCGCTCTTCATCGCGATGTGGGCGTTCGTGTTGGCGGGATTGCCGACCACGAGCACCTTGACGTCGCGGCTCGCCGCTTCGTCGAGCGCCTTGCCCTGCGCGGTGAAGATCTGCGCGTTGGCCGAGAGGAGATCCTTGCGCTCCATTCCCGGCCCGCGTGGACGCGCACCGACGAGCAGCGCGACCCCGGCATCCTTGAACGCCGTCTTGGGATCCGCATGCGCGCTCATTCCCGCGAGCAGCGGGAACGCGCAGTCGTCGAGCTCCATCATCACGCCCTTGAGCGCCTTCTGCGCCTTCTCGTCGGGAATCTCGAGCAATTGCAGGACGACGGGCTGGTCGGCGCCGAGCATCTGGCCGCTGGCGATCCGGAAGAGCAGGCTGTAGCCGATTTGGCCGGCAGCGCCGGTCACGGCCACGCGAACGGGGGTTTTCGCCATCGTGGGACTCCGCGCAGGACTGGGAAGGGGTATCGCGGCCGCGATGCTGCGGCGCAACGAGCGAGTCGAGTTTAGGCGGCGTGCGCGGCAGTGTCAACGCGCATGCTCGCGCGATTTCCGGAGCCACATCGACGCCGCGATGGCGTCGTTTGCGCGGCGTGCGCCGCGTCGCGAGCGGTTTGTGCGGGCCACAAACGGAGGAGTCCGCTGCTATACTCGGCAGGCTTGGGGAATGGCTTGGCGTCCGGGGTGATGACCGAGAGGAACGTGCTAGATGTCTGATGCTGCTCTGAAAAAGAAACGACCGCTCTGGTACAACCTCAACCTCCTCAACCTCCCGCTGCCGGGTGTCATCTCCATTTTGCACCGCATCAGCGGCGCGCTGCTGTTCCTCTCTACGGCCTGGCTTCTCTACCTCCTCGATTCGAGCCTCGCATCGGCCGAGGGCTACGCCGGCATCAAGGCGAGCCTCTCGCATCCCCTCGCGAAACTGGTGTTGCTCGGCCTGCTCTGGGCGTTCCTGCATCATCTGTTTGCGGGAATTCGCTACCTCTTCCTCGACATCCATAAGGCGGTCGACCTGCCCGCCGCGCGCATGACCAGCGGCGTCGTGCTCGCCGTGAGCCTGCTGCTCACCGCGGTGCTGGGAGGGTGGCTGCTATGGTGAACCGCGTCGTCGTCGGCGCGCACTACGGCCTCGGCGGCTGGCTCGTGCAGCGCATGTCGGCCGTGGTCATGGCGCTCTACGCGGTGCTGTTCGCGGTCGCGCTCGCGGCGGCCCGACCGGCCGATCACGCCGCCTGGAAGGGGTTTTTCGCCCCGGGCTGGATGCGGTTCGCCACGCTGCTGTTCTTCGTGAGCCTGTTCCTGCACGCCTGGGTCGGCATGCGCGACATCCTGATGGACTACATCAAGCCGACGGGACTGCGCCTCGCGCTCGAGGTGCTCGTCATCCTCGTGCTCGTCGGTTGCGCCGGCTGGGCGTTCCAGATCCTCTGGAGGACCTGAGGCGTGGCGCTCACGGTCCGACAATTCGATGCGGTCGTCGTCGGCGCGGGCGGTGCGGGGCTGCGCGCCTCGCTCCAGCTCGCCGAGGCGGGACTGAAGGTCGCGGTGCTGAGCAAGGTCTTCCCGACCCGCTCGCACACGGTCGCGGCGCAGGGCGGCATCGGGGCCGCGCTCGGCAACATGGGGCCGGACTCCTGGCAGTGGCACATGTACGACACGATCAAGGGGTCGGACTGGCTCGGCGATCAGGACGCGATCGAGTTCCTGTGCCGCGAGGCGCCCAAGGTCGTGATCGAGCTCGAGCACTTCGGCCTGCCGTTCGATCGCAACGACAACGGCACCATCTACCAGCGCCCGTTCGGCGGGCACATGCAGAACATGGGCGCCGGACCGGCGGTGCAGCGGTCCTGCTGCGCGGCCGACCGCACCGGCCACGCGATGCTGCACACGCTGTACCAGCGCAACGTGCGGGCCAGCACGCAGTTCTTCGTCGAGTGGATGGCGCTCGACCTGATCCGCGACGCGTCCGGCCAGGTCCTCGGCGTCACCGCGCTTGAGATGGAGACGGGCGAGGTCTCGATCCTGCACGCTCGAGCGACGCTGTTCGCGACCGGCGGGGCGGGACGAATCTTCGCCGCCAGCACGAACGCGTTCATCAATACCGGCGACGGTCTCGGCATGGCGGCGCGCGCCGGCATCCCGCTCGAGGACATGGAGTTCTACCAGTTCCATCCGACCGGGGTCTACGGCGCGGGGGTGCTCATCACCGAAGGCGTGCGCGGGGAGGGCGGCTACCTGCTCAACAAGAGCGGCGAGCGTTTCATGGAGCGCTACGCGCCGACCGCGAAGGACCTCGCCAGCCGCGACGTCGTTTCGCGCGCGATGGCGACCGAGATCAAGGAAGGCCGGGGCGCCGGTCCCGAAGCCGACTACCTGCTGCTCAAGCTCGATCACCTCGGGCCCGAGGTGATCGAGAAGCGCCTGCCCGGCATCCGCGAGATCGCGAAGAAGTTCGCCGACGTCGACCCAGTGCGGGACCCGATCCCAGTCGTGCCCACCGTGCACTACCAGATGGGCGGCATCCCGACCAACTACCACGGCGAAGTCGTCGTGCCCGGCCGGGAAGGTCCGAACACGATCGTGCCGGGCTTCTACGCCGCGGGCGAGTGCGCGTGCGCCTCCGTGCACGGCGCCAACCGACTGGGCACCAACTCCCTCACCGATCTCGTGGTGTTCGGCAAGGCGGCGGGCGACTCGGTGATCCGGTTCCTGCGGGACCACCCGGGGCAGAAGCCGCTCCCCGCGGACGCCGCCGACCGGACCCTGGCCCGCCTCGCGCGGCTGGACGGCCAGAAGAGCGGCGAGAGCGTCTACGAGGTCGGCAACGAGATGCGCCGGACGATGCAGGCGCACTGCGGCGTGTTCCGCTTCCCGGACCTGCTCGCGGAGGGCGTCCGGAAGATCCGCGCCGTGTCCGAACGCGTGGCCCGCACCGGCATCGCCGACAAGAGCCAGGTGTTCAACACCGCGCGGGTGGAGGCGCTGGAGCTCGACAACCTGATCGAGGTCGCGCGCGCGACGATGGTGTCGGCGGACGCGCGCAAGGAGTCGCGCGGGGCGCACGACCGCGCCGACTGCCACGACCGCCCCGGCTTCCCCAACGGCCGCGACGACCAGAACTGGCTCAAGCACACGCTCTGGTACAAGGACGGCGACCGGCTCGACTACAAGCCGGTGAACCTCAAGCCGCTCACGGCGGAGACGATCCCGCCGAAGGCGCGCGCGTATTGACCCATTGAACGATCGTCTTAGAGACCAGCGGAATTGAAAACCAGCGGAACCAAGCGGCCGACGACTCACGCCATGCACATCAAGATCCTCCGCTACGACCCTGACCGCGACGCGAAGCCCTACTTCAAGGACTACGACGTCGCGCTCGATGCCTCCGACCGCATGCTCCTCGACGCGCTGGTCAAGGTGAAGGCGATGGACGACAGCTTCGCCTTCCGCCGCTCGTGCCGGGAGGGCGTGTGCGGGTCGGACGCGATGACCATCAACGGCAAGAACGGGCTGGCCTGCATCACCAAGCTCGCCGACCTGAAGGGCCCGGTCGAGCTGCGGCCGCTGCCCGGGCTGCCGGTCATCCGCGACCTGATCGTGGACATGACGCAGTTCTTCAAGCAGTACCACTCCATCCGGCCGTACCTCGTGAACGACGAGCCGCCGCCGGAGAAGGAGCGGCTGCAGTCGCCGGAGGACCGCGAGGCGCTCGACGGCCTGTACGAGTGCATCCTGTGCGCGTGCTGCTCGACCGCCTGCCCGTCGTTCTGGTGGAACCCGGACAAGTTCGTCGGCCCGGCCGGCCTGCTGCAGGCCTACCGCTTCATCGCCGACAGTCGCGACCAGGCGACCAGCGAGCGGCTCGACAACCTCGAGGACCCGTATCGCCTGTTCCGCTGCCACTCGATCATGAATTGCGTGGACGTGTGCCCGAAGGGGTTGAATCCCACGCGCGCCATCGGCAAGATCAAGGAGCTGATGGTGAAGCGCGCGGTCTAGCGTCCGTGGGGGCGGGGTCGATGGCGATCGCTGCTGCGGACCTGCGGCGGCTGCGCTGGCGCTGCCGGCGCGGGCTGCTCGAGAACGACCTGCTGCTCGCGCGGTTCCTCGAGCGGCGCGCCGCGGGCCTCGACGCTGCGCGGCTCGCGGCGCTGAACGTGCTGCTGCAACTGGGCGACAACGATCTGTGGGACCTGCTGAGCGGGCGCGTCGAGAGCGATGACGCGCGCCTCGCGCCGGTGGTGGCAATGATCAGGGACGCGTGAGTGCGACGGTGCCGGGCGGAACGCCCGGCGCGCAAGCCAAGGACGATGAGGAGAAACCGATGCGGCAGAGCGGCAAGGCGATTCTGAACTACGGGGACGGCAAGATCGTCGAGTTTCCGGTGCTCGGCGGCACGATCGGGCCGGACGTCGTCGACATCCGTGCGCTGTACGGCAAGACCGGGATGTTCACCTACGACCCCGGTTTCCTGTCGACGGCGAGCACGCAGTCGAGCATCACCTACATCGACGGCGACCAGGGCATCCTGCTCTACCGCGGCTATCCCATCGAGCAGCTGGCGGTGACCTGCGACTTCCTCGAGGTCGCGTACCTCATCGTGTTCGGCGAGCTGCCGAACCGGCAGCAGAAGGACAAGTTCGTGCAGACGGTGACCTATCACACCATGGTGCACGACCAGATCGCACGCTTCTTCAACGGCTTCCGCCGCGACGCGCACCCGATGGCGGCGCTCGTGGGCGTGGTCGGCGCGCTGTCGGCCTTCTACCACGACTCGCTCGACATCAACGACCCGCACCAGCGCGAGGTCGCGGCCTATCGCCTGATCGCCAAGATGCCGACGCTGGTCGCGATGGCATACAAGTACTCGGTCGGACAGCCCTTCATATATCCGAAGAACGAGCTGTCCTATTCGGCGAACTTCATGCGCATGATGTTCGGCGTGCCCGCCGAGGAGTACAAGGTCAACCCGGTGCTGGTGCGCGCGCTCGACCGCATCCTGATCCTGCACGCCGACCACGAGCAGAACGCCTCGACCTCGACGGTGCGACTCGCCGGCTCGTCGGGCGCCAACCCGTTCGCCTGCATCGCCTCCGGAATCGCGTGCCTGTGGGGCCCCGCGCACGGCGGCGCGAACGAGGCGGCGCTCAACATGCTCGGGGACCTGCAGAAGGAGGGTGGCGTCGCGCGCATCGGCGAGTTCATCGCCCGGGTGAAGGACAAGAACTCCGGCGCGAAGCTGATGGGCTTCGGCCACCGCGTGTACAAGAACTACGACCCGCGGGCCAAGCTGATGCGCGAGACCACCTACGAGGTGCTGGCGGAGCTCGGGCTGCAGGACGATCCGCTGTTCAAGCTGGCGATGGCGCTCGAGAAGATCGCGCTCGAGGACGAGTACTTCGTGAGCCGCAAGCTCTATCCGAACGTCGACTTCTACTCGGGCATCGTGCAGCGCGCGCTCGGCATCCCGACCTCGATGTTCACCTGCATCTTCTCGCTCGCGCGCACCGTGGGCTGGATCGCGCAGTGGAACGAGATGATCTCCGACCCCGACATGAAGATCGGCCGGCCGCGCCAGCTCTACACCGGCGCCGCGCGGCGCGACGTGGTGGCGATCGACAAGCGATGAACGACCAGCGGTGAACGACCAGCGGTGAACGACCAGCGGTGAACGACCAGCGGTGAACGACCAGCGCTGAACAATCGGAGAACGCAGCGGCCATGATGAAGGAACTGCTCGGCAACTCGCATCTCTTCGGTGGCAATGCGCCGTTCGTCGAGGAGCTGTACGAGGCCTATCTCGACAACCCGCAGTCGGTGCCGGAGGAGTGGCGGGAATACTTCGACCGGATGCAGGTGCTGCCGGGCGGCGAGGGGCGCGACGTCGCGCACGCGCCGATCGTCGAGGCGTTCGCACAGCGCGCCAAGCAGGGCCGGCTCCGCGCGCCGGCGGCGCCAGCGGAGCTCGGCGTCGAGCGGAAGCAAGTCTACGTGCAGATGCTCATCAACGCCTACCGGTTCCTGGGCAACCGTTGGGCGGAGCTCGATCCGCTCAAGCGCGTGCCGCGGCCGCCGATCGCGGAGCTGGAGCCCACCTACTACGATCTCAGCGAGGCGGACCTCGAGACCGTCTTCAACACCGGCACGCTGGTCGGCCCCGAGCGCGCGACGCTGCGCGAGATCCTGCAGCACCTGCGCGAGACCTACTGCGGCACGATCGGCGCCGAGTACATGTACATCTCCGACCCCGGGCAGAAGCGCTGGATCCAGCAGCGCCTCGAGTCGGTGCGCGGCCGGCCGCAGCTCGCGTCCGAAATGCGCCGACGCCTGCTCGAGCGGGTGACGGCCGCCGAGACGCTCGAGAAGTACCTGCACACCCGCTACGTCGGGCAGAAGCGCTTCTCGCTCGAGGGCGGCGAGACGATCATCGCGATGATGGACGAGCTGGTGCAGCGCGCGGGTGCGCACGGCGTCGAAGAGCTGGTGATCGGCATGGCGCACCGCGGGCGCCTGAACGTCCTCGTCAACACGCTCGGCAAGTCGCCGAAGGACCTGTTCGCGGAGTTCGAGGGCAAGGCCGAGAGCCCGGGCAGCACCTCGCTCGGGGACGTGAAGTACCACCTCGGTTTCTCGTCGGACGTCTCGACCCCCGGCGGCCCGGTGCACCTCACGCTCGCCTTCAACCCGTCGCACCTGGAGATCGTGAATCCGGTCGTCGAAGGGTCGGTGCGCGCGCGCCAGCACCGGCGCAAGGACCGCGCGGGCGAGAAGGTCATCTCGGTGCTGCTACACGGCGATGCCGCTTTCGCGGGTCAGGGCGTGGTCATGGAGACGCTCAACCTGTCGCAGACGCGCGGCTACTCCACCGGCGGCACCGTGCACCTGATCGTCAACAACCAGATCGGGTTCACCACCTCCGATCCGCGCGACGCGCGCTCGAGCATCTATTGCACCGACGTGGCCAAGATGATCGAGGTGCCGATCTTCCACGTGAACGGCGACGATCCCGAGGCGGCGCTGTTCGTCACCCAGCTCGCGATGGATTACCGCAAGGAGTTCAAGAAGGACGTCGTGATCGACCTGGTGTGCTTCCGCCGCCTCGGCCACAACGAGCAGGACGAGCCGTTCGTCACCCAGCCCCTGATGTACAAGAAGATCGCCCAGCACCCGGGCACCCGCAAGCTCTATGCCGACAAGCTCGTGGCGCAGGGCGTGGTTCCGCCCGAGGAGCCGGAGCGGCTGATCCGCGACTATCGCCAGGCGCTCGACGAGGGCCGCCAGACCTCCAGCCCGGTGCTGTCCAACTTCCAGCGCAAGTACGCGGTCGACTGGGGGCCGTTCCTCGGCGCGAAGTGGACCGACGCGGCCGACACCTCGCTGCCGCTGAAGGAGATCGAACAGCTCGGCACGCGGCTCACGACCATTCCCGAGGGCTTCAAGCTGCATCCGTCGGTCGAGCGGGTCGTCCAGGCGCGCCGCGAGATGGCGCGCGGCAAGCAGATGCTCGACTGGGGCATGGCGGAGAACCTGGCCTACGCCTCGCTGCTGGTGAGCGGGTACGGCGTGCGGCTCTCCGGGCAGGACTCGGGCCGCGGCACGTTCGCGCACCGCCACGCGGTGTTCCACGACCAGAACCGCGAGAAGTGGGACGCCGGCTCGTACATCCCGCTTTCGAACCTCCAGGACGGCCAGGCCGACTTCGTCGTCATCGACTCGGTGCTCTCCGAGGAGGCGGTGCTCGGCTTCGAGTACGGGTACTCCTGCGCCGAGCCGAACGAACTGGTGATCTGGGAGGCGCAGTTCGGGGACTTCGCCAACGGTGCGCAGGTCGTGATCGACCAGTTCATCACCTCGGGCGAGGCGAAGTGGGGCCGGATGTGCGGACTCACGCTGTTCCTGCCGCACGGCTACGAGGGGCAGGGCCCCGAGCATTCCTCGGCCCGCCTCGAGCGCTACCTGCAGCTCTGCGCCGAGCACAACGTCCAGGTGTGCGTGCCGACCACGCCGGCGCAGATCTACCACCTCATCCGCCGGCAGATGGTGCGGCCGTTCCGCAAGCCGCTCATCGTCCTCACGCCGAAGTCGCTGCTGCGCAAGCGCGAGGCGGTTTCGAGCCTGAAGGATCTCGCCAAGGGCGGATTCCAGACCGTCATCGGCGAGGTCGACGCGCTCGAGCCGAAGGACGTCACGCGGATCGTCGCGTGCTACGGCAAGGTCTACTACGACCTGCTCGTCGCGCGCCGCGAGCGGCGCATGGACAACGTGGCGATCATCCGCGTGGAGCAGCTGTATCCGTTCCCGCACAAGCAGTTCGCCGCGGAGATGAAGCGCTACGCGAACGCGCACGAGGTCGTGTGGTGCCAGGAAGAGCCGCAGAACCAGGGAGCCTGGTATCAGACGCAGCACTACCTGGTGGAGAACATGCGCCCGGACCAGAAGCTCGTCTTTGCCGGGCGGCCGTCCGCGGCCGCGCCCGCAGGCGGGTATCTGGCGCGGCACAACCAGCGCCAGAAGGCGCTCATCGACCAGGCGCTGGGAAAACTCAAATGACCCGCGCGAGGCCGGAAGCTGTCCGGTGGACGCGGGTCATCCCGGCGCAAGCCGGGATCCCGAAGCAGTAGCAGTACGCAGTTAGCAGTTCCTCCGGCGCGTTACGCGCTCGGGTTTTTGCAGTACACCGTCGGAACGCTCAGCCGACCGCGGTGAAAAACCGAACGGAGTGTCAAATGCTGGTCGAAGTGAAGGTGCCGCAGCTGTCGGAATCGGTTGCCGAAGCGACGCTGCTCGCATGGCACAAGAAGGAAGGTGAGGCCGTCAAGCGGGACGAGAACCTCATCGACATCGAGACCGACAAGGTCGTCCTCGAGCTTCCCGCGCCCGCCGACGGCGTGCTGGTCAAGGTGCTGAAGGGCGACGGCAGCACGGTGGTGGCCGGCGAGGTCATTGCGACGCTCGACACCGAGGCCAAGGCGGCGGCCGGGGCCGCGGTGCCCGCCGCGTCGGCGGTCCGCTCCGCGCCCGCAGCCGTCCCGCCCACCCCCGTACCGCCACCGGAAGCCGCGCGCCAGGATGCGCGGCTGATGCCGTCGGCCCGCAAGCTCGTCGAAGAGCACGCGGTCGATCCGACGCGCCTCACCGGCAGCGGACGCGAAGGGCGCATCACGAAGGCGGACGTGCTCGAGCAGGTGGCCCGGGCGCAGCCGGGCGCGCCCGCCGCACCGGCGGCCCGACCGGCGCTGGCGCAGGCGCCCGCCCCGGTGAACGTCGACAAGATCCTCGCGGGCCGCCCGGAGCAGCGCGTGCCGATGAGCCGGCTGCGCGCGCGCGTGGCCGAGCGCCTGGTCCAGTCGCAATCGACGGCGGCGATCCTGACGACCTTCAACGAAGTCAACATGCAGCCGCTGATGGAGCTGCGCAAGAAGTACCAGGAGCGCTTCGAGAAGGAGCACGGCGTGAAGCTCGGCTTCATGTCGTTCTTCGTGAAAGCGGCGGTGCACGCGCTGCGCAAGTTCCCGGTGGTGAACGCGTCGGTCGACGGGAGCGACATCGTCTACCACGGCTATTTCGACATCGGCATCGCGGTCGGCAGCCCGCGCGGCCTCGTCGTGCCGATCCTGCGCGACGCCGACCAGCTCTCGTTCGCCGAGATCGAGAAGAAGATCGCCGAGTTCGGCAAGCGCGCCCAGGACGGCAAGCTCGGCATCGAGGAGCTGACCGGCGGGACGTTCTCGATCTCGAACGGCGGGGTGTTCGGCTCGATGCTGTCGACGCCGATCATCAACCCGCCGCAGAGCGCGATCCTCGGCATCCACGCGACCAAGGACCGGGCGGTGGTGGAAAACGGCCAGATCGTGGTCCGGCCGATGAACTACCTCGCCCTGTCCTACGACCACCGCATCATCGACGGCCGCGAAGCGGTGCTGTCGCTGGTCGCGATGAAGGACGCGCTCGAGGATCCTTCCCGGCTGCTGTTTGACATCTAGAAGGACGACGGCAGCCACCGCGAGCGCGAAGGACACGGAGAACGCTTCCACTCCGTGTTCTCCGTGTCCTCTGTGGCTTCGTCCCCTGGGGTTCCCATGGCACAAACGTTCGACGTACTAGTCATCGGCGCCGGCCCGGCCGGCTACATCTCGGCGATTCGCGCGGCCCAGCTCGGTCTCTCGACGGCCTGCGTCGAGGAGTGGCGCAATCCGGCCGGCGAGTCCAAGCTGGGCGGCACCTGCCTGAACGTCGGCTGTATTCCGTCCAAGGCGTTGCTCGAATCCTCCGAGCAGTACGAACATGCGCTGACCGGTCTGGGCGAGCACGGCGTGACGGTCACCGGCGCGCAAATGGATGTGGCCAAGATGCTGGCGCGCAAGGATGCGATCGTCACAAAGATGACGAAGGGCATCGAGACGCTGTTTCGCAAGAACAAGATCGCGTGGCTGAAGGGCCACGGCAGGTTCGTCGGGCGCGGCGGCGCCGGGTGGCAGATCGAGGTCGGCGGCGACGGCGCGGCCGAGATCGTCGAGGCGCGCGCGGTCGTGATCGCCACGGGGTCGAAGGCGCGGCACCTCCCGGGCGTGCCGGTGGACAACGAGGTCGTCTGCGACAACGTCGGCGCGCTCGCGCTCCGCGAGGTGCCGAAGCGGCTCGGTGTGATCGGCGCCGGCGTGATCGGCCTCGAGCTGGGCAGCGTCTGGCGCCGGCTCGGCGCTCAGGTCACGCTGCTCGAGGCGCTGCCGAGCTTCCTCGCCGCGGCGGACGAGAGCGTCGCGAAGGAAGCATGGCGGCTCTTTACGAAGAAGCAGGGGCTCGATGTCCGCCTCGGCGTCAAGATCGGGAAGGTCGAGGCGACGAAGAAGGGCGTCAAGGTCGACTACGAGCTCGACGGCAAGGCCGAGAAGCTCGAGTGCGACCGGCTCGTCGTGTCGGTGGGGCGCATCCCGAACACGGACGGCCTCGGCGCCGAGGCGGTCGGCCTGAAGATCGACGCGCGCGGCTTCATCGAGGTCGACGACCACTGCCGCAGCAGCCTCCCGAACGTGTATGCGATCGGCGACGTCGTGCGCGGGCCGATGCTCGCGCACAAGGGCGAGGAGGAAGGCGTCATGGTGGCCGAGCTGATCGCGGGCCAGAAGGCGCACGTCAACCTGGAGACCATTCCCTGGGTGATCTACACCTCGCCCGAGATCGCCTGGGTGGGCAAGACCGAGCAGCAGCTCAAGGGCGACGGCACGCCCTACCGCGTCGGGCAGTTCCCCTTCAGCATCAACGGCCGCGCGCTCGGGCACGGCGATACGAGCGGCTTCGTGAAGATGCTCGCGCACCAGCGCACCGACGAGATTCTCGGCGTGCACATCATCAACACGCACGCCTCGGAGCTCATCGCCGAGGCGGTCGTGGCGATGGAATTCCGCGCCGCGTCCGAGGACATCGCGCGCATCGTGCACGCGCACCCGTCGCTCTCGGAGGTGATGCACGAGGCGGCGCTCGCCGTGGACAAGCGCTCGCTCAACATGTGACAGGGCGGCGACTAGGGGGAGCAGGGTAAACTCCCGCGCTCCGCACCCTTTTCCCGTCACCCTTCTCCCTTCGCCCTTCCCTGAATGAGGGACAGCGCCCACGAGCCCGCACACGGAGAGCCCCTGCCTCCGATCGGGGACAGCGTGTTCGACTCCGCGGAATACACCGAGCCGGCCAAGCGGCTCCGTTTGACGGTCGTCGAGTACTACCAGGAAACGCTGGCGCGGCGCGGCTTCGTCGCGGACGACGCGCAGTACGCGGCCGTGCAGCGGCTGCAGCGGACCTACGAGCAGTGGGTGGACTACAAGTCGCGGCGCAGCAGCGCGCTGCGGCGCATGGTCGTGCGGCCGCCGCTCCCCCGCGGCGCGTATCTCTGGGGCCCGGTGGGGCGGGGCAAGAGCTTCCTGATGGACAGCTTCTACCTGACGGTGCCGCTGGTGCGGAAGCGGCGCGTGCACTTCCACCACTTCATGCGCGACATCCATCGCGAGCTGGAGCGCCTGAAGGGGCGCGAGGACCCGCTCGACGCGGTGGCCTGGCGCGTGTCGAAACGCTACCGGCTGATCTGCTTCGACGAGTTCCACGTCAACGACATCGCCGACGCGATGATCCTCGGGCGGTTGCTCCAGCGGTCCATGGACCGCGGGGTCGTGTACTGCATGACCTCGAACTACCACCCGGACGAGCTCTATGCCAACGGGCTGCAGCGCGAGCGCTTCCTGCCGACGATCGCGCTGCTGAAGGAGCGCCTGGACGTCGTCCCGCTGGACGGCCCGGTCGACTACCGGCGCCGCGCGCTCGAGCAGGTCGAGGTCTTCCATACGCCGCTCGGCCCGGAGGCGGAGCGCGCGCTCGAGCGCGCGTTTCGCCAGGTGGCCGACGTGGAGGACGAGCGCCACGAGCTCGACGTCGAAGGACGGCTGATCCCGTACCGCAGGCGCGCGGGCGGCGTGGTGTGGTTCGACTTCGACGTGCTCTGCGGCGGGCCGCGTTCGCAGCTCGACTATCTCGATCTCGCACGGCGCTTCCACACGGTCGTGCTCTCGAACGTGCCGCGGATGAGCGCGCGCCAGGCGAACGAGGCGCGGCGCTTCACGCTTCTCGTGGACGTGTTCTACGACGCCAAGGTCAAGCTGATCGTGTCGGCGGAAGCCCGGCCGGAGGAACTGTACGTGGAGGGCGCGCTCGCCAACGAGTTCCAGCGCACCGCGAGCCGCCTGGTGGAGATGCAGACACGGGAGTACTTGCTGGAAGCGCGGCGCGGGCCGGGCGCAGGCCCTGCGGCGCTCGTGGGGGACGACGCCTCCACCGCGGTCGCGTCGACGTAAGCGCCGCGTCAGGCGCCAGGGTTATAAGATTGTTTAACGATATGAGGGGATACATCCCCTCATACTCCCCTAAGTTAGACGCCTGACGGCAATTCTGTCAGGCGTTCTATGGAGGCAATCAAATGGACAAGTTCAAGGTCTACCGGCTCCGCGAGGTCGAGAAGAAGGTCGTCGCCGCGTTCGAGCAGTCGTCCATCGACGAGCTCGACCCGGGCGAGGTGACGGTCCGCGTCGCCTACTCGTGCGTGAACTTCAAGGACGCGCTGGCGGCGACCGGCACGGGCCGGATCATCCGTCGCTTCCCGTGCGTGGGCGGCATCGATCTCTCGGGCACCGTGATCGAGTCGAGCGACCCGCGCTTCAAGAAGGGCGACGCGGTCATCGCCACGAGCTACGACATCGGCGTCGCCCACGACGGCGGCTACGGCGAGTACGCGCGCGTCAGGGCGGACTGGGTCGTGCCGATGCCCAAGGGCATGAGCCTCTTCGAGGCGATGGCGCTCGGTACGGCCGGGTTCACCGCGGGCCTCGCGGTCGCGCGCATGGAGCACGAAGGCTTGCGGCCGGGCAACGGACCGGTCGCGGTGACCGGCGCGACCGGCGGCGTGGGCTCGATCGCGATCGACATCCTCGCCGGACTCGGGCACCACGTCGTGGCGATCACCGGCAAGGAGCAGGAGGTCGAGTACCTGAAAGGCATCGGCGCCAAGGAAGTGACGCTGCGCGCCAGCCTGGACCTCGCGAAGATCAAGCCGCTCGACAAGACGATGTGGGCGGGGGCGGTCGACAACCTCGGCGGCGAGATCCTCGCGTGGCTCGCCAGCACGATGCAGATCGGCGCGCCGCTCGCGTCGGTCGGCCTGGCCGCGGGCATGAGCCTGAACACCACGGTCGCGCCGTTCATCCTGCGCGGCGTGAGCCTGCTCGGCGTCGATTCGGTCAACTGCCCGATGGCGCAGCGCCAGCGGGTCTGGCAGCGGCTCGCGACCGACATGCGGCCGCAGCACCTGGCGCAGCTCACGCGCACCATCCCGTTCGCCGACCTGCCGAGAGCGTTCGGCGATTTCATCGACGCGAAGGTGCGGGGCAGGGTGGTCGTCGACATGGCGGCGTGAGGCCACGCAGGCCGTTCGATCCGAACGACACGAGACACGCGGGAGCAGCACGCCCGAGCAAGGAGCAATCATGGCTGGCGAGAAATACCACGCATTTCACGCGCGTTCCCTCGCGGAGCGCGACGCCTTCTGGAGCGAGCAGGCGAAGCTCGTCGACTGGCACAAGCCCTTCGGGCAGGTTCTGGACTACTCGCGCCCGCCGTTCGCGAAGTGGTTCGTCGGCGGCGAGACCAACCTGTGCCACAACGCGGTGGACCGGCACCTCGCGGCGCGCGGCGACCAGCCGGCGCTCGTCTGGATCTCGACCGAGGTCGACAAGACCGTCGTCTACACGTACCGGGAGCTCCACGCCGAGGTGAATCGCGCCGCGGCGATGATGCAGTCGCTCGGCGTGAAGCGCGGCGACCGGGTGCTGATCTACATGCCGATGATCGCGGAGTCCGCGTTCGCGATGCTCGCGTGCGCGCGCATCGGCGCGATCCACTCGGTCGTGTTCGGCGGCTTCGCCGCGCACAGCCTCGCCTCGCGCATCGACGATGCGCGGCCGCGGCTCATCGTCTCCTCGGACGGCGGCATGCGTGCCGGCAAGCCGGTGCACTACAAGCCGCTGCTCGACGAGGCGATCGCGCTGGCCGAATCCAAGCCCGAGAAGGTGCTCCTCGTCCGCCGCGGGGTCGACCCCACCGCGAAGCTCGTCGCCGGTCGCGACGTCGACTGGGCCGAGCTGCGCGGCCGGCACCTCGACGCGAAAGTGCCGGTGGCCTGGCTGGAGTCGAGCGAGCCGTCGTACATCCTCTACACGTCGGGCACGACCGGCAAGCCGAAGGGCGTGCAGCGCGACACCGGCGGGTACACGGTCGCGCTCGCGGCGTCGATGAAGCACATCTACTGCGGCAACGCCGGCGAGACGATGTTCACCACCAGCGATATCGGCTGGGTGGTGGGCCACTCCTACATCATCTACGGTCCGCTGATCGCCGGCATGACGACGATCATGTACGAGGGCACGCCGATCCGTCCCGATGCCGGGATCTGGTGGAAGATCGTGCAGGACTACAAGGCGAGCGTGATGTTCTCGGCGCCGACTGCGATCCGGGTGCTGAAGAAGCAGGACCCGGCGTTCCTCACCAAGTACGACCTGTCGAGCCTCCGGTATCTGTTCCTCGCGGGCGAGCCGCTCGACGAACCGACCCACGTCTGGATTTCCGAGGCGCTCAAGAAGCCGGTGATCGATCACTACTGGCAGACCGAGACCGGCTGGCCGATCCTCACCGCGGCGCCCGGGGTGGAGTTGACCCCGAACAAGTTCGGCAGCCCGTCGTTCGCGGCGTACGGCTACGACCTGCGGCTCCTGCGCGAGACGGACGCCTCCGAGTGCGGCGCCGGCGAGAAGGGCGTGGTGGCGATCGTCCCGCCGCTCCCCCCGGGCGTGATGACGACCGTGTGGGGCGACGACGAGCGCTTCGTCAGCACCTACTTCACGACCTTCAAGACGAAGCAGGTGTACTCGACCTTCGACTGGGGCATCCGCGACAAGGACGGCTACTACTTCATTCTCGGGCGGACCGACGACGTGATCAACGTGGCCGGGCACCGGCTCGGCACCCGCGAGATCGAGGAGGCCGTGTCGGCGCATCCGAACGTCGCCGAAGTGGCGGTGGTCGGCGTCGCCGACGCGCTCAAGGGCCAGATGCCGCTTGCTTTCGCGGTCGCCAAGGACGCCGCGAAGGTTGCGACTCCCGAGCAGCGCGCGGCGCAGGAGAAGGAGGTCATGCAGACCGTCGACCGGCTGCTCGGCGCGATCGCGCGCCCCTCGCGCGTTCACTTCGTGTCCGCGCTTCCCAAGACGCGCTCGGGCAAGCTGCTGCGCCGCTCGATCCAGGCCCTCGCGGAGGGACGCGACCCGGGCGACCTGACGACCATCGAGGACCCGACCGCGCTCGAGCAGATCCGCGCAGCGATCGGGGCAAAGTGATGCGCACCCGGCCCGCCCTGACGCTCGCCGACGTGAAGAAGATCGCCGCGGCCGCCGAGGCGGAGGCGATCCGGCACAACTGGATCGTCGCGATCGCCATCGTGGACGACGGCGGCCACCTGCTCGGCTTCGAGCGGATGGACGGCGCGACGCCCGCCAACGCGCAGATAGCCGTCGAGAAGGCCCGCACCGCTGCGGTGTCCCGCCGCCCGAGCGGTGCCTGGGAGCAGCGCGTGAAGGACGGGCGGCTTGGCATGCTCAAGATGCCGGTGCTGCCGGTGCAGGGCGGCGTTCCGATCAAGGTCGAAGGCGAGTGCGTGGGGGCGGTCGGCGTTTCCGGCGTGCAGTCCCACGAAGACGAGCAGATCGCCCAAGCCGGCATCGACGCGGTCCTGAAGGAGTAGGGCATGAGCGCTCCAGGCCTCGCCTGCCTGGTGCTGGGGCTCGCGCTGGCGGCGGGCTGCACCAGCGATCCCCGCTACAGGCAGGGGCTCGAGTGGGTCCAGTCGAACGAGGAGCAGAAAAGACGCCTGGAGGCGGAGGGGTTTCCCCAGTACACGGGCGGGGGCGAACGCTGAGGCCCCTGCGCCTCACGACGCGCGGCGCGGTGCATCCGGGGACGGGCCGATCGCGTATGGAATAGCCCGTGCGGCACCTTTGTTCACTGGGTGTCGTGTCGCGCACCGCCCCGAATAGGAGCCCCGAGATGAAACCCCGCCCGTTCTCGTCCACGACCCTCAAGACTGTCCTGGCAATCGTCGTCCTCAGCCTGCTCAGCGGCTGCGCCTCGGACCCGCGCTATAAGGAGGGCATTGCGTGGGTGCAATGGCAGGAGGCCGAGAGGCACCGGCTCCAGGCCGCCGGCTTCCCGCAATACAACCACGACTGATCGGCCTCGCGCCGGTGCCCCTGGAGAACCGAACCGATGCACTCCCTCAAGAAACTCGTAATTCTGGCCCTCCTCGCCGCCGGTCTCGCGGGCTGCGCCTCGGACCCGCGTTACAAGGAGGGTCTCGACTGGGTGCTGTGGAACGAGCAGGAGAAGAAGCGTCTCAACGACGCTGGCTTCCCGCAGTACAACTGGTTCTGAAGCGCCGCCTGGCTCGCCCGCGGGCCGCACGGCTCGCAAGCGTGCTGCTCCTTGCGGTCGCCGCCGGCGGGCTCGTCGCCTGCGCCGCCGCGTCCGCGTCCGGCCAGGCCCTCAAGTGGATCGAGGAGGACGAGGCGCAGAAGCGCCGGCTCGAGGACGCCGGGTTCCCCCAGTACATCGGCGAGTAGCCGCCTCGATCCTGCGCCGCTCGAGCGCGTTCGCGTAAAATCCGCGCCTCGATTCACGCGGGACGCAAGGCAATGGCGCGGAAGCAGCAGGCGAAGGCGAACGGCCGGGGCGGGAAGCTCAACGGCCACTCCATCCGGAAAGCGAACGGCCGCGGGTCGCCGTACGTCGTCAGGCAATCGAAGATCCACGGGCGCGGCGTCTTCGCGGCGCGCGCGATCCCGAAGGGCACGCGCATTCTGGAGTATCGGGGCCGGCGCATCACCTACGAGCTCGCCACCGAGTTGTATCCCGACGAGGGCGGCGGGCCGACGCACACCTTCCTGTTCGAGATCGACAACGACATGGTCATCGACGCCGCGCAGCGTGGCAACGCCGCGCGGTGGATCAACCATTCCTGCAAGCCGAACTGCGAGGCCGTCGACGAGGAAGGGCGGATCTACATCGAGGCGATCCGCACGATCCGGCCGGGCGAGGAGCTCGGCTACGACTACAACATCACTCTCGAAGACCCCCATACGCCGAGCGAGAAGAAGCGCTGGCCGTGCCTGTGCGGCGTGAAGGGCTGCCGCGGCACGCTGCTCGGCCGGAAGCGGTAAGCCCGCCGCGATGAGCTACCCGTTCGCGCTGCGCAAGGTCTTCGTCGCGGTCGAGGAGATCCTCCTCGAGCAGGGCCGCGCGTCGGGCCCGCCGGTCCGCAAGGTCGCCGCCGCGGCGGTGATCGGCAACCCGTTCGCGCGCGCGTACGGCGAGGACCTCGCGGAGATGATGGCCTGGGGCACGGCGCTCGCCGAGCTGATCGGCGGCCGCGCGGTCGTGGCGCTCGGCGGGGCGAAGCCGCAGAGCTTCGGCAAGGGCTGCATCGTGGGCGTGGACGGTGCGCCCGAGCACGGCGTCGCGCTCATCACCAATGCGTTCGGCGACGCGTTCCGTGCGCTGGTGGGCGGCAAGGCGTGGGTGCCCTCGAACGTGAAGCGCGGCCACCTCGGCGCGACGATCGACATTCCGATCGCGCACAAGGACGCGCTCTACGTCCGGGACAACTATGACACCATGGAAGTGACCGTACCCGACGCGCCGTTCCCGGGCGAGATTGTCGTGATCTGCGTCATGGCGACGCGCGGGCGGATGAACGCACGCTTGGGCGGACTCAGGGCCGCCGAGGCCAAGGGCCTGGACGGCCTGCGGTAGCGGAAGCACACGAGATGATCCACACGCCCCCGACAGAGCGCCCGATAGCCGGACCCGAGTATCTCGCGGCGACGCGCTTCCTCGACCACGAGGCGCCGGTGCTGCGGGCGTTCGCGCGCGATGCCGTCGCGAACGAGACTGACGCGATCGCGAAAGCGGTAAAGCTCTTCTACGCGGTGCGCGACCGCTGGCGCTACGACCCGTTTTCGATGACGCTGGAACCCGACGACTACGTCGCCAGCCACGTGTTCGCGGCGCGCGCCGCCTACTGCATCCCGAAGGCGATCCTGCTCGCCGCGAGCGCACGCGCGGTCGGGATCCCGGCGGCCATCGGGCTGTCCGACGTGGTCAATCACCTGACGACCGACAAGCTGAAAGCCTGGATGGGCAGCACCTACTTCATGCATCACGGGTACGCGGTGCTCTGTCTCGAGGGCCGGTGGGTGAAGGCCGCGCCCGCGTTCAACATTGAATTGTGCGAGCGCTTCCATGTGCGCCCCACCGAGTTCGACGGCCGTGGCGATGCGGTCTTCCAGGAGTACGACGCGCGCGACCGGCGCCACATGGAGTACGTCAAGGACCACGGCTGCTGGTCCGACTTCCCGTTCGAGAAAGTCGCCGCGGACTTCCGGGCCTTCTATCCGGCGCGGCTGTTCGAGGGCGAGAAGCCGGCGGAGCGCTTCGAGGACGGGAAGCGGGTTAACTGACTAGCCGGCGGGCTCGAGCCGGATCAGCTTGCCGTCCGACTCGTCCGTCAGCAGATAGAGCAGCCCGTCGGGGCCGGCGCGCACGTCGCGGATGCGGCCAAACGTGCCCTTCAGCATCCGCTCCTCCTTGATCACCTTCTCGCCGTCGAGCTTCAGGCGCACCAGCATCTCGTCGCGCAGCGCGCCGACGAAAAGATCGCCCTTCCAGCGCGGAAAGCGCTCGCCGTCGTAGAACGCCATGCCCGATGGCGCAATCGACGGGACCCAGTAGAGGATCGGCTGGGCCATGCCCGGCTTCGCGGTGCCCTCGCCGATCTTCGTGCCGGTGCCGTAGTTCGCGCCATAGGTGATGACCGGCCAGCCATAGTTGACCCCGGCCCGGATCAGGTTGACCTCGTCGCCGCCCTGCGGTCCGTGCTCGTGCGCCCACAGCGCGCCGGTGCGCGGTTGCAGCGCGGCGCCCTGCACGTTGCGGTTGCCGAGGGACCAGATCTCCGGCTTTGCGCCTGCGCGCTGCACGAACGGGTTGTCCGCGGGGACGCGGCCATCGTCGTGCAGCCGCACGATCTTGCCGGCGTGGTCGTCGAGACGCTGCGCGCGGTCCTGCTCGCCGCGGTCGCCGAGCGTGATGAAGAGATAGCCGTCGCGGTCGAACACCAGGCGGGACCCGAAGTGGCGCCCGCCGCCGGATTTCGGCTGCATGCGGAAGAGCGTCTGCACCTCCGTCAGGCGGTCCCCTGCAAGCTTCCCGCGCGCGACTTCGGTACCCACCCCGGATCCGTCGCGCGCGGCGTACGACAGGTACACCCAACCGTTCTCGGCGAAGCGGGGATGCAGCGCGACGTCGAGCAGACCGCCCTGGCCGTGCTCGGCGAGGTTCGCCGGGAGGCCGTCGATCGGACGCGGGGCGAGTTTCCCGTCGCTTCCGACGAGGCGCAGACGACCGGGGCGCTCGGTGACGAGCATCCGGCCATCGGGCAGGAACGCGACGCTCCACGGGTGAGCGAGGCCGGCGACGACCGTGACCGCGCGCAGCGTGTGCTCCTCGGTGCGGATCGTCTGCGCGCCGGCCGCCAGCGCGAGTGCGCACGCGGCCGCGCCGAAGGTTGCGCGCGCGAGCGGCTGCCGGAGCATGGGACTGACGCGCTAGTCGCGCGGCTCTTCGTGGTAGCGCACGCCGAGCACCCGGTCGGCGCCGGCGATCGCGAGCGCCGAGACGAGGAACGCGAGGTGGATGATGACCTGCCACATCATCTGCTTCTCCTCGATCTGCCCGGCGTTGATGAAGGTCTTGAGCAGGTGAATCGACGAGATGCCGATGATCGCGGTCGCGAGCTTGACCTTCAGCACCGAGGCGTTCACGTGCGACAGCCACTCCGGCTGATCCGGGTGGCCTTCGATGTACATCCGCGACACGAACGTCTCGTAGCCGCCGATGATCACCATGATGAGCAGGTTCGCGATCATCACCACGTCGATCAGCCCGAGCACGCCCAGCATGATCTCGGTTTCGCTGATGTCCTTGGCCGCGACGATCTGCAGGAGGTGCATCATCTCCTTCCAGAACTGCACGACGTAGATCCCCATCGCGAGGATCAGCCCGAGGTAGAGCGGCAGCTGCAGCCAGCGGGCCGCGAAGATCAACGCGGGGACGGGGCGGAGTCGTACGGGTGCTGCGGTCGTCGGCGTCATCGGCGGTGGGTGCGAGGCGGCGCGAAAGCGCGCGATTCTAGCATCGTGATCTTGCGGCGCTGTCCGGTCGAACCCGTTCCCGCGCCGCGTCATCGACTTAGAGCAATGCAGCAGCGCGCTGCCTCACTATCCGAAACGTCACACCGCATCCCGCGACTAATCGGTTGATTTCGCTTAGGTTGGTCGCTCTAGTTTCGGATGCCGGGACCTGTTGCGGTGCAGCAGGTCTGTGTGCAAGAATCGCTACGCGTCGTGGGTGACACCACGACGCTCACGATCGCGGCGCATCAACCGGTGGGCCGCGGCAGGGAAGGCGCCGCATTACCCATGCGGAGACGCCCGCTTGGTTGCGCCGGACAGGATCTCCGGCCACCCCCGTGAAACGACGAGGCCGGGGCTGTCCGCCCCGGTCCCGTCGGGCTACGCCCGCGCGCGTCGCGCACCGGAGGAACGCGCGCCGGCTTGAGCCGAGGAGGGGTTGGCGCGTGCGCCGCCTCGAGGCCAATTGCCTATTTGGGGAAGTGAAGCGATGAGCGACCAAGCACAGGAAATCCGCAAGATCGAGCAGGACTGGGCCCAGAACCCGCGCTGGAAGGGCGTGAAGCGCGGGTACACGGCCGCCGACGTGTACCGTCTCCGCGGCAGCCTCCACATCGAGCACACGCTCGCCCGGCGCGGCGCCGAGAAGCTCTGGCAGCTGATGGACGAGCGGCCGTTCGTGAACTCGCTCGGCGCGACGACCGGCAACCAGGCGATGCAGCAGGTCAAGGCCGGCGTCCCGGCGATCTATCTCTCCGGCTGGCAGGTCGCGGCCGACGCGAACGACAGTCTGTCGATGTATCCCGATCAGTCGCTGTACGCGGTCACCAGCGTCCCGAACGTGGTGAAACGCATCAACAACGCCCTGCAGCGCGCCGACCAGATCCAGCACATGGAAGGCAAGGGCGACATCGACTTCTTCGCGCCCATCGTCGCGGATGCCGAGGCCGGGTTCGGCGGCGTGCTGAACGCCTTCGAGCTGATGAAGGCGATGATCGAGGCCGGCGCCGCCGGCGTGCACTTCGAAGACCAGCTCGCCTCGGTGAAGAAGTGCGGCCACATGGGCGGCAAGGTGCTCGTGCCGACGCAGGAGGCCGTGCAGAAGCTCGCCGCTGCGCGGCTCGCCGCGGACGTGCTGGGCGTGCCGACGATCCTGCTCGCGCGCACCGACGCCGAGGCGGCCGACCTGGTGACCTCCGACGTCGACGAGAACGACAAGCCGTTCCTCACCGGCGAGCGCACCGCGGAGGGCTTCTTCCGCACCCGCAAGGGCTTCGACCAGGCGCTGTCGCGCGGCATCGCCTACGCCGAGTACGCGGACCTCGTGTGGTGCGAGACCGGCACGCCCGACCTCGACTTCGCGCGCCGCTTCGCCGAGGGCGTCCAGAAGAAGCACCCGGGCAAGATGCTGGCGTACAACTGCTCGCCGTCGTTCAACTGGAAGCGCAACCTCGACGACGCGACGATCGCGAAGTTCCAGCGCGAGCTGGGCGCGATGGGCTACAAGTTCCAGTTCATCACCCTGGCGGGCTTCCACTCGCTCAACTACTCGATGTTCGAGCTCGCGTACGGCTACGCGCGCAACAACATGACCGCCTTCGTCGAGCTGCAGCAGAAGGAGTTCGCCGCGGCAGAGCGAGGGCTTCACCGCGGTCAAGCACCAGCGCGAGGTGGGCACGAGCTACTTCGACGACGTCACCCAGGTCGTCCAGGCGGGCAAGTCCTCGACCACCGCGCTGCACGGGTCGACCGAGGACGAGCAGTTCTTCGACGACAAGACGGCGCAGAAGAAGGTCGCGTAACCGACCCCGTCGCAGCCGCAACGCCGCACCCCCGGGTGCGGCGTTTTTCGTTGGGGCGCCCGGCGCGGCGCCCAGGGCCCGGCGTGTCGCGCCGCGTCATGGCGCGCCGGGCACCGTGCGGCGCCCCGATGTGATCGCTCTTTGCGCGCGGCGCTTTACAAGCGTGGCAGACCGATGGTTCCATTCGGTGCGTAAGGCGCACGTAAGACTCGCCGGCCAGAATCCCGCGCACGCCGCTACCTACGCCAAAAGCGACGCCGGAACCCCGAAGGCACAGCGTCCCAACCCGTTCGAAGGAGGAGTCCTCGCCATGTCCGCCACCATCGAGTCGGTCCTGCAGGAAACCCGGGTGTTCCCGCCCCCTGCGGACCTCGTCAAGAACGCCAACGTCTCCGGCATGGCGGCCTACCAGGCGCTCTGCGACGAGGCGGAGCGGGACTTCGAGGGCTTCTGGGGGCGCATGGCGCGCGAGCACCTGCTCTGGCACAAGCCGTTCACGAAGGTGCTCGACGAGTCCAACGCGCCGTTCTTCAAGTGGTTCCACGACGGCGAGCTGAACGCCTCCTACAACTGCCTCGACCGGCACCTCAAGACGCAGCCCGACAAGGTCGCGATCATCTTCGAGGCCGACGACGGCAAGGTCACGCGGGTCACCTACAAGCAGCTCTACCACCGGGTGTGCCAGCTGGCGAACGCATTGAAGGCGCACGGCATCAAGAAGGGCGACCGGGTGCTCGTCTACATGCCGATGTCGATCGAGGTCGTCGTCGCCATGCAGGCCTGCGCGCGCATCGGCGCGACGCACTCGGTCGTGTTCGGCGGATTTTCGGCGAAGAGCCTGCAGGAGCGCATCATCGACGCCGGCGCCACGGAGGTCATCACCGCCGACGGCCAGTTCCGCGGCGGCCGCGAGATCCCGCTGAAGCCCGCGGTGGACGAGGCGTTCGCGATGGGCGGGTGCGAGAAGGTGCGCAACGTGATCGTCTACAAGCGCACCGGATCGGCGGTGTCGATGCAGGCGCCGCGCGACAAGTGGTGGCACGACGTGATCGAGGGGCAGCCCGACACCTGCGAGCCGACCTGGGTCAACGCGGAGCATCCGCTCTTCATCCTCTATACCTCCGGGTCGACGGGCAAGCCGAAGGGCGTGCAGCACTCGACCGGCGGGTACATCCTGCACGCGATCCTCACCATGAAGTGGACGTTCGATCACAAGTCGACCGACGTCTTCTGGTGCACCGCGGACGTGGGCTGGGTCACGGGGCACACCTACATCACCTACGGTCCGCTTGCCTGCGGCGCGACCGAGATCATGTTCGAGGGCGTGCCGACCTATCCCGATGCCGGCCGCTTCTGGAAGATGATCCAGGACCACAAGGTGTCGGTGTTCTACACCGCGCCGACGGCGATCCGGTCGCTCATCAAGGCGGGCGCGGACCTGCCGAAGAAGTACGACCTTTCGTCCCTGCGCATCCTCGGCACGGTCGGCGAGCCGATCAACCCGGAGGCGTGGATGTGGTACCACCGGACCGTCGGCGGCGAGCGCTGCCCGATCGTCGACACGTGGTGGCAGACCGAGACCGGCGGCCACATGATCACGCCGCTGCCCGGGGTCACGCCAACGAAGCCCGGATCCTGCACGATGGCGCTGCCGGGCATCATGGCCGCGATCGTGGACGAGACCGGCCAGGACGTGGAGAAGGGCAAGGGCGGGATCCTCGTCATCAAGCGCCCGTGGCCGGCGATGATCCGCACGATCTGGGGCGATCCGGACCGCTTCAAGAAGAGCTACTACCCCGAGGACTTCAAGGGCAAGTACTACCTGGCGGGGGACGGCGCGAACCGCGACCTCGACGGCTACTTCTGGATCATGGGTCGCATCGACGACGTGCTCAACGTCTCCGGCCATCGCCTCGGTACGATGGAGATCGAGTCCGCGCTGGTCGCCAACCCGCTCGTGGCGGAGGCGGCGGTGGTCGGCCGCCCGGACGAGATGACCGGCGAGGCGGTCAGCGCCTTCGTCGTGCTCAAGCAGGCGCGGCCGACGGGAGCGGACGCGCAGCGGATCGCCACCGACCTGCGCAACTGGGTGGCGAAGGAGATCGGCCCGATCGCGAAGCCGAAGGAGATCCGCTTCGGCGACAACCTGCCCAAGACGCGTTCGGGCAAGATCATGCGCCGCCTGCTGCGCTCGATCGCGAAAGGCGAGGAGATCACTCAGGACGTCTCGACGCTCGAGAACCCGGCGATCCTGGAGCAGTTGAAGCAGAAGCTATAACTCGCTTGACCCGCGGCGCGAGCCCGGACTCGCGCCGCGCGCTGTCCCCTTCCCGTGGCAACAGCCCCCGCCCCACCGCAGCTCGAGCGCGCGACGCTCGAGTTCCTGCGCCGGTATGCGCCGTTCAACGAGATGGACGAGAGCGCATTGCGCCTCGTCGCGGGCAACCTGAAGCTCGCGTACTACGAAAAGGGCGCGCTCGTCGCCGACCCGTCGCAAGGGGTCGTGGCGAAGCTCTTTCTGATCCAGCGGGGCGCGGTCCACTCCCGACCGGCCGCGGCGACCGACGACGACGTCGAGTACGAGTACTCCGCCGGGGAGATGTTCCCGCTCAACGCCCTGCTCGGCGCGCGCGCGACGACCGGGGTGTACCAGGCGGTCGAGGACGTCTTCTGCTACGAGATCGAGCGCGACGTGGTCGAGGAGCTGATGCGCGCGAGCCCCGGCTTCCGGCACTACGCCACCCGCCACATGGACAGCCTGCTGCAGCAGGCACACAGCGCGCTGCGCAGCTCCTACGGCGCCGAGACGATCTCCGACCGTCCGCTCATGCGGCCGCTGTCGACGGCGATCAAGCGCGATCCGGTGACCTGTCCGGTCGACGCACCGCTGCAGTCGGCGCTGGGCGAGATGCTCAAGCAGCGCATCGGCTCGGTCGTGGCCGTCGCCGCGGACGGGACGCCGGAGGGCATCTTCACCGAACGGGATCTCGTGCGGCACGCGGGCAACGGCGCGCTCGACGTGACGCGGCCGTTGCGCGAATTCATGACGCCGCACCCGATCCACCTGCCCCCGACGGCGACCCTGTACGACGCCGCGCGAATCATGGCGCAGCACAGGATCCGCCACCTGCTGGTGTGCGAGGCGGGCAGGCTCGTCGGCGTCATCTCGGAGCGCAGCCTGTTCGCGCTGCAGCGCATGTCGATGCGTGAAGTCGCGACCGTCGTCGATCTCGCCGGCGACCTCGCGGCGCTCCGCCGCGCCGCCGCGGAGATTCGCGGTCTGGCGAAGACGCTGCTCGCGCAGGGCGTCAGCGCGGATGCGCTCACCGGGCTCGTCGCCACGCTCAACGATCGGCTCACCGAGCGCATCCTGGTGCTCGAGGCCGCACGACACGACGTCTCCGGGATCCCCTTCTGCTGGCTCGCCCTCGGCAGCGAGGGTCGCCACGAGCAGACCTTGAGCACCGATCAGGACAACGCGATCGTCTTCGACGCGGAGGGCGAGGCCGCACCGCTGCGTGCCCGGCTGCTGCCGTTCGCGCAGGCCGTGAACGTCGCGCTCGATGCCTGCGGGTTCCCGCTCTGCAAGGGCGAGATCATGGCGAGCAATCCGAAGTGGTGCCTCTCCGCCGCCGAGTGGCGCCTGCGATTCGGCGACTGGATCCGCAACCCCGATCCGGACGCGCTGCTCAACGCGAACATCTTCTTCGACTTCCGCCCGCTCTGGGGCGAAGCCAAGCTGGCGCGCGACCTGCGCGCGTGGCTGAACGGCATGACGCAGGACGATCAGCGCTTCCTGCGGATGATGGCGCAGAATGCGCTGCAGTCGGAGCCGCCGCTCGGTTTCTTCGGCGACTTCCAGACCGGCGGGGAGGGCGCGCTGCGCGGCACGATCGATCTCAAGGCCCAGGGCTCCCGCGTGTTCACCGACGCCGCGCGCATCTACGCGCTCGCCAGCGGCGCCGACGCGCAGAACACCGCCGAGCGGCTGCGCCACGCGAGCCGCGTGCTGCGAGTGCCGTCCGAGGAGATCGAAGCGATGGTGGACGCGTTCTACTTCCTGTTGCTCCTGCGGCTGCGGCGCCAGCATCTCGACGCCACCGGCGGCGCAGGGAGCAACCGGATCGACCCGCGGACGCTGAACGAGCTCGACCAGCGCATCCTGAAGGAGGCGTTCCGCCAGGGACGCAAGCTGCAGAAGCGGCTCGCGCTCGACTACCAGTTGCGCTAGGGCGAACGACTCATGAGCTGGCTGACGAAGCTGCTCAGTCGGGCGGTGCCGCTCCCGCCAGAGGCGCGCGCGCGTCTCGACCGGTGGCGCGCGCTGCCCGCCACGCCGCCGGACGAAGCCCCCGCCGACGCGCGGTTCGTCGTGGCGGACGTCGAGTCGACGGGCCTCGACATGCGGACGGATCGACTGATCGCGATCGGGGCGGTGACGGTCGAGGCGGGACGGATCGATCTCGGCCGCGCCTTCTACAAGGTGCTGCGCCAGCCGGCAGCGTCGAGCCGCGACAACATCCTCGTGCACGGCATCGGCGGCACCCAGCAACGCGACGGCGAGGACCCGGTCGAGGCGCTCCTCGCCTTCCTCGAGTTCACAGCCGGCGCGCCGCTGGTCGGCTATCACGCGGCATTCGACGCGAGCATGATCGGCAAGGCGACGCTGGAGCATCTCGGCGAGGCGTTCAAGCCGCGGTGGATCGACCTCGCCTATTTGGCGCCGGAGCTGATTCGCACCGAGGGCAATCGTCACAAGGGACTGGACGCGTGGCTCGATCGCTTCGGGATCGAAGTGTTCAGTCGGCATGATGCCGTGGCCGACGCCCTGGCGACCGCGCAGCTACTGCTTGCGGTCCTCGCGCACGCCGAGGTGAAACCCCGGCGCGTCGCGGAACTTCTGTGGGACCCCGAGGCGACGCGCTGGCTGCGGTAGAGTCGCGCGCGAGAAGGCACGCGCCCCGAATGACCGACGACGATCGCTCCGACGCGCCACCCCCCGACCCGGCAGGCGAGCCGCAGGACGTCCTATGGGTGCTCCAGTCCGGCGCCGGCGCCGATCGGTGGCTCGATCGTCCTCTCCTGGCGATTGCGACGCGCGACCCGGTGAGCTGCACGCCGGACACGCCCCTGCGCGCGGTGCTCGAGACGATGCACCGCACGCGCATCGGGTCGATGATCGTCGTCGATGCCGACCGCCGGCCGCTCGGCGTTTTCACGCTGCACGACGTGCTGGAACGCGTGGCGTTGCCCGCGACCGACCTCGGCACGCCGGTCGGCGAGGCCATGTCGCGCCAGATCTGGACGCTCCCGCCGCAGGCGCCGGCATTCGAGGCGGCGCTGCTGATGGCGCGCGAGAACATCCGGCACGTGCCGCTCGTGGAGGACGGCCGGCTCGTCGGGGTGGTTTCGGAGTCGCGCCTTTTCTCGCTCTGGCGCGGCGGGATCGACGAGGTTCGCGCGGCGATCCGTGCGGCCCGGGACGTCGACGCGACGATCGCCGCCGCGGCGCGGATCCGCGCGCTGCCCGGACGGCTCCTCGACGAGGGCATCGGCTCGGACGCGATCACGGGGCTCGTGACGGCGCTGAACGACCTGGTGACCGTCCGGCTCGTGGAGCTCACCGGCGCGGGCGCCGAGCTGGCCGCGGCCAGCGCGTGCTGGATCGCGCTCGGGAGCGAGGGGCGCGGCGAGCAGACGCTCGCGACCGACCAGGACAACGCGATCATCTTCGCGGACGGTGCCGACCCCGAGGCGCGGCGGGCCGCCCTCGTGCCCGCGGCCGCCGCCGTCAATCGGGCGCTCGACGCGTGCGGGTTCCCGCTCTGCCGGGGCGAGGTCATGGCGGGGAACCCGAAGTGGTGCCTCTCGGCGACCGAATGGCGCGAGCGTTTCGCGGAATGGCTGGACACGCCGGAGCCGCAAGCCCTCCTGAACGCGGCGATCTTCTTCGACCTTCGCGCGATCCACGGCGAGCGCGCGCTGGCGAGCGCGCTGCGCGAATGGCTCGCCGCGCGCGCCACCGACGCGGGCCGGTTCCTGTTTCTAATGGCGCAGAACGCGCTCGGCAATCAGCCCCCGCTCGGGTTCGTGCGCGAGTTCATCCTCGCGACCGGCGGCGAGCATCCCGGGACGCTCGACCTCAAGGTGAACGGCGTGCAGCCGTTCGTCGAGTCGGCCCGCATACTGGCACTCGGATCCGGCGTGACCGCCTCGAACACCCTGGAGCGCCTCGCCGAGGCGGCGCGGGTGCGGCGGATCGCGGCGGCCGAGGCCGAGGCATGGCGGGAGGCATTCCGCTTCCTCCAGCTCCTGCGGCTGCGGCTGAACGAGGCCCAGCGCGTGCGCGGGGAGCCCCTTCACAATCATCTTGACCCGGACACGCTAAACGAGCTCGAGCGGCGTATCCTGAAAGAGGCGTTGCGCCAGGCACGGAGACTGCAGGGGCGCCTCGCCCGCGATTTTGCAGTGCATGGTGCCGGGTTCGGCGCCTGACCTCTTCGAGCGCGGCATTGACGCAGATCAGGCTCGGGGCGCCCGGTGCCCGTAAGCTCGCGGTCAGCTTCGTAAGGCCCGCGTCAAGCACAGGTCAGAGGCGCGTAAGCGGGCGCGCCTAGAATTCGAGCGTGCGCAGGGTTCCGCGCGATGGCGTCACAAAACGGAGGAGAACAATGGCTAGCACTTCCATGAACTGGGCCGCGATCGACGCGGATCCGCGCTTCCAGGAGCTGCACGCGCGCAAGTCGCGCTTCCTGTGGAGCCTGATGACGTTCTCGGTGGTTTATTACTTCCTGCTGCCGATCGGCGCCGCGTACTTCACCGACCTGTACCGCGTGAAAGTGTGGGGCGTGATCAACGTGGGGCTCCTGTTCGCGCTGTCGCAGTTCCTCGTCGCCTGGGGTATCGCGTGGTTCTACGCCCGCCGGGCAAGCCAGTTCGACGCCATGGCCGAAGCGATCGCGCGCGACGCGAATGCGCTCGGTCTCAAGGCCCGCTGAGGAGGCGACCATGAACGCCAAGAAACTCGTCCTTCCCGTTGCCGCGCTGCTCGCGCTCGCCGCGGGCCCGGCGCTCGCCCAGGCGGTCGCGAAGGAGTACACCTTCCTGACCTTTTCGGTCTTCGGATCGATCATCGCCGTGACGATGTTCGTCACCTACCTCGCCGCGAAGCGCACCAAGACCGCGGCCGACTTCTACACCGCCGGCGGCGGCGTCTCCGGCCTGCAGAACGGCTGGGCGATCGCCGGCGATTACCTGTCGGCGGCCTCGTTCCTCGGCATCGCGGGCCTGATCAGCCTGTACGGCTACGACGGCTTCATGTATTCGGTCGGATGGCTCGTCGCCTACATCACGGTCCTGCTGGTGATCGCCGAGCCGTGCCGGAACATCGGCAAGTACACGATGGGCGACATCCTCGCCTTCCGCAACAACCCGAAGACCGTCAAGACGTTCATGGCGATCTCGACCATCACCGTGTCGACGTTCTACCTCACGGCACAGATGGTCGGCGGCGGCGTGCTCGTCAAGACGCTCATCGGCATCGACTACGAGATCTCGGTGGCCGTGGTCGGTGTGCTGATGCTCGGGTACGTCCTGTTCGGCGGCATGGTCGCGACGACGTGGGTGCAGATCATCAAGGCGATTCTGCTGGTGGTGGCGTCGCTCGTGATGGTGGCGCTCGTGTGGGGTCAGTACGGCTTCAGTCTGCCGGCGTTCCTGCAGGCCGCGACGGCCGACCCCGGCATCCAGGCGCAGGTGGCGCGGCTGCTCGGTGATGCGTCGCGCAACCTGAGCGCGGCCGAGCTGGGGCAGCGCTTCCTCGAGCCGGGCCTGCTGTTCAAGAGCCCGATCGACCAGATCTCCCTCGGCATGGCGCTCGTGCTCGGCACGGCGGGGCTGCCGCACATCCTGATGCGGTTCTTCACCGTCCCGACTGCCCAGCAGGCGCGCAAGAGCGTGATCTGGGCGATGGCGATCATCGGCGGCTTCTACGTGCTGACCCTCTTCCTCGGCCTGGGCGCGGCGATGAAGGTCGGTGCGCCGGCGATCACCGAGATCGACCGCGGCGGGAACATGGCCGCGCCGCTGCTCGCGCAGTACCTCGGCGGCGGGAAGGACTCGATCCTCGGCAACCTGATGCTCGCGTTCGTCGCGGCGGTCGCGTTCGCCACCATCGTGGCGGTCGTCGCGGGCCTCGTGCTCGCGGCCGCGTCGGCGATGTCGCACGACATCTGGGTCGGCGTCATCAAGGGCGATCATGCGACCTCGGAAGAGGAGCTGAAGGCCGCACGCATCTGCTCGCTGATCGTGGGCGTCGTCGCGATCCTGATCGGGATCCTCGCCAAGGGTCAGAACGTGGCACACCTCGTCGCGCTGGCTTTTGCGGTCGCCGCGTCGGCCAACCTGCCGGTGGTGCTGCTCACGCTGTATTGGAAGCGCTGCAACACAGGCGGTGTGGTCGCCGGCCTCGTGGTCGGCACGCTCTCGGCGATCGGCCTCGTGCTGGTCTCGCCCAACATGACGTATCCCCTGCAGGTGAAGGCCGCGCAGGAGAAGACCATCAAGGCCCTGGACGAGCGCGTCGCGAAGCTGAACAGCGAGCTGCCCGGACTGACCGACCCGGCGGCGATCCAGAAGGCGCAGCAGAGCATCGCGGCGGCCGAGAAGGCGAAGACCGGTGCGCAGGGCGCGATCAAGGCGCTCGGCGACTCGACCACTTCGCTGGTGGGCCTGAGCGAGCCGCTCTTTCCCCTGCGCAACCCCGGGCTGATCTCGATCCCGCTCGGCTTCCTGGCGGTGCTGATCGGGTCGCTGCTGTATCGTGACCGGCGTGCCGAGGAGATGTGGGACGAGCTGTACGTCCGCTCGCACACCGGCATCGGCCGGGCGGTCGCGTCCGCGCACTGAGCGGGGCGGCTCCGCGCACCCCCTGACGGGCGACCGTCCGGGGGTGTGCCCGCGTCCGGAGGAGCCTGCAAGATGAAGAACGAAGGTCCCGTCGCGCCGCGGCTCGTCGCGCTCCTCTGCGCGGGCGCGCTTGCGTTCGGGTATCCGCTCCTCGCCCTGTTCAACCTGCCCACGACCGTGCTCGGCGTGCCGGCGTTGTATGCCTACCTCTTCGGGGCCTGGGCGGTGCTCATCGGGCTCATCGCGGCGGTGGTGCCGCCCCGGGACTAGCGTGGCGCACGCCGCGCTGATCGCGGCGCTTTCGGTCGCCTATCTCGGCGTCCTGTTCGCGATCGCGTTCTACGCCGACCGGCGTGCCGATGCCGGCCGCAGCCTCATCGCCAATCCGTACGTCTACGCGCTCTCGCTCGGGGTCTACGCGACCTCATGGACCTTCTACGGCAGCGTCGGGCGCGCCGCCGCGAACGGCATCGGGTTCCTCCCGATCTACCTCGGCCCGACGCTGGTCGCGGTGGTGTTCTGGCTCGTACTGCGCAAGATCGTGCGCATCAGCCGCGCCAACCGGATCACCTCGATCGCCGATTTCATCGCCTCGCGCTACGGCAAGAGCGCGGCGCTCGCCGGGATCGTGACGGTCATCGCGGTCGTCGGGATCGTGCCGTACATCGCGCTGCAGCTGAAGGCGGTGTCGGGCAGCGTCGCGCTGCTCGCCGCCGAGATGCCGCTTGCGCCGGGCGGCGTCCATGGCCCGCAGCCGATCCTGTCCGACACCGCGTTCTACGTGGCGCTGCTGCTGGCGGTGTTCGCGATCCTTTTTGGCGCGCGTCATCTGGATGCCGCCGAGCGCCACGAGGGCCTGGTGGCGGCGATCGCGTTCGAATCGGTGGTCAAGCTGGTGGCGTTCCTCGCGATCGGCGTGTTCGTGACCTACGGCATGTACGGCGGCTTCGCCGATCTCTTCGGCCGCGCCGCGGACGATGCCCGCCTCGCGCGGCTACTGACGCCGCTCGAAGGCCCCGCGGGCGGGTGGGCGAGCTGGGCATGGCTGATCGTGCTCTCCGGCTTCGCGATCCTCTGTCTCCCGCGCCAGTTCCAGGTCGCGGTGGTCGAGAACGTGAACGAATCCCATATCGCGACCGCGAGCTGGGCCTTCCCCCTCTACATGCTGGCCATGAACCTGTTCGTGCTGCCGATCGCCTTCGGCGGGCTGCTGCGCTTTCCGGACGGGACCGTAGACGCCGACACTTTCGTTCTGGCGCTGCCGCTTGCCGAAGGCCAGGCGTGGCTCGCAGTGCTCGTGTTCATCGGCGGGCTGTCGGCGGCGACCGGCATGGTGATCGTGGAGACGGTCGCGCTGTCGACGATGGTGTGCAACGACCTCGTCATGCCGCTATTGCTGCGCCTGGGCGCGCTGCGGCGCGGCGCGAGCGAGGATCTCTCGCGCATGCTGCTCGCGATCCGCCGCGGCGCGATCGTCGTGGTCCTGCTGCTCGGCTATGCGTACTTCCGCTTCGCCGGCGAGGCGTACGCGCTGGTCGCGATCGGCCTGATCTCGTTCGCGGCGGTGGCGCAGTTCGCGCCGGCGATGCTGGGCGCGCTCTACTGGCGCCACGGGACCCGGGTGGGTGCGATCGCCGGGCTCGCCGCCGGCTTCGCGATCTGGACGTACACCCTTCTTCTGCCCTCGTTTGCGCGCTCCGGCTGGCTGCCCCAGGCGTTCGTCGAGCACGGCCCTTGGGGCGTCGAGCTGCTCCGGCCGCTCGCGCTGTTCGGCCTCGGCGGGCTGGACGAGATCACGCACGCGATGATCTGGAGCATGCTCGCCAACTGCGGCGCGTACGTGCTCGCGTCGCTGGCGCGGCGGCCCACGCTCGCCGAGCAGGCGCAGGCGCGGCGTTTCGTCGACGCGTTCAGGCAGGAGAGCGACCTGCCGGGTGCGTGGCGCGGCACCGCTTCGGTCGCCGATCTGCGGACGCTGCTCGCGCGGTTCCTCGGCCCCGAGCGCGCCGACGCACTGCTCGAGGAGTTCGCCCGGCGGCGCGGCATGGGCGTGGAAGCGCTCCGTGCCGATCCGGCGCTCGTCCGGTTCGCGGAAACCCATCTCGCCGGGGCGATCGGCTCGGCCTCGGCGCGGGTCGTCGTGGCCTCCGCCGCCAACGAGGAGGCGCTCGGCCTGGACGAGGTGATGAACATCCTCGACGAGACCTCCCAGGCGATCGCGTACTCGCGCGAGCTCGAGGAAAAGAGCCGCGCGCTCGAGGCCGCGACGGCGGAGCTCCGGGCGGCGAATGAGCGGCTGCAGGAGCTCGACCGGATGAAGGACGACTTCGTGTCGACGGTGAGCCACGAGCTGCGCACGCCGCTGACTTCAATCCGCGCGTTCGCCGAGATCCTGAACGACAACCCGGACACGCCCGCCGCGAAGCGCCAGCAGTTCGTCGGGATCATCCTGAAGGAGACGGAACGGCTCACGCGGCTCATCAACCAGATCCTCGATCTCGCCAAGATCGAGTCCGGCCGCGTGCAATGGGCCGCGGAGCCGGTGGATCTCGGCGTGGCGGTGCGCGACGCGGCCAGCGCGACGACAGGGCTCTTCCGCGAGCGCGGCGTGCGACTCGAGCTGGCACTGCCCGACGGCGTGCCGCCGGTGATCGCCGATCGCGACAGGGTGATGCAGGTCCTGCTGAACCTGCTCGGCAACGCAGTAAAATTCTGCGCGCCCAAGGAGGGGCGCGTTCGCCTGACGCTCGCGGCAAGCGACGAGGCGTTGCGCGTCGACGTCGCGGACAACGGCGTTGGCATCGCACCCGAGCACCAGGCGGCGATCTTCGAGAAGTTTCATCAAGTGGGCGACACGCTCACCGAGAAGCCGCAGGGCACCGGGCTCGGGCTGCCGATCGCACGCAAGATCATCCGGCAGTTCGGCGGCGAGCTTTGGGTGGAGAGCGCACCGGGCACGGGCAGCACGTTCTCGTTCACCATACCGGTCGCGCAGGTGCGGGCCGAGGAGGCAAGATGGGCAAGCGCGTCCTGATCGCGGACGACGAGCCGAACATCGTCGCGTCGCTCGAGTTCCTGATGGAGCAGGCGGGCTTCGAGGTGAAGCTCGCGGCGAACGGCCAGGAGGCGCTGGAGCTGGTCGCGTCGTTTCGCCCGGACCTCGTGCTGCTCGACGTCATGATGCCGGTGAAGAACGGCTACGAGGTCTGCCAGAGCCTCAAGAGCGACCCGGCGACGCGCGGCGTGAAGGTCGTGATGCTGTCGGCCAAGGGGCGCGACGTCGAGGTGGCCAAGGGGCTCGAGCTGGGCGCCGACGCCTACGTCACGAAGCCTTTCTCCACGCGCGATCTGGTGGCGCAGATCCGGGACATGCTGGGCGCTGCATGAGCCCTCGGGCGCGCCGGCTGGCGGCGGTTGCCGTGCCGGCAACGGTCGCGCTGCTCGTCCTTGTGGTCGGCGTGCTCGTCCTGTGGCTCGATCTGGAGCCCGGCGAGCGAACGGCCGCGGCGGCGATTCTCACCCCGCAGCGCATCGCACTGGCGGTCCTGCTGTCACTCGCGCTCGCGGCGGCGGTCGCGGTCCTCGCGTGGCGGGCTTTTGCGCGCACGGTGGAACCGGCGCGCCGGCTCGCCGAGAGCACGCGGCTCATCGTGCACGGGAACCCGGCGCATCGGCTGGGTGCGGCGGACCATGGCGATCTCGGCGAGCTGGCCGCAGCGGTCGACGAGCTGGCGGCGGACCGGGCGCGCGCGCGCGCCGAAGTGGATGCCGCCGTGCGCGACGCGAAGGCCGGCGTGGAAGAGGAGCGCAAGCGCCTCGCCGCGCTCGTGTCCGAGCTCGACCAGGCGGTGCTGGTGTGCAACCGCGATGGCCGGATCCTGCTCTACAACGCGGCGGCGCAGGCGCTGCTCGGCGGCGCTGGGGAGGGCGACGCGTCGCTCCTCGGGCTCGGGCGGTCGGTGTTCGGCATCATCGACCGCAACCTCGTGCTGCACGCGGTCGAGAGCATGGAACGGCAGCAGGGCGCGCACTTCGTGACCGCGACCGCCGCGGGCCGGTTGCTGCGCGTCCAGGCCGCGCCGGTCCGGGGAACGGGGCCCGGGGACGCCTCGCTCGGCGGTTACGTGCTGCTCATCTCCGACGTCACCGAGGCGATCGACGTCGCCGCCGGCCAGGTCGCGCTCTTCCAGAATCTCGTCGAGGGTACCCGCGGCGCGCTTGCCAACATCCGCGCCGCCATCGAGACGCTGGTCGAGCACGCGGAAATGGATTCGGCCCGCCGCGCGCGGTTCACCGGCATCATCCGGGACGAGGCGGTGCGACTGTCCGACCGGCTGCACGCGATCACCGCCGACGTGTCCGAGCGCCTCAAGGTGCGGTGGCCGCTCGAGGAAATGCGCGGCGAGGATCTGCTGACGCTCGCGCGCAGCCGGATCGAGCGGCGCGCGTCGCTCCCGGTGAAGCTCGAGTCGGTGGACCCCGAGCTCTGGCTGCGCGTCGACAGCTACTCGATGGCGCAGGGCCTCGCGTACCTCGCGCGGCGGCTGAAGGACGAGTTCGAAGTGCGCGAGGTGCGCTTCCGGCTCGTGCCGGCGGCGGGACACGCGCAGCTCGACCTGATCTGGCGCGGCGCGCCGCTGGCGACCGAGACCGCGTTCGCCTGGCAGAACGACCCGTTCACGCTGGGCGGCGAGGACAGCCCGCTGTCGCTTGCGCAGGTGATCGAGCGGCACGGCGGGGAAGCCTGGCATCAGCGCGACCTGCCGGCGCAGCTCGCCTACTTCCGCTTCCTGCTGCCCCTCGCGCCGGCGCGCGGCGTGGAGCGCGAGCGTCCGCGTCTCGCGAGCCGCCCGGAGTTCTACGACTTCGATCTCTTCCGCCACTCGCCTGCGACCGACGCGCTCGACGACCGGCCGCTCGCGGACCTCGCCTACACCGTGTTCGACACCGAGACGACCGGGCTCGAGCCCGCGCAGGGCGACGAGATCATCGCCGTCGGCGCGGTGCGGATCGTCAACGGCCGCCTGCTCCAGGGCGAGACGTTCGAGAGCCTGGTCGATCCACGCCGCGGCCTGAGCGAGGCGTCGATCGCCGTGCACGGCATCACGCCCGACGTCCTCGCGGGTCAGCCGCCGATCGAGCAGGTGCTGCCGCGCTTCCGGCGCTTCGCGGAGGAGACCGTCCTCGTCGGCCACAACGCGGCGTTCGACATGCGCTTCCTGCAGCTCAAGGAAGCGCAGACGGGCGTGCGATTCGACCAGCCGGTGCTCGACACGCTGCTGCTCTCTGCGGTGGTGCATCCGGAGAGCCGCTCGCACAGCTTGGAGGAGATCGCCGCACGGCTCGGCGTGGCCGTGGTCGGCCGCCACACGGCGCTCGGGGACGCGCTCGTCACCGCGGAGGTCTTCCTCCGCCTCCTGCCGCTCCTCGCCGAGCGCGGCATCCGAACGCTCGCCGACGCGCGCGCGGCCGCGCAGAAGACGTACTACGCGCAGCTCACGTACTGACCGGGCGTCTCCGAACGCTACAATCGCGCCATGACGTCCGAGCAACTAAGTGCGCGGCTTTCCGACGTGGTCGGCGCCGCGCACGTTCTCACCGATCCTGCCGACACTGCTCCGCACGCGACGGACTGGCGCAAACGCTGGTTCGGCAAGGCGCTCGCGGTCGTCAAGCCGGCGACGACGGGGGAGGTCGCCGCCGTCGTGACGATCTGCGCCGAGGCACGGATCGCGATCGTCCCGCAGGGCGGCAACACCGGGCTGTGCGGGGGCGCGACGCCCGACGCGAGCGGACGGCAGATCGTGCTGAACCTCTCGCGGCTCAACCGGATCCGCGCCGTCGACATCGTCAACAACACGCTCACGGTCGAGGCGGGATGCGTGCTCGCGACGCTCCAGCAGGCCGCGGACGATGCCGACCGCCTGTTCCCGCTGAGCCTCGCCGCGGAAGGCACGTGCGAGATCGGCGGCAACCTGTCGACGAACGCGGGCGGCGTGCAGGTGCTGCGCTACGGCAACACGCGCGATCTCACGCTCGGGCTCGAGGTGGTGCTGCCGTCGGGCGAGGTGTGGGACGGCCTGCGCGGCCTGCGGAAGGACAACACCGGCTACGACCTCAAGCAGCTTTTCATCGGTGCGGAGGGCACGCTCGGCGTGATCACCGCGGCGGTGCTCAAGCTGTACCCGAAGCCGCGCGCTCAGACGACTGCTTTCGTGGCGCTCGGGTCCGTCCCCGCTGCGCTCAAGCTGCTCACACACATGCAGTCGCGCGCCGGCGACCGCCTGACCGCATTCGAGCTGATCTCGGACTTCTGCATCCGCCTCGTGCGCAAGCATTATCCGACGCTGCCGGCGCCGCTGGCGGCCGCAGCGCCGCAGTACGTCCTGCTCGAGTTGTCGGACACGCAGGGAGAAGGTGTGGCCGCGCTCGCCGAACACGCGCTCGGCGCGGCGATCGAGCAGGGGCTCGCGCTCGACGCGGCGATCGCGACGAGCGGCGCGCAGGTGCGGCAGCTCTGGGAACTGCGCGAGAACATGTCGGACGCCCAGGCGCTCGAGGGTCCCAACGTCAAGCACGATATCTCGATCCCGATCTCGCGGATCGCCGATTTCATTGACGCGTGCGACGCGCGGCTCGAGCGCGCGTTCCCGGGGGTGCGCATGGTGACGTTCGGACACGTCGGCGACGGCAATCTGCACTACAACGCGGCGCACCCCGAAGGGGGCGATCCGGCCGCGTTCCTCGCGCGCGCAAACGACATCAATCGGATCGTGCACGACACGGTCGCCGAGTTCGGTGGGTCGATCAGCGCCGAGCACGGTCTTGGCCAGTACAAGCGCGGCGAGATCCTGCGCTACAAGTCGGCGGTGGAGATGGAGCTGATGCGCGCGGTCAAGCGCGCGATCGACCCGCACGGGATCATGAATCCCGGGAAGGTCCTCTGAGGTAAAATCGCGGCCCGCCGGAGAGGTGGATGAGTGGTTTAAGTCGCACGCCTGGAAAGCGTGTTTAGGTGATGAGCCTAACGCGGGTTCGAATCCCGCCCTCTCCGCCAATCTTTCGTTTCATGATCATAGATTAGGTCACGGCATATTCCGTTTGTTGCGGCCTGTGGCGAATCCGCACGTCCTTCCGTCCGCGCTGATCCCCTTACATCCAGCGGGTCTGGACCGCGAAATACAGTGTCGACGAGCTGCTCGACGACTGACGTGAGAGTCAAGCCGGATTAGTTTCTGCGGCAACGCGCGCTCGTTCTCTTTGCCGGACCGGGCAACAATGGGTTGCGAAGCGACCTGCCCCGCGCTGAAACTTGTCTCCCCGGCAGGTGGTTGTGCTTAGAATCCTTCATATCTTGAAAAGCCAACCGACATTGTCGTAACGCACGCGACAATGTCCGGCCACCGAAAGGACGTCGATCGATGCCGGTCCTGATCACGGGCGCGATGGGGCATGTCGGTTACGAGACGGTCCGCGAGGCGCTGTCGCACGGCCACGCGGTGGTCGCGCAGTATCGCAGCGTGTTCCGGGAGGACGATGCGGCCGCGCTCGGCGACAAGGTGACGTGGGTCCGTTGCGATCTCGCGGACGCGGCGCAACTCGCCGCGCTTCTCGACGGCCACCGCGTCGACGGGTGCATCCACACGGCGGCGGTGCCGAACGAGCAGTTCGCGCGCGGGGAACCGCTCGGCACGATCGACGCAAACGTCGTTGCCGTCGGCCGCCTGCTCGACGCGGCGCGCACGCGGCACTGGCGGCGCTTCATCTACACGAGCACCGGTTCGGTATTTCAAAATGTCACCGACGTCACGCAGCCGATCCTGGAGGACGCGACGCCGAGCGCGACGAATGTCTACAGCACGACCAAGTACGCGGGCGAGCTGGTGACCGCGATGTACCGCTCGCAGTTCGACGTGTCGGCGGCCACCGTCCGCATTTCGTGGGTGTACGGCCCGCCGCTCGTGCCGAAGGTGCGCCAGAACCCGCGCGGCCCGATCCCCGTGTTCCTGAAGCTCGCGCTTTCGGGCAAGGCGATCCGCGAGCCGTCCGGTCGCGAATTCGGCGCCACCTACACGTACGTCGCCGACGTCGCCGCGGGCCTGCTCGCTGCGTACGAAGCCGGCAAGCTCTCGCATCCGACGTATCACTTGAGTTGCGGCCGCAATATCTCCACCGAGGAGGTGGCGGCCGCGGTGCGAGCCGCGGTGCCGGGGGCGCTCATCGAGGTCGGGCCCGGTACAGCGCCATGGACCGATCACACGAGGATGCGCGGGCCGCTCGCGGGGACGTGGCTTCTGGACGACACGGGTTTCGCGCCGCGCTACTCGATCGAGCAGGGCGTGAAGGCGTTCGCCGATTGGATGGGCGCGCATCCGGAGGTCGTTCACGACTAGACCGTAGGCGAGCGCGACAGGTATCGACGGCAACGAGGAGGACGACGGCCATGCGATTCGCGAACGTGCTTGTGACGGGCTCGGGCGGCCTGCTCGGCCGCCACGTCCTGCGCGAGCTTGCCGGGCGCTGCAGCGTGTCGGGATTCGACCAGAAGCGCGCGCCCGAGGACGCGCCACAGGCCCTCGGGGACGTCACGAACCTCGCCGCTGTGCGCGAAGCGTGCGCCGGCAAGGACGCCGTCGTGCACATCGCCGCGCTCCCGAACATCTGGAGCGGGCCGGGCGATCGCGTCATGACGGTGAACGTCACCGGCACGTGGAACGTGCTGCAGGCGGCCGAGGACGCGGGCGTGCGGCGCGTCGTCCTGTGCAGCAGCGACTCGGTCGTCGGCTTTACGGTCCTGTCCGGCGCGATGCTGCCGCCGGACTACGCGCCCGTCGATCTTGCGCATCCGCTGCGCGCGAGCGACCCGTACGCGCTGAGCAAGGTGCTGGGCGAGCGGCTCGGCGCCGCGTTCGTCGAACGCGGCAAGCTCGAGGTGGTCGCGCTGCGGCCGGTCTTCGTCCTCTATCCCGAGATGATTCCCGAAGTGAAGGCGCGCGCGCAGGATCCGGCGCGCTACAAGGGCCCGATGGCCGGCGGGCCGAGCGCCGCCGGTGGCGGACCGCTCTGGCACTACGTCGATCCGCGGGACGCGGCGCGCGCGTTCCGGCTCGCGCTCGACGTGGAGCGCTGCGCGGGCTTCGAGGGCATCTTCATAAGTGCAGCGTCCACGCTGGCGCCGGAACCGACGCTCGAGCGGCTGGAGCGGACCCTGCAGCGCCGCGTGAGCGTGCGCCGCCCCGCCGTCTACACGCGCAATCCGTACGCCCCGCTCTACGACCTCGCTCCCGCGCGCGACCTGCTGGGGTTCGAACCCGAGCACGACCTGCGCCACCTGATCCCCTGAGCGCCATGGAGACCGGCATGGTGTTCCACACCGCCCACCTGCGCGTTCGACCGGACGCGATCGTGCCGTTCAAGGCACGCATCGAGCGGCATGCGCGCACGAGCGTGACGAAGGAGCCCGGCTGCAGTCGCTTCGACGTGCACCAGGAGCGCAGCGATCCGACGCTGTTCCTGCTGATCGAGTGCTACGACGACGAGGCGGCATTCGAGGCGCACCGCAGCTCGGCGCATTTCCTCGCGTTCCGCGAGGACGTGAAGGACTGGGTCGTCGAACGGACGTGGTGGTACTGGGACCCGGTGGTCTCGCCGGCGTAGCGGAACGTGCCCGCTCCCTGTTGACAGTGCATGCGGGCGGTGGTACTTCACAGCATCGGACCGGCGTTTACATTGGAAAACGACGGGCCCTAGGAGGAGCGGTGCGAACACGACATTTCGCATCTTGGGCCATGTACGCGCCCTGTTCGCGCCGTTGCGCGGCCACGCGTCACGCGCCCCCGCGGCACTGACTTTCCTTCGACCGGGCAGGGGAAGCAGCGAATGCGGTTCGAGAAAGTCGCATGCACGGGCGGCAGCGGCCGGCTCGGCCGGTACGTGACCGACGACCTCCGCGAGCGCTGCGCGCTTACCGTGCTCGACGTGAGGCCCCCGCCATCGGCAGGCGTCCGACACGTGGACGCGAGCATCCTCGATTACGCCGACTTGAAGCGCGCGTTCGTAGGCCAGGACGCCATCGTCCACCTCGCCGCCATTCCCAATCCGCGCACGGCACCCGCCGACGTCACGTTCCACACCAACGTCCAGGGCACGTGGAACGTGCTGCAGGCGGCGGAGGACGCGGGCGTGCGTCGCGTGGTCGTCGCCTCGAGCGACGCGGCCCTCGGCCTGCACTACAACCCGCCGGGCTACGGTCCGCAGTACCTCCCGATCGACGAAGACCACCCGCTGCGCCCGGTCGAGTGCTATTCGCTCAGCAAGGAAGCGACGGAGGCGATGTGCCGCAGCTACGCGAACCGCGGCAAGCTCGAGGTGCTCGCGATCCGTCCGACGCACATCGTGTTCCCGCCCGAGTATCCGGAGCTCGAGGCGCGCGGCGCCGACGTGCAGAACTACCACATCTGGACGTACGTCTCGCCGGAGGACGTGGCGCAGGGCTTTCGCCGCGCGCTGGAGATCGCGAAGGCGCCCTACCAGGCGTTCTTCATCTCGGCGGCGAACGGGCTCAACACGCGCCCCACGCTCGACATGCTGCGCGAGCGCTACGGCGTCCTCCCGCCGATCCGCAATCCCGACTACTTCCGCCGCGACCCGCTCGCATCGATACTCGACATCGCCCGCGCGCGCGAGGTGCTCGGGTTCGAGCCGACGAGCAACTGGCGGACCATGGCCGCCACGGCGACCACGGTCTAGCAGGCACCTTCCCTGTCATCCGATCGCCGGTGATCCCCCCGCACATTCCACCGATGGGCCTCCTCTCATGAGCCGTGGCACCTCTTCGTTCGCCGTCAACACCTACTCGTACACGCTGAGCCATCGCGTGGGCGACTGCCTCGTCTCGCTCATGGGCCGGGGCTACAGCGAGTTCGAGCTGATGATGTATCCAGACCACTTGTGGCCCGCCGACACGGATGCGGCCGCGCGGCGGCAGCTGCGGCAGTTCATCGAGTCGAACGGCCTGCACGTCACGACGCTCAACATGCCGAACATCGACCTCAACGTGGCCGGCGCGGCGGCGGAGATGCGGGCGTATACGCTCGCGAACCTGCGCGGCGTGGTCGAGCTCGCGGGCGATCTTGGCGTTCCCGGCGTGGTGATCGGCCCGGGCAAGGCGAACCCGCTGATGCCCGCGCCCGCCGCGCGGCTGACCGGATACTTCTTCGCGGCGCTCGACGAACTCGTGCCGCTCGCGGAGCGCGTCGGCACCTCGATCTACGTCGAGAACATGCCGTTCGCGTTCCTGCCCGGCATCGACGCGCTGCTCGGCGCGCTCGACCGCTACGGCAACGACGGCATCGGCATCGTGTACGACGTCGCGAACGGGCACTTCATCGGCGAGGACATCAACGCGGCGCTGCGCAAGTGCCGCCAGCGCCTCAGGATCGTGCATCTCTCCGACACGAACCAGAAGGTCTATCGCCACGACCCGGTCGGGCTCGGGACGGTCGACTTCGCGCCGATTCCTGCCGTGCTCGCGGAGATCGGCTACGACAAGCGCCCGATTCTCGAGATCATCTCTTCGAACGCCGACCGCGACATCGACGACAGCGTCGCGCAGCTCGCGAGCCTGGGCTGGGCCCGCGTGCCGGCGCACTGAAGCACACCGCACTGCGCATGGCCGCGGTTGCGCCCTTCGAAATCGACCCGGTCGTGCGCGACCTTGACGTCGCGCTGCGGCCCGGCGTGTCGATGCAGTGCGCGACAGCGGCCGGAGGGACGCAAGTGAGCGGCCAGCCGCCCGAGCGTGGCGCATGAGCGACGGCGCGGCGCATCCACAGATTATCCAGCGCTCGGCGATGCTCGAGCGTGCGAAGACCGCGCCCGGCGCGTTCTACCTGCTCGCGGCGATGGGCGTCGCGCTGACCCTCTGGACGCCGGGCTTCTTCACGCCCGCCAACCTCACGAACGTGCTACTGCAGGTCGCTGTGCTCACGATCGTAGCCCTCGGCATGACGCTGGTGATCCTCACCGAGGGTATCGATTTGAGCCTGGGCCCGGTGCTCGGGCTGTGCGGCGTCGCGGCGAGCCTGCTCGTGGTCGCGGGCCATCCGCTGCCGGTCGCCATCGGCGCCGCGCTCGGGATCGGCCTGTGCTTCGGCCTGCTGAACGGCGCGCTCGTCGCGGTCGCCGGCATGCCGCCGTTCATCGTCACGCTGGGTACGTTCGGCATCGCGCAAAGCGTCGCTACCGTGCTGACGCGCGGCGACTCGGTCGTCAGGCTGCCCGGGTACTACCGCTGGTTCAACGACGGCGTGTTCCTCGGCATCCCGGTCCCGCTGTGGGCGACGGCCGCCGTGTTCGCGCTCACCTGGTTCCTGCTGTATCGGACGAAGTTCGGCCGGTACGTGTTCGCGATCGGCAGCAACAGGCAGGCGCTCAAGCTCTCGGGCACGCGCGTTCCCGTCTATCACATCGCCGTCTACGTCTACGCCGGCGCGCTCGCGGCGATCGCCTCGTTCATCATGACCGCGCGGATGAACGCCGCGCATCCCACGATCGGCGTGGGGCTCGAGTTCGACGCGATCGCGGCCGTGATCCTCGGCGGCACGCGCTTCGAGAAGGGGCACGGCGGCATCGCCGGGACGATCGTCGGCGCGCTGGCCGTCGGCGTGCTGCGCAACGGCCTCAACCTGATCGGCGTCGGCACCGAGTGGCAGGTCATGATCGTGGGCTTCGTGATCATCACGGCCGTGGGCGTCGACTCGCTGCGCGGACAACCATGAAGACCCAGTCCGCCACGCTGCTCGGGACGCCGGTCGGCCGCGTGGACCACACGGTGTTCGTGGCGGTATCGCGCGTCGTCGCGATCGCGGCGCTGATCATCCTGCTCGCGATCCTGAGCCCCCAGTTCCTGACGTGGGGCAACTTCGTCAACGTCGCGCGGCAGGCGTCGCTGCAGTTCCTGATCGCCGCCGGGCTGACGATCGTCGTGCTGACCGGCGGCATCGACCTCGCCGTGGGGGCCATCCTCGGGCTTGCGGCCTGCCTGTCGGCGTCGCTGATCAGCCAGGGGTACGTCGCGTGGGGCATCGCCTCAGCGTTGCTCTCAGGCCTCGCGTGCGGAAGCGTGAACGGCCTGCTGATCACCTACGGGCGCATTCCGGCGTTCATCGCCACGTACGGCATGCTGTGGATCGCGCACGGCCTGGGCTACGTATTCATGAAGGGCGAGGTGATCTACGGGCTGCCCGAATCGGTCCGGTTCATCGGTGTCGGCTTCATCGGGCCGATCCCGATCCCGGTGGTCGTCGCCGTCGCGCTGCTGATCGCGCTGCACGTGATGCTGCACGGCACCGTGCTTGGCCGCGCGATCTACGCAATCGGGGGCAACCCGGGCGCTGCCCGGCTGTCGGGCATGCCGGTCAAGCGGCGGCTGATCACCGTCTATGCGCTCTCGGGACTCCTGTCGGGCTTCGCCGCGCTGGTGGTCATCGCACGCGTCAACGCCGCGGACTCGAGCCTCGGCGAGGACATGCTGCTGCCGGCGATCGCCGCCGTCTGCCTCGGCGGGACGTCGCTTTTCGGTGGCGTGGGCGGTATCGTGGGGACCGCGATCGGGTCGCTCATCCTTGCGCTCGTCGTCAACGGCATGAACCTGCTCGGCGTGGAGACGTTCTGGCAGAGCGGCGTGATGGGCGCAATCATCTTGGCATCGGTGCTTGCCGACCAGGTCGGCGGTTCGCGGCTGATCGGCAAACGGTGACGGTGGGTCAACACAAAGGAGGAGGCGCAACATGGATCGCAGGCATTTCCTGAAGGCATCGCTCGCATCGACGGCGGCGGCAGGGCTCGCCCCCGCGGCCCGCCAAGCGTTCGCGCAGGTAGGCAAGCCGCCGACGATCGCGTTCTTCGTGAAGAACGTGACGAACCCGTTCTGGAAGGCGTGCCGGATCGGGGCCGAGAAGGCGGCGAAGGACCTCGGCGTGACCCTAGAGGTCGTCGCGCCGACCAAGCCCGACAACATCGAGGAGCAGACGCGGCTCGTCGAGGACTGGATCGTGCGCAAGCCCGACGCGTTCGTGTTCGTCCCGGTCGACTACACCGCGCTGGTGCCGTCGATCCAGAAGGCCACGAAGGCGGGCATCCCGGTCGTCAACTACAACAACCGGATGAACGACATCCAGGCCGTCACCTACATCGGCTCCGACGACGAGTTGATGGAGTACGAGATCTGCACGTACCTGTTCAAGTCCATGGGCGGCAAGGGCAAGGTGGTGCACATCGACGGGGTGCCGGCGGCGAGCACCGCGCAGGCGCGCAAGCGCGGGTTCGACCGCGCGGTAAAGGCGTTCCCCGGCATCGAGGTGCTCGCGTCGCAGCCCGGCCAGTACCGCCGCCTGCCCGCCGTGCAGGTGTTCGAGAACCTGATGCAGCGCTTCCCGGAGATCGACGCCGTCGTGAGCGCGAACGACGACATGGCCGTCGGCATCACCGAGGCGCTGGCCGCGGCCGGCCGCGGCGGCAAGACCAAGGTGATCGGCATCGACGGGATTCCGGACGCGACCGCCGCGATCGCCGCCGGGAAGATGTTCGCGACCGCCGACTTCAGCGGCCACGACCAGTCGTACCTGGCGGTCACGGCCGCGGTTCGCCATCTGCGCAAGCAGCCGGTGCCGAAGGAGATCCAGCTGCCGATCGTCATCATCGACAAGAACAACGTTCAGGGCTTCATGAAGACGCCGGAAGAGCGTGCGGTGCCCAACTGGGACAAGACGGTCGCTGCGCAGAAATCCTGACCTCCGTCGTCCGCCGGGAGGCGGGTGCCGCCCGCCTCCCGTTCCCGCCACCTTCCGGACCGCCTTCCAAGCCATGGCCGACACGAAAGCACCGATCGTCTCGATGCGCGGGATCGCGAAGGCGTACGGGGGCGTGCAGGCGCTCAAGGGCGTCGACCTCGACATCTACCTCGGCGAGGTGCACGCGCTCGTAGGCGACAACGCCGCCGGCAAGTCGACGCTGATCAAGACGCTCGCGGGCGCGGTCCGCCCCGATGCGGGGACGATCACGTTCGACGGCAAGGAGGTGGCGATCGAGGATCCGCGCGACGCCAAGGCGCTGGGCATCGAGACGGTGTACCAGGACCTCGCGCTGGCCGACAACCTCGACGTGCCCGCGAACGTGTTCCTGGGGCGCGAGGCGACCCGCTTCGGCTGGTTCCTCGACAACAGGACGATGGAGGAGCGCGCGCGCAAGCTCCTCGCGCGGCTCAAGATCAACATCCCCAACGTGCGGCAGAAGGTACGTGCGATGTCCGGCGGCCAGCGGCAGTCGATCGCCATCGCCCGGTGCGTCTGCTTCAACGCGCGCGTGATCATCCTCGACGAGCCGACCGCGGCGCTCGGCGTGCAGGAGACCGGCAAGGTCTACGCGCTGATCCGCGAGATGCGCGAGCAGGGCTGCGGCGTCCTGCTGATCAGCCACAACCTGAACCACGTCTTCGAGAACTGCGACCGCATCACCGTCATGAAGACCGGCAGCCTCGTCGGGTCGCGGCGCGTCGCGGAGACGAACCAGGACGAGGTCGTGCGGATGATCGTGAGCGGCACCGCGGAGCCGGTCCGGCCGCAGGTTCGCGCGCCGCTGCTGCAGTCCGGCTGAACGCTTGGGCCGGACGGCGCTCATCGTCGGCGGCACAGGCGCGGTGGCCCTGCGCCTGCTCGCCGACGATGAACGTGCGGTTGCCGAGGCCCGTGCTCGTAATGCCGTGCTCCACGCCGGGCGGGGTGAAGGTCACGTCGTGCTGGCAGCATGGGGCTCGCGTCAGCCCAGTTACACGACGTCCCGGCGCACGATCTGTCGATAGAGTTCGGTGGTCTCGGGGCTCGCCGGGATGCCCAGCTCGCGGTTCAGTACCTGAATGCAGGTCTGGTACTGCCGCTGGGCGAGTTGCGGCTGTCCCAGGCGCGCATAGCAGCGCATCAGCATGCGATGCGCACCCTCGTTGCAGGCGTCAACGGCGAGTATCTTCGCGCACGTTGTCGTGCAATGGGGGACGTCCTGCCGGTCGAATTGGATCCGGCCGAGGCGATCGAGAACGTGGAGATATCGATCGCGGAACTGCTGGCGCAGCGGCGGCAGCCATTCGTCGTAGTCATGGCAATCTTCCGCAAGCAGCTCGCCCTGATAGAGGGCAACACATGCCGCGTATTCCCGGAGTGCGCCGTCCAGGTCCTCTTCGCGCTCCAGCTCGGTCGCGCGCGTCGCGTGGGCAAGGAATGCATCGGCGTCGATCGAGACCGCCAGCTTCGGATTCAGAAGGTAATGCCCGCCCGCGAACAGGACGAACGGGAATCCGTCGCGTCCCAAGGCTCGCCGCAAGCGATGGATTGCCACGTTGAGACTATTGCGGGCGGCCTCCGGCGCCGCTTCGGGCCAGAAGCGTTCTATGAGTGTCTCCCGCGCGACCGGTTGCTTGCGATTGAGGAGGAGGTACTTGAAGATCGCCTTGCCCCGGCAGTTGGGCCAATCCTCGATCACCCGGTCGTTCAACAGTGCCCGGAAAGGGCCGAGGACGTGGACTGCAAGCACCGGGGCGGCGCCTTTCGCGCGAGTTGTCTCGTTGGCGGCCGGCAGAAGCAAACGCTCAGTAAGTACCTGCAGCGTGTGTTCCACTGCCGGCACGGAGTTCGCTTTGGACCTCGAACGCGGGGCGGCTCGCCGGCCCGCGGCGGCGCACGACAGCGCATCACGCACCGCGCCGACCATGCCGCGCAGCTGCCCGGCAATACGCGCCGCGCGATCGCGCGTTTCCGATAGCGCCTGCTCCTGCCGGCGTGCCTTGTCGAACAGTTCGCTCCATGCCGCGGCGAGTAGGTGCGTCGCCTCGACGAGCTGCGCGACGATCGGACCGCCCTGTGCGCCGGTCGCGCCCTGAAGTCCCGCAATCAAATCTCGTACGGACGCATGCCCGCCGACTTGCAGCTTCGCCAGCGTTGCGGTGCAGAGCTCCGCGGCTTCGCGATCGGCGTCGGGCTGACGTTCCCAGCGGGCATTCACCGGATGAATTCCTTGTGGCTCACGAGTGTCTGCGATCGGCGATCCGGTCGTCGCGTACAGCGCCCGGCCGGTCCGTCGGCGACCCGTTGGACGCCTGTCATCTCGCGATCCAACGACTGCCGTGCGATGTCGAGAACCTAGCACCCGGCTGGTGGGCACGATATTGTTCGAACGACCTACGAGAGAGCGTAGGCCGAACGGGTTAGCACTTTCCCGCGCCAAAGTCGATCCGAGCGCGGTGGCGTAGACTCCTCGCGGTCGCACCGAAACCGCGAGACCCATCCGAACTCGCACTCGACCGAACGAGGAGCCGACATGTCCGATGCCGAACGCCACGAAATGCAACTCCAGCAATCCTTTCCATCGGGCGCGCAGGAGTGGTTGTGCGCGACGTGCAAACGGCGCGTCGTCATCGAGCACGGCGCAACCCGCGTGAAGATTATTGCGCTCGAGGCCGGGGACGATCGCGCGGTTCACTCGACCAGCAGCGGCGGACTCCGTGTCGCTGCGAGCCAGGCGCGCGAGTCCGATGGCTTTGCGGGTCCTGACCGCTCCGGCTGGCTGCACTGAGGAACCGGGGCGTGCGGCGATCAATCCCGAGGGTTAAGCGCTCCGAAATCGGCCGGTAAGCGGCGATTAAGTTCGGTCGCCTAGCCTGTGAGGGTGCAAGCGATGACTCGGTTCAACCCGAGGCTCGCCGAGGCACCAGCAGGATCGCGAAGAGCGATCCAACTCACCCTCACCCTTAGGAGAAGCAACCATGGCAGACTTTAGCGTTCCACTCGGTACCGAGCCGGCGTACGACGGCACCATGCAAGCGACGGTGTTCGAGCTCGCCGCCCCCGACACCGCCGTTCCGACCAACCACATTCGCACCACGCAGAACTGGGGCGTCAGGGTGGACTGGGAGATGACCGGCGCGTTCACGCCGTTCCTGATCGACGAGTTCCATCTGCGCGCGTTCGTCGAGTCGATCGGCCCAGGGGCCGAGATGGCTCTTCCGCTCGGCGGTCCGGTGATCGTGAATACGCTCGCGGGGGCGCTCGGCGTCGGTCCCAAGCGGACCTATTCGGCGAACATCAACATTCCCGCCGGGACCGTTCCCGCCGGCGTTTACAAGCTGGTCACGCTGGTTCAGCTCCACGACGACGGCGGCCCCGGCAACCCGTATCCGGTCGTCGCGACCGTCGAGGGCCCGATCGTCACGATCTTCCAGCCGGCGTGACGCGACTCGACTAGGCGGTCTCACTCTTGGAAAGCCCACCGGCAAGGTACTGCTCGCCGGTGGCGCTTCCCGTTGGACGAAGACGGTCTCGCCTATCAGCGCGGGAGTGCTCGCAACGGTACGGGTCCCGGCGAGCGCCGACGGCGCCGCAGAGCACGCCCCTTCGGTCGGGACATCGGCGAGAATACTCGCCCCGGACCTGGATCCCCTGCTGGAGGCACCCCGATGGACTTCGCCCATTCCGACAAGGTCAAAGCGCTGCAGGAGAAGGTCCTGCGGTTCATGGACGAGCACATCTACCCGAACGAGAAGCGGTTCATCGATGAGGTCGAGGAGAACACGCGCAAGGGGCAGCGCTGGACCCCGACCCGGCTGATCGAGGAACTGAAGCCGAAGGCGCGCGCGCAGGGCCTGTGGAACCTGTGGTGGCCGAAGGGCCACGGCGGCGAGCTCACGAACCTCGAGTACGCGCCGCTCTGCGAGATCATGGGCCGGGTGTTCTGGGCGCCGGAGGTGTTCAACTGCTCCGCCCCGGACACGGGGAACATGGAAACCCTGATCCGCTACGGCAACGACGCGCAGAAGAAGCAATGGCTCGAGCCGCTCTCGGAGGGGAAGATCCGCTCGTGCTTCGCGATGACCGAGCCCGACGTGGCCTCCTCGGATGCGACCAACATCCAGGCGCGCATCGTTCGCGACGGCGACCACTACATCGTCAGCGGCCGCAAGTGGTGGTCGTCGGGTGCGATGGACCCGCGCTGCAAGATCTTCATCTTCATGGGCAAGACCAACCCCGACGGGCCGCGCCATCAGCAGCAGTCGATGATCCTGATCCCGCGCGACGCGCCCGGTGTCAAGATCGTGCGCGCGCTCAGCGTCTTCGGGTACGACGACGCGCCACACGGCCACGCCGAAACGACCTTCGAGAACGTGCGCGTGCCGGTCTCGAACATCCTCCTGGGCGAAGGCCGCGGCTTCGAGATCGCCCAGGGCCGGCTCGGGCCGGGACGCATTCACCACTGCATGCGAATCATCGGCCAGGCGGAGCGGGCGCTGGAGCTGATGTGCAAGCGGTCCCTCGCCCGGGTCACGTTCGGCAAGCCGGTCGCAGAGCGGACGGTGACGCAGGAACGCATCGCTGAGTCGCGCGTCAGGATCGACTCGACGCGCCTCCTGACGCTCAAGGCGGCCTACATGATGGACACTGTCGGGAACAAGGCGGCGCGCGCCGAGATTGCAATGATCAAGATCCTCGCGCCGAACGTGGCGCAGCAGGTGATCGACTGGGCGATCCAGGCGCACGGCGGTGGCGGCGTGAGCGACGACTTCCCCCTCGCGTGGATGTACGCGTGGAATCGCACTTTGCGCTTCGCCGACGGCCCGGACGAGGTGCACCGCAACCAGCTCGCGAAGCTCGAGCTGGCGAAGCACATGCAGGTACCGGCGAAGGGCTAATCGGTGTTCGCGACCGGCGCGCGCCGGCGGATGAGCGCGCGCAGGAGAAACCGGCTCGGGTGCAGCGCCTCGGCGACGCTGACCGGGAGCGGTGACGGCTCACCGTCCAGGTAGGCCGCGAGCAGCTCGCCAGAGAGCGGGGCGGTGATCAAGCCGCGCGAGCCGTGAGCGGTGTTTACGTAGAGCCCGTCGAGCCATGGAGAGGGCTCGCGAAGCGTGAGCGTGGCATCGTGCGACAGCCGCGCGTAGACCTGCATGAACGACGCGGCATCCACCACGGGTCCGATCACCGGTAGGTAGTCCGGGCTGGAGCAGCGCAGGCCTGCCAGGCCCGCGAGCGCGGCGGGATCGAGCCGATCGGCGCCTAGCGCGGCGTGCAGGGCCGGGGCGAGGCGGTCGAGGCGCTCGAGGTTCTCCGCGTGCTCGCTGGCGCGGACGTCGATCTCGCGATCGCGGAACTTGTGGGTGGCGCCGAGGCTGTGGACGCCGCCCCGTGCCGGTGCGATGTAGCCCTCACCACAGAGCACGGTCCGCAACGCAGCGCTCGCCGCGGTCGTCGGCACCAACGTAATCTGCCCCCGGATCGTGCGCAGCGGCAGATGGCGGGTCTGCGGGAACCCGGCCGAGTCCGCGCCGCCCGCGATCACGACCACCGGCGCCTGGGCGACGATCGAACGCCCATCCCGAACGCTCCACTGCGCACCGGACCGCGTGATCTCGAGGGCATCGTGTGCACGGCGCACGCGGATACCCGGATGGTCGAGCAGCGCGGCGCAGAGCGCGGGAGGGTGCACCCAGCCTGCGGCCGGGAAGAACAACCCGCCTTGCGGCACTTCGAGCCCGACGATCGCGGCGGCCTCCGCACGGTCCACCGGGTGAAGCAGCGCACGCGGCAGCGCGAGCGCTGCAACGCCGGCCTGCCGCTTGGCCTCGTGCTCGTTGCAGGCGAGCTGCAGGACGCCGCAGAGGTCGTAGTCGCGCGGGTCGGGCACGAGGCCGGCGCGCAGGGCGCGGGCGGTGTGCTGGATCCCGATGAGCGCGAGTTCGTTCAGGGCGGTAGGGTGGGGCGACGGGTGTGCGTAAAGCACGCCCTGATGTTTGGCCGCCGCCGCGGGCCCGGCGTCGCCTCGACGTTCCAGCACTTCGACGCCCCATCCGCGGGCCGCGAGACTCGCCGCGGTCGCGGCGCCCGCGGGACCGCTGCCGACGACGATCGCCCGGCGCTCGCCGATGCGTGCGGTGGGGCGTGCGAACCAGGGCGCGCGCCAGGGCGGCGCACGGCTCGCGTGGAGCGTTCCCGCCAGCATCTCGCGCTTGCGTCCGAACCCGCTCGCCTTGCGGACCGCGAAGCCGGCACCCTCCAGATGGCGACGGACCTCGCTCGCCGCCGTGTAGGTTGCGAAAGTCGCGCCCGGCTGCGAGAGGCGCGCCACCTGGACGAGCACCGCGGGAGCCCACATGGCGGGGTTCCGCGCTGGCTTGAAGCCGTCGAGGAACCAGGCGTCGACCGCCGCGTCGAGCCGTGGCAGTACGGCCGCGACGTCGCCCACCAGCAGCGTGAGGATCACGCGTCCCGACGCGAACGCAAGGCGGTGCCACCCCGGAGCGAACGGCTCCCAGCGCGCGAGGAGCGCGTCGCGGTACGGTGCGAGCTGAGGCCATAGCGCCAGCGCGCGAACGAGCTCGTCGCGCGCCAGCGGGTAGGCCTCGACGCTCACGAAGTGGAGACGCGCGTCGCGCGGCGCGCTTTCATCCCAGAGCGCCCATGCGCACAGGAAGCCGAGCCCGGTGCCGAAACCGGTCTCGGCGACCACGAACGGCGCGCCCGCCGCCAGGCTCGCCCAGCGTTCGTGCAGCGCATTGCCGGCGAGAAACACGTGCTGCGTCTCGCCGATGCCGGAATCGCGCGAGAAGAACACGTCGCCGAAGCGCCGCGAGAACGGCTGGCCGTCCCGCCATTCGAGCTCGCCGGAAGGGGAATCGGTCGGGTGCGTCAAGGCGCCGTCGGGGAATGGAGAATCGAGGCGGTACTCTAGCGCCGCGCATACGTTCGCGCGCTAGACTCGCTGCATGGGGCTCGACCGGAATCCACCTGCCGCGGCGGTGCGCTGGGGCAGGGCGCTCGCCTGGATCGCGGCATGGGCGCTGGTCGTGGCGGCGGGACACTACTTGCCGCCATGGGTCGCCATTGCGGCTGCGATCGGGGTTTTCGGGGCGCAGCTCCTGCTCGCACCCGGTCGCGCCGCCTGCCACTTGCCGGATGCGACGCGCGACGGGGTGACAAAGGGCACGCCCCCGCGCGGACCCTGACCGCATTTCCACTCGCGCCGCGGGCGCCATGACGGTATCATCCCCTGCCGATAGACCCCAACATCTAGGGGCGACCCAGAGAATGGCAACGAAATCTAGGGCCTACAGCGCCGAGGACATCGAGATCCTCGAGGATCTCTCCCCGATCCTGCATCGGCCGGGGATGTACACCGATCCGGTCAACCCGAACCACGCGCTCGTCGAGGTCATCGACAACGCGTCCGACGAGGGGCTGGCGGGGTTCGCGAAATTCGTGTCGGTGACCCTCTACGAGGACGGTTCGGCGGAGGTCGTCGACGACGGCCGCGGCATTCCCGTCGACCTGCATCCGAAGAAGAAAGTGCCGGCGGTGCAGGTGATCTTCACCACGCTGCACTCGGGCGGGAAATTCCGCAAGACCGACAAGGACGCGGTCTATCGCATCGCCGGCGGGTTGCACGGCGTGGGCATCTGCGTGACCAACGCGCTCGCCCGGCGCCTCGAGGTCGAGGTGACCCGCGACGGCGCGCGCCACCGTCTCGTTTTCGCCGACAACGGCAAGGTCAAGGAGCCGCTCAAGAAGATCGGCACCGTCGGCCCGCGCGAGAGCGGCACGCGCGTGCGCTTCTGGCCGGACGCGAAGTACTTCGACTCGCCGCAGATCGTCGCGGCGGACATCGCCGCGCTGATGCGCGCGAAGGCGATGCTGCTGCCCGGCGTGAAGTTCACGCTCGGCGTGGAGAAGAAGGGCAAGATCGAGAAGACCACCTGGCACTTTCCGGAAGGGATCAAGGGTTACTTCGCCGCCGCGATCGCCGGGCTCGCACCGGTTGCCGAGGCGTTTCTCGGCGAGCGCTACGTCGCCGCGCAGTCCGAATCCGACAGCTTTTCCGAGGGCGAAGGCGCGATGTGGGCGATCGCCTGGGCGGCCGAGGGCGACGTGGTCGCCGAGGCCTACGTCAACATGATTCCGACGCGGCACGGCGGAACGCACGTCTCCGGGCTGCGCGAGGGCGTCTACAGCGCGATCCGGAACTTCATCGACCACCACGCCATGGGTCAGCGAGGCCTGAAGATCGTGCCTGAGGACGTGTGGTCGCGCGCCTGCTACGTGCTGTCGGTCAAGATGCTCGACCCGCAGTTCAAGGGACAGGTCAAGAACGAGCTGATCTCGCGCGACGCGGTGAAGCTCGTCGGCCAGATGGTGCGCGACCCGTTCGAGCTGTGGCTGAACACCCACGTGGACGAGGGCAAGCGGATCGCCGAGCTCGTGATCGCGCAGGCGGCGGCACGCACGCGCGCGGCGCAGAAGGTGGAGCGCCGCAAGTCCTCGGGTGTCGCGGTCCTGCCCGGCAAGCTCACCGACTGCGCCTCCGACGACCCGGACCGCAACGAGCTCTTCATCGTCGAGGGCGACTCGGCGGGCGGCTCGGCCAAGCAGGCGCGCGACAAGGAGTTCCAGGCGGTGCTTCCCCTCAAGGGCAAGCCGAAGAACACCTGGCAGGACAGCGGCGACACGCTCTACTCGAACAAGGAGATCGAGGCGATCGCGCTCGCGATCGGCGTCGACCACCACAAGCTCGAGGACACGGTCGATCTGTCCGGCCTGCGCTACCGGAAGCTCGTCATCCTCGCCGACGCGGACGTGGACGGCTCGCACATCCAGGTGCTGCTGCTCACGCTCTTTTTCCGGCATTTCCCGAAGCTGATCGACCGCGGCCACGTGTTCGTGGCGCAGCCGCCGCTCTTCCGCATCGACGTGCCGGGCCAGGGCAAGGGCAAGCCGGCGCGCAAGCTCTACGCGCTCGACAAGCAGGAACTCGCCGCGATCGAGGAGAAGCTCGCCGACGAGGGCGTCAAGGAGGACAGCTGGACGGTGAGCCGGTTCAAGGGCCTGGGCGAGATGAGCCCCGAGCAGCTCTGGGAGACGACGCTCAACCCCGACACGCGCCGCATGCTGCCGGTCCGGGTCGAGGACGGCATGCTCGACTCGGATCGAGAGGTGTTCAACATGATGATGGCGCGCGAGAACGCAACGCAGCGGCGCGACTGGATGGAGACGTTCGGCAACCTCGTCGATGCCGATATTTCGTGAATCAGCCAGCTTTGGGAATCTGCAAGGCGGCGTAGCGCCCTTATTCCCGCATGCCTCGTAGCAAGGGCGACATGGGTAACCAGAACGATCTGTTCGACGGATTGCGCACCGCTGCGGGCGCTAGCGCGGCCGAAGCCGGCAAGGTGGTGAAGCAGGCGAAGGGTGCGGGCGAAAAGGGTGCCGCGGGCGGCGGTGGCGGCGCCATGCCACCCCACTTTGCGCCGCTCGAGGGCGAGTTCGGCGATAGCCTGCCGCTCGGCCGCTACGCCTCGACGCAGTACTTGCAGTACGCAATCGCGACGGTCAAGGATCGAGCGTTGCCGCGTGTCGGCGACGGCCAGAAGCCGGTGCAGGCCCGCATCCTCTACGCAATGTGGGACATGGGCGGGCGCTCGGGCACCCCGCGCAAGAAGTCCGCTCGCGTGGTCGGCGACGTGCTCGGCAAATTCCATCCCCACGGCGATGCGTCGGTGTACGACGCGCTGGTGCGCTTGGCGCAGGACTTCACCATGCGCTACCCGCTCATCGACGGCGAGGGCAACTTCGGCTCGCGCGACGGCGACGATCCCGCGGCGATGCGGTACACGGAGGCGCGACTCACGAAGTTCTCCGAGGTGCTGCTGGCGGAGCTCGACCAGGGCACGGTCGATTTCGTCGCGAACTATGACGGGAGCCTCGTCGAGCCGGCGGTGCTGCCGGCGCGCCTGCCGGTGCTGCTCCTCAACGGTGCGGCCGGCATCGCGGTCGGGATGGCGACCGAAATTCCCCCGCACAACCTCAACGAGGTCGCGCAGGCCGCGATCGCGATGATCCGCGACCGCGATCTGTCCGTCGCCGGGTTGATGAAGCACATCAAGGGCCCGGATTTCCCGGGCGGCGGCCAGATCATCACGCCGCGCGCAGAAATGAAGGACGCGTACCAGTCGGGGCGCGGCTCGATTCGCGTGCGCGCGCGCTGGACGATCGAGCGGCTCGCGCGCGGCCAGTGGCAGATCGTCGTCACCGAGCTCCCGCCAGGCACCTCGTCACGGAAGGTCCAGGAGGAGATCGACGCGATCACCAATCCGCAGCCGAAGGCGGGAAAGAAGTCGCTCACCCCCGAGCAGTCGCGCGAGAAGCAACTGGTGCTCTCCATGCTCGACAAGATGCGCGATGAGTCCGACCGGGCGCACCCGGTGCGCCTCGTCTTCGAGCCGCGCACGTCGAAGATCGACGAGAACGAGTTCGCGAACCTGCTGCTCGCCAAGACGAGCCTCGAGACGAACGCCCCGATCAACCTCGTGATGGTCGGGCTGGACGGCCGGCCGACCGGCAAGAACCTGCGCGACGTGCTCGCGGAGTGGGTGGAGTTCCGCTTCGCGACCGTGACGCGCCGGACGAAGCACCGGCTCGACAAGGTGCTCGACCGGATCCACGTCCTCGACGGACGGATGATCGTCCTGCTGAACGTGGACAAGGTGATCAAGATCATCCGCAACGCCGACGACCCGAAGGCGGACTTGATCAAGGCGTTCAAGCTGACCGAGCGGCAAGCGGACGACATCCTCGACATGCGGCTGCGCATGCTCGCGAAGCTCGAGCACATCAAGATCGAGCAGGAACTGAAGGATCTGCAGAAGGAGCAAAAGGGCCTCGAGAAGGTGCTCAAGGACCGCAAGGCGCTCGAGGAGCTCGTGGTCGGCGAGATCGAGGAGGACGCGAAGACCTTCGGCGACAAGCGCCGCACGCGCATCGAGGAGGCGGAGAAGGCGGAGGTCGAGACGCCGGTGATCGACGAACCGGTCACGGTGATCTTCTCGAAGAACGGGTGGGTGCGCGCGCGCCAGGGCTGGGGGGTCGACCCCGCGGCGCTCTCGTTCAAGGAAGGCGACGCGCTCGGGGCGCTGATCCAGTGCCGTACCGTCGATCCGGTTCTCTTTCTCGACTCCAACGGGCGGGCGTACACCGTCGAGGCGGCGCAGCTGCCGTCCGCGCGCGGCGACGGTGCACCGGCCTCCTCGCTGGTCGACGTGCAGGAAGGCGGCAAGATCATGTATTGCCTCGCAGGCAAGGCGGAAACGCCGGTGGTGGTCGCGGCGACGAGCGGCTACGGCTTCGTGGCCAAGCTCGGCGACATGCTGTCCAACCGCAAAGCGGGCCGGGAGTTCATGAGCGTCAGGGAGGGCGACACCCCGATCGCGCCGTTCGCGTTCGAGGTCGCGCCGGGCAATTTGCTGGTTGCCGTGTCCTCCGGCGGGAAGATGCTCGCGTTCGATCTCGACGAGGTCGGATACCTGGCAAAAGGCCGGGGCGTCACGCTGATCGGGCTCGACAAGGGCGAGACGCTGGTTGCGGTCGCGGTGACCCGCGACAAGGCGGTCGAGGTGACCGGCTTCGGGCGCGGACGCGAGAACACCGTCGGGATCGCCGGCAAGGACTTCGGGCACTACGTCTCGAAACGGGCCCTGAAAGGCCGCGTCCTGCCGGACAAGGTAAAGAAGCCGAGCGGCTTGCGCGTGCTATCCTCGGGCGCGTGAATTCGCGGTCGGGCACTGGGAGGATTCCCGGGTGCGCGATCGCCCCCGCCAATGGCGGGCCTCCCCGCATTGCAGCGTGGTGAACCTGGTCAGGTCCGGAAGGAAGCAGCCACAGCTACTCACTGCAAGTGCCGGGGGCAAGGCTCGCCACCCCATGCCGAGCGTGCGACCGGCCCCTCTCCCGAACCGGGGGAGGGGCAAGATCCCCACCGGCGCCGATACCCCGGGATAAAATCGCGGTCATGACCTACCAGGTGCTCGCCCGCAAGTGGCGTCCCCGCTCGTTCGCGACGCTCGTCGGCCAGGAGCACGTCGTGCGTGCGCTCACGAACGCGCTCGAGCAACAGCGGTTGCACCACGCGTATCTCTTCACCGGCACTCGCGGCGTAGGCAAGACGACGCTCGCTCGGATCCTCGCCAAGGCGCTCAACTGCGAGACCGGGATCACCGCGACGCCGTGCGGGAAGTGTTCGAGCTGCCTGGAGATCGATGCCGGGCGCTTCGTCGACCTGATCGAGGTGGACGCCGCGACCAACACCAAGGTCGACGAGATGCGCCAGCTGCTCGACAACGCGGTGTACGCACCGTCTCGCGGGCGGTTCAAGGTGTATGTGATCGACGAAGTGCACATGCTCTCGAGCTCGTCGTTCAATGCGATGCTGAAGACGCTCGAGGAGCCGCCGGAGCATATCAAGTTCATCTTGGCGACCACGGATCCGCAGAAGATCCCGGTCACCGTGCTGTCGCGCTGCCTGCAGTTCAATCTCAAGAACATGCCGGCGGGCGCGATCGCGTCGCATCTCGAGCGGGTCCTCGGCGCGGAGAAGATCGCCGCGGAGAGTCAGGCGCTGGGCCTGATCGCCCACGCCGCGCGCGGGAGCATGCGCGATGCGCTCAGCCTTCTCGATCAGGCGATCGCCTACTCGGGCGGCAATGTCACCGAGGATGCGGTCCGCGGCATGCTGGGCACGGTTGACACCGGACATCTCTTCGACGCGCTCGAAGCGGTCGCTTCGGGCGACGCGAGCCGTGCGCTCGCGGTCGCCGACGCCATGGAGGCCCGCAGCCTCTCTTTCGACAACGCGCTCGGCGAATTGGGGCGGCTGCTGCATCGGGTAGCGCTTGCGCAGGCTTCCGCGGACGCGCTGCCGGAGGACTTCCCCGAGCGCGAGCGGGTCGTGGCGCTGGCGCGCTCGATCGACCCCGAGGAGACGCAGCTCTACTACCAGATCGCGCTTCATGGCCGCCGGGATCTTCCGCTCGCGCCCGACGAGTACGCGGGCTTCTCGATGACGCTGATGCGGATGCTCGCATTCACGCCCGGCGGCGAGACGGGCGCGCGAGTGCGGCCGGCGGCGGAAGCGGCTGCGCGAGTAAAGCCCGCAACGGCGGCGGGCGCGGAGACGAAGGGCCCTTCCGCGCCCCGATCGCAAGGCACGCCCGCGCCTTTCGACGGCGATTGGCCGGCGCTGGCGCGCGCGCTCAAGATTGTCGGCGCCGCGAAGCAGCTCGCCGAGCGCAGCGAACTCACGGCCTGGAATGGCACGCGCTTCGAGCTCGCCGTCCCGCAGGAGTCGCGTGCACTGACGGACAAGTCGTACGTCGAGCGGCTCAAGGGCGCCCTGCGTGAGCATCTCGGCCGACCCGTCGAGCTGGCCGTCACGGTCGGCGCGGTTGCGGGGCGGACCGCCGCGGCGCTGGCCGAGAGCGAGCGCCGCGCCCGTCAGGACGAGGCGAGCCAGCAGATGGGCGCGGACCCGTTCGTGCAGGAGCTCGTCGCGAGCTTCGATGCGACCATCGAATCGATTCAACCCGTCGGAAAGGCGCTGCGGTCATGATGAACAAGGGACAGCTCGCGGGCCTGATGAAACAGGCGCAGCAGATGCAGGACAACATGCGCAAGATGCAGGAGCAGCTTGCGGCGATCGAGGTCGAGGGGCAATCCGGCGCCGGGATGGTGAAGGTCGTGATGACCTGCCGCCACGACGTCAAGCGGATTGCGATCGACCCGTCGCTCCTCGCCGACGACAAGGAGATGCTCGAGGATCTCGTTGCCGCCGCGGTGAACGACGCCGTCCGCCGGGTCGAGACCACGGTCCAGGAGAAGATGGCCAGCGTCACCGCCGGGCTTCCGCTGCCGCCCGGCATGAAGCTGTTCTAGAGCGGCGGTGAAACCGGTCAACGCGGTCGACGAGCTGATCGACGCGCTGCGCTGCCTGCCGGGGGTCGGACCGAAGTCGGCGCAGCGGATGGCGTTCCACCTCCTCCAGTACGATCCGGCCGGCGCGCAGCGCCTAAGTGCGGCACTCGCGCGCGTGCTGACGAGCGTGCGCCGCTGCGTGCGCTGCAACACCTTCACCGAAGACGAGCTTTGCGCGGTCTGCGCGTCGCCGAAGCGCGATCCCGCGCTGCTCTGCGTCGTCGAGACGCCGGCCGACTTGGCCACGATGGAGCAGACCATGGCCTATCGCGGCCTGTACTTCGTGCTGATGGGCCGGCTGTCGCCGCTCGATGGCGTCGGGCCGCGCGACATCGGCCTCGACCGGCTGCTCGCGCGCGCCACCGACGGCGCGGTAAGGGAAGTGGTGCTGGCGACCAATTTCACCAACGAGGGGGAGGCGACCGCGCACTACATCGGCGAGATGCTGCGCGATCGCGGCCTGAAGCTCACCCGCATCGCGCGCGGGATCCCGGTCGGCGGGGAGCTCGAGTACGTGGACGCGGGGACGCTTGCGCAAGCTTTCTACGAGCGGAGGCCGGCGTGACCGGGCACAGGCCGCTCGAAGGGATCAAAGTCCTCGAACTCGGTCAGCTCATCGCCGGCCCGTTTGCCGGCAAGTTCTTCGCCGAGTTCGGCGCCGAGGTGATCAAGGTCGAGCCGCCCGAGGGCGGAGACCCGCTGCGGCAGTGGCGGAAGCTCCACAACGGCACGTCTCTCTGGTGGTATGTGCAGGGCCGCAACAAGAAATCCTTGACGGCGAACCTGCGCACGCAGGAGGGGCAGGAGATCGTTCGCAAGCTTGCCCGCGAGACCGACGTCCTGATCGAGAACTTCCGGCCCGGCACCATGGAGAAGTGGGGCCTCGGGTACGAGCGCCTGGCGGCGGGCAACCCCGGCCTGGTGATGCTGCGGCTCTCCGGGTTCGGGCAGACCGGCCCGATGCGCGACCAGGCGGGGTTCGGCGCGATCGGCGAATCGATGGGCGGGCTGCGCTACGTCACCGGCTTTCCGGATCGGCCGCCGGTGCGGTCGAACCTCTCCATCGGTGATGCGATCGCGTCGCTGCACGGGGTCATCGGCGCGATGATGGCCCTGCATCACCGCAATGTCCGGGGCGGCAAAGGGCAGGTGGTCGACGTCGCGCTCTACGAGGCCGTTTTCAACATGCTCGAGAGCACGCTTCCCGAGTACGACATGTTCGGGGTCGTGCGCGAACGCACGGGCAGCAACCTCACCGGGATCGTGCCCTCGAATACGTACTTGAGCCGCGACGCTCAGCACGTGGTCATCGGCGCGAACGGCGACAGCATCTTCAAGCGGCTCATGATGCTGATCGGCCGCGCAGACCTGGCCGACGACTCCGCGCTCGCCGACAACGCAGGTCGGGCGAAGCGGGCCGAGGAGCTCGACCGGGTGATCGGGGCGTGGACGGCGCGCCACGATGCGGAGGACTGCGTGCGCCTGCTCAACGAGGCGCAGGTCCCGAACGGGAAGATCTACAGCGCCGCCGACATCGTGCGCGATCCGCAGTACCTCGCGCGCGAGATGATCCGGCAGGTCACGCTGCCCGACGGCGCGCCGCTGCGCGTGCCGGGCGTGGTGCCGAAGCTGAGCGACACCCCCGGCGAGATCGAATGGGTCGGGCCGAAGCTCGGAGAGCACACCGACGAGATTCTGGCGCGGCTCGGCTATTCTCCGCCGGACATCGCCGCGCTGCGCGCGCGCGGCGTCATTTGATCGCCACGCAGGGCTTCGTTGACAGCCCCATCGCCCTATGTGAGCATCACCGCGCTCCGGGTCACCCCGGTACAGCTTGGTTCCCAGAGGAGGATCATGATGCGGTCGCTCAGGTTAGCGCTCGTTCCGCTGTTCTTGCTCGCGTCGACGGCCGCGCCGGCGCAGGCGCCGGAGAAGAAGGACGTTCACATCGCGGTCGGGGGCAAAGCCGCGCTCTATTACCTTCCGCTGACGATCGCCGAGCAGCTCGGTTACTTCAAGGACGAGGGCCTCGAGGTCAAGATCAGCGACTTCGCGGGCGGCTCCCAGTCGCTGCGCGCAGTCGTGGGCGGGAGCGCGGACGTGGTGTCGGGCGCCTATGAGCACACCATCAACATGCAGGCCCAGAAGCAGTCGATGGTCGCCTTCGTACAGATGGGTCGCCTGCCGCAGATGGCCGTCGGCATCGCGGCCAGCCGGGCCGCGAGCTACAAATCGCCGAAGGACCTCAAGGGGCTAAAGGTGGGCGTGTCGGCGCCAGGTTCGAGCACGAACATCCTGTTCAACTACTTCATCTCGCGCGACGGGCTCAAGCCGGGCGACGTGTCGGTCATCGGCGTCGGGCTGGGGGCGCAGGCGATCGCTGCGATGAAGAGCGGGCAGATCGACGTGCTCTCGAACGTCGATCCGATGATGACGAAGCTCGAGCAGGACGGCGCAATCAAGATCATCGCGGACTGGCGAACCGTGAAGGGCACGGAACAGACGTTCGGCGGGGAACTGCCGGCGGCGTCGCTCTACGCGCCGACGAAATTCGTGAAGGAGAACCCGCGGACCGTCCAGGCGCTCACCAACGCGATCGTGCGAGCGGACAAGTGGGTTGCGAACGCGAGCGCGACCGACGTCGTCAAGGCCGTGCCCGAAGCGTACGTCCTCGGCGACCGCGCGCTGTACCTGTTTGCCTACGACAAGGTGAAGGATGCGTTCTCGAAGGACGGAATGATCTCCGAGACGGGGGTGAAAGCGACGCTGAAGGTGCTCGCCGGCTACAACCCGAACATCAACCCGGCCGAGATAAGGCTGTCCGAGACGTATACCAACGAGTTCGTCAAGAAGGCGAACGCGAAGTACAAGTGACCGCAGCGTAGTCACGGCCGTATCGCCCCAAGGCGGGAGGCGGCGGGATACCGATGGCAGCCGTGCCAGCTCTAACGCTCGAACGGATTACCTGCACGTTCGTCGCGCGCGACAACCCTTCGCAGCGCTACACCGCAGTGCGGGACACGACGCTGCGCGTCGGAGCGGGCGAGTTCGTGTCGGTCGTCGGCCCCACCGGCTGCGGCAAGTCCACGCTCCTGAATGTCGCCGCCGGACTGTTGGAGCCGTCCGCGGGCACGGTCGAGGTCTCGGGCGAGCGGCTGGTCGGGGTGAACCGGCACGCCGGGTACCTCTTCCAGGCCGATGCGCTCATGCCCTGGCGCAACGCGCTCGCGAACGTGACCGCCGGCCTCGAGTTCCGGGGCATCTCCCGTGAAGAGGCCGCGGCGACAGGCGAAGACTGGCTGCGCCGCGTGGGCCTCGGCGGCTTCGGCGACCGGTACCCCCACCAACTCTCCGGCGGAATGCGGAAGCGAGTGTCGCTCGCGCAGACGCTCGTCCTCAACCCGCAGATTCTTCTCATGGACGAGCCGTTCTCGGCGCTCGACGTTCAGACGCGCCAGCTGATGGAGA
>CAVQUV010000004.1:0-80000 GCA_963716855.1 uncultured beta proteobacterium | reverse complement strand
AAAAGTGGTGGATGAGCTGTGGGTAGGGGTGAAAGGCTAAACAAATGCGCAAATAGCTGGTTCTCTCCGAAAGCTATTTAGGTAGCGCCTCCTGTATCACTCCCGGGGGTAGAGCACTGTTATGGCTAGGGGGGCATGGCGCCTTACCAAACCATGGCAAACTCCGAATACCGGGAAGTGTAAGCAGGGGAGACAGTGCACCGGGTGCTAACGTCCGGACACGAGAGGGAAACAACCCAGACCCGCAGCTAAGGTCCCCAATGCATGGCTAAGTGGTGAACGAGGTGGGAAGGCTTAGACAGTCAGGAGGTTGGCTTAGAAGCAGCCACCCTTTAAAGAAAGCGTAATAGCTCACTGATCGAGTCGTCCTGCGCGGAAGATGTAACGGGGCTCAAGCCATGAACCGAAGCTCGGGGTGCGTGCGCAAGCACGCGCGGTAGGAGAGCGTTCCGTAGGCCTGCGAAGGCGGTCCGTAAGGGCCGCTGGAGGTATCGGAAGTGCGAATGCTGACATGAGTAGCGATAAACAAGGTGAAAGGCCTTGTCGCCGTAAGCCCAAGGTTTCCTGCGCAACGTTCATCGACGCAGGGTGAGTCGGCCCCTAAGGGGAGGCGGAAACGCGTACCCGATGGGAAACAGGTCAATATTCCTGTACCGGCCGGAAATGCGATGGGGGGACGGAGAAGGTTAGGGCAGCCGGGTGTTGGATGTCCCGGTTTAAGCGTGTAGCGAGGCTCCTTAGGCAAATCCGGGGGGTCAATCGTGAGGCGTGATGACGAGTGGGGTTTACCCCGCGAAGTGCTTGATACCCTGCTTCCAGGAAAAGCCCCTAAGCTCCAGTTTCCGGGCGACCGTACCGTAAACCGACACAGGTGGGCGAGCTGAATATGCTCAGGCGCTTGAGAGAACTCAGGAGAAGGAACTCGGCAAATTGACACCGTAACTTCGGAAGAAGGTGTGCCCCTAGTAGGTGAACGTGTACAACGGGAGCCGAATGGGGCCGCAGAGAATCGGTGGCTGCGACTGTTTAATAAAAACACAGCACTCTGCAAAGACGACGAGTCGACGTATAGGGTGTGACGCCTGCCCGGTGCCGGAAGGTTAAGTGATGGGGTGCAAGCTCTTGATCGAAGCCCCGGTAAACGGCGGCCGTAACTATAACGGTCCTAAGGTAGCGAAATTCCTTGTCGGGTAAGTTCCGACCTGCACGAATGGCGTAACGATGGCCACACTGTCTCCTCCTGAGACTCAGCGAAGTTGAAGTGGTTGTGATGATGCAATCTACCCGCGGCTAGACGGAAAGACCCCGTGCACCTTTACTGTAGCTTTGCATGGGACTGTGAACCGATCTGTGTAGGATAGCTGGGAGGCTTTGAAGCGGTGCCGCTAGGTGCCGTGGAGCCAACGTTGAAATACCAGCCTGGTTTGTTTGCGGTTCTAACCTGGGCCCCTGATCGGGGCCGGGGACAGTGCATGGCAGGCAGTTTGACTGGGGCGGTCTCCTCCCAAAGCGTAACGGAGGAGCTCGAAGGTACGCTCAGCACGGTCGGAAATCGTGCTCTAGAGTGCATTGGCAAAAGCGTGCTTGACTGCGAGACGGACATGTCGAGCAGGTGCGAAAGCAGGACAAAGTGATCCGGTGGTTCTGTATGGAAGGGCCATCGCTCAACGGATAAAAGGTACGCCGGGGATAACAGGCTGATTCCTCCCAAGAGTTCATATCGACGGGGGAGTTTGGCACCTCGATGTCGGCTCATCACATCCTGGGGCTGTAGCCGGTCCCAAGGGTATGGCTGTTCGCCATTTAAAGTGGTACGTGAGCTGGGTTTAAAACGTCGTGAGACAGTTTGGTCCCTATCTACCGTGGGCGCTGGACATTTGACGGGGGCTGCTCCTAGTACGAGAGGACCGGAGTGGACGCACCGCTGGTGTACCGGTTGTGACGCCAGTCGCATCGCCGGGTAGCTATGTGCGGAAGCGATAACCGCTGAAAGCATCTAAGCGGGAAGCGCGCCTGGAGATTAGATGTCCCGGAGGGTAACCTCCCTGAAGGGTCGGGATAGACCATCCCGTTGATAGGCCGGATGTGGAAGGGCCGTGAGGCCTTGAGCTAACCGGTACTAATTGCCCGTGCGGCTTGATCCTATAACCCCAAGCGGATAGCTCCGCGTGGGGCAGCGCTAAGCAATCGCAACCCCACACTTCTTTCGGATCGTCGGGTGCACGATCGCGCAGACTCCGCGTCTGCGCCTCGGGTTCCCCAACAGAATTCCTGACGATCACAGCGCGCTGGAACCACGCCTTCCCATCCCGAACAGGACCGTGAAACGGTGTCGCGCCGATGATAGTGCGAGGTATATCGCGCGAAAGTAGGTCATTGTCAGGACCCCAAAACGGAACCGCCCCGGCCTCGTGCCGGGGCGTTTTCGTTTGTGCAACGGGCGCCGGCGGGCGGTACGGAGGGCGGCAGCCAGGGGGCTCGCTTGGCGCCTTGTGCAGCGCACCTCCATACCGCGCATTTTTTCCGGCCGAACACGGACTTAGGTCATCTCCCGCCTAGACTTGGCGAGGCGACCGCGCTAGGCTGAGCAGATTACGAAAACAACACTGGCGGTTGCGAGTCAATGTCCCGTCCCCGGATCCGGGCCGTCCCGGCAATCAAGAACACCGTGCTGGTGGTCGACGACCAGTCCACGGGCAGGGCCATCCTCGAAGAGGTGGTCCAGAGCATCGACGCCAGCATCGCCGTCCAGCCTTTCGAGAGCCCGGTCGACGCGGTCCGGTGGGCCACGACGCATCCCGCGGATCTCGTCCTGGTCGATTACCAGATGCCGGAGATCGACGGCATCGAGTTCGTCCGTCGTCTCCGCCTGCTGCCCGAATACTCGCACGTGCCGATCGTCATGGTCACCGTCCACGACGACCGGAAAGTTCGATATGCGGCGCTCGACGCAGGCATCACCGACTTCCTGACCAAGCCGATCGACACGCGCGAGTGTCTCGCGCGGTGCCGCAACCTCCTGACGCTGCGCCGGCAGCAGCTTGCGCTGGAGGACAAGGGCCGCCTACTCGAGGGAATGGTCCAGGACGCGACCCAGGAGGTGCGCAGCCGCGAGAAGGAGACCCTGTTCCGGCTGGCGAAGGCTGGCGAATTCCGCGATGAGGAGACCGGCAACCACGTCATCCGCATGGCCCGTTACTCCCGCCTGATCGCCGAGGCGATCGGGCTCGACGCGCAGGAGTCGGAGACGATCGAGCTCGCCGCACCGCTCCACGACATCGGCAAGATCGGCCTTCCGGACCACATCCTGCTGAAGGCCGACAAACTCACCGAGACCGAACGGCGCGTGATGCAACGGCACCCGGTGATCGGCTACGAGATCCTGAAGGACAGCCCGTCGAAGTACCTGCGGATGGGCGCGCTGATCGCGCTCGGCCACCACGAGAAGTTCGACGGATCCGGGTATCCCTATGGATTGGTGGGCGACCATATCCCGCTGCCCGCCCGTATCGTCGCGGTCGCCGACGTGTATGACGCGCTGACTTCGCGACGCCCCTACAAGGCCGCGTGGCTGTCGGAAGAGGCGCTCAAGTACCTCCAGACGCACAAAGGTGCGCACTTCGACCCGATGCTGGTGGACGCTTTTCTGCGGGTTCGCGAAGAGGCGCTCGCGATCCAGGAGGAGCTCAAGGACACCGGTCCCGTGCAGCACGTCGTCGCCCCCGGATGAGCGGCGGACTCAGAGCCTACGTCGGCGCATTGCGGGCGCGGTTGCAGAGCCGGCCCGATAGCGAGCATGAGCAGGCCATCGTCCGTCTCGCGCTCGTCACGGTCATCGTCGGTTATCTCACCATCACCGACTGGACCGGGCACGAGTCCACGCGCGACTCGGTGCTCTACGTCCTGTTCGGCCTGTACCTCGCCGTCGCAGTCGGACTCCTGATCGAGATTTGCCGCCGGCCGGAGGCGTGTCCGCGACGGCGCGTGATCGGGATGATCGGCGACAACGTCGCGATCGCGACCTGCATGTACCTGACGACGGACCTCGGTGCGCCGCTCTTTGGCGTCTTCCTGTTCGTCACCTTCGGCAACGGCTTCAGGTACGGGCGCTTCTACCTTTTCGCATCGCAGGCGCTGGCGATCGCCGGCTTCGGCACCGTCCTCCTGTTGAATCCCTACTGGCACGATCAGGTGGCGTTGGGCCTTGGCCTGATGTTCGCGATGGTGATCCTCCCGCTCTACGTCTCCACGCTGCTCACGCGGATCCAGCGGGCGCGCGAGGCCGCGGAGGCGGCGAACGTCGAGAAGACGCGCTTCCTTTCGACGATGTCGCACGAGATGCGGACGCCGCTGAACGGCGTCATCGGCATCAACGAGCTGCTGTTCGCGACGCCGCTCAGCCCGGAGCAGCGCGAGCTGTTGCACAGCTCCCAGGGATCCGCGCAGCTGATGCTGTCGCTCGTCAGCAACATCCTGGACATCTCCCGGATCGAGTCCGGTCGGCTGCAGCTCGAGCACGTCGAGTTCGACCTGCACAAGCTGCTGCACACGACGCTGCGCACCCTGCAGATCGAGGCCGATCGCAAGAAGCTCGTGCTCAACCTGAGCGTCGGCGCGGACGTGCCCTATCGGCTCGTCGGCAGTCCCGTGTACGTCAGGCAGATCCTCGTCAATCTCGCGAGCAACGCCCTCAAGTTCACCGAGAGCGGGTCGGTTTCCGTCCGGGTTTCCGCGCACGCCGGCAGCGGCGGCGACGCACGGATGCGCTTCGAGGTCGAGGACACCGGTATCGGTATCGCGCCGGAGGCTCTCCCGAGGATCTTCGAGCGCTTCTACCAGGCCGACCAGTCCATTACGCGCGTGTATGGCGGCTCCGGCCTCGGCACCGCGATCTCCAAGCAGCTCGCGGAGCTCATGGGCGGCGAGATCGGCGTAAGCAGCGAGCCGGGCAAAGGGTCGTGCTTCTGGTTCGAGCTGCCGTTCGCGCTTGCTGCGGCCGCGCCCGACGCGCAGCCCAACCTGCCGGGATTGCGCGTGAACCTCCTGGTTGCCGAGCCGGCCGAGGTCGCCGGGCTGACGGCCAGTCTGGCCGGATGGGGTGCGACGGTAGAAGTCTCGGCGGGAGCGCCGGAGTTGATCCGCGCGCTGGCCGCGGCAACCCGGCAGAACCGCGCGTTCCATCTGGCGCTGATCGATGCGCGCGCCCTGCGGATGGATCCCATCCAGCTGGCGGCCACGGTGCGCTCGGAATTCGCACTCCGCCCGCCGATGCTTATCCTGCTCAACCCGGGCGCGAGCGGGCGCGCGCGCGACGCCCTCCTCAAGGCCGGTTACGCGAGCTTCCTGGATACGCCGGTCGACAAAGGCCGGCTCTTCAACATCGTGCACAGCGCGGTGGCCAAGGAAGACCTGCCGCTTCCCGAGACGGTCATCCCGATCAGCGCTGGCGCGCGCGGGCGGCGCCCTTCCGGGCGCACGGTCCTGGTGGCCGAGGACAACGCGACCAACCGGCTCGTGGTCCAGAAGGTGCTCGAGGGCGCGGGACACGAGGTCACGGTGGTCGACAACGGCGAGCAGGTGCTCGACGCGCTCGAGCAGGGCCGGTTCGATTGCGTGATCGTCGACTGGCACATGCCGGTGATGGGCGGACTCGAGGCCCTGAAGCTCTTCCGCATGATGGAACCACAGGGCGAGCGGACGCCGTTCATCATGTTTACCGCCAACGCGACCCGGGAGGCGATGGAGGAGTGCGGCGCCGCCGGGTTCGACGCGTTCCTGACGAAGCCGATCGAGCCGAAGCGGCTCCTCGCCGCGGTCGCAACGCTGTGTCCGGAGCAGCGTGCGGTCGGACGCCGCGCGATGCTGACCCCGGAGCTGCCGAGCGTGTCCGAGGTCACCGACGCGGCGCCAGGCGTCGTCGACCTCGAGAAGCTGAGGGAGCTGGACGGAATCGGACGCAGCGGGTTCGTCGCGGATCTGGTGGCAGGGTTCGTGACCGACGGCGAGAAGCTGGTCGCCGCGATGTCCGAGAGCGTGCGCGAAGCGGACTACAAGGGGTTCCGCGAGCAGGTGCACGCGCTCAAAGGCAGCGCGGGAAGCCTCGGTGCGGAGGCGCTCTACAAGAAATGTCGGGAAGTCTCGCAGGTCGTGCCGCGAGAACTTCCCGTAAGCGCTGAGAAGCTAGTGCAAGAGATCGAACGGAGCTTCGCGGCGACGCGCGTGGCGCTCGACGACTACGTCGCCAAGCATCTGCGCGCCGCCGGATAACCCACGCGCTCAGGCGGCCGCGCGGTGCGTGGCGCCGTCCACCTGCGCCATGCGCTTGCCCTGCGCGCGGACGAGGCGCTCCATCAGCTTGAGCTGCGTCTCGGTCAGCTCCATCGCCGCGTCGCACCAGATGTTCACGATCGACAGCAGGTCCTCGTAGCGAATCGGCTCGTGCGTGTCGCGAATGCGCTGCAGCGCGCGATGGGTGTTGGCCTTGCGGGAGTGCTGGCGGACGTAGTCGTGGAGCGCGGTTTCGCCCTGGCCGTCGTCGGCGAGCACGTCGACCAGGCCTTTCGCATACAGCTCCTCACCCGTCCAGGTGGCCCCGGAGAGGATCATCTCTTCGGCGACCTTGCGACCGAGCCGGCGGCCGATCAGATTGTAGGCACCCATCCCGGGGAACAGGCCGAACAGCACCTCGGGCAGGCCGAACTTCGCGCTCCGCTCCGCGATCACCACCTCGCTCGAGAGCGCGGACTCCATCCCGCCGCCGAGGGCTTCGCCCTGCACGAGCGAGATCGTGGTCACCGGCAGGCTATAGTGCGCCACGTTGTGATAGCAGACATCCACGCACTCGCGCCCGTAGCGCTCGAGCGCCGCCCGATCGCGGTCGCGGATGAGCTGCATGAACAGACCGAGGTCGCCACCGAGGCTGAACACGCCGGGCACGCTGGAGCCGAGCACGACGTAGCGAAACGTGCACTCGGCACCGTTCACTCGCAAGCGGCCGCCCGAGGCCTCGATCGCGCGCTGGATGTCGCGCGCTTCGGCGAGCAGCGTGCGGTTGAAGTTCGGAACCGGGCTGCCCCGCATTCGCGCCCACAGGATCTGCTGCTCGCCGTCGAACTCGACGTCGAACTGAGAGAACCGCTTCTCGCCCAGCCAGTCGATCGGCTGTTCCTCCGCAGCCGAAAAGACGCGGTGAATCTCCCTTGGAAGGGTCATGTCCATGGTTATGCTCCTCAGCAGTTCGTTTTTAATTCGCCCGCGCGTGGGCGAGTGCCTTCAGCGCTGCCCGCGGGTTTGTTCTGTCGTTGGTGCTGGGCAAGACCGACTGTGAGGTATTTAACACGCGTCCGGGAAAATGTGCAATTCGTCAAGTGCCTGTGTGTCGATGTTCCAGCAGGTCCGCAGGAGCTGTGAACAATGTCACAGTTGCCCGACGCGGGCGCCGATCCTGCGCAACCGGGGTCAAGTCCTCGACCGATCCGCCAGGGCTCGCGGCAAAATCCTTCGTTTTCAGGGGCCTATGCCGCTGGCATCGTGGCGCTCATTGACCTGCGTCAAGGGCAGGTGTGCGGTGACTCCTAGGATCCGGACGGCATCCGGCGCGGACTGCCTACCCGGACCGTCCCAGGAGACCCGACCCTGCCTACCGCTGCCGCCTACGGTGCGCACGTGACTGCGAGCGCGGACACGTTGACATGCTTCCACTGCGGCTTGCCGGTCACGGCGGCCGAGGCGCGCTCGCTCCGGATTGCGGGTGAGCCGCGATCCTTCTGCTGTGCGGGGTGCGAGGCCGTCGCGGTTGCCATCAGCGGCGCGGGCCTCGACGCGTACTACCGGCTGCGCGAACAGGCGCCCGGCCAGCCGCCGGCCGATGCGCGCAGCTCGAACGATCACGCCGCGTACGACGACCCGGTCTTTCAGGCTTCCTTCGTCGTCGTGGGCGCCGACGGCTGCCGCGATGCAGCCTTGCTGCTCGAGGGCGTGCGCTGCTCCGCTTGCGTCTGGCTCAATGAGCAGGTGATCGGTCGGCTTCCCGGCGTCGCGGGCGTGTCGATCAATTACACGACCCGCCGCGCACAGGTCAGGTGGGATCCGGCGCGGGTGCAACTCAGCGAGATTCTCGCGGCGGTCGCGCGCATCGGCTACCGCGCGTTTCCCTACGACCGCATGCGCGCGGACGCGGCTCATCAGCGCGAGCGGCGCGCCGCGCTTTGGCGGCTCTTCGTCGCCGGCTTCGGCATGATGCAGGTCATGATGTACGCCGTGCCCGTGTACATCGCGGGAGACGAAGGCGGCATGCCACTGGATTTCGAGGCGCTCATGCGCTGGGCCAGCCTCGTACTCACCGTTCCCGTCGTCGCTTACTCGGCGCAGCCGTTCTTCCTCGGTGCCTGGCGTGACCTCAGGGTCCGCCGTGCCGGCATGGACGTCCCCGTCGCGCTCGGGATCGCGGTGGCGTTCGCGGCGAGCGTGTGGGCCACCCTGCGCGGCGACGGCGAGGTGTACTTCGACTCGGTGACGATGTTCGTGTTCCTGCTGCTCGCCGGCCGCTTCCTGGAGCTCGAGGCGCGGCATCGCGCCGGCGCGGCGTTGGCTCATCTAGGGCGCCTCGTGCCGGCGCAGGCGGAGCGGCTGCGCGAGTTTCCAGGACCGATCGAGACCGAGCGGGTCGCGGCAAGCGCGCTGCGGCGCGGCGACTTCGTGCTCGTCCGGCCGGGAGAGCGCGTGCCGGCCGACGGCACGGTCGCGCAGGGCGAGGGCGCGATGAACGAGTCGCTCCTGACCGGAGAGAGTCGACCGGTCGCGAAGCGCTCCGGGAGCCGCGTCATCGGCGGCGCGGTGAGCGTGTCCGCGCCCTTCGTCGTGCGCATCGAGCGCGTCGGTGCCGACACCGTGCTCGCCGCGATCGTGCGCCTGGTCGAGCGGGCGATGACCGAGCGCCACCGGCTCGTCGAGGTTGCCGACCGGTACGCGCGCGGGTTCGTTCTGGGCGTGCTCCTCCTTGCCGCCGTGACGGCCGCGGCTTGGCTCGTACTCGCGCCCGAGCGCGCCCTCTGGGTGGCGGTGTCGGTCCTGGTCGTCACCTGCCCGTGTGCGCTCTCGCTTGCCACGCCGGTCGCATTGACGGTTGCCACCGGAGAGCTCGCACGCCGCGGCGTGATCGTGACGCGCGGCCATAGCATAGAGGCTCTCGCGCGCGCGACCGACGTGGTCTTCGACAAGACCGGCACGCTTACGCACGGCGAGCTGCGAGTTGCCGCGGCGACTGCGCTCGGAGCGCTTTCGCTCGAGCGCTGCGAAGCGCTCGCGCGCGCGCTAGAGGTCGCCTCCGAGCATCCGGTTGCGCGAGCCCTCATGCGGCACACCGATGTGTCGGGGCGTGCCGCATGCGTGGCCGACCACAGCGCAAGCCATCCGGGGCGCGGCGTCGAGGGCGTGGTGGACAGCGTTCGGTATCGGCTCGGGACCGCGTGCGTTTTGCGCCGAACTGGCGCACGTTTCCCGCGACACCGATCCGGTGCCTCACGCCGCCTCAACAGTCGTCTATCTCGCTTCTGCGGGAGCGTGGCTCGCGCAGTTCGAGCTGGCCGACACGCTGAAGCCAGGGGCCGTCCGGTCTGGTGCGCAGCCTCGAAGCGATGGGCAAGCGCATCCACCTGCTGAGCGGTGATGCCGAAGCGCCCGTTCGCACGATTGCGCGCGCGCTCGGCATCGCGTCCGCCCGGCCGGAGGCCGACCCCGCGGCGAAACTGGCGTATGTCGCCGCGCTCCAGCAGTCCGGGGCCATTGTGGCAATGGTCGGCGACGGCGTGAACGACGCTCCGGTGCTGGCGCAGGCGAACGTATCGGTTGCGCTCGGTACGGGTGCGGAGATCGCACAGACGCGGGCCGACGCGGTTCTGCTATCGGGGGATCCGGCAGCGCTTGCGGAGGCGTTCGATCTGGCGCGCGCGACCATGCGCGTGATCCACCAGAACCTTGCATGGGCCGCCGTTTACAATCTCGCCGCAGTGCCCGCGGCCGCGGCCGGCTTCGTCACGCCCTGGATGGCGGGACTCGGGATGTCGGGCAGCTCGCTCGCAGTTGTGGGCAACGCGCTGCGGCTGAGAAGACGCGGCGCGCCCAGGGAAACCGAGGAGTAGACCGGTGGACGTTCTTTATCTTCTTATCCCGCTCTCGGTCGTCCTCGTCTTCCTGATCGGTGCGGTGTTCTGGTTCGCCCTCCGGTCCGGCCAGTTCGACGACCTCGAAGGGCCCGGATTCAAGGTCCTGCTCGACGATGACGCGCCCCGCGAGGGACGCGAGCAATAGAGAAGGCTTATCTGTCCATGACTTGCGGGGTTCGCTGCAGTGCGGCGGCGGATTTGACCTGAATCAAGTGGAGCGCCGCCTGCTCTTCTAGCATTCGGTGGCGGTTGCCGACCGGGTAGGTGCACGCATCTCGCGCGCCGCGAAAAAAACGAGTCGGTCGAAAAGGGGAATGGATTCATGACAGCCGGGACATACAACTACACCGTCGTGCGGCAGTTCGCCATCATGACCGTCGTGTGGGGCATCGTGGGCATGCTGGTCGGCGTCGTCATCGCCGCCCAGTTCATCTGGCCCGATCTCACCTACGGCATCTCGTGGCTGTCCTTCGGTCGGCTCCGGCCCTTGCACACGAACGCCGTGATCTTCGCCTTCGGCGGCTCGGCGTTGTTTGCGACCTCCTACTACGTGGTGCAGCGCACTTGCCACGTGCGCCTCTTTTCGGACGCTCTGGCGGCGTTCACGTTCTGGGGCTGGCAGGTCGTCATCGTGCTCGCCGCGATCACGCTCCCGCTCGGGATCACGAGCTCCAAGGAGTACGCCGAGCTCGAGTGGCCGATCGACGTGCTGATCACTCTGGTGTGGGTCGCGTACGCAGTGGTCTTCTTCGGCACGATCGCCAAGCGCAAGACCCCGCACATCTACGTCGCGAACTGGTTCTTCGGGGCTTTCATTCTCACGGTCGCGCTGCTTCACGTCGTGAACAGCGCGGCGAGCCCGGCGACGTTCTGGAAGTCCTACTCGGCCTACGCCGGGCGTGCAGGACGCGATGGTCCAGTGGTGGTACGGGCACAACGCGGTCGGGTTCTTCCTCACCGCGGGCTTCCTGGGGATGATGTACTACTTCGTGCCCAAGCAGGCCGGGTCGGCCGATCTATTCGTACCGGCTGTCGGTGGTGCATTTCTGGGCGCTGATCTTCACCTACATGTGGGCCGGCCCGCACCACCTGCACTACACGGCGCTGCCCGACTGGGCGCAGTCGATCGGGATGGTGTTCTCGCTCATCCTGCTCGCGCCGTCGTGGGGCGGAATGATCAACGGGATCATGACGCTCTCGGGAGCGTGGCACAAGCTGCGCGACGACCCGATCCTGAAATTCCTGATCGTGTCGCTGTCGTTCTACGGCATGTCGACCTTCGAGGGGCCGATGATGTCGATCAAGACGGTGAACGCGCTGTCGCACTACACCGACTGGACGATCGGCCACGTCCACTCGGGCGCGCTCGGCTGGGTCGGCATGATCAGCCTCGGCTGCATCTACTACCTGATCCCGCGGCTCTTCGGCCGGGCGCAGATGCACAGCGTGCCCCTGGTGACGCTGCACTTCTGGATCGCGACGGTGGGGATCGTGCTCTACATCGCGGCGATGTGGATTGCGGGCGTCACGCAGGGCCTGATGTGGCGCGCGGTGAACCCCGATGGCACGCTCACCTACACGTTCGTCGAGTCGACCAAGGCGAGCATGCCGTTCTACGTCATCCGCCTGCTCGGCGGGACGCTGTATCTCTCCGGGATGTTCGTCATGGCCTACAACGTCTGGAAGACGGTTGCCGGACACAAGGCGGTCGACGCGCCGATTCCGGCGCCCGCGCACGCTTAAGGGGAGACGACCGTGGCTTTCACTCACGAGAACATCGAAACGAGCAACACGCTGCTGATCGTCCTGGTCATCCTGGTCGTGGCGATCGGCGGCCTGGTCGAGATCGTGCCGCTCTACTTCCAGCGCTCGACCACCGAGCCGGTGGCCGGCCTCAAGCCGTACGCGCCGCTGCGCCTGGTCGGACGCGACATCTACGTCCGCGAGGGCTGCTACAACTGCCACTCCCAGATGATCCGCCCCTTCCGCGCGGAGACCGAGCGCTACGGGCACTACTCGGTCGCAGGGGAGTTCGTGTACGACCACCCGTTCCAGTGGGGCAGCAAGCGCACCGGGCCGGACCTGGCGCGCGTCGGCGGGCGGTACAGCGACGAGTGGCACCGCATCCACTTCCAGAACCCGCGCGACGTCGTGCCGGAATCGATCATGCCGGCGTACCCGTGGCTCGCCGCCACGCCGGCTGCAAGCGACGACATCGAAGCGAAGATGCGCGCGCTGCGCCGTGTGGGCGTGCCGTACTCCGACGGCGAGATCGCGGGCGCGAAGAAGGAGCTCGAGGGCAAGACCGAGCTCGACGCGATGATCGCCTACCTGCAGGAGCTGGGGACCGTGCTCAAGAGCAGGAACTAGACGCATGGACCTCAACGACATCCGTTCGGTGATCACGGTCGCGAGCTTCGTGGCGTTTCTCGGCATCGTCTGGTGGGCGTACGGCGCCCGGCGCAAGGCGGCGTTCGATCGCGAGGCGCGCTCCATCCTCGATGAAAACGACGACGTACAAGGGAATGTCAGGGGAGAAGGGCAATGAACGACTTCACGAGCGAGTTCTGGAGTCTTTACATCGCGGTGCTGACGGTGGTCTCGATCGTCGGGTGCGCCATCCTGCTCTGGATGCAGACGACGAAGCGCGTCCCGGGCGCGAAGATCGGCACGACCGGTCACGTGTGGGACGAGGATTTGCAGGAGTGGAACAACCCCCTGCCGAACTGGTGGCGCTGGCTGTTCTACATCACCGTGGTGTTCTCGCTCGTCTATCTCGCGTTCTACCCGGGGCTCGGCAACTTCAGGGGTACCCTCGGCTGGTCGCAGACGACGCAGTACGACGACGAGATGAAAAAGGCCGACGCGACCTACGGGCCGATCTACGCCAAGTACCAGGGCATGGATATCGAGAAGCTGGCCGCCGACAAGGAGGCGATGGCGATCGGCCAGAACCTGTACCTCAACTACTGCGCGCAGTGCCACGCATCCGACGCGCGCGGGACCAAGGGCTTTCCCAACCTTGCGGACGGGGACTGGCAGTGGGGCGGGGATCCCAAGACGATCGAGGAAACGATCCTCAACGGCCGTACCGCGGTCATGCCGCCGCAGGGCGCCGCGCTCGGTCCCGAGGGGGTGAAGGACGTCGCGCACTACGTGCTGTCGCTCTCGGGCATGACGAGCGACTCGATCCGGGTCGCGCGCGGGAAGGAGAAGTTTGCGCAGACCTGTGCCGCGTGCCACGGCCCCGACGGCAAGGGCAATCCGGCGCTCGGCGCGCCGAATCTCACCGACAAGGTTTGGCTGTACGGCGGTTCGGAGGCGGATGTCATGGCGACGATTCAGAACGGCCGTACCGGACAGATGCCGGCATGGAAGGGGTTTCTCGGCGAGCCTCGGGCGCACGTCCTGGCCGCCTACGTCTGGGGCCTCTCGCACAAGCCGGGGAAGTAAGCGAGTGAGCGGGAGCGCATGAACAACCCGCTCGAGGGCCAGATCGTCGCCCGGGGCGAGCCCGTCGCCGCGGGCCCAGCGGGCCGCGGCCTGGCGGGCGCCGCACAGGAGGTCGAGCAAGCCCTCTACGAGGTCCGCAAGAAGATCTATCCCCGCGCCGTGCACGGGTGGTTCGCCGGCTGGCGCTGGTCGATGGTCTGGCTCACCCAGGCCATCTTCTACGGGTTGCCCTGGCTCCGGTGGAACGACCGCCAGGCAGTGCTCTTCGACCTCGCCGCACGCAAGTTCCACATCTTCGGCGCCATTTTCTGGCCGCAGGACTTCGTCTACCTCACCGCGCTCCTGGTCATCTCGGCGCTGTCGCTGTTCCTGTTCACCGCAGTGGGCGGCCGCCTTTGGTGCGGCTATGCATGTCCGCAGACCGTCTACACGGAGATATTCATGTGGGTCGAGCGCCGCATCGAGGGCGAGCGCGGCGCGCGGATGATCCTCGACCAGGGGCCGTTGAGCGCGCGCAAGCTCGGCCTGAAGGCGGCCAAGCATTGCGCCTGGATTGCGATCGCGCTCTGGACCGGATTCACCTTCGTCGGATACTTCACGCCGATCAAGGTCCTCTGGGGCGAGGTCGCCGCGCTCGCCACCGGGCCCTGGGAGACGTTCTGGATCCTGTTCTACGGCTTCGCCACCTACGGCAACGCCGGCTGGATGCGCGAGCAGGTTTGCAAGTACATGTGCCCCTACGCGCGCTTCCAGAGCGCGATGTTCGACCGGGACACGATGATCGTGACCTACGATGCGGCGCGCGGCGAGCCGCGCGGGCCGCGCTCGAAGAAGGCCGACCCGAAGGCGCTCGGCGTCGGCGACTGCGTGAGCTGCGGACTGTGCGTCCAGGTTTGCCCGACCGGCATCGACATCCGCCAGGGTCTGCAGTACGAGTGCATCGGCTGTGCCGCGTGCATCGACGCCTGCAACCAGGTAATGGACAAGTTCGGCTATCCGACCGGCCTCATCCGCTACTCGACCGAGAACGCGCTCGCGCGCGGCTGGGACTTCCGCACCATGGTCCGCCGCGTCCTGCGCGCGCGGATGCTCGTTTATGCCGGGATCCTCGGCGCGGTCACCGTGGCCTTGCTCGTGGCGCTCTACGCCCGCGTGCCGCTGAAGGTGGACATCGTGCGCGACCGCGCGAGCCTCGGGCGCGAGGCCGAAGGCGGGCGGATCGAGAACGTCTACCGCATCCAGGTGATGAACACGCAGGAGACCGCGCACACGTACCGGATTTCGGCGAGCGGTCTGCCCGGCGCCGTCGTCGCGAGCGAGACGGAGGTCGAGGTCCCGGCAGCCACGAGCCGGCAGGTGCCGCTGCGCATCCAGATCGACCCCGGCGCCACCCCGAAAGGCTCGCACCGGATCGCGGTCGAGGTGAAAGCCGCCGACGACGAGCGCATCGTCGCGCGCGAACAAGCCGTGTTCCTGGTTCACTGAGATGCGCGGCCCCGTGCACCCGTGGTATCGCGATCGCTGGCCGTGGCTGCTGATCATTCCGCCGGCGGCGGCGGTCGCGATGGGAATCGTCATGGTGACGCTCGCCCTGCGAAGCGACGATGGCCTCGTCTTCGACGACTATTACAAGCGCGGGCTGGCGATCAACCAGGTGCTCGATCGGGAAGCGCGCGCGGCGCAGCTCGGCCTCCAGGCGACCCTTTCGTTCAATCCGCAGGGCGACCGGGTGCGGGTGGTGCTCTCGGAGGGCGCATCCGGCGCGTCGCGGCCGACCTTGCGGCTGGTGCACCCGACCCGGGCCGGACGGGATCAGGTCGTGGTGCTCGCCTTAGGTGCCGGGGGGGTCTTCGAGGGCGCCCTCGTGCCGGTGTCACCCGGGACTTGGCGACTGGTCCTCGAGGATTCGGGCGGGCTGTGGCGCCTCGGGGGCGAATGGCATACCGCGGATCGGCAAGTGATCCTGCGCGCCCCGCACCGGGAATAGCGGCGGAGGAGGAGGAATGTCGAACGGGAAGCGGCTCATGTACATTCTTTGGCCGGCGTTCATCGTGGCCGGGATCGCCGAGGGCGTGTTCTTCACGCTCTTCGATCCCACGGACCTGCGGCTCTTCGATCGCGAGATCGGTCTCAGCCGAACCGCGATCTACTCGATCGGCTTTTTCGCGTTCTGGATCTTTGCGGCCGGCTCGAGCGCGCTGACCTGCTTCTTCCAGCGCTCGAGCGCGGACCTCAACCGTTCGCCGGCCAAGGCGTTTGACGGGACGCAAGGTACGCCCGGCGCCCAGGCGTAGACTGAACCCAGGATCTCAAGGAGGTGGCCATGTTCAAACAAATCCTGATCCCGACCGATGGATCCGCGCTCGCGCGCAAGGCGGTCAAGGCGGGCATTGCACTCGCCAAAGATCTGAATGCCAAGGTGACGGCCTATTACGCGCTCGAGGCGTTCCAGCCGTACGTCTACGGGGACGGTTATGTCATCGACACCGCGACCATCAAGAGCTTCGAAGAGCGCGCCCGCGAGGCGGGCCAGAAGTTCCTGACCGAGGTGGAGAAGTCGGCCAAGGCCGCCGGCGTGAGCTGCGAAACCGTGATGACCAAGCCCTCGACCGCTTACCAGGGCATCATCGACGCGGCGAAGCGCAAGAAGTGCGACGTGATCTTCATGGCCTCGCACGGCCGCGGCGAGCTGGCATCGCTGATCCTCGGCAGCGTGACCCAGAAGGTGCTGGCGCACTCCAAGGTGCCGGTGCTCGTTTACCGCTGAGCGCTGGGCCGGGCGGCCCCGGGGCTACCCCTCCCGATGGTCGAGGAGGTGCTTGAGGCCGTCCGTGTCGAGAATCCGGATGTGCTTTTGCTGCACCGCTATCAGCCCCTGCTCCTGGAACTTCGAGAAGATCCGGCTGACCGTTTCGAGCTTGAGCCCGAGATAGCTGCCGATCTCCTCCCGCGTCATCCGCAGGTGGAACTCCGACGGCGAGTAGCCGCGGGCGACGAAGCGTTGCGAGAGGTTGATCAGGAAGGCCGCCAGGCGCTCCTCGGCGCGCATCGTGCCCAGGAGCATCATGACCCCCTGGTCGCGCACGATCTCGCGGCTCATCACCTTGTGGAACTGATGCTGGAGGTTGCGCACCTCGCGCGACACCTCTTCCAGCCGCGAGAACGGAATCACGCACACCTCGCCGTCCTCGAGCGCATGGGCGTTGCAGGTGTGCGCCTCGGTGCCGATGCCGTCGAGTCCGAGGATGTCGCCGGGCATGTGGAACCCGGTCACCTGGTCCCGCCCGTCCTCGAGGATCACGTTGCTCTTGAAGAACCCGGTGCGCACGGCGTACAGCGAGCTGAAGCCGTCGCCGGCCCGATACAGGTTCTCGCCGCGCTTGACGCGCCGCCGCGTGTACACCAGCTGGTCGAGATGCTCGATCTCCTCGCGCGAGAGGCCCATCGGCAGGCACAGCTCGCGCAGGCTGCAGCTCGAACACACCGTCTTCAGCTGGTGGATGTTGATGACTTTGCTGGTCGCAGGCTGGGGTTCCATTGATCGCAGCTCCAAGGACCGTTGATCCAGGTCAACATGAATCCGACACAGGGATCCAGACTCCCCTCACAGGGAAGTTTACCAGTGAATCAGACTGACCTCGTCATCGATCCGGAGCTCCTGCGCCGCTTCGACCGACCCGGACCCCGCTATACCTCTTACCCCACGGCGGACCGGTTCGTCGAGGCCTTTGACGCTGCGGCCTACCGTCGGGCGCTGGAGCGCCGGCGCGATGGGGCGAGTTCGCGGCCACTTTCGCTGTACGTGCACCTGCCGTTCTGCAGCTCGATCTGCTACTACTGCGGCTGCAACAAGGTCATCACCCGGGATCACGGGCGCTCGGCCAAGTACCTCCGCTACCTCGAGCGCGAGCTCGATCTCGTGACCGAGGTGATCGGGACGGGGCAGCGCCTCGAGCAGCTCCACTGGGGCGGCGGTACGCCGACCTTCCTCAGCCCGCTCGAACTGCGCGACCTGATGGGGATCATCCGCGACCACTTCGTGCTCGCGGAGGACGGCGAGTACTCGATCGAGGTCGACCCGCGCAGCGCCGATCCGCTCACGATCGCGCTGCTCGGCGAACTGGGCTTCAACCGGCTCTCGGTCGGCGTCCAGGACTTCGACCCGGACGTGCAGCGCGCGGTGAACCGGGTCCAGAGCTACGAGCTCACCGTCGACGTGATCGAGGCGGCGCGCGCGAGCGGGTTCAAGTCGGTGAATCTGGATCTGATCTACGGCTTGCCGCATCAGACCGTGGAGCGGTTCGGCCAGACGCTGTTCAAGGTGCTGCACATCAACCCGAGCCGGATCGCGCTGTACAACTACGCGCACCTGCCGACGGTGTTCAAGCCCCAGCGGCGCATCAACGAGGCGGACCTGCCGTCGGCCGCGACGCGGCTCGACCTGATGACGCTCGCGATCCGCACCTTCACGCGCGCCGGCTACCAGTACATCGGGATGGATCACTTCGCCCGGCCCGACGACGATCTCGCGCAGGCGCAGCGCATCGGCCACCTGCACCGCAACTTCCAGGGCTACTCCACGCGCGCCGAGTGCGATCTCGTCGCGATCGGGATCTCGGCGATCGGCGCGGTGGGCCCGGCCTACGTCCAGAACGCCAAGACGCTGGACGAGTACTACGATCGGCTCGACCAGCACGAGTTTCCGGTGCTGCGCGGCATCGAGCTGTCCGCCGACGACCTGGTGCGACGCGCCGTGATCATGGCACTGATGTGCCAGTTCGAGGTGTCGATGGAGTCGATCGGCATCGCGTACCTGATCGATTTCGGTCGCTACTTCGCCGAAGAGCTGGCGGAGCTGCGCGAGCTCCAGGCGATGGGTCTGCTCGAGATCGACAGGGAGTGGATCACGGTAACGCCGCGCGGCCGTCTCCTCGTGCGGGCGATCTGCATGGTGTTCGACCGGTACCTGCGCGAGGCGCAGAGCCGCGCGCGCTATTCCAAGGTAATCTGACCGTCTGGGGCGCGCCGAGCGTCCCGCGGCCCGCCGCGACGCGGGTCGCATGGCACCCGGAGCCAATCATTGACTGAGATCGCGGCGAGCGCATTCCTCGTCGGGCTGCTCGGCGGCGTGCATTGCGTCGCCATGTGCGGCGGCATCGTCGGCGCGCTGAACCTGCAGCGCCGCGACGTCGATCCGCTGCGGCTCGGCCCCGGCGGGGTGGCCGTCGCCGCGTTCTCCACGCAGGCGCCGCTGCATCTTTCGTACAGCGTTGGCCGCATCGCGAGCTACGCCGCCGCGGGCGCGATTGCGGGCGGCGTCGGCGGGACCGCGGCGCTGCTCGAAGCCGTTCTGCCCGCGCAGATCGTGCTCGCCGTCGCGGCGAACGGCCTCGTGGTGCTGCTCGGCCTGTACCTCGCCGGGCTCGGGCGGGCCGTGTCCGGGCTCGAGGGTCTGGGCGCCGCGATCTGGCGCAGGATCTCGCCGCTCGGCCGCCGGTGGCTCCCGGTCGACACCGTTCCGCGGGCGCTCGGCGTGGGCGCCGTATGGGGCTGGCTTCCCTGCGGGCTGGTCTACAGCGTTCTCGCGCTGGCGCTGGTGAGCGGCAGTGCGACTCGGGGGGCACTCGTGATGCTGGCGTTCGGCCTGGGGACGCTCCCGAACCTCCTTGCGGCCGGCCTGGCCGTCGGCACGCTGCGGGCGGCGCTCGGCCGACGCGGCGTACGCCTCGCGGCCGGGCTTGCCGTCGCGGCGCTCGGGCTCTTCGGGGTGCTGCGCACGCCGGGGCTGATCGAGCACGTCAAGCAGGGGATCGCCTGCCTCGCTTGATCGAGCACGACCCGGGCCGCACGTTAAGATAGAGGGGAACCGCAGATCCCTGGGAGGTAACGTGCTGAGATTCCTGCTTACCGTGGACGGCTCGGAGAGCGCCGTGCGGGCCACGCGCAAGCTCGTCGAGAGCGCCGCCGCATACAAGGAACCCCCGCAGATCGAGCTGGTGACGGTGCATCTGCCGGTGCCCCCGGTCGGCGGGTTTTCGGGCGCGGTGGTCTCGCACGAGATGATCGAGCAACATTACCGGGAAGAAGGCGAGAAGGCGCTCGCCCCGAGCAAGCAGATCCTCGATCAGGCGAAGATCCGCTACACGCCCCACATCCTGGTCGGCGACATCGCGCAGTCGATCGTGGAGCACGCGGACAAGACGCGTTGCGACATGATCTACATGGGCACGCGGGGAATGGGCGCGGTGTCGAACATGCTGATGGGGTCGATCGCCACGAAGGTTCTCCACCTCACCCGCGTGCCGATCGTGCTGATCCACTGATGAACGCGCCGGCGGCGACGCAGCTCGTCGAGCTCGAGCTCGAGGGCATGACCTGCGCCGCCTGCGCGACCCGGATCGAGCGCACGCTGAACCGGCTCGACGGCGTCGAGGCGAGCGTCAACTTCGCCACCGAGACCGCCCAGGTCGCGTTCCGGCCGGGCGCCGCCAGCGTCGACTCGCTGATCGCGACGGTGGAGCGCGCGGGGTACGGCGCGCACCTGCACGAGGCGGGCACGGTCACCGATCACGAGGCCGACCGCCGCGCCGCGTTCCGGCAGTTCCTGGTCGCGGCCGCGTTCACCGCCCCGTTTTTCGTCGACATGGCGTGGATGTTCACCGGAGCGGCCCACCACCTGCTGCCGCCGTGGCTGCAGCTCGCGCTCGCCACCCCGGTGCAGTTCGTGAGCGGCGCGCGCTTCTATCGCGGCGCCTGGCACGCGCTGCGAGGCGGCGCGGCCAACATGGACGTCCTCGTCGCTCTCGGGACCACGATGGCCTACGCGTTCAGCGCCGTCGTGACGCTGTGGGGCCTCGATCAGCACGTGTATTTCGAGGCGGGCGCGGTCGTGATCACGCTGGTCATCCTCGGCAAGTGGCTCGAGGCGCGCGCGAAAGCGCGCACTTCGGCGGCGCTGCGGTCGCTCGCGCGTCTCCAGCCGCGCGTGGCGTGGCTGGAGACGCCGGCGGGTCTGAAGGAAGTGTCCGTGGAGCAGCTCCAGCGCGGCGACGTGTTCGTCGTGCGCCCCGGCGACAGCGTGCCGGTCGACGGCGAAGTGCTGGACGGCGGCTCCAGCGTGGATGAGTCGATGCTCACCGGCGAGAGCATGCCGGTGGCGAAGGCCGCAGGGGCGACGGTGTTCGCGGCGACGGTCAACGGCACGGGCCTCCTCAAGTGCCGTGCGACCGGCATCGGGCGCGAGACGGTGCTCGCCGGGATCATCCGGCTCGTGGCGCTCGCGCAGGGCTCCAAGGCGCCGGTCCAGGCGCTTGCGGATCGGGTTTCGGCGGTGTTCGTGCCCGCGGTCGTGACCCTGGCGGTCGCCACGTTCGCGGTCTGGCTTTTCGCCGGCTCGCTCGAGCAGGCGCTCGTATGCGCGGTTGCGGTGCTGGTCATCGCCTGTCCGTGCGCGCTCGGCCTGGCGACGCCGACGGCGCTCATGGTCGGGATCGGCCGCGCCGCGAAGGCCGGCATCCTCATCCGGAACGCGACGGCGCTCGAGCGCGCCGGTGCGATGACCACGCTGCTGCTCGACAAGACCGGCACGCTGACCGAAGGCAAGCCCGGGGTGACGCGGATCGTGCCCGCGCCGGGCGTGACCGAGACCGACGTGCTGCGCGTCGCGGCCGCACTCGAGCGCGGGTCGGAGCATCCGATCGCCCGCGCCGTGCGCGAGCGCGCGGTCGCCGCAGGGATCGAGACGGCGCTGCCCGGCGAGTTCCGTGCGGTGTCCGGGAAAGGCGTAGCCGGGGTGGTGGACGGCGTGCCCGCGCGGCTCGGCACGCCGGAGTTCGTCGGCGAGATCGGCGTGCCGGTGGACGCCGCGGAAGTGGCGGGCTTCCGGCACGCGGGCGCGACGGTCGTCGTCGTTGCGGCTGGAGGAAGGCTGCTCGGATTCATCGTCGTGGCCGATCGCCTGCGTGCGACCTCCAGGGAGGCGATCGCGCGGCTGCACGCGCTGGGCGTCAAGCTCGTGATGATCTCCGGCGATCACGAGGCGACGGCGCGCGCGGTCGCGGCGCAGGCGGGCATCGATTCGTTCAAGGCGGGCGTGCTGCCGGCCGAGAAGGCGGCCGAGGTGGCCGCGCGCCGCCGCTCGGGCGAGGTGGTCGGGATGGCGGGCGACGGCATCAACGATGCGCCGGCGCTGGCGGCCGCGGACGTGAGCTTCACCCTCGCGGGCGGCACCGGCGTGGCGATCGACACGGCGGACGTCACATTGATGCGCGACGATCTGCGCGCGCTTGCCGACGCGATCGAGCTTTCGCGGCGCACGGTGGCGAAGGTGCGGCAGAACCTGTTCTTCGCGTTCGTCTACAACGTGCTCGGGATCCCGCTGGCGGCGCTCGGGTGGCTGAGCCCGGTCATCGCCGGTGCGGCGATGGCATTCTCGTCGGTGTCGGTGGTCAGCAACTCGCTGCTCCTCGGGCGCTGGCGTCCCGCAACCCGGAGATGAAGGTGGAGACGACGACGATCAAGGTGTCGGGCATGACCTGCCAGGGATGCGTGCGGAGCGTGACGCGCGTGCTCCAGGCGGTGCCGGGCGTCGACGCGGTGGAAGTGTCGCTCGAGAAGGGCGAGGCGCAGCTGCGGTTCGACCCCGTGCGCGCGGGAGCGACGGAGTTCCGCAAGGCGATCGCGGACGCCGGATTCGAGGCCGCCTAGGCCGTGCCGGACAGCAACGCACGATCGGAGATCGTCGAGAACTGGATCCTCTTCGACGGCAGCGCTGCCACGCTGCGCCCGATCCGGGCGAGCGACATGGAGCTCGAGCGCGCCTTCGTCCGCAACCTCTCGCCGCAGTCCAAGTTCAAGCGCTTCATGGGCGAGCTCAAGGAGCTGAGCCCCGAGCAGCTGCACGCCTTCACCCATCCGGACCGCGAGCGCGAGTCGGTCTACGTCGTGATCCGCTCCACCGCGTCGGGCGAGGAAGAGATCGCGGTGGCGCGCTACATCCTCGAGTCGGACGGCCGGAGCTGCGAGTTCGCGATCACCGTCGCCGACGCGTGGCAGGGCAAGGGCGTCGCCGGGCGCCTGATGCGCGCGCTGATCCGCGACGCGAAGGCGCGCGGCCTGGAGGGCATGAACGGGTTCGTGCTCGGCGCGAACAACCGCATGCTCGATTTCGTGCGCAAGCTCGGATTCCGGATCGAGTTCGATCGCGACGACCCGGCGGTGCGGGTCGCGCGGCTCGACCTGCGGGAGCCCGTCGCGACCTGACCCGCGGCGCGCGTGCGGGGGAGGGAATTGGTGGGCAGTACTGGGATCGAACCAGTGACCCCTCGCGTGTGAAGCGAGTGCTCGTACCACTGAGCTAACCGCCCGGAGGGGGCGGATTTTCCCACAGCGCCGGGAGCGCGGTCAAACCGCGCGGCCGGCCACGAATGCGCCCGGGGAGTCGAGGCATGCGGATCGGAGTCCCGAAGGAGACCAAGACCCACGAGTACCGGGTCGGACTCACGCCGGCAAGCGTGCGCGAGGTGTGCGCGCACGGGCACGAAGTGCTGGTCGAGCGCGGCGCCGGGGCAGGCGCCGGCGTATCGGACGACGAGTACGTCGCCGCCGGCGCACGGTTGGCGGGGAGTGCGGACGAGGTCTTCGCCGCGGCCGAGATGATCGTCAAGGTCAAAGAGCCGCAGCCCCCGGAGCGCGCCAGGCTGCGCGCCGGCCAGGTGCTGTTCACCTTCCTTCACCTGGCGGCGGATCCGGATCAGGCGCAGGCCCTCATCGCTTCGGGCGCGGTCTGCATCGCGTACGAGACCGTCACTTCGCCGCAGGGCGCGCTGCCGTTGCTCGCGCCGATGTCGGAGATCGCGGGCCGGATGTCGATCCAGGTCGGCGCGGCGAGCCTGGAGAAGGCGCGGGGCGGGCGCGGCGTGCTGCTCGCCGGTGTGCCGGGCGTCGCGCCGGGAAAGGTCGTCATCCTCGGCGCGGGCAACGTTGGCTCCAATGCGGCATACATCGCCATCGGGATCGGTGCGGAGGTCGTGGTCATGGACAAGTCGCCCGAGGCGCTCAGGCGGATCGCCGCGCAGTTCGGCGCACGCGTGAAGACCGTGATGGCGCTCGCCGACCTGGTTGCCGAACACGTGGCGAGCGCGCATCTGGTCGTCGGCGCGGTATTGATCCCGGGGGCCCGTGCACCGCGGCTCGTCACCCGTGCGATGCTGGGCCGCATGAAGCCGGGCGCGGTCCTCGTCGACGTGTCGATCGACCAGGGCGGCTGCTTCGAGACCTCCCGGCCGACGACGCATGCCGATCCGACTTACAGCGTCGACGGCATCGTGCACTACTGCGTTGCGAACATGCCCGGCGGCGTGCCGCGGACCTCGACCTTCGCGCTCAACAACGCGACGCTGCCCTACGTGCTCGAGCTCGCGGACCACGGCTGGAAGGGGGCGCTCGCACGCAACCCGCACCTGCGCGCGGGCCTGAACGTCTGCGAGGGCAAGGTCACGTACCGCGCGGTGGCCGAGGCGCTCGGCTACGCGTACGCCGATCCCGCGCCGCTCGTCGGGGCGTGACCGGGGTCAGTACAATGCGCGCTTCCTGAAGCGCGAGAAGTCATGATTCGCACCCGATTCGCTCCCAGCCCGACCGGTTACCTCCACATCGGCGGCGCGCGTACTGCGCTGTTCTCGTGGGCCTACGCACGCAAGCATCGCGGCGAGTTCATTCTGCGCATCGAGGACACCGACCTCGAGCGCCACACCGAGGACGCCGTCAGGGCGATCTACGACAGCATGCGCTGGCTCGGCCTGCACTGGGACGAAGGGCCCTACCGGCAGATGGAGCGCCTCCCGCGCTACCGCGCCGTTGCGGAGCAGCTGGTCGCGGCCGGGCGGGCGTACCTCTGCTATGCGAGCAGGGAGGAGCTCGACGCGATGCGCGACGCGCAGCGCGCGCGCGGCGAGAAGCCGCGCTACGACGGCCGCTGGCGGCCGGAGAATGCGCGCGGCCGGACGCCGCCCGCCGGCGTGCCGCCGGTCGTCCGCTTCCGCAACCCCGACGAGGGCATCGTCGGGTGGAACGACCTCGTCAAGGGACCGATCGAGATCGCCAACCGCGAGCTCGACGATCTGGTGATCCTGCGCGCCGACGGGGTGCCGACCTACAACTTCGGCGTCGTGGTCGACGACATCGACATGCAGATCACGCACGTGATCCGCGGCGACGACCACGTCAACAACACGCCGCGCCAGATCAACGTCTATGACGCGCTCGGCGCGCCGGTGCCGAAGTTCGGTCACGTGCCGATGATCCTCGGCCCCGACGGCGAGAAGCTGTCCAAGCGCCACGGCGCGGTCAGCGTCACCCAGTACGACGAGGACGGGTTCCTGCCCGAGGCGCTCGTCAACTATCTCGCGCGGCTCGGCTGGGCGCACGGCGACGATGAGATGTTCTCCGTGGAGCAGTTCGTCGAGTGGTTCGACCTGAGCCACATCAGCCGGTCGCCGGCGCAGTTCAACCCCGACAAGGCGCTGTGGCTGAACCAGCAGTACCTCAAGAAGGCCGAGCCGGCGCGCCTCGCGACCCTGGTCGCGCCGCGCATCGAGCGCGCGGGCGGCGATCTCTCGCGCGCGCCGGCGCTCGAGGTCGCGATGGCGCTCCTGCGCGATCGGGCGACGACGCTGAACGAACTCGCGGACGCGGCGCGCGCGCTGTTCTACAGCGATGCGACGGCGGCGCCGGAATTGCTCGCGGCGCAACTCACGAGCGAGTCACGCGCCGCTCTCCATGGGCTCGCGGACCGGTTCGCAGCCGTCGAGCCGTGGGTGGAGCAGGGGATCCAGTCGGCGTTCGAGGGCGCGCTCAAAGCGCACGGCCTGAAGATGCCCAAGCTCGCGATGCCGTTGCGTGCGGTCGTGTTCGGCACGACGCAGACGCCCGCGCTCTACCCGACGCTCGCTGCCGCAGGCAAGTCGCGCGTTCTGGAGCGGATCCGGCGCTACGCGAGCTGATCGGCGGCCCCGCTGTTTCCTTTACAGGTCGTTGATCCACCGCTATAATCCGCGCCGCCGGTTTGGGGGTATAGCTCAGCTGGGAGAGCGCTTGCATGGCATGCAAGAGGTCAGCGGTTCGATCCCGCTTACCTCCACCAACCCGAAACGCCGACCCCATCGTCTAGAGGCCTAGGACATCGCCCTTTCACGGCGGTAACCGGGGTTCGAATCCCCGTGGGGTCGCCAATGCGTCCGGCAATCCGCCCGCCAATTCCGTACTGGAAGCTCGTCCAGAGCCCCGCCGGGCGCGCCCGGCGTGTACAGGCGCGCGGGAAAATGAGCATCTACTTTGGAGGAGGCACCCCATGAGGTCCCTAAGCAAAGCCCAACACCGGAAGAAACGCGTCCGCCGGCAAGCATCGCGCAAGGCCGCTCGGCGGGCAGAACGCGCACCGCGTCGCCGGTCGTTGCGCTCTCCACCCGCTTGAGCAGCGCGAAGGGTTAGAGGCTCAGCGCACCGCCTGCCCGGCCTCCGGACGCCGGCTTTGGCATCGGTGCGGCTCCTTCGTCTGTATCATCCGTCCCCGCCTCCCGGTCGGCGCGCCCGCCGCGCCTAGCAGCGGCTACGGGGTGATCATCGTCAGGTAGGGCTTATATAGGGTCCACCCGCGCGACGAAGGCGTCCTGGCGGTCGTCAGGGCGCGCCAGGCGGAACGCGGCGAGCATCGGTCAGAGAAGCTATAGCCCCCGGTCGACCAGGAATTTCTCCCACGCCGCGATTGCCGCATCCGCGTCGTCGAGCTGGAAGTGCCGCGTGCCGTCCGGGTGCATCGACTTGGTTCGCATCACCAATTCTGTCTGCGGTGCGACGACGACGTCCTTAGCTTCGTCCGGCGGATCACCAAAGGGGCCTTCGTACCACGCCGCGCCCATCACCGGGACGGCCGTGACGCTCTGGTTGATGATCTCGGCCGTCGCATGCCCTTGCGGTCCAGGTCGAGTTTGCCGCCGTGCTTGCCGATGTTCGCGGCGTCGACTAAGCGGGCGACTGCTTGCTCGTCCTGGCTTTCGTTCTTCTGGACAGTCCCCGCCTCCCGCTCCCACCAGGGAACACAACGACCAGCCGATGTCGGTAGCGCCGCCGGAAGTCAGCTGCTCGTCTTGTCAGGCATCTTGTCGAGAATTTTTTCAATCCTCCGTTACCGCAACGACGCCAATCCTGCAAGCCTATGATTACATTGGCTTGCAATTCTCTGGTGTGGTGGTTGCTTCAAAAATTCGCCTTGCATCGTACCATCGTAAGGAGATCTCCTTGGGCAAGTTCATTGTCGCTCTGTTGCTGGTAGCGGTGAGCCAGGCGGCGTCTGCGAATGTGCTGGCGTATACGGGAACTTTCGCCGACCCGAACGACGCTTTCCTTGTCGAGTTCACCCTGTCCGCGGACACCGCGATTAACGTCCAAAGCTGGGGCTACGGTGGCTCGGGTATGAGCGGTATCGGCTCAGGAACGAACGGCGCGGGCGCAACCATAGCTGCTGGCGGTTTCGACCCATACCTGTCGTTTTTCAGCGGTACGGGCGCGGGCGCAACGTTCCTCGGCTCGAATGATGACGGGAGTTGCCCTCCGGGGACGGAGGTCGGTTTATTTTCTTCCTGCTTCGATTCCACCTTCAATATCGTGCTTGCCGCCGGCGACTACACGGTGGCGATCACGCAAGCCGTCAATATGTCGTTTGCCGAGAACCTGGGCAGCGGGACGCTCGGGGACGGATTCATTCGCCTGCGTGCCGACTTTTCCGATCTCGTGTCCGGTGATCCGTTGACCGCCGCGTTTGCATTCGACATCAGCACCGACGCGGACGCGCTGACCGAGATCGGGACACGCGTCGTTTCGGGAAATGCCGTGCCCGTGCCGCCAACGCTCGCTCTGCTGATCATCGCCCTCGCGGGTCTGGGTGCGACGCGCATGCGTCCTAGTTCGGCGTTGCGCGCAGAAACCATCAAGCTCGGCAATGGAAATCGGGCAGGCGGATGAAATTAGAAGGCCGGCGAGTAGACGAACCGGGCATCGAGTAGGGAAGGTCTTCCGTTATTAACAATGTCAGCAGGCAAAGGAGCTTCGAAAATGAATCGTCGTCATTGGAGCGCGTCGTTCGCGATGGCTGTCGTGGCGTTCGTTCTGAGTGCCGCTCCGGATGCGCATGCACAGAAGGCGGCGCTCGTGAAAAACGTCGATGAACCGGGCCGCACGCCTCATGAAACCCGAAGTCAGTTCTTGCCGGGCGCCGGTGGATGCTTCGGCACCTCGGATTGCGCCAATTACACGGACGGAAGCAGCTTTGCGATTTTCGATCTGCCGGCCGTGCCGGCAGGGAAGCGGTGGGTCGTCGTCATGGCGAACGGCGGACTTGTCAACGCCAACGGCCGTACGACAAACATCGAGCTGCGCAACAATCGCAACGGGATCATCTTCGATGGCTTGAAGTGGATTTACGGCGGGCCGTTTTCCGAAGGAACTTCGTTCGGGTCTGGCATCTTCAGCGCCAACCTCTTCACGGTATTTGGTCCCGGCGAGACGCCGACCGTGCGGGTCAGCGCGTCCCCATCGTTGAGCGGATACTCGGTGATCGTCTTTCAGGGTTACCTGATCGATGCCAACTAGCGCCGCGCGAGCCACAATCATCGGCAGTGGGCAGGTCGAAATTTGACTGTAGTTACACGGATTGGGGCATCGCGCAACAGGACCCCGCCCGCGTGGCGGGGTTTTCGTTTGTGGGGTTGCGGAAGGATGCGAAGCTGGCGCCGCGGTGAGAGCGGCAGAGGCGGCCGTCCCGTTGATCGGCCGTGACCTGCGGCGAGAACTAAGTGGCGTCTATTGTCGCGGGGCCACGCCGCGTTGCTCGAATCGCGCATCGACCTCAGTTCCGATCTCAAGGCCGATCGCTTCTCAGGCTTTTGCTATCTGATCGCTGAATGCCCGCGCCCACAGCGGTCCATTCTTCGAGTCGGTGGGCGGTCGGCCATTTGTACAACGCGCGCGAGCGGAAGAGAGTTCCGTATTTGCTGCCGAAGAGGCGCGACACATCGCGATCCGGCACGCGACGCGCAGTCGCTGTCGACAGTTTTAACACCCTACGGGTCCCTAGCGAGCGGTCGCGTCGCTAAAGGGCGGACCTGCTTACACTTTTTCGCAATGGCACGGTTGATGCTCGCGTATTGGAGGCTCAAGTCGCCGCATAGGGGGACCGATGTCGCACCCCATCAAGCTCGTCTTCACCTTTGTCGCTTTCTCGTTCTCGATCCTTGCCGTGGCTGCGCCCGTCACGTTCTCGGTGGGTGGCGACGACACTGCAGCCTCGATCCAACCCACGGTCGATTCCTTCAGGGCCGCTCTGGGTACCCCCAACAACGGCAATGCGCCTGGACCGCTCGCGGGCGGTCGCCGCGAAATCAACTGGGACGGAGGCGGGGGTGTGAACGCGACTACAGCCCCGGTCACGCCGTTCAACGTGTTCCTGAACACGCGCGGCGCCCAGTTCACCACGCCGGGGACGGGCCTTTCGCAAGCTACACCGGACGGCTTGGCAGGGCTTTTCGCCAATCCGACCTACGCGACGATCTTCAGCACCTTCAGCCCGCTGCGTCTGTTCGCTCCGGTCGGCAGCAACATCACCGACGGCCTGTTCTTCCTGCCCGACAGCAATGGGGCTGTGCCGGCAACAGTCAGTGGCTTCGGCGCGGTCTTCACCGACGTAGACCTAGCGGGTAGCACGACGATCAGTTATTTCGACGCGGATGACAATCTCTTGTACAGCGCGCCGGTGCAAACGGGCACGGTCGCCGATGGAAGTCTCTCGTTCCTCGGAGTGGTGTTTGGTGCCGGCGAGCGAATCGCTCGCGTGCGGATCACGACCGGTAACGCGCCGTTGGGTCCCAACGACGGCGGCACGGTAGACGTCGTCGCGATGGACGATTTTCTTTACAGTGAGCCCCGGTCGTCTGTGCCGGAGCCGTCCGCGCTGACCCTTCTCGGCATCGCCTTCGCCGGTCTCGGCTTCGCTCGCCGCCGCAAGCGGCACTGAGTACTTCGCGTCATCACCTCAGGAAGCCCGCCGCGTGCGGGCTTCCTTGTCTCTGCTCCGTCCCCGCCTCCCACTCCCACCACCCGCAGGGGAACGCGACCACGAGCCGGTGACGCTCGGCGCCGCACCGCAGGCTCGCTGGGACGCAAAGGTTTCCCGATGGTTTAGAAGCGTGCATTTGTCTACGCCATTCACGAAGATTGACAGTTCGTCATTGGGACTCGGTCCTACGCTTTCTCTCACGTGGTGCGTCTGCGGCGCTTCCACTGTGACTGTGCGATCACACGCGCGTAGATGGGGAAGTACGCGCTCGCGCCGCTCGCGTGAGGAGGAGGAAAATGGACGAACAGTTGTTCGGGCGGATGATCCGCGAGGGGAAGATCACGGCCAACGATATTTTGCGACAAACCGCTGCCGACAAGGTTGACGGCATGACGGAGAAGCTACTGCAGTACGTGCCGTACGATGAAGTCCGCCGTGCTCTCTACGAGCGGATCGGCGGTGCACCGCTCAACGACTTCGAGATTCTGAAGATAGCCTACTTCAAGCACTGCGCGCGCCCGAGCGATCGCTAAGGCGAGCCGGCCGTCGCGTTTCCAACTCCCGCCTCCCGCTCCCACCACCCTCGCGCTTCTAGGCCTCGCCCACGCCGGCGCAAGCTTCACTGAGTAGCACGTAGCCCAACAGCATCCCGCCCGCGTGGCGGGGTTTTCGTTTGTGGGCGTTCCTCGGTCAGCGCCCGCCCATGGGCGGGCGAGAGGGTCCGCAACTGCGCGGTCGTCGTGGACGCTTGTGCGCAGCCGTGCGCGGGGCCGGGAATGCGAGGCCGCGTCCGTGAGCTCGTGCGCGCGGCGAACTGGTCGCGAAGAATGCGAGGATCGCTCATGAGACCATACTGCTTCGGGCGAGATCCGAGGCGATGAGAGGCGGGGGATGAACGACGCAGCGAAGCGGTGGATGGCGGTGCTGGCCGTCGTGGCCGTCGCAGGCTGCGCAAGCCGGCCGATCAACGAGCCGATCACGCAGGTCGACCCGAAGGCCGGCTACCGTCCGCATCTCCTGATACCGAAGCGCCAGAACAACGACCCGCACACGCTGTTCGTGCTCTCGTTTTCCGGCGGGGGCACGCGGGCGGCGGCGTTCTCGTACGGCGTACTGGAAGAGCTCCATCGCACCGAGATCGTCGCCGGCGGCCAGCGTCGCCGATTGATCGACGAGGTCGACGTGATCACGGGCGTATCGGGGGGCAGCTTCACCGCGCTCTCGTTCGCGCTCTACGGCGACCGGCTGTTCTCCGAATACGAGGGGCGCTTTCTAAAGCGCGACGTGCAGGGCGCGTTGTTCGCACGCTCGCTCAATCCGTTCAACTGGTCGAAGTTCATCGGCGGCAGCGCGGGCCGCTCGGAGCTCGCCGCGGAGTACTACGACGAGATCCTCTTCGAGGGCGCGACCTTCGGCGATCTGCTCGACAAGCCCGGGCCGGCCGCGATCGCGACCGGGACCGACATCTCGACCGGATCGCGGCTCGCGTTCTACCAGAATGACTTCGATCTCCTCTGCTCGGATCTGAACAAGTTGCGCCTGTCGCGCGCGGCGGCCACATCCTCCGCGGTCCCGGTCGTGCTGTCGGCGGTGACGTTCAACAACTATGGCGGCACCTGCGGATTCCGGTATCCGGCCTGGGTCGCAGACGTCGCCAACCCCGAGTCCCGCGTCCGGCCGTCGGGCCGCGCGCTGCAGCGCTACCGCGAGATGCAGAATTTCCAGAACAGCAAGGACCGCCCGTACATCCACCTCGTCGACGGCGGCGTCTCGGACAACATCGGGGTGCGCGGTGTCCTGGAGACCATCGAGGAGCTGGCGGCGAGCGCCGCGTTCCGCGGCGAGATCGGTTTTGGCGTGATCCAGCGGATCGTGCTGATCGTCGTGAACGCGCGTTCGTCTCCGCGGACCGACTGGGACCGCAGCGAATCGCCTCCCGGCATCGTCGCCCAGCTGCTGCAGGCCTCGGGTGTGCCGATCGACCGGTACTCGTTCGAAACCGTCGAGATGATGAAGGATATGGCCGAGATCTGGAAGTGGCGGCGCGAGCTGCTAGTTGACCGGGCGCGCCTCGCGGGCGCGACCGAGGCGCAGGCCGAAGCGCGCGTGCCGAAGGTCACGCTGCAGGTGCTCGACGTCAGCTTCGACGAGATTCGCGACCCGAAGGAGCGCGACTACTTCATGAACCTGTCCACGAGCTTCGTGCTCCCGGCCGAGGACGTCGACCGGTTGCGCGAGGTCGCCGGCCGGCTGCTGCGCCAGTCGGCGGGATACGAGTTGGTCGTGCGCGAGCTCGGCGGCACGCCCGCGAAGTGATCGTCGTCTCGAGCGAGCCGTTTCCCCCGCAGCGGAAACGGCGGCACGCGCCGCATTGCGACGTGATTCCGATCGCGATCTCTCCTCTAGGAAAATCGATTTAGCCGGATTCACGTCAGAAGTCCACACTTAAGCTGCGCCGAGCAATGTTCTTGAGGCTCGCCGCCACAGCGCTTGTTCTAGGCGTTTTTTCTATCGCGCACGCGCAGGACATGGAGCCGCGCTCCTACTCCAACGCGGCGCGCACCGGCAACAATTTCGATCTGATCGGGATTGCGTGGCAGTACCGGTGGGGCGGCGGGCTCTGACCCGGGCGGGAAAGCGGGCAGTATCGGCGTCCGCTCGAACCGGTCCGTTTCTCCCCCGTCCCGTAACATCGAGGTCGCATTTCCCGCCCCGGCCGCGCGGCGAATACTCGCGCCGTGTTGGCACTCGGGAGTTGTCAATGGAATCGACCAAACGCGCACTCATCGCGCTGTTCCTCGGCGCCATGGCGGTCAGCTTTTCCGCCGTGCTGCATGCACGCGACCGCGGCATCAACCAGCCGGGCGCCGCCGACAACCGCGCGGGCGGAGGCACCCGCTCCCGTCAGTTCACCGAATCACCGTACCGCGACCCGCGATGAGCGAGAAGGACTTCGGCGTGGCGGGATTCGGATCGGTGCGGGCAGCGTCGCCGAAGTAGGTGATCCTGACTTGTGCATCCCGCGTCCACAGCGGGAACGGCTTGACGCCGGCGGACTTGAACGAGAGATGCTGGAACGTGAACTCCGCCGATCCGGACACGAGTCCCGTGTTCGGAGCGATAACGACGTTCGTGAACGAGTCCCGACCGGAGCCCGACGCGAACACGTCGCCGATGGAGAAGGGCAACGGGCCCGGCGTACACGACGCACTGGGCGCCCCGATGCATCCACCCCCGCCTCCAGCTCGGTAGTAGTACTTCGTGGAACTGTTCGAGACCAGGTTGAAGACGCTGCCCGGCGGTACACCGGGAACCGCGCTGCCCGCGACAATGAACCGGCCTTCAAGCGCCCCCGTCGACACGAACGTGTACTTCGCCGTCGTCTCGTTCGCGGGCGGGCCGGTGAAAAGCTCGGAGTCCGGCACGCCATTGACGTGTGTCAGATATCCGTAAGCCTGGAAGCTGGCGCCGTCCTGGTCGATGTGCCCGACGAACTCGAACAGGGTGAGTTCCGCGCTCGCTCCGTCGCCCCGCGGCGAGTTGCCGCGGCGGTCCTCGTCCCCGACGGCGAGCGGCACGCCCAGGCTCGCCAAGGCGAGACCCGCAAGCATCCCGGGAATGAACTGCCGGATCCGGCGCTTGAGCTCGACCGTGAGATTCGTCATCACGTCCTCCTGGTTGGGTATGACAGCCGCATCCCGGTCGCGCACCACCGATCCCGACCGCGCAAGGTGCGCCCTCTGCGCTATGAACGGGGCCCCGGCGCGAGCCGCCCGCGCAGCCGTGGCGCCAAGACGAACCGTCGAATGATGCATCAATCGACGCTCACGTCAACGGCCTCCACGAGATTTCACAATCTTTCGGTTGCACCGACCCGAGCGCACCGCCGATGATCCGCTGGCACCCTTGGCCACGTTCGGGTCCTCCACACGCGCTGACGAGGCGAGTCCCGAGCGCACAATGGTCGTACGCCCAAACTACGAGGCAAGTCCCGAAGCGGGAATCGGCATGGCGCGCTTACCGAAGGGAGCGGAGGGGCTCGGTTTGAGGACCAGCGCCGGGATGCCGGTCGCGATCGTCGGAATCGGCTGCCGCTTCCCCGGTCACGCCAACTCGCCAGAGCAGTTCTGGAAGCTCCTGTGCGAGGGCGTCGATGCGATCACCGGAGATTCCCGAAGCGCGCTTCGACATTGACCGCTATTACGATCCGGATCCTGCCCGCCGCGGAAAGCTCTACATCCGGCGCGGCGGGTTTGCCGATGACGCCGACCGTTTCGATGCGGCGTTCTTTCGCATCTCTCCCAGAGAAGCGGCGCAGATCGATCCGCAGCAGCGAATGCTGCTCGAGGTGGCCTGGGAAGCACTGGAGGACGGCGGGCAAACGCTCGCAACGCTCGCCGGCTCGCGCACCGGCGTGTTCGTCGGTCTCTCCACGCACGACTTCGCGACGGTCATCGCCGGCTCCGCCAACCGGGACGGCGTCGAGGCCCACACTGCAACGGGCACGGCGGCCAGCATCGCGGCGAACCGGATCTCCTACGTCTTCGATCTGCGCGGACCGAGCATTGTCCTCGACACGGCCTGCTCGTCCTCCCTGACCGCGGTCCATCTCGCTTGTCGCAGCCTGATGCTGCGCGAGAGCGAGCTCGCGCTGGCGGGGGGCGTGAATCTCTTCCTCACGCCCGATTCGGCCATGGGGCTCGCCAAGGCGTCGATGCTGTCTCCCGACGGGCAGGGCCGGGCGTTCGACGCGCGCGCGAACGGATTCGTGCGCGGCGAGGGCGCGGGCGTGGTGGTGCTCAAGCCTCTCGACGCCGCGCTCCGGGATCGCGACCGCATCCACGCGCTGATCCTCGCCTCGGCGATCAACCAGGACGGTCGGACCGTGGGCATCACGGTGCCGAACGCGGACGCGCAACAGGCCATGTTCCAGGAGGCGTTGGCTGCGGCCGGGGTCGAGCCGAGCCAGGTCGGGTACGTGGAGGCGCATGGCACCGGCACGGTCGTCGGCGATCCGGTGGAGGCCCGCGCGATCGGCGCCGTGTTCTCTGCCGCGCGCGATCCGGGTGACGCGCTCTGCATCGGGTCTGCGAAGACGAACATCGGCCACCTCGAGGCGGCCGCCGGGATCGCCGGGCTCATCAAGGCCGCCCTGGTCCTGGCGCATCGGCAGATTCCGCCGCACCTGCACTTCGTCGAGCCGAACCCGGCCATCCCGTTCGGGGAATTGCGCCTGAAGGTTCCGATCACGCTCCAACCCTGGCCGGGCGGCGGCGATCCGGCGATCGCCGGCGTCAATTCCTTCGGTTTTGGTGGCGCGAACGCTCACGTGTTGATGCAGGAGGCGCCAGCGCCCGAGCACCCGTCGGCGGCCGATCTCGCGGGCGAGCGCGCCCGTCCCCGAGTGCTGGTGCTGTCTGCGAAGGAACCCGAACCTCTCCGGCAACGCGCGCGCGACCTGGCCCGCTTCCTCGGGGACACGGCGCGCGATCTCGATGACGTCTGCCACACCCTGGCCATAAGGCGCACGCACCTCGAGCATCGACTCGCCGTCGTGGGCCACGACCGCTCCGACATCGTCGCCACGCTGGAATCGTTCGGGAACAACGCGTCGAGCGCGCACGCGATCGTGGGGCGCGCGCCGACGGCCCGCGCGCCCAAGCTCGCGCTCGTCTTCACCGGGATGGGTCCGCAGTTCGCGGGCATGGGCTGCGCAGTGCTCCACCGTGAGCCGGTGTTCAGGGGGGTTCTCGAGCGCTGCGACGAAGTGCTGCAGCCCATCGCGGGGTGGTCGCTCGTCGCCGCGCTCACCGATGAGACCGTGGCTCAGCGGGTCGGACAGGCGGCCGTCGCACAGGTCACCAACTACGCGTTGCAGGCCGGACTCGTGGCACTGCTCCGCTCCTGGGGCATCGTCGGTGACGCGGTGACCGGGCACAGTGTCGGCGAGATTGCCGCGGCGCACGCGGCCGGCGTGCTCTCGCTGGAAGACGGTCTGCGGCTCGTCCACCACCGGGGCCGTCTGGTCGAGCGCGCGAGCGGCATGGGGCGCATGTTGACCGCCGCCGTGTCCCCCGAGGACGGACGGCAATTGATCGCCCCGTACCACGGTCGCGTGTCCATGGCCGCCATCAACAGCGCCTGCTCCGTGACGTTTTCGGGGGAGGCCGCGGCGCTCGGGGAAATCGCAGGGCGCCTGGAGGCCCAGCAGGTCCTCTGCCGATTCCTGGCGGTCACCGTTCCCTACCACAGCGCGGCGCTGGACGGCTTGCGTGACGAGTTCGTCGCTTCGCTCGCCGACCTCCGGGCATCGCCGGCGCGCCTGCCGATCGTGTCGACGACCCTCGGCGACTGGGCCACGCGGCACACCTTCGATGCGGCGCACTGGTGGCGCAACCTCCGCGACAGCGTGCGCTTCGCCGCTGCCGCGACGGCCCTCGTCGACGATGGCTTCGAGCTGTTCCTGGAGGTGGGGCCGCGTCCGGTCTTGCGCGCCTACCTCCAGGAGTGCCTTGACGCTCGATCCCGACCGGGGTTGGTCCTGCCGACGCTGCGCCAGGGCGAGGACGATGTCGCCAGCCTGCTTCGATCGATCGGTGCGCTGCACGCGAGCGGCCTCGAGGTCGATTGGGATGCCGTGTCTGCCGGGCGAGGACGCTGCATCTCGCTGCCTACATATCCGTGGCAACGCGAGACTTTCGGCACCGGCAGGGAGATTCTTGAGCGCACCTCGGACCGGCTCGGAGGGGTCGCGACCGGCCATCCGTTGCTCGGTGTCCGGCTCCCGACCGCCCGGCCCACCTGGCAGGCCGATCTCGACGACCCGATGCTCGACTACCTGACCGATCACCGCGTCCAGGGCGCGGCGGTGTATCCGGCCGCGGCCTATATCGAGGCGGCGCTGGCCGCAGGCGCCCAGCTCTGGCCGGGTACGCGAGCGTCGATCGCGAGCCTGACCTTCGAGAAGATGCTCGTGCTGTCGGCGCCGCGCGAGCAGCGGATCCAGATCGCTTGCGACGCTGACGGCAATTTCGAGTTGCACAGCAGGGCGCATCCCGAGGCGGGGTCCTGGTCCCTCCACGCGCGGGGCAAGCTGAGCAACGAGACGCGGACCGCACCGCGGGCTCGCGTGGAGATCGACGCGATACGGCGTCGCTGCACGCAAGCTCGAACCGCGGACGACCTCTACGACCTGCTCCGCGAACGCGGTCTCGAATATCGCGGCGCGTTCCGAAGCATCCAGAGCGCGTGGGGCGGTCCTGAGGAGGCCGTCGGTAGGATTCGCCTGCCCGATGCAGGGTCGACTGCCCAGACGGCCTACTGCGTCCACCCCGCGATGCTTGACTGCGCGCTCCAGATGCTGATCCTGGCGCACAAGAGCGGATCGGCAATGGAAACCGGCAGCGGCTTCCTGCCGGCCTCGGCAGAACGCGTCGATTGGTTCGGTGCCGTTGGCACGGCACATTGGGCCCACGCGGAGGTCCGCCAGGCCACCGCTTCGGGGTTGCAGGGGGACGTCCGGATCCTGGACGACCAGGGCGAGGTCCTGCTCGAGATCCGCGGTATCCGTGCCGTGCGGGTGAGCGCGACCGCCGAGCACGGGCCCACCCCGCTGTGCCTGCATGAGATCCATTGGCAGGAGAAACCGCCCGCACGCCGGGCGGGCGTTGCCTTGCCCTCGCCCGCTGCGATCGTGGCGGATCTCCCGGACTTTGTGGATCGGTCCGGCAACGAACGCGCGCGGTTCGCGTACGCGGATCCCATCAGGGACGGATTGAACACGCTTGCGGCGGCGTTCATCCGCGACGCCCTCGCCACCTTGGGCTGTGACGTCCGCGCGCCAAGGCGCGTGCCGATACCGCAGCTCGCGCAGTCGCTCGGCGTGGCGGAGCGGCATCACCGCCTGCTCGCGCGGCTGGTCGAGATCGCCCGCACGGCGACGCCGCTCGGCGACGTTGCCGACGCAGGTGCGCTCGCTAGGCGCCTCTCTGCGCAATACAGCGACTGGGCGGGGACCATCGAACTGATCGTCCGCTCGGGCGATTCGCTCGCCGACATCCTGCGCGGCCGACGCGAGCCCCAGGAGGTGCTGTTCTCGCCCGAGGCGCTCGCCATACTGAAACGCGTCTACACGGACGCTCCCAGCCTTGCGTACTACAACCGCGCGCTGGCCGAATCGGCCGCGATCGTGGCGCGCGCGGCGGAGAACGGGGCAAGGCTGCGCGTGCTCGAGATCGGTGCCGGAACCGGCGGTGCAACCGCCGCCGTGCTTTCCCGGTTGCCGGCCGGAGCCATCGAGTACAGCTTCACCGACGTCTCTCCGTTCTTCCTCGCGCAGGCCCGGGATCGTTTTGGGGACAGGACCGACGTGACGTTCTCGATCCTGGACATCGAGGCGGAACCGGCCGCGGACGCGCCGCCGCTCGGGCAGTTCGACCTGGTCATTGCGGCGAACGTGATTCACGGGACCGCAGACGCGCGCGGAGCGCTGCGCAATGTCGGGCGTCTTCTCGCGCCGAACGGTCTGTTCATGATGCTCGAACTCGTCGCCCCCGAGTTCTGGGCCGATCTCATCTTCGGTCTGTTCCAGGGGTGGTGGCGGTTCGGCGACATCGATCTCCGGCCGGCGCACGCGATTCTCGGCCGTGACCGGTGGCTGTCGGTGTTTGCGGAATCCGGCTTCGACGAGCCCGTTGCCATTCCCGACCTCGACGGCGATCCCAATCCGCTGCATACCGTGATCCTTGCCCGAAAGGGTGCGGGCGCGGACTCCGCAGGTGTCGGTGCGGAGCGGCCGAAATGGATGATTGTTGCCGACCGGAGCTCGGTCGCGGGACGGCTGGCCGCCGCGCTGGAGCGTCGGGGACAGGCGTGTGCGCTCGTCGATACAGCGGGCGCGATCGCCGCGATCGACGGTCACTGCGTGGGCGTCATTCATCTCGCCAGTCTGGATCTGCCCTTGCTCGATGGCCTGTCCGCGCGCCAGCCGATGGAGAGCGTGCTGCACTGCCTCGCGAATTTGAGGGATTTGCTGCGTGCAGTCGACGCCGGAGCCCGCCCTGCGGCGCAGCTCTGGCTGGTCACGGCGGGAGCCCAGAAGCTGGAAGGGGATGTGGAGCCGCTACGCGCGCTTCAGGGGTCGGCGTGGGCGGTCGGGCGCGTAATCATGGAGGAGTTTCCCGGGATCCGCTGCCGTCTTGCCGATCTCGGTCCCGCCGCGCTCACCGAAGAACTAGAGGCCCTCGCCACGGAGATCTGCGCTGACGAAGGCGAGGAGGAATTCGCGTTCCGCGGATTGCGGTGCCTCGTGGCCAGGATCACGGCGGTATCCGCCCAGGAACTCGAGCAGCCGGACGTCGAGCGAGCGGTGTCGGTGGATCAGACACCGGTCCGCCTGGAGATCGACGCCCCCGGAACGCTCGAGTCCCTCTCGCTGCGGGCCCTGCGGCCGGCGCGGGCGGGGCCCGACGAGCTCCTGGTGCGCGTGCACGCCGCAGGCCTCAACTTCAAGGACGTGATGCACGCCCTCGGGCTGCTTCCGTTCGCGCTGGGCGACCCGAGGTCCGACACGAAACAGGCGTTCGGCTTCGAGTGTTCGGGCGTGGTCGTCGCAGTGGGAGCTCGAGTCACCGGTTTCCGACCCGGTGACGAGATCTGCGGCATCGCCACGGGCACCCTTGCTTCGCACGTGCGCATGCCCGCCCAGTTCGCTTTCCACCGCCCCGATTCGCTGGGGATGGAAGACGCCGCCGGCATTCTTCTCCCCTTCACGACGGCGCATTTCGGCTTGAACCGTCTCGCCCGCATTGAGCCCCGGGAGCGCGTGCTGATCCACTCTGCGACCGGGGGCGTGGGGCTCGCCGCCATCCAGGTTTGCGAAAACGCAGGGGCCGAGGTCTTCGCGACGGCAGGGACGCCGGAGAAGCGCGCCTTCCTGCGGTCCATGGGCATCGAACATGTCATGGACTCGCGCTCGCTCGAGTTCGCGGACCGCGTCCTCGAGATCACTCGCGGCGAAGGCGTCGACGTGATCCTCAACTCGCTCGACGGGGCGGCGATCGCGAAGGGCCTGTCGATCTTGCGTCCGTTCGGACGGTTCGTCGAGATCGGCAAGCGCGATTTCCTCGAGAACTCGCAGCTTGGCCTCGCGCCTTTTGAGCGCCATCTCGCGTTCTTCGCCGTGGATCTGGATCGGGTGAGAAAGGAACGGCCGGAGACTTGCGCGGCGCTGTCCCGGGAGGTCATCGCCGAGTTCGAAGCCGGGAGGCTGCGCCCGCCGCCGAGGACAGACTTCGATCTGTCGGGGGCCCAGTCCGCGTTTCGCTTCATGGCGCGGGGCAAGCACATCGGCAAGATCGTCCTGACGGCCCGACAGACGCACTACGCGGCCCGACGCACCCGCGCGCAATTTCTCTTCGCCGCGGACGCCACTTACCTCGTGACCGGAGGACTCGGAGGGTTCGGCCTTGCAACGGCGCAGTGGATGGTGGAGCAGGGTGCGCGCCACGTGGCGCTGACCGGTCGACATCCCGTGCCACGGCCGCGCGACCAGCCCGCATTCGACAAACTCCTCGCATCCGGTGCGAACGTAGTCGTCCTTGCCGCGGATGTCGCCGTCGAAGCGGAGGTGGCGCGCGTGCTCGCGCACATCGCTCGGAGCATGCCGCCCCTGCGGGGGGTGTTCCACGAAGCAATGGTGCTCGAGGATCAGAGGATCCTGGACCTGACCGTCGAGCGCTGGGAGCGGGTCCTGGCGCCCAAGATCACGGGGGCGTGGAACCTGCATCGCCTCACCGCCGACCTCGACTACTTCGTCCTGTTCTCCTCGGCGACGGTCGTCCTCGGCAATGTAGGGCAAGCGAGCTATGCCGCGGCCAACGCGTTCCTGGACGCGCTCGCCTCGCATCGCCGGGCGCTCGGGCTGCCGGGGCTGTCGGTGGCGTGGGGGCTTCTTGGCGACGTCGGGCTGGTGGTCGACCGCCCCGATTTGCAGCGCTACTTCCATCGCATCGGGTTCGAGGCGATCGCGGCCGAGGAGGCGTTCGCGAGGCTCGACGAGATCATCCGGAGTGGTGCCGGCTACGCGATGCCGTTCCGGATGAACTGGAGCAAGCTCGCCACGCTCACCGCGCGAGATCGGAAGCGCTCGGCCGAGATGCTGCGGGTCGCTCTGGGGACTCGGTCGCAGCGGGCCTCCGCTGGGTCGCAGGAACCGGCCGAATCGCGCGACATCCTTTCCGGGGCTGATCCGCAGGGCGCGCTCGAGGCGCACCTCCTCCAGAGAGTCGCGACGGTTCTCGGTGCCGATCCCGCCAAGTTGGACGTCGAGGTGCCGCTGACGAACCTCGGTCTCGATTCACTGATGGCCGTGGAACTGGAGTCGGCCATCAAGCGGGACCTCGCCCTGAAGGTGACGGCAGTGCGGCTCCTTCAGGGTCTCGGCATCCGCCAGCTCGCGCATGCGCTCCGCGCGCAAGGCCGCGACGAGCCGAACGCGACCCGGGCCGAGCCCGTGCAGCGCGCGATTACCCGGCTCCCGTTGGCGCCGGGCCAGCGTCGGCTCTGGTTCCTCCAGCAACTCGACCCGACGAGCATCGCCTACAACATGCCGCTCGCCATCCGCATATCGGGCGCGCTGGACGTGCGGGCGCTGCAGGCGGCGGTAAACGAAGTGGTCCGCCGCCAGGAGGCGCTGCGCGCCACGTTCACCGACGAGGACGGCACCCCGGTGCAGTGGATCGCGCCCGAAACCGAAGTCCTCATGCCCCGGGTCGACATCAGTGCCGACCCGGACCCGGCACAGACACTCGAACGGCTGACACGCGAAGAGACGTGCCGGGTCTTCGATCTCTCGCAGGGACCGCTCATCACCACCCGGCTCGTGCGAGTGTCCGACCTGCAGCATGTCCTGCTGGCGACTGCGCACCATCTCGTCGTCGACGCGTGGTCTGCCGGGATCATCACCCGCCAGGCGGCCGACTACTACCGCACGTTTGCTCTGGGAGCGGCGCCGGCCGCCAAGTCGCTGCTCGTGTCCTACGGTGAATTCGTCCTGCGCCAGGCCGAGACGGAGGCGAAGCGAGCGGACGAGCAGCTCGCGTACTGGGAGGGGCAGCTGCGGGACGCCGTGGCGCTGCGACTGCCCACCGACCGACCGCGGCTGCCCGCGCGCTCGTCATGTTCCGAGCGGCTGCCCTTTGATCTGGAACCGGAGTTGCTGGCGTCGCTCGACGTGGCTGCAAGGCGCGAAGGCGCGACGCTCTTCGTGCTCCTGCTCGCGGCGTTCCAGCTCCTGCTCGCGCGGCATGCAGGACAGGACGATTTCTGCGTCGGCACGCCGGTCGCGAGCCGATTCGACGACGACAGCCGCGAGCTGGTGGGCTGTTTCGTGAACACCTTGGCGATGCGTGCCCGGGTGTCCGGGTCGATGACGTTCCGCGAATTGCTGGCGCAGACCCGGCAAACCGTCCTCGCCGCGGCGGCGAATCAGGACGTGACCTGGGAACGCGTGGTCGAGCGTCTGAATCCCCCGCGCGAATCCGGTGAGCTGCCGATCCTGCAGACCTTGTTCGTGCTGCACAACTTCCCGATGGCGTCGGCCGAGCTGCCTGGACTCGTGATCGAGTCGAGCCTGACCCCAACGGGTTCGTCACCTTTCGAACTGACGATGATGATCGACAGCAACGCCCGTCGCGGCGCCATGGAGTACAGCAGCAGCCTGTTCGACGCGGCGACGATTCGCACGATGATCAGAAATTTCGTGCAGATGCTGGAGGACATCGTCGCCGACCCGGATCAGGTCGTCGCGGGACTGCCGCGGGCGAGCGAATCGGAGCGGAACCGCCTCCTCGCGGAACTGAACCGGACCGAGGCGGGGGCGCCGGCCGCCCGCTGCCTGCACCATCTCTTCGAGGAGCAGGCAGCGCGCACGCCAGACGGGATCGCCCTCGTATCGCCGGACGAGCGCATGACCTATCGTCAGCTGGACGAAGCCGCGGACCGACTCGCGGCTGTCCTGGAGTCCCGCGGCGTCGCAACCGGCAGCCGGGTGGGCATCGCGCTCGAGCGCTCGCTGCGCGCCGTAGTTGCAATGCTCGCCACGCTGAAGGCGGGTGGCGTTTTCACGCCGCTCGATGTCGACGCACCCGCAGAGCGCTGGCGAACGATGCTGGCGGACGCGCGCGCCGTCGTCGTACTGACCGAGCGGCGATTTGCCGAGCGGTGCGGGAGCGCTTGTCCGGTGATCGCGCTGGACGACGAGGCGCCGCACGTCGGAGGCCGCGGACTGCCGAGGCAGGTGGTCGAGCCGAAGGATCTCGCCTACGTCATATACACGTCGGGGTCCACCGGTCGCCCGAAGGGCGTCATGATCGAGCACGGCAGCATCTGCAATCAGATCTTCTGGAGGCAGTCGGCATTTCCACTCGCTCCCGGCGATGCCGTACTCCAATCGACGTCGCTCGCCTTCGATCCTGCCGTGTGGGAGGTCTTCGGTCCGTTGGCGGCGGGGGCCGCAGTGGTCATCGCGACCGGGGCGGCACATGACGGGGGCGTCCTGAACCGCCTCATCCGCGAGCACGGGGTCACCACGCTGCAGGCCGTGCCGTCGGTACTTCGCGCCTTGCTCGATCAGGGCGCATTCGTCGGCTGCCGGTCCTTGAAGCGGGTCTTCTGCGGCGGGGAGCCGCTCGATGCGGCATTGCAGGACCGGTTCTTCGCTGTGGTGGATGCGGAGCTCGTCAACCTCTACGGATGCACGGAAACGGCGATCGACGCCTCCTATCACTGCTGCGAGAAGGGGAGATCGAGTGCTGTCGCGCCGATCGGACGGCCGATCGCGAACACGCGCCTCTACGTGCTCAACGAGCGGCTCCAACCGGTTCCCGAGGGCGTACCCGGCGAGCTTTACGTCGCGGGCGCGGGGGTTGCACGCGGGTACCTGAACGACCCGGAGCCCACGGTGGACCGGTTCATCCCGGACCCCGTCGCGCCACGAGACGGGACGCGGGCTTTCCGCACCGGCGATCTCGCCCGCTGGTCGCGCGGTGGCGAACTCGAGTTGCTGGGCAGGGTCGACCGCCAGCTCAAGGTGCGCGGCTTCCGGATCGAGGCGGCGGAAGTCGAGCTGGCGCTACGATGCCATCCCGGCGTTCGGGAGACGGCGGTCGGCGTCCGCCATCACTCGGATGGGGAGTCCCGCCTGGTCGCCTGGTTGGTCCCGGCGGAGGGCACTCGACCTCCGGTCGGGGAGATCCGGGCGTTCCTGGCGACACGGCTGCCCGAGTCCATGCTGCCTTCCCACTACGTGTGGATCGAGGCGCTCCCGCTTCGGCTGAGCGGCAAGGTGGACGTGGCGAGCCTTCCAGGGCCAGGCGATCTCGCCGAGGGCCACGTGCCGCCGCGCACCGAGCTCGAGCAGGCGCTCGCACGCCTGTGGGAGGAGGTGCTCGGGACGAGTGGCGTAGGGATCACGGACAACTTCTTCGATCTGGGTGGGCATTCTCTGCTCGCCGTCCGCCTCGTCGCACGGATGAGCGCGTTGCTCGGACGCGAAATCCGGTGCCGGGAGTTCTTCTCGAACCCGACGATCGAGGGGCTGGCGGCAACCACTCGGCACGATCGCGCCCGTTCGGAAACGGCCGTCGAGGGATGACCGATGTGGCAGGCTTTGCTCCCTCGAACAGTCGTTGTGGTCCAGGCTGCGGAGGCGATGCGATCATCGCGGGCGAACTCGAACGAGCGCAGGTACAGCTTGCGAAGCGTAGATTGACGTCAACACTTCCAGCAAAATCCTCCCATCTACCCAAACTGTCCGTCGAATTGGGGAAAGGCCACTTACTGTTTGGCCGGGCGTGAGTCTGTTTGGCCGGGCGTGAGTCGCGGCGATACTGGTCGCCCTATTGGGGGCTATCAGGTACCCTGAAAACTTTCACGCCGCCTCCGCCGGCTTCGCTCCGGGCTGGCAAAGAACCTGGACTTTTCTGGATCGGGCGCAGGTTAGCGTCGCCGCGGTGCGCGTTCTGCTCGCTGAGCGACCTTGCGCGATGCCTGCCGGCGGACGCGCTTCTTCCGGTGTTGGGCTTTGCCTAGGGACATGGTGGTGCCTCCTCGGAAGTCGATGTGGACGGGAGCCGCCCCGGTTTTTCCGTTGCGGACGAGAGGCGGTTCCTGTCTGCGCGGGCTCGAAAGCTACTTGCAGAGCCCCAGTATGTTCTCTTCGGGCGAGCACCTCTTCACGGGCTTCGCTTGCACCTTCGACTTCGCGGTGACGCACGCGCGTATTTCCCGAGTCGTGGGCGGGTAGTAGATCCAGCCTGGACCGAGCTCCGGCAGCTTCAGGTCGACCTCGCGCCACTTGGGGTGGCCCTGGGCCTGCAGCGTGGCGAAGTTCTGGCACAACGATCGTCCGAATCGGGACAGGGAGTCGACCGTGCCTTTCAGGTTGTAATCGTAGGTGACCAGGAACGCTCCCACTGCGATGGTCGTGAAGTCTTCGGTGATGAGGTTGGGGTAGCTGCCTACGCGAACCGTTGCCGACGAGTAGGTCGTCAAGGGGAGCCTGCTCGTCGGGTGGGCGGGGTCGAACTTCAGCAGCTTGATCAGCTTCTGCGCCTCCGGCTTCATGTTGGCGACCAGCGGAGCCGGCTGCCCCGCGGCCACCACGACCACGTCGACCGACTTGTCGGTGACCAGCTTGACCAGCGCTTCCTCGTTCGAGAGGTAGCTCGCATTCGCCTCCGGGATGGGGCCGCCGAACATCATCCGGTAGAGCGTGGCGGTGATGAGCGCTGCGCCGCTCCCGAGAAGGCCGCCGTTGATCTTCGCGTTCCTGATGTCATGCAGGTAGTTCAGCTCGGAATCGGCGCGGACGATGTAGTGGATCTCGGTGTTGTAGAGCGGCAGGATGACCCGCAGGGGACGGATCAGGTTGGCCGCCTCGACGTTCTTGTCCGCGGCTCGGTCGATGAATGCCTGGAAGACATCCGCCTGGACGATCGCGAACTTCACGCCCAGGTCGTAGCGCAGATGCCGGACGTTCGCGGCCGACCCCGCCGAGGGCAACACCTCGAGCTCGATGTCCGCCTCCGGTGCGACGAACTTGGCGAGATCGCCGCCGATCGCGTAGTAGGTCCCGCGCTCCGACGCAGTGACGATCTTGTACTGAGCCGCTGCGGACGCGATCCCGCAGTGAACCCAAAGCGCTGCGGCGACGACTGCCCCTACGACCTGCCATCCCATGCTATTCCCTCCGTTGAGTGGGTTCTGGCGCACACAGCCCGAGGGCCGCGACGGCTTCCGTGCACGGCCCCAGGCGCGGCGGGGGCGGCTCGATGCGCGTGCCGGCGCCCGGCGTCGGGGCCCGCGGGACGAGCACCGCAGCGGCGGCGGCGGCCTCCGGCGATCTCTCGGGCGCACGCCCGGTGCGTTGCTGATTTTCGGTCCCGCGCGTCGCGGCCGCCGATGGAACCTTTGCTGGCCCTGTCCCATCGCCGGGCGCAGGGTCCTTCACGTCGCTCTTTCCGCTCCTCGCATTGCCTGCTGCCGCGTCGTCTTTGCGGATGACGACGACACCGCGCTCGGGACCGGTCGTCACCGGAACGGTGTTCGCGGCCGCCGGCGGTTCGACGGGGCTCGGGGTCGAGGCAATCGGCGCCCGGCGAACCGGGTCGGCCTCCGGGACGACGATGGAGCCGCCGCCGGCATGACCGCTTCGGGCCGTCGTCTCACCGCTCGCGGCAGGGATCCGAGCCGTGTCGACGGCCGAGTGCTGACGATAGGCGTAGTAGGCGACGACGGCGAGGACTGCGAGAACCATTGATCCGACGATCGCGCCGTAGCGTCGCTTGCGGGGCGCGGTCCCGGAGACAGGGGGTAGCGCGCGGGCGGCGATGATGGCCGATCCAGGGCGGGGCCGCAACGCGTTCGCCAGCGGACCGGCCGCATCGTTCGGCTCGGCGCTTCCCGCTTGCGCGGCGAGGCCAACCCTCTCCGAGTGCATCGCAGCCGCATCGGAAGCGGGTGTCGCCATCATCCGTTGAATCTCGCGCAGCAGTTCCTGCGGATTCGCGACCGTCTCGGCGGAACGATCAGGCGCATTGCTTCCCGACGGCTGACGTGCCACCGGTTCGCCTCCGCGCGTCGCGGCCGGCGCCTCTGAGCCGGATCCGCCGATCGCCGCGGCGGCGGGCGACCGAGCGGCGAGCGCGTCGGCGGAACGCTCGATCAGAACGGCGCCGCACTCATAGCAGTCCTTCGCGTCCCGCGCGTTCATGGCCCCGCAGCGCGGGCACGGCGCCAGATGCAACGGCGCGCCGCAGGCATTGCAGAACCTGGATTCCGCCGGGTTGGCATGCGCGCAGACCGGGCAATCAGACCGGGACATGGAAACGTGCGCGAAACTTGAAGTCGATTTTTCAACCATCACTCAAACGCCTGGCGACAGGGCAGGTCGGAAGTCCGGGCCGCGCATCGCCGCAGCCCCGGCGACCCGCTCGTTGCCTTGCCCCGCCCTTGGACAAACAAAGAATACGCCGAACCCGATTTGCCGTCCGTGGCGAAATCTACGCTGCAAGTCGCCTCCGATCGGGTCCGGGTCGGGAATCTCTGACTTTGGAGGGGTCTAGGACCAATAGCGCCGTGGAACTCGAGGACCCTGCGGGCCGTGACTACCTCACTCGACCCACGGAACTATTCACCACCCCGAGCCGCCGCCGCTCGCTACCCTGCTCCTATGGTCAATCCTTGCAGCAGCGCCGAGCAGCAGCGGTCGGTATACGTCGTGTACCCGGCTGCCTTAAACGACGGCTGGGAAGTCGTTAAAGAGCATAGCGAGTGCCCGGTCTGCTTCGACACACGACTGGAAGCCACGTCTTACGCCAAAGCTCGAGCCATGATGGACGGCGGAGCCGTCGTCAAGCTGGAGAATTGGTTCGGCCATACGGAAGAGCTCTGGGAAGTGCAGCCGGAAGCGGGTCGGCACCTCGCACCGATCGCGTCTTGAGCGCCTGGATCCGGTTGGCGAGTTGCGCTGCGTCGGCGCGAATTCGGTCGTGTCCTCATCCCGACCTGCCCGCATCGGCAAAGAACGGCTGGGGGATCGGAGAGCTGAAATCGAGTACGGCGACACGCGCGCAAGCGATGCGCAGGCTCTACCGGCTGGCGTCCCGACGCTGAAGAACCCGTGCGACGTGCGCGGGCATAATCTCCGCCGATGCTTCTGCGGATGATCGCCAACCTGCTCAAGCGGCCGCGCGGCAATGCCCGCCGCGCAGCGCCGATCGTATCGTTGAGCGACGAGCTGCGTGCGCTGCGCCTACGGAGTTGCGCGGAGGCCGCGGCTTGCAAGGCCGCGTGCTGCAGCAAGGGGGTGCGGGTCGACAAGCCGGAGGCGGAGCGCCTTGCCGCGTTCGTCCGCGAGCACCCGGCGTTCTTCGGGCACGTCGCCGATCCCGGACGTGCGTTCGTACCGCTCGACGCGCTCGGAAGTCCGCAGCTTTGCCAGACCGAGATCGTGACGCCGCACGGTATCGGGCGCGAAGGCCTGTATCGCGCCGCAACGTCGGGACAGGCGCTCACACCTGCGGACCAGGCGGGGTCGATGTGCGTGTTCGCGCACCCCGACGGCCGGTGCGCCTTCCAGGTCGCGTCGCTGGCGCTCGGCGCGCACAAGTGGGCGCACAAGCCGACGCCGTGCTGGCTGTTTCCGCTCAAGTTCACCCGGAGCGAGAAGGGCGGCAGGACGTCCTACGACCTCGACTGGATCGGATCGGTGCAAGACAAGCTCGCGCACTATCCCTGCTCGCGGCCCGATCCCGACGGTTTGCCCGCGACGGAGACGCTAAAGGAAGAAATCGATTACTTCGCCGCGAAGCACGCGGGATCGGGTGACTCAGCCTGACACGGCGGGGCGCCTGAAGGCAAAAGCGATGCGCATCGAATCCCTGCAAGCCCGGCTCGACGGGTTCCCGCCGCCGTCGTTCCGACGCGGGTGGCGGGGGTCAGCTGCGCACGTTGCCGAGTACCGCGGCCTCCGGGCGCGAGGGTAGCGATCGCATCACCTGCACGAGGCGCTGCTGCTCGGCGAGCACGCGCTGCGCATACCCGCGCGCCGGGTCGTCCGCGGCGCCGGCGTAGAGCTGCAGGCCCGCCTCGAGACTCCCGGTCCGCTGGATGTACTCGTCCAGGATCCGCGTGCCGACGAGGATGTTCGTGTGGGGCTCGAGGAGCGTCGCTTCCCCGCCGTGCCCGGCGAGCTTCTCGAGGTGGAAGCGCGGCACCACCTGCATGAGGCCGCGCGCCCCGTAGTCGCTCTCCGCGATCGGGTTGAAGCGCGATTCGACCGCGATGACCGCGAGGATGAGGAGGGGGTCGAGCTGCGTGAGGCGGCCCGCGGCGAAGGCCGCGTGGACGAGCTCCTCGAGTGGCTCCGGGGCCACCCGGTAGCGCCGCGCGAGGTGGTTCGCCAGCGCCTGCAGGCGCCGATCCATCTGAATCGTCTCGGCTTGGACGGAATGCCGCTGCGCGCCCGCGGCCGTTGCGTCCGGCCCGTCGGCGACGGGCAGACGGTCGCCCGACCCGTGCCCGGTGAGTAGGCGTGTTCCCTCGATCGCCACGAACACGAGGACGATCACGCCGACCGCGACTAGGGCGCCGCGGACCGCGCCTTTGAGTGCGTCCAGGGCCGCCGCCGCGCGTGTGTAGCGCATGTAAGTCAGGTTCATGCCGCTCTCCTTTCCCCGGTCGCACCTGCGCATCCGGTTCACGGCGCCACTCTATTCATGCTGCCCCGCCGCGGGTGCCGAGGCACTGCGAATCGTCAAAAACGCCGCGCCCCGAGCGACGTTTGACAAGAGTTTGCAGGTCTTCGCCGCTGGTGAAACAAGGTGCTGAAATTCCGACGCAATTCACGGCCCGAGCGCGATGGTTACGCCGTACTCGACCTCGAGATCGACCTCCTGCGTCAGCGCCCAGCGGCCGCGGCCGGCGTACGAGTCGGTGAGATCGCGCTGCGTCTCCTGGTCGGTGATCATCAGGAACGTCGTGTCGGGTGGCGCGAGCGGAAGCCGGTCCAGGCTGTGCCACGTGCCGAGATGCAGCACGTAGCCCTTCGACCCATCCAGCAGGAAGGCCCGGATGTCCTCGAGCCGCGGACGTGGCCCATCCGGAGTGGGCGGGGCGACCGCGACTACGGCCCGGCCGCCACCGAGCGGCACGAAGGCCTGGCTGACGTGCAAGTGCCGCTCCATCTTCCCGAATTGCAGGCCGAGATAAGGCGTCTTCAGCACCGAGAGCAGCGGCTGGCCCGACTCGAACGGGACGTGCCAGCCCTGCGTGCCGCTCGCACCCCGATAGTCGGGCGGACCGTCTCGTGTCGCGACCAGCCGCCCGAATGGCGCGAACCCCTCGGCAGTCAGCGGTTCGATCCGGACCTCGTGCAACTTCGGCATGGCCGTCGTTCCCGGAATGTACGGATTGCACTATAGCGGTTACACACTTTATAGGTTTACCACGAAAGCGTGAAGAAATGCCGGTGTCATCGTCCGCAGGATCGCTACGATCCGTGGTATGTCAATGGCTTACCGAGTCTTCCTGGGAGCCGTTCTCGCTGCTGCGCTTGCCGCACAGCCCAGTTACGCCCGTGCCTTCGACGGCCAAGTTGTCGGCATCCAGGACGGCGATACCGTCACGGTCCTGGACTCAGCAAAGCAGCAGCACCGCATCCGGATCGCCGGCATCGACGCGCCGGAAAAGGCCCAGACGTTCGGCGCGGCCGCGAAGGAGAACCTCGCGCGCCTCGCGTTCGGGAAGCAGGCGGACGTCCGCTGCAGCAAGCGCGACCGCTACGGTCGCGAGGTCTGCAACGTCTACGTCGGTGCGCGCGACGTCGGCCTCGAGCAGGTCCGCAGCGGGCACGCGTGGTGGTACCGCGAATACGCCCGGGAGCAGGCCCCGGAGGATCGGAAGAGCTACGAGACGGCGGAGAGCGAAGCGCGCGGCGCGCGGCGGGGGCTGTGGCACGACGCGGCGCCGACCCCGCCATGGGATTGGCGCCGGCAGGCCCGCGGCGCCGACCCGACGAGCTCGCGGACCGGCGGCCGCACCTAGCGCGGCGCTACTTCGTTCGCGTCAGCGGGACGAAGCGGACCGGGATCGTGCGCCGCGTGGTCGTTGCGCCGTCGGCCTTCTTCTCGACCACCAGCAGTTCCTGGACCTCCCACTGCCCGCCGACCGGGATCACCAGCCGGCCGCCCGGCTTGAGCTGGTCGATCAGCGGCGCCGGGATCGACGGAGCGGCCGCGGTGACGATGATCGAGTCGAACGGCGCGGCCTCGGGCCAGCCGTTGTAGCCGTCGCCGATGCGCGTGAGCACGTTCTTGCAGCCGAGCTTCGCAAGCCCTTCGGCCGCGCGCTTGCCGACCGGCTCGACGATCTCGATCGAATAGACCTTCGCAACCAGCTCGCCCAGCACGGCGGCCTGGTAGCCCGAACCGGTCCCGACCTCGAGCACCACGTCCGTCGGCTTGGGGTCCATCAAGTCGGTCATCAGGGCGACGATGTAGGGCTGCGAGATGGTTTGCCCATGCCCGATCGACAGGGGGCGGTTCTCGTAGGCGTACCGCACCTGGTCTTCGGGGACGAGCAGGTGGCGCGGCACCTTGCCGAGTGCCGCCATGACCCGCGCGCCAAACGCGGGACGCCCCGTTTCGGCGCCGGTGGCTCGAGCCATGGCGGCGATCTCGGCCACCATTTCGGCCCGACGCAGGGCGAACCCGTCCTGCGCGTCGGCGGATTCGGGCATTGCGCTCGCGATAAGCGTGGCAAGCAAGCCGAGGGTGCGGAAGGGCTTCACGCCCCGATGCTAGCGCCGATGGCGCGCACCGTGCCGGCGATCAGGCGTCCGCCGGCACGCGCCCGAACACTTCGGCGAGCGACTTCGGCACTTCCGGATGGCGCAGATTCAGCGCCCGTTCGAGATGCGCGATGTGGTCGCGCATGAGGGCCGCGGCCCCGCGCTCGTCGCGTGCGGTGATCGCGTCGACGAGCGCGACGTGGTCGTCGCACCCGCACGGCGCGGGCGCCTGCCCACGGTGGGCGAGGGCGATCAGCGGCATGCGCGTCACGAGCTCGTCGAGGTAGCGCGACAGCACGCGGTTGCCCGCGATTTCGGCGAGCCGGCGGTGGAATTCGACCGAAAGGCGCACGCCTTCGCGCTCGTCGCCGCGGGCGTAAGCGGTTTCCTCCGACCCCACCCACTCCCGGAGCATGGCTGCGTCGCGCAGAGTGGCGGTCCGCGCGACCTTTGCGACGATCGCCTCCTCGATGGCCGTGCGCGCCTCGAAGACCTGCCGGCTCTCCTCGATCGAGGGCGTGGCGACGACCGCCCCGCGGTTCGGTCGCTGCTCGACGAGACGGGCGTGGCCGAGCCGCGCGAGGGCACTGCGGATCACGGCGCGGCCGACGCCGAACAGTTCGGCGAGCGACACCTCCTTGAGCTTCGTGCCGGGCGCGAGCCGATGCTCGAAGATCGCGTCGCGGATCGCGTCAAATACCCGCTGCTCGGCGGACGCCGGGGAAGCGGTGCGCCGGGCGGCAGATCGCGTGGTGGCCAAGGTGGGGTGCCCCTTAAGCTTTGGACGAAGGTGCATTATTGTTGACAAGATCGGCTGAGCGCACAAGCGTTTTGGTCGAGTCCGTCGGCGTTTAGTTTTCGGTCTGAAAATGTTAGATATATAAGAAACAGAAATATAGGTACTAAATATAATGTGAGACATTAAATTTAAACGCCTTGTCTCGTCAACAAATGCTGCACCGTATTGTTGACAAAATTCAGCGTATACGGGCAAGATTCGCCGTCCACCACCGGCTCCACGCAAGCAGCGACAATACGCTGCACGGTCCGTCCCCTGGGACCGGAAGCCGCGAGTGGCCCACCAGAGGAGAGAGATCGCATGACCGCAACTGGGTATCTGCACGCCGCCGAGCGGCCGTCCCGCGCCGCTCACCCCGCCTCCAGCCGTCGCCCGCGGGCCTGACCGTGGCCCGCCAGAAGCGTGCCGCGTCGGGGGCGGTCCGGTATCTGCTGGACGGCGAGCTGCGGACGGTCGAGGGGGGCGATCCGACCCGGACCGTCCTCCAGCACCTGCGGGAGGATCTCGGTCGCACCGGGACGAAGGAAGGCTGCGCCGAGGGGGACTGCGGCGCCTGCACCGTGGTGCTCGCCGAGCTCGACGGCGGCCGGGTGCGCTACCGGTCGATCAACTCCTGCATCCAGTTCGTCCCGACGCTCGACGGGCGGGCGCTGTTCACCGTCGAGAGCCTGAAGGACCGCTCGAGCGGCACGCTGCACCCGGTGCAACAGGCGCTCGCCGACGGACACGGATCGCAGTGCGGGTTCTGCACGCCGGGCTTCGTGATGTCGCTGTTCGCCCTGTACAAGACGCAAGCCGCGCCCGACCGCACCGCGATCAACGATGCGCTCGCCGGCAACCTCTGCCGCTGCACCGGTTACCGCCCGATCGTGGAGGCAGCCCGGACGATGTACGCGCTGGGCGCCGCGATCCCGGCCGCCCAGCAGGACTGCCTGCGGTCGCCGGCGGGTTCCCGATCGCGCGCGGCGGCGCGTACCGAGTCCGACCTCGCGCGCGCGCTCAAAGGTCTCAAGCGGCGCAAGGGGCTCGAGCTCCGACCACGTGAACGGGACCTTCCACGCGCCGCGCACCGCAGACGAGTTCGCGGCCGTCCGCGAGCGGCTGCCCGAGGCGCGCCTGCTGGCCGGCGGCACCGACGTCGGACTCTGGGTGACCAAACAGCACCGTCGGCTCGGGGACATCCTCTACATCGGCAACGTCGCCGATCTGCAGGGCGTCGAAGTGGCGGCGCGGCACGTCGAGATCGGCGCCGCGGTGTCGCTTACCGACGCGGTCGCCGCGCTCGACCGGCACTACCCGGAGCTGCGCGAGCTCTGGCGCCGGTTCGCCTCCCCGCCGATCCGCAATGCCGGCACGCTCGCCGGGAACGTCGCGAACGGGTCGCCGATCGGCGACGCGATGCCGCCGCTCATCGCGCTCGGCGCGACCGTCGTGCTGCGCAGGGGCGCGGTGCGGCGCGAGCTGCCGCTCGAGGACCTCTATCTCGCTTATCAGAAGACGGCCCTGCAGCCGGGCGAGTTCGTGGAGCGGGTGCGCGTGCCGCTGCCGCGCCCCGGCGTGCGCTGCGCCGCATACAAGATCACCAAGCGGTTCGACCAGGACATCTCGGCGGTATGCGCCGCGTTCGCAATCGAGCTCGACGGCGGCACGGTCCGGTCCGCGCGGGTCGCGTTCGGGGGCATGGCGGCGACGCCGAAGCGCGCCCCTGCCTGCGAGGCCGCCCTCGTCGGGCATTCGTGGAGCGCGGCGACGTGCGAGAAGGCTGCCGGCGCGCTCGCGCAGGACTACACTCCGATCGCAGACATGCGCGCTTCGGGGGCGTACCGCCTGACCGTCGCGCAGAACCTGCTCCGCAAGTTCCAGCTCGAGACCTCGGGCGCGCTCGCTAGCGCGCCGAGCCGCCTCTACGATATGGAAATGATCTCGACGCCAAGCGGTGAATCGGGGGATCTACAAGGGGGCGTCGCCCCCTTGTTCCAGAGGATGCCCTCATGAACGAGCCGCGTCCGGTTGGGGCCGAGCTGCCGACGCACGGCGGCGTGGGCGTGGCGCTCCGGCACGAAAGCGCCCACCTTCACGTCGCGGGCGAGGCGGTCTACGTCGACGACATCCTCGAGGCCCGCGGGACCCTGCACGCTGCATTCGGGCTATCGGAGCGCGCGCACGCACGCATCCGCGCGCTCGACCTCGCGCCGGTGCGCGCCGCGCTCGGCGTGGTGGCGGTCCTGACCGCGGCGGATATCCCGGGCGAGAACAACGTCGGGCCGATCCTGCACGACGATCCGATCCTCGCCGACGGCGAGGTGCAGTACCTGGGGCAGCCGATCTTTCTCGTCGTCGCCGAGACGGTGGACCATGCGCGCCGGGCCGCGCGGCTGGCGAAGATCGACTACGAGGATCTGCCGGCCATCCTGACGATCGAGGACGCGCTCGCGCATCGGTCGTTCGTGATTCCCACGGTGACGCTCGAGCGCGGCGACGCGAAGTCGGCGATCGCCGGTGCGCCGCATCGCCTGAAGGGGTCGGTGCGAATCGGGGGGCAGGAGCAGTTCTACCTCGAGGGGCAGATCGCGTACGCCGTCCCGAAGGAGGACGGCGACATGCTGGTCTACAACTCGACCCAGCATCCGGGCGAGGGGCAGATGCAGGTCGCGCACGCGCTCGGCATCGACGCGCACCGCGTCGCCGTCGAGTGCCGGCGCATGGGCGGCGGCTTCGGCGGCAAGGAGACGCAGGGCGGGCTGCCCGCGTGCGCGGCGGCGATCGCGGCGCGCCACACCGGGCGGCCGGTCAAGCTGCGCTACGACCGGGACGACGACATCCTGATCACCGGCAAGCGCCACAACTACCTCGTCGAGTACGAGGTCGGCTACGACCCGGCGGGTCGGATCCTCGGCGTCGAATTCATGTTCGCGTCGCAGTGCGGGTTCTCGGCCGACCTGAGCGGCCCGGTGAACGACCGGACCGTGATGCATGCGGACAATGCCTATTTCCTGCCGCACGTGCGCATCGTCTCGCACCGTTGCAAGACCCACACCCAGTCGAACACCGCGTTTCGGGGCTTCGGCGGACCGCAGGGGATGGTTGCGATCGAGCACGTCGCCGACGAGATCGCCAGGCACCTGGACCTCGACCCGGTCGTGGTGCGCCGGGCGAACTTCTACGCGCCGGGCCGCGACCTCACGCCCTACGACATGAAGGTCGAGGACTTCGTCGCCGACCGGCTCTTCGACGAGCTGGCGAGGTCGTCCGACTACGCCGCGCGGCGCGCGGCGATCCGCAAGTGGAACGTCACGAGCCCGGTCGTGAAGCGCGGGATCGCGATGACGCCGGTGAAGTTCGGCATCTCGTTCACCGCCACGTTCTATAACCAGGCGTCCGCGCTGCTGCATGTCTATTACACGGACGGCAGCGTCCTGCTCAACCACGGCGGCACGGAGATGGGGCAGGGCCTGTTCACCAAGGTCGCGCAGGTCGTCGCGCACGAGTTCGGGATCGACGTCGACCGCGTGCGCGTCTCGGCCTCCGACACGGCGCGAATTCCGAATGCGTCGGCCACCGCGGCGTCGAGCGGCAGCGATCTGAACGGCAAGGCAGCGCAGGCCGCGGCGCGCGAGATCAAGGCGCGCCTCACCGCGTTCGCGGCCGAGCGGTTCGGCGTCGCGCCGGATTCGATCCGCTTCGCCGCCAATTCGGTCGAGATCGGCGACGTGAAGCGTATGCCATTCGCCGAGCTGGCCAAGCTCGCCTACTACGCGCGGGTGCAGCTCTGGGCGAGCGGGTTCTACAAGACGCCCAAGATCCACTACGACCCCAAGACGCTAAGGGGGCGCCCCTTCTACTACTTCGCGTATGGCGCATCGGTGTCGGAGGTCGCGATCGACACGCTCACCGGGGAGACCCGGCTCCTGCGCGCGGACATCCTGCATGACGTCGGGCGGAGTCTCAATCCCGCGATCGATCTCGGCCAGGTCGAAGGGGGCTTCGTCCAGGGGGCGGGGTGGCTGACCTCGGAAGAGCTGTGGTGGAACCCGCAAGGGAAGCTGATGACGCATGCGCCGTCCACCTACAAGATTCCGGTCGCGTCCGACGTCCCGGCGGATTTCCGGGTGCGCCTGTGGAGCCGGGGCGAGAACGTCGAGGACAGCATCCATCGCTCCAAGGCGGTGGGGGAGCCGCCGCTCATGCTGGCGATCTCGGTGCTGCATGCGATCAAGGACGCGGTCGCCGCGGTGGGCGACTACCGCCTCTCGCCGCGACTCGACGCGCCGGCGACGCCGGAGGAAGTGCTGCGCTCCGTAGACGACCTGCGCGTGCGCTCGGCACGGGACAGCGCGGTGGCGGCGGCATGACCGACTGGCTCCCGGCCCTGCACCGCGTGGGCGAGCGCGGGCTCGACGCGGTGCTCGTGACCGTGCTCTCGGGCAGCGGCTCGACGCCCCGGGATGCGGGGGCCAAGATGGTGGTGGCGGTCGACGGCATCCACGGCACGATCGGCGGCGGCGAGCTGGAGTTCCAGGCGATCGACGTCGCCCGCGGCATGCTGCGCGCGAGCGGCGAGCGTCAGGCGCGGCGCTTTCCGCTCGGCGCCACGCTCGGCCAGATCTGCGGCGGCGCGGCGAACCTGGTGTTCGAGCGCGTTCCGGCCGGCGCCGAGTGGGTGCGCGTCCTCGCTGCGTGGCACGAGGCCGGTACGGCCTGCGTGACGGTGACGCCGAGCGGCGAGCGCGAGGAGGGGCATCTCCTCGTGAGCGCTGCGGCGACCTGGGGCACGCTCGGCGACGGCGCGCGCGACGCGCACGCGCTGGAAGCGGCGCGCCGGATGCTCGCGGGAAGCGACGCGGCGCCGCGCGCACTGCCGCTCGGCGACGGCGGCACCGGAGTCTTCGAGCCGCTGCGGCCGGTCGATTTCAACGTCGTGCTGTTCGGCGCCGGCCACGTCGGCCGCGCGATCGCGCGCGTGCTCGGCGTCGCGCCGTGCCACGTGCGCTGGATCGACGGCCGCGCGCACGAGTTTCCGGCCGACGCGCCGGCGAACGTGCGGACCGTCGTCACCGACGCGGTCATCGCGGAGGCCGCCGGGGCCTCGCCGGGCAGCTACTTCCTCGTCATGACCCACAGCCATGCCCTGGACTTCGAGCTGGTGGAGGCGATCCTGCGCCGCGGCGACTTCGCTTACTGCGGCATGATCGGGTCCGCGACGAAGCGCCGGACGTTCGAGAACGGCCTGGCCAAGCGCGGCGTCGTGCCGGCGGCGCTGGCGCGCTTCACCTGCCCGATCGGCATCGCGGGCATCACGGGCAAGGAGCCCGGTGCGATCGCGATCGCGGTCGCGGCCGAGATCCTGCAGCTGCGCGAGCGGGCGGCAGCGCGCGCACAGGGCGAGGCCGCGCGGGCCTGACGGCCGGCCGCGAGGGGAGAGGGCATGCCAGACGCGACAGCGGCCGCGACGCCGCGACTGAGCCTGCGGGGCATCCGCAAGGCCTACCCGTCGGTGGTCGCCAACGACGGCATCGACCTCGAAGTCGCCCCCGGCGAGATCCACGCCGTGCTCGGCGAGAACGGCGCGGGCAAGTCCACGCTGATGAAGATCATCTACGGCGTGGTGGCCCCCGATGCGGGCGAGATCCGCTGGGAGGGCCGCCCGGTGGAGATCGTCAACCCGCACGCCGCGCGCGGCCTCGGCATCGGGATGGTGTTCCAGCATTTCTCGCTGTTCGAGACCCTCACCGTGACCGAGAACGTCGCGCTGGCGATCGACGGTGCGAAAGACCTCGCGGCCCTCGCGCGGCGCATCGAGGAGGTGTCGCAACGCTATGGCCTGCCCCTCGATCCGCGGCGACTCGTGCACTCGCTCTCGGTCGGCGAGCGCCAGCGCGTGGAGATCGTGCGCTGCCTGCTGCAGCAGCCGCGGCTGCTGATCATGGACGAGCCGACCTCGGTGCTCACGCCGCAGGCGGTGCAGAAGCTCTTCGAGACGTTGCGCCAGCTCGCGTCCGAGGGGTGCTCGATCCTGTACATCAGCCACAAGCTCGACGAGATCAAGGCGCTCTGCACCGGCGCGACGGTGCTGCGCGGCGGCAAGGTCACCGGCAACTGCGATCCGCGCAACGAGACCGCGTCCTCGATGGCGCGACTCATGATCGGCAAGGACCTGCCGGTGTGCGAGCACGCGGAGGCCGCCGCCGGAGGCGAGCCGCGGCTGGTGGTCGCCGGCCTCTCGCACAAGTCCGACGATCCGTTCGGCACCGACCTCGAGGACGTGCACCTGACGGTGCACGCGGGGGAGATCGTCGGGATCGCGGGCGTGTCGGGCAACGGCCAGCAGGAGCTGCTCTTCGCCGTCTCCGGCGAGGAGCCGCTCGCCGAGCCGTTCCCGATCCGCCTGCTCGGCGCCCCGGTCGGGCGCATGCATCCCGGCCGCCGCCGCAAGCTCGGCATGGGCTTCGTGCCGGAAGAACGTCTGGGCCGCGGCGCGGTGCCGACCATGTCGCTCGCCGAGAACGCGCTGCTCACCGCGCACCGCGCCGGCGACATGGTGCGCGGCGGCCTCGTGCGCGCCGACCGCACGACCGCGTTCGCGCGCGACTGCATCGAAAAGTACACCGTCAAGTGCGGCGGGCCCGGGGCGGAGGCGCGCAGCCTCTCCGGTGGCAACCTGCAGAAGTTCATCGTCGGCCGCGAGATCCTCCAGGCCCCGAAGGTGCTCGTCGTCGCGCAGCCGACCTGGGGCGTGGACGTCGGCGCGGCGGCGTTCATCCGCCAGGCGCTGATCGATCTGCGCAACCGCGGCACGGCGATCCTGGTGATCTCCGAGGAGCTCGACGAGCTGTTCGAGATCTGCGACCGCCTCGCGGTGATCGCGAAGGGCCGGCTCTCGCCGACGAAGCGCACGCGCGAGACCAACGTCGAGGAGATCGGCGTGTGGATGAGCGGCATGTGGCCCGGCGCGCTCACTGATGACGTGCGGCAATCCGATTTGGAGGCAGCCCGTGCGGCTCAAGCTTGAGGCCCGCCCCGCGCCGTCGCAGGCGATGCGTTATCTCTCGCCGCTCCTCGCGGCGCTGCTCACGGTCGTCGCCGGGTTCGTCGTGTTCTCGGCCCTGGGCCAGAGCCCGCTCGCGGCGTTCCGGGCGTTCTTCATCCAGCCGCTGAGCACCACCAACGGCGTGGCCGAGCTGCTGCTCAAGGCCTCGCCGCTGATGATGATCGCCACCGGCCTCGCGGTCGGCTTCCGGGCCAACGTGTGGAACATCGGCGCGGAAGGGCAGCTCATCGTCGGCGCGATCTTCGGCGGCGGCGTGGCGCTCTCCATGGAAGGCGCGGCCTCCAACTGGCTGCTGGTGGCGATGGTCGTCGCGGGCGCCATCGGCGGCATGGTCTGGGCCGCGATCCCCGCGTTCCTGCGGACCCGGTTCAACGCGAGCGAGATCCTGACGAGCCTGATGCTCACCTACGTCGCGGCGCTGCTGCTCTCGTACCTCGTGCACGAGCCCTGGCGCGACCCGCAGGGCTTCAACTTCCCGCAGTCGAAGATGTTCGACGAGGCGCTGCTCTTCCCGATCCTGATCGAGACGACGCGGCTCAACGCGAGCTTTCTCGTCGCGCTCGCGGTGGTCGCGGCCGGCTGGGTGTTCATCAACAAGAGCTTCATCGGCTACCAGATGCGGGTCGCGGGACTCGCCGACGCGGCGGCGCGCTACGCCGGGTTCAGCGCCAAGCGCACGGTCTGGATCGGCATGCTCGCCGGCGGCGGGGCCGCCGGCATCGCGGGTCTCGCCGAGGTCGCGGGGCCGATCGGGCAGCTCACGCCGTCGATCTCGCCCGGTTACGGCTTCGCCGCGATCATCGTGGCCTTCGTCGGGCGCCTGAACCCGGTGGGCATCCTGCTCGCGAGCCTGCTGATGTCGCTTCTTTACCTCGGCGGCGAGCAGGCGCAGATCGAGCTGCGCCTCCCCTCGGCGATCACCGGGCTTTTCCAGGGGATGCTGCTCTTCTTCCTGCTCGGGGCCGACGTGCTGATCAACTACCGCTTGCGCGTGGTCCGGCCGGTCCACGCAACCGCCGCGACGGCGCGGGCGGGGGCGGCATGATGGACGCGCTCGTTCCGATTCTGGTCGCGACCCTCGCCGCCGGGACCCCGCTGGTCTTCGCGGCGCTCGGCGAGCTGGTCACCGAGAAGTCCGGCGTCCTCAACCTCGGCGTCGAAGGCATGATGCTCTGCGGCGCGATCGCCGGGTTTGCCGCTACGGTCGCGAGCGGCAACGTGTGGGTGGGCGTCCTTGCGGGCATGGGCGCAGGCGCCGCGACGGCGCTCGTGTTCGCGGTGCTCACGCTGACGCTGCAGGCGAACCAGGTCGCCGCGGGGCTCGCTCTCAGCATCTTCGGCGTGGGGCTCTCGGCATTTGCCGGCAAGCCCTTCGAGAGCGTGGCGCTGCCGGCACCGCAGGCCTTCCAGATCCCCGGCCTCGCGGACATTCCGCTGCTCGGTCCGGTCCTGTTCGCGCAGCAGCCGCTCGTCTACCTGTCGTGGGCGCTGTTCGCGCTGGTGAGCTGGTTTCTCTACCGGAGCCGCCCGGGCCTCGTGCTGCGCGCGGTGGGCGAGTCGCCCACCTCGGCGAACGCGATCGGCTACCCGGTGATCGGCATCCGCTACCTCGCGACGCTCTTCGGCGGGGCGATGGCCGGCGTGGGCGGCGCGTACCTGTCGGTGATCTATACGCCGATGTGGGTCGAGAACATGACCGCGGGGCGCGGCTGGATCGCGCTGGCGCTCGTGGTGTTCGCGACGTGGCGTCCCGGCCGCGTGCTGGCCGGCGCCTATCTCTTCGGGGGCGTTACCATCGCGCAGTTCTTCGCGCAGGGCGCCGGGGCCGCGGTCGCGTCGCAGCTCCTGTCGAGCCTGCCGTACCTCGCGACGATCGTCGTGCTGGTGCTGATCTCGCGCAACCTGAACGTCATCCGGCTCAACGCGCCGATGTCGCTCGGCAAGAGCTATCACCCGGACGGTTGACGCGCGGGAATGGGGAAGGAAAGCGGCAGCGGGCAGGATTCCCGGGCGCAGCGCCCGGCGTTTACACCACAAGAGGAGAGAAGCAGATGTCCAGGATGGGTTTGAGGCAGGTTCTCGTCGGCGCGGCGGCAGCGCTCGCGTTCGCGGGCGCAGCGGTGGCTCAGCAGCCGCTCAAGATCGGGTTCGTCTACGTGAGCCCTGTCGGCGACGCGGGGTGGACCTACCAGCACGACCTCGGACGCAAGGCGATCGAGAAGCAGTTCGGCGGCAAGATCGCCACCAAGTACGTCGAGAACGTGCCCGAGGGCGCGGACGCCGAGCGCGTGATCCGCGAGCTCGCCGCGAGCGGCAACACGTTGGTGTTCACGACGTCGTTCGGCTACATGAACCCCACGATCAAGGTCGCGAAGGCGTTTCCGAAGGTGCACTTCGAACACGCCACCGGCTACAAGCGCGACAAGAACGTCGGGACGTACAACGCGCGCTTCTACGAGGGACGCTACCTCGCCGGCATCGTGGCCGGGAAGATGAGCAAGTCGGGCGTCGCCGGCTACGTCGCTGCGTTCCCGATCCCCGAGGTGCTGCAGGGGATCAACGCCTTCACGCGCGGCATGCAGAGCGTCAACCCGAAAGCGCAGGTGCGCGTAATCTGGGTCAACTCGTGGTACGACCCGGGCCGCGAGCGCGAGGCGGCGATGACCCTGATCTCGCAGGGCGCGGACGTGCTCATGCAGCACACCGACTCGACCGCGCCGGTGCAGGCGGCGGAAGAGAAGGGCGTGTACGCGATCGGCTATCACTCGGACATGTCCAAGTACGGTCCGAAGGCGCACCTGACCGCCTCGACGCACGACTGGTCGGGCTTCTACGCGAAGGTCGTCAGCGACGAGCTCGCGGGGAAGTACCAGCCCTCGAACGTCTGGGGCGGGATCAAGGAAGGCATGGTCAAGATGGCGCCGTACAACGCCGCGGTGCCGAAGGACGTGCGCGACCTCGTCGCGAAGGCCGAGTCCGACATCGCCGCCGGCAAGCTGCATCCGTTCGCCGGGCCGCTGAAGGACCAGAGCGGCAAGGAGCGCGTGCCCGCCGGGAAGTCCATGCCGGACGACCAGCTCGCCGTGATGGACTACTACGTCGAAGGGGTGCAGGGGCAGTTGCCCAAGAAGTAGTTATCCGCCCGCTATAGCGGCCGGACAACTGCCCGCGTTGGAGAGGACGGCATAGCCGCCCCTCAACGCGGGCGCGCCGTCATCCCGGCGGAAGCCGGGTTCCAGAGCAGGAGGACAGTCCGGATTCCGGCGTACGCCGGAATGACCCTCTTCAGGATTTGGGCCTGAGGTCGATCACCCGCTTCGCCTTGCCCTGCGAGCGTTCGACTTTCCCGGGCTCCACGACCTTCACGTCGCTCGAGACGCCGATGTAGGACTTGATGTGGTGCTCGAGCTGCTTCGCCTCGGCGTCGCGCTCGGCCGCCGGCGCAGCCGCCAGATCCTGGCGGATCTCCACGACTACCGTGAGCTCGTCGAGCCGTCCCTCGCGCCGCACCTCGAGCACGTAGTGCGGCGCGAGCTTCGGCTGCTTGGTGATCAGCTCCTCGATCTGCGTCGGGAACACGTTCACGCCGCGGATGATCAGCATGTCGTCGCTGCGACCGGTGATGCGGGCCATGCGGCGCATGGTGCGTGCGGTGCCGGGAAGCAGCATGGTCAGGTCGCGCGTGCGGTAGCGGATGACCGGCATCGCCTCCTTGGTGAGCGAAGTGAAGACGAGCTCGCCCTGCTTGCCGTCGGGCAGCACCTCGCCGGTCGCCGGGTCGATGATCTCCGGGTAGAAGTGGTCCTCCCAGACGGTAAGCCCGTCCTTGGTCTCGATGCATTCCTGCGCGACGCCGGGGCCCATGACCTCGGACAGGCCGTAGATGTCGATCGCGTCGAGCCCCATGCGGCGCTGGATCTCCTCGCGCATGCCGGCGGTCCACGGCTCGGCGCCGAAGATGCCGATGCGCAGGCTGCACTCGCGCGCGTCCAGGCCCTGGCGCTCGAACTCGTCGGCGATCGCGAGCATGTAGGACGGCGTCACCATGATGATGTCGGGCCGGAAGTCGTTGATGAGCTGCACCTGCCGCTCGGTCATGCCGCCGCCGACCGGGATCACGGTCGCCCCGAGCCGCTCGCCGCCGTAGTGCGCGCCGAGGCCGCCGGTGAATAGGCCGTATCCGTAGGCGACGTGGATCCTGTCGGTCGACCGGCCGCCGGCGGCGCGGATCGACCGTGCCATCACGTCCGACCAGGTGTCGATGTCGCGCTGCGTGTAGCCCACGACTGTCGGCTTGCCGGTGGTGCCGCTCGAGGCGTGGATGCGCACGATGCTGTCCATCGGCACCGCGAACATGCCGAAGGGATAGTTGTCGCGCAGGTCGTGCTTGGTGGTGAAGGGGAACTTCGCAAGATCCTCGAGCCGCTTAAGGTCGTCGGGGCGTACGCCGGCCGCATCGAGCTTCTTCCGGTAGTGCGGGACGGCCTCGTAGGCGTGGCGCAGGCTCCACTTGAGCCGCTCGAGCTGCAGCGCGCGGAGCTCGTCGGGGCTCGCCTTCTCGATGGGCTCGAGCTGGTCGTACGGCGTCATCGGTGCCTCCTCCTGTGAACGGCGCTCCTGGCCGGTCACGTCGACCTCGCGATCCCGCGGCCGCCCGCTTCTCGCGGCGGGCGTGCCGCTCACTTGCCCTTGAAGCCCGGCGCGCGCTTCTCCATGAAGGCGGTCACGCCTTCGCGATAGTCCTCGGTGCGGCCGAGCTCGCGCTGCACGTCGCGCTCGAAGTTGAGCTGCGCGTCGAGCGAGTTGTGCGGCGAGGCGTAGAGCGCCTCCTTGATCGCGCCATAGGCCTTGGTGGGTCCCTTGCCGAGCGCGGCGGCGATGGCGCGCGCCTCGTCCATGAGCTGTGCGTCGTCCACGCACTTCCAGATCAGGCCGATGCGCGCCGCCTCCTCGGCCGGCAGCTTCTCCGCGAGCAGGGCGAGGCCCATCGCGCGCGCGGTGCCGACCAGCCTGGGCAGGAAGTAGGTTCCGCCCGAGTCCGGCATCAGCCCGATCTTGGCGAACGCCTGGAGGAAGCTCGCCGAGCGCGCCGCGACCACGATGTCGCAGGCGAGCGCGACGTTCGCGCCGGCACCCGCCGCCACCCCGTTCACCGCGCACACGACCGGCTTCTCGAGCGTGCGCAGCGTGCGCACGAGCGGGTTGTACTGCGTGCCGATGGTCTGGCCGAGATCGGGCGCGGGACCGCCGGGCTTCATCACGCGATCGCTGAGATCCTGGCCCGCGCAGAACGCGCGACCCGCGCCGGTGAGCAGCACCGCCCGGATGTCGTCGCGCGACTTCACCGTCGCGAGCGCCTCGCGCAGGCGCTGGTGCATCTCGGGGTTGAAGCTGTTGAGCTTGTCCGGCCGGTTCAGTGTGACGAGCGCATAGCCGTCCTGGACTTCGAAGAGCACGCTGGCCTGGGTCATCTCCTGCTCCGGGGGCGGTTTCACCTGCGCGTACCGCGCGCGGCCGCTCTGCTGAACGCGCTGGTAGGATACCCGAAATGGCCGCGTAAACGCCCGTGGTGGCGCCGACTGTCACCGCGTTTGATCTTAGTTAAGGACGCGCCGTGCCGGACGTTGTCTTGTTAGGCCTCGCCCCGATAGGGCGGCGCGCGATCGCGCGCAGACATGAACCGGAGGAGTGAGGAGACCCGATGAAGAACACCCGCAACGTCCTGATCGCGGCGACGCTCGCCGCGCTCGCAGTCCCGGCGGCCCAGGCCCAGATCAAGGTCGGCGTGACCCTGTCCGCGACCGGCCCCGCCGCCTCGCTCGGCATCCCCGAGCGCAACACCTTCCAGCTCCTGCCAAAGGAGATCGCCGGCCAGAAGGTCGAGTACATCGTCCTCGACGACGGCTCCGACACCACGCGCGCGCGCCAGAACGCCGAGAAGCTGGTGAACGAGGACAAGGTCGACGTGATCATCGGCTCGACCACCACGCCGAATTCGCTCGCGATGATCGAGGTCGCCGCGCGCTCGCAGACGCCCAACATCAGCCTGGCCGCGTCGGCGCGCATCGTCGAGCCGGTCGACAAGGACCGCTTCTGGGTGTTCAAGACGCCGCAGACCGATCGTCCTGATGGCCAACGCGATCACGAGCCACATGAGCGCGAACGGCGTCAAGACGGTCGCCTACATCGGTTTCAACGACGCATACGGCGAGGGCTGGTGGACGGAGTTCGCCAAGCTCGTCGAGGCGCGCAAGATGAAAGGTCGTCGAACGAGCGCTACAGCCGCACCGACACTTCGGTCACCGGCCAGATCCTCAAGATCATGGCGGCGAACCCCGACGCGATCCTGATCGGCGCCTCGGGCACCCCGGCGGTGCTGCCGCAGGCGACGCTCAAGGAGCGCGGCTACAAGGGCAAGATCTACCAGACGCACGGCGTCGCCAACGCCGACTTCCTGCGCGTCGGCGCGAAGAACGTCGAGGGCACGCTGCTGCCGGCGGGGCCGGTGCTGGTGGCCGAGCAGCTGCCCGACGCCAACCCGATGAAGAAGGTCGGCCTCGAGTACAAGAAGGCCTACGAGGGCGCGCACGGGCCCGGCAGCCTGTCGACGTTCGGCGCGCACGCCTGGGACGCGGTGCTGCTGCTGCAGCGCGCGGTGCCCGGCGCGCTCAAGAAGGCGAAGCCCGGCACGCCGGAGTTCCGCAAGGCGCTGCGCGACGAGATGGAGGCGGTCAAGAACCTCGTCGCCGCGCACGGGACGTTCAACATGAGCCCGCAGGACCACCTCGGCCTCGACCAGCGCGCCGCCGTCATGGTGATCGTGCAGGACGGCAAGTGGAAGCTCCTGCCGCAGCAATAAGCGCCTTGCCGCCGCGCGGCTAGAATCCGAGGGCTGGACGGCGCCGCCGCCCGGCCCTCGTCGTTCGTGAACAGGGAGGGGGAGGTCGCGCGCACGCGCGTGCGCGCGATCCGGGGGCGATGAATCTCGACATCGCGCTCCTGCTCGCGCAGGACGGGCTCACCAACGGGGCGATCTACGCGCTGCTCGCGCTGGCGCTCGTGCTGGTGTTCGCCGTCACGCGCGTGATCTTCGTGCCGCAGGGCGAGTTCGTCGCCTACGGCGCGCTGACGCTCGCGAGCCTGCAGCTCGGCAAGGTGCCCGGGACCGCGTGGCTGCTGCTCGTCGCCGGCGGCGTCATCGTGCTCCTCGACGGGTTCGTCGCGGTGCGCGAGCGCAAGCCGCACCGCCTGCCGCGGATCCTGCTCGCGAACCTGGTCTTCCCGCTGGCGCTGCTCGGCCTGACCTGGTGGCTCGCGCCGCAGAAGCCGGCGCTGTGGATCCAGATCGCGGTCGCGCTCGCCCTGGTCGTGCCGCTCGGCCCGATGCTCTACCGCCTCGCGTTCCAGCCCCTCCAGAACGCGAGCGTCCTGGTGCTCCTCATCGTGGCGGTCGCGGTGCATTTCGCGCTCACCGGGCTCGGGCTCGTCTTCTTCGGCGCCGAGGGCTCGCGCACGCCCGCCTTCAGCGACGCCCGCTTCAACGTCGGAGCGATGACCGTGTCCGGGCAGAGCCTGTTCGTGATCGGCGCGTCGGTCGCGCTGATCGTCGCGCTCTATCTCTTCTTCGAGAAAACGGTGTACGGCAAGTCGCTGCGCGCCACTGCCGTGAACCGCCTCGGGGCGCGACTGGTGGGGATCAGCGCCACGCTCGCGGGGCGCCTGACCTTCACCCTGGCCGCGGCGATCGGCGCGGTGTCCGGCATCCTCGTCGCGCCGATCACCACGATCTACTACGACTCGGGGTTCCTCGTCGGGCTGAAGGGGTTCGTGGCGGCGATCATCGGCGGGCTGGTGTCCTACCCGCTGGCCGCGCTCGGCGCGTTGCTCGTCGGCCTGCTCGAGTCGTTCTCGTCGTTCTGGGCGAGCGCGTTCAAGGAGGTGATCGTCTTCACGCTGATCATCCCGGTGCTGCTGTGGCGGAGCCTGCGGACGCACCACCTCGAACAGGAGGAGGAGGAGTGAGTCGGGCACGCGTCCTGCTCGTCGCCTTCCTCGCGGCCCTCGCGCTCGGGCCGGCCTACCTGCCCGAGTTCTACGTCACGCTGCTGAACTACATCGGGCTCTACAGCCTCGTCGCGCTCGGGCTGGTGCTCCTCACCGGGGTGGGCGGGCTCACGTCGTTCGGGCAGGCGGCGTTCGTCGGCCTCGGGGCGTACACGACCGCGTACCTCAGCACGGCTTACGGGCTGTCGCCGTGGCTCACGCTCTTCGTCGGGTTCGCGCTCACCGGCACCGTCGCGCTCTTCCTCGGCGCGATCACGCTGCGCCTCTCGGGCCACTACCTGCCGCTCGGCACGATCGCCTGGGGCATCAGTCTCTACTACCTCTTCGGCAATCTCGAGTTCCTCGGCGGCCAGACCGGGATGACCGGCGTGCCCGGGCTCGCGGTCTTCGGCCTGCCGCTCGACACCGGGCGCAAGTACTACTACCTGATCTGGGCGCTCGTGATCGCCGCGCTGTTCTCGATCCAGAACCTGCTCAACTCGCGCCCCGGCCGCGCGATCCGCAGCCTGCGCGGCGGCGGCGTGATGGCCGAGTCCTTCGGCGTCGACACCGCCTGGCTCAAGATCGTCATCTTCGTCTACGCCGCGCTGCTCGCCAGCCTCTCGGGCTGGCTCTATGCGCACCTGCTGCGGTTCGTGAACCCGACGCCGTTCTCGATCAACGCCGGCATCGAGTACCTCTTCATGGTCGTGATCGGCGGCGCGCGCTTCGTGTGGGGCGCGATCGTCGGTGCGGGCGTCCTGACGATCCTCAAGGAGTGGCTGCAGAACCTGCTGCCCAAGATTGTCGGCCAGGCGGGCGAGTTCGAAACGATCGTGCTCGGGATCCTCCTCGTGCTGCTGTTGCAGCGCGCGCGCGAGGGGGTGATGCCGTTCTTCCAGCGCTGGCTCCCGCCGGTGCGCTGGGTGGAGGCGCCGCAGTCGGCACCGGCGCTCCCGCAGCGGGAGCGGCCGAAGGCGGGCGAGTGCATCCTGGAGGCGCGCGCCGCGCGCAAGCAGTTCGGCGGCCTCGTCGCCGTCAACGATCTGTCCTTCGAGATGTCGAGCGGCGAGATCCTCGGCCTGATCGGCCCCAACGGCGCCGGCAAGTCGACGATGTTCAACCTCATCACCGGCGTGCTGCCGCTCTCCGGCGGCGAGATCCACTTCCGCGGCGAGCGCATCGACCGGCTCCCGTCGCGCCAGATCGGCCGACGCGGCATCGCGCGCACCTTCCAGCACGTGCATCTCCGGCCCGACCATGACGGTGGTCGAAAACGTCGCGATCGGCGCGCATTTGCGCGGACGCAAGGGCGTCGTCGCAGCGGCGCTGCATGGCGAGCGCGCGGAGGAGGCAACGCTGCTCCATGAGGCGCGCCGGCAGCTCGAGCGCGTGGGCCTGGGCGAGCACCTCTACGACCAGGCCGGCAGCCTTGCGCTCGGACAGCAGCGCATCCTCGAGATCGCGCGTGCGCTCTGCGCCGATCCGGTGCTGCTGCTGCTCGACGAGCCCGCGGCCGGCCTGCGCTATCGCGAGAAGCAGGCGCTCGCCGAGCTGCTGCGCCGCCTCAAGCGGGGAGGGCATGAGCGTCCTGCTGGTCGAGCACGACATGGACTTCGTGATGAACCTCGTGGACCGGCTCGTCGTGATGGACTTCGGCGAGCGGATCGCGACCGGACTGCCGCGCGAGATTCAGGCGCACCCGGCCGTGCTCGAAGCCTATCTCGGGGGGGTCGAATGAGGTTCGATCGATCGGACGACACCGCGGCCGTGGCGCTCGAAGTGACCGATCTGTCGGTCGCCTACGGGAAGGTCGAAGCGCTCCATCACGCCAGCCTGAAAGTGCCGGCGGGCTCGATCGTGACCGTGATCGGCCCGAACGGCGCCGGCAAGACCACCCTGCTCAACGCCGTGATGGGGCTGTTGCCTGCGCGCGGCGAGGTGCGTTACGAGGGCGTGTCCATCACGCACACCGAGGTGGAGGCGCGCGTCGCGCACGGGCTGTGCCTCGTGCCCGAGCGCCGCGAGCTGTTCGCGCGAGATGACGGTGGACGACAACCTGACGCTGGGCGCTTTCCCGCGCCACCGGCGGCGCGAGCGCGGCATCGGCGACGACCTCGAGGCGGTGTACGCGCGCTTCCCGCGGCTGCGCGAGCGCCGCGCAGCAGCTCGCCGGCACGCTGTCGGGCGGCGAGCGCCAGATGCTCGCGCTCGGCCGCGCGCTGATGGCGCGGCCGCGCGTGCTGATGCTCGACGAGCCGAGCCTCGGGCTCGCGCCGCTCATCGTGCGCGAGATCTTCCGCATCGTCGCCGACCTGCGCCGGACCGGCGTGTCGATCCTGCTGGTCGAGCAGAACGCGCGCGCCGCGCTCGCAGGTCGCCGACTACGGCTACGTGCTCGAGACCGGCGAGATCGCGCTCGAGGGGCCGGCGCGGGACCTCGCGACGAACCCTAAGGTGGTCGAGACGTATCTCGGATTCTCGGGCAAGACCGCGGTGTGACTCAGAACCGCATCCCGATCTGCATCCGCCACATGTCGTCGGGCGTGAAGTTCACCTTCGGGTCCCACGCGATGCGCACGAAGAAGCGCGGCCAGTCGTAGCCGAGCGCCGCGCCGACCTTGCCGATCGTCTCTCCGTCGACCGGGCCGTGCTTGTAGGAAATGTCCAGCGTCAGCCGGTTGCCGCCGGCGAGCGGCCGGCGGTAGATCGCGTGCACGACCTGCTGGTCCTGGTTGATGCGATCGCCGATGATCCATTGCAGCATCGCGACCGAGCCGTCCCCGCCGCGGTGGCCCGCCGAGACGAGCCACGCGTCGTTGGGGTCGAAGTTCAGGTTGACGTAGGTCTTCTCGTTCGTCCGCCCGTAGCCGCCGCCGACGAACCACGGCCACCCGATTTCGGCCGCGACCGCGCCACCGAGGAACCCGCCCGACGCCCATTGCGCCGTCGGCAATACGCGCACCGGGCCGAGCACGAAGACGCGGTCCCAGCCGACGCGGCCCTGCCGCACGTCCGTGTCGTTGCTGTCGAAGTAGCCGGCCCAGAAATTCCCCAGCCACGAGCTGTAGCGCAGATTGACGTCGAAGCCGAGCGCACCGCCGGAGATGCGATAGATGCCCGCGGTCGCCTTGAACGGCATCTCCTCCGTTTGCGCCGCATGCTCCGCATCGGCCTGCGCGTCTGCCGCCTGGCCCGCGGCGAGCGCCGCAGCCGGCAGCGCCATGACCGCTGCGACCGCGAGCGCTGCGCGCGCGCGCCGGCGCGTCGTGCCGGGCATCGTATCCTCCCCTCCTCAAGGCAGCGTGCGGCCGGGAAGAACGGTCTGTCAAGCACGCGTTTCGACAATGCCGACGAACGCTGACCCGCCCCCTACGGGCCTGACCTCTGCGACGGTGCGCAAGGTGCCGGTGACGGCGCCGCTCCGCTGGCTCGCGCTCGGGTGGCGCGATTTCATACGCACGCCGGGCGCAAGCCTGTGCCACGGCGTGCTCGTGCTCCTCGGTGGGCTCGCGATCCTCGCGGTCACTGCCCGCTACTGGTACCTGCTGCCGGGCGCGGTCTCCGGCTTCCTCCTCGTCGGGCCGATCCTTGCGACCGGGCTCTACGAGCTCAGCCGCCGCCTCGAGCGCGGCGAGCGCGCGACGCTGAGGGAGGCGGCCGCGGCGTGGCGGCGCGGCACGCGCCCGCTGGTGTGGCTCGGGTTGATCCTGGTGCTCGCGGGAACGCTTTGGGTGCTGGTGTCCGCAGTGCTCTTCGCGCTCTTCGTCAAGGCGCCGATCACCGGCCTCGAGAGCGTGCTGCGTCACGTCATTCTGTCGGAGGGCTCGAACCTGTTCCCGGTTTGGATCACCCTCGGCGGGATCGGCGCGGCGCTCGTGTTCGCCGCGACGGTGGTGTCCGCGCCGCTGCTGCTCGATCGCGACATCGACATGGCGAGCGCGCTCCTCACGAGCGTGCGCGCGGTCGGCGAGAACCCGCTTGCGATGGCGCTCTGGGCCACGCTCATCATGGTGGCCACGGGCCTCTCGCTCGCCACGTTCCTGGTCGGCTTCGTGATCGTGATCCCCGTCGTCGGGCACGCGACCTGGCACGCCTATCGCGACGTGGTGGACGCAACGGCGCTCCCGCTGCGGGCCTGAGCGGCCGGGTCAGATGTTCGGCTTCACCGAAGAGCAGATCGCCGAGTTCGGGCTGACGTTCGGCCTGAGCGGCTTCATGCTGTTCATGCTGTTCATCATCTGGGACCTCGCGAAGAAGTCCGAGGCCGGGCGCTTCGGCACGTTCGTGCTGTTCTTCGTGCTTGCGTTCGGGATCCTCGGCTTCATCGCAAAACAGCTCATCGCCTGGGCGGTGAGCTGGTTGCGATGAGTACGCGGTCCTACGCCTTCGCTTTGTCCTTGTCGAACATGGCTCGGGCACGCCTCTCGAGCTCTTCGGGCGTCAGGTCCTCCTTGTGCGTCGCGAGGTGCCAGACGTGTCCGAACGGGTCGCGGATCGTGCCGGTGCGGTCGCCGTAGAACTGATCCTGTACCGGACGCAAGGGCTTCCCGCCGGCCTCGGTGGCGCGGCGAAAGCTCGCATCGACGTCCTTCACGTAAAGATGCAGGCTGACGGCCGAGCCGCCGTAGTGATCGGGGCTGCGGAAGTCCATCTCGGGACACTCGTCGGCGATCATCACGACCGCATCGCCGATCTCGAGCTCCGCGTGTCCAACCTTGCCGCCGGGTGCGCTCAGGCGCAGGCGCTCCTTCGCGCCGAACGCGCGCTTGTAGAACTCGATTGCATCGGCGGCCTGCCTGATCGCGAGGTACGGCGTCACGGAATGGTAACCAGCGGGGATGGGTTTGACGGGCATTCAGGACTCTCCTGGTGTGGTTGCGCCGCGGAGGCGCGCCTGAGATCCGGGTCCCCGACATCGGTTCGTGTCGGGGCCCGACGACACGGGGCCGGTTGCCAGCCCCTCTAGAACGACCACCGGCGCGCGAATTGGTTCGCGCGGATCAGCTCCCGTTCGCGTTGCGCACGAGGTCGGCCATCGCGAGTGCGGCGTCGCTGTGTACCGCCTCGAGCCCCTCGACCACGCCGAGACGATCGCGCGCCGGCCGATTCTGACTGACCTTCCACTTGCCGACGAGTCGGGTGACCGGCACCTCGATTCCGACGATTGCGGTGACCATCTTGTCGACGTAGTCCGCGGGCGCATCGGTGACGTGCCAGGGCGCGGCGCGCCCGGACTCGTGTCGATTCGTGAGCCGCTCGACGAACGCGCGCAGCCACGCGGCATCGTCGATCGCCCGCAGCGGTCCGTAGGCGTGCACCACCGCGTAGTTCCAGGTCGGCACCACCTTGCCGCCGTCCTGCTTGGACGGGTACCACGACGGCGAAACGTAGGTCGCCGGGCCCTGGAAGATCGCGAGCGCGTCCGCGCCGCGGGACAGCTCGCGCCAGACCGGGTTCGCGCGCGCGACGTGCCCACGCAGCGTGCCGAACGGTGCCGGGTCGGGGTCGATCTCGAACGGGAGGTGATTCGCCTCGAGCCCGCCGGCGCCGAGCGTGACCAGCGCGGCGAGTGGATGAGCACGCACCAGCGCGTGCAGCACCTCGACGCGCGTCTCCTCGAAGTGCTTGGGCAGGTACATGCGAGGTCGGTCGGCGCCGTCCGCTATGCGAGCTTTGCGTTTCTCAGCGGCAGGCTGCGCACCGGCTTGCCGGTCGCGGCGTGTATTGCGTTGAGCACCGCGGGCGCAACCACGCAGATCGTCGGCTCGCCCACGCCGCCCCAGAAGTCGTAGGTCGGCAGGACCACCGTCTCGACCTTCGGCATTTCGGCGAGCCGCAGGATCGGGTAGGTGTGGAAGTTGAGCTCGACCATGCGCCCGCGCTCGACCGTGCACTCGCCGTAAAAGGTCGCGCTCAGACCGTACGCCACCGAGCCTTCGACCTGCGCGGCGATCTGGTCCGGATTGACCGCGTGGCCGCAGTTCAGCGCCAGCACCATGCGATGCACCTTCACCTTGCCGTCGGCGCCGACCGAGACCTCGGCGACCGCCGCCGAGTAGCTCGCGTACCCCATGAACTGCGCGATGCCGCGATGCACGCCCGGCGGCAGCGGCTTGCCCCAGTCGGCCTTCTCCGCCGCCGCGTTCAGGACCGCCAGGTGCTTCGGATGGTCGAACATGAGCGCGCGGCGGAACTGGAGCGAGTCGGCGCCGGCCGCGCGCGCCACCTCGTCGATGAAGCACTCCATGTACACCGCATTCTGGTTCGTGTTGACGCCGCGCCACGGCCCGACCGGCACGTGCGAGTTGCGCATCGCGTACTCGACGAGCAGGTTCGGAACGGTGTAGCCGAGCTGCGCGTCGCCGGCTTGCTTCCACCAGCCCTGGAGCTGCCGCTCGTCGTTGCCTTCCTTCGCCGCGGGCGGATTCAGGTAGGCGTTGATCGATTGTCCCGACAGACGGACGTGCAGTCCGACGAGCTTGCCGCTCTCGTCGAGCCCGGCAGCGAGCTTGCACTGGGAGATCGGGCGGTAGAAGTCGTGCGCCTGGTCCTCTTCGCGGCTCCAGATCATCTTGACCGGGACGCCGGGGAACTGCTTCGCGATCGCGACCGCCTGCCGCGTGTAGTCCTGCGTTCCGCCGCGCCGGCCGAAGCCGCCGCCGAGATCGAGCGCGCGCACCACGCCGTTGGCGAGCGGCACGCCGGCTTCTTCGGTGGCCGCGGCGAGCGAGGCCTCGGCGTTCTGCGTCGGCAGCCACACCTCGACCCGGTCGGGCGTGACGCGCGCGGTGCAGTTCATCGGCTCCATCGTCGCGTGCGCGAGGAACGGCGTGCCGTAGGTCGCCTCGACTCTCTTCGCGGCGCCCTCGATCGCCTTGAGCGCGTCGCCCTCGCGGCGTCCCGCGTAGGCGCTCGTTGCAGTCAGACCCTCCTGCAGGTGCGCCGCGATGGTGGCGCTCGACTGGGTGGCGCCGCCCCCTTCGTCCCAGACGATCGGCAGCGCGTCGAGCGCGGTCTTCGCATGCCACCAGGTGTCGGCGACGACGGCGACGGTCGAATCGTTGACCTTCACGGCGCGAGGAACGCCGGGCCGGCCGGCGATCTTCGCCTCGTCGAAGCTCGCGAGCTTGCCGCCGAACACCGGACACGCCTTGACGGCGGCGTGAAGCATGCCGGGCAGCTTGAGGTCGATCGAGTAGATCTTGGCGCCGTTCAGCTTGTCCGCGGTGTCGAGCCGCTTGAGCGGCTTGCCCGCGACCTTCCATTCCCGCGGATCCTTGAGCTGGATGCTCTTGGGGTCCGGCGGCGTCAGCTTCGCCGCGGCCGCGGCGACCTTGCCGTAGGTCGTCGAGCGCTTCGATGCCGCGTGCGTGATGACGCCGTTCGACACGGTCAGCTCCCCGACCGGCACTTTCCACTGCTCGGCCGCCGCCTGGAGCAGCATCACGCGCGCCACGGCGCCGCCGCGTCGCACGTAGTCCTGCGAGATGCGGATGCCGCGGCTGCCGCCGGTCGACATCTCGCCCCAGGCGCGCTTGCTGGCGAGGTTCTCCTCGGCGTTGACTTTTTCCGTGGTGACCTTGCGCCAGTCGCACTCGAGTTCTTCGGCGACGAGCTGCGCGAGGCCGGTGAGCGTGCCCTGTCCCATCTCCGAGCGCGCGATCCGGATCACGCAGGTGTCGTCGGGCCGCACGACGACCCAGGCGTTGACCTCGGTGCCCGACTTGGCCACGGTTTGCGCCTCGGCTTCGGCGATGAAGGGCAGCTGGAAGCCGAGCGCGAGTCCCCCTCCGGCGACCGCCGCGGAGTCGATCATGAATTTGCGGCGCGAGAGGCTCGTGCCTTGGGTGCGGATCTGCTTTTTCATGGCGGGGTCCTCGCGCCTAGGCCTTGGACTTGCGATCGGCGCTGCCGCCCTGCGGCGTCGCCGCGGCCATGTGCACCGCCGCGCGAATGCGCTGATAGGTGCCGCAGCGGCAGATGTTGGTCATCGCTGCGTCGATGTCCGCGTCGCTCGGCGCCGGGTTCTTCCGGAGCAGGGCGGCGGCCGCCATGATCTGGCCCGACTGGCAGTAGCCGCACTGCGGCACGTCGAGCGCCGCCCACGCCTTCTGCACCGGATGCGTACCGGTGGGGGAGAGGCCCTCGATCGTGACGATGCGGTCGGAGGGCTTCACGTTTCCGACCGGAATAGAGCAGGAGCGCTGGACCTCGCCGTTGATGTGCACCGAACAGGCGCCGCATTGTGCGACGCCGCACCCGTACTTCGTCCCGGTGAGTCCGACCTGCTCGCGGATCACCCACAGGAGCGGCGTGTCGTCCTCGACCCGAACGTCACGGGTCTTGCCGTTGATCGTGAGCTTTGCCATGGGCCTCCTCCCGGTTTGGGCTGCCGGCGGATTCTACGCCTGCGGATGCGCGGTACAGCGCGCGCGGAATCGAACCGGGGCGAGGGCGGGACGGAACCGGCTCGATGGCGCTCAGCGTCCGTCGATATGCAATCGATGGTGCTTCTTCATCCAGTGCAGCACGATGTAGACCACCAGCCCTGCCGAGAAGAGGAGGAGCCAGCCGAGGTCGACGTGCGGCTTCTGGCCGGCGAAGAAATCGCCGGCGAGCTCGAGGGCGAAGAACGTCGCGATCGTCGCGAACCAGGTCGAATTCTCCCGAGCCAGGATGGCTCGCCACGAGAACGGAAGCGCAGCCGCGTCCAATTGCGAAACGCGGGCAGAAGGCAGGCGTGCGCTCGGCCACGCACGAAGAGATCGACACGGCGCTGGCCGGAGCCCGCTTCGAGCGATCTCAGGACTCTCGCCTTCACCCGCGCGTCAGTGCGGATCGGGTCGGTGGACGACCGGCGCCGGGCGTGGATCCAAACCATCGCACGAGCTGATCGGACACTTCGGTCCGGCCGAGCAGGTCCAGGTGGCTCATGCCGTAACCGATCCACTGCCGCGACTTCGGAAACGACAAGGACCGGTGGGAATCGTCGTGACGCCCCAGGGCGCTGCTCACCGAGACGAGTCCGTCGCCGAGGAGCCGATCGCGGAGATCGCCGGGCTTCTTGCCGGTCGTCGCGGCGATCGCGAAGCTCTTCACGCCCTTCGGCAGTGGCACGGATCGCCGGGTGTCCCGCGCGTGCGCGAACCGGTCGCGGCCTTGCCAGTGCTCGTCGAGCACGTTGCCGTAGCGTAGGTCGGTGATGCCGGCACTGCGGATCTTCCCCAGCCGCGCGAACGGGGCAGCGTAAGGAGTCGCACCCAGAATTGCGTCCACCCAATTGCCGCCGCGCTCCAGCGGCGCGCCGTGGTGAGGCGTGCCGAGAAAGGCGAGCTTGGAAAGCTGCCGCGGCCACGCATGTCCGGCGAGCGCACCGTAGTGGCAGGCGCTCCGGGCGACCAACCCGCCCATGCTGTGCGCGACGATCACCAGGTCGTGCACGGGATGCGGCCACTGCTGGAGCAGCGCCTCGAGCAGGCCGGCCAGGGTGCGCCCGTTGGTCGACGTGTGGAGACCGGTGTTGTAGTGGAGGTAAAGGGGGGTGTAGCCCAGGTCTCTGACGAGCACCGCACCGTGGTCGTGCCCCTGACGGTTCCAGTGCAAGTCGTTCAGGCACAGGCCATGGGCCAGCACGGCCAGCTTGCCGCTCCCCTGCGGGATCGCTGCGAGTAGTGCTTCCTTTTCGAGCACGAGAGGTCGGCCTGCGCGCCGCAGGCTCATGGGGATCGCCAGCGGGTTGTCGCTCGCGACGAGGTAGTCGCCCAACACGCCATTCAACGCGGCCAGCACGGCCTCGCGTTCCGGCGATGAGGCCCGTCCCGCGAGCGTCGGCTTGAGCTGCCCGAGGAGGGCATCCAGCCCGCCGCCCACCAGGCGGGTCACGCCGCGCACGCTCTTGTAGATGAGCCCGGTGAGCCCCCGCGTGCGGCCCGGCGCTTGCGGACCACCGCCGCCGACCGGACGGGCGATCGTGTGATGCATGGCCTCCACGAGATCGGCCAGTCCTGCGGTCGCATGCGTGGCGAGCCGCGCGAACCCGCGCAGGTCGGAGGGATGAAGGTGCGTCGTCTTGGTCATGCCCGCGCCGGGTGCGCCGTCATCGGTGAACGCGATACCCTAATGCTCGAGCATCAGCGAAGCGGCCAGGCCGATCCCGGGTGCTGACTTGGGCCCGCGCCGGGCGACCGGCATGAAGTTGGTTGTACCAGCGAGGTGTAGGGGTTCGCCCATAGGGGAGCCGTTCGGGAAGAAACGACGGGGGAGGAACATGGTCGACAGAATCTGGCTGAAACATTATCCGCCCGGCATTCCAGCCGAGATCGACGCCGACCACTTCAGCTCCGTCCCGGACCTGCTCGAAAAGATCGTCGTCAAGTTTGCCGACAAACCGGCCTACCACAACCTGGGCTACACCCTGAGCTATGCGACGCTGGAGCGTCTATCGCGCGATTTCGCCGCCTTCCTGCAAGGACTGCCGGGGATGGCCAAAGGCGAGCGCGTCGCCATCATGTCGCCGAACCTGCTTCAATATCCGGTGGCACTGTTCGGCATCCTGCGCGCGGGCATGACGGTGGTGAACGTCAACCCCCTGTACTCGCCGCGCGAGCTGCAGCACCAGCTGAAGGACTCCGGCGCCCGAGCCATCGTCATTCTCGAGAACTTCGCCAGCACCCTGCAGCCGGTGCTCGAGAACACACCGGTCCAGCACGTGATCACCACCCAAGTCGGAGACCTGCTGCCGATCCCGAAACGCTGGATCGTCAATTTCGTCATCAAGCGGGTCAAGAAGATGGTGCCCGGTTGGCGTATCGACGGCGCCATGAGCTTCCGCGCGGCCCTCGCCCGCGGCGCGGCGGCGCAGTTCCAGCCGATCAAGGTGACGCACGACGACATCGCATTCCTCCAGTACACCGGCGGCACCACCGGCATCGCGAAGGGCGCGATGCTCACCCATCGAAACATGCTCGCCAATCTCGAGCAGACGGGCGTGTGGGTCTCTGGCACCTTCAAGGAAGGCGCCGAGATCGTCATTGCGCCGCTGCCGATGTACCACATCTTCTGCCTCACTTCGACGATGTCGTTCATGAAGTGGGGCAGCCTGATCGTGCTCATCACCAACCCGCGCGACTTGCCGGCGTTCGTCAAGGACCTTCGGCATTGGAAGTTCAGCGTGATGACCGGCGTCAATACGCTGTTCAACGGTCTCATGAACACGCCTGGATTCGGCCAGCTCGACTTTTCCGCGCTGAAGGTGGTGATTGGCGGCGGCGCGGCAGTGCAAAAGCCGGTGGCCGAGCGCTGGAAGCAGATGACCGGCCACTATCTCACGGAGGCTTACGGTCTGACCGAAACCTCGCCTGGCGTCTGCGCCAATCCGCTCGGAATGCCCTGGAACGGCACCATCGGCTTGCCCTTTTCGTCCACCGACGTCTCGATCCGCGACGACGACTTCAACGAGCTGCCGGTGTGGACCGGTGCAGGCGACATCGAGGCGCACACCGGCGAGATCTGCGTCCGCGGCCCGCAGGTGATGAAGGGCTACTGGAACAACCCCGAGGAGACCGCAAAAGGTGATGCAGAGCGGCTGGCTGAAGACGGGCGACGTCGGCCACCTGAATGCCGAGGGCTACATCACCATCACCGATCGCAAGAAGGACATGATCCTGGTTTCGGGATTCAACGTCTATCCGAACGAAATCGAGAACGTGGTGGCGACGCATCCGGGCGTGCTCGAATGCGGGGTGGTGGGCGTTCCCGACGAGAGATCGGGCGAGGCGGTGAAGGTGGTCATAATCAAGAAGGACCCGAACCTCACGAAGGAGGCCGTGCTCTTGCACTGCAAGTCCCTGCTTACCGGCTACAAGGTGCCGCGCCATGTGGAGTTCCGCGACACCTTGCCGAAGTCGCCGATCGGCAAAGTCCTGCGGCGCGAGCTGCGCTAATGCAGTGGGAAAACTCCCGCATTGCGTCTCCGCGAAGGTCGCTTTCAGGTCGAAAGCGTACGCACCCCCTTCGTGACCGCCCAATTGCGTTCGGTCGAGGTGTCGACCAAGTCGAGGCCGGTGCACCCTCGCGGGCGCACGGGTCCGTCACAACCGCCGGCCGTAACCGCCTGCGCGTCACGTCACGCCGGCGGCGGCCCCGGCGGCAATCGACGGACGCCCGCCCGAGTGCAGGAGCGGCGCCTCGCGTGCGGTCGGATGCGCGAGCACCGCGAGGAGCCCCGCGAGCGAGAGCAGGTCCTCGCGGTTGTGATCCAGGATGCGCGGCAGCGGGGTCGCATCGCCGCGTTGCAGCCAGCGCTGCCACGCCGCGGGCACTTCGGCGCCGGGGAAGTCGTCGACGCGCGCGAAGCCAAGCGCGCGCTCCTCGGCGGTACGCAGACGGCAGTCGGGCCAACCTTCGCGCAGGCGGCGGCGCGTGACGTGGAGGAGGTCGAGGTGATGCGCCGACTCCTCGGGCCACTCGATGCCGGCAAGCCGGGTGCGGGCGCGGAGCAGCGGCAGGTCGAACGACTTCCCGTTGAAGGTGAT
>CAVQUV010000003.1:0-26692 GCA_963716855.1 uncultured beta proteobacterium | reverse complement strand
GCTCCGCACTGCTCGCCGCGGTCCTGCGCGAGGTCCGCAGGATGACCGCGCAGTCGGTGCTGATCGGTCAGGCGGTAAGCGAGCGCATCGGGCTCAGCAGCTCCGATCTCGAGTGCCTGGATCTCGCCCTCCTGAGCGGCGGCGCGACGGCCGGCGAATTTGCCAAGGCAACCGGCCTCACGACCGGCGCGATCACCGGCGTGATCGATCGTCTCGAACGGGCGGGCTACGTGCGGCGCGAAAGCGATCCGACCGACCGGCGCAAGGTCATCGTCCGCGCGCGACCGACCATGACGCGACGGATCGCGCCGCTCTATGGCTCACTGCAAAGGGAGATGACGGCGCTTTGGTCCGTCTACAACGACGAACAGCTCGTCTTGATTCTCGACTTCCTGGTAAAGAGCTGCGATCTGGCGGTGCAGGAAATCGCCAAGCTGCAGGACAAGGGTCCGGCGCCGCGGAAGCATGCACCGGCGCGGAGGAGGCCTCGCGCAGCACCCTCTGGCGCAACGTGACGTGGCCTAGCCGCCTAGGCGGACAAGCCCCGCCCGGAAACTCGACCGCTACGGCGCTTCGCGTCTCTTCCGAACCGCCGGCGCAATCACTGCGGCGAGGACGAGCACTGTGCCGATCATGAACACGAGGCTGATCGGGCGCGTGAAGAACACGGTTGCATCGCCGCGCGAGAGCAGCATCGCGCGGCGCAGGTACTCCTCCATCAGCGGCCCGAGGACATAGCCGAGCAGCAGCGGCGCGGGCTCGAATTCGAGCTTGACGAGGACGTAGCCGAGCACGCCGACGATGGCGAGCAGATAGACGTCGACCGGGTTGTTGCTCACGCTGTAGGTGCCGACGCAGCAGAACATGATGATCGCGGGGAAGAGCCAGCGGTACGGCACCCTGAGCAGCTTCACCCACACCCCGACGAGCGGCAGGTTGAGGACGACGAGCAGGAGATTCCCGATCCACATGCTCGCGATCAGGCCCCAGAAGAGCTCCGGGTTCGAGGTGATAACCTGCGGGCCCGGCGTGATGCCTTGCATGATCATCGCGCCCGTCAGCAGTACCATCGTGGCGGTCCCCGGGATGCCGAGCGTGAGCGTCGGGATGAAGGAGGTCTGCGCGGCGGCGTTGTTGGCCGCCTCCGGCGCGGCCACGCCCTCGATCGCGCCTCTGCCGAAGCGCGACGGGTCGCGGGCGAGCTTCTTCTCGAGGATGTAGCTCGCGAACGAGGAGAGCGCCGGCCCGGTACCCGGCAATAGGCCGAAGAAGGCGCCGAGCGCCGTCCCGCGCACCATCGGCCAGGACGAGTCCTTGAGGTCCTTGCCGGTCGGCATCAGGTGCGTGATCTTGCGGGTGAACACCTCGCGCTCGCCCTTGGGCTCGAGGTTGGACGCGATCTCCGCCACCGCGAAGAGCCCCACGGCGATCACCGTGAAGCCGATGCCGTCAGTGAGTTCGATGATCCCGAACCCGTAGCGCACCATCCCAGAATTGACGTCGGTGCCCACGAGGCCGAGCAGCAACCCGAGCACCACCATCGCAAGCCCTTTCACCGTATCGCCTTGCGTGAGCACGCCGGCGGCCACGAGCCCCATCACCATCAGCGAAAAGTACTCGGCCGGGCCGAAGCGAAGCGCCCATTCCCCGAGCGGCGGGCCGACGAGCGCGATCAATAAGGTCCCGACGCACCCCGCGAAGAACGAGGCGACCGCCGCCATCGCGAGCGCCGGTCCGGCGCGTCCCTGGCGCGCCATCTGATAGCCATCGAGGCATGTCACCGCGGAGGCCGTTTCGCCCGGCAGGTTCACGAGAATCGAGGCGGTGGAGCCGCCGTACTGCGCGCCGTAGTAGATCCCCGCGAGCATGATGAGCGCCGGCACCGCGGGCAGCGTGAAGGTGAGCGGAAACAGCATCCCGATCGCGACCAGCGGGCCGATCCCGGGCAGGACGCCGATCAGCGTGCCGAGCAGCACGCCGGCGAAGCAGTACGCGAGGTTCTGCAGCGAGAACGCGACCGCGAAGCCCAGGCCGAGATTGCTCAGCGCATCCACGGGACCCCCGCGACGATCGGATAGGGCAGCTTGAGCACGTAGAGGAAGACGGCGACCGCGAGCACGCTCAGCGACACGGCGAGGAGCGCCACCTCCTTGAAGCGGAACTCGCGGCCGGCAAGCGCGCTCACGAAGATCATCGCGAGGAGCGCCGGGATCAGGCCGACCCGGACCATGATGAAACCGAATAGCACGATCGCGAGCGTGAGCAGGGCGACCGGCCGCCAGTTCCAGCCGATCGCGACACTTCCCGGCGGACCGAATGCCACGAACCGAAAGGTATGCGCCGAAGAGACACAGGATGCCGCCGAGGACCGTCGGGAAGTACCCCGGTCCCATCCGCATCGCCGAACCGAACGGATAGCCGAGAGCGACGACCGACGCGATTCCGCCGACGAGGAGGAGCAGCAGCCCGGCGAGGAGATCCTTGCTGTGGCGCAGGTCAACGTTCATGTGCGGCTCGCGGTTTGCGTTCGCAACCCCAATCGACGGCTCAGCTCTTCAGCCGGTACCCCGTCCGGAAGATCCACCAGACCAGCGCGAGCCCGAGGACGAAGAACCCCAGCGTCGCCGCGAGGCTGATCCCCACGCCCACGTCGGCGGTCCCGTAGAAGCTCCAGCGGAAGCCGCTGATCAGATAGACCACCGGGTTGAACAGGCTGAAGGTGCGCCACGCGCCGGGCAGCATGTCGATCGAATAGAAGGCGCCGCCGAGGAAGGTGAGCGGGGTGACGACCAGCATCGGGATGAACTGCAGCTGCTCGAAGCCCTTCGCCCAGATGCCGACGATGAAGCCGAACAGGCTGAAGGTCGTCGCGGTCAGCAGGAGGAACGCGACCATGAACCCGGGGTGCAGGATGCGGATCGGCACGAAGAGCGTCGCCGTCGCGAGGATGACGAGTCCCAGGATCACCGACTTGGTGGCCGCCGCGCCGACGTAGCCGAGGACCATTTCCAGGGGCGAGACCGGCGCGGACAGGACCTCGTAGATGGTGCCGGTGAAGCGCGGCAGGTAGATGCCGAACGACGCGTTCGACAGGCTCTCGGTGAAAAGCGACAGCATGATCAGCCCCGGCACGATGAACGCGCCGTAGGGCACGCCGTCCACCTCGCTCATGCGCGAGCCGATCGCGGCGCCGAACACCACGAAGTAGAGCGAGGTGATGATCACCGGCGTCACCAGGCTCTGCCACAGGGTGCGGCGCGCACGCGCCATCTCGAAGCGGTAGATCGCGAGGACCCCGTAGCGGTTGAACGCCGGCACGTGCGGGTTGCGTTCATGCGCGCTCGCTCACCAGGCTGACGAAGATGTCCTCGAGCGAGCTCTGCCGGGTGTTCAGGTCCTTGTACCCGATCCCGAGGTCGCTGATCCGCCGCAGCAGCCCCGGGATGGCGGTCCGCTCCTCGCCGGCGAGGAAGGTGTACTCGAGGTCGGCGCCGCCGTTCAGCAGCACGAGGTTCCAGTCGCTCAAGCCCGCCGGAATCGCCGTCATCGGCGCCTGCAGGTGGAGCGTGAGCTGCTTCTTGCCGAGCTTCCGCATGAGCGCCGTCTTCTCCTCGACCACGACCAGCTCGCCCTTGTTCACCACGCCGATGCGGTCGGCCATCTCCTCGGCCTCGTCGATGTAGTGCGTGGTCAGGATGATGGTGACGCCGCGCTCGCGCAGGCGCCGCACCAGCGCCCACATGTCGCGGCGCAGCTCCACGTCGACCCCGGCGGTCGGCTCGTCGAGGAACAGGATCTCGGGCTCGTGCGCGAGCGCCTTGGCGATGAGCACCCGCCGCTTCATGCCGCCCGACAGCGTCATGATCTTGTCGTTGCGCTTGTCCCACAGCGAGAGATCGCGCAGCACGCTCTCGAGGTGCGCCGCGTCCGGCGCGCGGCCGAACAGGCCCCGGCTGAAGCGGACCGTGCCCCAGACCGTCTCGAACATGTCGGTGTGCAGCTCCTGCGGCACCAGGCCGATCTTCGACCGGGCGGCGCGGTACTCGCGCACGATGTCGTGGCCGTCGACGAGGACGCGTCCCGCGGTCGGCGTGACGATGCCGCAGACGATGCTGATCAGCGTCGTCTTGCCGGCGCCGTTCGGCCCGAGCAGTGCGAAGATCTCGCCCCGGCCGATTTCCAGGTCGATGCGCTTCAGCGCCTGCAGACCCGACGCGTAGGTCTTGGTCAGGCCCGAGATGGAGATCACCGCCGGCACCGGCGGAAGCGTAGCGCGATCCATCACGCCGCGGACAGCTCCCGGACCGGGCGCACCTCGATGCTCCCGGCCCGCGCCGGCGGGATCTTCGCGGCGACCTGGAGGGCCTCGTCGAGGTCCTTGGCGTCGATCAGGTAAAACCCCGCGAGCTGCTCCTTCGTCTCGGCGAAGGGACCGTCGGTGATGGACACCTTGCCGTCGCGGACGCGCACGGTCGTTGCCGTCTCCACGCGCTGGAGGGCCTCCGCGGCGATGTAGCGGCCGCTCTTCCGGAGCGACTCCCCGAAGGCCATGCAGTCGCTGTCGGGAACGGCGTCGAGGTCCTGCCCTTTCATGTAGACCAGGCACAGGTATTTCATGGCTCCCTCCGCAATCGTGGTGGACGTGGCTGAAGACGTCCCCGGGTCGGACCGGGTCGCCGGAAATCGACTACCGCCGGGCGTCCGGCGAGGAAAATCCGAGCGCGCTGAGCGTCTGCTGGTCCTCCGCGATCGGCCGCACCTCGACGCACCCGATCCAGGCCCCCGGGATCCGCGCGGCGACCTGGATCGCCTCGTTCAGATCCTGCGCCTCGATGACGTAATAGCCGCCGAGCTGTTCCTTGGTCTCGGCGAAGGGCCCGTCGGTGGTCGAGACCTTGCCCTCCCGCACCCGGACCGTGGTCGCGGCGTGGGGCGGCAGGAGCCGATTGCACCCGACGAAGTGGCCGCTCTTCCTGATCGCGGCGGTGAACTCGCGGTAGTCCTCGAAGTGCCGCGCCGCGACCGCCTCCGGCATCGTCTCCATGCATTTCTCGGCGCTGATCAGGCACAGGAATTTCATTGTTTCCCCTTCGCTCGTGGTGGAATCGCTCCGACGCACCTAGTCGAACGGCGGCGCCCGGAATCGACAGCGACCGCGCCCTCAGTCCGGCAGCTCGGCCAGCCGTCGCTCCAGAAACCGCCGCTCGGGCTCCTGCCGCGTGAGGGCCAGGGCCCGCTCGTAGGACGCTCGGGCTTCGGCGGTGTTCCCCAGCCGCCGGCAAAAGTCCGCCCGCGCGGCGTGCGCCAGGCGGTAGTCCTGCAGATCGCCGCGCGCGAGGATGGCGTCGACGAGCGCGAGGCCGGCCGCGGGACCGTCGCGCATCGCCACGGCCACGGCGCGGTTCAGCTCGACGACCGGCGACGGATCGGCGCCGAGCAGCAGATCGTAAAGACCGACGATCTCGCCCCAGTCCGTGGCCGCGGCGCTCGCCGCGTCGGCGTGCACCGCCGCGATCGCCGCCTGGAGCGTGTAGGGGCCGAAGCGACGCGACGCGAACGCCCGTTCCACCAGCGCCGACCCCTCCGCGATCTGGTCCCGGTTCCAGAGCGAGCGGTCCTGCGTCGTCGAGCAGGATGAGATCGCCCGCCGGCGACGTGCGGGCGGCGCGGCGCGATTCGTGCAGCAGCATCAGCGCGAGCAGTCCGATCGCCTCCGGTTCCGGCAGCAGCTCGCACCAGCAGCCGCCCCAGACGGATCGCCTCGCCGGAGAGATCGAGCCGCGTCAGGGACGGGCCGGACGACGCCGAGTAGCCTTCGTTGAACACCAGGTAGACGACGCGCAGCACGCTGTCCAGCCGATGCGGCAGCTCGTCGGGCGTCGGCACCTGGTAGGGAATGCGCGCATCGCGGATCTTCGCCTTGGCGCGCACGATGCGCTGCGCCAGCGTGGGCGCGGCGGTCGAGGAACGCGTGCGCGATCTCCTCGGTCGTGAGGCCGCAGACCTCGCGCAGCGTGAGCGCGACCTGGGCGTCCGGCGCCAGGGCGGGGTGGCAGCAGGTGAAGATCGAGTCGCAGCCGGTCGTCCTCGATGCCTTCGTCGTCCCACGGCGCGGTGTCGTCGGCGACGGCATCGACCTGCTCGGCGACATCCTCGATCGAATCGAACCGCGCGCGTCGGCGGATCCCGTCGATCGCCTTGAAGCGCCCGGCCGACACGAGCCAGGCGCGCGGATTTGCAGGCACGCCGTCGCGCGGCCACTGCTCGAGGGCGGCGCGGAAGGCGTCGTGCAGCGCCTCCTCGGCGAGGTCGAAATCGCCGAGCAGGCGAATCAGCGTGGCGAAGACGCGGCGCGACTCGGCGCGATAGACGGCCTCCGCCGCCGCGTGTGCGCGTCCCGCCGTGTCTTCACTCATGGTTTGGCGCTCCGCATCCGCTTGCGCGGCTCCGGCGACGGTCAGAAGGTCCCGGTCACTTCGTAGACGAGCCGCGCGCCCGTCGCCGCCCTGAATGCCGCGCGGTGCTCCACGGCGGCGGCGGCGGCGAGCAGGGCGGCGAATGCGATCCGATGCATCGGGGCGCAATCTTAAAGGCAACCGTAGAATCCGCGCACCGCTTCCGCGAGGAATCCATGATCGCCGTCGTAATGGGCGTCGCCGGCGCCGGCAAGACCACCGTCGGGCAGTTGCTCGCCGCGGCGCTCGATGCGGAGTTCATCGACGCGGACGATCTCCATCCACCGGAGAACGTGGCGAAGATGCGCGCGGGCACGCCCCTGACCGATGCCGACCGGCAGCCGTGGCTCGCACGCCTGAACACGCTGCTGCGCGAGCGTGAAGCCGCCGGCCGCAGCGCGGTGCTCGCGTGCTCGGCCCTGAAGGCCATCTATCGGGAGGCGCTGCTCGAGGAGCTGCCGGATGCGCGCGTCGTGCATCTGCGCGGCGCGAAACCGCTGATCGCGTCGCGCCTCGCCGGGCGGCGCGGCCACTACATGAACCCGGTCCTGCTCGAGTCGCAGTTCGCCGCGCTCGAGGAGCCCGCCGACGCGATCGTCGTGGACATCGGGGGGACGCCGGAGGCGATCGTGGCGGCGGTGCTAGAACGCCTGCAGCCGGTTAAAGGAGATTTGAACAAGGGGGATACCTCCCCTTTAACCCCCCAAGTCGGAGACAGTACTGCTTCATTCTCCGAATGAAGCAGAGCTGTCCTAGGTGGCCGTGTGCGTCAGTCGAGCGCGCTCCAGCCCGCCTCCTCGCGGTCGAGGATCCGCTTCATCGCGGCGAAGAAGAGGTCGGACTGCTGGCGCTCCGCGGCGTGCTGCTTCGCGGTCGCCGAGGCGATCGTGTGCGGCAGGCGCTTGAGTCCCTTGCCGGTGCCCTGGGCGAGCACCTGCACCATGCACGCGCGCTCGAGGTAGTACAGGTCGTCGAGCGCCCAGGCGGTCTTCTCGCCGCAAACGATGACGCCGTGGTGCGCGAGGAAGAGGACGTCGCCGCCGTTCAGGCGCGAGGCGATCCGATCGCCCTCCGCGTCGTCGAGCGCGAGGCCGTTGTAGGTCTCGTCGTAGCCGACGCGGCCGTAGAAGCGCAGCGCGTTCTGGCTCGCGGGCTCGAGACGGCCGCCTTCGAGCAGCGTCAGGGCGGTGGCGAAGGGCATGTGGGTGTGCATGACCACCTTCGGCTTGCGCTTGGTCTTGTGCAGGCGGCCGTGGATGAAGAAGGCGGTCGGCTCGACCTCGTGACGCCCCTCGATGCGATTGCCCTTGAGATCGACCGTCACGATGTCGGCGGGCGTGACCTCCGACCAGTGCAGGCCCTGGGGATTGATGAGGAAGCGGTCCTCCAGGCCCGGCGCCGCCACGCTGAAGTGGTTGCAGACGCCCTCGGAGAGACCGAGGCGGCAGGCGGTTCGGAGCGCCGCGGTGAGGTCGATCCGAGCCTGAGTCAAAGCGTCATGCCCGCCCATCCCCGTCGCCCTCCTTATAGTTGTCGACCGGCCCCGCGGCTCCCGCCCGCCGTGGCGGAGAGCCACGCGGACTCTACACCGCCGGGTCATGCCGCTGGCATAGTCCGGGCCGAAAACCAATTGTCAAAAACTGTCAAACGCAGGACACCTGACACGGCGTCCGGAGGTCAGTCGTCACCGGCGAAACGGCCGAAGCGAAGGAAGGCCGCACTGCCCGGGTTGTGCGCCACGAGATCGCGTACGAAGCGGTCGAACGGCAGTCCGAGCCGCTCTTTGAGTGCGCGCGCGGCGCGCCTGAGCGGGCCGATTCCGATCCGCGTCCCGGGGCGCTTCAGCCCGAGCACGATCATGTTGACCCGGTCCTCGGAGGGCATGCACAGGACGCGGCCCGCGAACGCGCGCTCGATCCGCGCCAGGTACGTGCCGAAGCGCGGCTCGTCGGCGATGAAGTTCACGACGAAGACGCCGCCCGGCCGCAGCGCCGCAAAACAGGCGTCGTAGAACGCCTGCGTCGCGAGGGACTGGACCGAGCGGCCGTCGTCGAACGCGTCGAGCAGGAGCACGTCGCAGCCGGCCCGCACGCCGGGGACGTGCTGCGCGCCGTCGGCGACGACGACCGAAAGGCGCTCGTCGTCCGCCGGCAGGCCGAAGAACGTGCGCGCGGCGGCAACCACCTGCGCGCTTACCTCCACCACCGTCATGCGCACGTCCGGCAGGCGCTCGTGGGCGAAGCGGGCGATCGATCCGCCGCCGAGGCCGACCATCAGCGCATCGTGCGGCGCGGGCTCGAACAGCATGAAGGCCATCATCGCGCGCGTGTACGCGAGCTCGAGCTCGCCGGGCTTCGACAGCCGGATCGCGCTCTGGATCGCTGCGCCGCCGAGGTGCAGCGTGCGCACCCCGCGCGCCTCGCTCACCTCGACCGACGCGCGCGCGCGGCCGAAGAGTCGCTTCAATGCAGCCAAGGCTTCGGCGTCAGCGCGGCGAGCACGGGCCGCGCAGGAGGATGCCCGTCTCCTCGAGCGCCGCACGCTCGTCGTTGATGTAGAGGATGTATCGGCCGTCGGTGAACTTGGCGTCGCTCGCGGCGTCGACCTGCGCCAGGGTGACCGTGGTGTTGTCGAAGCTCACGCGCGCCGCGCGCGGCGCGGGCACGAAGTCGATCGCCATCGACTTGCCGCCCATGCAGGTCACCACGACGCGCTGCCCCCAGGGCATCTCCATCCGGTTCGCCTTCTGCACGTCGTAATAGCAGCCGGAGAGCGCGACGACGACCGCGGCGCCGGCGAGAAAGCGGGTCATTGCGCAAGCCTCCGGTCGAGGAAGTCGAGCCGGTCCTGGCCCCAGAAGATCTCGTCGCCGACGACGTAGCTCGGCGCGCCGAATACCCCGCGCGCGATCGCCTCCTCGCTGTAGAGCTCGTATTTCGCCTGCGCGTCGGCGGCCACCGCGACCTCGCCGAGCGCGGCCGGATCGAGGCGCTGCTCCCGGACGATCGCGCTCACCGTCTCCGGGTCGCCGACGTTCCGGTCCTGCACCCAGCAGCCCTGCATCAGCGCGTGCGCGAGCCGCATCGCGGCCTCCGGACCCGTCACGACGTCGGCGGCGATGACCGCCCGTGCCGCCGCGTCGGCGGGAAACGGGAAGAACTTGGGCTCGACCGTGAGCGGCACCCCGAGGTGGTCGCGCCAGCGGGCGAGCTCGACCAGTCGATAGGCCTGTCGCTGCGGCGCGCGCTGTTTCAGCGGCAGCCCGCCCGAGACCGGGAAGATCTTTCCGTAGTCCACCGGCTTCACGTTCGCCCGCGCGCCGTGCTTCGCGAGCAGGTCGGTGAAGCGGCCGTGGCCCAGGTAGGTCCACGGCGAGGCGATGCTGAAGTAGTAATCGACGGTCCGGCTCACGCTTTCTCCCTGTCGTTGATGCGGCGCATTGCGCACGCCCGCGCGGAGGCGGATGATAACCGCATGCGCTTCGTCCTCGTAGTCCTGCTCCTGCTGTTCTCCGCTTCGGCCCGCGCGGGCGACGCGGCGGCGCAGTCGCAGCTCATCCGCCAGCAGCAGTCCGACGCGTTCGCGCTGCAGCTGCAGCAATCGCTCCAATCGTTCCGCGCCGGGCCGCTCGCGCCGGAGCGCCGGCTCGAGCTCGAGTCCCTGCAGCGCGACCAGCGCCTGCGCCAGTCCGATTCGTTCTACCGCGAGCAGGTGCAGCAGGCGCAGCCCCTGCCGGGGCCAGCGGACGCCGCCTATCGCCGCGCGGAGCTGATGCGCTTCGAGCAGGAGCGCGCGCTGGATCTCGATCGCGCGCGCGAGGAGGCCGCCAATGCCGTCGAACGGAGTCGCCCGCCGCCGCGGCCTGCGCCGAATCCCGAACCGGCCGTCGTGTGGGGACCGGTGCTGCGCTGACGGGCGGAGCGCGGGCCTATCTGCGGCGCTGGGCGCCAACGCTCGGCGTCACGGATCTCCTCGCGGAGCTCACACCGTGAACGATACGACCAGCGAGATTGCAAGTCTGATCGTGCGCCGATACGCCGCGATGAGTCCCTCCGAGCGCGTGGCGGTCGCCATCCAGATGAACCGTACGGCACGACGTATCGTTGTCTCCTCGCTGCGCGAGGATCTCGCGCCGACAGCGCAACGGCGTCAGCTTTGCGCGCGGCTGTACGGGCCGCTCGCTGACGCAGCCTATCCGCTCCGCTAGAACTCGGAGCTCGCGCATCCCGCGACCGTCGCGGGCGGGCCCGGCGGGTCGGTCGCGCGCGGATCGGTCAACGACTCCAGAAACGCCACCAGATCGTCCGTCTCGCGCGCGGAAAGCTTCAGCGGCCGCAGCAGCGACTCGCCGTCGGCGTGCACGCGGTCCATATCGAGCTCCGAGTAGTGCCGCACCACGTCGCGCAGGGTTCCTAGCCGGCCGTTGTGCATGTACGGCGCGGTCAGCGCGACGTTGCGCAGGCTCGGCGTCTTGAACTGGCCGAAGCTCGCGTGCGTCGGCTCGACGTGGCGCGTCTTGGTCGCCGCGGCGCCCGTGGCATCGTCGCTGAACCTGCCGAGCAGATTGAGCGGGTCGCTGCGCAGGCGCTTGATGCCTTCATGCCGACCGGCGTCCACGCGGCCGGGCCCGAGCGCAAACGGGATCCCGATTTCGTGGAACTCGCCGTTGGTAAAGCCCGGTCCGAAGTGGCAGACGCTGCACGCGCCCGTACCCACGAAGATCTTGAGACCGCGCTGCGCGGCGAGCGGGAAGCGCGCCATTGCCGCGCGGTCGCCGCGCGCGAGCGCATCGCGGTACTCGTCGAAGGGCGTGCGGCCCGAGCGGATCGTTTCCACGTACGCGGCGAGCGCCTTCGCCGTGTCGACCAGCATGCGCTCGTCGTCCGCGCCCGGCGGCGCCCGGAACGCGGCCTCGTACAAACACGCGTAGCGCGGGTCGCCGCGCACGACCGCCGCGACCCCGCGCGCGCTCCCGCCCATCTCCGCCGGGTGCAGCAGCGGCTTCACCGCGAACGCCCAGAGGCTGTCGGCGGCGCCGTCCCAGCCGAACCAGCGGCCGAAGGCCGGCATCGAGCACCGTCGGCGTATTGCGGTCGAGGGCACCAAGGCCGGCCGCCTGCGCGCGCCCGTCGGTCCACGCGCGCGTCGGGACGTGGCAGCGTCCCGCACGCGACGGTACCGTTCGCCGACAGCCGCGCATCGAAGAAGAGCCGCTGGCCGAGCGCGATCGCGGCCGCATCGCCCGAGGCGCGGTTGCTCGGATCGCGCAGCACCGGCTGCGGCCACGGCCCGTGCCGCAGGATCGAGGCGGATCTCGACCGGATCGAACTCGACGATCTCGGCGGCGCAGACCGCGAGCGGCGCGAGAGCTGCGAGAAGAATTGCGGCCCGCCTCAGGCCCGCGGAAGCGATCGCAGGAACGGCCGCGCGCCGGCTGGTCTTCGCCCTCTCCCCCGAATCCGCGGGAGAGCGTCGGAGCGAGGGGGGCAGCGCGCCGATCGGGCCGGGCGAGGCGCGCGGTCCTCATTCCACCAGGACGTCGGCGGTCAGCCGCTCGGTGCGGCCGGGACGCTCGAGGTCGAAGACGAACTGCCATTTCCCCGGCATGTGGAACAGCAGGCCCTCGGCGCGATAGCGCCCGTCGCCCTGCGGTACGACACGCGCGCGGTAGTTCATGCCGTGCCGATGCGCGGGCATCTGCGCGTCGACGCGCAGTGCGTTCGGCGCGACCTTCGAGCAGACGACCGCGTCGACCGCGAAATGCCTGCCGATCTCGATGCGCGGTGGCTCGGTGCGATAGACGAGGACGGTGTCGCGCGACTCGATGCGACCGGCGGGCGCGAACCCGGCCGGCGCGGCGCAGTTCTCCGCGGCGGCCGACGCAACCGAGAGCGCCGCGGCGAGACCCGCGACCGCGCGCGCGACCATCGCTACTGGGCCTTCTTCGCCTTCGCCCACGCGGCGCCGAGCACCGCCTCGCCGTTCTTCCACGCGATGCGCTCGGCGACCTCCGGCGGCAGGTCGGCGAGCCACGCGCGCGACCAGGCGGCATGCTCGGGCACGTAGTGCCAGCGCTCGGGCACGTACGTGTCGGTCCCGACCATGAACCGGTCGGGAAACTCGACGAACGCCGCGCGCCACTCCGGCGGCGGCTTGCCGCCGGCGCCGTGATCGCTGCGGAACGCGAGGTCCGCCCACAGGTTCTTGTGCTTGCGCAGCATCTCGCGCACCTTCTCGGGCCGCTCGAAGCCGGCGTGCGCCCACAGGATGCGCGCCTGCGGCCACTGCGCGAACAGCCGCTCGACGGCGTCGGCATCGGAATGCGCGTGCAGCATGAGGTCGTACTTCTTCGCGAGCGCCACCATGCGGCGCGGCACCGGCAGGTCGGCGTCCGCCCCGTAGAGATGGAACTCGCCGATCGCGACGTAGACGTGCCGCCGCAGCCGCTCCTCGAGATACGCGATGATCCCCTCGTCGCGCACCCAGCCCGCGGTGTCGGCGCGCGTGCGGTAGGGCCGCAGCTCGGGAATGATGATGTCCGGCGCCTCGGCGAGGAGCTTCTGCGTGCCCTCGTCGTTCGAGCTCGACACGAGCGCGCGCTTCACGCCGCTCTTGCGCAGCAGCTCGGCGGCCTGCTTCGGCGGGACGACCTCCCACGCGTCGTGGCTGTAGTGGATGTGCGCGTCGACGAGCGGCAGGTCGGCGGCGAGGCCGGCGCCGGCACTGAGGCTCATCAGCTGCGACGGTTGCAAGCCTGCGCATCGCGCCTCCCCCGCGGGGCTCGTGCGTCGCCCCGCTTGCCCGTCCCGTCACTTTCCGAGCGACTGCTCGATGGCCTGCGCGAGCAGTCGTCCGATGCACATGTAGCCGTAATCGTTCATGTGCAGGCCGTCGCGCCCGATGAACCGGGCATAGGGAATCTGCTCGGTCTCGAACCAGTCCCGCATGATCTGGTAGCGCGGGAAAACGCCGACGCCCTTCTCGCGCGCCACCTCGTCCATCGCCGCGAGATAGTCCTGCTCGTTCTCCAGAGCGTTGAAGGCCGGCGCGAACTGCGGCGTCATCAGGACGACTTCGATCCCCTTCGCCCGCATCCGGTCGATGCCGCCGGCGAGCAGCCGGCGGAACTCGGCGACGTTCTGTGCGCGCAGCGCCGCGTTCGTCCCCAGCTGCCAGACGACCAGGTCGGGCTCGACGGCGAAGACGTCGCGCTCGAGCCGGTCGAGCATCTGGCTGACGTCCTGCCCGCCGATGCCCTTGTTGTAAACGGTCACCTTGACGTTCGGCAGGCCCTTCTGCAGCGTGCGCAGCAGTTCCGCGGGGTAGGAGTGGAACGGCGTCGAGGCGCCGTATCCTTGCGTCGAGGACGAGCCCAGCGCCACGACCTCGATCTCCTTGCGCTTGGCGATGGCCGCTCGCGCTTCGCGTCAGCCCCACGCCGAGATCGAGCAGCTCGGGCATCACCGCGCACGGGTGGTCACCCGCCCGCGCCGGCCCGACCGCCGCGACGAGCAGCAGGATTCCAAGTGCCACCAGTAGCTTCATCAGGACTCCTCCCTCCTGCACGGCGGCGCTCTTCCTGGCGCCGTCGCCCCGCTTGTACCACGCTGCAATGTACGCCGCTCCGGTCAACAGCGCGATACCCCCGACGCTCGCGGCGATCTGCGCCGGCAGCGAGCCTCCCACGGCCTCGATCCAGACCTGCGCGCTGAACGACAGGAACGTACCCAGGCAGAACACCATCAGCGAGTGCTCGCCGCAGCGCCGCAGCGGGGCGACGATCGGCCAGTGCAGGAAACGGGCGTCGGCCGAGACGACGCGCTGCGCGAGGTAGGCGAGCGCGAGGAAATGCGCGAACCGCAGCGGGTCGAGCGTGGTCTTGTCGATCGGGTAGATCAGCCGCCCGACCCAGTCGGGCACGAGCCGCGCGAGCGCATTGAACTGCCAAGAGAGCGCGATGACGCCCGCGACCAGGAGGTACGCGACGGCGACCGGCGTGAGGAAGCGGACGTAAGGCCGAAGCCGCTCTTCCACTCGCCCGTCGGCCGCGCAGGCCGCGCCGAAGTAGAACGCGAGCTGCCACATGAACGGATCGAAGTACCAGGTCTTGCCGTCCGGGTACGCCGGGAGGTTCCACTCGAAGCGGCGCGCGAGGAGATAGACGAGAGCCGAGCCCGCGCACGCGATCCACGGGGCGCGGCGCACCGCCGGCAGCGCGAACGCAAAGGTGGCCAGGATCACGATGTAAAGCGGGAGGATGTCCAGGTTTACCGGCCGGAACCGCAGCAGCGCGGTCTCGACAATGGCGCGGGTGGGCTCCTGGACGAGGCCGATCAGGTTCATCTGCTCGATAAACGCGCCGCGGTCGGTGCGGAGCGCCACCCACGCGATCTGCGCGGTAAACGCGACGAACAGCATGATGTGCGCGACGTAGAGTTGCCACACCCGCCGCAGCACCTGCGCCGCCGCGATCGGCCATCCTTTCCGCAGGAGCACTCTGGAGTAGGCGACGACCGCGGCGTAGCCCGAGATGAACACGAAGATCTCGGTGGCGTCGCTGAAGCCGTAGTTGCGCACGGTGATCCAGCTCACCGCGTTGTCGGGAATGTGGTCGAGAAAGATGAACCACAGCGCGAGCCCGCGGAAGAAGTCGAGCCGCAGGTCGCGGCGGCTGCCTTGCGCGGGCGCGACACTGCTGCGCTCCGCAGCCTCGTCCGAGGCGGGCGCGGCATCGGACGCCGCGCTCATGCAGTCCGGGGGCCGCGAAAGTGTTTCAGCAATCCTCGACTTCCACCAGGCAGTTCCCGACCATGAACCGGTCGGGAAATTCGACGAACGCCGCGCGCACGCTCATGCGAAATCGCTCGACTGGACGCGCCTCACGCCTTTCGTCTTCATCTGTGCCCAGGCCTTCGCGAGCGAGCCCTGGGTGTCGATGCCGCGGCAGGCGTCCTCGATCACCGCCGCGCCGTAGCCGAGCTTGCGCGCATCGAGCGCCGTCCATGCGACGCAGAAGTCGGTGGCGAGCCCGCACACATAGACCGTTTTCACGCCGCGCGTCTTGAGGTACCCGTCGAGCCCGGTGTGGGTGACGCCGTCCGCCTCGAGGAACGCGGAGTAGCTGTCGACCTTCGCGTTGTGACCCTTGCGGATGACAAGCTGCGCGTGCGGAATCGACACGCCCTTCACCAGGTCGGCGTCGGGCGTGCCCTGCACGCAGTGGTCCGGCCAGAGCACTTGGTCGCCGTACGGCAGCTTGACGGTCTCGAACGGCTTCTTGCCCGCGTGCGTCGACGCAAACGAGATGTGGCCCGGCGTGTGCCAGTCCTGCGTGATCACGACGAGCGGGAAGCGCTTCGCAAGGTCGTTCACGAGCGGGACGATCTCGTCGCCCTTCTGCACCGGCAGCGTCCCGCCGGGAACGAAGCAGTTCTGCACGTCGACGACGATCAGCGCGTCCGTGCGCCCCGGCTTGATCTTCGCCTGCGCCATCGCAGGTCGCAGGGCGCCCGGCGCGAGCCCGGCAGCGGCAAAGCCCGCCAGCGCGGCGAGGACGGAACGTCGGCTCGTCGGATTCATGCTTCCCTCCTGACTTCGACCAGGCAGTCGTAGAACGTCGCCGCGCCGCCCAGGTCGGCGAGGGCCTGCGAGGTCACGTCGTTGGCGTTGCGTCCGTCCGGCGCGAGCTTGCGCCACCACACCGAGGGCGCGACGACGCAGCCCGGCCGCGCGCGCGTCGAGATCGCCGCTTTCACGGTGAACGCGCCGCGATCATTGAAGACCCGCACCTTCTCGCCGTCGGCGATGCCGCGGGCGCGCGCATCGTCGGGATGGATGTCGAGGCGCGGCGCCTTCTCGGAGGCGAGCGCGAACGGCAGGTTGGCGAACGACGAGTTGAGGAAGTTCCGGCACGGCGGGGAGATGAACGCGAGCGGATAGCGCTTCGCCCGCTCCGGGTTGGACAGCGCGTTCTCGCGCGGCGGCGTGTAGTCCGGCAGCGGGTCGCGGCCCTGCTTCGCCGCCGTCTCGCTATAGAACTCGCACTTGCCCGACGGCGTCGGGAAGCCGCCTTGCGCGAAGGGCGCGAAGCGCTCCGGAACGGCGAGCCGCCGCCAGCCCGACTCCTTCAGCGACGCCCACTCGATGCCCTGCATGCGCGGGTTGGCGGAGCGCAGCGCCTGGCGCGCGACGTCCTCGTCGGCGTCGTCGAAGCAGCTCTCGGTGAATCCCATGCGCTTCGCGAGTTGCCGGAACACCTCTATGTTGCGCCGGGACTCGCCCAGCGGCGCGATCGCGGGATTGTTCGCGAGCACGTACAGGTGGCCGTACGACTTGTGGAGGTCGAAGTGCTCGAGCTGCGTCGTCGCCGGCAGCACGATGTCGGCGTAGTCGGTGGTGTCGGTGAGAAAGATCTCGTGCACGACGCAAAAGAGGTCGGGCCGCGAGAACCCGGCGATCACCTTGTTCGAGTCCGGGCACACCGCGACCGGGTTGTTGTTGTAGACGTAAACCGCTTTCACCGGCGGCTGCGCGGCGAGCAGCGCGTCGCCCAGCGCGGACTGGTTGATCGTGCGCGGCTTGTTCCAGATCAGGTCGGTGCGCTCCAGGGCGGCGTGATCCATCCCGTAGAAGTCGTTGGTCGAGAGCAGCACGCCGCCGGCGGCGTCGCGCCACGCACCGACCAGCGCCGGCAGGCACGCGATCGTCCGGGCGGCCATGCCGCCGCCGCTGTGGCGCTGCATCCCGTAGTTGAGCCGGATGGCCGCCGGCTTCGTGCGGGCGTACTCGCGCGCGAGCTCGATCACGATCTGCGGCTCGATCCCGCAGATCTGCGCCACCTTCTCCGGCGGGTACTGCTTAACGCGTTCGGCCAGCGCGTCGAAGCCCAGCGTATGCCGCTCGACGTAATCGCGGTCGTGGAGCCGCTCGTCGATGATGACGTGCATCATCCCGAGCGCGAGCGCAGCGTCGGTGCCCGGCAGGAGCTGCACGTGCTGGTGGCACTTTTCCGCGGTCTGGCTGCGCCACGGGTCGATCGCGACGAGCTTCGCGCCGCGCCGCTTCGCTTCCTGGCAGCGCGTCCAGAAGTGCAGGTTGGAGACGATCGGGTTCGAGCCCCAGATCAGGATGAGCCGCGCCTCGTCGGCGCGCTCCGGGTCCATGCCGACCGAGCCGCCGAGCGTGATCTTGAGCCCCGCCTTGCCGGCCGACGAGCACAGCGTGCGCTCGAGCAGGCTCGCGCCGAGGCGGTGGAAGAAGCGCCGGTCCATCGAGGCGTACTGCAGCTGCCCCATCGTGCCGGCGTAGCTGCACGGCAGGATCTGCTGCGGGTCCTCCGCGGCGATCGCCTTGAACCGCGCCGTGATCTCGTCGAGCGCCTCGTCCCAGGTGATGCGCTCGAGGCGCCCCTGCCCCGGTCCCTTCGGCCCGACGCGCCGCAACGGGTGCAGCACGCGGTCCTTCGAGTACGTGCGGTCGAGATACTTCGCGACCTTGGTGCAGAGCGTCCCCTCGGTGAACGGCATGTCGCCGCCGCGGACCTCGATCGCGACGCCGTTCTCGACCGTCGTCTCCAGCGCGCAGGTGTCCGGGCAGTCGTGCGGGCAGGCGCCCTTCACGATACGGCGTGAGGTCGAGCGGAGGTCGTCGGTTCCCATCGGCGGTCTCGCGGGCGGAAGGCTGCCGGGATTCTACGCCGTGGGGCGCGGGCCTCGGCTAAGCCATTGGTGGGATGGAAGCCCCGCCCGACGTTGGGGACAATGGCGCACCGACGGAGGAGCCCCGCCATGGCAAGCCACCCCTACTACGACGACGGCCTGCTCGACGAATACGAGGGCGGCGGCGCCGACATCGTCGCGCTCGGCGACTCGTGGTTCCACTACCCGGGGGCCAATCTCCTCGAGGCGCTGAACCGCGCGCTCTCCCGTTCGTTCGTGATTGCCGCGTACGGCGAGAGCGGCGCCAACGCCGTCGACTACATGAAGCCGCGGCACCTGCCGTTCTGGAGCGGTCGCGTCGAGCTGAATGCGATGCGGATGAAAGCGTTCCTCCTCTCCGGCGGCGGCAACGACTTCGCGGGCATCCGCGACTTCAGCCGGATCATCCGGCCCAACTGCTCCGCCGCCACGAGCGTGGCCGAGTGCTGGGCTGCCAACGAGCCCGACGGGCTGCTCGGCCGCATCGGGGACGCCTACGAGCAGATCATCGCGCGCGTGCGGGCCGACGGGTTCGCCGGCCCGGTGGTCGTCCACAACTACGACTACGCGATCCCCACCGGGAAGGGCTTCTTCCTCTTCGGCAAGTGGCTCAAGGCGCCGATGGACCTGGCGCAGATTCCGAGCGCGCTGCGCCGGCCGCTCATCCGCGAGCTGATCGACCGCCTGGAGACGCTGCTCAAGGGGCTCGACGATCCGGTCGCGCAGGTGCGGTTTGTGGACTCGTCCGGGACGCTCACCGAAGCCGAGTGGGCGAACGAGCTGCACCCGACGCCGGACGGATTCGACCGCATCGTGCGCGAGCGGTGGATCCCGGTCGTCGCGCCGCTGCTCGGCGTCGCGGTGCCGACCGCGGCAATGGTCGCCGCGAAACCGGCGAAGAAGAAGCCGAAGAAAACGGCAAAGAAGAAACCGAAGAAGACTGCGAAGAAGCACGCCTAACGCCCGGTCGCGAATCTCCGGTACAGCGGCATCATGAGCGCCGGCAGCATGTACATCGGAATCTGGCCCAGCGCGAAGAACATCACCGTGTCGAAGGACGCCTCGTCCGCGAGCGCGACGAGCACGAGGCCCATGTTGCAGTTGCCGGTCATGAGGCCGATCGTCAGCGCCCGGCGCACGCCGAGCCGCAGGAAGGCGAGCGTGCCGGCCGCCTGCAGCACGAGGTTCGCGGCGAAAGCCGCCGCAAGCGTGCCGAGCACGTACCCCGGCCGCGCCAGGAACGCGGCGGTGATGCCGTCCATGATCGCCACCGCGAACACGAGGAGGCTGAGCACCGCGAGGGCGTCGAGCGCACGCGCGCCCCGCGCGAGCCGCTCGACGCCGGCGAGCCGCCGCGCGACGAGCGCAACGGCGAACGCCGCGCCCACCATCCAGCCGAGCCGGAGCATGAAGGTCGGCAGGTCGATCGCGAGCTCGAGCCCGAGCAGCGGCAGCGCCACCGCCGGCAGCGTGAGCGGCACCAGCGCGGTCGTCACGACGATCACCACGACGGCGAGCGCCGCGTCGAGCCCGACGAGCAGGCTGACCGTCGCGCACATCGTCACCGGCGAGGACGCGGTCATCAGGACGATCGCGTGCTCGAGCGCGGCCGGGAGCGGCAGCCCCTGCAACGCGAGCCACATGAGCGCCGGACTCACCGCGAGAAGCCACACCGTCACGACCGCGATCAGCGCCGGCCGGCGCGCGTAGTCGCCAAGGCGTCGCCAGTCGAGCCGGAGCAGCGCGATGGTGAGCGGCACCAGCAGCGCGGGCACGAGCAGCGGGCGCGCCGCGGCCGCGAGCGGCGGCGCGGCGAGGCCGAGCAGCACGCCGCCCGCGAGGAAGAGCGCGCCGTGCCGCCCGACGTAGGCGAGCGCGCGGACGATCACGCGCGGACTTGCGCGAAAGCCTGCTTCAGGGCGAGGGACGCGCGGCTGATCGCGTGATGCGCGGCGGCGATGGCGCCGCCCATCGTCACGAAGCCGTGGATCATTCCCGCAAAGCACTCGTAGGTGACCTTCACGCCGGCGGCGCGGAGGCGGTCGGCGTAGGCGCGGCCCTCGTCGAGCAGCGGGTCGAAGCCGGCGGTGATGACGTACGCGGGCGGGAGCCCGGCGAAATCGCCGGCGCGCAGCGGCGAGGCGCGCCAGTCGGCTTCGTCGGCCGCACCGCGCAGGTAATTGTCCTTGAACCAGAGGATCGCGTCGCGCGTGAGCATGTAGCCGTCGGCGAACGCCGCGTGCGAAGGCGTGTCGGCCGCCATGTCGGTCCCCGGGTAGATGAGCGTCTGCATGGCGATGCGCGGCCCCCAGGTGTCGCGGAACGCGATCGCGACCGCGGCCGCGAGATTGCCGCCCGCCGAATCGCCGCCCACCGCGAGCCGCGACGCGTCGACGCCGAGCGCGTCCGCGTGCGCGTGGACCCAGTGAGCAGCAGCCACCGCATCGTCGAACGCGGCGGGGAACTTGTGCTCCGGCGCGAGCCGGTAGTCCACCGACACCACCGCGCAGTGCGCGAGGTTCGCGAACTCGCGGCAGGGCACGTCGTGCGTGTCGAGATCGCCGATGGTCCACCCGCCGCCGTGGAAATAGACGAGCACCGGCACGGCCTCGCCCTCCGACGCGCCGAGCGGGCGGTAGAGGCGCACCGGGACGTCGCCGGCCGGACCGGTCGCGCGCAGGTCCGTGACGCGCGCGACTGCGGGGGGCGCGGCGGAGAGTTTGCCGCGGGTCTCGCGGTAGAGCGCGCGCGCCGCAGGTGCGCCGAGCTGGGAATAGGCTGGGAGGTTCGCGCGCGCGACGCGCTCGAGCACGGCGCGCGCCTGCGGGTCGAGCTGCATCGCTTGCGTGCCTGCCCTAGCGGCGGTCGGCCAAGGCCGCGATCATCTCGACCTCGACCAGGAACTCGGGCCGCACGAGGCTGCTGACGCCGACCATCGTGCTCGCCGGCTTGTGGCCGGCCGGAAGGAACTGCGCGCGGACGTCGCGCATGACCTGGACCCGCTCGGCGTCGAGGGCGACGACGTAGGTGACCATCTTGATCACGTCGGCGAAGCTCGCTCCGGCGGCAGCGAGCGCCGCCTTGAGGTTCTCGTACACCTGAACGGCTTGCGCGTGCAGGTCGCCCTCGCCGACCACCCGGCCGGTCGCATCGAGCGCGACCTGTCCCGAGACATAGACCGTGCGGCCGGCGGAAGCGACCGCGACGTGCGAATAGTGCGTGGGCACCGACAGCTCGAGCGGGTTGATGAACCGGCGTTCCATGGCAACCTCCTGTTTGCCCAAGAGCGCCTAGCGGACTCGCCGTTAGGCGGCAGGTCTGGGGAAGTATGAGGGGATGTGTCCCCTAATATTGTCGGGCAATTTACGCGACGGCCGGCACCCGTCGCCGGGTCATGAGCCACAGCACCGCGAACCCGATCGCCGCGACGAAGGGGATCGCGAGGTAATTCAGCATCTGCCAGCCGTTCGACTCGAGCAGCATCCCCGACGAGAACGAGGACGTGGCCATGACGAGGAAGATCAGCATGTCGTTGGCGCCCTGCGCCTTCGCCTTCTCGGCCGGGCGGTAGGTCTCGGTGAGCAGCGCGGTGGCGCCGATGTAGAGGAAGTTCCAGCCCACGCCGAGCAGGACGAGCGCGGCCCAGAAGTTCGCCACGTCGATCCCGGCGAGCGCGATGCCGATGCAGACGAAATTCAGCACGACCCCGGCGAGCATCACGTTCAGCACGCCGAAGCGCTTGATCAGGTTGCCCGTGAAGAACGAGGGGGCGAACATGCCGATGACGTGCCACGAGATGACGGTCGCCGCGGCGCCGTACGGGTGGCCGCAGATGCCCATCGCGAGCGGCGTGGCAGTCATCAGCAGGTTCATCACGCCGTAGCCGAACGCGCCGGCGAGCACCGCGACGACGAACGCGGGCTGCGCGACGATCTCGGCGAGCGCGCGCCCGGACTCTTTCGCTTCGGCTTCGGTCGGCGCCGGGATGTCGAGGAGGCGGATCACCGCGAGCACGACGCACAGGAACACGATCAGCGTGAGGTACGCGCCGAGAAACGCGGTCGGCAGCGCATCCTTCGTCCACTTCGACACCGTCGGGCCGACGATGCCGCCCACCAGGCCGCCGGCGAGCACATAGGAGATCGCCTTGGCTTTGAAATCGTGGCTCGCGGCGTCCGCGGCGGCGAAACGGTAGTACTGCCCGAACGCGTTGTAAACGCCGAACACCGTGGTCCCCGCGACGAACAGCCAGAAGTCGGCGAGGTACAGCGCCACGCAGCAGATCGACGCGCCGAGGATCCCGACGAGCGCGCCGAGGGTGAACCCGCCCGTGCGCCCGATGCGCTTCATCAGCAGCGAGGCGAAGAACGTCGTGAGCGAAGCGCCCACGACCCAGCCGGTCACCGGCAGCGTCGCGAGCGACTTGTTCTCCGCCAGCGCGTATCCGGCGAGGCCGTTGAGCGCGATCGCGGTGGAGTTGTTGGTCAGGAGCAGCGCCTGAAGCGCGGCGAGAACGGCGACGTTCTTCTTCTGCTTGCCGGCGACGCTTGCAGTCATGGCGGGGCGGGAAAAAACAATGGCGCGAGTATAACAACCCGCGCCATCGCCTCGACCCCGGTTCGGCTCACTTGTTCACGAGCTTGGTCCAGAGGAACAGGATCACGAGCGCGCCGACGACCGAGGCGACGAATCCGACCGGATCCCCGACCTTGTAATAGCCGAGCAGTTGGCCTGCGTAGCCGGCGAGCAGCGCTCCGCCAATGCCGAGCAGCGTCGTCAAGATGATGCCCATGATCTGCCGGCCGGGCATCACCGCGCGCGCGATCAGGCCGACGAGAAAGCCGATGATCACTGTCCAGAGCAAGCCCATGGCGTCCTCCTTGCGTCGCGATGCGCGTCAATCCATCGGGATACGGATCTTCTGTCCCGGGAAGATCAGGTCGGCGTTCTTGATGACCTCGCGGTTCGCTTCGAAGATGCGCGGGTACTTGTTGGCGTCGCCGTAGTACTTCTTCGCGATGGCCGACAGCGTGTCGCCCTTCACGATGATGTAGTACTCGACCTTCTCCTTGGGCTCGGGCACTTTCAGCCCCGCGATGTTCACCTCGCTGACGCCCTGGATGTTGCCCGCGATGAGCACCGCTTTCTGCATCGCCTCGGCGGTCGGGCAATCGCCCGCGAGGGTGCATTTGCCGTCCTTCGCGTCATAGGCCACCTGCAGGTTGGTGATCCCGAGCATAGCCGTCTCGATCTCCTGGCGGATCTTGACCGAGGCGTCCTCGGGCTTGGCTTCCGGCGGGAAGATCTTCTTGCCGATGTTGCGGACGAAATCGAACAGTCCCATGGGTATCTCCTATTGTTCGTGCGGAGGGGAGGCAGCGCGCGCGGCGAGCGCCGCGTCATCGAGGATGCTAGCACGCTGCGATTGCCGCGTCCTGCGCGCGCCTCCGGCGACCCGCTATGATCCGCCCCTGCCGGAAGACACCCATGCGCCGCGCCCTCCGCCCGCTGCTCGTCGCCGCGTTCGCCCTGCTCGCCGCCGCACCGGCGTGGGCGGCTTCGATCATGCACGGCTTCGCCGACATGGCGAGCATGACGCTCTGGGTGCAGACCGACCGCGCCGCCCGGGTCGTCGTCGAGCTGCACCCGGAGGCCGATCCGTCCAAGCGCCGCCGGGTCGAAGGCGTGACGCGGCCCGAGGACGACTTCGCCGTGGCGCTGCGCCTCGCGGGCCTCGATCCCGGTACGCGTTACCGCTACACCGTCGCGGTCGACGGCAAGCCCGCCGCGGAGCCCGGGCGCTTTGCGACCCAGCCGTTCTGGCAGTTCCGCACCGAACCGCCCGAATTCTCGGTCGCGTTCGGATCGTGCTTCTACGTGAACGACCGTTTCGACCGTCCCGGCCCGCCGTGGGGCGCCGACTACCCGATCCTCGACGCGATCGCTTCGCAGTCGCCCGACCTGATGCTCTGGCTCGGCGACAACGTCTACCTCCGCGAGCCGGAGTGGACGTCGATCGAGGGCATGAGCGCGCGCTATCGCGCGATGCGCGCGCTGCCCGAGCTGCGCCGCCTCGCGCGCGCGACCTCGCACGTCGCGATCTGGGACGACCACGACTACGGGCCGAACGACTCCGACGCCTCGTTCGTCATGAAGGGCGCCGCGCTCGAGGCGTTCAAGCGCTACTGGCCGAACCCGTCCCACGGCCTGCCGGGCGTGCCGGGCGTGTTCGGCATGCTGACCTTCGGCGACGTCGACTTCTTCCTGCTCGACAACCGCTTCAACCGCTTCCCGAACCGCTACCCGCTGACGCCGGAGAAGCGCATGTTCGGCCGCGCGCAGCTCGAGTGGCTGAAGCAGGCGCTCGTCGCCTCGCGCGCGCCGTTCAAGGTCGTGGTCGCCGGCGGGCAGCTCTGGAACCGGGCGAACCGCTTCGAGGCGTTCCACAACTTCCCCGTCGAGCAGAAGGCGCTCGCCGACTGGCTGCTCGAGCAGAAGATCCCGGGCGTGGTGTTCCTCTCCGGCGACCGCCACTTCGGCGGGCTGTGGCGCGTCGAGCGGCCCGGGACCTACCCGCTCTACGAGTTCACCTCGTCGCCCCTCACCGCCGGCCCGGTCGCGAATCCTTCGGTCGACGAGCGCGACAACCCCGAGCTCGTGACGGGGACGCTGGTCAACCAGCGCAACTTCGGCATGCTGCGAGTGAGCGGGCCGCGCGCCGAGCGCGTGCTCACGCTCGAGGCCTACGACGCAGGCGGGAAGCTGCTTTGGCAGCGGCGGATCGCAGCCGCTGAACTGCGCTAGGCCGGGGCGGCGCTGCCTCGGGCGGCCACTCGGCGTGGATCGCCTCGATCACGCGCCGGCAGTCGCGGATGTGCGCCGCGCCGACGAAGCGCATGGCGCTGTAGCTCAAACCCGCCGACACCGCCTGGCCGGCGAGCGGAACGAGCCGCGCCGCCGTCTTGGTCGTGACCCGCATCCCGACCTTCACCAGCGCCTGCAGGATCAGGTCGCGCGTGATCATCCGGCCGACCATCGCACCCCCGAACGCGACGATCGCCTTGTAGACGAGCACCTTCATCGTCGGATTGAGCTCGTCGATCTGGTCGGGCGTCAGGCCGAACTCGCGGTTGATCGCCGGAATCAGCTGGGTCAGCAGCGCGACGTCGGCGGCGATGTCGAGGCCCGGCAACGGCAGCGGCACCAGCACGGCGCCCGCCGAGACGAGCGCGCGGCGGGTCACCATCGTGCGGCACCGCGCGGCGGCCGCGTCGAGCTCCGCCCGGCTGCGCGGCAGGCGGAGGACTTCGGTGCCCTTCACTTTTTCCGCTGCTCGTACTCGGCGACCGCCTTCTTCAGGTCGGTGAACTCCTCGCAGCCGAAGAAGCAGAGGCGGTCGAGGGCGAAAAGGTGCTCCTTCGCCTTGGCGAGGTCGCCTTTCATGAGGTAGGCCTCGCCGATGTACTCGTGCGCGCCGCGATGGCGCGGGTCGAGCTTGAGTGCCTGGTCGTAGTGCTTGAAGGCCTGGTCGAGGTTGCCGGTCTTGCGGTAGGCGAAGCCGAGCCAGTTCTGCGCGTCGGCGTTGCGGGGGTCGCGCGCCGCGACCTTCGCGAACGCGTCGACGGCCCCCTTCCAGTTCTGCTCGCGGATCGCGGCCTTGCCGGCCTCGACGTCGGGGTCGGCCGGTAAGCTGACGGACGCGGGAGCGGAGTTGCCGTCGGCGTGCACCACGGGCAACGCCAGACTAGCGGCCAGAACAAGGGCAGCGGTCGCGAGAGCTCGGTTCATGTCGGCACCTCCTGGACGGTTTCGTCGATTGCCGGGACGGATTATATTGGGCCGCTCCGGTGTTCTTGTTACGCCCCCGCCGCCCGAATGGATGACCCGATGCCGCGCCTCGTCCTCACCGTCCTCGCCCTCCTCGCCGCGCTCGCGGCGGCTCCCACCGGTGCGCAGCAATCCTCGCGCGACGCCGCGTATGCGTCCCTGAAGTCCGCCGACCCGGTCGAGCGCGGCCGCGGCGTGGTGCTGCTCGCGCGCGAGGGCCGGATGGCGGACGTCCCCGCCCTGATCGCGGTGCTGCGCGACCCGAACACCGAGCTTCGCGCGCTCGCCGAGCAGGCGATCTGGGTCGTATGGAGCCGCTCCGGCGACGAGCAGGTGGACAAGCTGTTCGAGCAGGGCATCGACGAGATGAACGGCGGGCGCGTCAAGGAGAGCCTCGCCACCTTCACCCGCATCATCGAGCTGAAGCCCGACTTCGCCGAAGGCTGGAACAAGCGTGCCACGGTCTACTTCGTCGCCGGCGATTTCGACAATTCGCTCAAGGATTGCACGGAGGTCCTCAAGCGCAATCCGGTGCACTTCGGCGCGCTCGCCGGCTGCGGGCAGATCTACGCCCAGACCGGCGAGTACGAGAAGGCGCTCGACTACTTCAAGCGCGCGCTCGCGGTGAACCCGAACCTCGAGGGCGTCGAGTTCAACGCACGGCTGCTCGAGCGGTTTCTCGCGGAGCGGAAGAAGAAAGGCGTCTGATTCCCG
>CAVQUV010000002.1:0-285718 GCA_963716855.1 uncultured beta proteobacterium | reverse complement strand
TTGCCTCCACTACGACGTCGCACTTCAGCGAGTTCGCGATGAAGCACTCCTCGTGGGCCGAATGGTGCAGCGTCGCGATCTCGTCCGCCGAAGGCAGCTTGTCCCCCGCGAACTCGATCCGCGGGCGCAGCGTGATGCATGAGAACGCGAGCTTGCCCGCCGCGTTCTTCTCCATCACTCCGAAAGCGTCGTCCGAATAGCGGTCCACGACGAAGCCCTGCCGGCCGGCGAGCGACAGGAACCAGAGCATGTGGCAGCTCGAGGTCGTCGCGACGAGCGCCTCCTCGGGGTCGACCGCTTCCGCGACCGAGTACGGCACCTTCACGGTCAAAGGCGACGAGGAAGCCCGCACGGTCGCGCCGCCGTCGAACGACCACTCGTGGCCGCGGCTATAGCGGTTGTCGGTGAACTTCGCGCCGTCGCGCCGCCAGGTTACCCGGGCTTCGTATCGATGCATGGCAACGTCCCCCCTCGAGGATTACGGGCGGTCAAAGCAAGACTTTCGCAGGCTATTAATCAGTCATTTGCAGCGCTCGCCCATCTTAAGACCAATCTATCCTAGTCACAGTTTGGGCACACCCAATCTGAGTTGGTCAAAACGGGTCACAACCAGCGACCGGGCACCAACTCGCGCAACGGCTGGATCCGACACCCGGAGCGGAAGTTCGGGACCGCGGCAAGCTGACGCAAGAATCGATGAAGCGGACGCCATTAGCCGGCCGTCGTCAAGGGCAATACAAGAACGTCGCAATCCTCTTGCGTTAAGCCGTTCAACGTCGGCGCTAAGGGGCGCCCCGCTTGTGGGGAGTTCCCTTCAGCGCCATGTTGGACGGGCCGCGGATCAAAGTGAGCGCATGGCCCGTCGAGGCTTCGACTACCGTCGCTGGCGCGACGCGACTCAAGACTGGGCGAATGTTCTGGTTGATGTGGAAGAAGTTGCTCGGGTCGTACTTCTTCTTGAGTTCCTGGAGGCGTCGGTAGTTGGGGCCGTAGGCGGCGGCGACCGGATCGCCCGCCTCGTCATCAGCGAGGTAATTTACATAACGGCCGGGGGCCATGAAGGGCTCCATCTGCCGCGTATGTTTTCCGCGCCCATGCGATGCACCGATCGGTCTTGGCCGGGTCCATCCACTCGGAGAGCACGAGAAGATTGTAGCCGTCCGCACGGTGCGGGAAGGCCGTGTCGCCGACCCCCACCCGCGTCGCCGCGCCATGGAAGTGCTCGAGGAGCAGCTGGCCCATCGGGGTGGGGCAGCGGGCGAAGCAGTCGATCATCGTGTCGATGGCATCGTCGCTCAATCGTGCGAGGAAGCTCGACTTCCAATAGTTGAGTGCCCCTTTCGGAAAGCCTGCATCGAGCATCCCGTTGAGCTGACAGTAGGGCATCGGGCCGATGGCATCCATCACCGGGGGACCGAATTGCTTGAGCGGCCGCATCGCCGTTTCGCCGGCGGCGAGCGAGCCACAGTGACACGCCACCATGGCCGCCAGCTTCGCGCCCGAGCCGTCGGGGGCGTGAATGAGACCCCCGAACACGGTCATCTCATCGGGCAGCGACGCGGTGAAATCGCGGAAGAACCTAAGCACGTCACGGGCGCGTTCAAAGGGATGCGCGACGAGCCCGCCGGTGATCGTGGGTCCCACCGGATGAAGCTGATACTCGAAGGAGGTCGCCACGCCGAAGTTGCCACCTCCGCCTCGCACGGCCCAGAACAGATCGGGCTGTTCATCCTTGCTCGCCCGCAACACCTGGCCTTCGGCGGTGACGAGTTCGACGGAGCGAAGATTGTCGAGCGCCAATCCGTACTTGCCCATCAGCCAGCCCAGCCCACCGCCGAGGGTGAGCCCTGCGATGCCGGTGGTAGACACCACGCCGCCTGTGACCGCCAAACCGTGCAGCTGCGTCTCGCGGTTGAGCTCGGCCCAGGTGACGCCGCCCTGGGCCCGCGCGGTACGGGCGTGCGGATCGACGTGAATGCCTTTCATCGGCGCCAGGTCGATCATCAGCCCGCCGTCGACGGTCGCGCGCCCCGCCACATTGTGGCCGCCGCCACGGACCGCCACCTCGAGACTCAGCTTGCGCGCGAGGTTGACGGCGTCGACGACGTCGGCCACGCCACGGCATCGGGCAATCAATGCCGGGCGTTTGTCGACCAGACCGTTGTGGACTTTCCTTGCCTCCTCGTAGCCCGCGTCGGCGGGCTGGAGGAGTTGGCCCGAGAACCTGCTGGCCAGCTCGATAACAGCGTCGGCAAGGGATGACGTCATGGCCTGTTGCTCCTTTCACATTGATCGGACCGTCCAACGAATGAGATGGACTCCCCCAACTCGGGCGGCATCGGATGTGCCAGATTGGAGGTGCATTCGTCACCAATCGAAGAGAGGGGGAGTCGGCGATGAAGGTTACTACCGTGGGGTTGGACCTGGCAAAGCAGGTGTTCTCGGTGCACGGGGTGGACGAGCACGGGAAGGCGGTGCTCAGGAAACGAGTGCCGCGGGGGAAGGTTCTGGAGCTTTTCGCGCAGCTTCCGCCGAGCCTGGTGGGGATGGAGGCCTGCTCGGGAGCGCACTATTGGGCGCGCGCGCTGGAGCGGCTCGGGCATCGGGTGGGGATGATGGCTGCACGCTTTGTTGCGCCGTATCGCAAGGGCGAGAAAAGCGATGGCAACGACGCCGACTGGAAGAACCAGCTCCTGGAGCGCGCAGCCGCCGTCTTCGGCGAGACGACCTCGAAGGCTCAGCCGCCGGTCGATCTCAAGGCGCTGCACGCCAAGCACGCCAAGCTCTGCGAGCTCGCACTGGAGAACGATTTTTTGGAAGGCGCACTCATCAAAGGGGGCATGCTGAGCGCAAAGCGATGATCAACCGCAACCATGCGTTGTCCATCACCCGCCCGGCCGAGCTGCTGGAGATCAGTCGTGCTTCGGTGTACTACCTGCCGCGGCCGGTGTCGGTGGTGTTTCCGGCCTGGGTGCCAGCGCGGCTGTAGCAATGCTTCGCGCCTAGCGCAACATTCCAAGGGTCGTCGGCAGCCAGAGCGTCAGGGAGGGCCAGTAGGTCACGACGATCAGGAACACCAGCATCGTCAGCAGCCACGGCCAGACGGCGATCGTCAGTTCCGTAATGCCCATCTTGGTAATGCCGCTCGCCACGTACAGGTTGAGCCCCACGGGCGGATGGCACATGCCGACCTCCATGTTGACGACCATCATGATGCCGAAGTGAACGGGGTCGATGCCGAGCTTCATCGCGACCGGGAAGAGAATTGGCGCCATGATCAGGACGATGGAAGACGGCTCCATCACGTTGCCGGCGAGCAGCAGAATGACGTTGACGAACAGCAGAAACGCAATGACGCCAAGGCCCTTGTCGAGCATCCACGCGGCGAGCTCCTGCGGGATCTGCTCCGAAGTCATCAGGTAACTGAACATCACCGCGTTAGTGATGATGTAGAGCAGCATCGCGCTCATGTTGGCCGAGTCGAGCAGCACCTTCGGCACCTTCGCGAGCGTCATGTCCTTGTAGACGTAGACGGCGACGAAGAACGCATAGACCGCACTCATCGCGGCCGCTTCGGTCGGCGTGAAGATGCCCGTGTAGATGCCGCCGATGACAACGATGACGAGCAGCAGCCCCCAGATGCTTTCGCGGAAAGTCCGCCAGCGCTCGAGCCAGGTCGCCTTCGGCTGGCGCGGGTAGTTGTTCTTGCGCGCGCGCCACCAGGTCGTCATGCCGAGCATGGTTGCGAGAACCAGCCCCGGGATGATGCCGGCGATGAAGAGCGCGCCGACCGAGGTGTTTGTCGCGACCGCGTACATCACCATGACGATCGACGGCGGAATCAGGATGCCGAGCGCGCCCGAGGTCGTGATGACGCCGGCGCCGAAACGCGGCGGGAAGCCCTGTTTGACCATCGCCGGCAGCAGAATCGCGCCGATCGCAACGACCGTCGCCGGCGAGCTGCCCGACACGGCTGCGAACAGGGCGCAGGCCATAACGCCCGCCAGCCCGAGACCGCCATGCCAGTGGCTGACCATCGCCGAAGCGAAGTTGATCATCCGTCGTGCCACCCCGCCGTGCGTCAGGAAGTTGCCGGCGAGGATGAAGAACGGAATCGCCATGATTTCGAACCGCTCGATGCCGGTGAATAGCTTGAGCGCGACCGACTCGATCGGTACGGTCGTCATCGTGAACAGATAGGTGAGCACGGTGAGGCCAAGCGAGATCGAGATCGGCATCCCGGTCAGCATCAGGCCGAACAACAGCGCAAAGATGATCCAGGCGTTCGCGATCGAAACGCCGGCGAACTTCAAAACAATGGGAATGGCAATCAGCACCGGCGGAATGAACGCCGGCCAGCGCGGACCCGCGGCGGGGGAGGGGATCGCGGCGCTCATGGCTTGCCTACCTTCACAGGCGCAGGATGAAGGTCGTCGACCAGCGCCCAAGGAGCGACATCCTCGATGCCCTCGACGTGCGCGACGTCATGGTGCGGCAGTTCGCCGGTGCGCGCGAACGACCAAGCGACCTGCAGGAACCGGAAGCACATCAGGTACGAGCCGACGGGGACGCACAGGTAGACGATCCATTTCGGCAGCTCGAGGTCGGGTGAGACCGAATCGGTGTGGGCAATATCCCAGACGAACGTCGCGCCCAGAGTACCGACGATCCCGGTGAAAGCGGCGCCAGCGGCGAGCCCGAACAGCACGTAGAGCTTGCGCGTGTTGCCGGGCAGCCGGTTGATCATCACGTCGACGCCGACGTGGATGCCCGTGCGGACGCCATAGGCAGCGCCGAACTTCGCCATCCACACGAACATATAGATGCAAAGTTCCTGCGCCCAGGTGAGGTCGATCTTGAGCAGCGCGTCCTGCACGCCGGGAATCGGGAGACCGGCGGCATAACGGTGGACGACCGCGACGAAGATCAGCAGCGTGGCCGCGCCCATCAGGAACGCGATCAACCACTCCTCGAGGTGATCCAGCAATTTCATGGCAGCTCCCCCACCGTCCTGCGTCACGCTCACGGTCACGGCCGCGGTCGAATGTGGCAAGCAGCGCGCGACCGCAGAAATTCGAACACCACTGTCAGGACGTGATCGTCTCCGACAGTGGCGTTATCGGCAAATATCGCAACGATCTACGGCTTGAATCCGGTTTCCTTGTAAACCTCGGCGATCGTTTCCTTGCCGACCCGCGACTCGTTTTCCTTGTGCACGACGACGAGCGCCTTCTTCATCGCCGCCTTTTGCTCGGACGTGAGCGTGATGATCTCCGTCTTTCCGGAAGCCTTGACCGCCGCCAGCGCGTCCTGATTTTCCTTCTGCGCGATCTCGTTGGTGTACTTGGTCGCGTCCTTCATCGCGCCTTCGAGCGTCGTGCGGATGTCCGGCGGCAGTCCGTCCCAGAACTTCTTGTTCGCGATGACCGCATAGCCGAGGTAGCCGTGGTCGGTCAGCACGAGATACTTCTGTACTTCATGCATTTTCTGCGTGTAGAAGTTCGACGGCGGATTCTCAGTGCCGTCGACGACGCCGGTCTGCAGCGCCTGGTAGACCTCCGAAAAAGCCATTACCTGCGGAATCGCGCCCAGCGCCTTTATTTCGTCGCCCAGGACCTTCGACGACTGAATGCGCATCTTGAGGCCCTTGTAGTCGGCGGGGACGCGGATGGGCTTGTTCGCGCTCATTACCTTGAAGCCGTTGTCCCAATACGCGAGGCCAACTATGCCTTTCGACCCCAGTTTCTTGAACAGCATCGTGCCGACCGGCCCCTCAGTGACCTTATGCAGCTCTTCAGTGTTGTCGAAGATGTATGGGAGGTCGAAAACCTCGAACTCGCGCACGCCGAGCGGACCGAATTTCGCGAGCGACGGTGCGAGCATTTGCACGGACCCGAGCTGCAGCGCCTCCATCTCCTCGCCGTCCTTGAACAGTGAGCTGTTCGGATACACCTCGACTTTGACCTTGCCCTTTGTGCGCTCCTCAGCGAGCTTCTTGAAGTAGTCGGAGCCCTTGCCCTTGGGCGTGTCGACCGCGACGACGTGACTGAACTTGATGACGATGGGCGCCTGGGCGAAAGCGTTCGCGAACGACAGGGTCGCAAGTGCGAGGGCGACAGCGATTGTACGAAGCATGGCGGATTCTCCTCGGGTGCCGATGGCCCGTGCGGGGGGTCAGGACGGCTCGGTCATTGAACGTAGCTGACGTAGCGCGGCTCGTACATCCGCGACTGGATGAACCGCAGCAGATCGGCGGGCTCCTCGGTCTGGGCGAGTGCTCGGCGGAAAGCCACTGCCGCGACGACAGCGGCGATTTGCGCCGACACATCGCGCACGCTTTTTAGCGGCGGATAGAGGCTGCCCTGGTCGAGGTCGGCTTGCGTGACCTGCTCGGCCAGCGTGCGTGCGGCGGCCATGAACATCTCGTCGGTGATCCGGGTCGTTCGGCTGGCGATGGCGCCCAAACCGACGCCGGGGAAAATGTAGGAGTTATTGCCCTGGCGGGGAACGAAGGTCTTCCCGTTCAGCGTTACGGGGTCGAATGGCGAGCCGGAGGCGAACAGCGCGCGCCCGTCGGACCACCGGTATGCCTGCTCGGCGGTGCACTCGGCCTTCGACGTCGGGTTCGACAGCGCGAAGATGACCGGCCGCTTGTTTATGGAGGCCATGGTGCGCACGATTGCCTCGCCGAAGGCGCCTCCCACGGCGGCAACTCCGATGATCGCGGTCGGACGCAGCGCCGTCACCGCGTCGAGCAGCGTCACCACCGGCACGTGATCGTGTGCGTAGGCGAGCTTGTGGTGGGTGAGGTCAGTGCGTTGTGCGGTGACAAGTCCACGCGAATCGAAGAGCCAGCAACGGCGCCGCGCGACTGCCTCGTCCGTGCCTTCGGCCATCATGGCCGCCACCGCCAGATTGGCGATGCCGGTCGCTGCTTCGCCAGCACCCTGGAAGAGCAGCACCTGATCGGCGAGCTTGCCGCCGGTTACGCGCAGCGCTGAGAAAATGCCGGCCACGATCACTGCTGCAGTGCCCTGGATGTCGTCGTTGAACGTGGGGATCTTGTTGCGGTACTTCTCGAGCAGTCGGAAGGCGCTGTGATTGGCGAAGTCCTCGAACTGAATCACGACGCCCGGGAAGATCAGCCGCGCCGCGGTGACGAACTCGTCCACGAACGCGTCGTATTCCTCGCCCAGGAGCCGCTTCTCGTGCAGCCCGATGTAAAGCGGGTCCTTGAGGAATGCCACGTTGTTGGTGCCCGCGTCGAGCAGGACCGGCAGGCAGGTGTCGGGAGGTACGCCCGCGCACGCGGTGTAGAGCGCGAGCTTGCCTACGGGGATGCCCATTCCGTTCGCGCCCAGGTCGCCCAGCCCGAGGATTCGCTCGCCGTCGGAGACGACGATGATCGACACATCGCGACAAGGCCAGTTTTGCAGGACCTGGCTTATCCGGCCACCGTCCCTGGCGCTGATAAAGAGCCCGCGCGGCCGCTGGAAGATGTGCCCGTACTGCTGGCAGGCGAGACCTACGGTGGGCGTGTAAACGATCGGGGTCATTTCGTCGGGGTGATCGATCAGCACGCGGAAAAAGAGCGCCTCGTTACGGTCGTGCAGCGCGGCGAGGTCGATGAACTTCTCGAGATCGGTAGCCTTGCGGCGGAAGTTCTCCAGCACGCGCGCCACCTGCTCCTCCTGAGAGCACACGTGCGGCGGCAGCAGGCCCCGGACGCCGAGCGCGTCGCGCTCGGCATTGCTGAACGCGGTGCCCTTGTTCAGGGCCGGGTCGCGCAAAAGGCCGATCCCGCGGGGAATGGCCGCTGGACTCCTGGTCTTTTCCTGCAGCATTGCGTGTCTCCCGTGCAGTCAGTTCGATTCAGGAATCATCTTGATCGCGCTGCACGGACACTCCGACACGCAAATGCCGCATCCCTTGCAATAATCTAAGTTGAATTCGAAGCACTTGCCGGACCCAAGCTTGATCACCGCGTTGGTGAGGATGCCATCGTTACCTTCATACGCCGAATACGTCCTTCGTTCCGTACGCTAGCGAACGTAAGGAAGTGCGATGCTCGTGTAGGCCCCTCGGATGCCATCTGAGGAGTTCCTTCAAGCCTCCCGGAGAGTTCAGTGCCAGCCACGAGGCGCGTTCCCGCCACGAACGGTCTGATCGGCGCGTTGCCCCGCAAGGATCGCGAGCATCTGCTTGCGGGCTGCGAGCGGGTCGAACTGGCTGTCGCCGATGTGCTCTGCGAGCCCGGGGACCGGATCCTGCACCTCTATTTCCCCACCGACGGCTTCATCTCGCTGTTGACGCCGCGCGACAGCTGCACGAGCCTGGAGGTGGGGCTTGTCGGCAGCGAAGGCATGCTCGGCATCACCCTCATAGGGGGCTTTCGTTGAACGTCTGCTTTCCGCGACTCCGATTGTCGCGTCAGGGCCGAAAGCACCGTTGACAGTCCGCTTTGCGGCACGCGTCTCAAATTCCGGTTGTGGCCGGTCAGCGACCGTCAGCCGAAGGGCTCAAGTCGACCCTGCGCCGACATTCGTCAGCGCATACGAAGTACTGACTCCCGAAGGCAGTTGGGCATCTCGAGCGGTTGTACTTGCGGAAACGAACCGGAGGCGCCCCCAGAGAAGTTTCGGCTGGCGATTACCCGCGTCCAATCTCTTTCAACAACCAATCCCGGAACGTCACAATCTCTTGCCTGTCCGCATTGGCTTCTGGGTAGACCAGGTAGAACGCTGACCGAAGCGGTAAGGCCAGCCTAAACGGTTGTACCAACCGTCCGGCCGCAACGTCGTCTGCGGCCAGGGACCGCCAACCCAGCACCACGCCCGCCCCGTCGACCGCGGCCTGCAGCGCAAGATCGGGTTGGCTGAAACGCGGTCCTCGTCACGCGTCCACTCGTTTAGCGCCGGCCGCCCGCAGCCAGGTGTCCCAGTTTGGCGCTGCAGGATCGAATCCCATGGAGTCATCGTGCAGTAGTACGTGGTGACGTAGATCCTCAGGTTGGCGAAGCGCATGAGCGCTGTCGAACAGCCGGGGATTGCACATCGGTGTCACGGACTCGTCGAAGAGTTTCACTGCCTCGAGCCCCGCATACTTTCCGCGACCCAGCCGGACAGCGGCATCGAAGGCGTCACGCCGAAAGTCGACGAGCCTGAGGCTCGAAGACATCCGCACATCGATATCCGGATGCAGCGCATCGAATCCTTGCAGCCTGGGGACGAGCCATTTGACAGCGAACATCGGCGCTACGCCCGGCAGCTTGGGGGATGCGCTCGGGCTTGTTCATGCGGGACTCCTCCGTCGCCTTGGGCGCCAATCGTACGCTGCCGCAGTGGTGGGCGCGCGTGTGGTTGACAGCGTCTCCAAGACAGGTATAGCGTGACCCGCTCCACTTCGAAAACCACTGTTCTTCCGGGGGAGGCCAATATGGTTTTCATTTCACACCGTGCGCGTCTGGCTTCCGTCGTCCTTGTCGCGTCCGTTGTCGCGATGCCCGCCTGGGCCGACGACGACAGGGACTGCAAGCACGGCGGTTCGCTCAGGCTTGTCAACGGCAAGATCCATACGATGGATGCGAACGACCAGATCGTGTCCTCCGTACTGATCAAGAACGGCAGGTTCGCCACCGTGGGTCACGGCCACGGCAACGACGACGGGGATTGCGCCCGGACCATCAACCTGCACGGACGCACCGCGGTGCCGGGGATAATCGACAGCCACAATCACATCGTGCTGCTGGGCCTGCGTCCCGGACGCGACGCGCGCCTGGAGAACGCCAACTCCATCGGCGAGGCGCTCGCGACGCTCGCCGCGCGGGCCGCAGAAATCCAGCCGGGCGAGTGGGTGACGTCGATCGGCGGCTTCAGCCGCAACCAGTTCTTTCGCGCTCCCCAGGCGGTTCGCTTCCCGACGCTCGCCGAACTGACGGCGGCGGTGCCCGACCACCCGGTGTTCATCATGGAAGGCTTCAGCGGCCCGGGAGCGACCAACGCACTCGGCAGGGCGTTCCTGACGGCGAACGGCGTCCCGGTCGCGGCCGACGGCTTCGTCGACGGCGGCGCGTTCGGCGTCCCCACCCCCTGCACCACGGCGCTTTTCCTTCTGCGTCAAGATGCAGACGCGCGACTCAATGCTGCAGGGTCTGCGGGACGCGATGCGCTACGCCGCGGGCGTCGGCGTCACCACGCATCTCGACCAGGGCGGCTTCCCGTTCACCGTCCCATTGGTGGGTGACCCGATCGACGGCGCCGCGAGCTTCGACCGCTACCGGGCGCACGACTCGGTGCGCGCGCTCTATCACCAGGGCGAGCTCACCAACCGCATCTGGATCAATTTCCTGCACGTCGAGGAAGACGTCGACACGCCCGAGCTGAAGGCGCGCCTGCTCAACAGCTGGGACGATTTCGGCGATAACATGCTGCGGGTGCTCGGCATCGGCGAGTTCACTGCGAGCGCGTTCATCGCGCCCGGGACCCCAGCGTGGTTTAACGGCACGCGGCTTGTCGCACAGGCGCAATGGCGCAACGAGAACCATTCGCTCAACTTCCCCGTGTTCGCCCTGCCCGGATTGCCGCTCGACTGGAGAGTGATCATCGACGGCTGGCAGAACGTGCACGACGAGATGGTGGCGGCGGGCAACCCGGACGGCATCAAGAAATTGCGCTGGGTGCTTGCGCACGTGCCCGTGATCACGCCCGATTACCTCCAGAAGCTGAAGAACCTCGGCGGCGGTGTGAACGTCCTGGGCGGCTGGCGCTGGCTCACCGGGACCGCGACCCAGAACGGCCCGCCGTTCCGCGACATCCTGGCGAGCGGCATACCCGTCGGCATGAGCTCGGACGGCATGCAGATCTCGACCATGAGCCCGTGGATCAACCTGTACTACGTGGTCACCGGGAGGAACGCGCGCGGCGATCTCATCAACGCCGGGCAGACGCTGGGCCGCAACGATGCCATGCGGCTCTATACCGCCAACAACGGCTGGTTCCTCCAGGCCGAGGACAAGCTCGGCACCATCGAGGAAGGCAAGCTGGCGGATCTCGTCGTGCTGAGCGCCGATTACTTCAACGAGCGCGCGGTGCCCGACGAGCGCATCAAGGATCTGCGCTCGGTCCTCACCGTCGTCGGCGGCAAGGTCATGTACGACGATCTCGACGGCAGGTCGAGGGACTACTGGAAGCCGGGGTTCCCTTCGCGATAGGGACAAGGCTCGCTTCGCCGACGTCAGCCACGAATGCCTTGGGCAGCTATCGCTCGACTTGTAGTCAAGTTTTCCATAAGCAGCACCATTCAGTATTACGCAAAGTCAAAACCGCCCGCTTTCGTGGCTCCGCCGAATACGACCTTGAGCGTCGCTGCCGTCGAAGGGCGATCTGTCAATTCATAGATGCAATGACTGCTTGGAGGCGTTTTCGGATCGCTACGGCAATGGCTGGAGTTGGTCCGGTTGCCGACATTCACGTCGCCCCTCAAGCAGCCTCACGATCGCCGCTCAAAGGCGTTCTGATAGAAAAAGCGAATCATCTCGTGCGCAGCATCCGGGCCCTTCGGATCGACGTACGAGCCGCGCGGGCTCCCGCCAAACCACGCGTGACCGCCTCCATGCACCAGCCAGTGTTCGAGAACAACGCGCCCCGTCGAATCGCGGTGAACCGTGCGGGTATAGGCGTGACCGCCCGGCACTTGGCCGCGTTCTGTCGAGGCATCGGCCCTCGAGGCGCCGTTGTGCTCCACCGATTGCGAGACCACCTGCTCGCCGTTTCGCGGATGTACGGTCTTGTCCCGATCGCCGTGAAACACGATCGTCGGTGTTGCCGGTGCAACAGGCGTTGAGTCCGTATTGCGGCCCGCCATCGACGCCGGTGTTCCGCGCATGGCGGCGAACGCGGACGGAAGATCGTGCGCGCTCCCGCAGGCGAGACCCGAGTGGACGCCGACGGCCGCGTAGAGCTCAGGGTAGGCCGTGCCCATGACAGCGGCCATTGCGCCGCCGGCCGACAGTCCAGCCACATAGACCTTACCCGGGTCGATACGGTAGCGATTCATGACTTCGCGCGTCATGCCGGCGAGGATTGCCGGCTCGCCCTGGTCTCGGCGCTGGTCGCCGCGCTTAAACCAGTTCCAGCACCGCGAACGGTTGGCAGCATGGGTCTGCTCGGGGTAGAGAACAAGGCACTGCCGCTCCTCGGCGAGCGCGTTCATACGGGTGCCGTTTGCAAAGTCGTCGGGTGTTTGCGTGCAACCGTGCAACATCACAACAAGCGGGAGCGGTTGGCCCGCGTAGGTCGTCGGGATGTAGAGCTTGTAGGTGCGTGACCCGGCTTGATTGGCATAGGACCCGGTGACGAACTGTCCCGGTTGCCCGTCAACCACCGTCGTCTGGGGACGCGGCACGTTCGTTACGGAGTCGCGGCCGCGCCAGCCACGCAGAAACCTCTTCGGGCTGAAGCGCTGGGATATGTCATCGCCCGCCGCGCTTGGAAGTGGAGTCAGGTCACGGTTCGCGGGCTCCACGACCTCTGAAAACTCGACGTCGATAACGTCGTTACTCGCGCCGCCGTCGCGGTCCGACACGTGGCGATCGGCACCTTCAGCCGCTGCCGGGCTGTGCCGAAGGATGCGTTGAATCAGTGCTGTGGCTTCAAGAAGACGTCCCGCACGCGTGAGGCGAGTTGCCTCGATCAGACCGCGGGGTATTCCTTTGTTCGTGACCATGATGTGCCTTCGCAAGAGTAGACGGGCAGCTAGCGAATGCGCTCGGCCAGGGCAGCCTTCACTTCGGGGCTGGCGCGCAGGGCTCCCAGGACCACGATCGAGGCGATGGTTTGCGCTGCGAGCTGCGCCGGCACGTCGTCGTCGATCGTCGCCAGGCCAAGTACCTGAATGTGCAGCTGCTCTTTGGCCGCCCGCAGGCTCTCGAGATCCTGGCGGGTGTAGCGCTGCAGACCAAGCACCAGCGAACGTCGCGCCACGGTCTGCTTCAGAACGTCGCCGTGGGTGCCAAGCTGAGCACGGATTGCCGTTCGAATTAAGTCCGTGCGGTTGGAATAGAACCCTTCCTGCACGAGCAAGTCGATCTGTCCAAGATCGATGTACCCGAGATTGATGGTGATCTTTTCCGAGTCGGGTTCTTTGCGCCGTGGCTCGACTAACCGAAGGTTGACCATCCGCTTACCATCTGTGTACCATCCAATGAGATGGCAATATACCACAAACGGTGGGGCCGCTGGCTCGTCATCGAACGGCTTTGTATGACCGCTCCTGGCCCGCGAGCGGCCCCCCCCGCCCAGTGGGGGCGCGCCGCATGAGGCCTCAGCGGAACCGCGGATAGACACCAAACAAGGTTCGTTCGAGGACAGCCCCTATGAACTCGCCCGTCCCCTCAATCGAGAGCAGGCCGCCGCCTCGCCGCGGACCAAAGTCGTACGAGTTGAGGCGCCAATCCTTTCGGATCACCTCCTCCAGCGTTCCGATGTCGTCGACGAGGCCGAGGGCACGCGCGTCCGGGCCGAGCCAGATCTCGCCCGTACCGATGTCGGTGCCGTCGTCGAGGCGCGTGCCGCGTAGCCTGTGGACCTCCGCAACGAAGGCCTGGCCGAGGCCGTTAGTCAAGGTACGTGCCTTCGCGTCCGCCTCGGGGGTTGTCGGCTGGAATGGACTCATCATCGCCTTGAGCGGTCCCGATGCGTAGAGGCGCTGGGAGACTTCGAGTCGCTGCGCGGCTTTGTGGAGATCCCAGCCTGCGAGCACTGCGCCAATCGAACCCACCAGGCTGTAATCGCCGGCGTAGATCTTGTCAGCGTGGAGGGCGATCATGTACGCGGCTGACGCTCCGATGCTGCTAATGACCGCAACAACCGGCTTGCCGTGTTCGGCGCGGAGACTTTCCATGGCCCGGTAGATGCGCTCGGCCTCCCCCGGTGAGCCGCCTGGCGAGTCAATGGCTAGGACAACGGCCTTAACCCGCGGGGACTCGAAAGCTCTTCGCAGCGCGGGCACGACCCGTTCGGCGGAAGCGGGTGACGCTTGGGTAATCTCGCCGTCGATCCGGACGACTCCTACGACGTCACCGATCGGGCCCACCCGCCAGCCGAGCTGCGGGGCCCAGAGGAAGAAGTAGAGCATGGAGAGCGCGAGGGACCCGCCGATGAACAGGGTGCGGGTGACCCACCTCCAGCGCCGCTCGAGACGGCGCTCTCGGAGCAGATCGGCGACCAGCGCCTCGGCCATCGCGTGTGTCACGTCCTGCACTTTCGGTGCGTTCATGCGCCCTCCTACGGTGGTTCAAAGCTGAGGCGACTCAAAATCGCGAGTAAACTATTCCGATGACTCGACGGAACAAGATACTGCTCGCGGGATACGCGCTCGCGCTCGCGGGGTGTGGAGTCATTGCCTTGTTCGATCGTGTTCTCATCGGAGCGATCGGTGCCGGACTGTCGACCTGTCATCTTCGCGATGCGGTATCTCACCGTCCGGTCCGACAACCACGACGAGGCACGCGAGGAACTCGGGACTAGCAACATCGGGACACCTCCCGTTGGAGCCATCGGGAGCGATGAGTACGTCGTCTATGGGGCACCGCCCGTCTCTTTTCTGCCTGGAAACCCAGGGTATCGTCCGCCGGAAGGCCACGACTAGTCTCAGGGGACGTCGCCCCCCATGGCAGACATGCACTCATCACAAGCGGCGGGGCAACCTAGCGTTTTCCCCCGGGATTCGCATCGTTAAAGAAGCTCCTCTCGCGGTAGCGGCGCGCCCGCTCCTTGCTCAGCAATTCCTCATGATCTGCAAGATCCCGCTCGCGTGTTCCGATTTCGGTCTGCGCATGCCGTTTCGTGTCTGCGAAATGTTCCGCCGCGTCGTGCATGCTCGGCACGCCTTGCTCGGGAACGCCCTCGCCCCGGTTACGGGACGACACTCCAGCTATCGCGTTGGAGGCTTCCCGCTGCACAGTCTCCGGCGAGGCGACGCGCCCGCTCGAGAACCTGGGCGCCATTAGCTGATCGACCGACGGTGGTGAACCGTACGGGTCAGGTCCGTCAAGCATGCCCCCGACTGAGACCCCGTATTTGTCAAGGAAGTACCGGCGTGCGACGTCCATCATGACGCCAGGATCGTTCATCGCTGCCCGGGGAACGCCTTCCTCCGCAGCTTTCCGGTGAATCGCGAAGGTGTCGTCTCCTGTGACCGAGAAGCCATCTCGCGTTACCGCCGCCGCGGCGTTTCGGAGCGCTTGTCCTTCCGAGAATGAAGACTGCGCCTGCCGCTCATACGCAATTGCGGCGTCGTATGAGGCCTTCAAGTCACTCGCACCGCGGCGGCTCGTCTGGCCGCCCATCTCGAACCCACCTCCGGCCATCGCTGAGTGCACGATCGCTTTTTCGTTTGTGAGAGCTGCGTCGCGGCTAATCTGCTGTACCGCGCGGACCGCGTCGGCAATCTGTTCATCGCTGGTGTTACGTAAGGACACTCCACCCGCTAGGCGGACCGCTTTCAATACCGCCCCCGGATCAACTCCAAAGCTCGCTTGATATACCCGCGACGCGCTGCTGACGTCTGTAAGCGCTAGTTCATTCGCCAGTGTGCTAAGGCTGCGGGCGATAGCTTGCTGTTGCGTTGTCATGCGCGTCCCGTCCTGCCACGAATAGCTCCCGTCTCCCTCGAAAAAGCCGCGTTTTCCCGGACGTAGGAGATCGCGTTCTGGCTCACGGCGCGCCAACTCTCCTGTGCCTGCAGGGACTGGGTTTGACCGATCTGCGTGAACCGGTCAGCCTGCCGCGACCATTCGTGGCCGGCTGAGGCCATCATCTGCGGGGTGACCACGCCTCGCCCCTGGTTCGTGGTGTAGACCGGCCCGTAGCCCCCTGCCCCGGTCTCGACGGTCCCCGTCACGTCGGTGAAGCTCGCCCGCGAAGGCGACGTCGTGGATCTCGAGAGAGACCAGCTATGGGCGTTGCGGTTGTCCCAGCTCGCGGTCTCCCACGTTGCGTTGCCGAATCCCACATTACCTGCACCGGCAGCGGCGCCGGCCGATTGTGCGCTCGACTGCGCGGGGCCCATGACGGTCCCGGTCATGCTGGTGAGTGCTTGGGCGCCCCCGGCGACGATCATGGTGGCGATCACCGGGATCGCGAGGGTCATCATCCCGGCGACGGCCTGATCGGAGATCAGCGTCGATCCGATGATCGCCGTCGTCGAAAGCGTCCACCCCGCGATCCCTTGCGCCGCGGCCTGGGCATTCGACGCGCTCTCGAGGGTGACGACGTAGTTCAGCACCGCGTAGAGCGGCGCCCAGAGCTGGACCCAGACGAAGGCCATCACGTAGCTCTTGATCACGAGGCCGGCCTTGCTCCCGGCGGCGACGATCAGCAGGACGATGATCGGGAAGACCGCGATCACGAGGATCTCGACGACGTTGCGGATCTTCGGGAGCGCGGACTCGGCCATCTTGGCCATCGTCACGAAGGCCGACTCGGCCGTGACCTCGGCCTGCGCCTGGGCGAGCGCAGCCTGGACGGCGGCCGGGTCGGCGAGGAGCTGCGGGATCGCCACCGACGAGTCCCGCATGAGGTTGATCATCATGTTCTGGCGAATGGTGTCGCTCGCCGTCGCCGACCCGGCAAGGAGGAGGTTCGTCACGACGGGCAGCTGGGCGGCAACGAGTGCCGAGGCGTTCAGCGGGATGGGTTCGTGCGGGTTGAGGAGCCGACCCAGTCGGGTCTGCTCCCGGGCGGCCGCGCCGTTAATCCGGTTGTTGAGCACGCCGTACACCGCCGGACAGGTGTCGACGTTCGCGCCCAGGTCGTAGGTGACGAAACGTCCCGGGTTCAGGACCCCTGGGCCGCCAATGTCGCCCCAGATGTTTGTGCTTCGGACCAGCGTGTCGATATCGAGAGTGCGGTTGATGAGTTCAGGGACCACACACTCTTTGACGAATTGGATCATGTCGCGCTGGAGGACCGGCTGATCGATCGCAGCGCGCCGGGCCTCTTGCAGGACCCGGCTACCGAATAAGAGTCCTCCACCCAAGAATCGCACCTCGGTCGGGAGCGAGAACACGGTCTCGAAGCTTCGGGTCAGCCAGTCGCCAACGTGGCTCGTCATCGAGGCGAAGAAAGCCACCCCCAGGGGGATGTTCGCCACGACCGCGGGCGGATTGGTGCCCGTCCTGTCGATGACGGTGACGGTGACTTTCGGGAGGAAGAGTCCGGCGTAGAAGATGACGAGAAAGATCATCCATGTGCCGAGGTCCTCCCCGCGCATGCGCAGCAGTGAGGCGACGGCGGCGATGATGAGGCCGAGCACCGCTGTGGCCCGAAGCAGCCCCACGAAGTCGTTCTGGCCGGCGATCGCAGCGATGCCGTTGAAGATCGCCACGAGCTGCGTGACGTTCCAGTACGCGTAGACCTCGTACATCGGCCCTACCCTCTCTCCGCCGGTCGCTACGGCCGCCCCGGCCGGGCGAACTTCAGGTTCTCGGAGAGCACGCTCGGCATGTGCGCGTGGAGCGTGCGCTCCATCCGGAGGAGGTCTTCAGCGATGGCGGTGTTCTTGGCGGCGTTCTGGTAGAGGTTGCGGACTTCATCGCGCACCTCCTGTTCCAGCTCCCGCATCCGGGTGTCTAAGCGTGCGAGCTGCTCGTCGTCAAACGCCGTTCCGTTCGCGGCATGGACGGTCACCGCCTGTCGGACGGTGTCGATCCCCCGCTTGATGAAGGCCGCCGCGTACTTGGCGGCGATGAGATCCTTGTAGGTGTCGATCAGCGAGTCGGAGAGGCCGGGCAGCGTGCTGAAGGCGGCGACCGACATCATCCGGTAGACCGGCAGATCCGAGACGTTCACGAAGGCGATGTCCGTCGAGGTCTGCGGCGTCCGGGCGAGGATATTGTTCGCGATCGCGCGCAGGCGGTCCTGCACGATCGAGCCGAAGGACGGATAGACGGCGGGCGCGTCGAGGTCGACCTGCAGGCACTGGTCGTCGCCGTAGCCGTCGAGGCAGCGGTAGAACTCGAGCGACGCCTCTCCCGTGGCCGCGTTGCCGATGTAGTGGAGGAGCTTGTGATGGCCGGGGCGGACGATGAGCCGCGGGGATTCCTGGTCGTTCGCGGGGGGCACGTAGATAACCGTGCCGATGAGGGTCATGAGCTGGCGCTTCTGGAGCGTGTTCAGCCCGAGCGCAGGATAGGAAAGCGCTTTCCAGGTGAAGTTGCCGGTGGGGATCTGGTTCGAGAAGGTCTGTCCGGGCGGCGGCTGAATGCCCGGGATGCTCGACTTCGCTCGGTTCTGGGCGTCGTTGCCGAGCTGCTCGACGACGTACTCCTGCGTCGGGCGGTCCTTGGTGCGGAAGGCGACGAGGTTGTTGAAGTTGCCGAGGACCATCCGCGCTTTCGCTTCACTGCCCAGGCGCGCGGCCAGGTCGGCGAGGGTCTGCGTGGCGCAGGTCGTCGTGACGCCGCTCCCGGCCGCCTTGTTCGCGATCTGAATGAGCGGCTCGTTGATGACCTCGGAGAGCTCGTCCACGAAAAGACTCACGCGCGGCGTGGCGATGTGCAGGTTGTAGCGGATGCCCGAGAGCGCGGCGAGGTCGGCCAGCAGGATCGAGCCGAGGGCGCTCGCCACCGCCTTGTCGGGCAGCGAGTCGAGGCAGACGTAGAAGACGAGCCGCTGCTCAACCACCTTGTCGAGGTTGAGGATCGGGCGGGCATCGTCGATGTCGAGCGGGTCGGGCGAGAGCGAGCGGCCGAGGCTCCCCGTCGTGAGCATCGAGAGGATCGGCAGCAGGTTCGCGGTGATCTTCTGGTAGTGCTCGCGCGGGTGGTGGAAGACGGCGAGCTGCGCCTGGAGCGCCTCGGGGATCCGATCTCGCGCTAGGACCGGACGGACGCGCTGCTCGAAGTAGGCGGCGTAGGCGACGACATCGGGCGCGGTCGTCTTCTCCGGGCCGCGGAGGTCGCCCCGCTCGGCCCGGCGCAGGAACGGTCCCACCTCCGTTCGCCAGCGCTCGGACAGTTCGCGTTCGAAGAGGCGTTCCAGGGAGCTCTTGAGGAGCGGGTCGATGCCGCCCTCGATGTGGCGGCGGATCTTCACGAGGTTGGGGCGCTCCTCGTGCTCGACGAGGCCCTGCACCACGACGTTGACGGCCTGCCAGCCGAACGCCGAGAAACTGCCGCCCGTGTCGGGCGGCATGATCGACTGGATGCGGCTCGCGAGCTCGGTCGCTTTGCTCCAGTTGTACATCGGGTCGAAGCGGGCGCTCCGCTCCGGGAACGCGGGATGGAACTCGTAGAAAGCGGCGGCGCGGTTCGCGCGCGCACACGCCCCAAGGATGACGCGCTTGAGATCCGGGTCGTTCTTCGGGTCGACGATGATCACGGCGTCGCCGCGGCACACGGCCTGGAAGATGAGCGCGCGCAGCATCACGGTCTTGCCGGAGCGCGTCGCCCCGAGGAGGAGCAGGTTGCCGTCGAGGTGCCGGCGGGGCACGCGGAGCGCGTGCTCGGTGACCGAGACGCCGTGGACGAACGGGAGGCCCATCTCCTCCTCTGGCTGCGGCTCGGAGGCGACGCGCAGCACGCTCCGCAACCACCGGGGCACCTGCAGGCGCCGGAAGTCGATCTTCTTGAGCTCGTAGAGCCGCTGCGAGTGCTCCGGCTGCCATTGGAAACCCCAGCCGAGGAGAACCGTGTCGTGCGGATCGGGGCCCCACGCATGGAGGAGCGCCCGCTCGCCCATCGTCTCGATCGCCCGGCCGGAGAGGGAGGCGCGGATCCGCAACACGTGCACCGCGGCCGCCGCGCGGAGCGCCACGAACAGGGCTGCGAGCGCGCCGAGCGCGATCGGGATCCATGCGGGTTGGCCGCGAACCACGGCGAGCGCGACGATCGTGGTCCCTGCGATCCCCCACGCGAGCGCGGCGTACCCTTCGAGGGCCCGGCGCCAAGGCATGTCGTACTTGCGCAGGAACATGGGGCCAGCGGACGAGCGGCTCGCGACGGCGCGTGGTCAGGCGAGGAGCCGCGCGTTCAGCATCAGCCCGGGGACGTCCGCCTCACCACAGCGCTTGCGCCAGACTTTGCGGGCGCCCTGGAGCACGAGAAGGCGGGCGTCGTGCAGGGCCCGAACGACGAGGCCGGTGTCGAGCCCGCACTGGTCCCAGACCACGAGCGGCACGTAAATCCCCTCCTCCGAGATCTCGATCCCCACGGCGAGGGCCTCGCCCGAAGGCGGCGCGAGCAACGCGGCGAGCGCGTCGGCGACGACGGGGTTCAATGTGGCCGGCACGGCAAGCCGCCGGCGCGGCGTTCGCGGTGGCGAAGGTGCTTCCGGCAAAAGCGCGCTCGGCTGACCCGTGCGCCGCGTGCCGTCGACGTGCCCCACGTGCTCGACGGCGGGCGGGCGAGCGCCGTCGGAAGTGGCAATGTCAGATGAGGATTCGTTGGACGACGCGTCGATAGCGTGCGCGCTCGACGCCCCTGTGCACTCTGGCAGGAGAAGATCGTCCGAGACGATCGGCTCGGCGACGCCCGCAGTGGGGAGGTCCAGACGCGGCGTCGGCGCGCGCCGCAGGTCGCGCTCGACCACGCGCGAGAGAGTCTGCTCCACGATCGCCCCGAGCGCATTCGGTGCGGCACCGACGGAGGGCGCGGCGAGGGCCACGACCACGTGATCGAGAATCGTGCGGTCCGGGTCGGCGAGGAACGCCAGGAAAGACGGCCCCAGCAGCTGCGGCAGGATCGCGAGCGTGGCGGCGCGCGGCGGAGTGCCCGCGTCGGACCACCGGACGAAGTAACGCTCGCGGTGCCCGTCCTGCAACCACTCGAAGAGTGGCATCCGCAGCGGATGCCACGCGGCGCCGTCCTCAGCATGGATCGCGGCGCCGAAGAGCGGGCGGTGGACCTCGCGTCCCAGGCCCGTGGCGAACGCGGCCGCCCGCCAGCGCGGGGCGGCGGCGCGGCGCGCCGGGACGGTCCCCAGCGCGGAGAAGATCTGGCCATCGGCCGCCTGGAGCGCGTGTAACCCGACCTCGAGCCCGCAGCGCAGGCAGCCACCGGCACCGCGGAAGTGAGCATCGCGCGTGACCGGGAGCAGGTGCACGAAAGCCGCGAAACGCCGGATGAGCGGCGCGAGTTGCGCTTCGAAGCCGCCCTCCTCGCCCCCGTAAGCGATGCGGATCCGCTCGATGAGTGCCGCGTGGGTCGCGAGGAGCGCGTCGAGATCGACAGCGGCAAATTCACCCTCGCCCAGCGCCATCCGTTCGGCATGCTCGTGCGCGGTCGAGACCGCCGGGCGGAAGCCGGCGTGGCCGGGCCTGAGCCAGCGCTCGAGGGTCTTTGTGATCGACATCGTCGTCGGCCTCCACTGGCCCGTGGAACGATGATCGCGCGGCAGATGCGGCGACGACCGCCAGAGACCCTCGGCCCCGAGCGTGGTCTTCGGGTGTCAGCACTTGGCAATGCCGTCAGAGCAAGCCGTACCCGAGTTGGTGGGCGCTGTGCTTCAGCACGTCGAGCAGCACATCGTCCGCGAGCGCCCGGTTGAACTCCGGACTGCCCGGCAGACAGCCGGCGCGCTCGGCTCGATCGTTTAGGGCAATGGCCGGCTCGTTGCCATTCATGGAGGACGGGTAGTAGATCCCTTGCAGCGTCGGATAGGCGGCATAGAACGTCCTCGCCCAGGCGCGCGCCCGGCCACGGTGGCCGGTATTGATCGCCATCGACGCGCCCACACGCGTCGGGTAGCGACCGGTGAGATCGAGGAGTTCGACCTCACGCGTTAGAACGAAGATCGCGAGCCAAGGCGCGCGCCGTGTCCGGTTGATCCGTCGTGTTTCCTGGAAGACCTCTGCGAAGCAGGTGTCGGCGGCGGTCGCGCAGTACAGGATCGCGCGCTCCTGCGGGCCGGGCGCCCCGCGCGCGTCGACCAGGTGATGGTCGAACCGCGCGTTGGTCGGACCGTGGTGCCGAAACTCGTTCCAGCGCGTCGGATAGTCACCGCCGGTGAAGTAGACGCGCGCGAGGGTTGTGCCCGGCGAAAGCGTCTTGATAGCTGGGTCGACGCGACCGACTGCATCAACGCCCGGTGGGTCCGGAAGCTTGGGCACTCGCGTGCCTAGAGCCCGCGCGCGAGTTCCGCAACGCGCTCCGGCGGCAGGCCGCGGAGCAGCCAGTCCCGGGGACTGAGGGGCTTCTCCTTGCCCCCGGGCTCGAGGTCAGGATTCGGGCTCAGGAACCACTCGGCGACCTCGAGCGCATTCATCTCGCCGGGGAGCGCTGCGAGGACCGTGGCAAGCCCGGGGAGCAAATTGCGGCGCTCGAACTGGAACTTGGGCAGCTTCCACTCACCCTCATACTCGACCCCGAAGAGCGAGTGCTCCCGCAGGCGCTGCCGGACCCGGCTCACGTCGACCTCCAGGATCCGCGCCACCTCCGCCGCGCCAAGGCTCGTCTCGATGAGTGCGATGTAGTCGACGATGGACTGCGTGAGCGGGTCGTCCGCCTGCTCGGGCGGCCACGGCTCCGCTGACAGACCGACCGCAACGAGGGCCGCGAGCTCCCCCTTGGACAACGCCTCGCTGGTCCGGACCGGGGCGGAGGAGACCGCGCGGAGCGGCCGGTTCGCGAGGAGCGCTTCAGCCGAGGCGGTAAACATGCTCCGCAGCTTTGCGGGCGGCGGCGGGGCGAGCTTCGCGGCGGCTCCCGCGCGCCCGCCCGATCCGGCTTGGGCACCGGTGTCGCTGCTCGGACTAGCGCCCATGGCCTTGTGGACGCCCTTGAACTTCACCCTCGCCATCCCGTTTTCTCCTGCTTACTCCTGTAGGGAGCTTGCAGGAGTCTATCGCCAATCCGTCCTCCGCGTCAAGCGCGCCCGCGGGCATCAGGAGCTTCAGCAGCCGGCCATTGCCGATGCGCACGACCTTGCAGAAGGGGCACTCGCCCGTGCCCACCGGCTCATCGCCCCGCGGCGCGATGTAGCTCGCCTTGCAGCTGTGACAGACCACGGTCGTCAGGCGCGGCGCCTCGGTGGTCCACAGGCCGTCGACGTGCGCGACGAGCTCGAACGCACGGTCGAACGAGAGCCGCAGATCGTGACCGAAGTGCCGCGCGTAGTTCTTGTAGGCGGCCACCAGTGCCTCGGCAGGCGGATGGCCCAGCTCGCGCAGCGTCCGGAAGCAGGCGTAGAAAAAGGCCGCGTGGATCTCGACGAACACAGCCGCCGTCACGTACCAGTAGGCGGACCACGGCACCCGCCCAGTGCTGCGGCCATCGGCGCGGCGAGCGCAGAAGAGCCGCTGGACCTCCAGCTTCGGCAGGCCCGTGAAGGCGCTTGCGACCGCCACCCGGGCGCCGAGCTCGATCGCTTCGCGCGCAAGCGCCATCGCCCGCCAGTGGCGCGCCTTGTCCTCGGGGATCATCGCTCGGCCTTTGCGTCGGGCGGATCCGCCGGGACGGCCGAACGGCGCCGGGCGGACCGCTTCGCCTTGTTCTCGCGCACGGTCACGAGGAGGCCGCGCAGGACGGCCGGGCGCCGCAGCAGATCGGCGATCTCCGTGCCGCGCAGACGTAGCGTGAACACGGCCCGATCGACCGAGTAGCTCAGCGCGCGCAGGCCCTCGTCGCTCGCGTGGCGCACGACGTTGGCGGTGGCGACGTCCACCCCGTACTCGTAGGAGGCCTGTGCTGCATCGGCTCGAAGCGCCTCGCGAAGCGCGACGAGGAATTGGAAGTTCTGGAGATGAACCGCGGCCAGGGCCTGGCGGCGCGGACGGGACTTCTCGTCATGGGTCGTGTTCATGGGTCCTCGAGTCGGGCGTGGGCGGATGCAGTTTATCGAGAGCGCCTCGGCTTCTCGCGTCGAAACGCTGCGCAACCTCCAGCCCGTTACGGTGGCTCGCGCCGCCTTTTGCGCCGGAGCCGGGCCCGCACGATCGCCCCTGCGTGCCGGACTTCAGTCGCATCGATCTTTGCCATCGGTCACCTGGGGGCACGACGGTTCACGACCGTGCGCTTCATTGACGCGGGGCCCTGCCGCCGGTGATCGGTCGGCGCGGAAACCGGCGGGGTCGGTGGGCGTTTTCCGGGCGGGGCGGGGGCGTCGGCGCGCTCTGGCGATACTTCCCGGAGGACGGCATCCAGGGCAGCGATCGAGTAGCGGGGGAATCTGCGATGAAGCGCGTGGTAACGCGTCCGCGGATCCGCCTCGGCGCTCGCGAGCTGGCTCCAGGCGGTGACGATCGCTTCGCGCTCGCGCACGTGCGGGAGCTTCGGGCGGCCGTGCATTGGCACGAGGCGAAGGTCCTGACACACAGCCTCGATGCGTTCGCGCGAGACCTTGAAGAGCTCGCGCAGCAACGCGCGCGGCGCGCCGTGTCGCACGAAATACTCGAGGAGCGCCTGCTCGGCGTGCTTGCGCGCAGCAGCCTGGAGGCTCCAGGCGACCTGGGCGCTGTCGTAGTGCACGACCAACTTGAGGGCGCCCGTCTCGGCGAGTCGATGGATCTCGGTGAGGGAGAGCTGCGCGAGACGCTTAAGGAGCGACTCCTCCGAAGCACGTCCTGGTGCAGCCGTCGGGAACGCAATTGCATTGTCTCGGGCCAAGGTGACGAGGAGCGCAACCAGCATCAGCTGGTCGGCCGGCGCCACGATTGCGTGCGCTTCGAACGGCATGGCCCTTCCTCCCTTGCGTGCGCACGCGTGCGGGGACACGGGCGGCAACGACCAATCCTACGGCGGCGGCGTCAAGTGAGGAATACCGCATACCGAGCGTGCGGCGTGTTACGCAAACCCTTGCGTGGCACGCAAACGCTGGCATGGAACTGGCTACCTCCTTCAACAGGTTTCTTTGGGAATTCAAGCGCTCGCGCACCCGGATGCGCGCAGAACTCGAATCGTTATCGATTGGGAAATGACGCAAAACTCGGCAGCACGCTGCAGGCGATCTTCTCCGTGCGCTTGCGCGCGGCGCTCGACGTGCGCGACATCGCCGCGACTGCGGAAGGTCGCGCGACCGCACTCGCGAACCGGCTCGGACGTTCGGTCTCGACTGCGGCGCGTTGGTTGAACGGGGAGATGCTGCCGGGCCTCGACACGTTGAGCGAGATCGCCACGGCCTATGGCGTCTCGCTCGACTACCTGCTCGGCCTCTCGAAGCAGGACCGCGGGCTCGAGGAGAGCGGCACTTACGCGCACGCCGAGACCCCGCGCGACCCGCAGCCGATTCTCATCGTCGACGACCAGGCGACCGCGCGCAAGATCCTTCACGAGATCGCCGTGCAGGCCGATCCGCTGACCAAGCCTGTCGTCTTTGGGGGCGCCCCGGAAGCACTGCGCTGGGCGAGCGCCTATAACGCCGATCTCGTCGTCACCGATTTCCGGCTGCCCGGAATGGATGGCCTGGAGTTCGTGCGCGGGTTGCGCCGGCTCTCCCACTTCGCGGAGGTGCCCGTCCTCATGGTGACGGTCGTCGAGGAGCGCGACCTGCGCCGCCGGGCGCTGCAGCAGGGCATCAACGATTTCCTGCAGAAGCCGATCGATCCGCCGGAGGGGACGGCGCGCTGCAGGAATCTCCTCGCGATGTCACGCCAGCAAGCGCTCCTGCGCGATCGCACGAGCCTGCTCGCCGGTCTCGTCGAGACGCGCACGAGCCACCTGAAGGGTCAGGCGCGCGAAGCCTTGCTGCTGCTCGCGACCCTTGTCGAGGGGCGTAATGGCGCTGATGCGAACCATGCGGCGCGCATCGGTGCGGTGTCGGGGTTGCTCGCGAGGGAAGCCGGATTGCCCGCCGAGGCGGTCGAGGCAATCGAGCTCGGCGCCGCCCTCCATGATGTCGGCACGCTCGCCGTGCCCGAGCGCGTGCTTGGTGGGGTCGGGGACACGGGCACAGGCCATGCCCCCGGCTTCGAAGCACACACGACACTCGGCTATCGACTTCTCAAGGGACACGAGTCGGAGCCGGTTCGCGCCGCGGCGCTCATTGCGCTCGGCCATCACGAGTGGTTCGACGGCCGGGGCTACCCCACGGGATTGAGTGGCGATCACATCCAGCTCGCGGCCCGGATCACGGCCGTGGCGGACCGCCTCGACACGCTTCGGCTTGATGCCGTCGAGGCAGGCTGGTCAGAGATCTGGGGGAGGCTCGTCGCCGAGCGGTCCTCGCGGCTGGACCCCGCGCTCGTGGATACGCTGGTGCAAGTCAGCGGTCAGGTGGCAGACATCTACCGCCGGCTCCCCGCCGACTCGCCCGCGGCGGGTCGCGAATAGCCTCCTCCGCCGGTGACCGGGCACACCCCCGGAAAGCCCGCCAAAACGCTGCGCTCTCTGGGGGTCTGATTCACGCGAGATGCAGTAGCGTTGTGGACGTTGCCCGGCGCTTCGCGTCGGCGCAGCCCGGGAGCTTCCGGCACCGACGGCATCGGACCGTTGAAGGGAAGCGGATCCTAGAGCGCCAGGGCGCGATCACGACTGTCCCGCAGCCGGAGCGTGCCCTTGATGCACCCGCCACCGCTTGAGCCCATCGCGGTGCGCGGCTTTCCGAGCTCGTTCGAGCTGGGCCTTGTCAGCGTAAGCGCAGCGGCCTGCTTGGCGCATCAAGCGCGGCCGGCCTGACGGCCGTCTCGCCGCGCCCCCGCGATCTGTCCCGCTGGTCGTTGCACGACCGGCGTTCCCCTGAGCGTCGAGCGGCTGTCGCCCGCTCCGCGGACCCACTCGACCTCGCGCTTTGCGCGAGGGGCGTTGGCGTCCAACCACCGATCGCTCGAGCCGCCGACCCTGCGCGGCCCGCACGCGACCCCACAACGAACATGAAACGGAGTCGCTGCATGAAGACCGACCGCATTACGTTGCTTCGCCGGCCATGGCGCTTGCCGGCGATCCGACCCTCCAGCTCGCCGTGTCCCCCATCGGAACCGATGGCCCTCCGCGTCGGGGACCGGTTTCCCGATGCCTTCTCGTCTCACCCAGGGCGCCCACGTGCCGCACGACCGCCTCGCATATCCGATCCCGCTATCGCAGCTGATCGCTCAAGCGAGCCTGCACTTTAGCGACCAGCCCTCGAGTTGAATGCCGTGTGCGGACCGGAAGGCAGCGACGGGAACGCGAATGGATAAGCGCGGTTTCACTTACGCCGAAGCGCGGGGCTACCTCGGCCTCAAGCGCCGCGCGTTCGACAAGTACATCCGACCGAGGCTGCCACCGCCGACACCGTGCGGCACGTGTCTCGTCTTCGAGCGCGCGGATCTCGACCGTGCCTGGGAGGTTTACCGCGCTTCGCTCGGGGCGAGGCTCAGCAGGAAATGAGGCGGCCATCGTGACCCGACCACAGACATCAGTGCTGTCCCTCACCGACGCGGGGGCCTGATGTTCCTTACCGACGACGAGCTGTCCGGCCTGACCGGCGCGAAGCGGCGCGAAGCCCGAGTGCGCGCGTTGCGAGCAATGGGGATTGAGCACCGCGTCCGCCCGGACGGCCACGTGATCGTCTTGCGTTCACACCTCGAAGCCTTGCTCGGCGGCGCGCCGGAGACTATCGTTTCCGCTGACGAGCCCGAACCTGACTGGAGCGCCCTTGCCTCGCCCAAGAAAGCGTGAGCACCGTGGCCTGCCTGCGCGCTGGATCCACCAGCACGGCGCCTATTATTTCCGTGTCCCCCCGGGCTTCGAACCGCGGTGGGACGGTAAGCAGATGTTCCGCTTGGGCGCGACGCTGCCCGAAGCCTACAAGGCGTGGGCCGAGCGTCTGGGCGATCCCGACGAGGTGCGCACAGTCGGCAAGCTCCTGGACCGCTACGCGCTCGAAGTCGTACCGACGAAGGCGCCGAAGTCGCAGCGCGAGAACGCGCGGCACATCGAGAGGCTGCGGATGGTGTTCGGCGCCCTGCCCCTGGAGCCTTTCAAGCCGCGGCTCGTCTACACCTACGTGGACAAGCGGGGCTCGAAGGTCGCCGCGCATCGCGAGATCGAGGTGCTCTCGCATGCCTTCACGAAGGCAGTCGAGTGGGGCTACATCGACCGGCACCCGTTCAAGGGAGAGGTCCGCCTTGAAGGCGAGGCGCCACGCACGCGCTACGTCGAGGATTGGGAGGTGGTCGAGGCACTCGCGCTTACGCCGCGCCGGAAGTCAGGAAGCGTGCTCGCCGTGCAAGCGTATGTCCGGGTGAAGCTCCTCACGGGGCTCCGCCGCGGCGACCTCCTGCGGCTTCGCCTAGGACAGGACTTCCGCGACGACGGGATTCACGTCCAGCCGCGCAAGACGGCGGGGACGACGCAGAAACGCATCATCATCGAGTGGTCCGCCGACCTGCGCGCGGCCGTCGACCTGGCGCGTGCGGCACGCCCGGTAGATATCGCGCCGTTCCTGTTCTGCACCCGCCGCGGCGAGTGCTACGTGAAGGAGGACGGTTCGGCGAACGGGTGGGACTCGATGTGGCAGCGGTTCATGGGCCGCGTGCTCACCGAGACGAAGGTGCAGGAGCGGTTCACCGAGCACGATCTCCGGGCCAAGTGCGCGAGCGATGCAGGGAGCTTGGAGCACGCCCGACAACTCCTCGCACACGCCGACGGACGACTGACGGAACGGGTCTACCGGCGAAGGCCCGAGCGGGTGAAACCGTTGAGATGAGGCCCGCGAATGATACAGACGGGCATCTATGATACAGCGCCCGACTTATCCACAGCGTAACCCCTTGAATCTTGGCGCGCCCGGCAGGATTTGAACCCACGACCCCCTGGTTCGTAGCCAGGTACTCTATCCAACTGAGCTACGGGCGCGAGGCGCGGATTTTATCAGAGGGGCGCTCGCGGGGCCACCCGCAGTGACCTAGCCCCCGGCGCGCGACGCGCCGCCTCGCCCGCGACGCAGGCGCCGGGCGCGAGCCAGCATCACCACGGCGATCCATGCTGCGAAGAGCGCGATCGGCCACGCGAGGAGCGGCGGCCACACTACTCCGAGGACGGCGACGACGAGGAGAATCGCGCCGATCGTGCCGATGAGGCTCGCCTCGGCGGGCCCGAGGACCCGGCGGTTCGTGAGCACCGCTCCCACTGCGGCACCGACGCTCAGCGCGCCCGCGGCCGCCCGGCCGGCGCTCCCGGACAGGGCACGTCGCGCGCGGTCCGGGCCGCGCGCAACGTCCGACGGGCGAATGCGATAGCGGCGACCGAGGACGATCTCGGTCGCGCGCTCGAGGTCCGCTTCGTACATGCCCGCCATCTCGTCGACGATCCGCTCGTTCTCGATCGCCACGTCCAGCTCGTAGTTGGCGAGAAAGCTCGCGAAGTTGAGATTGGTCGACCCGATCCGCGCCCAGCGGCGATCGGCGATCGCGGTCTTCGCGTGCAGCATGCTGCCGGTCCACTCGAAGACGCGCACGCCCGACTCGAGCAGCGCGCGATAGCCGGCGCGCGACAGCCGGCTCACCACCGGAAGGTCGCTTGCGCCCGGAACGAGCAGCCGCACGTCCACGCCGTCGTGCGCAGCTGCGCACAGCGCATGCACGTATGGCGTCACCCCGACGAAGTACGCATCCGTCAGCCACAAGCGCTCGCGCGCTTCCGCGGCGATCAGCTGGTCGAGACGGAACACGCGCCCCGCGCTGGGAACGCTCGCGACGACTCGGAGCGCGACCTCGCCCGCTGCCGGAATGGCGTCTGCCGGCGTCAGCGCCGCGTCGGGCAAGGGCGTCGCCGATCGCCCGCCAGACCTGGTCGAACGCGCGCTCGAGTTGCGGCACCGCCGGGCCGCGGATCTCGACGCCGGTGTCGCGCCAGGCGTCGAGCCGGCGCTCCGGGTCGCCGAGCCACCTCGCGCTCACGCACAGCCCCGAGACGAATCCGATGCGGCCGTCGACGGCGAGCATCTTGCGGTGGTCGCGGGTGAGCCAGCCGATCGGGCTGTCCAGGCGCGGCGGGTTGAAGCAGCGCACCTCGCCGCCCGCCTCCACGAGCGGGCGGAACAGCGAACGCGCGCCGCTCGTCCCCAGCCAGTCGTAGATCACGCGCACGCTCACGCCGGCGCGCACGCGTTCGACCAGCGCCGCGACGAACTCGCGTCCGACCTCGTCGTCCCGGAAGATGTAGCACTCGAAGAGGATGCTGCGCCCGGCCGCGCCGATGGCTGCGCGCCACGCGGGGAAGTTCTCCGCGGCGTCCCTCAACAGCCGCACGCCGTTGCCGCCGATGAGCGGAGCGCCGGCCGTGCGGGAGAGCGCGTGGTCGGCGGCCAGGCGAAGCGATTCCAGCTCGGTGGTCAGACCGGCCGGCTCGGACGTGCCTGTCTCGAGGCGCTCCATCACGGCAAAGTTAGCACGCGCCCGGACCCCGAAAAACGGAACGCCGCACGAGGCGGCGTTCCGGGTCGCAACTGGCGGAGAGAGAGGGATTCGAACCCTCGATACGGGTTTTGCCCGTATAACGCCTTAGCAGGGCGCCCCCTTCGGCCACTCGGGCATCTCTCCGGGGCTCACTAACGTTCGCTATGTCGAGATGCCCTCCGGCCTACGGGGCCGCCTTGCGCCCCGAACTCAACGATCGCGCAAAGCGCGATGGCCACTCGGGCATCTCTCCCGCGATTACTAACGTTCGCTATGTCGAGATGCCCTCCGGCCTACGGGGCCGCCTTGCGCCCCGAACTCAACGATCGCGCAAAGCGCGATGGCCACTCGGGCATCCCTTCAAAAGCGAGCCGACTATAGCACCGGTCAGCTCGCCTGATCCAGGCCAAACGCCTTGTGCAGCACGCGCACGGCGAGCTCGATGTACTTCTCGTCGACCACGACCGAGATCTTGATCTCCGAGGTCGAGATCATCTGGATGTTGATCCCCTCCTCGGACAGCGTGCGGAACATCTGGCTGGCGATGCCCACGTGCGAGCGCATGCCCAGCCCGACCATCGATACCTTGCAGACCTTGTTGTCGCCGACGATGGCCTTCGCGCCGATGTGGGACTGGACCTTCCTCGCGATGTCCATCGCCTTCTGGTAGTCGTTGCGGTGCACGGTGAACGAGAAGTCGGTGATGCCCTCGACGCTCGCGTTCTGGATGATCATGTCGACGTCGACGTTCGCGTCGGCGATCGGGCCGAGGATCGCGTACGCGATGCCCGGCCGGTCGGGGACGCCCATCACCGTGATCTTCGCCTCGTCGCGGCTGAATGCGATGCCGGAGATGACTGCCTGTTCCATCTTTTCGTCTTCCTCGAACGTGATCAGGGTGCCCTCGCCTTCCTCCTCGAAGCTCGAGAGCACGCGCAGGCGCACCCGGTACTTGCCGGCGAACTCGACCGACCGGATCTGGAGCACCTTCGACCCGAGGCTCGCCATCTCGAGCATCTCCTCGAAGCTGACGGTCTTCAGGCGCCGGGCCTCCGGGACGATCCGGGGATCCGTGGTGTAGACGCCGTCCACGTCGGTGTAGATCTGGCACTCGTCGGCCTTGAGCGCCGCCGCGAGCGCGACCGCGGAGGTATCCGACCCGCCGCGGCCCAGCGTGGTGAGGTTGCCGGAGCTGTCGATGCCCTGGAAGCCGGCGACCACCGGGATGTACCCGGCCGCGATGTCCCCGCGCAGCCGCTCCTCGTCGATGCTCACGATCCGCGCCTTGGTGAACGCGCTGTCGGTGAGGACGCGGACCTGGGCCCCGGTATAGCTCTTCGCCTTCAGCCCGAGATCCATGAGCGCCATCGACAGCAGGGCGATCGTCACCTGCTCGCCGGTCGAGGCGACCACGTCGAGCTCGCGCGCGTCGGGGTGCGCCTGGACTTCCTTCGCGAGGGCGATCAGCCGATTCGTCTCGCCCGACATGGCGGACGGCACGACGACGAGCTGGTGGCCCCGGGCCTTCCATCGCGCGACGCGACGGGCGACGGCCTTGATGCGCTCGACGCTGCCGACCGACGTGCCGCCGAACTTCTGGACGATTAGTGCCATGCAGCAAGCTGTGAAAAGAGCGCGATTTTACAGGATCGCCCCGGGCTTTCCGCCCCATCGTCAAGGTGCGGGCCGGATCGGAGGGTTTCACCATTGTTTACCATTCCGAACCGGCCCGAATATGACGCTGTGCTAGGATTCCGCCCAGCCCGATGGCATGGGCGGGGCGGCATGGGGACAAGGAAAAAACATGAAGATCTTCAACTGGGTCATCAACCCGAAGGAAGTGCGCACGAAGCTCGGGCTCAACCAGCAGGACTTCTGGACCAGGATCGGCGTGACGCAGAGCGGCGGCTCGCGCTACGAGAGCGGCCGGGAGATGCCGAAGCCCGTCCAGGAGCTGCTCCGCCTGGTGCACGTCGAGAAGATCGACCTCACGAAGGTCAAGAAGGAGGACTTCGAGGTCATCGAGTACCTCAAGACCGCCAACCCCGACCTGTATCGCGAGTTGCGCAAGCGGTCGAAGGGCAAGCGCAGCAGGAACGGGCCCGACAGCGAGCACTGAGCCGAGGTCGGGCGTCAGGACGGGAAAGGCCGGCATTGCCGGCCTTTTCGTTTTGGGGGGCTGGCGGAGAGTGAGGGATTCGAACCCCCGGGCCCTTGCGGGCCAACGGTTTTCAAGACCGCCGCATTAAACCGCTCTGCCAACTCTCCGTTCAGCGAGTCTACCAAAAGGATCAATGGGTTAGCGAGCCGCTTGCGTTCGAGCCTCGCGGCCCCAGATTACGGTTCACAATGGCCGCACGCGGGGACCGCGGCTATACTCCCTCGCGAAACTCGCGCGGCCAGAAGCGATCAAAGCTTCGTCCGCGCAGACCAACCAGGAGGAAAGCATGCAACCCCAGCTGCAACCCGTACCCGCCAACGTCCCCGCCTCCACCCAGGAGCGGGCGCTCCAGCAGCACCGCGTCCTGCGCAACACCTACCTGCTGCTCGCGGTCTCGCTCATCCCGACCGCGATCGGCGCCGCGATCGGCACGAACCTGAACCTCTCGTTCCTGCGGTCGAGCCCGTTCCTCTCGTTCTTCGCGATCCTCGCGATCTTTTACGGCTGGATCTTCGCGATCGAGCGCAACCGCGACAGCGGGCTCGGCGTGGCGCTGCTGCTCGGCTTCACGCTGTTCATGGGCCTGCTCCTCGGGCCGCTCTTCCAGCAGATCCTCGGGCTGAAGAACGGCGCGCAGCTCATCATGCTCGCCGCCGGCGGCACCGCGGCGGTGTTCTTCGGGCTGTCGGCGGTCGCCTCGAGCACGACGCGCGACTTCAGCGGCCTCGGCCGGTTCCTGCTGGTCGGCGCCATCGTGATCATGCTCGCGCGTGGTGGCAAACCTGTTCTTCGCGAGCCCGGTCTTCCATCTCGTGATCGTCGGCGCGTTCATCGTGTTCTCGTCGCTGATCATCCTGTGGCAGATCAACTCGATCGTGCGCGGCGGGGAGACGAACTACGTCTCGGCCACGCTGACGCTGTACGTCGCGGCGTACAACCTCTTCACGAGCCTGCTGCAGCTGCTCGGGATCTTCGGCGGCGACCGCGACTGAGCGGGCGGGTCCTCCGGGAAAGGGCGGCTGCGGCCGCCCTTTTTCATGGGCGCTCGAACCGCGCGATCGACTCGACGTGCGCGGTGTGCGGGAACATGTTCACCACGCCGGCGGCGGTGAGCCGGTAACCCTTCACGTTCACGAGCACGCCCGCATCGCGCGCGAGCGTCGCCGGATCGCACGACACGTACACGATCCGCCGGGGGCCTGAATCGCCCAATGCCTTGACGACCTCGATCGCGCCCTCGCGCGGCGGGTCGATCAGCAGGGCGTCGCACCGCGGAAGCGCGGCGCACGCGGCGGGCTCGAAGAGGTCGGCGACCTGGAACTGCGCAACGAGGCCGTTCGCCGCGGCGTTGCGGCGCGCGCGCTCCACCAGGCCGGCATGACCCTCGATGCCGATCACGTCGGCGCCGCAGGCGGCGATCGGCAGCGCGAAGTTTCCCAGGCCGCAGAAGAGATCGAGCACGCGCTCGCCCGGCCGAGGCGCGAGGAGCGCAATCGCGCGGCGGACGAGGATCGCGTTGACCGCGGGGTTCACCTGGGTGAAGTCGGCCGGCCCGAAGTACAGCCGCAGTCCGTACTCGGGCAGCGCGTAATAGAGCGGCGGCGCGTCGAGCGGATGGAAGGGTTGCGCCGACGCCGGCCCGGCCGGCTGGAGCCAGAACTGGATGCCATGCAGGTCGGCGAACGTGCGGAACGCGGCTTCGTCGGCGCCGGTCGGCGGCGCGAGGATCCTGGCCACCAGCACGACGACTTCCGCGCCGACGGCGACCTCGATCTGCGGCACCCGGTCCCGGATCGACAGCCGACCCACCAGCTCGCGGAGCGGCTCGATCAGCGCCGAAACCCGCGGCGGCAGCACCTCGCAGCTCGCCATGTCGGCGACGTAGGTCGACCGGCGCTCGCGAAAGCCGATGAGCGCGCCGCCCTTCTTCGGGACGAAGCGCGCCGAGAACCGCGCCCGATGCCGGTAGCCCCAGGGTTCGCCGTGGATCGGCGGCAGCATGCTCTCCGCGCGCACCTTGCCGAGGTGCCACAGGGCGTCCTCGAGCACGCGCTGCTTCGCGGCGACCTGGGTGCGCGACTCGATGTGCTGCATCGCGCAGCCGCCGCAGACGCCGAAGTAGCGGCAGCGCGGCACGACGCGCGCGGCGCTCTCCCGGAGCACGCGCGTGACCCGGCCCGCATCGTAGGAAGGCTTGCTCTTGAGAACCTCGTACTCGACCCGCTCGCGCGGCAGCGCGCCCTCGATGAAGACGGCCTTGCCCTCGACGTGCGCGACGCCGCGTCCCTCGCGATCGAGGGATTCGATGACGGCGACTCTCATCTTCGAGCTAGCCCTGGGGCCAGGCGGCGAGGAACTCGCGCCAGTGCGGCGCGTCGAGCTTGCCGAGGGTCGTGCGCGCGAGCGCGAGCTCGGCCGCGTACTCCGCCCGGTCGAGCGCCCCGCGCATCAGCTGGAAGCGCAGGTAGACGAGCCAGGTGTTCAGCGTGTCGGTCTCGCAGTACGCGCGCACGTCCGCGATGCGGCCCGCGCGGAATGCGTCCCACACCTGCGAGCCGTCCATCCCGAGCTTCCCCGGCAGGCCGATCAGCCGCGCGATCTGGTCGAGCGGCGCGGACGCGCGCGGCTGGAACATGGACAGGAGGTCCATCAGATCCAGGTGGCGCGTGTGGTAGCGGTTGATGTAATTGTTGAAGCGGAAGTCGCGGCTGTCGGCGTAGTCGCCCTCGCCCATGTCCCAGTAGCGCGGCGCGGTGACGCCGTGCCGCAGCCCGCGGTAGTGGAGCACCGGCAGGTCGAAGCCGCCGCCGTTCCACGAGACGAGCTGCGGCTTGTACTTTTCGACGCCGTCGTAGAAACGCTGGATGAGCTCGCCTTCGCCGTCCTCGGGGGTGCCGAGCGACCACGCGCGCAGGCCCTCGCCCTCGCGCAACACGCACGCGATCGCCACGACGCGCTGCAGGTGGAGCGGCAGGAAATCCTGCCCCGTCGCCGCGCGCCGCCGCTGGAAGGCCGTCTCGGCCACTTCCGCGTCGGAGAGCGCGCGGTCGAGCTCGAGCAGCGTGCGATAGCCGGCGACGTCCGGGACGGTCTCGATGTCGAAGACGAGCGTGGCCGCCACTCGGGAGGGCTCAGGCCGGAAAGACGCCGGTGGAGAGGTAGCGGTCGCCGCGGTCGCAGGTGATGCAGACGATTACCGCGTTCTCGACTTCCCTGGAAACGCGCAGGGCCACCGCGAGCGCCCCGCCCGAGGAGATGCCCGCAAAGATGCCCTCCTCGGCCGCCATCCGGCGCGTCATCGCCTCCGAATCCGCCTGGCTCACGGACTCGATGCGGTCGACGCGGGACTTGTCGTAGATCTTCGGCAGGTAGGCCTCGGGCCACTTGCGGATGCCGGGGATCTTCGAGCCTTCCTCCGGCTGGCAGCCGATGATCTGGATCGCGCGATTCTTTTCCTTCAGGAAGCGCGACGTGCCCATGATCGTGCCCGTCGTCCCCATGCTCGACACGAAGTGGGTGATCGTGCCTTGCGTGTCGCGCCAGATCTCCGGCCCGGTCGTCTCGTAGTGCGAGAGCGGATTGTCGGGGTTCGCGAACTGGTCGAGCACGATCCCCTTCCCTTCCGCGTGCATCTGCTGGGCGAGGTCGCGCGCGTACTCCATGCCGCCTTTCGACGCCGGCGTCAGGATGAGCTGGGCGCCGTAGGCCGTCATGCTCGAGCGCCGCTCGGCCGAGAGGTCGTCGGGCATGATCAGGACGATGCGGTAGCCGCGCATCGCCGCCACCATTGCGAGCGCGATCCCGGTATTGCCGCTGGTCGCCTCGATCAGCGTGTCGCCCGGCTTGATGCGGCCCCGCTCCTCGGCCTTGCGGATCATCCACAGCGCGGGGCGATCCTTCACCGAGCCGGCCGGGTTGTTGCCTTCGAGCTTGCACAGGACGACGTTGGTCGTCTCGCCCGGCAGCCGCTTGAGCCGCACGAGCGGCGTGTTGCCGACGGTGTCGTCGATCGTCTGCCAGGTCGTCCCGCTCATTCGGACGCCCCCGGCTCGTGCCGCAGCAGCGACGTGACGTACCGCTCGACGCCTTCGGCCACGGCCAGGAACGGCGCCTCGTACCCGCGCCCCCGCAGGGCGGTCAGGTCCGCCTCGGTGAAGCTCTGATACTTGCCCTTGAGCGCGTCGGGGAACGCGATGTACTGGATCGCACCTTGCGCCAGCAGCTCGGCGCGAGAGAGCGGCGGCAGACGCGCCGACCTGCGGCAGGTGTTGATCACCGCCTCGGCGACGTCGTTGAACGACTGCGCGCGCCCGGTGCCGACGTTGAAGATGCCCGACAGCTGCGGCCGCTCGAGGAAGTACAGGTTGACGTTGACGATGTCGTCCACCGACACGAAATCGCGCCGCTGCTCGCCGTCCGCGTAGCCGCCGGAGCCCGCGAACAGCTTCACCCGGCCCTCGGCGCGGTACTGGTTGAAGAAGTGCCAGGCGACCGAGGCCATGCGGCCCTTGTGGGCTTCGTTCGGTCCGTAGACGTTGAAGTAGCGGAATCCCGCCACCTGCGCCGGCGCATCGCCGAGCCGCCGCCGCACGACCTGGTCGAAAAGATACTTCGAATAGCCGTAGACGTTCAGCGGCCCCTCGTGCTCCGGCGACTCGCGGAACACGCGCCCGCCGCCGTACACCGCGGCGGACGACGCGTAGAGGTACGGAATCTCTTCGTCCATGCAGAAATCGAGGAGCGCGAGCGAGTACCGGTAATTGTTCTCCATCATGTAGCGCCCGTCGGTCTCCATCGTGTCGGAGCAGGCGCCCTGGTGGAGGACCGCGTCGAGCGCGCCGTCGAATTCGCCGCCGGCGAGCCGCTCGAGGAAGTCGCGCTTGTCCAGGTAGTCGGCGATCTCGCAGCCGACGAGGTTCGTGAACTTGCCGGCGCGCTCGAGATTGTCGACCGCGATGATGTTGGATGACGCCGCGCTCGTTGAGCGCGCGGACGAGGTTCGAGCCGATGAAGCCGGCGGCGCCGGTGACGACGTAATAGGTGCTCATGATCCGGTGGCGGCGGCCGCCAGGTCGGCAGCGAGCTCGTCGGGATGGACGACCGCAGTGCCGAGTTTACCAACCACGATGCCCGCCGCGTGATTCGCGACGTGCATGGCGTCCGGGAGTTCCGCGCCGCACGCCAGCATCACTGCGAGGGTCGCGATCACGGTGTCCCCGGCGCCGGTGACGTCGGACACCTCCCGAGCCTTCGCCCGCTCGTGCTGCACGCTCCCCGCGCGATAAAGGGTCATGCCCTCCTCGGCGCGGGTGACCAGCAGCGCGTCGCAACCCAGCTCCGCGCGCAGCCGCTGGGCGCGGACCGTCATGTCGGCCTCGTCCTTCCAGCGGCCCACGACCTCGCGCAGCTCCTTCTTGTTCGGCGTCACGAGGTTTGCGCCGCGGTAGCGCGCGTAGTCGTCCCCCTTGGGATCGACCAGCACCGTGCGTCCCCGCTTGCGCGCTGCGGCGATCATCCGCTCGATGTGGGTCAGACCGCCTTTGCCGTAGTCGGACAGCACGACGACGTCGTAGTTCTCCAGGCTCGCCTCGAATTCGGACAGCTTGTCGGCCAGCACCTCGTGCGAGGGCGCGGTCTCGAAGTCGATGCGCAGCATGTGCTGCTGGCGCCCGATCACCCGCAGCTTCACGGTGGTCGCGAGCGTGGCGTCGCGATGCAGGCTGGCGCGCACGCCCTCCGCCCGCACCAGGCGCTCGAGCGCGTTGCCGGCCTCGTCCTCGCCCACCACCGACAGGAGCCCCGCGGCGGCCCCGAGCGCGGACGCGTTGCGTGCGACGTTCGCCGCACCGCCGGGGCGCTCTTCGGTCCGTTCGATGCGCACCACCGGGACCGGCGCCTCCGGCGAGATGCGGCTCACATCGCCGAACCAGTAGCGGTCCAGCATCACATCGCCGACTACCAGCACGCGCGCACGCGAGAAGTCCGGCAACGTGCCGCCGGCCCGCGCCTTTCCCGCTGCGCGTTTTCCGCTTCCCGTCATCGGCGGCCGATCGGGAAATATTCGAACCCGGCGCTCCGCACCAGCCCCGGGTCGTACAGATTGCGGCCGTCGAAGATCACCGGTTGCTTCAGCCGCCCCTTCAACCCGTCGAAGTCGGGGCTGCGGAACTCCTTCCACTCGGTGACGATGACCAGCGCGTCCGCATCCGCCGCCGCGGCAAGTGGAGATTCTGCAAGTGTGACGCGCGCCTCGCCCGCGTAGATTCCGCGCGCCTCGGGCATCGCCGCGGGATCGTAGGCGCACACCGCAGCGCCGCGCGCGAGGAGATCGGCAATGAGCACGCGGCTCGGCGCCTCGCGCATGTCGTCGGTGTTGGGCTTGAACGCGAGGCCCCAGAGCGCGAACCGGCGTCCCGCGAGGTCGGCGCCGAAGCGGCGCGCGATCTTCGCGGGAAGCACGTGCTTCTGCGCGTCGTTCGCCCGCTCGACCGCCTCGAGCACCTGCAGCTCGAGCCCCGCGTCCCGCCCCGTCTTGATGATCGCCTTGACGTCCTTCGGGAAGCACGACCCGCCGTAGCCGACGCCGGGGTAGAGGAAGTGGTATCCGATGCGCGGATCCGCGCCGATGCCGCGCCGCACCTGCTCGACGTCCGCGCCGAGCCGCTCGGCGAGGTTGGCGATCTCGTTCATGAACGAGATGCGCGTGGCGAGCATCGCATTGGCGGCGTACTTGGTGAGCTCCGCCGAGCGCACGTCCATCACGATCAGGCGCTCGTGGTTGCGCTGGAACGGCGCGTAGAGGGCGCGCATGATGCGCGTCGCCTCCTCGTCGTCGCTGCCGATCACCACCCGGTCCGGACGCATGAAGTCCTCGACCGCGGCGCCTTCCTTCAGGAACTCGGGGTTCGACACCACGGTGAACGGCACCGCGGCGCCGCGCTCCGCGAGCGCCGCGCCGATCGCGGAGCGCACCGCGTCCGCGGTGCCCACCGGCACGGTCGACTTGTCGACCACGATCCGGTGTGCCTCCATGTGCCGCCCGATCGTGCGTGCGGCCGCGACGACGTGCTGCAGGTCGGCCGAGCCGTCCTCGTCGGGCGGCGTCCCCACGGCGATGAACTGGATGCGTCCGTGCGCGACGCTCGCCGCCGCGTCGGTCGTGAAGCGCAGCCTCCCCGCGGCTCGGTTGCGCGCCACCATGTCCGCGAGCCCCGGCTCGTGGATCGGAATGCCGCCGTCGTTCAGGACGCCGATCTTGCGCGCGTCGACGTCGTAGCACAGCACGTCGTTCCCGACCTCGGCCAGGCACGCGCCCGACACCAGGCCGACGTAGCCGGTGCCGATCATGGTGATCTTCAAATGTCGCTCCTCGATTTTATCGTCCGCTGCTTCAGCGTCCGCAGTTTCAGCGTCCGCTGTCTTATCGCCCGCGGGTCACGGCGCAAGGTCGAACTCCTCGGTCCGTCGCGGCGGGTAGGTCTCCCACGCCATGCAGGCCGGGCACTGCCAGTAGAACTGCCGCGCGCGGAAGCCGCAGTTGTCGCAGCGATAACGCGACAGCCGGCGCGTCTGCCCCTGCACCAGGCTGCGCACGAGCTCGAGGTCGTGCCGCCGGTCCGCCGGGGCGTTGAGCAGCTGCGCTTCGAGCAGCTTGTCGAGGCCGAGCAGGGTGGGGTTGCGCCGCAGCTCGTCGCGCACGAGCCCATAGGCCGCGTCCGCGCCCTCGGCGTCGAGCGTCGACTGGAACGCCACGTCGAGCAGATCGAGCGAGGGAAAGGACGCGAGGTAGCCGCGCAGCAGCGTGAGTCCGCTCGCCGGCTGTCCGAGCGCCTGGAAGCTCTTGAGCAGGCGGTGCGCGACGAGCGCGAGAAACACCGGATTCTGGGTCTCGACCCGCTTCCAGTGCTCGATCGCCTCGTCGTGGCGCCCGGCCGCCGCGGCGAGATCGCCGAGCTGGATGCTCGCGCGCACGCACTTGCGGTTCTCCTTGAGCGCCTCCTCGAGCTGCACGCGCGCCGCGTCGGGGCGCGAATGCGTCGCCTCGACCGCCGCCATCTCGCAGCGGAACTCCGCGACCTCCTTCTGCCAGGACTGCCCCGTCTCCTTCTCCAGGCTGCGCGCGACCTCGATCGCCTTGTCCCACTCCTTTTCCTGCTGGTAGATCTCGAGCAGGTGCTTCAGCGCGTCGAGCCGCTGCGGCCCGTCGCGCAGCTTCGAGAACGCCTCTTCGGCGCGATCGAGCAGCCCGGCCTTGAGGTAGTCCTGGCCGAGCTCGAACAGGGCCTGCCGCCGCTGCTCGGCCGCGAGATCGGAGCGTTCCAGCAGGTTCTTGTGCATGCGGATCGCCCGCTCGGTCTCGCCGCGCCGGCGGAAGAGGCTCCCGAGCGCGAAGTGCAGGTCGACGGTCTCCGGGTCGACCTTGACGACCTCGATGAACGCCTCGATCGCCTTGTCGGGCTGTTCGTTGAGCAGGAAGTTGAGCCCCTTGAAGTAGGTGCGCGGGACGCTGCGGGACTCGGTGACGAGATGCTTGATGTCGATGCGGGCGGCCAGCCAGCCCAGGCCGAAGAAGACCGGGAAGGCGATCAGCCACCAAACCTCGAATTCCATGGGTCGCGCCGCTGCGATCGGGCAGCTACGGCTGCGAGGGCACGTCGGGGGCGATCGTCCGCACCGGCTCCCGCGGCGCGCTCTCCGCGGCCCGCAGGCGCAGCTCCCGCTGCAGTCCGGCGAGCTCGCGCCGCTGGCGCACCAGCGGGGGCAGGCACGCGATCACGCCGCATGCGGCGCCGACCGCGAAGCTCGCCAGGACCACGAACACGAGCGGCGCCTGCCAGGACTGGTCGAAGTAGAACTGCAGCGTGACCGGATCGCTGTTCTTGATCGCGAAGAGCAGCGCGACGACGAACACCGCCACCCAAACGAACGACGTGAGGAGCCTCACGAAGGCCATGTGTCCAGCCCTCCGGCCGAGGAAACCCGGGCCGCCCGGCGCGCGGCCCGCTGCACTAGCCCGCGCCCGCCTGCCGCTGCTGCTCCTCGAGCTCGTCGTCGACGCGCTCGCGCAGCTCCTTGCCGGCCTTGAAGTGGGGAACGAACTTCTCGGGCACGTGCACCTTCTCGCCCGACTTCGGGTTGCGTCCGACGCGCGCAGGGCGGTGGTTGAGGCCGAAACTGCCGAAGCCGCGGATCTCGATCCGCTGCCCGCTCACCAAGCTCTGCGTCATCGCGTCGAGGATCATCTTGACCGCGTACTCGGCGTCCTTCGCCACGAGTTGCGGATAGCGGCCCGCCAGCCGCGCGATGAGCTCCGACTTCGTCATTGCCTCCCCTCCGAGAGCGGCCGGGCGCCTAATCGCGCTGGGCGTTCTTGTTGTCGAGCTTCGCCTTCAGCAACGCGCCGAGGCTGGTCGATCCGCTGCTCGCCGCCGAAGCGCTCTGCAGCTTGGCCATCGCCTCGTTCTCGTCCGCAACGTCCTTGGCCTTGATGGACAGGTTGATATTGCGGTTCTTGCGGTCGATGTTGACGATCATCGCGGTGACCGTGTCGCCTTCCTTGAGGTGCGTGCGCGCATCCTCGACGCGGTCGCGAGCGACCTCGGAAGCACGCAGGTAGCCCTCGATGTCTCCGGCGAGCAGGATCACGGCGCCCTTGGCATCGACGCTCTTCACCGTTCCGGTGACCAGCGCGCCCTTGTCGTGCGTCGCCACGAAGGTGTTGAACGGATCGCCCTCGAGCTGCTTGATGCCGAGCGAGATGCGCTCGCGCTCGACGTCGATCGACAGCACCACCGCGTCGAGCTCGTCGCCCTTCTTGTAGTCGCGCACCGCTTCCTCGCCGGGCTTGTTCCACGACAGGTCGGAGAGGTGCACCAGGCCGTCGATGCCGCCCGGCAGGCCGATGAAGATGCCGAAGTCGGTGATCGACTTGATGACGCCGTGCACCTTCTCGCTCTTGCGGTGGTTCTGCGCGAATTCCTCCCAGGGGTTGGGCATGCACTGCTTCATGCCGAGCGAGATGCGGCGGCGGTCCTCGTCGATCTCGAGGATCATGACCTCGACCTCGTCGCCGAGCTGGACGACCTTCGACGGGTGCACGTTCTTGTTGGTCCAGTCCATCTCGGAGACGTGCACCAGGCCCTCGATGCCGGCTTCGATCTCGACGAACGCGCCGTAGTCGGTGAGGTTCGTGACCTTGCCGAACAGCCGCGTGCCGGGCGGGTAACGGCGGGAGATGCCGACCCACGGGTCCTCGCCGAGCTGCTTGAGGCCGAGCGAGACGCGGTTCTTCTCCTGGTCGAAGCGCAGGACCTTCGCCTGCACCTCGTCGCCGACGGAGAGCACCTCGGAGGGATGCTTGACGCGCCGCCATGCGAGGTCGGTGATGTGCAGCAGCCCGTCGATGCCGCCGAGGTCGACGAACGCGCCGTAATCGGTGATGTTCTTGACGATGCCCTTGACGACGGTGCCCTCCTGCAGGCTCGAGAGCAGCGCCTCGCGCTCGGCGCCCGCGGTCTGCTCGAGTACCGCACGCCGCGACACCACGACGTTGTTGCGCTTGCGGTCGAGCTTGATGACCTTGAAGTCCATCGCCTTGCCCTCGTAGGGCGTCGTGTCCTTCACCGGGCGCATGTCGACGAGCGAGCCGGGCAGGAACGCGCGGATGCCGTTGATCATCACGGTCAGGCCGCCCTTGACCTTGCCGGTGATCGTGCCCTGCACGACCTCGGCGGACTCGAGCGCCTTCTCGAGGTCGAGCCACGCGGCCAGGCGCTTCGCCTTGTCGCGCGACAGGCGCGTCTCCCCGTAGCCGTCCTCCAGCGCCTCGATGGCGACCGAGACGAAGTCGCCCGGGTTCACGTCGAGCTCGCCGCGGTCGCCGCGGAACTCGTCGAGCGCGATGTAGCTCTCCGACTTGAGGCCGGCGTTGACCACGACGAAGTTCTGGTCGACGCGCACCACCTCCGCGGTGATCACCTCGCCGATGCGCATCTCCTTGCGGCTGAGGCTTTCCTCGAAGAGCGCAGCGAAACTTTCCTGCGGAGCGACCGCGGGGGAGACATTTGCCATGAAATTGACCTGATCCTTCACCCGAGCGCGGGCAGTGCGCCGCGGCGGGGTTGGTTGCACACCGGCAAGCGGGCTCGTCGCCCTCCTTGCCACCCGTTCATCCGCCCGTCTCGCGAAACCACGACAGCACTTCGTGCGCGGCCTGCTCCGCGGTCATCCCCGTGGTATCGAGGACCCTCGCGTCGGCGGCCGCTCTGAGAGGGGCCACCGCCCTTGCGGCATCGCGCGCATCGCGCTCGCGTAGATCGAGCAAAAGAGTTTGGATGTTAGCAGGGATTCCTTTGCCATTCAACTGGTTATATCGGCGCTCGGCGCGGGCTTCCAGGGTCGCGGTCAGGAAGACTTTGAGCCGCGCGTCCGGAAACAGGACCGAGCCCATGTCGCGACCGTCGGCGACCAGGCCGGGCGGTTGCCGGAACGCCCGCTGACGGTCGAGCAGCGCGGCCCGGACCCCGGGGACGGCGGCCACGCGGGAGGATGCGACGCTGCAGGCCTCGGTGCGGATCTCCTCGGTCACGCGCTGCCCGTCCAGCCAGGCCTCGCCCGCGTCGAAGCGGACATCCAGGGCCCCGGCGAGCGCGGTAAGCGCAGGGTCGTCGCCCAAGTCCACGCCGCGCGTGGTCGCCGCCAGGGCGGTGAGCCGGTACAACGCACCACTATCCAAGTAGTGGAAGCCGAGGGTGCGTGCCACGATCTGGGCCACCGTCCCCTTGCCGGAGGCGGAGGGACCGTCGATCGCGATCACTGGCGTCGACGCGCTCATTCGGGCCGGTCGCTCATGCTCGCGCCGCAAGGCGCGCGAACTCCCGGAAGTAATCCGGGAACGTCTTGCCCACGCAGGCCGGGTCGTTGATCCGGACCGGCACCCCACCGAGCGCCACCAGCGAGAAGCACATCGCCATCCGGTGGTCGTCATAGGTGTCGATGACGGCGTTCGGCGTGAGGCGCCCCCCGGGCGGCGGCGTGATCCGGAGAGAGTCCGCGCCCTCCTCCACTGCCGCGCCGACCTTGCGCAGCTCGGCGGCCATCGCCGCGAGGCGATCGGTTTCCTTGACCCGCCAGTTGGCGACGTTGCGGATCGTCGAGGGACCGTCGGCGAACAGCGCAAGGACCGCCGCGGTCATCGCCGCATCGGGGATGTGGTTCAGGTCGAGGTCGATCGCGCGCAGCGGGCGCGCGCCGCGCACCTCGACCCAGTCCTCGCCCACCGCTACGCTCGCGCCCATCGCCTCGAGCACCTCGACGAAGCGCACGTCCCCTTGCGCGCTCGCGCGCCCGACGCCCTGCACGCGCACCGGGCCGCCGCCGATCGCGCCGGCGGCGAGGAAATAGGACGCCGACGACGCGTCGCCTTCGACTTGGATCGTGCCCGGGCTACGGTAACGCGCGCCGGCAGGCACGACGAAGCGCTGCCAGCCCTCGCGCTCGACCGCGACGCCGAACCGTTGCATCGAATTCAGCGTGAGCTCGACGTAGGGCTTGGACACGAGCTCCCCCGTCACGTCCACCGCAGCGCGGCGTCCGGCCAGCGGTAGCGCCATCAGGAGCGCGGTCAGGAACTGGCTCGAGAGCTCGCCGCGCACCGCCACCGCGGGCTCGGGCGCAAGCCGCGCCGGGCGGATCTCGAGCGGCGGGAAGCCGTCCTTCCCGAGGTAATGGATCTCGGCACCGAGCGCGCGCAGCGCGTCGACGAGGTCGCCGATCGGCCGTTCGTGCATGCGCGGCACCCCCGCGAGCCGGTACGTGCCGCCCGACAGGGCGAGCACCGCGGTGAGCGGCCGGAACGCGGTGCCGGCATTCCCGAGGAACAGCTCTGCGCGCTTGACGGGCACGACGCCGGCGCACCCGTGCACTCGGTAGCCGCCGTGCTCGCCCGTGACCTCCCAGGCGATCCCCAGCGCCCGGAGCGCCTCGAGCATGCGCGCCGTGTCGTCGGCGTCGAGCAGCCCCGCGATCGCGGTCGCGCCGTCCGCGAGCGCCGCGAGGAGCAGCGTGCGGTTGGAGATGCTCTTCGAGCCGGGCAGCGTGATCGCGCCGGCGACGCGCGCGACGGGCGCGAGATCGAGGTGGTCCGGGCGCGCGGCGGCCTGCGCCATCGGGCGGTCAGTCGGCGCCGTCCGGTGCGCCGCGCTGCGCACTCCAGGCCCGGCGCGCGGCACGCGCCTCCTCGAGCGCGCGCTGCAGACCCTCGGCGTCGCCCTGCTCGAGCATGGCGCCGAGGCGCGCGAGCTCGTCCTGGTAGCGGCGCAGCTCCCCGAGCAGCGCGGCGCGATTGGCGATGCAGACGTCGCGCCACATCTCGGCGTTGCTCGCAGCGAGACGGGTGAAGTCGCGGAAACCGCTGCCGGCATGGGCGAGGAAGCTCCCCGAGTCGGCGCGCTGCGCGATGTCCCGCATGAGCGCGAAGGCGAGCAGGTGCGGCAGGTGGCTCACCGCGGCAAGCACGGCGTCGTGGTCCGACGACGACATCTCGGTCACGCGCGCGCCGCACGCCTGCCACGCCGCGCGCACGCGCTCGATCGACGCGGGGCGGTTCTCGGCCAGCGGGGTCAGGATGACTTCGCGGCCGCGATACAGCCCGGCCGAGGCTGCAGCGACCCCGCTTTCGTCGGAGCCGGCCACCGGATGCGCCGGCACGAACTGGGGAATCTTCGCGCGCAACGCGGCGCGCGCCGCGGCGATCACGTCCGACTTCGTGCTGCCGCCGTCGGTCACGACCGCTTCAGGCGCGAGGCGCGGTGCGATCCGGTCGAAGAGCGCCGCCATTGCGCCGACCGGCGTGGCGATCAGGACGAAGTCCGCGCCGTCGACCGCCGCCCCCGGATCGGGCTGCGCCGTGTCGATCGCGCCGAGCGCGAGCGCGCGACGGATGTTCGCGGGATCGCGCCCGACGCCGATCACCCGCCCCACCGCGCCGGCGGCCTTGAGCGCGAGCGCGAACGAACCGCCGATCAGTCCGACGCCGATGACCGCAAGCGTGTCGATCCGTTGCACGGGTCAGGACTTGCCCGACTGAAGCGCCGACTGTCGTCTGACGGCACATGTCTTCGCGAGCTCGAGACGACGTGAGACGTGGCCGACCGTGTCCGCGCTCGTCCAGCTGCGCTGCCTCGCGACACCCCGTGGCCACTTTTCAGGCCCTCCCAAGCGCGTCGGCGAGCGTCGCGAGGAAGCGCGCGTTCTCCTCCGGCAGTCCGACGGTCACGCGCAGGTGATCCGGGAGCGCGTACCCGCCGACCGGCCGCACGATGACGCCGGCGCGCAGCAGCTTCTGGTACACGACGCCCGCCTGGCTCGCGCGCGCCTCGCGGGGGATCTCCACGCTGACGAAGTTCGCGAACGAGGGAATCCAGGCGAGCCCGAGGCGCTTGAAGCCGTCCGTGAGCTGCGCCAGCCCGGCCAGGTTCAGGTCGTGGCTCTTGCGCAGGAACGGCGCGTCGTCGAGCGCGGCGATCGCCGCGACCAGCGCGAGGTTGTTCACGTTGAAGGGCTGCCGCACCCGGTTCAACAGGTCGGCGATCGAGGCATCGCAGAGGGCGTAGCCGACGCGCAGGCCGGCGAGCCCGTACGCCTTCGAGAAGGTCCGCGTGATGACGAGATTGCGGTGCCGCGCGAGCCACTGCAGGCTGTCGTAGCGCGCCGCGGCCGGCAGGTACTCGTTGTAGGCCTCGTCGATCACCACGACGACGTCCGTCGGCGCCGCGCGCAGGAACGCTTCGATCTCGGCGCCGGTCAGCAGCGTGCCGGTCGGATTGTTCGGGTTCGCGACGAACACGACGCGCGTCTCGGGCTCGATCGCCTTCAGCATGGCCGGCAGGTCGTGGCCATAGGCCTTCGCCGGCACGACGATGCCGCGCGCGCCGCGGGAGTGCGTCGCCAGCGGGTACACGGCGAACGCGTGCTGCGAGTACACCGACGAGCGGCCCGGCGCGAGGAACGCCCCGCCGACCATCTCGAGGACGTCGTTGGAGCCGTTGCCGAGGACGATCCGGTCCGTTTCGACGCCGAGCTTGCGCGACAGCGCCTTCGCGAGGTCGAAGCCGTCGGGATAGCGCGCGAGCTCCGGCAGCGCCGCCTCGATGGCGGCGCGGGCGCGCGGCGACACCCCGAGCGGATTCTCGTTCGAGGCGAGCTTGATGATGCGCGCCTCGTCCAGCCCCATCTCCCGGGCGAGCTCGGTGATCGGCTTGCCCGGCTGATAGGGCGCGATCGCGCGCACGTACGCCGGCGCGCGCTCGCACGGATCGGCGGGCGTCAGGGTGGCGTCCGGGGTGCTCATAGGGCGGCGGCAGGATAGGAGCCGAGGACTTTCAGGAACGGCGCGAGGCCCTTCAGCTCGGCGAGCGCGTCCGCCACGTTGCGGTCGCGCTGGTGACCCTCGACATCGATGTAGAACGTGTACTCCCAGCGGCCGAGCCGCGCCGGCCGCGACTCGATGCGGCTCATGCTCACGCCGTGCCTGGCGAACGGCGCGATGAGCGCGTGCACCGCACCCGGGCGGTTGGGCGCCGACATCACCAGCGAGGTGAGGTCCTTGCCGGTGGGCGTCGTCTCGAGGCCGCCGAGCACGAGGAAGCGCGTGAGGTTGTTCGGCGCGTCCTCGATGTTCTCGGCGAGCAGGTTCAGGCCGTACCGCTCGGCGGCGATCGCGGGACCGACCGCGCAGGCGGTCGGCTCCTGCGCGGCGAGTCGGGCCGCTTCCGCGTTGCTGGCGACCTGCACGCGCTCGGCATGCGGCAGGTTGGCCGCGAGCCACTGGTGGCACTGGGCGAGCGACTGGGCGTGCGAGTAGACGCGCGTCACGCCGGCCGCCGAATCGCGCTTCGCCATCAGGTTCTGGTGCACGCGCAGGACGACCTCCGCGCAGATCGCGAGCGGCGTCTGCAGAAGAAGATCGAGCGTGCGCCCCACGGCCCCCTCGGTCGAGTTCTCCACCGGCACGACGGCGAACTGGGTCGCGCCCGTTTCCGCCTCGCGGAACACTTCGTCGATCGAGGGCAGCGGCACCCCCTCCACGGAATGCCCGAAGTGCCGGTCGACGGCCATCTCGCTGAACGTCCCGGACGGCCCGAGGTAGGCGATGCGCAGCCGCTGCTCCAGCGCGCGGCACGACGAGACGATCTCCGCGAAGACGCGACCGAGCGATTCGTTCGAGAGCGGGCCGGCGTTCGCGGACGTGGCCCGACGCAGCACCTCAGCCTCGCGCTCCGGCCGGTAGACCGGCCCGTCTCCCTTGAGCTTGCCGATCTCCTGCGCGAGCCGGGCGCGCTCGGAGAGCAGCTTCACGAGCTCCCCGTCGATCCGGTCGATGCCGGCGCGGCGCTTGGCGATGCCCTTGTCGATCGAGTCGTCGTCCATGGCCGGGTCAGGAAGGCAGATTGCGCACTGCCAGCACGCCGTCGATGCGGCGGATCGTCTCGATGGCCTCCTCCGGGACGCGGCTGTCCACGTCCACGAGCGTGTAGGCCATCTCGCCCTTCGACTTGTTGAGCATGTTGTGGATGTTCAGGCCGGCGCGCGCCATTGCGGTGGAAATCTGGCCGAGCATGTTCGGCACGTTCGCGTTGGCGATCGCGACGCGGAACGGCGCCTCGCGCTGCATGACGACGTCGGGGAAGTTCACCGCGTTGCGGATCGTGCCGTGCTCGAGATACTCGCGCACCTGGTCCACGACCATCACCGCGGAGTTGTCCTCGGCCTCCCGCGTCGACGCGCCCAGATGGGGCAGCGCCACGACGCCCGGCTGACCGGCGAGCCGCGCCGTCGGGAAGTCGGTGACGTAGGTCTTCAAGCGGTGCGCGGCGAGCGCCTCGACCACGGCCTGGTCGTCGACGATCCCCTCGCGCGAGAAGTTGAGCAGGATGGCGCCGGGCCGCACCTGCGCGAGACGCTCGGCGTTCACGAGGTCGCGCGTCGCCTTCGTCAACGGCACATGCAGCGTGACGAAGTGGCTGCCCTTCAGCACCTCCTCGATCGAATGGGCCTTCCGCACCTGCGAGGGCAGGCTCCAGGCCGCATCGACGGTGATCTCCGGGTCATACCCGAGGACGTTCATGCCGAGCCGGATCGCGGCATCCGCCACCAGGCTGCCGATCTTGCCGAGCCCGATCACGCCGAGCGTGTGCCCGGGCAGCTCGACGCCGGCGAAGCGCTTCTTCTCGTCCTCGACCTGTCGCGCAATCGAATCGTCGTCGCCGCGCAGTCCGGCGACGAACTGGACCGCGGGCACGAGGTTGCGCGCGGCGATCAGCATGCCCGCGAGGACGAGCTCCTTGACCGCATTCGCGTTCGCGCCGGGGGCGTTGAAGACCGGCGCGCCGCGCTTGGTCATCTCCGCGACCGGAATATTGTTCGTCCCGGCGCCCGCGCGGCCGATGGCCTGCACCGACCGCGGGATCGGCAGCGCGTGCATGTCCGCCGAGCGGACGAGGATTGCGTCCGGGCGCGCGGCCTCCTTGCCGACCGTGTAGCGGTCCGCCGGAAACCGCTTCAGGCCGACCTGCGAGATCTGGTTCAGCACGAGGATGTCGAAGCGGTTAGACATCGTTCGTTCGCTCGTGCGGCGCGAAAGGGGGCACACCCGCTTTCGGATCCCCGATTCCGGCGGGCGAAGCAGCCACTTGACCATCGAGTGCCTGCGTCGAAGGTGTGCGTCTCCGGCATGCCGGCATCGACCATTCAACCATGTTGCGCTTCGAACTCTTTCATGTACTCGACGAGGCACTTCACGCCCTCGATCGGCATCGCGTTGTAGATCGAAGCGCGCATGCCCCCGACCGAGCGGTGGCCCTTGAGCTGCACCATACCGCGCGCCTCCGCACCCTTCAGAAACGCCTCGTCCAGCGACGCGTCGCGCAGCGTGAACGGAATGTTCATGCGCGACCGGTCCGACTCGCGCACCGGGCTGCGGAACAGCGTCGAGTCGCCGATATAGTCGTAGAGCAACTGCGCCTTGGCGACATTCCTGCGCTCCATCGCCTCGAGGCCGCCCAGTTGCTGCAGCCACTTGAACACCAGCCCCGCGATGTAGATCGCGTAGGTGGGCGGGGTGTTCGACATCGACTGGGCGTCGGCGTGGACCTTGTAATCGAGCATGCCCGCCGTGCCGTTCGGCGCGTGCCCGAGGAGATCGTCGCGAACGATCACGATCGTGAGGCCGGCGGGGCCGATGTTCTTCTGCGCACCGGCGTAGATCAGGCCGTACTTCGCCACATCGATCGGGCGCGACAGGATGTGCGAGGACATGTCGGCGACCAGCGGCACCGTGCCGGTGTCGGGATCCCAGAAGAACTCCACCCCGCCGATCGTCTCGTTGGTGCACACGTGCACGTACGCGGCATCCGGGTCGAGCTTCCAGCGCGCTCGCTCGGGCACATAGGTGAAGCTCCCGTCCTCCGCCGACGCGGCGACGTTCACCTTGCAGAAGTTCTGCGCCTCCTTGATCGCCTTCTTCGACCACTCGCCGGTGTTGACGTAGTCGGCCGAGCCCTTCCCGCGCAGCAGGTTCATCGGGACCATCGCGAACTGCAGCGTCGCACCGCCCTGCAGGAACAGGACCTTGTAGTTCGCCGGGATCGCCAGCAGGTCGCGGAGGCTCGCCTCCGCCTCCTCCGCGATGGCGATGAACTCCTTGCCGCGATGGCTCATCTCCATCACGGACATCTCGCTGCCGTGCCAGTCGAGCATCTCGGCGGCCGCCTGCCGGAGGACCGCCTCCGGAAGCACCGCCGGCCCGGCGCTGAAATTGAACACTCTCACGCTGGAAGCCCTTCGCCGTCTTCGTGGCCGCTCTCGCCGTCGCCGTTCCCGTTGCCGTTGCCGTTGCCGTTCTCCTCCTCGGGCTCGGCAATCTTCTCGACCCCGGCGAGCTTGGTACCCGCGTCGAGGTTGATCAGGCTCACGCCCTGGGTCGACCGGCCCATCTCGCGAATCTGGTCGACCTTGGTGCGGATCAGGACCCCGCCGGTGGACACCAGCACGATCTCGTCCTTCTCGTCCACGAGCGCGGCGCTCACCACCTTGCCGTTGCGCTCGCTCGTCTGGATCGCGATCACCCCCTGGGTGCCGCGGCCGTAGCGCGGGTACTCCGCGATCGCGGTGCGCTTGCCGTAGCCGTTCTCGGTCGCGGTCAGCACGCTCTTCGATTCCGCGTCGGCGACCACCATGGAGATCACGCGGCTGCCTTCGCCGAGCTTCATCCCGCGCACCCCGCGCGCGACGCGCCCCATCGGCCGCACGTCGTCCTCGGCGAACCGCACCGCCTTGCCGTCGTCGGAGAACAGCATCACGTCGCAGCGCCCGTCGGTGATCGCCGCCCCGACCAGGTAGTCGCCTTCCTCCAGGTCGACCGCGATGATCCCTTTTTCGCGCGGCCGCGAAAAATCCGAGAGCGGGGATTTCTTCACGGTCCCGCTGGCGGTCGCCATGAAGACGTAGTGGTTCTCGTCGAACGTCTTGACCGGCAGGACCGCGCTGATCCGCTCGCTCTCGGCGAGCGGAAAGAGGTTGACGATCGGCTTGCCGCGGCTCGAGCTCGTCCCGGCCGGCACCTCATAGCCCTTGAGCCAGTACACCTGGCCGCGGTTCGAGAAACACAGGATGTAGTCGTGGGTGTGCGCGATGAACAGGCGCTCGATGAAGTCGTCCTCGCGCATCGAGGCCGCCTGCCTGCCGCGCCCGCCGCGGCGCTGCGCGCGGTAGTCCGCCACCGGCTGCGCCTTGATGTAGCCCGCGTGCGAGAACGTCACCACGACGTCCTGAGGCGCGATCAGATCCTCGACGGCGATGTCCTCGGCATTGAGCACGATCTCGCTCCGGCGCTTGTCGGCGTACTGCGCCTTGATGGCCGCGAGCTCCGCGCCGATGATCGCGGTGATCCGAGTCGGTTTGGACAGGATGTCGAGCAGGTCCGAGATGATCTCGAGCAGCTCCTTGTAGTCGGAGAGGATCTTCTCCTGCTCGAGGCCGGTGAGCCGCTGGAGCTGCATCTCGAGGATGCGCTGCGCCTGGGGATCGGAGAGCCGGTACCCGTCAGCGGTCAGGCCGAAGTTCGGGCCGAGGTCCTCGGGCTGCGTGGCGCCTTCGGGCGCGCGCTCGAGCATCTCGGTCACGAGCTGCGACGGCCAGCTCTTCCCCATCAGGCCCTGCTTGGCATCGGCCGGAGTGCGTGCCGCCTTGATGAGCGCGATGATCTCGTCGACGTTCGAAAGCGCGACCGCGAGGCCTTCCTGCAGGTGCGCCTTCTCGCGCGCCTTGCGCAGGTCGTAGGCCGTCCGCCGGGTCACCACCTCGCGCCGGTGCGCGAGGAAGGCGGCGAGCATCTGCCTCAGGTTGAGGAGCTTCGGCTGGCCGTCGAGCAGCGCGACCATGTTGATGCCGAAGCTGTCCTGCAGCTGGGTCTGCTTGTAGAGGTTGTTAAGGACGACCTCGGGAATCTCGCCGCGTTTCAGCTCGATCACCACGCGCATCCCGGACTTGTCCGACTCGTCGCGGATGTCGGAGATGCCCTCCATGCGCTTCTCGTGCACGTACTCGGCGATCTTCTCCTGCAGCACCCGCTTGTTCACCTGGTACGGCAGCTCGTCGACGATGATCGCCTGCCGCTGGCCGCCGGCGATGTCCTCGAAGTGAGTGCGCGCGCGGATGACGACGCGCCCGCGACCGGTGCGGTAGCCCTCGTGCACGCCGGCGAGCCCGTAGATCAACCCCGCGGTCGGGAAATCGGGCGCCGGCATCAGCTTGATCAGCTCCTCGATCGCGATGTCGGGCTGCGCGAGCAGCGCGAGGCACGCATCGACCGTCTCGCCGAGGTTGTGCGGCGGGATGTTGGTCGCCATCCCGACCGCGATTCCCGAGGAGCCGTTGACGAGCAGGTTCGGCAGCCGCGTCGGCAGGACGGTCGGCTCCTGCTCCTTGCCGTCGTAGTTCGGGACGAAGTCGACCGTCTCGCTATCGATGTCGGCGAGCAGCTCCGAGGTGATGCGGTCGAGGCGGCACTCGGTGTAGCGCATCGCCGCGGGGTTGTCGCCGTCGACCGACCCGAAGTTGCCCTGGCCGTCGACGAGCGGGTAGCGCATCGAGAAGTCCTGCGCCATCCGCACCAGCGTGTCGTAGATGGCGGTGTCGCCGTGCGGGTGGTACTTGCCCATCACCTCGCCGACCACGCGGGCGCACTTCACGTACGGCCGGTTCCAGACGGTGTTCGCCTCCTGCATCGCGAACAGGACCCGGCGATGCACCGGCTTAAGGCCGTCGCGCACGTCGGGGAGCGCCCGGCCGACGATCACGCTCATCGCGTAGTCGAGGTACGAGCGCCGCATCTCCTCTTCGAGGCTTACCGGAAGCGTTTCCTTGGCGAACTGTTCCATTCAGGCGGGGCTTGTTTTTCGGGTGACGGCCGGGCGCAATCGAGCCCGTGCAAAGCGTGGAATTTTAGCATCCAGGACCTTCACGGTCCAAGGTTCGCGAGCCGCGAAATCGCGGGCTTCGAGAACGGATGCGGTAGTATCCGCACGCTCCGATGGCCAACCCGCCCGCCGCCGCCGACCTCGTCATCGACGCGCGCTGGGTCGTACCGGTCGAGCCCGACGGCGTGGTCCTCGAAGATCACAGCGTCGTCGTCCGCGCCGGACGCATTGCCGCGGTACTGCCCTCACCGGAGGCCACCCGCGCCTACTCGACGGCCCAGCGCGTCACGCTGCGCGAGCACGTCCTGATCCCGGGCCTGGTGAACCTGCACACGCATGCGGCGATGAGCCTGATGCGCGGCCTCGCCGACGACCGGCCGCTGATGGAGTGGCTCAAGGATCACGTCTGGCCGGTCGAACTTGAGCACGTGTCGCCCGAGTTCGTCTATGACGGCACGCTGCTCGCGTGTGCGGAGATGCTGCGCGGCGGGGTCACCTTCTTCAACGACATGTATTTCTTCCCGGAGGCTGCCGCGCGCGCCTGCATCGACAGCGGCATGCGGGCCGGCATCGGGCTGATCGCGGTCGAGTTCCCGAGCGCCTACGCGTCCGACGCGGACGACTACCTCGCGAAAGGGCTGGCGCTGCGCGACCGCCTCGGGGCGGAGGAACGGCTCTCGTTCTGCATCGCGCCGCACGCGCCGTACACGGTGTCCGACCGGACGTTCGCGCGGATCGCAGTCCTCGCCGAGGAACTCGATCTGCCGGTCCACATCCACCTCCACGAGACCGCGGAGGAAGTCCGCGAAAGCATCGAGGTCCACGGGAAGCGCCCGCTCGAACGCCTCGAGGCCCTCGGGCTCGCCAGCCCGCGGCTGATCGGCGTCCACGCGATTCACCTCGACCCGGCGGAGATCGCCACCCTGGCCCGCAACGGCTGCTCCGTCGCGCACTGCCCGTCGTCGAACCTGAAGCTCGCGAGCGGGTTCGCTCCCATCGCCGGCCTGCTGGCGGCGGGCGTCAACGTCGGGATCGGGACCGACGGTGCGGCGAGCAACAACCGCCTCGACATGTTCCATGGAGATGCGCACCGCGGCGCTGCTGGCGAAAGCGGTCGCAGGGCGGGCCGACGCCTTGCCCGCACACGTTGCGCTGCGCTGCGCGACCCTCGGCGGCGCCCGCGCGCTCGGCCTGGAGTCGCGGATCGGAACGATTGCGCCCGGCATGTCGGCCGATCTGTGCGCGGTCACGCTGGGGCAACCCGAAACGCAGCCCTGTTACGACCCGGTTTCACACCTGGTCTACGCCTGTGGGCGGGAGCACGTCACCCACGTTTGGGTCGGGGGCCGCGCGCTGTTGGAGGATCGCGTCCTCCAGCAAATCGACCCCCGAATGTTGGAAAAGCGCACCGCGTTGTGGCAGAATTCCCTACGCAAATAAGAAGCTTGACTCATTGCGGTCTCAGGGACGACTCGTCTTGCGGCGAGCGCCAATTCTCAGGAAAGGGGATTCGATGTTCAAACCACTTGCGCTTCTCGCCGGGTCGCTGGTCGCGCTCGGCCTGGTCGCTGCTCCCGCGTTCGCGCAGCAGGGCAAGGGCACGTCGGGTTACGTGACCGACACCCGCAACGCGATCGTCAAGGACCCGTACAACCTCTGCTGGCGCACCGGCTACTGGACCCCGGCGATCGCCAACTGCGAATGCGACAAGGATCTGCTCCCGAAGCAGGTCTGCGAGCCGCCGCCCCCGCCGGCCCCCGCGGCCGCTCCGCCGCCGCCGCCTCCGGCCGCCAAGCCCGCGCCCAAGCCCACGACCCAGAAGGTCACCTTCGCGGCCGACCTGCTGTTTGACTTCGACAAAGCGGTCCTCAAGCCTGAAGGCAAGGCCAAGCTCGACGATCTGGTCAGCAAGGTGAAGGGGGTCGCCCTCGAGGTGATCATCGCAATCGGCCACACCGACCGCATCGGCGGCGATGCGTACAACCAAAAGCTGTCGGTCCGACGCGCCGAAGCCGTGAAGGCGTACCTGGTCAGCAAGGGCATCGAGCCGAACCGGATCTACACCGAGGGCAAGGGCAAGACGCAGCCGGTGAAGCAGTGCCCGGCCCCGGGGCCGAAGTCCGAGGTGAGGAATCAGCAGGAGCTGATCCAGTGCCTCGCGCCCAACCGGCGTGTCGAGGTGGAAGTCGTGGGCACGCGGACCCAGTAACCCCGCCCTCCTGCGTCATCGAGAGCCCCGCCGCGGCGGGGCTCTTTCTTTTCCCGGCCGACCGCCCGCGATCCAGAATCAACCCGGTGTCGCGTCGACGCCACACCGGCGTGTTGACTTTCGCGGTTTGTGGCATAGTTCCACGCTGTACGGTGCCGATTGAGCGCCGGCACGCCGCGTGAAGGCCGGCAGCGAAAAACAAGGCTCGATTTCATCTGGAAGGGGAACGAATGTTCAAACAGACGACACTCATCGCTGCGTCCGCCGTCGTGATCGGCCTGGTCGCTGCTCCCGCGTTCGCGCAGCAGGGCAAGGGCACGTCCGGTTACGTGACCGACACCCGCAACGCGATCATCAAGGACCCGTACAACCTCTGCTGGCGCACCGGCTACTGGACCCCGGCAATCGCGAACTGCGAGTGCGACAAGGATCTGCTGCCGAAGCAGGTCTGCGAGCCGCCGCCCCCGCCCGCGCCCGTCGTCGCCCCGCCGCCGGCTCCGAAGCCCGCGCCGCCGCCGCCGCCGAAGCCCGTTACCGAGAAGGTCACCTTCGCGGCTGACGTCTTCTTCGACTTCGACAAATCGATCCTGAAGCCCGAAGGCAAGGCGAAGCTCGACGACCTGGTCGGCAAGCTGAAGACCGTTGCGCTGGAGGTGATCATCGCGATCGGTCACACGGACTCGATCGGTGGTGACGCCTACAACCAGAAGCTGTCGGTCCGCCGCGCCGAAGCCGTGAAGGCCTACCTGGTCAGCAAGGGCATCGAGCCGAACCGGATCTACACCGAAGGCAAGGGCAAGTCCCAGCCGATCGCGGACAACCGTACCGCCGCCGGCCGCGCCAAGAACCGCCGCGTGGAGATCGAGGTGGTCGGCACGCGCCAGAAGTAACGACTGCGCTTCAGCAGAAAGCCCCGCTTCGGCGGGGCTTTTTGTTTTGGAGGCCCTGCCGCGCTAAGCTAGCGGTTGCAGGATGACCCAAACGACGACGAACGTTGACCCGCAAGAGCTCGCGAAATTCAGCGAGCTCGCGCACCGCTGGTGGGACCCGAACGGCGAATTCCGGCCGCTCCACCAGATCAACCCGCTCCGCCTCGCCTGGATCGACGGCAAGGCGCGTCTCGCGGGCAAGCGCGTCCTCGACGTCGGATGCGGCGGCGGCATCCTGGCCGAAGCCATGGCCCGCGCGGGCGCACGAGTGAAGGGGATCGACCTCGCCGACAAGCCGCTGAAGGTTGCCCGGCTGCATCTCCTCGAGTCGCAGCTGTCGGTCGAGTACGAAGCCGTATCCGCGGAAGACCTCGCGGCGCGCGAACCCGGAAGCTACGACGTCGTGACCTGCCTCGAAGTGCTGGAGCACGTGCCGGATCCGGCGAGCACTGTCCGGGCCTGTGCAGCGCTGGCGCGACCGGGCGGACACCTATTCTTCGCGACCCTCAACCGCAACTCGAAGTCCTACCTGTTCGCCATCATCGGCGCCGAATACGTGCTGCGCCTGCTCCCCCGGGGAACGCACGACTACGCCCGATTCATCAAGCCCTCCGAGCTGTCGCGCTGGTGTCGCGAGCCCGGATTGGAGGTCGCCGGACTCGTCGGCATGACCTACAACCCGCTGACGAAGGTCTATGCGCTCGGCCCCGACACCGACGTGAACTACATCGTTCACGCGACCCGGCCGGAATGACGATCCGCGCGGTCCTCTTCGATCTCGACGGAACGCTCGCGGACACCGCGCCCGACCTCGCGGGCGCGCTCAACGCGCTGCTCGACGAACGACGCCGGCCGCCGGTGCCGGTCGACGCGGCGCGCCCCGTCACCTCGAGCGGCGCCCGCGGGATGCTGCGGGTCGGCTTCGGCATCGATCCCGGCCACGCCGAGTACGAGTCCTTGAAGGCGCGGTTTCTGGACCTCTACGCGGAGCGCATCTGCGTCGAGACCGAGCTCTTCGCGGGCATGGCGGAGCTTCTCGCGAGCCTCGACGCGCGCGCGGTGCGCTGGGGTGTGGTGACCAACAAGGCCGAACGCTTCACGCGACCGCTGCTCGAAGCCCTCGCCCTGCTCGACCGCGCGGCCTGCATCGTCGGCGGCGACACCACTGCGCGCGCCAAGCCGCACCCCGACCCGCTCCTGCACGCCGCGCGCCACATCGGCGTCGAGGCGGGCCGTTGCCTTTACGTCGGCGACGATCTGCGGGACATCCAGGCCGCGCGCGCCGCGGGCATGCCGGTCATCGCGGCCGCGTACGGCTATCTCGGCGTGGACGGCGACCCGCACGCCTGGGGTGCCGACGCGGTCATCGATCACCCGCTCGAAGTCTTGAACCACCTGGGATCACCCATATAATGCATGTACGCGGGTCGCTTGCGACCCGCGGGAAATCCGTGCGCAGCACACGTCCATTGGGGGCGACCTGGTCTCGACGGGGGTTTCGAAGCAGCGCAGGGCATGCCGAGGGCCAGCGACCTCGTTAATCCAACTGGAAACACTACAAACGCCAACGACGAGCGTTTCGCTCTCGCCGCCTAACACCGGCGAGACGCTGCACTAGCCTGCTGATGGGCTAGGCCCCGAGAGGGGTGCAGCGTCATTCACATCAGCCTCTCCGCCCGGTCTGGCCGCTTGGCCGGGTGGATCCGTCGAAGCGGCTGGCCGAGCGTCAGCCTGCCGGTCGGCGGGCGCGAGGCGAGATCCAAACGACCAGGCTAAGCATGTAGTCCTGACTGCGGAGGACTTTCGGACGCGGGTTCGATTCCCGCCGCCTCCACCACAACGCCAAAGGGCCCCGACGGGGCCCTTCGCGTTTCCGGGCGGGCAGCAGGCGCTACGGCGCCCGCACCTCGATCTTCCGTTCGGCGAGGGCGGCCCGCAGCGCCGTCGCGAACCTGACCGCGCCCGGCTGGTCGCCGTGGAGGCAGAGCGTCCCCGGCGCGACCGGCACCTCGACGCCGGAGAGCGACCGCACCTTGCCCTGCTCCACCATCAGCAGCACCTGCGCGACCGACGCGGCTTCCTCGGTGATCATCGCGCCCGGCTGGCCGCGGGGCGTGAGCGTGCCGTCCGCCTGGTAGGAGCGATCGCCGAACACCTCGCCGACCGCGCGCACGCCGTGCTTCGACTGCCGCCTCCATCATCGCGCTGCCGGAGAGCGCGTAGAGGATCGTGCCGCCGCCGAGGTCGCGCGTCGCACGCACGATCGCGTCCGCCAGGCCGGCGTCCTTCGCCGCCATGTTGTAGAGCATCCCGTGGATCTTCACGTGATGCAGGCGGGCGCCCGCCGCCCGCGCGAATGCCTCGACCGCGCCGGACTGGTAGAGCACGAGGTCGTAGCACTCCTGCGGGCTGATGTGCATCGCCCGCCTGCCGAATCCCTGAAGGTCGGGCAACGACGGGTGCGCCCCCACCGCGACCCCGTGGTCGACCGCGAGGCGGACCGTTGCGCGGATCGTCGATGGATCGCCCGCATGGAAGCCGCATGCGACGTTGGCCGACGAGATGAGCGGCATGAGCCCGCGATCGTCGCCCATCTTCCAGGCGCCGTAGCTCTCGCCCATGTCGCAGTTGAGATCAATCGTCTTCATCGCCGAACTCCCAGAGAATGCGCTCGACCAGCTCGCTCACCCGTCGCGCGAGGACCTCGCGCGCGGCGTCCGCCTCGTCGAGCTTCACCGCCACGAACCGCACCGCGCCGCCGGGCGGCACCTGCGCGAGCGACGGCGCATCGGCGGCGATCACCTCCGCGATCTTAGGGTAGCCGCCCGTCGTCTGGTGATCCGACATGAGCACGATCGGCTGGCCGTTCGCCGGGACCTGCACGGTCCCGAGGCACGTGGCCTGCGACAGGATCTCGGACGGCGCGACCAGATCGAGCCTCGGTCCGAGAAGCCGGTACCCCATCCGGTTGGAGTCGGGCGCGACGCGCCAGCGCACGGCGAAGAACGCGGTCCGCGCCGCGTCGGCGAAGAGCGCCGCGTGGACGCCCTCGACGGCACGAGCGAGCGCCGGATCGGTGGCAGACACGGTGAGCGCCGGCGCGAGCCAGCGAACGCTGCGCGCCGCCCCGCCGGCGAGCGCGACCTCCTCGCGCTTGCGGACGGCGCGCGCGAAGCGCCCCGTCGCAATGGCTTCCGCGTCCGCTGCGAGCGGAAGCGACGCGCCGGAAGACACAAGCCGTCCTTCCAGTCCGCCGAACGCACCGGGCAGATAGGTGCTGCGGCTGCCGAGCACGACGGGCAGGTCGAAGCCCCCGGCGACCGCCAGATAGCCGAACGCGCCCGCGGTCGCTCGCCCGATGCGCAGCCGGGCCCCGGCGCGAACCAGCACCGGGCGCGCATCGGGAAAGACCGCACCGTCGATCCAGGCCTCGAACCGCGCGCCCGCCAGCGCGACGAGCGCGCGGCGCTCGAAGAGCAGCTCGGGGCCCGAGATCGCGAGCTCGAGCGTCGCGGCGTCGGCGCGATTGCCGACGAGCGCATTTGCGATCCGGTGCGACACGGCGTCCATCGCGCCGCCGGGGACGATCCCGAGATGCTGCATCCCGCCGCGCCCGAGGTCTTGCAGCGTCGCGAGGGACCCGGGCCGCAACACCTTTACGGTCATCGCCCGCGGCCCCCGGCGAGCCGCTCGAATTCGGCAGGCGAGATGGGTACGAAGACGACGGCGTCGCCCGCCTCGAGCAGGCTCGGCCGTTCGCGACCGGGATCGAAGAGCGCGAGCGGCGTACGGCCGATGACGTTCCAGCCGCCGGGCGTGACGAACGGATAGATGGCGGTCTGCCCGTTGGCGATCGCCACGGAGCCGGCTTCCATGCGTGGACGGGGGTTGGCGCGCCGCGGGACGGCGAGCCGCGCGTCGAGCCCGCCGATGTACGGATGGCCTGGAACGAAGCCGATCATCAGCACCCGATGTCGGGACTCGACGTGCGCGCGCACCACCGCGGCGTCCGAGAGTCCCGTGAGCGCGGCGACCTCCGCGAGATCCAGCGCGTGCGGCAGCTCATAGCAGACCGGGATTTCCACCGTCCGGCCCGGCGGCGCGGCGGGCTCGCCGCCTTCGCGCTCGAGCGCCTCCAGCAGGAGCCGCGTGGCGCCGTTCCGGTGCGCGGCCGCGTCGGTCGCGGTCTCCGCCGCGAAGTGCACCGTCACCGTCACGAGCGCCGGCATGACGTCCACCACCCACTCGGGCGCGTTCCGCCGCACGTCGGCGGCGATCCGGTGCGCCGCCGCATTGGCGTCGAGGTCCAGCGTGTCGGCGAGCTCCGCCATCACCGCCCCGTCGCCGAGCGGGACGACGCGCGGCGCAAAACCCTGTTTCGGCTTGTCCGTGCCGCGCGGAAGCGAACTCATCGCATCATCTTGCCACGGCCCACGGTGCGCCATTCGCGCGCGGTGACGCTCGGGTCGAGTCCCTGCTAGTCTTATCGAGCCCCGCTTTCCCAGAAGCCCTCAAATGAACGCCTCCGTGTCCTCCGCCGCGACGCGCGTTGCCGGGCTCGCCACAACGCCGCGCGCCCGCAAGATCCTCTGGTGGGTCCTCGGCCTCCTCGCGCTCTTCGCACTGATCGGCTTCCTCGTCCTCCCGCCGATCGTGAAATCGCAGCTCGAGCAGGAGCTGTCCAAGGCCTTGCACCGGACGGTCACCGTCGAGGCGGTGCGCGTGAACCCCTTCGCGCCGTCGGTCACGGTGCGGGGCTTCGCCGCGCGCGAGCGCTCGGGCGACGCGCTGTTCGTCACGTTCGAAGAGCTGTACGTCAACGCGGCCTGGACCTCGATCTTCCGGCTCGCGCCGGTCATCGACGAGGTGAAGCTCACCAAGCCGCACGTCCGCGTGGTGCGCAACGCCGACCGGACCTACAACTTCCAGGACCTCGTCGACGAGGCGCTCGCGCGGCCGAAGAGCGAGGGCCCGCCGCCGAAGTTCGCCGTCTTCAACATCCAGCTCCTGGACGGCCGCATCGACTTCGACGACCGCGCGGAGAAGGAGAAGCACGAGATCGCGGACCTGCGGATCGGGATTCCGTTCGTCTCCAGCCTGCCGGCGGACGTCGAGGTGAAGGTCGCGCCCGAGCTGGCCGCGAAAGTGAACGGCGCGCCGCTCGGCGTGAAAGGCGAGACCCAGCCTTTCCACGAGTCCCACGTGACCACCGTGGACGTCAACCTCGATGACTTCGACCTCACGCGGCTGGTCGACTACCTGCCCTTCAAGCTGCGCGGCAAGGTGAAATCGGCCCTGCTCGACACCCGGCTCGTCGTCGCGTTCGAGCAGCCCGACGGCAAGTCGCCGAGAATCAAGGTGCGCGGCGCGACCGCGGTGAAGCAAGTGAACGTGCTCGACCTCGAGGATCGGCCCACGCTCGCCTGGCAGCGTCTCGGGATCGAGATCAACGAGGTCGATGCGCTCGCGCCGGCCGTCGACCTGAAGGCGATCGAGCTCGAGGCGCCGGACGTCCACGTGCGGCGCGACAAGTCCGGTGCGATCAACCTCGAGCGGATCGGCGGGGTCGCCGCGGCCGGCGCGGAATCGCAGCGCGAGGCACGCAGAGAAACGGGCGCGGCCGCGGTGCCGCTCAAAGTTGCCCTCCTCGCGCTCAAGTCCGGCAAGGTGCGGTTTACCGACGAGACCACCGCACCGGCGTTCGAGACGACCCTCGAGGCGCTGCAAGTCGAAGCGCGCGACATCGACAGCGGGAAAGGCAAGCGCTCCGAGTGGAACGTGTCGGTGCGCACCGATGCCGCCGAAACGGTGAAGCTCGCGGCTGGCGTGGTCGCCGACCCGCCGACCGTCGACGGCCGGGTCGACGTCGCCGGCGTCCAGCTCAAGCGCTATCAGCCCTACGTCAAGCAGGCGGCCGACCTCGAGGTCGAGGACGGCCAGGTCGATCTCGGTCTCGCCTTCAAGTGGGCTTCGGATTTGGCGATGGAGAAGCACGACCTCAAGGTCTCCGACCTCGCGCTCGCGCTGAAGAGCTTCCGGGCCCGCCTGCCGGGGGAGAAGGAGCCCCTCCTCCGCATCGCGTCGGTCGAAGTCAAGGGCGCGGGCGCCGATCTCGCCGCGCAGACCGCGAACCTCGGGCAGATCGCCGTGCGCGAGGCCGCCGCGACCCTGCGCCGCGAGAAGGACGGCAGGCTGAACGTCGAGCGCATCGCGCGCGCCGGCAAGACCGAAGCCCCGCAAAAGCCGGGACGCGCGCCGGCGGCGGCCACACCGGCTGCGCAGCCGTGGCGTATCGACCTTGGCGAGCTCTCGCTCGAGCGCGGCTCGGTCGCGCTCGAGGATCTCGCCATCGGCGACCCGCTGCGGATCAGCGTCGCGCCGATCCAGCTGAAGGCGGAGAAGCTGTCGACCGCGAAGGGCCAGCGCGGCACCGTCAACCTCCGGGCCACGATCGACAAGACCGGGACGCTCGCGGCAAGCGGCCCGCTCACGCTCGACCCGCTGTCGGGCAGCCTGCGGGTCGACGCACGGACCATCGCCATCACGCCGGCGCAGCGCTACATCGACGACAAGGTCAACCTCGCGATCACCTCGGGCGCCGTGTCGGCGAAGGGCGTGGCCGCGTTCGAGATGCCCGCGGGCGGCGCGATCAAGGCATCGTACAAGGGCGACTTCGGCCTCACCGACTTCGCTTCGGTGGACAAGCCGACCACGCAGGACCTCGTGAAGTGGAAGTCGCTCTCGCTCGGCGCGATCGACTTCAACCTCGAGCCGCTGAAGGTCGCGCTCGACGAGATCGCGCTCGCCGACTTCTACGCGCGCATCATCCTCTCGGCGGAAGGACGGTTGAATCTGCAGGACCTCGCGCGGCCGCCCGGCGCGCCCGCGCCCGCCGACGCGCCCGCGGCGAAGCCCGAGGCGCCCGCTCCCAAGCCTGCGGCGCCGGCCGCCGGCGACAAGCCGCCGGCCGCGCAGCCCGCCATCGCGGGGCTCCCGTCGAACATCCGCATCGGCAAGATCACGCTGCAGGGCGGCAACGTCAACCTCAGCGACTTCTTCATCAAGCCGAACTACACCGCGAACCTGACCGGCGTGGGCGGTGCGGTGACCGAGATGACGCCCGAGAAGGCGGGGGACGTGGAGCTGCGCGCGAAGATCGACAATGCCGCGCCGGTCGAGATCGTCGGGCGCGTGAACGCGCTCGCCGCCGACCTCTTCCTCGACATCAAGGCGAGCGCCAAGGACATCGAGCTGCCGCCGATGTCGCCCTACTCGATCAAGTACGCCGGCTACGGCATCGAGCGCGGCAAGCTCTCGGTGACCGTGAAGTACCACGTCGAGAACCGCAAGCTCGCGGCGGAGAACAACATCTACCTCGACCAGCTCACCTTCGGCGAGAAGGTCGAGAGCCCCACCGCCACGAAGCTTCCGGTCACGCTCGCGGTCGCGCTGCTCAAGGACCGCAACGGCGTGATCGACGTGAACCTGCCGATCTCCGGCTCGCTCGACGACCCGCAGTTCAGCGTCATCGGGATCGTCTTCCAGGTGATCGGCAACCTCATCGTCAAGGCGGTCACCGCGCCCTTCGCGCTGCTCGGCGCGGCGTTCGGAGGCGGCGAGGAGCTCGCGTACCTCGAGTTCGCGCCCGGGTCGGCCGCGCTCGACGGCGAGGACGTCGGCAAGCTCAAGAACCTCACCAAAGCCCTGACCGAGCGCCCCGGGTTGAAGCTCGACGTCGCGGGTCGTGTCGACCCCGGGGTCGACCGGGAGGGGCTCAAGCGCACGTCGATAGAGCGCAAGGTAAAGGCGCAGAAGTTCGACGATCTACGGCGCGAAGGCAAGGCGCCCGCCTCGGCCGACGCCGTCACCGTGGAGAGCGCGGAGTACGAGAAGTACCTGCGCCGCGCATATGGCGACGAGAAATTCCCGAAGCCGCGCAACATGATCGGGATCGCCAAGGACCTGCCGGTGCCGGAGATGGAGACCCTGATGCTCACGAATGCTCAGGTCACCGACGAGGACCTCCGCGTGCTTGCCAACGCGCGCGCGCAGGTCGCGAAGGAATGGATCGTCACGGAAGGCAAGGTGCCGGCCGAGCGCGTGTTCATCGTCGCCCCGAAGCTCACGGCCGAGGGCATCAAGGACAAGGGCAAGCCGACGCGCGCCGACTTCGCGGTCAAGTGACCTGCGAGAGCGCGGCAACTGCCGCGCGTCGCAGGTCATCCCGGCGCAAGCCGGGATCCAGCAGCGCATTTCGCAGTACGCCGGCCCTCGCCTGGACTCCGGCTTTCGCCGGAGTGACGAGCTAAACCGTCATCCCGGCGCAAGCCGGAATCCAGCGGCGCATTTCGCAGTACGCCGGCCCTCGCCTGGACTCCGGCTTTCGCCGGAGTGACGAGCTAAACCGTCATCCCGGCGCAAGCCGGGATCCAGCGGCGCATTTCGCAGTACGCCGGCCCTCGCCTGGACTCCGGCTTTCGCCGGAGTGACGAGCTAAACCGTCATCCCGGCGCAAGCCGGGATCCAGCGGCGCATTTCGCAGTACGCCAGGCCCTTGCCTGGACTCCGGCTTTCGCCGGAGTGACGAGCTGAACCGTCATCCCGGCGCAAGCCGGGATCCAGCCTCCGTGCCCGCCTGCGCCAGTTCGCGCAGTTTCGCCTTCAGCACCTTGCCGGTGGCCGACGCCGGCAGCGCGGACATCACGACGATCTCGGCGGGCACTTTGTAGGGCGCGAGTCGCGCGGCGGCGAAAGCGTGCAGCTCCGCCGGCGCCGCGGCGGCGCCGGCGCGCAGCTCGACGAACGCGACCACCTCCTCGTTGCCAGGCACCGTGCGCCCCACCACCGCGGACTGTGCGACGGCCGGATGCTGGCCGAGCACGCCTTCGACTTCGGCGGGATAGACGTTGAAGCCGGAGCGGATGATCAGCTCCTTCGTCCGTCCGACGATGAAGAGACTCCCGTCGCCGTCCTGCCGCGCGAGATCACCCGTGTTGAACCAGCCTTCGCGATCGATCACCTGCGCGGTCAGATCCGGATCGCGGTGGTAGCCGAGCATGACATTCGGTCCGCGCACGTGCAGCTCGCCAACCTCGCCGCCCGGCACCACGCGAGCATCGGCGCCGACGAGGCGCAGCTCGATTCCCGGGACGGGCGGACCGACCGAGAGATCGGTACGCGGCGCCTCGATGCGGGTTGACGAGATGGTCGGCGAGGTTTCGGTCAGGCCATAGCCGTTGTGCAGCGGCTGCCGGAGCACGCCCTCCACCTCGACCTTCAGCGCTGGATCGAGCGGCGCGCCGCCCGCGTACGCGAACCTCAGCCGCGGCGCGCGGATCGCGCGGCCGGTGCGCCGCGCGTGCTCGAGCAGCCGCGTGTACATCGCCGGCACTCCCGGCAGCACCGTGATGCCGTCGTGCTCGAGCGCGTCGGCGAGGCCCTCGGGGGTGAAGCGCGGAACGAGATGCAGCGCCGCGCCGGCGAGCAGGCTCCCCATGCAGCCCGACGCGAGGCCGAAGATGTGCGAGATCGGCAGCGCCACGTAGACGCGATCGTCGGGGCCGAGTCGCCGGAGCGTCGCACCGGAGACCGCGGCGAACAGCAGGTTCCGGTGGGAAAGCATGACGCCCTTCGGCGCGCCCGTGGTTCCGGTGGTGTAGACCAGCGCCGCGACCTGGCGCGCGGGATCGTCCTCGACCGGCTCCGCGACGGCGGCCCCGTCGACCGGGGCGGCCGCAATGTCGGCGACGCCCTGCAACGCCAGCGCCGCCGCGCCGGCACGCTCCGCATGCGACGCCGCGTCGCGCGAAGCCGCGGTGGTGAAGAGCATCCGCCGCGGCGTGCAATGCGCGGTGATCGCCTCGATCTCCCGGGCGGAGAGCCGCGCGTTCACCAGGACCGGCCAGGCCGCGATGCGGGTCGTCGCCAGCGCCAGGAGGAGCGCCGCCGCGCAGTTCTCGTTGACGACCAGTACGCGGTCGCCTCCGCGCACCTCGAGTTCTCGGAGCAGCGCTGCAGCGCTGTCGACGGCAGCCGCGAACTCGCGATAGGTGAGCGCGCCGTCGGGCGCGATCACCGCGATCGCGTCGGGATGCCGCACCGCGCCGCGCGGCGCGAGATCATCGACGCGCGGCGGCGGCTCGAGCGGCGGCGCGAGCCGGGCGCGCGCGCCGCCCCCGCTCAAGCGCCCATCGCGACGAGGACGCTGCAGGGCGCGTAGTCGAGCAGCGTGGCGCCCACCGACCCGCGCCACCAGCGCGCGGCGAACGACTGCTTCTGCTTGTGGCCGACCACGATCAGGTCGCACTTGACCTCGGACGCGAGCCGGCAGATCTCCTCCACGGGTTCCCCGACCGCGAGGTGGCCCTCGACCGCATAGCCGCGCTCCTTGAGCGCCGCGAGCCCTTCGCCGAGGACGTCCTGCATGCGCTTCTTCTCCTCCTCGATGAGCTCCTCGGGCAGGAACCCCTCGGTGAGGAACATGCTGGACGGCATGCTCGCGACCGCGAGCAGGTGGGTCTCGGCCCGCTCGAACGCCGCGATCTCGGTGCAGGCGAGCAGCGCTGCCTTGCCCTCGCGCGTACCGTTGTACGCCATGAGAATGCGCTTATACATCGGTCGCCCTCCTATGGAATGACTCTTCCGCGCCGGTCCTGAGCGCGCCGCACGCGGCGGCGCGCCGGGCCGTCGGGCGACCTCTCCTCGCCGGCGCGTACTCCGGAGAGAGATTGCCGAAATCCTTAAGGGGCGTCAATCGGCACGCGCTTGCGGCGGGCTACAATCGGCGCCTGCGGCTCTCCTCCAGATCGCGCACATGCCCCTCGACCCGCAGCGCCAGGATCTCGCCATCGGCATCGTCGGCACCGGCGTGATGGGACGCGGCATCGCGCAGATCGCGGCGCAGGCCGGCGTCCACGTCGTGCTCTACGACAGCCGCGCCGACGCGGCATCCGCGGCGCAGGACTACGTCGTCGGCACGATCGCAAAGCTCGCGGACAAGGGCAAGGTGCCCGCGGACGCGGCGACCCGCGCCGCCGGTCTGCTCGAGGTCGGGCACGGGCTCGGGCATCTCGCGAAGTGCCAGGTCGTGATCGAAGCGATCGTCGAGCGGCTCGATGCGAAATGCGAGCTGTTCCAGCACCTCGAGGGGTTCGTCGCGCCCGACTGCGTGCTCGCCACCAACACCTCGTCGCTGCAGGTCACCGCGATCGCCGCGGCGTGCAAGCATCCCGACCGCGTCGGCGGCTTCCATTTCTTCAACCCGGTGCCGCTCATGAAGGTCGTCGAGGTGGTCGACGGCCTGCTGACCGCGCCGTGGGTCGGCGACGCGCTGGTCGCGCTCGCGCGGCGCATGGGTCACACGCCGGTGCGCGCGCAGGACACGCCGGGGTTCATCGTCAACCATGCGGGCCGCGGCTTCGGCACGGAGGCGCTCGCGTGCCTGCGCGAGGGCGTCGCCCCGTTCTGGGAGATCGACCGCTGTCTCCGCGACCAGGCGGGCTTCCGCATGGGCCCGTTCGAGCTGATGGACCTCACCGGACTGGACGTCTCGCACCCGGTGATGGAATCGATCTACGACCAGTACTACCAGGAACCGCGCTATCGCCCCTCGCCGATCACGGCGCAGCGCGTCGTCGCCGGGCGGCTCGGGCGCAAATCGGATAACCGCGGGTTCTACGAGTACGTCGCCGGTCGCGCGCAGCCGATGCCGGTCGCGCCCGTGCCGGACGTGCCGATCCCGAAAGTCTGGGTCGCGCGACACGGCCTGCACGACCGGCTCGCGGCGACGGTCGCGACGCTCGGCGCCCAGCTCGATCACGGCGATCGCCCGGGCCCCGATTCGCTGTGCCTGGTCGCGCCGCTCGGATTGGATGCAACGAGCGCCGCCATCGCGGAACGCATCGACGCCACGCGCACGGTCGCGGTGGACGGCCTGTTCGGCCTCGACAAGCGCCGCACGATCATGGCGACGCCCGCCACCCTGCCGGCGATGCGCGACGCCGCGCACGCCCTGCTCGCCCGGGACGGCGTCCCGGTGTCGGCGATCCACGACAGCGCGGGCTTTATCGCGCAACGCGTGGTGGCGCACATCGTCAACATCGGCTGCGACATCGCGCAGCAGCGCATCTGCTCGCCGCAGGATCTCGACCTCGCCGTGACCCTCGGGCTCGGCTATCCGCTCGGGCCCCTCGCCTGGGGCGACGCGATCGGCCCGGCCCGCGTGCTCGAGATCCTCGAGCGCCTGCAGTCCTTCTACGGCGACCCGCGCTACCGCCCGAGCCCGTGGCTGAAGCGCCGCGCATGGCTTGGACTATCATTGCTCACGCCCGAGAACTGACCCTCCCGCAAGGAGACGCCGCATGAACGCCCCGCTCAAGGCCAAGGTCCGCAAGGCCCAGTTCGTCTGGGACGACCCGCTGCTGCTCAACGACCAGCTCGGCGAGGACGAGCGCATGGTGCGGGAGGCGGCTGCCGCGTACTGCCAGGAGAAGCTCGCGCCGCGCGTCCTTGAAGCATTCCGCCACGAGCGCACCGATCCGACGATCTTCCGCGAGATGGGCGCGCTCGGCCTGCTCGGCCCCACGATCCCGGCGGAGTACGGCGGGCCCGGCCTCGGCTACGTGTCGTACGGCCTGATCGCGCGCGAAGTCGAGCGCGTCGACTCCGGCTACCGCTCGATGATGAGCGTGCAGAGCTCGCTCGTCATGGTGCCGATCCACGAATTCGGCACGCAGGCGCAGCGCCAGAAGTACCTGCCGAAGCTGGCGACCGGCGAGTGGATCGGCTGCTTCGGCCTGACCGAGCCCAATCACGGCTCCGACCCGGCGAGCATGGTCACGCGCGCGAAGAAGGTGCCGGGCGGCTACAGCTTGAGCGGCACGAAGATGTGGATCTCGAACTCGCCGATCGCCGACGTGTTCGTGGTCTGGGCGAAGGACGACGCGGGCGACATCCGCGGCTTCGTCCTCGAGAAGGGCGCCAAGGGCCTGTCCGCGCCGGCGATTCACGGCAAGGTGGGGCTGCGCGCCTCGATCACCGGCGAGATCGTGATGGACGAGGTGTTCTGCCCCGAGGAGAACGCCTTCCCCGAGGTGCGCGGCCTGAAGGGCCCCTTCACCTGTCTCAACTCCGCGCGCTACGGCATCGCCTGGGGCGCGCTCGGCGCGGCCGAGGACTGCTGGCACCGCGCGCGCCAGTACGTGCTCGACCGCAAGCAGTTCGGTCGTCCCCTCGCCGCGAACCAGCTCATCCAGAAGAAGCTTGCCGACATGCAGACCGAGATCACGCTCGGGCTGCAGGGGTGCCTGCGACTCGGGCGAATGAAGGACGAGGGCACCGCCGCGGTGGAGATCACCTCGATCATGAAGCGCAACTCGTGCGGCAAGTCGCTCGACATCGCGCGTCTGGCGCGCGACATGATGGGCGGCAACGGAATCTCCGACGAGTTCGGCGTGGCGCGGCACCTCGTGAACCTCGAGGTCGTCAACACCTACGAAGGCACGCATGACGTCCATGCGTTGATCCTGGGTCGGGCGCAGACCGGAATACAGGCGTTTTTCTGAGATGCTCGCGCGCCCGGCTGACCTAGGGGATCGCAAGGGGATGTATCCCCTTGCGTCGTTGACGATCCTCGGCAGGGCACAAACCGGGATTCAGGCGTTCTTCTGATGCCGGGGGCGGCCCGCCCTCCGGCTTGGAAGCCGGACGCACGAAAGCGGTGCGCCTGGTGCCTCGGCAGCGAGCTCTACGTGCGCTACCACGACGAGGAGTGGGGAGTGCCCGTGCACGACGACCGCACGCTCTTCGAGTTCCTGATCCTGGAAGGCGCGCAGGCCGGCCTGTCCTGGTCGACGATCCTCAACAAGCGCGCGAACTACCGCCGGGCGTTCGACGGCTTCGACCCCGAGCGCATCGCGCGCTACGGGACGCGCAAGAAAACCGCCCTTCTCGCCGACGCGGGAATCGTCCGTAACCGCCTGAAAATCGAGGCGGCGGTGCAGAATGCGCGGTCCGCGCTCGCGGTGCGCGAGCGCTACGGCAGCCTGGACGCCTATCTCTGGCGGTTCGTGGACGGCCGCCCCATCCGGAACCGCTGGCGGCGCGTAGATCAGGTACCGGCCCGCACCGCGATCTCCGATTCCATGGCAAACGACCTCCGGCGCGCAGGATTTCGCTTCGTCGGCTCCACAATTTGCTACGCTTTCATGCAGGCGGTGGGCATGGCGAACGATCACCTGGTGAGCTGTTTCCGCCACGCCCCCGTCACCTCGCTAGAATAGGGTCGTTGCCGCGCCGCTTCCGAGGATGAACCGATGACACTCTGGCCCCGCCTGCTCGCCGCCACGCTCCTCGCCCTCGTCGCCTCGACGACGTGGGCGCAGGGCCAGACGCCCTCGACCGACGGCGCCGTCTTCCTGGTCGCGGCGCCGGCGCTGCGCGATCCGGAGTACCGCCAGACCGTCCTCATCGCCTCGCCGACCGCCAACGGCGGCCACGTCGGCGTGATCCTCAATCGCCCGACGCGCCGCTCGCTGTCGAGCCTGTTTCCCGAGCACGAGCCGTCCAAGAAAGTCGTGGAGCCGGTGTTCTTCGGCGGGCCGTTTTCGACCACCGCGCTCGTGGCGGTGGTGCGCGGCGACGCGAGCCCGGGGCAGGGCTCGCTGCTGATGATGTCGAACCTCTATCTCGCGATCAACGTCAACACGATCGACAAGATCATCGAGGAACGGCCGAACGACGCGCGCTTCTACGTCGGCTACGTCGGCTGGCGCCCCGGCGAGCTGCGCCGCGAGATCGACCGCGGCCTGTGGCACGTCCTGAACCCGGACGTCAACACGATCTTCCGCAAGGACACCGACACGCTGTGGGAGGAGATGCTGCGGATGTCGCGGCAGATCAGCGCGTCGACGCCCGCGGAGCACACCTCCGACTAGAGCGGTGAGCATGACGGGCGCCCGCGCGGCGCTGCGGCTGCTGTTCGCCGCAGTCCTCGCGCTGGGCGCTCACGCCGCGGCTGCGCAGCCGACCGATCGCGGGTTCTTCCTGGTCGCCAAGCCGAGCCTGCTCGACCCGAACTTCCAGCACACCGTCGTGCTGGTCACGAACGCGCCGGATGGCGCCACGCTCGGGGTGATCATCAATCGCCCGACCCGGCAGTCGCTGGCGAGCATCCTGCCCGGCAACCCCACGCTCGCGAGGTTCACCGAGCCGCTCTACTTCGGCGGGCCCGTGGAGCGCGTGGGGCTGTTTGCAGTGTTCCGCGCAAAAGAGACACCGGGCCAGTCGCTCCCCGCGGGCGACGACCTGCACCTCGCGCTGCATCCCCCCACCGTCGAGCAGCTGCTGCTCAAGCCGCCCGAGCAGATCCGCTTTTTCAACGGCTTCTCGGGCTGGGCGCCCGGGCAGCTGGCGAACGAGCTGCAGCGCGGCGACTGGTGGGTGTTCGACGCGGACGCCGACACGGTGTTCCGGAAGGACACCGGGACGCTCTGGGAAGAGCTTGCGCGCCGCGCGCGGTCGACTACCGCTCACGCAGGTACTCAATAAATCACCACGCTCCGGATCGATTTGCCCTCGTGCATCAGGTCGAACGCGTCGTTGATGCGCTCGAGCGGCAGGGTGTGGGTGATCAGGTCGTCGATGTTGATCTTGCCGTCCATGTACCAGTCGACGATCCTCGGCACGTCGGTGCGCCCCCTGGCGCCGCCGAACGCGGTGCCCTTCCACACCCGCCCCGTCACCAGCTGGAAGGGCCGCGTCTTGATCTCCTGGCCGGCGCCCGCGACGCCGATGATGACCGATACGCCCCACCCTCGGTGGCAACACTCGAGCGCCTGGCGCATCACGTCCACGTTGCCGATGCACTCGAAGCTGTAGTCGGCGCCGCCGCCGGTGAGCTCCACGAGGTGCGCGACCAGGTCGCCGGCAACGTCTTTCGGGTTCACGAAATGGGTCAGACCGAACTTGCGCGCGAGCGCCTCGCGTGCCGGGTTGAGGTCGACGCCGACGATCATGTTCGCCCCGACCAGGCGCGCGCCCTGGACGACATTCAGCCCGATGCCGCCCAGGCCGAACACCACCACGTTTGCGCCGGCTTCCACCTTCGCGGTGTTGATCACCGCGCCGATCCCGGTGGTCACCCCGCAACCGATGTAGCAGACCTTGTCGAACGGGGCGTCCGCGCGGATCTTCGCCAGGGCGATCTCCGGCAGCACGGTGTAGTTCGCGAACGTCGAGCACCCCATGTAGTGGTGGATCATCTGCCGCCCGCCTTTTCGTTCGATGGAGAAGCGGCTGGTGCCGTCGGGCATCACGCCCTTGCCCTGCGTGCCGCGAATCGCGGTGCAGAGGTTGGTCTTGCGCGACAGGCAGCTCTTGCACTGCCGGCACTCGGGCGTATAGAGCGGAATGACGTGGTCGCCCTTCTGCAGCGACCCGACGCCCGGCCCCACGTCCACCACCACGCCCGCGCCTTCGTGACCGAAGATCGCGGGGAACAGCCCCTCGGGATCGGCGCCCGACCGGGTGAACTCGTCGGTGTGGCACACACCGGTCGCGCGGATCTCGACCAGGACCTCGCCCGCCTTCGGGCCGTCGAGATCCACGGTCTCGATCGCGAGCGGCTGGCCGGGGGAATAGGCGACTGCGGCTTTCACTTTCATGATCGGGCGCTCCGTGTCCGGCGTTGCATGCGATTTCGAGCGCGATCTTACCGAGCGCGCGACGCGGCCGCGCCCCTTGACAGATGCAGGTCGATCCCCTAAAAAGCCCGGGACGTGGGTAGAAGCGGTCGGCCGGGCCGCACGCGGTGCAACGCCGCAGCCGCTCGGTGGGAGATTGCTCACAGGCGAGGTGATTCGCCCCGTGCGATCCCGACCGCGACCCTGCCCGCGCCGCGCCCCGATCGGAGCGCGAGCGAGCAGGCCCCGGACGGAGCCGTCCCCGGCGCGAACCGCTTGCGCGTCACCAACCGATCACCGAAGGAGCGTCCGCATGATCATCGACTCGGCCTGCCATCCCACGAAGGTCGTCGATCTGGCCTGGTGGCACGACGGCGAACCGTTCACCGGCGAGCGCCTGATCAAGATGATGGACGGCCCGTACACGGTCAACGGCAAGCCGCGCCGCGTCGACAAGGCTTTCATCCAGCCGGCGGAGGGCAACACCCTCTACACCTGGACCGACGGCACCCGCACCGGCCGCGACGCCATCCGGGCGTACATGGACTACACGGTCGAGCTCGTCCAGAAGTATCCCGACCGGTTCCTCGGCTGCTTCGTCTACAACCCGCGCTACGGCACGGAGAACGGCGCCCTGGAGATCGAGCGCCACGCGAAGGAGTTCGGCTTCAAGATGGTGCAGCTCCACGCGAACCTGCACGCCTACCGGCCGGACCGCGCGAAGGACTGGCTGCGCCCCGCCCTGAAGAAATGCGCCGAGCTCGGCCTGCTGGTCCGGCTCCACACCGGCGACGGTCCGTACAGCATCCCGACCGAGTGGGTGCCGATCATCCGCGAGTTCCCGACGATCAACTTCATCATGGCGCACTTCGGCGTGCAGACCGGCGGCGTGTACTGCTTCGAGCCGTTCCAGATGGCGATGGACATGCCGAACGTGTTCTGCGAATCGGGCTACTGCCTGCAGTCGCGCATCGTGGAGTTCGCGAAGGACCTGCCCAAGCACAAGATCATCTTCGGCACCGTCCACCCCGCCCAACGAGCCGGGCATGTGGCTGCGGCTGCTGGAGGTGCTGTGCATGGAACCGCCCCAGGGCCTGAACCTGGACGAGGACTCGCTCGAGGATTACCTCGGGAACAACCTGGCGCGGATGATCGGCCTGAAGCCGACCGCGCCGCCGCGCACGGTCGAGGAGGCGAAAGCGCGCCTCGCGGCGAAGACGCCGGTGGCTGCATAGCGAAGCATTCGGAGCGCGTTAGATGATCATCGACACCCACCTGCATCCGACCAACCTCGTCGACGAGGCGTGGCGGCACACCGGCACGCCGTTCAACGGCGAGCGCATGCTCAAGCTGATGGACGGGCCGTACATGATCAACGGCAAGCCGCGCCGCATCGACATGGGCTTCATCCAGCCGCCGCCGGGGAACACCGGTTACCGGGACGGCAACCGGATGGGTCGCGACGGGATCCGCGACTACATGGCCTACTGCGCCGAGCTGTGCCAGAAGTATCCCGACCGATTCATCGGCAACTTCAACTACAACCCGCGCTGGGGGCCCGAGAACGGCGCCCTGGAGCTCGAGTTCCACGTGAAGGAGTACGGCTTCAAGATGCTGAAGCTGCACACCAACATGCACGGCTACCGCCCGGACCGCGCGCTCGACTGGCTGCGCCCGGCGATGAAGATGTGCGCGAAATACAACGTCGTGGTGCTGATCCACACCGGCGACGGCCCGTACAGCATCCCGACGCAGTTCTACCCGATCATCCGCGAGTTCCCGATGGTGCAGTTCATCATCGGGCACTTCGGCATCCAGACCGGCGGCAACTACTCCTTCGAGGCGTTCTGGATGGCGATGGACACCCCGAACGTGGTCTGCGAGTCCGGCTGGTGCTTCCAGTCGCGGATCGTGGAGTTCGCCAAGGAGCTGCCCCGGCACAAGATCGTCTTCGGCACGGATTCGCCGCCGAACGAGCCGGGCATGTGGCTGCGCGAGCTGGAGGTGCTGTGCCAGGCGCCGCCGCAGGGCATGGGCCTCGACGAGGACGGGCTCGAGGACTACATGGGCAACAACATCGCGCGCATGGTCGGCATCAAGACCACCCCGCCCCCGCGCACGCTGGAAGAAGCCCAGGCGCGGCTGAAGGACACTTACGCCGGCGTGAAGTGATCCGCGCGGCGCCGGGCGACGAGCGATATGACGCATCCGCCACAGCCCGGCGCGCAGGACTTCCATAGCTTCCTCGCGGACTATCGCGCGGCGCATCCGGACGACGTCCTCGTCATCGCCGACGAGGTCTCCGCGGACCAGGACGTCACGGCGGTGCTGTGGCAGCTTGTCGCCGCGGGACGCGACCCCCTGCTCGTATTCGAGCGCGTGACCGGCATCGGCACGCGGGTCGCCACGAACGTCTTCGGCTCGCGCACGCGCATTGCAAGGCTGCTCGGCGCGGATCCCGCGCGGCTGCACGAGGCCTACCAGGCGCGCTCGCATGCGGCCTGCGACTTCCGCGTCCTCGAATCGGGTCCCGTTCTGGACACGGTCGAGACGCGCGCGATCGACCTGGCGACGCTGCCGCTGCTCAAGCACTTCGAAACGGACCGCGCGCCGTACGTGACGAGCGGCATCGTCGTCGCGGAGCATCCGGACACCGGCGCGGGCAACCTGAGCTACCACCGCGCGATGCTGCACTCGCCGACCGAGCTCGCGACCAGCCTGCATTCCCGCGGCCACCTCTGGCGCCTGCTGCACATATATGCGGAGCGCGGCCGTCCGATGCCCGTCGCGATGGTCATCGGCGCGCATCCGCTGTTCATGCTCGCCGCCTCCGCGCGCGTCGGATTCGGCGTGGACGAGCGCCGCGTCGCCGGCGGGCTCATCGGGGCGCCGCTCGAAACGATCCGCACGCCGGTGCACGGGATCGCGGTACCCGCCGCGGCCGAGATCGTGCTCGAAGGCACGATCGACCCGGCGGCGCAGGCGGAGGAAGGCCCGTTCGGCGAGTTCACCGGCTACTCGTCGAACCGGTCGACCAACAATCTCTTCAAGGTCGAGGCGATCCTGCGGCGGCGCGACGCGTGGCTGGTCGACGTCGCGGGAGGGAACTCCGCCGAGCACCTCAACCTCGGCCGCGTCCCGCGCGAATCCGAGATGGCCGAGAAGCTGAAGGAGCGCTTTCCGAGCGTCACCGCGGTCCACTATCCGACCTCGGGCACCCACTTCCACGCGTACGTCGCGCTGCGCCAGCTGCGTCCCGGCGAGGCGCGCCAGGTGATGCTCGGGCTCCTCGGCTGGGATCCCTACCTCAAGACCGTGATCGCGGTCGATCCCGATGTCGACATCACCGACGACTCGGAGGTGCTGTGGGCGCTTGCGACGCACTTCCAACCGCACCGCGACGTGCTGATCGTCGATGGCCTGCCGGGCAGCGCGCTCGATCCCTCCGCGTCGGGAGTCGGCACGACCTCCCGAATGGGCCTCGACGCCACGCGCGGGCCCGGCTTCGAGGGCGTCCGGGCAAAGGTGTCGGAGCGGGCCTTCGCGCGCGCCGCAGAGATCCTGGCGCGCACGCGCCGTTAGCCCGATGAACGTTCACGATCTCCGCAGCTACCTTGACGTCGTCCGCAAGGCGGGCGAGCTGCACGAGATCCGCCGCGCGGTCGATCCGGTGCGCGAGCTCGGTGCCGTGCTCAAGGCGTGCGAGCGCGCCGACAAGGCCGCGTTCTTCCATGCGGTGAAAGGCTTCGACGTGCCGGTCGTGGGCGGTCTCCTGAGCTCGCCGCGCCGCATCGCGCTCGCTCTCGGCTGCGAGGTGGCGGAGGTCGGCGGGCGGATGGCGGCCGCGACGGAAAAGCCGATCGCCGCGCGGGTCGTCGACGGCCCCGCGCCCTGCCAGGAGATCGTGATCGACAAGCCCGATCTCGGGCGCTGGCCGATTCCGACGCATTCACCGCTCGACGCGGGCGCCTTCATCACCGCAGGGGTGGTGATCGCGCGCGACCCGCAGACCCGCCGTCACAACCTGTCCTACAACCGCATGCAGATCTTCGGCGCCGATCGCGCCGGCATCAGCATGAACATCTGGCGCCACATCAAGGCGTTCTTCGACAAGATCGAGCCGCAGGGACAGAACCTGCCCTTCTGCGTGGCGATCGGTCCGGACCCGGTCGTCATGATGGCCGCCGCGTTCCGCTACGACGGCGACGAGTACGAGGTGGCCGGTGCGCTCCGCGGCGCGCCGATCCCCGTCGTGCGCGCGCTGACGTGCGACGTGCTGGTGCCGGCCTCCGCCGAGATCGTCCTGGAAGGCGAGGTCCTCGCCGGCGTGCGGGAGATGGAGGGCCCGATGGCCGAGTTCACCGGCCACTACTCGGGCAAGGATCCCAAGCACGTCGCGCGCATCACCCGCATCACCCACCGCGCGAAGCCGATCTTCCAGACGATGAACGGCGGCGGCTACGAGCACGTGAGCGTCGGGAACATGATCACGCGCGAGCCGCTGCTCGCACGGTTCGTGCGCCACATCACCCCGCGGCTCAAGGCCGTGCACCTTCCGCCCTACGCCGCCGGCTTCACCGCGATCATCAGCCTAAACAAGCCCGAGCCCGGCGAGGCGCGCAACGTCGCGCTCGCCGCGATGGCGGCGCACGTCAACTTCAAGACGGTGATCGTCGTCGACGGCGACGTGGACATTTACGATCCCGCCGATGTCATGTGGGCGCTCGGGACGCGCGTGCGCTGGCACGAGGACGTGATCCCGATTCCGGGTGCGCATGGCAACGAGCTCGACCCGTCGTCCGATGCGCACGGCGTAGTGGCGAAGGTGATTATCGATGCGACGCTCACGCGCGAGCGGCACGAGCGCTACGTCAAGGTCGTCTATCCGCCGGTGGATCTCGAGAAATATCTCAAGTCCGACTAGGCTCGTCTCAATCCCGTGGGACCGCCAGTTCTCGCAATGGCGACCTGACCGACTCGGTCGTCACCAGATATTCCCCGCACCAGGGCTGTAGCTCGCGCTGACGACGCTATTGCTGATGAGCGTGTCGCACTGCACCACCCCGCTGAATTTCGACATTCCGGCGTTCACACTGCACATGCTCGCATTGACCTGAACCGTGCTGGCGTTGATGGTAACTTTTGCCGAGGCGGTCACGGTGACGCCGGAGGTCTCGAGTTTCACGGCATTGCCGCTGCTGTCAGTGATCTCGACTGCGCCGGGACCATCCTTGAGCATCAACCTCTGGCCACCTGGCGTCTCGACGAGAAAACTCTCCTGGCCGCTCTGATCGTCCAAAGTGATCGTCACACCGCTTCGGGAACGCAAGAGTTTCTTGGTGTTGTCGGCGTCCATCGTCTCCGGCGGCGAGTTGGTGCCGCTCCACAGCGCCCCAATGACGTAAGGCCTCCTCATATCGCCTGCTTCGAAGGCCACCAGGACTTCGTCTTTCACGTCCGGGATGAACCAGGTTCCCCGGTTGTCGCCAGCCATCAGGGTGGCAATACGAGCCCACGCTTCGGAGCCCTTTTCGCCTGCCCCGCTTAGCGGTCCGAGCCGCACTTTCACACGTCCACTGTTGTCGGGATCAACGTTGTCGATCACGACCGCCGTGCAAACGCCACTGAACTGTTTCATCCGTCCCTCCACCTAGGTCCAACAACGGTTGGTCGCGCCTGTTGGTCCGACGATTCGAGATCGTACGGACGGCATCTGAGCCGGCTGAGCTGACGGTCTCGCAAGATCGCCTCGGACCACGCGCCCTCGTTGACCTGATGAAAAGCCGATCGCTCACCCAGACTACAATACGCCTGACCGGAAAAGGACGATCCGCATGAGCGACGGACATACCCGACCAACAACGACCAGTCTGGCGATGTGGCGTACCGAACTGGCCGTTGTCATGTCCGCCATCCTTTTCCTCGTGGTCACGCCCACCGTCTGTGCGTCCGAGACGTTTTCCGGCAACGCTACCCCGGTGCGCCTGCAGCTCAAGTGGCGTCACCAATTCCAGTTTGCCGGCTTCTACACGGCACTCGAGAAGGGCTATTACCGTGAGGCCGGTTTCGACGTGACGATCATCCCGGCAACTCCCGGTACCGATCCTGTCGAGACGGTGCTGAAGGGCGGTGCCGAATTCGGCGTCGCGTCCTCGGAACTGGTGTTGCGCTACGCCAGAGGCGACCCGGTTGTCGTGCTTGCCTCCATCTTCCAGCACTCGCCACTCACTTTGTTTGTGCGCCGCGACGCTGGCATCGATACCGTGCATGACCTCGCGGGCCACAAGGTGGCGCTCGCGCCGTGGGAAACCGAAATTTTCGCCTACCTGCAGCGTGAGCGGGTGCCGCTCGACCGACTGCAACTCGTGCAGCATGACTACAGCGTGGACACCCTAGTGCAGGGGCGCGTCGACGCGCTCGCGGGCTACGAGACCGACGAGAGCTACTACCTGCAGCAATCGGGTGGGCAATACCGCCAGTTCACACCCCGTTCCAGCGGCGTGGACTTTTACGGCGACACGCTGTTCACCACCCGTGCAATGGTGACGAGGCACCCGGAATGGGCGGAGGCATTCCGCGCGGCGAGTCTGCGCGGCTGGGAGTACGCTCTCGCGCATCAGGAGGAGATCTCTGCACTCATTCACGCGAAGTACGCGCCCGACCTTCCCGTGGAAAAACTGCGCTTTGAGGCCGAACGCATGATGCCACTGGTGCGCTCGGATCTTGTAGAGCTCGGCCACACGCACGTCGGCCGCTGGCAGCACATCTTTGACGTGTACCGCGAACTCGGCCTTGCACCGGGAGGCGCCGACATCGACATCCGCGGACTGATCTACCATCCCCCGCGGCCGACTGACTTGCGCTGGCTGCTGTGGGTGCTTGCAGCCGGCGCCCTCATCTTGGCGGTGGTCATCTGGATCGCACGTCGCTTCTATCGCTTCAATTGGCGCCTGCGTCAGCAACTGGAAGAGAACCGGCGCCTACAGGACGAACTACGTGCGCTCACCATCACCGACCCGCTCACCGGTCTCCATAACCGCCGCCACTTTGACGTCGTTTGCTCCACGGAGTGGGAGCGCGCGCATCGGAACCACAGGCCGCTGACGGTGCTGTTCATCGATGTCGACTACTTCAAGTCCTACAACGATTACCATGGGCATCGCGCCGGCGATGCCTGCCTTGCCGCCGTCGGCAAGGCAGTCGGCCAATCGCTGCAGCGCCCGGCAGACCTCGCCGCGCGCTATGGCGGCGACGAATTCGTGGTCCTGCTGCCGGACACCAACACGGACGGCGCGCTCGACGTTGCCCGGCGCGTGCTGGCAGCAATCGGTGCGCTGGATATCCCGCACGGCGCCTCTCCGTTCGGACGGGTCACTTCGAGCATCGGTGTGGCGCACCGGGTGGCCGGGCCGAACCACACATCCCAAGAACTGCTCGAGCGCGCCGATCGCGCGCTCTACGCGGCCAAGCAGGCTGGTCGCAATGGGGTCATGGCGGCGCCGACGTACTTGTTCGATCAGCGCGTCGCCCGGTAGAACAGTCGTCCGGCCTGCTCGTCCGCGCTCGACCGTATCGCCTTCGCCTCGCTCGTCGGGTCTGGATCAGCTAGCGCTCCCGCAGCACGCCGCGCTTTTCGAACTCCGCGCGGATGCGCCCCGTCAACTCGAGAAACCCCGGCTCCGCATGGATATGCGAGCGCCGCGGGCGCGGCAGGTCGATCCGCAGATCGAGGTCGATCCGGCCCGGCCGCGGGGACATCACGAGCACGCGGTCCGCGAGGAACACCGCTTCCGCGATGTCGTGGGTGATGAAGACCACCGTGTTGCGCACGTCGAGCCACATCGCCTGCAGGTCCATGATCATCTGCTCGCGCGTGAGCGCGTCGAGCGCGCCGAACGGCTCGTCCATCAACAGGAGCCCCGGCTCCTGGATCAGCGCGCGGGCGAGCGCCACGCGCTGCTTCATGCCGCCCGAGAGCTCCGACGGGTACTTCTGCCCGAACCCGGCGAGCCCGACCTGCTCGAGGAGCGCGTCCGCGCGCGCGGCGTACTTGCGCCGCTCCCAACCCTTGATCTCCGCCGGCAGCAGCAGGTTGTCGAGGACGGTGCGCCAGTAGAGCAGCAGGTCGGTCTGGAACACTACGCCGACCTTCGGGTGAGGCCGCTTCACTTCCTCGTCGTCGATCAGGATGCGTCCGGCGGAAACCGGGAAGAGCGCGGCGACGAGCGACAGCAGCGTGCTCTTGCCGCAGCCGCTCGGGCCGACGACCGCGACGAACTCCCCCGGCGCGACCTCGAAATCGGTCGGATCGAGCGCCGGAAGCGGGTCGCCCTCGCGCGTTTCGTAGATCTTGGTGACGCCCTCGATCCGCAGCGCCACCCCATGTGAGCTCATGCGCACGCCCTCGCCTAGCGCGCGTGGTCGCGCTGGAATACGAGCCGCGCCTCGAACGCCGCGAGCACGAAGTACAGCACGACGCCGACGAGCGAGATCACGACGACCGAGGCGAAGTTGAGCGTGGTGTCGAACTGCGAGGTGGCCTGCATCTGCAGGTAGCCCAGCCCGCGCTCGGAGGCGACGTACTCGCCGATCACCGCTCCGATCACGGCGAGCGCAATCCCGACCTTGAAGCCGCCGAACACGCTCGGCAGCGCGGCCGGCAGGCGGATCTTCCAGAAGGTCTGCCGTTCGCTCGCGCCCATGGAGCGCACCAGATACACGAGGCTCTTGTCGAGCGATTGCAGGCCGACCACGGTCGAGATGACGATCGGGAAGAACGAGATCAGGAACGCGAGGAAGATCTTGGGCGCCCAGCCGTACCCGAGGTAGAGCACCAGCAGCGGCGCGAGCGCCACCTTCGGGATCGTCTGCAGCCCGACCAGCAGCGGGTAGATCGCCTTCTCGACGAGGCGCGAATAGAAGATCGCGAGCGCGAAGGGAACGCCCGTCAGCGCGGCGAGCCCGAACCCGCCGACCACTTCGAGCATCGTGACGCGGGTGTGCGCGAAGAGCAGCGCGAAGTCGCTGTAGATCCGTTTGAGGATCGCCCAGGGCGAGGGCAGGATGAATTCCGAGATGCCGAGAACCGAGACGGCGCCCTGCCACACGAGCAGCACGACGACCGCGAGCACCGGCGCGGCAAGCCGCTCGAGCACGGCGCGCTTCAGCTTACGTCGGTTCCGTGGCGTCATCTAAACGAAAACGAGCCGCGGGTGGCGGCTCGTCTCGCGAAGGTTCGGGGGCGCTTACTGCAGCAGCGCGTTCGTGTAGTAGGTATTCAGCGGCTTGGGCGCGTCGATCTCTTTCGCGTTCTGCAGGATCTCGAGCGCCGCGGCGATCACCTTCTCGTCGATCCAGCCGACCGGCCGCCCGCCGCTGGCGGGGATCGCGTCCACCGTCGCCTTGACCTGCTTGATCACGATCGTCTCGGCGGGACCGCCCGACCAGTTCTTGAGCATCATGCGCGCCGCGTCCGTCGGGTCCTTCTGCGCATCGCCGACCGCTTTACCGGTGGCGCGCAGAAGCTTCTTCAGCGCATCTGGCTTCTCGGCGATGAGCTTGTCGCTCGTCACCAGCGCCATCCCGGGCACCTGCAGGCCGTGCTTCGGCAGGTCGAGGACCACGAAGTTCGCGTCCTTCTGCTGCGCCTCGATCAGCGGCAGGTCGTTGGTCTGGTAGACGCTGAGGCCGTCGACCTTGCGCGCGACGAACTGCGAGGCGCGCGCCTGCGGCGCCATCTGGACCTTGTTGATCTTCGTGCAGTCGACGTTGTTCAGCTTGCACAGCACGTCGAGGTACGAGGTCGCCGTCTCGCCGACCGAGTGCGGGATCGTCTTGCCCTCGAGATCCTTGGGCGTGCGGATCGGGTTGTCGGGGTACGAGATGATCGCCATCGGCGTCTGCGGGTGATAGAGCGCGATGAGCTTGACCGGCATGCCCTTGGTGATCGCCGTGAGCGCAAAGATCCCGGGCAGCAGCACCGCATCCTCCTGCCCCTGCAGCAGCGCCCCGAGCGCGGCCTGCGCGCCGGCCCCCTCACCGAGGCGCACGTTGAGGCCTTCCTGCTTGTAGTAGCCCTTCTCCTGCGCGACGTACAGCGGCGCGTACTCGCCCTTGAGCTTCCACGAGAAGCGCACGTTGACGTCCTGCGCCATCGCCACGCCGGCGAATCCCACGGCGAGAAGCGCGGCTGCGGTGCGAACAAGATTGTTGGGCCGAGCTGTCATGGGTTCCTCCCGTGTGGACGCTGCCTTGAAAGCATACCGCCTTTCCCCGCTCACGAGCCGCCTTTGCCGCGCGCCGCGCGAATCGCGCGCGCAAGGTTGTCGAGCGACAGCGGCATGGCCGTGATCGCCACGCCGAGCGGCGCGAGCGCGTGCGCCACGGCGTTGCCCACCGCCGCGCCGACCGCGACGATGCCGCCCTCCCCGGCGCCCTTCGCGCCGAGCGGATTGAGCAGCGAGGGCGACTCCTCGAAGGTCAGCGCGGACACGTTCGGGAAGTCGGTTGCGGTCGGGAGCAGGTAGTCGGCGAAGGTGCCGGTGAGGAGCTGCCCCTCGGCGTCGTACTTGAACTCGTCCAGAAAGGCGCCGCCCAGCCCCTGCACCGCCGCGCCGATCGCCTGGCCGTGAACGATCAGCGGGTTGATCGCGCGCCCCACGTCCTCGGTGGAGAGATAGTCGAGCACGTCGACGCGCGCGGTTTCCGGGTCCACGGCGACGTGACACAGATGCACGCCGTACGTGTAGGTCCGCTTGTCGACCTCGAACGTCGCGAGCGCTTCGAGCGCAGGATGCGACGCTGCAGCAAGTGCGTCAAGGTCGAGCGACTCGACGGTCGTTCCGCGCTCGGCCGCAAGCGCCGCGAGCTGCGCGGCGAGCTTCTCGCCGGCCAGCATCACGGCGCTCCCGCCGACGACGACCGCGCGGCTGTGAAACGTGCCGAATCCCTGCGGCACGAGCCCGGTCGAGCCGTGATGCACCGCGATCGCCGCGAGCGGCGCACCGACCGCATCGGCGAGGATCTGGGCGAGCGAGGTCTCGTGCCCCTGCCCGGCCGACGAGGTGCCGGTGTAGAGGTCGAAGCGGCCCCTCCCCCGCGCGACGATGCGCGCCGACTCGGCCGGCCCGGCGCCGCTCGACTCCACGAAGCAGCCGAAGCCCACGCCGTGCAGCCGGCCGTCACGCGCTGCGGCGGCGCGCTGCATCCGGCCGGCGTAGTCGAACGCCTCGAGCGCGCGGCGGAACAGGCCAGGATAGTCGCCGGTGTCGTATTCGGTCTCCGGCTCGTAGGGCACGGTCTTGCCGATCGACCAGGGCAGCTCGTCGGGCCGGATGAGGTTCCTCTCCCGGAACGCGACGCGATCGATCCCCAGTTCGCCGCAGGCGATGTCGAACAGCCGCTCGCGGAAGAAATTCGCTTCGAACCGCCCCGGCGCCCGGTAGGTGCCCACCGGCGTCTTGTTCGTCATCGCGAGCTCGACGTCGCAACCGAAGTGCCGCAGTCGGTACGGTCCGAGCAGGAATTGCGCGGCCTTCGACGGTACTACACCGCTGTTAGTGCGCGTGTAGGCGCCCATGTCCACCGCGAGCCGCCCGCGCAGCCCGAGCAGGGTGCCGTCGCGCGCGAGGGCGACCGACAGCTCGCACTCCATCTCGCGGGAGTGGTTCGCGGCCATCAGGTGCTCGCGCCGGTCCTCGATCCACTTCACCGGCCGCCCGAGCGCGAGGGCCGCGAACGGGATCAGGAGGTCCTCGGGATAGAACTCGCCGCGCGCTCCGAAGCTGCCGCCGACGTCGACCTCGATCATCGCGATCGAATCGACCGGGCGCTCGAGCATCGCCGCGAGGGTGCGGCGGTTCCAGAAAGGCACCTTCGTCGCGCCCCAGACCTCGAGCGTGCCGTCGCGCTCCAGGCAGACGAGGCCGCGCGTCTCCAACGGAATCGCGCCATGGCGCTGGCACCGGAACGTCTCGGTGCGCACGTAGTCGGCACGCGCGAACGCCGCGTCGACGTCGCCGAGCGCGATGCGATAGGCGCACGACCGGTTCGTGCCCGTCTCGGGGAAGAGCAGCGTTCGATCGATGCGCGCGGCCGCAACGTCGACCACAGCGGGCAGCGGCTCGTAGTCCACCGCGACCCGCTCGGCTGCGTCCTCGGCGACGTAGCGGTCGGCCGCGACCACCAACGCGACCGGCTCGCCCACGTAGCGAACCCGGTCGCTTGCGAGCGGTCGCTGCAGGTAGCGCTCGGTCCCTTCGAGCGGCCCGGTCCGGACCGGGATCGGCGCGGCATGCACGGCGATGTCGGCGAACGTGAACACTGCGGCGACGCCCGGCACGGCGAGCGCCGCGGTCGTGTCGATGCCCCGCAGCAGCGCGTGGGCATGCGCGCTGCGCACGACCACCGCGTGCAGCATGCCCGGAAACTTCAGGTCGTCGACGTAGCGCCCGCGCCCGGTGACGAAGCGCAGATCCTCGCTGCGCGGAACCGCACGCCCGACCCAGCCGCGCGCCGCCGCGTCGCTCTCTCACGCGCCACCCGCCTTCGCTGCGGCGAGCACCGCTGCGACAATCCCGATGTATCCGGTGCACCGGCAGAGGCTTCCCGAGAGCGCGGCGCGGACCTCGTCGGGCGTCGGATCCGGGTTCTCCGCGAGCAACGCCGTCGCCGTGACGAGGAAGCCGGGGGTGCAGAACCCGCACTGAAGGGCGTGATGCGCGTGAAAGGCGCGCTGCAGCGGTGAGAGCTCGTCACCGCGCGCGAGCCCCTCCACCGTCACGATCTTCGCGCCGTCGGCCTGCACGGCGAACATCAGGCACGACCGCACCGCCGCGCCGTCGACCAGCACCGTGCACGCGCCGCACGCGCCGTGCTCGCAGCCGAGGTGCGTACCCGTGAGCGCGAGGTCCTCGCGCAGGAAGTCGGCGAGCGATTCGCGCGGCTCGACCGAGCCGCGCGCGCTTTGGCCGTTCACCGTGAGCGCGATTTCGACGGGCATCAGGCCGCCTTTGCCGGCGCGGGCACGAGCGCCTGCTCGAGCGCACGGCGCACCAGCACCTCGATGAGCTCGCTGCGGTACTCGGCGCTCGCGTGGTGATCCGAGCGCGTCGGAATGCGCGCCCGCGCGATGCGCCCTGCCTCGCGCGCCGCCTCGATTCCGCGACGACCGACGAGCGCCTGCGCCGCCTCGGCCGCAAGGACCGGCGTGTCGGCGGCGCCGAACACCGCGATGCGCGCCGCGACGGCGTCGCCCTGCGCGTCCAGGCCCACCGTCGCTGCGACGCCGACGATCGCGAAATCGCCCTGGCGGCGGGCGATCTCGACGAAGCCGTGGCGGCGTCGCTCCGGCCACGCGGGGAAGCGCACCGCGGTCAGGAGCTCGCCCGGTCCGACCACTGTGCTGAACAGCCCGGTGAAGAAATCGGCGGCGGGCACGGTGCGCGTGGCACCCCGGCGCGCGATGGTCAGCTCGGCGCCGCAGGCGAGCGCGACTGCGGGCCACTCGGCCGCGGGATCGGCGTGGCAGAGGCTCCCGCCGATCGTGCCGCGATTGCGGATCGGCACGTGCGCGATCTCCGAAACCGCTGCGGCGGCGAGCGGCTGCGCCTGGCGCACGCGTGGATCGGTCTCGAACACGCGATGACGCGTCATCGCGCCTATCGTCAGCGCACCGTTCCGCTCGAACGCGACGCCCGCGAGCGCGGGGATCCGATTGAGGTCGATCAGGAGCGGCGGTGCCGCCAGCCGGAAATTGAGCACCGGCACGAGGCTTTGCCCGCCGGCCAGGAGCTTCGCGTCCGGATTCGCCTCGAGGAGACCGAACACCTCCTCGAGCGACGTCGGGGCGCGATACTCGAATGCGGCAGGTTTCATGCGGTCGCGAGGCGCTCGCCGCTCAGATCACGGCCCGAAGTCCGTCGTAACACAGCTTCAGCCCCGTCAGCAGCAGGAACACGTAGATCAGCGAGTAGAACAGCTTTTCGTTGACGCGCCGCTGCAGCCACACGCCGGCCCACACCCCCGCGACGCCCACGGGAACGAGGGCCGCCGCGGTCGAGACGTTCTGAACGCTCAAGAGCCCGAGCCACCAATACGGGAGAACCTTCGCCCAGTTGAGCGCGGCGAAGAGGACGGCCACCGTTCCGATCAGCAACGCCGGCGCGAGTCGCAGCGGCAAGAGAAAGACGTGCAGCGGCGGGCCGCCGGCGTGCGCGACGAATCCCGTGAGCCCGGACAGCGTGCCCCAGAACCAGCCCTTCGCGACCGAGCGGCGCGCGGGCGTCGCATTGGGCACGTGCGCAGCCCAGCGATACAGCACGAACGCGATCGCGATCGCCCCGAGGGCGAGCCGGATGAGGTCCGGCGTCAGGTAGCGGAATGCGAGCGTGCCGATCGCCATGCCAAGGAGGCTCGCGGGTACCAGCAGCTTGATGAGCCCCCGGTCCCACGATCGCCGGTACGCCCAGACGGCGGCGAGATCCATGACGAGCAGGATCGGCAGCATGATCGCCGCAGCCTGCGCCGGCGGGATCACGAGCGCCATGAGCGGCACGGCGACGATGCCGAAGCCGCCCGCAAACCCGCCCTTCGCGATCCCGTACAGCAGGACGGCCGGCACGGCGGCGAGATAGAAGATCGGATCGTCGATCACGCGGCACGGTCATGCGTCTTGGCCTCGCGCGAACCGCGCGCCGAGGCGCTCACGCCACGAGGCAATCCTTCAGCCCCGCCTCGATCTCCACGCGGTCGAGATTGCGGCCGATGAACACGATCTTGCTGGTCGGCTTCTCGGCGCCCCAGGGATTGGCCGGACGCAGCTCCATGATCTTGTGCACCGCCTGGAGAACGCAGCGGCGATGGTCGTCGGCGACCGCGACGATGCCTTTCACGCGGAAGATATCGTCGCCGCGCGCATCGAGCAGGCGCTTGAGGAAGGCCGCCAGGCGGAAGCGATCGAAGCGCGCGTCGTAGACCGCGGCGATCGACTCGACCGCCGCATCGTGCTCGTGCGCGTGATGCTGGTCGTCGAGGAAGTCCGGCTCGACCGCCATGGTGTGCGCGAGATCGAATGCGCCGATGCCGAGGATGCGGTCGAGCGCGACCTTCGCGTAGCTCGACCGGATGATCTCGGCGGTCGCGTTCAGGCCGCGCACCCGCGCCTCGATCGCCGCGGCCGCCGCCTCGTCCACGAGGTCGACCTTGTTCACGATCACGCGATCGGCGGTGACGATCTGGTCGACCGCCTGGTTGTCGTGCCCGTGCAGGCTCGGGTCGTCGAGGTGCTGCCCGATGTGCTTCGCATCCACCAGCGTGACGATCCCGTCCAGCGTGACCTGGCGCGCGACCTCGTCGTCGACGAAGAAGGTCGCCGCGACCGGCTGCGGATCGGCGAGGCCGCTCGTCTCGACCAGGATGTGGTCGAACTTCTCGCGGCGGCCCATGAGGTTCTTGAGGATCTTGATCAGGTCGGTGCGCACGCTGCCCACGCAGCAGATGCAGCCGTTCGTGAACTCGTAGATCTGCTCCTCCGACGTGAGCACCAGGCCCGCATCGATGTTGACCTCGCCGAACTCGTTCTCGATGACGGCGATGCGGTGCCCGTGCCGCTCGGTGAGGATGTAGTTGAGCAGCGTTGTCTTCCCCGATCCGAGGAAGCCGGTGAGGATCGTGACGGGGACCGGCGGCCGCATCCCCTTGTCAGGCATCTGCATTCGACGGGTCCTTCAGTGCCGCGAGCACCTGCTCCGGCGTGATCGGGAAATGGCGGAAGCGCACGCCGATCGCGGCGTGCACGGCGTTGGCGATCGCGGGGCCGATGGCGATGATCGGATCCTCGCCGAGGCCCTTGGCCCCGTAGGGTCCGCCGGGATCCGGGGCGGTCTCCAGGATGATCGTCCTGATCGGCGGCATGTCCATCGACAGCGGCATCTTGTAGTCGACGAACCCGGCGTTGAGCGAGCGGCCGTTGGTGAGATCGACGACGTATTCCTCCGTGAGCGTGTGGCCGATGCCTTGCTGGATCCCGCCTTCGATCTGGCCGGCGGCCGCGACCGGATGCACGACCTTGCCGATCTCGTGCACCGGGACGACTTGCAGCACGTCGATCTGCCCGGTCCCGGTGTCGACCTGCACCTCCACGAAATGCGCGGCGAACGAGTACGACTTGGTCGGCGTGTAGGTCCCGTTGCCCAGCAGGTTCGCCGCCGGGATGCCGGGCTTCGGACCCATCGATTCGCGCACGGTCATGCCCTTGCCGGCGACCCCGCGCACCGCGATCACGCTGTCGCGGATCTCGAGATCCTCGGGCGCCACTTCGAGCTGCTCCCCCGCGCGGGCGAGGAGCTGTTTCTTCACCTCGGCTGCCGCCATCTGCGCCGCGCGCCCCACCATGAACGTGGTGTGGCTCGCAAACGCGCCGATGTCCCACGGCACGATGTCGGTGTCGCCGTGGACGACGGCGATGTCGTCGAAGCGCAGCCCCAGCTCCTCGGCGACGATCTGCGCGAGCGCGGTGTGCGCCCCGGTGCCCAGGCCGGCGGCGCCGGTCAGGAGGACGGCGGTGCCGTCCTCGTTCATCTTCACGATTGCGTTGCCCTGCTCCTTGATGCCGGGGTAGGCGCTGGAGCCGTGCATCTCGCAGCCCATGCCCCAGCCGCGGCGCAGCGTGCCGCCCGACTCGCGCGGCCGCCGGCGCAGCGCCTCCCAGCCGGTCTCCTGCGCGCCGCGCCGGATGCAGTCCTCGAGGCCATGCCCGACGATCGGGTGGCCGGACGGCGCCAGGTCGCCCTCGCGCACCGCGTTCTTGAGCTTGAGCGCGACGGGATCCATGCCGAGCCGGGCGGCGGCCTCGTCCATCTGGATGTCGAGCGCGTAGTAGGTCTGCACCACGCCGTAGCCGCGGTAGGCACCCGCGATCGGCGTGTTCGTATAGACGCAACGCCCTTCGAGGTGGACGTTCTCGCAGCGATAGAGCGAGGTGAGCGCGCTCGTGCCGACGATGGTGACGCCCGGTCCGTGCGAGCCGTATGCGCCGCTGTTGTAGGTCATGCGCGCCTGGCGCGCGACGATCGTGCCGTCCTTCCTGAAGCCCTGCTTGAGCCAGATCTTGCAGGGGTGACGCGAGCGCCCGCCGACGAACGTCTCGCCGCGCGTGAATTCCATCCGCACCGGATGACGGGTCTCCTTTGCGAGCAGCGCGCACAGGAACTCGTGCTGGAAGAGGTCCTGCTTCGCGCCGAAGCCGCCGCCCATGTGGTCCACGAGCACCCGCACTTTGTTGAGCGGCAGGCCGAGCACCTCGGCGAGGATCCCGCGCACCATGAACGCGGTCTGGGTCGAGACCCACACCGTGAGCTTGCCGGTGTTGTCCCACTGGCACACGCAGACGTTCGGCTCCATGTATGCCGGCGTCGGGCGTCCGGTCTCGTATTCGCCCTCGAGGATCAGATCGGCCTGCGCGAAACCGTTCGCGACATCGCCGCGCGCGACCACGATCGGCTTGAAGAGCAGGTTGTTCGCGTATCCGGTCTCATGAATGACCGGCGCGCCGGGGGCCTGCGCCGCCTCCACGGTGAAGACGGCGGGCAGCGGCTCGTACTCGACGTCGATCAGGTCGAGCGCCTCCTCGGCGATCTCCTCGCTCACCGCCGCGACGGCGGCGACGCCCTCGCCCCAGTAGCGCACCTTCCGGTCGAGGATGTACTGATCGCACGTGACCGAGGCCGAGCGCGGATGCGGCGAGCCGTAGTGCAGCACGCGCGGCACGTTCTCGTGCGTCAGCACCGCCTTCACGCCGGGAAACGCGCGCGCCCGGCTGACGTCGATGCGTTTGATGTTGGCATGCGCGATGTTGCTGCGCTTGATCTTCCCGTGCAGCATGCCGGCGAGCTTCACGTCGCCCGCGTACTGCGCGGTGCCGGTGACCTTGCCGATCAGGTCGGTGCGCTTGACGCTGGTTCCTACGATCGCGTTTCCTACGATCGCGTTTCCTGCGATCGCGCTTCCTACGATGCTCACGGCTTTGCCTCCGCGAGTTCCTTCGCGGCCGCCTGGATCGCCGTCACGATCTTCGTGTAGCCGGTGCAGCGGCAGATGTTCCCCGCGATGCCGAAGCGGATCTCGTCCTCGGTCGGGTCGGGATTCTCGTCGAGCAGCGCCTTCGCCATCATGATGAAGCCCGGCGTGCAGAACCCGCACTGCGCGCCGCCGTGCTTCATGAAGCTCTCCTGCAGCGGGTGCAGGCGCTCCGGGTCGGGCTGGAGGCCCTCGATCGTCACGACGCTCGCAGCCGCCGACCTCGACGCCGAGCACGAGGCACGAGTTGACCGGCTTGCCGTCGAGCAGCACGGTGCACGCGCCGCAGTCGCCGACGTCGCAGCCCTTCTTCGTGCCGGTGAGCCCGACCTCGTTCCGCAGCACGTCGAGCAGGCTGCGGTAGGGCTCGAGCGCCAGCGCCTGGCGCTCGCCGTTGATCGTGACTTCGATGACCCGCTTCATCGCTACTCGCCCTCAGTGCCTGCGTCGATCGCGCGCTGCGTGAGCACGCCGACCATTTCCCGCCGGTACGCCGCGCTGCCGCGCACGTTGCTGATCGGGCGGCATTCGCCCATCGCGATCCGCGCCGCCGCCTCGATCGCCGCGCCGTCCGGCGTCCGGCCGCGCAGCGCATCTTCCGCCTGCCGCGCGCGGATCGGCGTCGGCGCGACGGCACCGAGCGCGATCCGGATCTCGCGGCACGCGACGCCGTCGAGCGTGAGCGTCACGCCGACGCCGACGGTCGCGAGCTCCATCGCCTTGCGGCGGCCGTGCTTGAGGTAGTGCTTGCCGGTGCGCGGCGGCGGCGGCGGCACCGCGATCTCCGTCACCAGTTCGCCGGGCGCGAGGACCGTCTTGCCGGGCCCGGTGAAGAACGACTCGAGCGCGACGGTCCGCTCCCCCGTGGGTCCGTAGATCCGCACCGTCGCACCGTCGGCGATCAGCGGGGGCAGCGTGTCGGCGGAGGGCGACGCGCGGCAAATGTTGCCGACGACCGTGGCGCGATGGCGAACCTGGATCGAACCGAGCTCGCGCGCGGCCTGGGCGAGGCCCGGGTACTTCGCCAGCACGACCGGCGAGATCTCGATCTCGCGCGCAGTGACGAGCGCGCCGAACCGCAGCCCGGTCCGGTCGTCGAACTCGAGCGCGGCCATGCCCGGGATCTTCTTGATGTTGACGACCTGCCGCGGCCAGCGGAGGTGCTCCCTGATCTCGACGAGCAGGTCCGTGCCGCCAGCGAGCAGGCTTGCGTCGCCCCCGAAGCGCCCCAGCAGCGCGACCACCTCGTCGAGTGTTCCAGGCTCGAAATACTCGAAGCGCCGCATGGTCAGTTCGCAAGCTTCCGCACGGCCTCGCGCGCGCGGGCGAGCAGTCGCGGCAGGTCCTGCCCGGGAATCGAATCGTCTTCCACCACCACCCGTCCCTGCACCGTAAGGAGCCGGAGGTGCGGCTTGCCACCGCTCGCCACCGGGCCGATCGCCGGATCGTGCAGCCCCGCATAGCGCGGATGATCGAGCGAGTAGACGGCGAGGTCCGCCGCGCGGCCGACCTCGAGCGCGCCGATGTTGTCGATCCCGAGCACGCGCGCGCCACCGCGGGTGCCCCAGTGGATCACGTCCTCGACGGTCACCGCGGCGGCGCCCTTCACCGCGCGGTGCGTGTACCAGCAGGTATGAGCCTCGGTGATGAAGTCGGCGGACTCGTTGGAGGCTGCGCCGTCCACGCCGATCGACACCGGTGCGCCGGCGCGGGCGAGCTCCGCCACCGGGGCGACGCCGCTCCCCAGCCGGCAGTTGGATGCGGGGCAGTGCGCGACGCCGGTGCCGGTCTCGCCCGCGAGCCGGATCTCCGACGCGGAGAGATGCACCATGTGCGCGAACCAGACGTCGCTGCCGAGCCATTCGTGCTCGGCCATGAACTCGACCGGCTTGCAGTCGTGCTTTTCGCGGCAGAAGGCGACGTAGTCGGCCGTCTCCGAGAGATGGCTGTGCACGCGAATTCCGAGCTTGCGGGCCGCGCGCACCGCCGGCTTCAGCTCCTCGGGGCGCAGCGACCAGGTGGGGGTCGCCGGCGCGAGCACGATGCGGCGCATCGCCTCGGGACCCGGATCGTGATAGGCGCCGACGAGCCGCTCGACGTCGCCGACGATCCCGTCCAGCGTCTCGGGCTGCACCGCGTTCGGGTCGTTCGCTTCGAAGGCCCGCTTCACGGTGGCGCCGCCGCGGCAGAGCACGAAGCGGACGCCGAGCCGCGCCGCGAGGTCGAAGTAGACCTGCGCCGGGTCGTAGCCCATTCCCGGCCAGTAGACGTAGTGATGGTCGGCGACCGTCGTGCAGCCCGACAGCATGAGCTCCGTGATCCCGATCTCCGCCGCGGTCGCCAGCAGCTCCGCGTCGAAGCGGGAGCGGTAGCGATAGGGTACGGCGTCCAGCCAGGCGAGCAGCGGCAGGTTGATCCCCGCGGGCACGCCCTTCAGCACCGACTGGGCGAGGTGGTGATGGGTGTTGACCCAGCCGGGGTACACGACGCAGTCGGTGGCGTCGACCACGCGCTCGCCGGGCTGCGGCGCGAGCGCGCCGATCGCCGCGATGCGGCCGTTCGCGTCGATGCGCAGGTCGCGCCCGGCCGCCCGGGCATTCTCGCCCGCGAGGCCGGTCATGATGGCGGTGGCGTTCCTGATCAGCATCATTCGACGACACGAGGGAGCAGTGCCGCTGCGCGGCGCCCCCGCGTGCTCCCCGAAATCCGGGAAAGCGATGCCTGCGGCATCGGTTTCATCCAATCCTAGCTCTCGTGCGCCACTTCCGACTCGTGCCAGCTCGCGAGCGCCAGCTTGGACAGGAACACCATCAGGAGGAACAGCAGCACGCCGGTGACGGTGATCATCAGCAGCGCGGCGAACAGGCGCGGAATGTTGATCTGGTAGCCCGCCTGGAGGATCTGGTAGGCGAGGCCCGCGCCGGTGCCGCCCGTGCCGGCGACGAACTCGGCCACGACCGCGCCGATCAGCGCGAGGCCCGAGGAGATGCGCAGGCCGCCGAAGAAGTACGGCGCGGCCGACGGGATGCGCAGCTGCGTGAGCGTCTGCCAGCGCGTCGCCTTGTTCATGCGGAACAAATTGATCAGCCCGGGGTTCACGCTGCGCAGCCCGAGGATCGTGTTGGAGATGATCGGGAACAGCGCGACGATCGTGGCGCAGACGATCAGCGCCAGGGTCGGCTCCTTGACCCAGATGATGATGAGCGGCGCGATCGCCACGATCGGCGTGACCTGCAGCAGCACCGCGTAGGGGAAGAGACTCATCTCGACCCAGCGGCTCTGGACGAACAGGAATGCCACCGTCGTGCCGATCACGACCGCCAGCAGGAACGCGCCGAACGTGATCTTGAGCGTGACCAGCAGCGACCGGAACAGCAGGCCCCAGTCGGTGATCAGCGTCTCGAGCACGAGCAGCGGGCCCGGGACGAGGAACTTGGGCACGTCGAAAGCCTTCACCAGCACATGCCAGAGGACCAGGACGAAGACGCCTACGGCGAGCGGCGCGGCCCATCGAATGAGGCGGTCGCTCACAGGTCGGTCGCTCCCTTCGCGCTGGCTTCGGCGAGGAGCTCGGTCAGCTCCTTCGCGTAGGCGGCGAACTTCTGGGTGACGCGGAACGCCTCGGTGCGGGGGTGCGGCTCGTCGATCACGACGTCCTTCAGCACCCGCCCCGGCCGCGCCGCCATGACCACGATGCGGGTCGACAGGAAGATCGCCTCGTAGATGCTGTGCGTCACGAAGACGATGGTGAGCTGCTTCTTCCACCACAGCTGGATGATGTCGGCGTCCAGCTTGTTGCGCGTGATCTCGTCGAGCGCCCCGAACGGTTCGTCCATCAGCAGCAGGTTCGGCTCGGTCACGAGCGCGCGCGCGATCGAGACGCGCATCTGCATCCCGCCGGAGAGCTGCCGCGGGTAGTGGGTCTCGAAGCCGGTCAGTCCGACGAGCGCCAGCGCCTCGGCCACGCGCGCATCGGCGTCCGCCCGGGCCATCTGCGCGAGATCGAGCGGCAGGCGCACGTTCCGCTGCACGCGCGCCCAGGGCATGAGCGTCGCGTCCTGGAACACCATCACGAGATTCTTGCCCGGCGCGCCGACGTGATCGAACCCGCTCTGCCACCAGCCGAGCGTCCCGGTGGACGGCGCGATCAGGTTCGCGATCAGCTTCAGCAGCGTCGACTTCCCGCAACCCGACGGACCGAGCAGCGTGACGAACTCGCCGCCGCGGATCGTGAGGTCGACCGGGCTGAGCGCCCGGGTGCCGTTGGGGAAGACCTTGTCCGCCCCCCGGATCTCGACGACCGGGTCCCTGGCGGACGCGAGCAGTGCGGACATTGCGATGGCTGGCCTGGGGGGTTCCCGCGCCGCGCGCGGACTCGCCTTCGGGCGAGCGCGGCGCGGCGCGCCTGGCGACGCGGGCGGCGCGCGCCTTACGGCATGACCTTCAGGTCCTTGACGAACTGCGTCGTGTACGCCTGCCGGACGTCGACGGTCGCGGGCAGCAGCCCCGCCGAGACCATGTATTCGTGGGTCTTCTTCCAGCGCTCGTCGGTCATCACCCCGATGCCCATCTTCGCCGCGTCGCCGCCGCCGACCAGGTTCTGCTCCTTCAGCTTCGCGACCGCGTAGGCGAGCTGGTCGTCCTTCATGTTCGGGTTGTCCTTCTTGATCAGCTCGTTCGCGGCGGCCGGATCCTCCAGGTAGCCCTTCCAGCCTTCCATCGACGCGCGCACGAAGCGCTGCACCACGTCCGGCTTCTCCTTCACGAGCCTCTGGGTGGCCACGATGGTCGTGCCGTACGGCGGGAAGCCGTCGCGCGCGAAGAGGAAGAAGCGCGCCTTCACGCCGGCCTTCTCCGCCTGGAAGGGCTCGGAGGACAGGTAGGCCTGCTGCGCGAGATTCTGGTCCGCGAGGAAGGGTTGCAGGTTGAACGTATACGGGCGCACCTGCTCCTCGGCGTAGCCGTATTTCTGTCGCATCCACGGCCACCAGGAGGAGCGGCCCGCGGTGGCGACGAGGATGGTCTTGCCCTTGAGGTCGCCGAGGCTCTTGACGTCCTCGTGCGCGAGGAGGCCCTGGAGATCGTGCTGGAACGAGGTCGCCACGGTCACCGGCGTCAGGCCCTGCTCGATCGACTTGAGGACCTGGAAGTCGTAGCCCATGTGCATGTCGGCCTGGCCCGCCATCATGAGCTGCATGCCGTTCACCTGGGGACCGCCCATCCTGATGGTGACGTCGAGGCCGTACTTCTTGTACAGGCCCTTCGCGAGCGCCTGGTAGAAGCCGCCGTGCTCGGCCTGCGCGTACCAGCTGGTCATGAAAGTGATCTTGTCCTGCGCCGGCGCCGCCAGCGGGAGCGCGAGCAGCGCGAGTGCGAGAACCCTGGTGAAACGGTCGAACATGGCTACCCTCCTCGAAGATGGGCGGTGCGGGGAGACTCGATCAGTGCAGTGCACGGGTGCGCCGGCATGGGCGGTCCCGCTTGTCGTTGCCTCGGCAGCAGGGGGAGTGCGTGACATAGGCAGTTCTCGGTCAGGATCGCACGCAGCGAAAACGTACGCTTGTGAGCAATCTCCTACCGAACCGCAGCGGCGTTGCGCCATCGTCGGCCCGGCTGACCGCTTCTACCCACCCACGCTCAAGCCGCGTGTATAGGGGATCGCCCTGGGGTTGTCAAGCCGCCGGGCGCCGCCCGCGTGCGCGGGCGCGTCAAGCGGCGCGAGGTTGTGCGCCGGCCATCTTCTCGAATGTCATTCCGCCCTTCTTCCAGTCGACGCGGATCGTGTCCTTGGCCGCGAAGCGGCCTTCCAGAAGCGCCTTCGCGAGCGGATTCTCGATCGTCTGCTGGATCGCGCGCTTCAGCGGCCGCGCGCCGTAGACCGGATCGAATCCCGCCTTCGCCAGCTCCGCGAGCGCCGCGTCGCTCACGTCCAGGCCCAGCTCGAGCTTCGCCAGCCGCTCGGCGAGGAAGCGCAGCTGGATCTTCGCGATGCTCGATGATGTGCTTCTCGTCGAGCGCGTGGAACACGACGATCTCGTCGACGCGGTTCACGAACTCGGGCCGGAAGTGGGTCTTGACCTCGGCCATCACCGCGATCTTGATGAGGGCCGGATCGTCGCCCGCCATCGACTGGATCATCTGCGATCCGAGGTTCGAAGTCATCACGACGACCGTGTTCTTGAAGTCGACCGTGCGCCCCTGCCCGTCGGTCAGGCGGCCATCGTCGAGCACCTGCAGCAGGACGTTGAACACGTCGGGGTGCGCTTTTTCGATCTCGTCGAGCAGGATCACCGCGTAGGGCCGGCGCCGCACCGCCTCGGTGAGGGTGCCGCCTTCCTCGTAGCCGACGTATCCCGGCGGCGCGCCGATCAGCCGCGCCACCGAGTGCTTCTCCATGAACTCGCTCATGTCGATGCGGACGAGGTGCTCCTCCGAGTCGAACAGGAACGTGGCGAGCGCCTTGCAGAGCTCGGTCTTCCCGACTCCGGTCGGGCCCAGGAAGAGGAACGAGCCGTACGGCCGGTTCGGGTCCGAGAGCCCGGAGCGCGAGCGGCGGATCGCATCGGCGACGAGCCGCACCGCCTCGTCCTGGCCGACGACGCGCTCGTGGAGCTTCGCTTCCATGAAGAGCAGCTTGTCGCGCTCGCCCTGCATCATCTTCGCGACCGGGATGCCGGTCGCGCGCGAGACGACCTCCGCGATCTCCTCCGCACCGACCTGGGTGCGCAGGAGCTTCGGCTTGTCCTTGGATGCGCCCGCCTTCTCCGCGGCCTTCAGCTGCGCCTCGAGCTGCGGCAGCCTGCCGTACTGCAGCTCGGCGACCTTGTCGAGCTTGCCCTCGCGCTGCAGCTTCGCGATGTCGGCGCGCACGCGCTCGATCTCCTCCTTGATGTGCGCGCTGCCCTGGACGGCCAGCTTCTCGGCCTTCCAGATCTCCTCGAGGTCCGCGGACTCGCGCGCGAGCTTGGCGATCTCTTCCTCGATCGCCGCCAGCCGCTTGCGCGAGGCTTCGTCCTTCTCCTTCTTCATCGCCTCGCGCTCGATCTTGAGCTGGATCAGGCGGCGGTCGAGCTTGTCCATCGCCTCCGGCTTCGAATCGATCTCCATCTTGATGCGCGAGGCGGCCTCGTCGATGAGGTCGATCGCCTTGTCGGGCAGGAAGCGGTCGGTGATGTAGCGCGTCGAGAGCTCCGCCGCGGCGACGATCGCCGGGTCGGTGATGTCGACGCCGTGGTGCAGCTCGTACTTCTCCTGCAGGCCGCGCAGGATCGCGATCGTCGCCTCGACGCTCGGCTCCTCGACCAGCACCTTCTGGAAGCGGCGCTCGAGCGCGGCGTCCTTCTCGATGTACTTGCGGTATTCGTCGAGCGTCGTCGCGCCGACGCAGTGCAGCTCGCCCCGCGCCAGCGCGGGCTTCAGCATGTTGCCCGCGTCGATCGCGCCCTCGGCCTTGCCCGCGCCGACCATGGTGTGCAGCTCGTCGATGAAGACGATCGTGCGTCCCTCGTCCTGGGCGAGCTCCTTCAGGACGGCCTTGAGCCGCTCCTCGAACTCGCCGCGGTATTTCGCCCCCGCGAGGAGCCCGGCCATGTCGAGCGCCAGCACGCGCTTGTCCTTGAGGGTCTCCGGCACCTCGCCGTTGACGATGCGCTGCGCGAGGCCCTCGACGATCGCGGTCTTGCCCACGCCCGGCTCGCCGATGAGCACCGGGTTGTTCTTGGTGCGCCGCTGGAGGATCTGGATCACGCGGCGGATCTCGTCGTCGCGGCCGATCACGGGGTCGAGCTTGCCGGCGCGCGCGCGCTCGGTCAGGTCGAGCGTGTACTTCTCGAGGGCCTTGCGCTGCCCCTCGGCCTCGGCGCTGCCGACCGACTCCCCGCCGCGCACCGTGCGGATCGCCTGCTCGATCGCCTTCCGGGTCCCGCCGGCGTCCTTGAGCAGCCGGCCCGCCTCGCCCTTGTCCTCGGTCAGGGCGAGCACGAAGAGCTCGGACGCGATGTACTGGTCGCCGCGCTTCTGGGCCTCCTTGTCCGTCAGGTTCAGGACGTTGTTCAGATCGCGCGAGATCTGCACCTCGCCGCCGGTGCCCGAGACCTTGGGCAGCCGCTCGATCGCCTTCTTCAGCCCGTCCTTCAGGCGCGCGACGTTCGCCCCCGCGCTGGAGAGCAGCGCGGCGGTGCCGCCGTCCTCCTGGCTAAGCAGCGCCTGGAGCATATGCGTCGGCTCGATAAAGGGGTTGTCCGCGCCGACGGCGAGGCTCTGCGCGTCGGAAAGCGCCTGCTGGAACTTCGTGGTCAGCCGGTCGAGCCGCATGAGCGCACTCCTTCTGTTCGGTACTGCCTTAGCTAATGTGGACAAGTGCCGGTTTTTTCAAGCCTTGCCGCGCGTGGTCAATGGGCCGGCCCGCGAGCTTGCGATAAACTTGCCGGTCGACGAAAAAATCCTTCGAAATGATGAAGTTCGAGCTCGAATGGCGCATCGGCAAGTACCCGATCAAGCAGGAGATCGGGCGGGGCGCCACCAGCCGCGTCTACCTCGGACGCGACCCGTTCGCCGACCGCGACGTCGCGATCAAGGTGTTCTTCTTCGAGGAGAGCGTCAGCGAGCAGACCGCGAAGCTGCTGCGCAAGGGCTTCCTCGCCGAGGCGGCGCTCGCCGGACGGCTGAACCACCCGCACATCGTCGAGATCTTCGACGCCGTCAGCGAGCCCGAGTACAGCTACATCGTCATGGAGTACGTCCGGGGCACCACCCTCGAGACCTACAGCGAGATCGACAGCCTGCTGCCGCTGTCGAAGGTGGTCGAGGTGATCTTCAAGTGCATCCGGGCGCTCGATTACGCGTTCCAGTTGGGTGTGATCCACCGCGACATCAAGCCCGGCAACCTCCTCTACAGCCCGGAAGGCGAGATCAAGGTCAGCGACTTCGGCGCCTCGTTCCAGGAGCAGCTCGCGCAGGACACCACGCAGCTCACCGGGATCGGCTCGCCCGCGTACATGTCGCCCGAGCAGATCCGGCTCGAGGACATCACCCATCACACCGACATCTACTCGCTCGGCGTGGTGATGTACAAGCTGCTCACCGGGCGGCTGCCGTTCAACGCGTCCAACCAGCTCTCGCTCACCTACGAGATCCTGAACGTCACGCCGCCGCCGCCGTCGCAGCTGCGGCCGGAGCTGCCGGCCCTGCTCGACGAGATCTGCCTCAAGGCGATGCAGAAGAACTCGGCGAACCGCTACCAGAGCTGGATCGATTTCGGCAAGGACCTCTCCAAGGCGTTCGGCGCCCTGCGACTCGCCGGCGAATCGATCTCGGACTCGGCGAAGTTCGCCGAGCTGAAGAACCTGTCGTTCTTCGAGGACTTCGACGACGCGACCCTGTGGGAGGCGCTGCGCATCAGCCACTGGCGCGAGATTCCGCGCAATACGGTGATCATCCGCGAGGGCGACCACGGCGAGAGCTTCTTCCTGCTGATCGAGGGCGAGGTCGACGTGTCGATCGGCGGCACCTCGATCAACACCATCCGCCGCGCCGGCTGCTTCGGCGAGCTGCTCTACTTCAACGATCGCGTCACGCAGCGGACGACGAGCATCAAGGCGCTCAACGACATCACCGTCATCGAGATCAAGTCGATCGCGCTCCGTGTGGCCAGCTCGACCTGCCAGGTGAACTTCCAGAAGGCGTTCATGCGGGTGCTGATCGATCGCCTCACGCAGGCGAACGCGAAGCTCGCCGGCCGCGGCTGACCCGCGGCTCCGCCGCCGCGGTCACGCCCCACAGGTCGCGCAGCACGTCGAGCAGCGCCGCGATCGCGGGATCGTGCGCGCGCTCCGCGAGGTAGACGAACCACAGCGTCGTCGTGACGCGGAGCTCGCGCCACAGGCACGCCTCGCCCGCCGCGACCTTCTCGAGGGCGAGGTCCTCGCGCATGAGCGCCACCCCGACACCCGCGCCGACGAGCTCGCTGATGAGGGACTCCTGGTCGGCCACGACCACTTTGGCCGGCGCCGGGGCGTGCCCGGCGAAGAGCTCGCTGACCAGCTGGTTGTGGGTGCTGATCGACGGAGTCATGATCCACGGCATCGCGGCGAGTTCCGCCCAGCCCGCCGCCGCGATCCGGTCGCACCACTGCGCCGGCGCCACGACCCGATAGGCCATCTCCCCCAGCCGCAGGCCGGCCATCGTCGGATGCGCGAGCGTCCCGAAATAGAAGCTCGCGTCGAGCTCGCCCTGGCGCACCTGCTCGAAAGCCTCGCCGCTGACCGCCTGATGGAGCTCGATCTGGAGGAGCGGGTAGCGTTCCATCGCGGCGTTCAGGAGCGCCCCGACGCGGATGAACTCGGGGTCGGAGACCGTGCCGATCCGTGCCCGGGCCGCAACTTCGCCCTTGAGCACGCGCGCCGCGGCGCTCACGGACTGGGCCGCCGCGAGCACCTTCTCGGCCTCCGCCAGCAGCCGGCGCCCCCCGACCGTCAGCTGCATCCCGCTGGAGATCCGGTCGAAGAGCACCACCCCGAGCTCGTCCTCGAGCGCCTTGATCTGGGCGCTCAGCGCCGGCTGGCTGAGGTGCAGCCGCTCGGCGGCCCGGGTCAGGTTGCCGACCTCGGCCACGACGACAAAGCCGCGCAACTGGTAAAGCTCCACGAAATCGAGCTCCTGGATCTTAAGTGGTTGATTTTCAGCGATTCACTGTGCGGCTCGCCGTGAAATTAGACACGGTATAACCGACACCGATCGCGCCGATCCAAACATGCGAATTGAAGCGGCTACACAGAGGCTATATGTTGGCATCGTGCAATGCAACAACGCATTGAGATCAGAGATCTAGCTAGGAGTTTCAAATGAGACTGACAGCCCCCATGTACGAAGGCGACAGCGTGATTCGGTCCGGCCCGGCGTTCAGCGCAGACGAGGCCCCGGTGGCGGTCGAAATTGCCACGAAGGTGGAGCCCGAGCCGGTCGAGACCGCTGTTGATACCGTGTTCGTGCTGAACAGCGTCGAGATCGAAGCCCGGGCGCGGGCCATGCGCGCCGCCTACATCAGCGCCAAGGTGGCAGGCCTTTGGGATCGATTCGAGGCCTGGCTCGAAAAGGGCCGGCGGGCACGTGACGAAGCGTATCTCGCGCGCGCCGCGAACCTGGCCGACCTCGAGATGCGCATGCGCAAGCTCGAGCGGGACGGCTACGTCGCCCACATCTGACGCCCAGCGTCCAACCGACAGCTTCTAACCTCTAGCGTCTAACCACCAGCGCCGGCCCGGAATGCGGGCCGGCCAGACGATTCCCCCCGCGCTGGATCGGGTGTCGGGGAGCGGCCGGGACCCTCCTCCCTCCTCCTCCTCCCGGCCGCCTCCGGCCCCATCCAGCGCGTTCCGGGGAACCTGCGCTTCCCCGCCTGATCGACGCCGCCGTGCGCGGCGCCCACTACAATCGCCCCCGGGCGCCGATTCCCGCGCGCCGCCAATGAGGGGGCAAGCACCCATGAAGCGAAGCATCCGGTCCGTGCTGCGGGCCGCCGTCGGCCTCGTGCTCGCCGACACGCTGCGCAAGCAGGGCAACGCGGTCGAGTACTTCGAGATCCCGACCGACGGCGGGCACATCGACGGCGTCACGCAGATCGGTCTCGCGGCAAAGCCGATCGCCGCTTTCCTCGCAGCGCCGTGAACCTGGCGGGCCTGCTCGCGCGCGCCGGACGCGTCTTTCCCGACGCGCCGGCGCTCGCGCTCGGGGAGCGGGCTCTCGCCGACTATCGCGGTCTCGCGCGCACGTGCGCGCGCCTCGGCGCCGCGCTGCGCGCGCGGCTCCGGCTCGCCCCGGGCGACCGGATCGCGCTGTTCATGTCGAACTGCCCGGCCTATGTCGAGCTGACGTGGGCCGCATGGTGGGCAGGCCTCGCGATCGTGCCGATCAACGCCAAGCTCCACCCGAAGGAAGCCGAGTACATCCTCGACCACTCGGGCGCGCGCGCGTGCTTCGTCGATGCCGATCACGCGCAGGCGATCGGCGCGCTCGCCGCGAGCGTCCCGGGGCTGGCGCGCACGATCGCGGTCGAGAGCGACGAGTACCGCGCCTTCGCCCTCGACTCCGAGCTCGCCCTGGCCGAGGCCGCGCCGGACGATCTCGCCTGGCTCTTCTACACGAGCGGCACGACCGGCCGGCCGAAGGGCGTGATGCTCACCCACCGCAATCTGCTCGCGATGACGCTCTGCTACTTCGCCGACGTCGACGCGATCGGGCACGGGGACTCGATCGTCCACGCCGCGCCGATGTCGCACGGATCCGGCATCTACGGGCCGCCGCACGTCGCCGCGGCGGCGCTGCAGGTCATCCCGGAGAGCGGGGGGTTCGAGCCGGCGGAGATCTTCTCGCTCGCCCGGGCGTGGCCGGGCATGGCGATGTTCGCCGCGCCGACGATGGTCAAGCGCCTCGTCGATCACGCGCGCGCCGCGCGGCCCGCGCTCGGCGGGCTCAAGACCGTCGTCTACGGCGGCGGCCCGATGTATCTCGCCGACGTCCAGGACGCCATCGCGGTCATGGGTCAGCGCTTCGTCCAGATCTACGGTCAGGGCGAGTGCCCGATGACCATCGCTGCGCTCGTCGCGGCATCACCATGGCGACGGGGGTCACCCGCGCCACGCGCAGCGGCTCGCTTCGGTCGGCGTCGCGCAGTCCTGCGTCGAGGTGCGCGTCGCGGACGGCGCAGGATCGACCGCTCCCGCCCGGCGAGCCCGGCGAGGTCCTCGTGCGCGGCGACGTGGTGATGAAGGGCTACTGGCGCAATCCGGAGGCCACGGCCGCGACGCTGCGCGGCGGCTGGCTCCACACCGGCGATGTCGGCGCCGTGGACGAGGACGGATTCCTCACGCTGATGGACCGCTCGAAGGACCTGATCATCAGCGGCGGCTCGAACATCTATCCGCGCGAGGTCGAGGAGGTGCTGCTCCGCCATCCCGGCGTGCACGAGGTCTCGGTCGTCGGCCGGCCGCACCCCGAGTGGGGCGAGGAGGTCGTGGCGTTCGTCGTTCCGCCGCGCGGGCGCCGCGCCGAGCGCCGCGGAGCTCGATTCGCTTTGCCTCGACAACATCGCGCGGTTCAAGCGCCCGAAGTCGTATCGCTTCGTCGCGAGCCTGCCGAAGAACAACTACGGCAAGGTGCTCAAGACCGAGCTGCGCGCCGCGCTCGGGCGCGAGGGCGACTGATGTTCGAGCTCGACCCCTACTCGCCGAAGCAGATCGCCGAGAAAGTCGAGTCGGTCGGCGTGACCAAGGTGCGCCTGCCCTTCCTGGCCGTCTTCATGCTCGCGGTGTGCGCCGGCGGCTTCATCGGGCTCGGCGCGCTCTACTCGGTGGTCGTGACCGCCGATCCCGCGCTGTCCTTCGCGACCGCACGCGTGCTCGGCGGCGTGGTGTTCTCGCTCGGACTGGTGCTGGTGGTCGTCGCGGGCGCGGAGCTCTTCACCGGCAACAACCTGATGGTGATGGCCTGGGCGAGCCGACGGATCTCGACGTCCGAGCTCGCGCGCAACTGGGCGATCGTCTACGTCGGGAACGCCGTCGGCGCGGCCGGACTGGCACTGGTCGTCTACCTCGCCGACCATGCGGCGTCGAACGGCGGGCTGATCGGCGCGCAGTACGTGAAGATCGCGGCGGCCAAAGCGGCCCTGCCGTTCTGGGAAGCGTTCATGAAGGGCGTGCTGTGCAACCTGCTCGTCTGCCTGGCGGTCTGGATCTCGCTCGCGGGCCGCTCGGTCACCGACAAGATCCTCGCCATCGTCTTCCCGATCTCGGCCTTCGTCGCCGCGGGGTTCGAGCACTGCGTCGCGAACATGTACCTCATCCCGCTCGGCCTCCTGCTGAAAGGCAGCGCCGGGAGCGCCGTGCCGCAGGCGGCGGCCCTCGACTGGTCCGGGCTGCTGCACAACCTCGTGCCCGTGACGCTCGGCAACATCGTCGGCGGCGCGGCATTCGTCGCCGCGATCTACTTCCTGATCTATCGCGTCGCGCTGCGCGACGGATAGGCCGCGAGGAACGCCGCCACGGCCGCGGCGCCTGCGTCGGCGGACTTGATGCAATCGCCCACCGATACGCCGCCGCGGTAGTTCCCGCGGAAGAAGAGTCCCGGCACGGCGGCCTCGCTCGCTTCGAGCGCGGCGATGCGGCCGAGATGCCCGAGCGTGTACTGCGGGATCGCACGCGGCCACTGGACCACTTCGCGCCACTGCGGCGACGCGGCGCCGAGGAGCGCCGCGAGCTCGCGCTCCACCGCCGCCGCAATCTCGCCGGGAGGCGACCCCGCGAGCGCAGGATCGCGGGCCCCGCCGACGAAGGTCGTCAGCAGCACGGTGTCCGCCGGGACCCGTCCCTCGAACATGCTGCTCGAGAACAGCGTGCCGAGGATCGCCCTGCCCTCCTTGCGGGGCGAAAGGAAGCCGAAGCCGTCGAGCGCGTGCCGCACGTCCGCGCGGCGGTAGACCGACGCAACGACGGCAACCGGCGAATACGGAATCGCGTCGAGCGCCTGCGCCGCGGCCGGCGCCAGCCGACGCACGAGGCCGGCGGCCGCGTCCGCAGGCACGGCGAGCACGACCGCGCGCGCGCGCGCCTCCGTGGATTCGCCGGTCCGCTCGCCGTGCACGGTGAACGTGCCGTCATCGGCGCGCGCCAGGCGTACGACGCGAACGCCCGTCTCGAGCCCGCGCAACGTGCGCGCGAGCGCGTCGGGGAGGGTCTGCATGCCGTTCTGGAACGAGAAGCTCGTCGCGGTGTTCCTTGCCGTCTCGTCGCGCGCGCGCACGCTCGCGCGCGCCGAGGATCTGCCCGCGGATCAGGCTGCGATAGCGCTGCTCGAGCGCGTGCAGTCTCGGAAACGCCGCCTGCACCGAAAGCTGGTCGGGGTCACCGGCGTAGATGCCGGCGACGAACGGCTCGATCGCATAGTCGAGAAACTCGTCGCCCAGCCGCCGGCGGACGAAGGCGGCGACCGTTTCCTCGCGGTCGGGCGGTGCCGGCGCGATGAACGGCTCGCGCGCGAGCGCGAGCTTCGCGCCGATGGAGAAGAGCGGCGTCGCGAGGAACGCTCCGGGCGAGGTCGGCAATGGCGCGAGGCGCCCCCCTCGGAGCACGTAGCGCCGGGCCGCAGCGGCGGTCGCGTCGAGACGCTCGGCCGCGATTCCCGCCGCATCGAGCAGCGCGCCGATCAGCGGGGTGGTGTCGAGCGTGCTGTTGGGTCCGGTCTCGTACAGGACGCCGTCGCGGCGGTGCGAGCCGATCACGCCGCCGGCGCGCGGCGCGGCCTCGAGCACGCGCACCGCGTGGCCGCGGCGCTGCAGATGGAAGGCCGTCGCGAGGCCGGAGATGCCCGCGCCGACGACAACGACGTCGACGCGCTCCACGGGGTCGCGAGACCGGACGATTACCCGGCCCGGTCGGTCAGCGGCGCGCGGCCGGTGGCCTTGCGTTCGGCGCGTGCGACCGCCGCCGCGAGCTCGCCGTGCGCGTGCGAGTCCGCCGCGAGCTGCGCCAGCAACGCCTTCCAGTGGCGTGCGGCGGCGGCGAAATCGCCGCGTTCATAGGCCGCGCTTCCGGCCATCTCCAGCGCCTTCGGATGCGCCGGGTTCAGCGCGAGGGCGCGCTCGATCAGCTCGCGGGGCCGTCCCTCGAGACGGCCGCCCTGCGCCATGCCGAGCGCATCGGCGTACTCGCACCAGACTGCGGCATCCAGCGCGACCTTGCGCGAGGTCGCGAGTCCGCGCTCGTACGCGTCGGCCGCCTCGCGGAAGCGATCGGCATCGAGCTCCGCGCGCGCGAGCATCACCCAGGCTCGACCGTCGCGCGGCGCGCGCTCGACGTGCGACTTGAGCGCATCGCGCGTCACGGGAAGCGCACCGGAGTCGGGTGCATCCGCATCCGGGACGACGACGACGAGGATCGCGGTGGCGATCGCCACGCCGACGATCGCGACACCGGATGCGAGGTACGCGGCCCTCATTCGAGCGCCCGGCCGGCTAGTTCGGCTTCGGCGCCGCACCCGGCGCAGGCGCGGCCGCGGCGCTCCGCTGCTCCGAGCGGCGCTTCGCCATCGCATCGTCGAGGAGCTTGATCCCCTCCTGCGACAGCGTCACCGACTTCGCGAGCGACTCGGTCGTCTGGTCCGGATTGTGGAAGGCCGCGCCGTTGGAGGCGGTCCACCACTCCCAGTGGATGTCCGCCTCGTAGTGCTTCTCGCGCACCTGGTTGAGCGTCGCCTCGTCCACGCCGAGGCCCTTGGCCTCCTCGAACTTGTCGATCATGCGCGTGAGCCAGTACTCGGCCTTGCGCGTCTTGCCCTGGATGCGCGCGCTGAGCGACTCCATCACGTACTTCGCCTGCCGCTCCGTCCACTCGCCGTGGCACTGCAGGCAAGTCTCCTTGACGTAGTGCTTCGGCGAGGTTTGCCAGTGCGACGTGTAGGTCTTGCCGGTCTTGGCGTCCTTCATCTTCGGCATGTGGCACTGGTGGCACTCGACGCCGGCCTTCTGGTGCTTCGAGCCGTAGTAGTTCTCGACGTCCGGATGCTGGCCCTTCCAGAGCAGCGCCCCGGTGATCTGGTGCCGGAAGTCGCGGAACTTGAGGTCGGTGTAGTGCTTGCCGATCTCGTTCACGCTCTTGAACGGGAAGTGGTTCGCCCGCTGGTCGGCCATCCCGATCGGCTGTCCGGTGGTCGGATCGGTGCCGGGGTTGCAGTTGTACTCGACGTGGCACTGGCCGCACTGGAGCTTCGTGTCGTAGCGGTCGAGCATCGCGATCTTGCGCGTGTGGCCGCGCACGCCGAGGTCCTTCACCTCGATCTTCCCGGCGCGCGCGTCCTGATGCCACAGGGTGTCCTTCTCGGGGCGCGTCAGCGCCTGGATGAGGGCGTCGCGGACGACCCGCGGCTTGGCGGCGTGCGGGTCGTGGCAGAAGAAGCAGTTCATCGCGTGGTTCACGTCCTTCACGAATTCGACCACTTTGGAGGTGCGGCTCCACTTCGCCGTCGGCGCCGGATCGCCCATGTAGGCCCAGTCGAGGATGTGGTCCTGCGTCTTGCAGCTCATGCACACCGGGTTGGCGGCGGCGGCGGTGCCGGGCTTGAAGACCTTCTGGTCGGTGTTGTCCGGGTAGTTGTCCTTCAGAACGTCCCAGACCTTGTAGTTGCCTTGCCGCGTGAGGTACTGCCAGCCCTGCTTCGCCTCGAACCGGCCGCCGAAGGCGCGATCCACGACGAACTGGTCGAGCACCATGTGCTGGTGCGACCGCGCGAGGTTGTGCTCGCGCGTGAACCCGTGCGGCCACATCAGCTTTTCCCACGACGGGTTCGGCGACGGGCCGACCTGCTGCGATTTCTCCCAGCGCGCGGGCTTCTCCCAGTTCATCGTGAACTGGCTCTCGTATTGCAGCTTGTGGCACGCGCCGCAGGCGGCCGGGTCCATGTTGGTGCTCGGGCGCACCTTCCGGTCGGCGACGTGCGAGTCGAGGTTGCCGTGGCACGCGTTGCACCCGACGCCCTTGTGCTTGCCGGAGTCGTGGAATTCCTTGATCGGCTTGTGGCACGCGAGGCATGGCGCGGCATCGAACGCCGCGGCTTTCTTCGCCTGCGCGTGCGCGGTGGGCGCCACCGCGAAGTAGGCCGCGACGGCGAAGGCGGCGGCGGAAACCACGTGAACGGCGCGCACGAGCGCGAGACGCAGGCGATCCGGCATGCTCCCCCTCCTTGGGCTCAGACTGCGGTTTCCCGCAGTGGATCATTTCACCCGAGAGGCGCGGTGCCGCGATTGATCGAGATCAAGACCCGGCGGTCGCCAAGGCGACCGCGTCGCCGGGCGCTCAGGGGAGCGCGCTGTCGATCACGACCGCGATTCCGCTCGCGCCGACCTTGACCGGCTTCGACAGGCCTTCGAGGTCGCCGCTCTGCGGCGTCGCGTTGCCCGACCGCGAGACGCGCGCCCCCACCACGACCTCCGGGAAGCTGGAGAGCGACATGTTCGGCGCCATCGCCATCGAGTCGTCGAGCGCGAACTCGAGCGGAAGATCCTTCACCTGCCTGCGCAGGATCGCGAGCGGCATGCGCGGGCCCGCGGCGGCGCGCGCGAAGACGAACACCGTGTCGGTCGGCGCGACCTTGCCCTTGAGCGCGGGGCTCAGGTCGACCTTGCCGGCGACGCGGCCCCCCGCGGGCGCGGCGGCGACCGCCACAGGCGGCGCGACGGCCACGGCCGCGGGCGGCGCGGCGGCGCCCTTGATTCCGCCCCGCTCGCGCGCCTCCGCGATGCTCGAGTCGATCGACTGCGCGATCGGCGACCCGGGCGGCGCGGTGGCCTTCAGCTTCTCCCAGTACGCGATGGCGGTCTTGTAGTCCTTCCGGTTGAACGCCTCGGTGCCGACGAGCGCGAGCGCCTTCCAGTGGGTCGGATCGGCCGCGAGCGCGCGCTTGGCGAGCTCCAGCGGCTTGCCGGCGAGATTCCCGCCCATCGTCACGGCGAGCGTGTCGGCATAGTCGGCGAGCAGATCGGGGTCGTTCGGCACGAGCTGGATGACGCGCTCGTAGGCCTTCACGGCATCGCCATGGCGGTTCATGACGGCGTACGAGCGCGCGAGCACGACCCAGCCGTTCACGTTGTCGGGCTCCTTCTCGAGCCGCACCGCGAGGTCGGCGACCATCTTCTCGACCTCCTCGCGCGTGACCTGGTGCCCGCCCTCCGCGCCGGCGGGCGCCCGCGCCTGCGGCCCGAGCGCGTCCGGCGTGCCGATCACGAGGTACAGCAGCACCGCCACGACCGGGACGAGGCCGGCGAGCACGGCGGCGGCCCAGGGCGTGCCGCGCTCCCGGGTCGCTGCGCCCGGCGACCCGGAGACCTCCTCGAGCACGCGGCGCTCGAGCTCGCGCCGCGCCTGCTCATGGTTCGCGGCGGAGATCGTGCCGCGCTCGAGGTCGGCGTCGAGCTCGGCGAACTGGTCGCGCAGGATGGCCACGTTGGACGCACCGCGATCGACGTCGCCGGCGTCGCGACGCCGCAGCAGCGGGACCAGGATCCACGCCACCGCGACGGCCACCATCGCGGTGGCGACGAGCGCGAAGGCGATCACTTCGGCGGTTCCCCGCCGAGCAGCCGCCCGGCGCGCGCCCGCTCGTCCTCGGACAGCGGCAATTCCTCGGTCGCGCGCCTGCGCTGTCGCAGCGCGCGCCGAAGCGTCCAGAACCCGAGCAGCAGCAGCACCGCAGGGCCGAGCCACAGCAGCACGGTGGTCGCCTTGAACGGCGGTCGGTAGAGCACGAAGTCGCCGTAGCGCTGCACCATGAAATCGACGATCTCCCCGTCGCTCTTGCCCGCGGCGATCTGCTCGTTGATCTGCCGGCGCAGGTCCAGCGCCAGCTCGGCGTTCGACTCGGCGATCGACTGGTTCTGGCAGACGAGGCAGCGGAGCTGCTCGGCCAGGCCGACCGCGCGCTTCGCCGCGACCGGGTCCTGCTCGGTCGGGATCGCGTCCTTCGCGAACGCGACGAGCGGCGCGAGCGCCAGGACGAGCACGAGAAGGCGCCGCATCACGACTTCTGCAGCTCCTTGACGAGCGGCAGGATCTTCGTCTGCAGCGCGTCGGGCGTGATCGGGCCGATGTGCTTGTAGCGGACCACCCCGGCCTTGTCGATCAGGAAGGTCTCGGGCACGCCGTACACGCCGTAGTCGATGCCCACGCGGCCGTTGAGGTCGGTGATCGACAGCTGATACGGGTCGCCGAACTGCTTCAACCAGGCCTTCGCCTCGTCCGGCTTGTCCTTGTAGTTGAGGCCGACCAGCGGCACGCTCTTCGCCTTCGCGAGCTCGACCAGCAGCGGGTGCTCGTCGCGGCACGACACGCACCAGGACGCCCACACGTTCAGGAGCCAGACCTGGCCGAGCATGTCCTTCTCGGTGAACGGCCGGTCGGGCGTGTGCAGCTGCGCGAGCTGGAACGCCGGCGCGGGCTTGCCGATCAGCGGCGACGGGACCTCGCGCGGGTTGAGGCCGAGCCCGACGAAGAGGAACGCGAGGAGGACGACGAATACGGCGAGCGGGATCGCGAAGCGGCTCATGGGTGTCCTCGAAGGATCAGCCGGCCGTCGCCGTGGCGCCGGGCGTGACCACGGCTTCGCGCGCGGCGCCGACGCGGTAGCGACGATCCGACAGCGCGATAAAACCGCCGATCGCCATCAGGATGCAGCCGAACCAGATCCAGTTGACGAACGGCTTGTCGTAGACGCGTACCGCCCAGGAGCCGTCGCCGACCGGATCGCCGAGCGAGACGTAGATGTCGCCGAGGATCCCCGAGTCGATCGCCGCCTCGGTCATCGGCATCTGCTGCGCGAAATAGATGCGCTTCTCGGGATGCAGCGTCTCGATCGACTTGCCGTCCTTGCTGACGTCGACCGACGCGCGCGAGGCGGCGTAGTTCGGCCCCGGCACGTCGCGGACGCCGTCGAAGCGGAACGTGTAGCTGCCGACCTTGATCGTGTCGCCGACGGCCATGCGGACGTCGCGCTCGATCTCGTAGCCCTTGACGAGCGTCACCCCGACGATGAACACCGCCACGCCGAGATGGGCGAGCAGCATGCCCCAGTAGCCCCGCGGCTGGCTCGCGAGCCGCGCGCCGAGCCCGCCGCGCAGGTTGCGAACACGCTCCCTGACGTGGACGACCGTCGACGCAACGATCCAGAGCGCGAGCAGCAACCCGAAGCTCACGAGCGGCTTCCAGGATCCGGCGAGGAACGGGAGCACGAGCGCGGTCGCGAGGCTGACGCCGAGCGCCCACTTGAGCCGGGTCCACAGGTCCGGCAGCCGGGCTTCCTTCCAGCGCGCGAGCGGGCCGATGCCCATCAGGAACACGAGCGGGGTCATGATCGGCACGAAAACCGCGTCGAAGTACGGCGGTCCGACGGAGATCTTCGTCTGGCCGCGACTCAGCGCGTCGAGGAACAGCGGGTACAGCGTGCCGAGCAGCACCGAGCCGGCCGCGACGACGAGCAGCACGTTGTTCGCGAGCAGCATCGACTCGCGCGACACCATCTCGAACTTGCCCCCGAGCCCGACCCGCGGCGCGCGCACGGCGAACAGCGCGAGCGAGCCGCCGATCACCAGCGCGAGGAACGCGAGGATGAAGACGCCGCGCTTCGGGTCGGTCGCGAACGCGTGCACCGAGGTGAGCACCCCGGAGCGCACGAGGAAGGTGCCGAGGAGCGACAGCGAGAACGCGCAGATCGCGAGCAGCACGGTCCAGGTCTTGAAGCTGCCGCGCTTGTCGGTGACGGCGAGCGAGTGCACGAGCGCGGTGCCGACGAGCCACGGCATGAAGGAGGCGTTCTCGACCGGGTCCCAGAACCACCAGCCGCCCCAGCCGAGCTCGTAGTAGGCCCACCAGCTCCCGATCATGATGCCGATCGTCAGGAAGCACCACGCCGCGGTCGTCCACGGCCGCGACCACCGCGCCCAGGTCGAGTCGAGCCGGCCGCCGAGCAGCGCGGAGATCGCGAACGCGAACGCGACCGAGAAGCCGACGTAGCCCATGTAGAGCATCGGCGGGTGGAACACCATGCCCGGGTCCTGCAGCAGCGGGTTGAGATCGCGCCCGTCGGCCGCCGCCGGGAACAGGCGGTCGAACGGATTGGAGGTCGTGAGCATGAAGAGCAGGAACCCGACGCTGACGAGCCCCATCACCCCGACCACGCGCGCCACCATCTCCTGCGGCAGGTGGCGGCTGAAGATCGTTACCGCGACCGTCCAGACGTTGAGCATCAGCACCCAGAGGAGCAGCGAGCCCTCGTGCGAGCCCCAGCTCGCGGCGAACCGGTAGTGCGCCGGGAGCTTCGAGTTGGAGTGCGACGCGACGTTCAGCACCGAGAAGTCGTTGCTCACGAACGAGTACGCGAGGCACGCGTACGCGATCACGATGAACAGGAACTGGCCCTGCGCCACCGGCCGCGCGAGCGCGGTCCAGCCCGCGATGCCGCGGTGCGCGCCGGCGATCGGCAGCGTGCCCTGAACGAGCGCGAGCAGCAGCGCGAGGATGAGTGCGAACTGGCCGATCTCTGGGATCACGGTCGGGACCTCAGTTGGACTTGATCGTCTTCTGCGCCTTCGCGCCCTGCTCGAGCGCGTGCGCGGCTTCCGGCGGCATGTAGTTCTCGTCGTGCTTCGCGAGCACCTCGGTCGCCTGGAAGACGCCGTCCGGCCCGAGCCGCCCCTGCGCGACCACGCCCTTTCCCTCCTTGAACAGGTCGGGAAGGATGCCGGTGTACTTCACCGGGACCGACTTCGCCGTGTCGGTGACCTTGAACTGCACCGTCAGGCCGTCGCCGCCGCGCTTGAGGCTGCCCTCTTCCACCATGCCGCCGATGCGAAACGGCTTGCCGACCGGCGCCTCGTTCGCGGCGATCTGCGACGGCGTGAAGAAGAACACCAGGTTCTGCTGGAACGCGGTGAGCACGAGCGTGACCGCGCCCGCCAGGATGACGAGCCCCGTGCCGATCAGCAACGCGCGCTTCTGTCTCGGTTTCATCGTTCCTCTCCGCCGCGCTGGCGGCGCCGCTCCACTTCGGCAAGCGCCCGGCGCCGCCGGATTCCCACCAGCCAGACCTCGATCGCCAGCGCCGCCACCGTCACGCCGTAGGCGCCCCAGACGAACGGTGCATAGCCGCCCATCGCCCAGAAATTATCCCAGGAGCCCCAGACCATATCAGCTGCTTTCCACCTGTACCTTGATCCAATCGGACCGGCGCTCGCGCTCGAGGATGATTGCCCGCACCCGCGCCAGGGTGATGGCGATCGAGTACATCCAGAAGCCGAGCGCCATGACGGCCATGCCGGTCAGCATCGTGCTCGCCATCGTCGGGGCTTTCGTCAGGCTCACCGAGGCGCCCTGATGCAGCGTGTTCCACCACTTCACCGAGAAATAGATGATCGGGACGTTCACCACGCCCACGATCGCGAGCACCGCCCCCGCCTTGTCCGCGCGGCGCGGATCGTCGATCGCGGCCTGCAGCGCCATGAAGCCGAGGTACAGGAACAGCAGGATCAGCTCGGAGGTCAGCCGCGCGTCCCAGACCCAGTAGGTCCCCCACGTGGGCCGGCCCCAGAGCGCGCCGCTCCACAGTGCGATGAACGTCATGACCGCGCCGGTGGGCGCGATCGCGGTCGCCATCATCGAGGAGAGCCGCGTGTTGAGCGCGAGCCCGACGCCGGCCCAGAACGCCATGACGACGTACAGGAACATCGACATCCACGCCGCCGGCACATGGATGAAGATGATCCGGTAGGACTCGCCCTGCTGCGCGTCGGTCGGCGCGACGAAGAACCCGATGTACAGGCCGAGCGCGCAGAGCGCTGTCGCCGCAACGACGAACCACGGGATCATCCTCCCGGCCAGCGGGTAGAACAGGTTCGGCGCGGCGTACTTCCACACGCCGCCACCGCCGATTGCGAGCGCCTTCGTCTGCAAGTCAGTCACTCTACCGAGATCCGCAACGCCGCCGAGACGGCCCAGGGCGTGAGAACGATGGCGAACAGCGCGAGCGCCCCGAGGAGCAGCAGATACGGACCGCCGCCGAGCCCCGCCGCGACGGCCTCGACCGACCCCGCGCCGAGGATCAGCACGGGGACGTACAGGGGCAAAACGAGCAGCGATACTAGCACGCCCCCCCCTCTCAACCCGAGCGTGAGCGCCGCGCCGACCGCGCCGAGCAGCGACAGCACCGGCGTGCCCAGCGCGAGCGAGGCCATGAGGGTCGCCGTCTGCTCGACCCCGAGGTCGAACATGATCCCGAGCACGACCGCGATCGCGGTGACCGGCACACCGGTGACGAGCCAGTGCGCCGCGATCTTGCCGAGCACGATGAGCGGCAACGGCTCGGCCGAGATCAGCATCTGCTCGAGCGTCCCGTCCGCGAAGTCGGCCGCGAACAGGCGGTTGAGCGACAGGATCGCGGCGAGCAGCGCGGCCACCCAGACGACGCCGGGCGCGATCGAGCGCAGCAGGTTCGGCTCCGCGCCGACGCCGAGCGGCACCATCGTGACGACCACGACGAAGAAGAGCAGCGTGTTCGCCACGTCGGACCGCTGCCGGAACGCGAGCAGGAGGTCGCGCCGGACGACCGCGCCGAGGGTTCTCAGCACGGCGTCCCGTCCCGGCCGCCGAGCTCCACCGTCTGCGCGCGCCGCGCGTCCACCGCCACCTCCTGATGCGTGGTGAGGACGACGATGCCGCCGCCGGCGAGGTGACGCGCGACGAGCGCGCTCAAGGACGCGACGCCGCGCGCATCGAGCGCGGTGAAGGGCTCGTCGAGGATCCACAACGGCACGCCGCCGCTCAGGAACAGCCGCGCGAGCGCGATGCGCCGCCGCTGCCCCTGCGAGAGGAAGCGCGCGAGCGAGTCCTCGAACCCGGCGAGCCCCACCGCATCGAGTGCGCCGCGCAGCGCGCCTTCGTCGGCATCGAGGCCGGCGATTCCCGCCGAGGCGCGCAGATTCTCGACGGCCGTGAGGTCGTCCTTCACGCCGTTCAGATGCCCGACGTACGCGAGCGCGCTCCAGTACTCCTCCTTCAGCGCGCGGATCGACGTAGCCCGCCAGCGGATCTCGCCGTGGGTCGGCTGGAGCAGTCCGCACAGCACGCGCAGGAGGCTCGTCTTGCCGGTGCCGTTCGGCCCGGCCACGCGCAGCAGCGTGCCCGGCTCGACGCGCAGCCCGAGCCCGCGGAACAGCACACGCTCGCCGCGGGTGCATTCGAGATCGAGGGCTTCGAGCATCAGGCAGGACTTGGGACGCCACGCCAGGCGGCGAAGGCGCGAAGGGTAAGCGACCCGGGGGCGGGCTACAAGGGCCGCGCATCGACGCGAAAAGGAAGGGCGCCCCGCGGGGCGCCCTTCCGGGTCCGGTTCGACCGTGCCGCTCAGAACTTGTACTTCGCCATCGCGTACACGATGTTCGCCGAGTAGTTTGGGAATGCGCCGTAGCCGCTCAAGTAGCTCGTACCGGAAAACGTCGGCGCGGTCCCGGCGACGATCACGTACTGGTAGGCGTTGTACTGGTCGTCGCTGTACTTGTAGGTCTCGTACGCGTACCCGCCGGTGAACTCCCAGTTCCGGTTGAACTGGTAGACGCCCTTCACGTTGAGCGTGACCTTGGCGCGTCGTGTCGTAGCTGCGGATCGGGAACGGGTTGCCGAAGTTGTTCTGCGACGCGATGTCCGCGTAGCCTTCCGTGCGCGACCAGATCGCCGAGCCCTTGATCGTCAGCCGGTCCGTCGCCTTCCAGTCCGTGCCGAGGCCGAGCGCCCAGTTCATGTCCTTGTTGACCGCGCTCCAGTTGTAGTTGCAGTTCGCACCGGTCGCCGCGCACGCAGGCGGGTCGGGGCGAGGGTGGGGAGTTCGGATTGTAGGGAGCAGGGTTCGCGGCGTTCGCAGTCGAGCACGCTGATGTTCCGGTGGTACGAGTCGTACTGGATGAACTCGACGTCGCCGAAGAACATCACGCGGAACATGTTCGGGTCGCCCCAGGACACGCTCGCGTAGTATTCCTGGCGCTGGTCGTACTTCCGCCCGAGAACGGGGCTGAACCCGAAGTTGTTGTCCTTGTAGTCGTTCCACTTCCAGTAGCCCTCGAACCCGAGATCGAGCAGACGGCACCGGGCTCGAATCGAGGACGAGCTTCAGCCGGGTCTGGTCGACGTTGGACAGGTCGTAGCGAGCGACGTAGCGCTCGAGGAACAGCGGATCGCTCGGCGTTCGCCCCGGCGTTGGCCAGCGCGAAGTCCGAGCGGCGATGGATGTACGACAGGCCGAGCCGCGAGCCGAGCCAGTCGAGCGTGTTGTTGCGCCACTCGACGCCGTACGTCCACTGCGTCGTGTTCGGATAGTCGAGCCGCTCCTGGGTCTGGTAGTTGTAGTCGATCACGCCCACCAGGCGGTTGGCGCCGGCGAATCGGTACCCCGCCTCGGCCCCGGCGTTGTTGCGCGTGTACGAGAACAGCTCGTTCGTGCAGGCCGTGAACGGCGCGGAGCCGTGGCCACCCCGCAATTGGCGAAGGTGACCTGGGTGGACTCGTTCTTCTTGTCGTAATAGTTGTAGTACAGCTTGGTGTCGACCGCGCGAGCCGGGTTGGACGCGAGCGAGACCGCCACCGTAGTGTTCTTGATCTTGCCGTCGAAGTTGTTGTTGTTCGGGCTCGTGCTGGCATACGCGCCCGCCCCCGCCGTCCCGGTCAGCATGGTGCCGAGAACGCCGACGTTGTTGGTGAGCTCGCTGTACGTCACGCGCCCCGCGAGGGTCGAGCCCCACGGCAGCGCGCGCAGCGCGCCGTTCGCGCTGACCTTCCACAGCTCGTTATCGGGCGGAAGGAAGGTGGTATCGAGCTGATTCCCCCCGGTCCCCGTCGAGCCGAAGAACGGATTGGTCCACCGCAGCGTCTGGTTGTCGTTGGTGAACGTGCTCCTCAGGGCGCTGACCGAGAAGTTCCCCTCCTTGGTCGCGTACCCGCCCTCGAGGGTCCAGTTGTTGGTCACGTAGTCGACCGGCGCGGGCAGATCCACGAAGCCGTTGCCCGGGCTGGTGCCGGCCGCCGCCGAGGCGATGTTGATGCCGTTCGTGCGCACCTGGTTGGCGTCGAAGCGCACGTACCAGGGCGAGACGTAGATGTTCGAGAACTCGACCATCCCGCCGATGTTCTGGCGCTTCGTCTCGAAATTGAACGAGTCGTTCCACGACGCCGGATTGATGTTCGGGAAGGTCGTCGTCAACGTGCTCGAGCCGATCCCCGAATAGGGCGAGGTCGCGCCGTCGGGCCGCATCGAGTAGTTGTGCTGCAGCCAGTCGCCGTAGACCTGGTACTTGAACTGGTTGTACCGGCCGCCCTTCAGCTCGAAGAACTGGTCGGTGCGGCCGATGTTCTCGATGAAGCCGTCGAACCACCACTGGTCGCTGCGGGTGCGGACGTCGATCTCGCTCAGGACCCCGCTGTACATGTCGCGGTACTCGTAGAACTCCGCCGGATTGCGCGACGTGACGTTGCTGTACAGCGCACCGAGGCCGACCGACCCGTGGGTCACCTTGAGCCCTTCCTGCGCGAGCGCAACGGGCGCTACGGCGAACAGGCCTGCTATCAGGACGGGGAGCAGTTTCTTCGTCATGTCTGCCTCCTACCGCGTAAAGAACTGGCCGCGATTTGCGGGGGCGTTGCTGCCGTGAACCTGGTTGTGGCAGTTCAGGCACGAGCGCGCGACGAAGCGCGTGTTTTGGGTGCCCTGGAAGCCCTCCTTGCCGCTGTAGAAGGTCCCCGGATGCCGCGACCAGTCATGGCAGTCCTGGCACAGGTTCGGCACCTTCTCGTTCAGCAACTTGTTGTGCGACGAGCCGTGCGAGTTGTGGCAGGTCAGGCAGTTCTGCTCGACCGGCGGGTGCTCGAACATGTAGGGCCCGCGCTTGTCGGCGTGGCAGGTCGTGCAGAGCTGGTTCACCGACTCGTTCTTCACCATCGCCGGGCTGAGCGCGCCGTGCGGGTTGTGGCAGTCGGAGCACTTCAACTTGCCCTCGATGATCGGGTGATGCGAGGGCTTCAGGAGCTGGGAGCGGATCTGCTTGTGGCAGGCGTTGCAGGTCTCGTACTCGAGTTGCCGGACCGTCGTGACGTACGGGCTGATGGTGGGGTCGCGTCGCTGCAGCGCGCCCGAGTTGGCCGCCGGGGGCGGCGCGGCGTGCACGTTGTGGCAGTTGTTGCAGGAGACGTCGTTCTTGGAGTGCCGGCCCGACTCCCAGAACGTCAGGTGCCGGTTGCCCATATGGCAGCTCAGGCACACGCCACTCTTCTCGGCCGCGGGCGTCGACTTCAGGAAGCGCTGCGGCATCGGGTTCTTCGTCGGCGCCTTCAAGTGCTCGGTGGCGTCGCCGTGGCACGCCTGGCAGTCGCGGCCGCTGCCGAACGGGGTACGCGGGTCGCCCTTCGCGCCGTGCTTCGTCAAGGCCATCCCCGGGTAGGCGGCCTCGTGGCACTTGACGCACACGGGCTCGCCGGCCTGCTGAGCGAAAACTGGGAGGACGAGAAGAGTGGCCGCGCCGGCCGCTAGCGCGGCGACGGCGGACGAGAGCCTGAAGCGCATGTACATCCCCCTTGGTCCGGTCTCGAGGAGACCTTTCCCCGAACGGCTGCCGCGGCGCCGGGTCGGAGGATCTCCTCCCCTCCGAGATGACGCCTTCATCCGCTCTTGCCGGCGGATCGCCGTTCGCGCGGTTCTTCTGGGACCGCTCGCCGCGTTGCCATGATCGCGCGGCGTCCAGCTTGCCGTTTCTTTTCTTGCCGCTCCGGCCGCCCTCAACAGGTCCTGGTGTGCCGGAATTCTGCCTGGCAGTTTCTGATGCGTTTGTGCCGCACCCTTTGCGTTAGGTCAATAGTTCGATCGGGTAAGTGTTGCGTTCGTACAACGCTTTCTGCGCCGCACAAAAACAAAAAGGGCCGGCATCGCCGGCCCTCCTCCGAATGTAACGACTGGCGTTACAACGAGACGATCCAGGACGCGACGAGCTTGAGATCGTCGTCCTTGGCGTCCTTCACCGCGTCGGTGTGGTCCTTGCTCGCCTTCAGATCGGCGACCAGCTTGTCGGGCGCGCCCTTGTACTTCTTCGCCACCTCCTTGAACGCCGGACCGACCTTCTTGCTGCCGACGGCGTGGCAGGCGAGGCAGCCGAGCTCCTTGGCCGTCGCCTCGGCCTTCTTGGCGTCGACTTGGGCGTGTGCGGCGCTGCCGAGAGCGAGGCCGGCGGCGGCGATCATCGTGACGAGCATGCGCTTCATGCGGTTCTCCTGTGCACGGTTGTGGGGTCAAGAAGCGACGCGATCTTAGTCGATCGGCCGCAGCCGCGCGACGCGGCCCGGCCGCCCTCCCCCATAACGGGCGAGCCGCGCGGATGTTGACCGCGCCCCGGCGATTTGACCGTTGTCAACGGTGCCGCGCCCGCTCCGGATCTAATGAGACTGTGGAGGGGGCATCCGGACGCGTCCGGAAGTCGATTCGAATCATGGCACCCGCAAAGGACGCGGCGTACAGCGACCGGGCGGTCGAGGACGCGATCGCCCGCGTCCTGGACGCCGAGCGACGTGCGCGCACCGAGGTTGCGGCATTCCAGGAGCAGGCAGAAGCGATCCGCGCCGACGCGCGCATGCGCGACAAGCGCATTGCCGAGCGCGCCGCCGCCCGCATCGCCGCGATTCGCGCCGGGATGGCGGAAAAGCGCGCGGCGCGCCTCGCCGCCCTGGAAGCCGAGGCGGTCGGCCCCGATCCGCAGGCCGCGGACGACGAAGCCGCCCGGGCGCGTCTCGATCACGCCGTCGCGCGGCTCGCCGACGAGCTCGTGGGTCAGGAACCGGCCGAATGATCGGCGGAGCTCCCGATCGAATACGCCCAGGCGCGGCTGCAGGCCCGCTATGGTCAGCGTGGCGACGAGCCGCTCTGGAACCAGCTCCGCAGCGCGCGCAGCCTGGTCGCCGCGCTCGAGACGCTGCGCGCCTCGCCCCTGCGCCGCTGGGTCGCCGCGATCCCGGCCGACGCGGATGCCGACGAGATCGAACTGCGACTGCGGGTCGAGCTCCGCGCGTGCATTGCCGAGGTCGCCGGCTGGGCGCCCGACGAGTGGCAGCGCGCGCTGGCCTGGACCACCCACCTCGTGGACCTGCCCGCCGTCGCGCGGCTCGCGCACGGCGAGCCGCCCGCGGCCTGGATGCGCCGCGACCCGGTCCTGCAGCAGTACGCGGATGCGGACCCAGACGTCCGCCGCGCGGCGCTGCGCAACGGCCCGCTCGCCCCGGTGGTCCTGGCCATCGAGGCGCAGCTTGCCGAGGGTGCGACCCGACGGCCCGCCGCGGCCGATGCGGTCGCGCGCGAGGCCTGGCGCGAAGAATGGCGCGCGCGCTGGCCGGAGCGCGACAGCGAAGACGCGACGGCCCTCGAAGACCTCGCGAACCTGCTGCTCCGGCACTTGCCAGGCTTCATCGCGGTAGGCGCGGAGGAAGCCTGGGCGATGCGTCGGAAAATCGAGGGGCAGCTCGCGGTGCGGTTTCGCCGCCACGCCCTAACGCCGGTGGCGGCGTTCGCGTATCTCGCCCTCGTGGCGCTCGACATCGAGAAGCTGCGCGCGCATCTGGTCTTGCGCGCAGCGTTCGGAGTCATCCCGTGATCCGGCCGCAGGCGGCGCACTGGTTCGAGATCCTGGTCGCGCGCGACGACGCGTTCATCGCGCTCGAGGCGCTCGCGACGACCGGTGCCGTGGAGATCGAGTGGCACCGCGCCGGACCCGGTCGGGACGCCACCGCGCAGATCAACCGGCTCCTGCGGGACTACGGGGTGCTGTCGCGGCGCTACCGCGCGTACTGGCCGGCCCCGCGTCTGCGCACCACCACGCGGGTCGCGCCGGCCGATGCGCTCGCCGGCGCGATCCGGGCGATCGGCGCGTGGTCGGCCGATGCCGACCCGGCCATCGCGCGGCTGCAGGACGCCGAGACGGAGGTTTCGCAGCTCGACACGGTCGCTCGGGTGATGGCGCAGCTGCGCGGCGCGCCGATCGACTTCTCGGCCATCGGCCAGCCCGGGGGGCGCCTGCTCGCGTGCGTGTTCGTCTATCCGAAGGGCGCGCGCCTCGCGCTGCCGTCGAGCGTCCTCCTGCATCCGCTCGACCTCGGTGAGGAGACTTACCTGCTCGCGGTCGGCGCGCCCGAGACCCTCGAGCCGCTCGCCCAGGAGGTGGCCGCGGCGAACGGGCGCCGTGCACGCGTGCCCGAGTGGCTGCGCCCGAGCGCCGAGGAGAACCTCGCGCTCATCGCGGAGCGACGGAGCGCCCGCGCGCGGGACGCCGCGGCGGCGCGCACCGACCTCGAAGCGCTGCACGCGCGCCACGATCTCGCCACGAGCCTCGGCGACATCGCGCGCGCCGCGTGGTGCTTCGAGAACGTCGGTGCGATCGAGGGCGGCGAGGTGTTCGCGCGCGTCACGGGCTGGACGAGCGAGGCCGCCCGCGTCGCGGCGGCGATCGAGGGCGCGGACGCGCGCGCGCTCGCGAGCTTCCCGAAGCCGCCGCGCGGCGTGCGTCCGCCGCTCCTGCTGCGCAATCCCTGGTGGGCGCGGCCGTTCGAGGTCTTCAGCCGGCTCTTCGGGATGCCGGGCGAGCACGCCGCCGACCCGAGCGTGCTGCTCGCGTTCGCGGTGCCGCTGCTCTTCGGCTACATGTTCGGCGACGTGGGCCAGGGGCTCGTCCTCGCGGCGGCCGGCTTCGGGCTGCGCAAGCGCATGCCCGTGCTGCGCCTCCTCATCCCGGCGGGACTCGTCGCCGCGGTCTTCGGCCTTCTCTTCGGCAGCGTTTTCAGCCTCGAGCACCGTCATCCGCCCGCTCTGGCTCAATCCCCTCGAACGAGCCGCTCGTCGTGCTCGGCGTGCCGCTGGTGGGCGGCGTGATCTTCCTCTCCCTCGGTTTCGCCCTGAGCGCGATCGAGGCGGGGTGGCGCGGCGAGCTCGGCGACTGGCTCGCGACCGACGGCGGGTTCGTGCTCGTCTACTTCGGGCTGCTGGGCCTCTTCCTGAGCCCCGCCTCGGCGTTTCTTGCGCTCGCGGGCGCGTGCCTCGTCGCGATCGGCCGTGCGCGCCGAGCAGGGCACGCGATCGGCGCGCTCAAGGGACTCGGCGAGCTCCTCGAACGGTCGATGCAGCTCCTGATCAACACGCTGTCGTTCGCGCGCGTCGGCGCGTTCGCGCTCGCGCACGCGGGACTCTCCTCCGCGGTGGTCGCGCTCGCGCACGCGGCCGGCGGGACGCTCGGCTTCCTCGTCGTGCTCGCGATCGGCAACGTCGTGATCCTGGCCCTGGAGGGCCTGGTGGTCTCGGTCCAGACCACGCGCCTCGTGCTGTTCGAGTTCTTCGCGCGCTTCTTCCAGGCGGAGGGCCGCGAGTTCCGGCCGCTCCGCCCGCCGCCCGTCGCCATTCAGGAGACATGAAGATGCCAAGAAACAAGCTTGCGCTCGCCCTTACGCTCGTCGCCGCGGTGCTCGGCGTCGGCGCAACCGCGCTGCTCGCCTGGGTCGCGCCCGCGGCGGCCCAGGCGACCGGCGCGCGCGCCGCGGCTGGGCGGCGACGCCGTCGGCTGGGGTCTGATCGCTGCGGCGCTCGCCACGGGACTCTCTTCGCTCGGCGCGGGTCTCGCCGTCGGCCGGCTCGGCACCGCCGCGGTCGGCGCGCTCGCCGAGAAACCGGAGCTGCTCGGCCGCCTGCTGATCTTCGTCGGCCTCGCGGAAGGGATCGCGATCTACGGCGTGATCATCTCGATCCTGATCCTCAACCGGCTGGGCTGAGCCGGCCGGGCTGACCAGCGAACGAGCAGCGGACGCATGGCCTCCCCGATCGCATTCGTCGGCGACGCGATCATGGCGAGCGGCTACCGGCTCGCCGGCGTCACGGTGCACGTTCCGGAGGCCGGCGCGGAGGTGGCCGCGTTCGAGCGCGCCCGCGGCGAGGCGCACGTCGTGCTCGTCGCCCTCGACACGGCGCTGAAGCTCCCGCTCGCGCGCCTCGAGCGGGCGATCGCCGCGCAGGCGCCGCTCGTGCTGATCGTGCCGGACCTCGACGGGCGGCCTTCGCCGGTCGACCCGGCAGCGCGCGTGCGGCGCCAGTTGGGGCTCGAGGCATGAACGCGGAAGAACGCGCCCGCGCCCTGCTCGCGCTCGTCGACGAGTACCGCGACGCGAAATCGCGCGAGATCCTCGACGCCGCCCGCGCGGAGGCGCAGGCGCTGGTCGCCGAGGCGTTCCGCCTGGCGCGCAGCCGCGTGCACGAGGCGATCGTCGACGAGCGCAAGCGCTACGACGCCGCGGTGGCCGGCGCCGCGGCGCACCTGCGCACGCGCCAGCGCCTCGCGCACCAGGGACGCGAGGCATCGATGCTCATCGAGGGCTGGCGGCGCCTGCCGGGGGCGCTCGCCGAGCGCTGGCGGAGTCCTGCGGGGCGCAGACGCTGGGCCGAGAAGCACCTCGGCCGCGCGCTCGCGACCCTGCCGCGCACCGACTGGGAGATCGCGCACGCGCCGAGCTGGAGGGAGGACGAGCGCCAGGCGGCGGCGGGCTGGCTCGCCGCGCACGGCGGCCCGGACCTCGCGTTCGCGGGCGACGCGGCGCTCGCCGCGGGTTTTCGCGTGCGCGCGGGGCACAACACGCTGGATGCGACGCTCGAGGGTCTCCTCGCCGAGCGCAAGGCGATCGAGGGACGGCTGCTGCATCACCTCGAATCGGCGTCGGAGACGCGCTCGTGAGCACGGCACGGATCAAGTGGATCAGCGGCCCGGTGCTGCGCGCACGCGCCACCGGGCCCTTCAAGCTGCGCGAGGCGATCCGCGTCGGGCCGCAGGCGCTGCTCGGCGAGGTCATCCGCATCAACGAGGACGAGATCGTCGCGCAGGTGTACGAGGACACGACCGGCTTGCGTCCGGGCGTCGAGATCGCGGGCACCGGCGAGCTGCTCGGCGTGCGCCTCGGGCCGGCGATGCTCGGCGACATCTTCGACGGGCTGATGCGCCCGCTCGCGGGGCTCGCGACGCGCTACGTCGAGCCCGGCATGAGCCAGGGCCGCTCGACGGTGTTCGCCTTCACGCCGCGCGTGAAGCCGGGCGATCGGCTCGAGGCCGGCCAGCCCTTCGGCGAGGTGGTCGCGAGCCAGGGCAAGCCGCAGCGCGTGCTCGTGCCGCCGCGGATCTCCGGCGATGTCGTGAGCATCGTCGCCGCCGGCCAGCATGCCGACGACGCGCCGATCCTGAAGCTCCGCGGCGCGGACGGAAGGACCCACGACGTCGCCATGAGCCACTTCTGGGCGGTGCGCGACCCGCGCCCGGTGCGCGAGCGCCTGCCCTCCGACGCGCCGCTGATGACCGGTCAGCGCATCCTCGATTCGCTCTTCCCGATCGCGCTCGGCGGCAAGGGCGCGATCCCGGGCGGATTCGGCACCGGCAAGACGGTCTTGCTCGAGGCGCTCGCGAAGGTCTGCAGCGCCGACGTGATCGTCTACCTCGGCTGCGGCGAGCGCGGCAACGAGATGGCCGGGGTGCTCGAGGAGTTCCCGAAGCTCGAGGACCCGCGCAGCGGCCGCCCGCTGATGGAGCGCACGGTCATCATCGCCAACACCTCGAACATGCCGGTCGCGGCGCGCGAGGCGAGCGTGTACACGGGGGTGACCGTCGCCGAGTACTTCCGCGACCAGGGGCTGCACGTGGCGCTGATGGCCGACTCGACCAGCCGCTGGGCCGAGGCGCTGCGCGAGGTGTCGGGCCGCTTCGGCGAGCTGCCCGGCGAAGGCGGCTATCCGACCTATCTCTCGAGCCGCATCGCGGACTTCTACGAGCGTGCCGCGAAGGTGCGCACGCTCGGCGGCGACACCGGCTCGGTCACGCTGCTCGGCTCGGTGAGCCCGCCTTCCGGTGATTTCTCGGAGCCGGTGACGAGCCACACGAAGCGCTACGTGCGCTCGTTCTGGGCGCTCGACACGAAGCGCGCCCAGGCGCGCTTCTACCCCGCGATCAACCCGCTGCAGTCCTATTCCGAGGACGCGCTGCGCATGGCCGAGTGGTGGCAGCAGACCTACTCGAAGCTCCCCGCCGGAGGCAGTCCCGCCGCGAGCGGCGCGAACGAGTGGCTGGAGCTGCGCCGCCGCTTCCTGACGCTGCTCGACGAGCAGGCGCACCTCGAGCGCATGGCGCGGATCATCGGCAAGGACGCCCTGCCTCCGCGCCAGCAGCTCACGCTGTTCTGTGCGGAGCTCGTCAACGAGGCGTTCCTGCGGCAGTCGGCGTTCTCGGAGATCGACCGGTACGCGAGCCCCGGCCGCCAGGCCGCGATGATGCGGCTGCTCGCCTACTTCGTCGACAAGGCGGAGGCGGCGCTGCACGCGGGCATCGCCCCGGACCGCATCGCGGCGATGCAGATCGTCCGCCCGCTGCAGCGCATGGGCGAGGAGATCGCTGAAGAGCAGCTCGACCGGTTCGCCGCGCTCGAAGCGCGCATGGAGGCGGAGTTCCGAGCGCTCGTGCCGGTGCTGCATCCTAGCTCGCAACGAGGAGCGAAGATCCCATCCTGCAGTCCCTCAAGGCATGCATCGTGTGCAGCGACGCCGCGACGCGCCTCGAAGGGCCGCTGCTCTTCCTGCGCCGCACGCTCGACGTCGGGCTGAACGAGGCCGTCGAGGTGCGCGGCGGCGACGGGCGGGCGCGCCTGGGCCGCGTCGCCGCCATCGACGAGGCCCATCTCACGATCGAGCTGCTCGAGTCGAGCTCCGGCCTGGCGCTCCAGGAGACCTCGGTGCGCTTCCTCGGCGAGCCGATCCATTTCGGCGTCGGGCCGGCCCTGCTCGGGCGCGTGTTCAACGGCATCGGCGAGGCGATCGACGGCGGGCCGCCGATCCCGGTGAAGAAGACGCTGCGCATCGAGGGGCTGCCGATCAACCCGGTGGCGCGCGCCACCCCGCGCGACTTCATCGAGAGCGGCATCACCGCGATCGACCTGATGAACAGCCTGGTGCGCGGCCAGAAGCTGCCGATCTTCTCGGGCGCCGGCCTGCCGCACGACCGCATCGCCGTGGAGGTCGCCTGCAACGCGCGGCTGCGCGGCGCGCGCACCGGCGGGTTCGCGATCGTCTTCGCGGCGATCGGCGTGCCCTACGACAGCGCGGAGTTCTTCCGGCGCTCGCTGGAGCAGTCGGGCGCGCTCGAGCGCGCCGCGCTGTTCCTCAATCTCGCGAGCGACTCCTCGACGCAGCGCCTGCTCACGCCGCGCTTCGCCCTCACCGCCGCCGAGTACCTCGCGTTCGAGGAAGGCAAGCACGTGCTGGTGATCCTCACCGATCTGACCAACTACTGCGAGGCGTTGCGCGAGGTCGCGGGCGCGAAAGGCGAGGTGCCGGGCCGGAAGGGCTATCCGGGCTACATGTACTCCGACCTCGCGACGCTGTACGAGCGCGCCGGCTGCCTGCACGGAGCGACGGGCACGCTCACGCAGTTCCCCATCCTCACCATGCCCTCGGACGACATCGGGCACCCGATCCCCGACCTGTCGGGCTACATCACCGAGGGGCAGATCGTGCTGTCGCGCGAGCTCGACCGCGCCGGCGTCTACCCGCCGGTGAACGTGCTGCCGAGCCTCTCGCGGCTCATGAAGGACGGCACCGGCAAGGGCTTCACGCACGCCGACCACCCCGCCCTGTCGAGTCAGCTCTACGCGGCGTACGCGCGGGCCATCCAGGCGCGCGTGCTCGCGAGCGTCGTCGGCGAGGACGGCCTCTCCGAGACCGACCGCAAGTACCTCGCGTTCGGCACGCGCTTCGAGCAGCGACCTCGTGCGCCACGCGGAAGCGCGCACGCTCGAGGCGAGCATGGAGGCCGGCTGGAAGTGCCTCCGCGGCCTGCCGAAGACCGAGCTCGCGCGCCTCTCCGACGCGCAGATCGAGCGCTACGTCGAGAAGGCGCGCGCCCATGAGCGACATCACCCCCACCCGCAGCGTCGTCATCGCGCTCAAGGACGAGCGCCGGACGATGCGCGAGGGCTATGCGTTCCTGGACGAGAAGTGCCTGCTGCTCGCCGGCGCGATGCTGCAGGAGGTGCGGCGGTTCGAGACGCTGCGCGCGGAGCTTGCCGGGCTGCAGCGCGCCGCGCTGCGCGCGCTCCGGCTCGCGGCCGGCCGTCACGGGCTGCAGGGCGTGCAGTGCTATCCGCCGGCCGACGCCTCGCCGCAGCAGGTCCTCACGACGCGCAAGTCGCTGCTCGGCGTCGCGCTACTCGAGGCTCGGCTCGAAGGCGTCGGCGCACCAAGGCCGAGCCCGCGTCGAACCCCTCGCCCGAGGCCGAGGCCGCGCGCGCGGCGTTCGCGAAGCTGCTGCCGAAGCTCGTCGAGATGGCGGCGATGATCGGCAACCTCGAGCGCCTGTATCAGGAGTACCGCCGGACCGTCCGGCGCGTGCGTGCGCTGCAGGACGTCCTGCTCCCGGAGATCGACGCGACGCTGTACGAAGTCGAAGCGCGGCTCGAGGAGCTCGAGCAGGACGAGGGGCTCTGGGTACGCCTGCAGCGCTGACCCGCCCGGTTCATGCCGCAGACAACGCTGCCCGCTGTAACGAGATCCGTATCACCGCGCACAGGATCCGTCGAATGAAGGATGGTCGGACGGCGGATGAGCCGCGTAACATGAAGCGTCGCGCGAGGGACGCTTTGCGCTCCATGGGGGAGTTTGATTCGATGACGAAGACGACACTGGGTTGGATCGCCGTCGCGGCAGTCGCCGCGCTCGGTGCCGTGACGGCGGGCTGCGTGACCGGTCCCGGCGGACCGACTGCCGACGGATTCGTCGGCTCGGAGGCGTGCCAGAAGTGCCACCAGGCGGAGTACCGCACCTGGAAGGACACGCTCCACTCGAAGATGATCCGCACGCTCAAGGACGGCCTGCTCAAGGAGCGCCGGCGACCAACTGGGCGAAGGACGCCAAGGGCGGCGCCGGCCCGACGAAGGGCAACATCGACGGCCAGCCGTACAAGCTCGAGGACGTCCAGCTCGTCGTCGGCTCGTTCTGGAAGCAGCGCTACCTCGTCAAGAACCCGGCCACCGGCAACCTGCAGTTCATGGACCAGCAGTGGAACAGCGTCCACAAGCAGTGGGAGAACTACGGGCAGAAGAACGACTGGGAGACGCAGTGCGCGACCTGCCACGCGACCGGCTACCGGCTGATCTCGTACGACCCGGCGAACCCGGCGGCGCAGAAGGTCGCGATGTCCGAGCACAACACCGGCTGCGAGGCCTGCCACGGACCCGGCGCGAAGCACGTCCAGTCCGGCAAGGGCGCCGATCTCTTCAATCCGGGCAAGGCCAGCAAGGAACAGGCGTCGCTCGTCTGCGGCTACTGCCACGTGCGCAAGGAGAACTACAACTTCAAGACCGCGCAGGACCATCCGCGCGAGGACCAGCCGCATCCGGTCGTCGGGCAGAGCTTCAAGGCCGGCCAGGACGACTGGCGCAAGTGGTATCCGGACAAGATGCTGATCCCGGGCGTCAACCCCGCCCAGCCGTTGAGCAAGAACTACCCGAAGACCGACTTGAACGACGCCTTCTGGCTCGACGAGCAGGCGACAGAAGAGCGGGTTCTACGACGCGCGCAAGCACCACGAGGAGTACCAGGAGTTCATCCAGTCCTCGCACTACAAGAAGAACGTGCTGAGCTGCTCCGACTGCCACTCGCCGCACGCCGTCGCGGGCAAGACGCTGAGCGACCCCAAGGCGACGTGCGAAGGCTGCCACGGCAAGAAGTACGACGTCAGCAAGATCATGCCCGGCACCGCGAGCACCGCGGCCAACCTGTTCGTGGCCACGCACACGTTCAACCCGAACCAGGCGCGCAAAGGCAGAGCCGCGCGCGACGAGCGCGACGAGCGCGCCGGAGTACTTCTACAAGAAATAGCCGCGGCGCCGCGCGGAGCCCAAGGGGCGGCCTCGGCCGCCCCTTCTCATTTGACGCGGGTCAGCCCCGCTGGCCCTACCGCGGCCATCTGATCGCCGGACCGTCAAGGCCTCCGTCGTCGCGGCGAGCCGGCGCTACATCGACAGGATCCAGCCGACGACCAGCTTCAGGTCGTCGTCGCTCATCTTCGCCTCGGGGTGGTCCTTGGCGGCCTTCAGGGTCGCGACCAGCGCGCTCTGCGCGTCCGTCTTCCCCTTGTACTTGGCCGCGATGTCCTTGTACGACGGGCCCACCTTCTTCTTGTCGCTGAGGTGGCACGCCGCGCACCCGCCCTGCTTGGCCGCCGCCTCCGCCTTCTTGGCGTCGACCTGCGCGTACGCAGCCCCGCCCATCGCGAACGCCACAATGGCGCCGGCAACAACGATCGACTTCATGTTCCGTCCTCGTTGGTCGTCGAGTTCACTCGCCAAGGCCACGATGCTCAGCTCGCCGGCTTTGCCACGTTCAGGTTGACCCCCGGCCAGGTGCGGCCGTGGCAGGCCGGATTCGAGCAGAACGACCCGCCCTCGCGGCCGAACTTGATCGGCCCGTGGCACTTCGCGCAGCTCGCGTCGAGCCTGGTGCGGTGGTCGTGCATGAAGTTGGGCGCGTTGTGGTACGGCGGCGGCGAAGCCCCGGGAACGATGGTCGGGGCCGCGGTGAGCTTCTCGCCCTCCTTGAAGACCTCGGGCAAGTCGTGGCAGAGCGTGCACTGCAGGCGGATCGCCTGCCCCTTGTCGTTCAGGTGCTTGCCGTCGTGGCACCGGAAGCAGCCGGGGGACTCGCGGTGTCCGATGTGGTTCGGGAACGACTTCCAGGTGAGCCCCTTCTCCTCGACCGAGGTGTCGAGAAGGACCTCCTTCATTGCCGCCGCAAACTTCTGCTCCTTCTCCTTGTCGTCGGCGGGAACGCCCGCCTTTGCGGTCGACTCGGCGATCAGCTTGTCGACCTTCGCCGTGCGTTCGGCCAGCGGGCCGCTGAGGTCCCCGGCCGCCGCGATCAGCGCTTCGGCGCGGGTCTTCGCGTTCGGTAGGCTCCGGTCGATCCGGCCCGAGGCGATGGCCTGGTTCACAGCGTCGGAGGGATTGCGGAACGGATGCCCCACCTGGTTGTGGCAGTCGAAGCACTCCATGCGCCGCGCCGGTATCGCGTCGAGCGCCTCCTTCGACGCCTTGCTCGTCGCGTCCTGGTAGGTCGTCACCGTGCCGTCGGGCTTGTGGAACTCGACCACCGGCACCTCGCGCCGCTGCGGATCGAGCGCCTTCAGGCGCACGTCATTTTCGATGTGCCAGTGGATGCCGCGCGCGGGCTTGTCCCGCTCGACGCCCATGCTCGTGTGAATGGTCAGGCGGCTCGCGATCTCGGTGCTGTCCGCGTCGGGAGCGTAGAACTTCCGGATCGCCACCGCATCGAAGTGCTTGGCCGAGGGCCAGTGGCAGCTCTCGCAAGCCTCGCGCGCCGGGCGCAGGGTGCTCGAGGTGAGCGGCCGCTCGTAGCCGACGATCATTCCCCACAGTTCCTTCAGGTGCGTGGGCTTCAGCGCCATCAGGTGCAGCGTCGAATTCCGGCCCATGTGGCACTCGACGCACTGCACCCGCGCATGGGACGACGTGGCGTGCGCGCGCGGCTCCTCCGGGTGAACCGCATGGCAGGTGTTCGTGCAGAACGCATCGCTGTTGGTGTACTCCCACGCGACGATCCCGCCCGCGGTCACGATCGCGATCGCGATGAGACCGATCACGATCGTCATCGCGCCGCCCCACAGCGTCGCCCGCCGGATTCCGAGCCTCATCGCAGCGTGTCTCCTTTGTTCTCGTTCTGGGCCGGCCGCGCCTCGGCACAGCTCATGAGTACTTTATCAGTACGCTGTAGATGATGAGCACAATGGTGACGATCCCCAGCGCGAGCGCGGTCCCCCCAAGGATACGGCCCCCCAGGATGGTCCCGCTGGCGGGCGGCCCGACCTCCTGCGCGGCCAGCCGCCCCTGCTGGGCGAGTCGAGCGTACTCGATCGGCCGCTCCTCGCGCATCTCGTGTTCCGGGACGCGCCCAGTGAAGATGACCAAATCCATCGGGAACTTCTCCGGGCGCAGGTGCCCGTTGAAGAAGTGGATGGTGAAGATGAAGCCCACGGCGAGCAGCGCCTCCTCGCCGTGGACGAGCGTGGCGATGTTGAACACCCAGCCGGGCATGAACTGCGCGAAGAACATCGGGAACCACAGCAGGATGCCCGAGCCGCCGATGATGAACATGCCCCAGAACACCGCCCAGTAGTCGAACTTCTCCCAGTAGCTGAAGCGGTCGAACGCCGGCCGCGGCCCCTTCCCGAGGAACCACTTGAAGTGCCGGTAGATGTCGACGACGTCCTGGGGCTGCGGAACGAGTGAATTGGGCCCCCACAGGACGTCGAGCAGGCTGCCGCGGGCGAACGCGCGGACCGCCACGTGCACGACGTGCCCGACGAACAGGACGATCATGACTGCCGCGCACACGCGGTGGACGATGCCGGCGACCTCGAACCCGCCGAGCAAGCGGATCAGCGGGCCCGACCAGCCGCGGTCGGCGAACAGCAGCGGCAGGCCGGTGAGCGCGCAGCCGATGAAGGTGAACATGAGCAGCACGTGCATCAGGCGCTCGAGGCGACCGAAGCGCAGGTAGTACCGGGCCGCGACGCCGGCCGGGGGCGCCGCCGACTCCGCCGCCATGCTGACGGCCGGGTTGCTCATTGATTCCCTCCTCCTTCCGCTCCGCGCCGCCGCTCGCGCACGACGCGCAGCGACCGCACGAACCAGAGCACCGTGTGGATGCCGAAGAACACGAACACGCCGATGAGCAGCCAGTCCATGAAGATGCCGGCGTAGTAGAGGACCGGGCTGCGCTCGCGGTCGTGACGGTTTGCGTGCGGATCGAACGCGGCGAAATTCGCGTTCGCGCCCGCGTGGCATTTCTGGCAGGTCGCGAGGCGGTTTCCGGGCGCGACGCTCGACGCGGGATCGGAGGCGGGCCGCACGTCGTGCGCATCGTGGCACGAGGCGCAGGTGGCGACCCGCGTATACCCGAGCTTCGTCACCTGACCGTGGAACGTGTCGCGGTAGGTCTTGATGAAATCCTCGTGGCAGGTCCCGCACTGGGCGATCACCTCGGCCTGCCACTTCGGGACGTCGTGACGCTGAATGGCGTGCGCGCTATGGCAGTCGCTGCAGCCCGGCCCGGCGGTGATGCCCTTCTGTCGCAGCTTGCCGTGCTTGCCGCCGTCGAATCTCGCGCGGATGCGTTGATGGCAGCTGCCGCACGTGTCGGGCACCTTCGCGCGCGACACGCTGCTCTCGGGATCCGACTTCGGCAGGATCTTGTGCGCCCCGTGGCACCCGGTGCACGTCGGCGCACCGCGCGTCGCGCCGTCCTTGGCCGCGGTAAGCGTCCCGTGGATGCTGTCGTGGTACTTCGCCACGACGTTGCCGCCCGGAAGGTGGGCCTGCTTGATCATCGCCTCGTTCCCGTGGCACGCGCCGCAGGTCGATTCGAGCTTCGCCGGATGCGTCCGCGATTCCGGATCCTTCGCGCGCCGGATGCCGTGCGTGCCGTGACAATCCGCGCAGGACGCCGCGACCTGCTTGCCCGCCGCGCGCGCCTTGCCGTGGGCCGTCGAGGCATACGCCTTGACCGCGTCCTCGTGGCAGGTCGCGCACTCGACGGGCTTCAGCTTCTCCGCGTGCGGAATCTTCTCGGGCGAAACGTCGGCGTGGCAGTCGGTGCACTTGATGCGCAGCGAGCCGTGCACCGAGGCGCTGAACTGCGCCGCGTCGACGCCGATCGATTTGCCGGTGGAGCCCTTGGCCGCCGGGTCCTTGTGGCACACCAGGCAGGTGGCGTTCGGGCCGGCCGCACCCTTCGCGGCGTCGCCCTGGGCAAGTGCCGTGTCCGCGGCGACCAGCCCCAGCAGCACCAGCCCGGCAACGACACCGAATCGCATCGGCCCCCCTTGATCCCGACCCGCGCTCGCGCGCGTCGCAGCGCACGCGGAGCACCCCTCTCGATCGGCAGGGTACTATTGCGCGCCACTGCGCGCCAAGAGTTGATTTAGATCAGACGCCCGCCCGGTGGGTCCGGATCAGCCGCCCGCGCCCCGGCGATCGACGGCGCGAAGCGACGCTTTGAGCCCCCGGGCCGCGTCAGACCAGGCCGAACTCGACCTCGTAGCGAACGACGAAGAGATCGAGCTTCCTCGGCGGCGAGCAGCGCGAGGAAGCGTTCGGCGTGCTCCGCGTGCTCACGAAGTGCAGGACGACGGGCAATTCGCCGGCCAGCTCGAAGAAACGCTCGTGGTGCAGGCCGTGCCGGCCGAAGCCCTCGATCGCGCGGAGCGCCGAACCACCCGGGAGCCCCGCAGTGCGCGCCTTCTCGATGAGCCATTCGTACAGCAGGCGCCCGTCATGGCGACGCTTCTCTGCGACATACAGGACGAGCGCGACACCTTTCTCCACTCTTCTATCCCTTCAGCCAGCGCACCGCGTACATGCCGGCGATCGTGAGGATGATCGATGCGAACAGGTGACTCCCGATGTGCGCTGCAGCCCACGTCCACTGCGCACGTGCGAGCAGCGCCACCGCCTCGGCCGAGAACGTCGAGAACGTCGTGAGCGCGCCGAGGAATCCGGTGATCACGAAGAGCCGCATCTCGGGCGGGATGCCCGGGTGATCGGCGAAGAGCTGGATCGCGACGCCGATGAGGAGCCCTCCCACTGCATTTGCGGCGAGCGTGCCGAGCGGCAGGTCCGGGAGCACCGGGTTGAGCCACGCACCCAGGCCCCAGCGCAGCCACGCCCCGAGCACCGCACCCACGCCGACCGCCGCCAGGCCGGACGTGGTCGCGCTCACGCCGCGTCTTTCTTTCCTGCGGCCCAGCGCCTGGCGGCATCGTCGTCCGACCCGCGCGCCTCGACCCAGCGCGCGCCCTCGGGCGTCTGCTCCTTCTTCCAGAACGGCGCGCGCGTCTTGAGGTAATCCATGAGGAACTCGCACGCGGCGAACGCGTCGCCGCGATGCCCGCTGCTGACCACGACGAGCACGATCTGATCGGTCGGCTTGAGCTCGCCGACCCGGTGCACCACCGTCACGTCGATGATGCGCCAGCGCGCGATCGCCTCGTCGACGATCTTCGCGAGCGCCCTCTCGGTCATGCCCGGGTAGTGCTCGAGCGTCAGCGTCGCGACCGACTCGCCGTCGTTGACGTCGCGGCAGACGCCGACGAAGCTCGCGATCGCGCCGACCTTCGGATTGCCGGCGCGGAGCTTCGCGATCTCGGCGCCGGCGTCGAAGTCCTCGGTCTGCACCCGGATGGTGGGCATCCCCTTACCCTCCTGTCACCGGCGGGAAGAATGCCACTTCGTCGCCCGGCTTGACCGGCGTCGCGGGGTCCGCCATCTCCTGGTTCACCGCGACCCGCAGGGCCTTCCCGTTCGCGAGCACCGTTGCCCACGCCCCGCCGCGCGCCATCAGATGCGCGCGCAGGGTCGCGACGGTCGTCACGTCCGCAGGCAACGCCAGCTCCTCGGCCGAGGCGCCGAGGTCCTCGCGCAGCCTTGCGAAGAAGAGCAGCTTGACCATCGGTCAGTACAGCAGCTCGGCGAAGGGCAGGAAGCGCACCGTGTCGCCCCGCTTGATGGCGTGCTTCGCCGGATTGTCGAGGAGCCCGTCGCCCCACACCGTCGAGGTCAGCACGCCGGAGCTCTGGTTCGGGTAGAGATCGAGCCCGCCGTCGCGGTTGAATCGCACGCGCAGGAACTCGCGGCGCGAATCGGGCTTCGGCCAGTCGAAGTCCGCGCGCGCGGCGTACGTCCTGGCCGCGGTCTCGGCCAGCCCCTGCAGCTTCCGCACGAACGGCCGCACGAACAGCACGAACGTCACGAAGCTCGAGACCGGGTTCCCGGGGAGCCCGATGAAGCTCGCCTCGCTGCCGTCGGTGCGGCGCACCGCGCCGTACGCGAGCGGGCGGCCCGGCTTGATCGCGATCCGCCACAGGTCGAGCCGACCCTCGGCCGTGACCGCCGGCTTCACGTGATCCTCCTCGCCGACCGACACGCCGCCCGAGGTGATGATCACGTCGCTGATCGCCGCGGCCTCGCGCAGCGTCGCGCGCGTCGCCTCGAGCGTGTCCGGCACGATGCCGAGGTCCGCGACTTCGCACCCGAGCATCTGCAGCAGCCCGGTCAGCGTGAAGCGGTTGGAGTTGTAGATCGCGCCCTCGGGCAGCGGCTCGCCCGGCATCACCAGCTCGTTGCCGGTCGAGAAGAGCGCCGCCCGCACCCGCCGGAACACCGGCAGCGACGCGAGCCCGACGGACGCGGCGAGACCGATCTCCTGGGCGCGCAGCCGCGTGCCCGCGTCGAGGATCGTGGCGCCGGCCCGGATGTCCTCGCCGGCGCGGCGGATCCACTCGCCCGGCCTGGGCGCGTGCTTCACGATCACGTCGTCGCCGGCGGCCTCGGCCTGCTCCTGCATCACCACCGCGTCGGCGCCGGGCGGGATCGGCGCACCGGTGAAGATGCGCGCCACCGTGCCCGGCCTCGAGCGGCTTGCCGATCGCGCCGGCCGGGATGCGTTGCGCGACGCGCAGCCGCGCCGCGCCGGAAGCGCAGTCGGCGGTGCGCACCGCGTAGCCGTCCATCGAGGTGTTGTCGAGCGGCGGGACGTTCAGCGACGACAGTCTGCGGCCGCGCGAGCACGCGGCCCGTCGCGGCCATCGTGGGCACGGTCTCGACTTCGCCGACGCCGCGCGCGCCCGCAAGCAGCCGCTCGAGCGCCTCCTCGACCGAGAGCAGGCCCTGGTTCATGCGGTCATCGTCCGCTTGAAGCCATGGTGGACGAGCACGAAGTCCGCGATCGCGTCGTGATCGTTGAGCCCGAACTGCGGCAGCGGCGATGCGAACGTCCGGTCCGAGGCGATCGCGACGATGTGCGGATCGTCCGGATGCAGCGGCTGCTTGCCGTTCGCCTCCCGGAAGATCTCGAGCTTCGGCATCGGATAGTGCTTGTAGCCCTCGATGAGCAGCAGGTCGCACGGCGACATCCGCGCGATCTGCGCCTCGAGCGTCGGCTCCGGCGCGCCGCGCAGCTCGTGCATGATCACCCAGCGATGGTCGGAGGCGATCATCACCTCCTTGCAGCCCGCCTCGCGATGCCGGTACGAGTCCTTGCCGGGCCGGTCGAGGTCGAAGTTGTGATGCGCGTGCTTGATGAGCGAGACCGTCAGCCCGTGCATGACGAAGCGCGGGATGAGCTGCTCGATGAGCGTCGTCTTGCCGCTGCCGGACCAGCCGGCGAATCCGAACACTTTCATGGGTCGGTGGCCGCGACGCCGCGCGCATTCGCGCCCGGCGCGTGCTGCGAAGCCCTTGATTGAACGGCACGATTCTAGCAGGGCGGACGGGCCCGACCTTGACGGGGCCAGGGTCTCCGGCGCGGTGATGCGACGCCTTGGCATTGCCAAACACGGGCCCTACGAGCCGGAGCCGCGTTGGCCAACGAGTTGACTCATCGCAAGCCCACCCTACCCTCGACTGCTAACCTGAAAACAGGTTGGACGTATGGACTGGATTGCAACGGTTACCCTGTTGGTGCAAGGCGGTTTCGGCAACTCTCGCCGCCTATCTGGCGGCGCATGTGCTGCTTGTGCCTGCTGCCCGCCTTCTTCATCGCCGGCGCCATGACCGCGCTGATTCCCAAGCAGGCAATCACGCGCTTTCTCGGCCGGAACACCCACAGAGCGTCTCCTACCCGGCGGCCGCCGCCGCGGGCTCCGTGCTCGCGGTCTGTTCGTGCACGATCGTGCCGATCTTCGCCGGCATCTACCGCAAAGGGCGCCGGCATCGGTCCGGCGATCACGTTCCTCTTCTTCGCGCCGGCGGCGAACATCCTCGCGCTGGTTTACACCGGGCGGGATCATCGGCGCCGACCTGGCGTTCGCTCGCTTCTTCCTCTCGCTCGCGTTCGGCATCGGCATCGGGCTGATCATGGCGATGATCTTCCGCTCCGAGGACGCCGCGCACGATCGCGCGACCGATGCGCTGTTCGCGGCGCAGGACGCGCACGGCATGAGCCGTGCGGCGCTCGCCTTCCTGGCAGTGCTGGGTCGTCCTGCTCCTCGCCGGCACGCTGAAGCTCGGCTTCCTGACCGACGCATACGTTGCCGATGATCGCTGCCGCTCGCCGGCGCTGGACGGCCTGCAGTCGCTGCTCGATCGCGCTCGTTCCCTTCGATGCCGCGCAAGGGGAAGAAGGCGTCTCGCGTCCATGGCGTCGATCCTGATCGCGCTGCTCGCTGCTGATCGGGCTCGCCGCCTGGCGCGGCCTGGAGCGCATCCACGAGGGTTTCAACCGCTGGACCTGGAGTCGCCCTTGCGCTGATCGCGCTCACGCTGCTGGTCGCGTCGCTCGCGATGCGACCCCGCACCGTCGGCCTGCGCATCGGCTTCACCGGCCAGTTCTTCGGCGTGCTCGCGACGCTCGCGGCTGCTCGGCGCTGCTCGCCGCGCGCGGCTCGACGCCCGACGAACTGCGCGACTGGCTGTGGGAGTCGTGGCGGTTCGTGAAGCAGATCTTCCCGCTGCTCGTCGTCGGCGTGTTCCTGGTCGGGTGATCCGCGTCAGCTCATCCGTCCCGAGTGGATCGAGGCGCTCGCCGGCGAGCAACACGATGCTCGGCAACCTGGCCGGCGTCGTCTTCGGCGTCTTCATGTACTTCCCGACCCTCGTCGAGGTCCCGATCGCGAAGATGTTCCTCGACCTCGGCATGCACCGCGGGCCCGCTGCTCGCCTACCTGATGGCCGATCCCGAGCTCAGCCTGCAGAGCATCCTGATCGTCTCGGCGATCATCGGGCGAGCTGAAGACCTGGACCTATGTCGGCTGGGTCGCGATCTTCAGCACCCTCGCCGGCCTGGTCTACGGCGCCTGGGTGGACGGCGCGAGTATCGCGCTGGTCGCCGCGTACCTCGTGTCTTTCCTCGGACTGCTCGCGGCCGGGCTGTGGTGGGCAGAGCGCCGCAACCATGTGCCGGCGGGAATGCCGGCCACGATCGAGAAATGAACGGAGGACGACGAATGCTGACGATCAAGATCCTCGGACCCGGTTGTCGCGAACTGCCGCCGGGTGGAAGAAGTGGCGCGCAAGGCCGCAACCGACCTCGGCGTCGAGGCCGAGTTCGTGAAGGTCACCGACTACAACGAAATCCTGGCTTACAACGTCCTGACGACGCCCGGCTTGGTCATCAACGACAGGCTGGTCTGCTCCGGGCGAGATCCCTGCCCCGAGCTCCGTTGCGGGATGGATCAACGAGGCGCGCGCGACCTGAACTGCGGAGCGCCGGCCCGGCCGATCCGCTTGCCGAACTCCGGCCCAGCCTTAGCAGCACCGGCTGACGCGGTGGCGGCGCTTCCGTCGCCGCGCTCAAGTTCTGCGAGGCGGCGATCAAAGCAGCCTTGAGCAACGAGTCTCCTCGGGAATCGCCTCGAACCGTGCTGCCCCCCGACCTCTACCGTCCGACACTCCGAGTCGCCGCACACCGAACAGCACCGGCTGCGTCCGACGTTCGCGCCGAGCCATTCCTCCATGGGCCGGCCGGCGATCCAGATCCGGTTCGACTCGGACGGATCGGCCTTGAACGCCTGCTCGTCGATCTCGCGCGTCTCCAGCGTCGGTTCGATGCCCAAGGGGCCCAGCGCCGCCTTCAGTTTGCCGACGGCCCGCTGCATCTCCTGATACGTGGCGTTGCAGCGATCGCAGGTCTTGCCTTCCGGGCTGACGAGCCTCTGCCAGACAATCGGTAGCGGTTTCATGACTCTGACTCCCATCGTTGTTCAAGCGCCTCATGGATGCACGAGCGGCCGTCGCCCGTACCACCGCTCGGTGCGGTTGACGATCGTCACGACCGAGAGCATCACCGGCACCTCGATCAGCACGCCGACCACGGTCGCGAGCGCCGCGCCGGACTCGAAGCCGAACAGGCTGATGGCCGCGGCGACCGCCAGCTCGAAGAAGTTGCTCGCGCCGATCAGCGCCGACGGGCCGGCGACGCAGTGCGCGACGCCGCAGGCGCCGGTTGAGCAAGTAAGCGAGCCCCGAGTTGAAGTAGACCTGGATCAGGATCGGCACCGCGAGCAGCGCGATCACGAGCGGCTGCGTCAGGATCTGCTCGCCCTGGAACGCGAAGAGCAGCACGAGCGTCGCGAGCAGCGCGGCGATCGACAACGGCTGGATGCGCTCCAGCGCCGCCTGCAGCCGCGCCTCGCCCGCCGCGTGCAGCAGCGCCTTGGCGCCAGAGCTGCGCGAGGATCACCGGGATCACGATGTAGAGCACCACGGACACGAACAGCGTGTCCCACGGCACCGTGATCGCCGAGAGCCCGAGCAGCAGGCCGACGATCGGCGCGAAGGCGAACGATCATGATCGTGTCGTTCAGCGCGACCTGGCTCAGCGTGAAGTAGCGGATCGCCCTTCGGACAGCTGGCTCCAGACGAACACCATCGCCGTGCACGGCGCCGCGGCGAGCAGGATCAGGCCGGCGATGTAGCTGTCGATCTGCGTCGGCCGGCAGGTACGGCGCGAAGACGTGGCGGATGAAGAGCCAGCCGAGGAGCGCCATCGAGAACGGCTTCACCGCCCAGTTCACGAACAGCGTCACGCCGATCCCGCGCCAGTGCTGCCGCACCTGGTCGATCGCGCGCGAAGTCGATCCGCAGCAGCATCGGGATGATCATCACCCAGATGAGCAGGCCGACCGGGCACGTTGACCCGCGCGACCTCCATGCGGCCGAGGGCCTGGAACGGCGCCGGCAGCAGCTGGCCGAGCGCGATGCCGGCGACGATGCACAGGCACACCCAGAGCGTCAGCCAGCGCTCGAAGAAGCCGATGGCGGGCTCGCGCGCCGGCAGCGCGGCAGTCGCCTCGCGCTCACTCGCCCTTCGTTCGCGCAGCTTGCCGATCTCGTCCAGCCGCTTCTGCAGCGCCAGCCGGTCGAGCTTGTCGAACGGCAGGCTCGCGAAGATCGGATCCGGCGGTGTGCAGCTGAGTGAAGCGTCCGGACGAACGCCGGCGCTTCTCCTCGTCGGTGCCCTCGACCGCGGCCGGATCCGTCGACGCCCCAGTGCGCCGTCATCGGGCTGGCCCGGCCACACGGGGCAGACCTCGCCCGCCGCGCTGGTCGCAGACCGTGAAGACGAAGTCCATCTCCGGCGCGCCCGGGGCGGCGAACTCGTCCCAGCTCTTCGAGCGCAGTGCCCGCGCGTGGGCAGCCGGTTCTTCTCGAGCAGCTCGAGCGCGAACGGATTCACCGCGCCGTTCGGCTGGCTGCCGGCGCTGATAGGCCTTGAAGCGCGTCGGCGCCGATGCTGTTCAGCAGGACCTCGGCGAGGATGCTCCGCGCCGAGTTGCCGGTGCACAGGAACAGCACGTTCAGCGTGCGACTTGTCATGGCCGCCTCAGCAGCAGCTGCCCGACTTCGCGCGTTCGACGAAGCGAACGGCCTGCGCAGCCGGCGCGCAGCAGGCGGACGCCCGCGCCCTTGCCCGCGCGCTGCGTGTCCGGCCCGAACACCGGGATCTGGTCGAGCGTGTGGAAGGTCTCCCAGGCGATGCCCTGCGGATCGTTGATCCAGTACTTGTCGGACTTGGCGTAGCAGCACGCCGCCTGCGTCTGGTCGAACGCGGCGATCTCGGCCTTGCCGACCTGCGCGCGCAGTGCGGCGAGCTCCTCGTCGGACTCGACCTGCAGGCCGAGGTGGTCGAGGCCGGGCTTCGCGCCGCGGCTCGAGATCGCGAAGTTGACGCGCGGATCGTCGAGCATCCACTTCGCGTAGTCGTCCTTCACGACCGCCGGCTGCGGCGCCGAAGACAGTCGAGTAGAAGCGGATGTTCGCGGCCAGATCGTCGACCGCGACGTGGACGTGGAAGCGTTTCATGTCTTGATTCCTTTCCTGGTGCGTTGGAGGCGAACCTGCTGCGGCCCGCAGGCGTTGCCGCCGCAGCAGTTCTCGGTGAGGAAGCCGACGAGCGCGTTCATCGATCCGAAGTCGGCCGAGTAGATGATGAACCGGCCTTCCTGGCGCGGGCGAACCAGCCCGGCGCCGGCGAGCTGCGCCAGGTGAAAGGAGAGCGTGGCCGGCGGGATGCCGAGCTTCTCTCCGATCGTTCCCGCCGCCCGACCCTCAGGCCCCGCCTGCACGAGCAGGCGGTAGATCGCCAGCCGCGTTTCCTGGGCCAGCGCGCCAAGCGCCTTGATCGCGTCTGTCGTTTCCATGTTTCCAGAATCTTCGAAATATCAGGGCTGTCAAGCCCGGCCAGGTCGAGAGTTGCGGCGGCGTGGCCCCGGCCTGCCGCCAGCGCGCGACGATCGATCTTCGAAGCTGCTGCGTCAGGCGGTTGATTCCATTCTGACAAATCGCTCAGTGAGCTCGGCAAGCTCACGATAGAACGAGTGCTGCGCCCCGGCCTTGACCGCCGCGGCGAACGGCCCGACCCAGGTGCCGAGATGGGCATCCAGGAACCGCTTGCCGAGGCCCGCAACGGCTGCTACCTCCGCCGGGTCGCCGTTTCGCCGGGCCTGCACCTCCTTGAATCGCAGCAGATACAGGAACTCGAGCTCGGCCGCGACATGGTCGGGGAGTTCGCGGAACTCGTCGGCGAGCTCGAATCCGCCCTCGGCATAAAGCGCGAGAACCGCCATCGTCGAGCCCTGCATGAGGCCCTTGTCCGCCTCGAGCCACACCGATCCGTACGGCCGGGCGAGCGCCTGAACGGGCCCGAGGAACAGGCGCGTGTAATCGACCAGCAACTCCTCGAGGTTGGCAGCGGCGAATGCTTCGCCGAGGCGGCGAGCGTGCTGCCACCAGGTCCGGATCGACGCGCGCCGCGGCGTCCTGCATTGAATCGAATACCTGCTCCTCGGCGAACTCCGGGCCGGGTTCGTAGTAGCACGCCGCGAGCAGGCGGCAGAGGTCTGCGCGCGCAGCGCTCGCGGTCGCTGTCGGGTTCCGCCATCGGCTTCCTTGCCAGAACAAAGGGGGCAGACTGGACCGCCCCCGGCTCTTTCGCTCTCGGCCGCAGCTCAGCCGCGCGGCGCTGTATTTGCCGACATAGTGCACGTTCGGCTTCGTTCCCTTGTCCTCCTGGAGCCGGAACGACTTTTGCGCCTTAAGCACTTTCGCGATGGCCGAATTTGGATCGTCCTGGTCGCCGAAGATGCGCGCCTGCGACGGGCAGACCTCGACGCACGCGGGCTGCAGCCCTTGGCTCGTGCGGTGGTAGCAAAATGTGCACTTCTCGACCACGTCGCCCCGGCGCACCGGATCGACGTCGCCCGCATTCCACTTGTTCAACGTCGGGGTCGTGGCGCCCGCCCGCTGCGCGGTTTCGGCGCCGGACGCCGTACATCCGGGTATGAGCGCGGTCTTGTCGGTCCACTGCGGCTGCGTGTCGGCGTCGGGGCGATTGAAGCTGATCACGCTGTAGGCCTCGCCGTTGAGGCTCTCGTCGCCGAGCGTCCGATGGCTGTACGGGCACGCGCTCTGGCACTTCCGGCAGCCGATGCAGAGCTCGTCGTCGTGCATCGTGATGCCTTCCGGGGTCTTGTACATCGCCTTTGGCGTGACCGGGCAAGCCGCAACGCACGGCGCCTCCGTGCAGTGGTTGCACAGCACCGGCATCACCCAATGCGTGACGTTCGGGAAAGTGCCCTCGGTCTTCATCAGGAAGTCGGCCCAGTTGTAGCTCTGGCCGCCGGCGCGGTTGCGCGTGTTGTTCTCGGCCTTGCAGGCGAATGCGCAGGCGCCGCATCCCACGCAGCGCGCGCAGGTCGATGACCATTCCGAGTTTTGCCATCTTGTTTCTCCGTCGATGCGCGAGTGGGGCTCAGACCTTCTGGACCGTGACGCCGGTGAAGCCGCCGTTGCGCGCCGTCGCGCCGCTCAGGCGGTCGTAGTCGTCCACCAGGATGTCGTTGTTGTTGCCGCCGCGCGCCTGCGCTTTCGCGTAGTCCTTGGCCGCGGCGACCCGGCCGTAGGCCCAGTGACCCTGCCCGTAGCACTTCGTGACCGTGCCGGGCCGCACCCCTTCCCAGAGCTTGAGCTTGGTGACCATCGCGCCCGCCGGCGAGGTCACCTTCACCGTGTCGCCGGTCTTCAGCCCGAGCTTCGCGCCGTCGGTCGGGTTCATCTTCAGCACGTCGTCCCACGACGACGTCGCCCGGATCGACCTTCTTGAACTCCTGGTACCAGGCGAGGTTCGCGGAACGGCCCTCGCGGTTGAGGCGCGACTTGTAGTCGATGAAGTCGAACGGGTACTCGGCAACGCTGCCGTGGCGCTTCGGCGGCTCGTAGTGCGGCACGAAGGCCGACCTCGCCGCGCGCGACGTAGCCGGTGACGCGTCAGGATGTCGTCGACGGTCGTGTTGAACTTCTTCGCGTGCTCGCTCGAGGCCCTTCTTCAGCGGTCTCGCTGTAGAACTCGAACTTCTTCGTCGCGGTCGCGAACTTGCCGCCCCAGCCCTTCTTCAGCGTGTACTTCGATCCGCTGAAGATGCCCTTCGTGCGGAAATCGGCCCAGCCCTGCGAGCGGGCGTCGCCCTTGAGCGGCTCCTTCGGCATCCACAGCGAAGCGCTGCGTGATCTTGGCGGCGATCTCGGAGAACTCGATCGCGTTGGTCGGCGCCTTGCCGGTTTCGGGATCCTTGAACTCCTTCGAGTAGTAGTCGAACAGATTCGGGAAACCCTTCTGGCCTTGAGCTTCTCGGCCAGCAGCCAGACGACCTCGGTCTCTTCCTGCTTGACGTCCCACAGGCGCTTGACGGCGCCCTGCTGGATCGAGGCGTAGCCGATAGCCGTTGCCCATGTTGGTGACGATCGACCAGCCTTCGGCCGAGTTGAAGGTCGCGGGCAGCACGATGTCGGCGAACTGCGTCATCTCCGACGGGTTGGTCACCATGTGCACGAAGAACGGTACCTTGGCCATCGCCTTGTCCCAGCGCTGCGCGCCGGTGCACGAGAAGTTGAAGTTCGCCCACGATGGCGATGAACACCTTGACCGCACCGGGGTCCTTCAACATGCCGTTGGCGACGTTGTTGGTGACCACGCCGCTGCCGGGCCGCGCGTTCATCATCGCCGGCATGTCCTTGGCGCCGCGTCCGTCGAGCTTCTTGAACTTGCTCGCGCCCTTTGCGACGTCGTCGAGGTAGGCGTCGGACTTCGGGAACGCGCGCGATCGGGCACGCTGCTGCTCTGCCAGACGCCGCCCTCGACGTCGATCGAGCCGAGCAGGCCGTTGAGCGCATACACCGCCATCGCCGCGTAGGTGCCGCGCGGATTCATCGCCACGCCGGGGCCCATCCAGACGACGATCTTCGGCGCTGCCTTGCCCATCGCGCGAGCGACGCGGATCGATCTGCGCCGCCGGGATCAGCGTTTCCTTCTCCGCCCACGCCGGCGTCCGGTCCTTGAGCTCGAGGTTCCACCACTTGACCAGGCCGGATGTCTCCTTCTCGACGAAGGCGGCTTCGTCGACGGTCTTGCCGGCGACGAACAGGTTCCTGCCGTCCTTGAAGTCGCCGACGAACTCCCGGTTCCACAGCCCTTCGGTCAGCAGCACGTGGGCGATCGCGCCGGCCAGCGCACCGTCGGTGCCGGGCTTGATCGGCAGCCACTCCTGCGCCTTGGCGGCCGACGTTGGACAGCCGCGGGTCGACGGCGATGACCGTGCCGCGCGCGACGATCTCGTCGAAGCGGTGGATCGTGTTCGGCACCATCCGGTTGGACGCCAGCGGATCGCAGCCCCAGATCACCAGGCAGTTGCGTCTTCTCGAGGTCGTAGTCGCGGTAGCCGAAGAAGCCCTGCGTGAGGCCGGGCCCCATCTTCTCGGCTTCGGCGCAGATCGCGCTGTGCGAGAAGTAGTTCGTCGTGCCGAAGATCTTCGGCAGCGTGCCGTACAGCAGTTCGGTCGACGTCGGCGAGTAGCGTCCGCGCATGTAGACGAGCTTGTGCGCCTCGTTGTTCTTGCGCAGCTCGATCATCTTGTCGGCGACGGTGTCCAGCGCCTCGTCCCAGCTGATCGGCACGAACTTCGGGTCGACGCCGCGGCCCTTCTGCGGATTGGTCCGCTTCATCGGCACCTTGATCCGGTCCGGGTCGTAGACCTGCTGCGGGATCAGGTGGCCGCGCGGGCAGACGTAGCCGTGGTTGGTCTTGGACAGCGGGATTGCCGCGCACGCGCACCGCGCGGCCCTCCTGCACGAAGATCTGGATCGCGCACCATTGCGTGCAGCCCTGGCAGGTGCTCGCCACCCAGTCGCCCTTGGCGGGGCCGGCCGGCTTCGCCTTGCGCAGCGACATGGCGCTGGTGTCCCTGGCTGCGTGGCGCATCCGGCGGTCAGCATCGCCGCACTTGCGACCGACGCCTTGATGAACTCCCGTCTCGTCAACCTCATCGAGTGCGCGCCCCTTCGCAAAACGGCGATGCAGCGGATACTTACTGCAGACCATGCTGCGCTGCGGGGGAACGCACATTTTGACGGCAGTCAAAACGTCGGAACATCAGAAACGGCTAATTCTGTAACGCTCCGGTAACATTCAACCTGCGGCGCCGGCCGACGCCCTATCGACTATCGAGCAACCGCGGCATGCAGACGCGCCGGGGGCGCCCGCCCTCGTCGGCGAGCGTCTCGATCCGCACGTCCACCCCGTAGACGAGGCGCAGGTGCTCGGCGGTCACTGCCCGCTCGGGGATATCGGCGCAGAGCAGCGTGCCGCGGTGGAAGAGCGCCACGCGGTCCGCGCACAGGAAGACCTGGTCGGGATCGTGCGTGGCCATCACGACACCGATGCCCGTGGCCGCGAGCGCGCGCACCTGCTCGAGCACTTTCACCTGGTTCCCGAAGTCGAGGCTCGCGGTCGGCTCGTCCATGACGACGATCCGCCCCTCCTGCGCGAGCGCGCGGGCGATCAGCGCGAGCTGGCGCTCGCCGCCGGAGATGCGCGTGTACTCGGACTCGGCGAGGTGCGACAGGCCCATGCGCGCGATCGCCTCCGCGGCCACTGCGCGGTCGTGGCGCGAGGGCGCCGCGAACACGCCGAGGTGCGCGGTGCGCCCCATGAGGACGATGTCGTGCACCGTGAACGGGAAGTAGCCCGCATGCGCCTGCGGCACGTAGCTCAGGCGACGCGCGACGTCCGCGCGGGCGAGCCGCGCCAGGTCGCGGCCGTCGACGAGCACCGCCCCGCCCTGCGGGGCGAGCAGGCCGAGCAGCGTCCGGAAGAACGTCGTCTTGCCGCCCCCGTTCGGCCCGAGGAGGCACACGACCTCGCCCGCCTCGAACGCGAGCGTGACGCCGCGCCCCACCGGGTGCCCGGGATACCCGAAGGCGAGATCGCGCGCCTCGAGCCGCATCACTGCCAGCTCCGCCGCGCGGCCGCGAGCTGCCACAGGAAGAGCGGCGTCCCCACGAACGCGGTCAGCACGCCGAGCGGGATCTCGATGCGCGCCACGGTCCGCGCCAGCGTATCGACCCCGAGCAGGAACGCCGCGCCGAGGACCACCGCGGTCGGCAGCAGCCGCGCGAAATCCGGGCCGACGAGCAATCGCGCGAAGTGCGGGATCACCAGCCCGATCCAGCCGACGATCCCCGAGATCGACACCGCCGCCGCCGTCATCAGCGTCGCGCAGGCGATCACGGCGATGCGCGTTCGCGTGGTCTCCACGCCGAGCGCCTTCGCCTCCTCGTCGCCGAGGGAGAGCAGGTTGATGCGCCAGCGCAGGAGCCACAACGGCACGAGCGCGGCGAGCATCATGGGCGCCGCCGACACGAAGTCGTCCCGGTTCGTCGCCGCGAGGCTGCCGAGCAGCCAGAACGTGATCGCCGGGAGCTGGTTGTAGGGATCGGCCAGGTACTTCAGCAGCGCGACGACCGCGCCGAGGAGCGCGCCGACGACCACGCCCGCGAGCACCAGGACGAGCAGCGGGTCGTGCCCGCGCACCGCCCCTGCCGTGACGTAGACCAGCGCAACCGCGCCCAGGCCGAAAGCGAACGCGAGCCCCTGGATCGCGAACACGTTGAGCGACAGGAAGATCCCCAGCACCGCACCGACGGCCGCCCCGGAGGACACGCCGAGGATGTCGGGCGACACGAGCGGGTTGCGGAACAGGCTCTGGTAGGCCGCGCCGGCGGCGGCGAGCGACGCCCCCACGACCAGCGCGGCCAGCACGCGCGGCCCGCGCACGTTGAACACCACGGTCTCGACCGTCGCCGGGAGGCCGTGCGGCGCGCCGGTCAGCCTGCTCCACAGCAGGGCGACGAGATCGGCGGGCGCCACCGGGTAATGTCCGATCGCGAATGCCGCGAAGAGCACCATGCCGAGCGCCGCGAGCGCGCCGGCTGCGACGACCGCGGTGCGCGCAGCCATCAGGCCGGCTGGGCGCGCACCGACGCGAGCAGCGCGTCGAGCTGCGCCTCGGTCGGGGCCTGGTGATACATGCGCGTGTAGAAGTCCCGGACGAGCGGCCGAAGATCGTCCGGGAATGCCTCCGGATACAGCACGCGGCAGAGCCAGCGCAGGCCGATCAGGCGATTGATGGAAGGCGGGAAGTCGATCCAGCCGAACGGCGCATTCGGTGCGAGGTAGACCCGCCCGCTCTTTACCGCAGGAACCTCGCGCCAGAGCGGGTCGCGCTGCACCGAGGCGAAGAACGTCGGGTCGATCGTCACGATCACGCCGGGATTCCAGCGCAGGATCTGCTCGATCGAGACCTGGACGAGCCCGCCCTGCCCGAGCTCGGCGGCGACGTTTACGGCGCCGACCTGCTCGATCGACTCGACGTTGATCGACCCGGCGAGGCCGGTGCTCAGCCCGCGCGGGCCGCGGCCATAGTAAACGCGCGGCCGCTGCGCCTGCGGTATCCGCGCCACCCGCCCCGCGATGTCGGCGATCGTGTCCCGCGTATAACGCGCGAGGTCCGCGCCGCGCTTCTCTTCGCCGGCGATCCGGCCGAATTGCTCGATCGAATCCGCCATGCGGTCGAAGTCGCCGTCGAGCAGCACGTAGGGAATGCCGGTCTGGCCCTGCACGCGATCGGCGAGCGAGGCATACATCGGCGAGATCGCGCCGTAGTCGACGACGACATCGGGCCGGGCGGCGATCACCACCTCCACGTTTGCGGTGTTCCCGCGCCCGGTGAGCCGCCCGAGGGTCGGCAGGTCGGCGTACTTCGGGGCAACGAACGGCCGCTCGTAGTCGCGGAACGGCGTCGTCCATCCGAGGAGCTTGTCTGGCGCAACCGCAAAAGCGAGGACGCTCGCCGGCGGGCCCGCGGCGAAGACACGCTCGACCCGCGCGGGGAGCGTGACCTTGCGTCCCGCCGAGTCGACCACGGACCGCGTCGCCTGGGCGCGCGCGAATCTCGGCACGGCGAGTCCCGCCGCACCCAGCAGGAATCTCCGCCGCCCGACCGCCATCGTGTTCGCCCCCATGCTCAGAGCCGGATCCGGCCGCGGCGCAAGAGGTGCAACGCGACGACCCCGAATACGAATGCGGCGCCGACGTTCCAGACGGCGAACGCCGCGGTGCCGAGGGTCACGAAGCGCTCGCCCTTGTCCTTGCTGAAGTCGCACGATCCGAGGGCGAGCTGCGCGCCGGCGAGAAACAGCATCACCCCGAGCAGCGGACGCGGGAACAGCTGCAACAGCGTCTCGACCGAGCTCGCGGCCAGCAGCGCCACGGCGAGCAGGACGGCACCGAGGATGATCGGCGCCCCGCCGGTGCGCGCGCCGAAGCGCACCTGCCCGGCCAGCCCGCCGGCGCCGTGACACATCGGCACCGCGCCGAGAATTCCGCCGAGCGTGTTCATGAGCCCGGTCGACACCGCCACGCGCTTCTCGGTCACCGGGCGGTCCGCAAACAGCCGGTTGTTCTCCTCGGTTATCGCGATGATCGCGTTGCCGAGCGTCAGGGGCACCTGCGGCAGCGCCAGGAAGACGACGCCGACGAGCAGGTCCTGCGCCGTCACGCCGCCGAGCGCGACGGTCGGGAGCGCGAAGGCGATTCGCAGCTCGCCGAGCTGGCGCACGAGGTCCGGTTGCTGCACCAGCGCGACGACCGCGCCGCCGGCGAGCAGCAGGAACATCGCGGGCACGGCACGATTCTCGAGCAGCAGCAGCGTGGCCGCGAGCGCGACCGCGCCCAGCACCCAGCCCTCGGACATCAGGCGGATGCCTTCCAGCATGAAGCCGACGCCGAGGCCGAGGACGATACCGATGACGATCGGGCGGCCGAACAGACCGGCGACACGGTTAGCGGTGCCCGTGAGGCCGATCACCAGCCAGATGAGCCCCGTCGCGACCGCGGCGACGTAGACCGCCTGCGGGGTGATCACGAGGGTCTGGGCGGCCTGCGCGGTGGCGATCGCGCCCACGGCCTTCATCGGCTGCACCGGGAACGGCGTGCGATAGACGAGCCCGCAGGCCACCATCGCCGCCCCGAACGCGAACAGGACGCCGAGCGGATCGACTTTCAGGACGACGATATAGGCGGCGAGGAACGGAATCAGCGTCCCGAGATCGCCGAACGCGCCGGCCCACTCCAGGCGGTCGAAGCGGTTCCGCGTCCGTCCGGCGCCCGCCCCGCTCGCCGGGGGATCGACCGAGAGGGGCTCGCTCACCGTTCCCCTGCGGCGGTCACGGCTTGCCGACGATCACCTCGGAGGCCTTGATGATGGCGACCGCGGAGTCGCCGACCTTCAACGCGAGGTCGTCGACCGCCTCCACCGTGATCGCCGAGGTGACGACGATCCCCGGGGCGATCTCGATCTTCACGTGCGCCGTGGTCTGGCCGCGTTTGACGCCGACCACCTTGCCGGGGAAAACGTTGCGTGCCGAGAGCTTCATTGCCTGCTCCTCAAGTCAATCCTTGATCTGCTTCGCCGTTGCTACGGCGTCGTTGTACATCGGTTCCCCATACCGTGTCTTGCCGAAGTCGCGCATGAGCGCCTGCGCCTCGGCCGAGAGCAGGAACTCGCCGACGCGCCTACTTCTTGGCGTTCGGGAAGAAGAGCTGCTGCCCGCCGATCGTGTACTGCGCGATCGCGCGCTGGCCGTCGGGCGACACGACCCAGTCCACGAACGTCTGGCCGAGATCCTTCTTGACGTGCGGGTGCTTGGCGGGGTTCACGAGCATCACGCCGTACTGGTTGAAGAGGCGCTTGTCGCCCTCCACGAGGATGGTCAGATCGCCGCGATTCTTGAACGACAGCCACGTCCCGCGGTCGGCGAGGACGTAGGCATTCATCGAGGAGGCGGTGTTGAGCGCCGGCCCCATCCCCGACCCGGTCTCGCGGTACCACGGCCCTTTCTGCGCGGCGATGTCGATCCCGGCGTCCTTCCACAGCCGCAGCTCGGCGGCATGCGTGCCGCTCTTGTCGCCGCGCGAGACGAACGGTGCCTGGGCCCCCTGAACCTTCTTGAGCGCGGCGGTGATGTCCTTCCCTCCGGCCACTTTCGCCGGATCACCCTTCGGCCCGATCAGCACGAAGTCGTTGTACATGACCTCCTTGCGCTCGACGCCCTGGCCCTCGGCGACGAACTTGCGCTCCGCGGCCTCGTCGTGCACGAAGACGACGTCGGCGTCGCCGCGCCGCGCCATGTCGAGCGCCTGTCCCGTTCCGAGGGCGACCACGCGGACCTGGATGCCGGTGCTCTTCTGGAAGATCGGCAGGATGAAGCCGAACAGGCCGGATTGCTCGGTCGAGGTGGTCGAGGCGACCGTGATGAATTTCTCCTGCGCCTGCGCAGGTACCGCGAGTGCGGCAGCCGCGGCGATCAGTGCGGCGAGGATGAAGCGACGGGTCGTTACCACAGCAGTTCTCCTTTCAAGAAGGCGGCGGCCTCGGGCGTCGCGGGACCGGCGAAGAATCGATCCGCGGGCGCGCGCTCCGCGACGCGCCCGTTATGCAGAAACAGGACCTCGTCGGCCAGCCGGCGCGCCTGTCCGAGGTTGTGGGTCACCATCACGATTTTGGTGCCGCCCGCGTGGATCGCCGCGATCGCCGCCTCGATCTCGTGAGTGGCCCCCGGGTCGAGGTTGGCGGTCGGCTCGTCGAGGAACAGCACTTCCGGGTTGAGCGCCCACGCGCGCGCGAGCGCAAGCCGCTGCTGCTCGCCACCGGAGAGGACGCGCGCCGGACGCTCCGCCAGATGCGTGAGTCCCATCCGCTCGAGCGCAACCCGCGCTCGAGAATCGCGCGCGGCTGCACCGACGCCGGCCACCTTCAGTCCGAACGCCACGTTCGCGAGCGCGGAGCGGCGCAGCATCACCGGCCGCTGGAAGACCATGGCCTGCTTGCGCGCGCCGTTGCGGCGCTCATGGCTGTTCCAGCCGATTCGCCCCGCGGTCGGCGCCAGCAGTCCGTGGCAGAGGCGCAGCAGCACGCTCTTCCCGGCGCCGTTCGGCCCCAGGATGACCGTCCGTGAGCCGCCCTCGATGACGAGCGAGACGTCGTCGATGATCCGCCGCCCCCCCGCCTCGAAGCACACGTGCTCGAGCGCGAGCGGCAGCAGCGAGGCGGGCGCTCTCATCCCGAGCTCATCCATAGCGGCGCTGCGCCGCCTCCTTCACCAGGTACGCAGCGGCATTCAGGGTCAGCACGATCGTGACGAGGATGATCCCGAGCCCGAGCGCGAGCGGCAGGTCGCCCTTGCTGGTCTCGAGCGCGATCGCGGTTGTCATGACGCGCGTGACGCCGTCGATGTTTCCGCCGACGATCATCACCGCGCCGACCTCCGCCGCCGCGCGCCCGAAACCGGCGAGGACCGTCGTCACCAGGGAGAATTTCGTGTCCCACAGCAACGTCAGCGCCGACTGGATCGGCCGGGCGCCCAGCGAGTGCAGCTGGTCCTGGTACTCGCGCCACGCGTCCTCGACCGCCTGGCGCGCGAGCGCGGCGATGATCGGGGTGATCAGGATCGCCTGCGCGATGACCATCGCGGCGGGGGTGAACAGGATCCCGAGCGCCCCCAGCGGCCCTGCGCGCGAAAGCATGAGATAGACCAGCAGGCCGACGACGACCGGCGGGAGCCCCATCAGCGCGTTGAGCACCACGATCAGCGTCTTGCGGCCGGGAAACTGCGTAACGGCAATGGCCGCGCCAAGCGGCAAGCCGATGAACGTCGCGAGCACGACCGCGGTGAGGCTCACGCGGAGGCTGAGCAGCACGATCTCCACGAGCTTCGGATCGAGCTGCCCGATCAACCCGAGGGCTTCCCGAAAGGCGAGATGGAGAGTCTCCACGATGTGGCGTCGGGAATCGTTTCAATGGAATTGCCGTAATCGGCACACCGGTGCCGATTAGCCTATCGGTCAATGGGAGATCGTAGCTTGACCACCTCTGGCGCGAAATATGCAAAACTGAGCCTATGAGCACGCTTCGCAGGCTGGTTGCCGAGGTCTCCTGGCGCATGCCGGGGACTCAGCGCATCGCGCTCGATCCGCGCATCGTCCCGCTGCTCGCCGCGATCCGCCGCGAGGGGACGCTGCGTGCGGCGGTGGTCACCACAGGCGTGTCGTATCGGGCCGCGTGGGGCCTCCTCGCAGCGACCGGCCACGCGCTCGGCGCGCCGCTGGCCGTCTTCGAACGCGGACGCGGCGCAAGGCTCGCGCCGCTCGGCGAACGACTCCTCGCGGCGGACGCCGCCGCGCAAGCGGCGCTCGCGGCGGCTCGAGCGGAGCTCGCGCTTGCGCCACCCCGGAGCCGTCTGGCCGCCACTCCGAGACCGCTGTCGTTGCGGATCTCGGCCAGCCACGACCTCGCGCTCGCCGCACTCCGCGATGCGTGGGTTGGCGCCGGCACGCTGGCGATCGAACTCGACACGCACGGGAGCGTCGAGAGCCTGGCGGCATTGCGACGCGGAGAGGCGGACGTTGCCGGCTTCCATGTCGAAGCCGACGGGCTCGGCGCCGACGAGCTGCTGCGCGGGCTCGATCCGCGTCGCGACGCGCTCATGCGCTTCGCCCGGCGCCGGCAGGGACTGATCGTGCCGCGCGGCAACCCGCGCCGCGTGCGGACGCTCGCCGACGTCGCGCGGCGTGGACTGCGTTTCGTGAATCGGCAGCGCGGTTCCGGAACGCGCGTGCTCGTCGACCAGCTCCTGCGCGCCCAGGGCATCGACGCCGCCGCCCTGCGCGGCTATGCGACCGAGGAATTCACCCACCTCGCGGTCGCGGCCACGGTGGCCGCCGGAAAGGCCGACGCGGGCTTCGGCCTGGAGGCGGCGGCCCGCCAGTTCGGGCTCGGCTTCGTGCCGGTCGCGGCGGAGCGCTATCTCTTCGCGTGCCGACGCACCGCGCTCCGGTCGCCCGGCGTGCAACGGTTTCGCGCGTTGCTCGCGAGCGCCGCGACGGGTCGCATCGTGTCCCGGCTGGCGGGCTATGCGCTCGACGCACCCGGCGAGCTCACCGAGGCCGAGTCGCTGCGTCCCGCTTAGGCTTGCGCCCGGCTCGCGGCCGGCGCTATAGTGCGCATTCGCGGGGATGCGCGGCCTCCCCGGCTCAAGACGGTGTCCCGTCCAAGCGCTGCGACCTCGTCCGCTTTCTCGGAGGATCGCCATGGACACCGTCGCCTCGATCTCTATTTCCTCGCTTCGCTCCCTGCTCGGCACGCCGCGCGCGCCGCTCGTCGTAGATGTCCGCAAACCGCCTGCCTTCGACGCCGATCCGCTCGTGATCGCCTCCGCCCTCCGGCGCAGTCATGACACGGTTGCCGAGTGGGCCGCCGCGTTGCCGGCGGGGCGCGAGGTGGTCGCCTATTGCGTGCACGGCCACGAGGTGAGCCAGGGTGCGGCGCGGGCGCTCGCCGCGCGCGGGGTCAGCGCGCGGTATCTCCAGGGCGGCATCGAGGACTGGAAAGCGGCCGGCGCACCCACCGTGCGCAAGCTGCCCGCAATCGGTCACGGCTCGATTGCGGCCACGCGCTGGGTGACGCGGGAGCGCCCGAAGATCGATCGCGTCGCGTGTCCCTGGCTCGTGCGACGCTTCGTCGATCCGCTCGCCGCGTTCGACTACGTGCCGCCGGAACGCGTGCTCGACGCGGCGCGCGAGCGCAAAGCGGTGCCCTACGATGTTCCCGGCGTGCAGTTCTCCCACCGCGGCGAGCGCTGCAGCTTCGATGCGATGCTCGAGGACTTCGCCCTGCACGAGCCCGCGCTCGACGCGCTCGCGGTCATCGTCCGCGGCGCGGACACGGCACGTCTCGATCTCGCGCCGCAGGCGGCAGGACTGCTCGCCGTCTCGCTCGGGCTGTCGCGCGTCTACGCGGACGACGCGGCCATGCTCGAGGCGGCGATGCCGGTCTACGACGCGCTCTACGCGTGGTGCCGCGAGGCGCAGGGCGAAGCGCACCGCCGGACCTACCCTTCGTGAGCGCTCCCGCCAAACGAGTCACGACCTCGCCCGCGGCGGTCAGCTTCTGGCAGGCGTTCGCGTACTGGCTGAAGCTCGGCTTCGTCAGCTTCGGCGGTCCCACCGGGCAGATCGCGATCATGCATCAGGAGCTGGTGGAGCGGAAACGCTGGATCTCGGAGGGACGCTTTCTCCACGCGCTCAACTACTGCATGCTCCTGCCCGGCCCGGAGGCGCAGCAGCTCGCCACCTACATCGGCTGGCTGATGCATCGCACCTGGGGCGGCATCGTCGCGGGCGGCCTGTTCGTGCTGCCGTCGCTCTTCATCCTGATCGCGCTCTCGTGGATCTACATGCGCTTCGGCGACGTGCCGTGGGTCGCGGCGATCCTCCACGGCATAAAGCCGGCGGTCACGGCGATCGTCCTCTTCGCCGCATATCGGATCGGATCGCGTGCACTGAAGTACAAGCCGCTCTGGCTGATCAGCGCCGCGGCCTTCGTCGCGATCTTCGCCTTCGATGTGCCGTTCCCCGCGATCGTCCTGACGGCGGGCGCGGTCGGATACGTGTGGGGACGCCTCGACCCGCAGCGGTTCCGGGGAGACGGACACGGATCCGCCGCAGCGTCCTTCGGCCCGGCACTCATCGACGACGGCGCGGTGCTCCCGCACACGCGCTTCAGTCCGGCGAAGGTCATCGCATTCGCGGTGGCGGGGCTCGCGATCTGGCTCGCCGCGCTCGGGGCACTCGGCGCCGCGTACGGCTGGCAAGGCACGCTCACGCAGATGGGCTGGTTCTTCACCAAAGCCGCTCTCCTCACCTTCGGCGGGGCGTATGCGGTGCTGCCCTACGTCTTCCAGGGCACCGTCGAGCACTACGGCTGGCTGACGCCGAGCCAGATGATCGACGGTCTCGCGCTCGGGGAGACGACGCCCGGTCCGCTGATCATGGTGGTCGCGTTCGTCGGCTTCGTCGGCGCGTGGGTCAAGGCGCTGTTCGGTCCCGAGGCGCTGCTCGCTGCCGGGCGTGGCCGGCGCAGCCGTGGCGACGTTCTTCACTTTCCTGCCGTCGTTCGTGTTCATCCTGGTCGGCGCGCCGCTCGTCGAGTCGACGCACGGCGACATCCGCTTCACCGCCCCGCTCACGGGGATCACGGCGGCGGTGGTCGGCGTCATCGTGAACCTCGCCGTCTTCTTCGCCTACCACGTGTTCTGGCCGCAGGGCTTCGGCGGCCCGTTCGACTTGTTCTCGGTTCTGGTCGCGGTGGCGGCGCTCGTCGCGCTGTGGCGATTCAAGGTCGGCATCATCCCGGTCATCGCCGCGTGCGGCGCCGCCGGATTGCTGCATCATCTCGCGCTGCAACTCGCCTGATCGAAGGTGCCCGAGCGCGTCACTGGTCGTTCAAGGCATTGAGCTGCTTCGGCCAATTCAGCGTGATCAGGTCGACCCGGCCCCGCCGCTCGATCAGGATGGTCTCGTAGGATTTCTCGCTCATGCGGCGACAGGACCGGCGGTCGGAGGCGCGGCGCTTCAATAGGCGATCTTCGCGACCGCGCGCAGCCGGTCGGGCGTCGTGGTCCCGAATCCGAAGAACTCGAGGTATGCGGGAATCTGCTCGAAGAGCATGTCGGTGCCGACCTGGGTCCGGCAGCCCTTCTCCCGTGCGGCCTGCAGCAGCGGCGTGATCTCCTGCTTCATCACCACCTCGCCGACGAACGTCGTAGGCGCCAGGCGCCCGATGTCCAGCGGAAGCGGATCACCGGCCTTCATACCGAGCGGGGTGGCGTTCACGACCAGATCGAAACCGGCCGGATCGTTGGAGCCGGTGCGTACATCGAGCTTCGGATAGTGCTGCTTCAGGCGGCCGGCGAGACCCTCGGCCGAGTCGGGATAGGCATCCGACACGGTGATCGACGCGATCCCCGACGCCGCCAGCGCGGCAGCGATGGCGGAGCCCACACCTCCCGATCCGACCACCAGGCACGACGCGCCCTCGAGGCGGAGATTCTTGCGCTGCAGACCGCGCACGAACCCGACGCCGTCGAAGATGTCGCCGAACAGCGTCCCGTCGGGACGAAGCAGGATGGCGTTGCAGGATCCGGCGATCTGGACGCCGATCGAGCAGCCGTCGAGCAGCGCGACCGTCGTGACCTTGTGCGGCATGGTAACCAGCGCGCCACGAATATTGGTCAAGCGGAAGAGCGACTTGAGCACCGTCGCGTAGTCGTCGGGCTTCACGCCCATGGGCACGACGACGGCGTCGATTCCGGCCTGCTCGAAATACGGGTTGTAGATCATCGGTGCCTTGAAGCTCTCGGTCGGATAGCCGAGATGTGCGATGAGCGTCGTCTTCCCGGTGATCATCGGACCTCCTTTGTCGCAGGCAGCGCTTCTTGTGATCATTGCTTTGAATCATGCCTCGCAGACGACGATGCGCGGCGACCCTGCGTCGCCCCACGCCCGATATGCGAGCCGATGAAAGCCGTGCGGACCCAATGCGAGCAGGTCGTGGGTCCGCATCGCGTATCACACCTCGCTCGGCACGGGCGCGGACGCCCCGCGCGCCGGCTCAGTGATACGCCGCATCGGCCCGAACCTTGCCGCGGAAGACGTAATACGACCAGCCGGTGTAGGTCACGATGATCGGGAGGAGGAACAGCGTACCGATCAACAAGAACGCCTGCGCCTTCGGTCCCGCGGCGGCATCCCACAGGCTGATCGAGTGCGGGACGATGTTCGGCCACAGGCTCACCGCCAGGCCGAGGTAGCAGGTCAGAAAGAGTCCCATCGCGGCGAAGAACGGCGCGACGTCCCGGCGGCCCTGGAGGGACCGCCAGAGCCACCACGCGAGGACGGCGGTCGCGATCGGCAGCGGCGCGAGGAACACCATGTTCGGCCACGAGAACCAGCGCTCGGCGATGCGCGGGTGAATGAGCGGCGTCCAGAGGCTCACCATTGCGATGAAGGCCAGCACCCCGGCAAGGCCGATGCGCGCCTTCGCGCGCGCCCAGCGCTGCAGCTCCCCTTCGGTCTTCATGACCAGCCAGGTCGCACCGAGCAGCACATAACCGAACACGAGGCCGACGCCCACGGCGAGCGGAAACGGATTCACCCAGTCGAGCACCGACCCCGCGAACTGGCGACCCCGCACCTCGAAGCCCTGGATGTACGCGCCGAGCACGACGCCCTGGGCGAACGTGGCGACGAGCGAGCCCCAGAAAAACGCCTGGTCCCACAGGAACCGGCTGCGCTGCGCCTTGATCCGGAACTCGAAGGCCACGCCGCGGAAGATGAGGCCGAGCAGCATCAGGAGAATCGGGAAATACACCGCGGGGATGACGATCGCGAAGGCGAGCGGGAACGCGGCGAACAGGCCGATGCCGCCGAGCACGAGCCAGGTCTCGTTGCCGTCCCAGATGGGCGCCACGGAGTTCATCATCAGCGTCCGGTCGTCGCCGTGCGGCGCGAACGGAAAGAGAATCCCGACGCCGAGGTCGAATCCGTCGAGCAGGACGTACATGAACACCGCGATCCCGAGGATCAAGGTCCAGATCGGAACGAGGTCGAGCGCCACGATTACTCCGACGCCTGGGCGCCCGAAAGCGGACGGGCCGGCCGGCGCACCGCTGCCGCGTCCGCTGGCGCATGCTGCGCGACCGGGCCGGCGCGCACCAGCTTGATGAGAAAGTAGGCGCCGGCGCCGAACACCACGGCATACACGATCACGTACAGCGCGAGCGACACGAGCACGTCTCCGCCCGACAGATTCGGCGTGACGGCGTCCGCGGTCCGCAGGCGGTTGTACACCACCCACGGCTGGCGCCCGACCTCGGTCGTGACCCAGCCGGCGGTCACCGCGATGTAGCCGGTGGGGATCGCCCAGGTGCAGGCGCGCAGGAACAGCGGCGCCGAAAACAGGCGCCCGCGCCAGGCGAGCCACCAGCTCCACACGGTGAGCGCGAGCATCATCGACCACATGCCCACCATCACCCGAAAGCCGAAGAACACGGGCGCAACCGGCGGGCGCTCCGAGCGCGGGAAATCCCGCAGGCCCGTCACTACGCCGTCCCAGTCGTGCGTCAGATAGAAGCTCGCCAGGCCGGGGATCGCGACTTCCAGCCGGTTCGTCTCGGCGGTCTCGTCGGGAATGGCGAACAGCACCGCCGGCTGCCGCGGGCCGGTCTGCCAGATTCCCTCCATTGCGGCGAGCTTCTGCGGCTGGTGATGCAGCGTGTTGAGGCCGTGTAGATCGCCCAGCACTGCCTGGAGCGGGACCAGGATGCTCGCGAGGCCCAGACCCATCGCGATCATCGTGCGACTTTCCGCGACGAAGCGGTTGCCGCGCAGGTACCACGCCGCGACGCCCACCACGGTGAACGCGGTCGTGAGGTAGACCGCGACGACCGTGTGCGTGAACCGGTAGGGGAACGACGGATTCCAGATCACCTCGAGCCAGTCCATCGCGAAGAAGCGTCCGTCCACGACGTAGTGGCCGGCCGGGGTGTGCATCCAGCTGTTCACCACCAGGATCCAGAACGCCGAGAACAGCGTCCCTACCGCGACCATGATCGCCGCGCCGAAGTGCGCCCAGGGCGGAACGCGCTTGCGGCCGAACAGCAGCACGCCGAGAAATCCCGCCTCGAGGAAGAAGGCCATCAGGCCTTCGTAGGCCATCAGCGGCGCCACCACGTCGGCCACGGCGTCGGAGTACCGGCTCCAGTTCGTGCCGAACTGGAACGGCATCACGATCCCCGAGACCACGCCGAGGCCGAACGAGACGGCGAAGACCCTGATCCAGAAGCTGGAGATGCGGAGGTAGACCTCCTTCCCGGTCGCGAGGTGCAGCCCCTCCAGCACCGCGATGTAGGACGCGAGCCCGATGGTGAACGCCGGCAGCAGGAAGTGGAAGATGACGACGAACGCGAACTGCAGGCGCGACAGGAAGACGGGGTCGAGCTCCACGGTGCGTTCGTCGTATCAGGACGTGGCAGCGGCGCTCAAGCGCCTCGATCCTTCGCAGCCGCCTCGGTCGACCGCTGCAGGGCCTCCGACATGCCGATCAGCACGCCGCTCGCCAGCGTCGCGAAGTTCTGGGTCAGCAGGTGCGTTGCCTTCAGGCTCGCCTCGCGCTGGTGTCGCGCCGCGGTGCGCATCTGCTCCGTGAACGAGTCGATCACGGACTCCGCCTGTGCGCCGGTCCCCGTTCCGCCCGGCTGGATCTGATCGAGCACCGCGGCCCACTGTGTCCGCATTGGCTTGCCCGCTGCGCTGGCGGATTCGCGCACGGTCTTGAGGAACTCGTCCTCGAGCTTCTCGAGGTCGCTCAGCGCCTTCTTGACCTTCGAGTCCTTGAAATCCACGCCGTGCTCGGTCAGTTGATGGAGCGCGATCTCGCTCGCCTGAACCGCCTTGAGGAGCGCATCGTCCATTCCGGCCAGGGCGTCGGCGAGCGGCTTCTCGACTTCGATCTTGGCTTTGGTCGCGCCCATGTTCACGCCTTCGGTCACGCTCCGCAGGACCTGCCGGATCTGACCGAGCGAGAGCTCGCGCGTCTGCAGCGCTCGCAGCGTCAGATCGCGCACACCGGCGCGCAGGTCCTCGCCCTGCTTCACCGCTTGTGCGGCCAGCTTCTTCAGCACTTCATCGACGTCTACGGGCGATTTCGTCATGGCAGTACTCCTCTGTTAAGTGTGATGCATATCTATAGTTAGGGGAAGCCCGCCCGAAAGTACGTGCGATGCGCGCGCGCCGCGCGCGGGGCGGCCGGACTGGTGCATCATCCCGTCCGGACGATCATCTGAGGAGGAGTTGCAGCATGCCCGCGTATCTCGTCGCCATCGGCAACGTCAAGAATCCCGAAGCCTATGAGGCGTACCGCAAGCTCGCGGGGCCGGCCATCCGGCAATACGACGGGCGCTTTCTCGCGCGCGGCGGGAAGAGCGAGGTGCTGGAGGGGAGTTTCCCGGGCCCCCGGGTCGTGATCGTCGAGTTTCCCAGCCTCGAGCGCGCGCAGGAGTTCTTCCACTCGCCGGAGTATCAGGCGGCGCGCCAGAAGCGGCTGGCGGTGGCCGACCTGAGCCTGATTATCGTCGAGGGGGCTTAGGCGGCCGCCTTAGTGCCGACGTGGATGCAGGCGATGCCGAACGTGAGGTTGCGGTAGCGCACGTCGGCGAAACCGGCGCGCTCCATGATCGCCTTCATCTCCTCCTGATCGGGAAAGCGACGGATCGATTCGATCAGGTAGTTGTAAGCCTCGGGCGCACGCGCGACCCATGCGCCGAGACGCGGGATGACGGTGAAGGAAAACAGGTTGTAGAAGGGCCGGATCGGCGCCCAGGCCTTCGAGAACTCGAGGCAGAGGAAGCGCCCGCCCGGCTTCAGCACCCGGCGGATCTCCGCCAGCGCCGCCGGCATGTCGGTGACGTTGCGGATGCCGAACGAGATCGTGAGCGTGTCGACGGCGCGATCGGCGAACGGGAGTCGCTCCGCGGCCCCGGCGAGCCAGACGAGCGCGCCGCGGCCGCGCTGCCGGCCCGCCTCCATCATCGCCACGCTCGGGTCGCACACGGCCACCAGCCGGTCCGCGCCGGCCATCAGCGCCGCGATGTCCCCGGTGCCGCCGGCCAGATCGACGATGACCTGGCCCGCGCGCGGCGCCGCCATTCGCGCGAACGCGCGCTTCCAGAGCCGGTGCGTCCCCATGCTCATCAGGTCGTTCATGAGGTCGTAGCGCGGCGCGACGGTGTCGAACACCCTGCGGATGCGCCGCTCGCGCTCCGCCGGATCGACCTCCTGAAAACCGAAGCTGCGCGAGAGCTCGCTCATGGTGCGACCGCGCGCGGCGCTAGCGCGCGACGAGCGCGATCGCGAGGAGGAGCCCGAAGGCGAGCTCGAGCTGGGCGGTGCGCTCGAGGAAGACGTTGATCGCGGCGGTGATCGGTGCGCGCCAGAGTGCCGCGACGAGAGCGACGCCGAGCGGCGCGACCACGAACGGAAGGACGAGCCACGCGCCCGCGTGCGTGAGCATTCCGAGCAGCGGCAGGAGCAGGAACGGCACGGCGAGGAGCGCCGCGAACTCCACCCGCGTGGCCGCGCGTCCGATGCGGACCGCGAGCGTGATCTTGCCCGCCTGCGCGTCGCTGTCGAGATCGCGGTAGTTGTTGACCACCAGCACGGCCGAGGCGAGCGCGCCCAGCATCACCCCGGCAACCAGGGCCGCGCCCGACAGGCGGCCGGTCTGCAGATAGTGGCTGCCGGCGGTCGCGACCAGACCGAAGAACACCATCACGAAGATCTCGCCGGAGGCGGTGTAGGCGATCGGTCGCGGGCCGCCCGTATACGCGATCCCCGCGCCGACCGAGGCCAGTCCGATCGCGAAGATCGGCCAGCCGCCCACCGAAACCAGGTACGCGCCGAGCACCATGGCGAGACCGAAGCTCGTCGCCGCCGCGCGGCGCACGTCGGCCGCGGGAAGCCAGCCCATCGCGGTGGCGCGCGGCGGCCCGAGCCGATCGGGCAGGTCCGCGCCGCGCTCGTAGTCCCCGACGTCGTTGAAGAGGTTCGTGCCGATCTGGATCAGCATCGCGGCCACCAGCGCGACGACGGCGACGATCCAGTCGATCGCGCCCGCGTCGCGCCACGCCAGGGCGGTGCCGACCACGACCGGGACGATGGCGACGGAAAGGGTGGGCGGTCGCGCCGCGGCCCACCACGCCCGCAGCGGGGTGGGCGCTGCGGCGGCGGCGACGCTCGCGGACGTCGGCGTGCGGTCGGTCACGCGGCGTCCGGCTTGATCGTTCGAGGGTTCTTCACGCAGTTCCAACCTGACTCCGGCGAGCAAAACAATTCTAGCATCGCCACCCCGGGTGCCGGCCACCCGTCCGGACGCGATCGCGCCGGCGATCCGCACAACTTCTGATCTCGGACAAACCGGCGCGCACGACGCGCTTCGAGAATCGACGCTTTCGCCCCATCCAGGGAGGAACGCTCATGGCCGGCAAACGAGACACCGACACCCCGAACGGCAGCCCGACCGAGAATGGGGCCCGCCCGGCGGGCCGCACGCCCCGCGCGCGCCCGGTGGCCGACGGCGACACCGGCCCGCTGGACAGCCCCGAATCCGCCGAGCGCTTCACCGTCGCCCAGAACGCCGCGGCCGCCGAGCTCGCGCAAGTGAACGCGCTCGAGGACATCCTGTCCGGGCGGGCGGCCACCGAGGCCACGGCGCTCATGAAGATGCTGCTCAAGCAGCAGCAGTCGCGGGCGCGCGAGGCGCCTCCCGCGCCCGACGAGGAGCTGTCTCCGGACTGGCGCAAGGGCGGCTATCCGTACAAGAACCTCCTTTCGCGCAAGGGCTACGAGAAGCAGAAGTACCGACTTCAGGTCGAGCTGCTCAAGCTGCAGTCATGGGTAAAGGACACCGGCCAGCGCATCGTGATCATGTTCGAGGGGCGCGACGCCGCCGGCAAGGGCGGGACGATCAAGCGCTTCATGGAGAACCTCAACCCGCGCGGCGCGCGGGTGGTCGCGCTGGAAAAGCCGACCGAGGTCGAGCGCGGCCAGTGGTACTTCCAGCGCTATATCCAGCACCTCCCGACGGCGCGGCGAGATCGTGCTGTTCGACCGCTCCTGGTACAACCGTGCGGGCGTCGAGCGGGTGATGGGCTTCTGCGAGCAGCAGGAGTATCTCGAGTTCATGCGCCAGGCGCCCGAGATCGAGCGCATGCTGGTGCGCGACGGCCTGCACCTCATCAAGTACTGGTTCTCGGTGAGCCGCGAGGAGCAGCGACGCCGCTTCAAGGAACGGGAGGTCGCACCCGCTCAAGCAGTGGAAGCTCTCCGCGATCGACACCGCGTCGCTCGACAAGTGGGACGACTACACCAAGGCGAAGGAGGCGATGTTCTTCTACACCGACACCGCCGACGCGCCCTGGACGGTGATCAAGTCCGACTGCAAGAAGCGCGCGCGGCTGAACGCGATGCGCTACCTCCTCCACGCGATGCCCTACGCGAAGAAGGACATCGACCGCATCGGGCCCCTCGATCCGCTCATCGTCGGCCGGGCACACGTCGTGTACGAGCGCGGCGAGAAGGTCTCGCAACCCATCCTCTGACGCCGCGCGCGGCTACCGCCCGCTCGCGGCGAGCAGCGGGCCGATCACGAAGTAGGCGAACGCGGTCACGAGCGCGATCCCGGCCAGATCGAGCATCAGGCCCGGCGCGGACCATCTGCGGGACCCGGACGAGGCCGGTCCCGAACACGATCGCGTTGGGCGGCGTGCCGACCGGCATCATGAACGCGAGGCTGGCGCCGAGCGTGCAGGGAATCAGGAGCAGCGCCGCCGGCACGCCCGAGCCCCGGCGCCGCCGCCGCGAGCAGCGGCAGCATCAGCGCGACCTGCGCGGTGTTCGACGTGAGCTCCGACGCGAAGACGGTGATCGCCACGATGGTCACGACCACGGCGAGCACCGGCAGGCCGCCGAGGTGCTGCGTCAGGCTGCCGATGTATGCGGTGACCCCGGTCGCCTCGGTGGCCGCAGCGAGCGAGAGCCCGCCGCCGAAGAGGATCAGCACGCCCCAGGGCAGTTGGGTCGCGTAGGACCAATCCATCGCCCGCGCGCCCGCTTTCCCCGTCATGGGAATCAGGAACAGGGCGGTCGCCGCGATCATCGCGATTCCCGCGTCGGTCAGCCCGCCGAAAGGCTGGTCGCGACGCCGAGCTTGATCGCGACCACCCAGGGCCGCGTGATCCAGAGACAGATCGTCGCCAGAAACACCGCAAGTACCACCCGCTCGCCACCCGACAGGGGGCCGAGCTTGCGGAGTTCCGCATCGAGGTACTCGCGCCCGCCCTCGATCGGGCCGAGCCGGCTGCGGAACGCGACGCGAACGAGGACGAACCACGCCACCGGAAGGAACACGAGCGTGAGCGGAAGGCCGACCGCGAGCCACTTCAGGAACGTCACCTCGATGCCGTAGGTCTGCTGGATGAACCGCGCGGCGATGCCGTTGGGCGGCGAGCCGATCAGCGTGGCGACGCCGCCGATCGATGCGCCGTAGGCGATCGCGAGCACCAGCGCCGTCGCGAAATTGCGCGCGTCGGTCTCGCCGGCGGGGATGCCCTGCTTCGGGTCGAAGGCGCGGCCGGTCTTCGTCCGCAGGACGAGGTCCACGACGGCGATCGCGACCGGAACCATCATCGCCGCGGCCGCCGTGTTCGAGATCCACATGCTGAGGAACGCGCAGGTCCCGAGCATCCCGGCCACGAGCCGTCCCGGCGTGGTCCCGACGAGCCGCAGCGTGAAGAAGGCGATGCGCCGGTCGAGCCCGCAGCGCTGGATCGCGAGCGCGATGATGAATCCGCCGAGGAAGAGGTACACGACGCTCGACGCGTACGGCGCCGCCGCCTCCTCGATGGACATGATGCCCGCGAGGGGGAACGCAACGATCGGCAGGAGCGAGGTGACCTCGATCTCGACCGCTTCGGTCATCCACCAGGCGGCCATCCATACGAGCATCGCGAGCGTCGCCCGGCCGGGATGCAGGAACGGCACCAGCTTGCCGGTGCCGTCGGCGAACTCGGTCGGCAGGGCCAAGTAGCAGGCCAAGGCCAGCGCGGGTCCGGCGACGAAGCCGATCGTCCGGATGCGTTGCTGGAGGCTCATCGGCTCCTGGGTCCCGCCGCGCGGCAAGCGAATGACCGCCGCGGAGCATCCACTTCAGACCAGGCCTCGTGCGGCGGCCAGAAGGTAGCCGACGATGCACGAGCTCCCGACGCCGATCAGCCCCGGCAGGATGAAGCTGTGGTTGATCACGAACTTGCCGATCCGGGTCGTGCCGGAACGGTCGAACTGGATCGTCGCCAGGTCGGAGGGATACGTCGGCAGAATGTAGTAGCCGTAACACGCGGCCGCGAAGGCGACCACGTAGCCCGGCGAAACGCCGATCGAGAGGGCCACCGGCACCATGGCGCTGATCGCCGCCGCCTGCGAGTTGACGAGCTTGGACACGATCAGCAGCGCCACCGCGTAGGTCCACGGGTGGGTCTTCACCACCTCCGACAGCGCGCCCTTGATCGCCGGCAGGTTCGCCTCGAACACCGTGTCGGCCATCCAGGCGACCCCGAACACCGCGACCACCGCGATCATGCCGGCGCGGAACACCTCGCTCTTGCCGATCGCCGCCGGGTCGGTCTTGGTGAACACGATCATCAGGGCGCCGGCCATAAGCATGAACATCTGGATCGTCAGGACCATCGACATCGGCTTGCCGCCCACGACCGGCCGGATCGGCTCCGCCGCCCCGAGCGCCGCGACGACGGCGATCGCGCCGACGAAGATCCACATGGCCGTCCATTGATTGCGCGAAAGCGTCTTGTCCAGCAGCGTCGTCGACTCGCCGTACACGTACTTGCGGCGCTCCGGGTCGGCGACGAGCTTCTGGAAGGCTTCGTCCTTGTCGAGATCCTTGCCGCGGAACCAGCTGAAGATGCCGATCATCAGCACACCGATCAGTGTGGAGGGCATGGTGACCGACAGGAGCGTGACGAAGTCGATGGCCGGGCCGCCCGCCGGCGCCTTGGCGAGGAACGCGACGAGCGAGACCACCGCGACGGACACCGGGCTGGCGATGATGCCCATCTGGCTCGCAATCGAGGAGGCCGCCATCGGCCGCTCGGGCCGGATCCCGTTCTTGATCGCGACGTCGTAGATGATCGGCAGCATCGTGTAGACGACATGGCCCGTGCCGCACAGCATCGTCAGCGTGCAGGTCGTGAAGGGCGCGAGGATCGAGACGTACTTCGGATTGCGGCGGAGGATCTTCTCGGCCAGCTGCAGGAGCACGTCCAGCCCGCCCGAGGCCTGGAGCGTGGCGGATGCGGCCACCACCGCGACGATGGTGAGCATCACGTCGACCGGGGGCTTCCCGGGCGGAAGATGAAAGGCAAATACCAGGACGACGATGCCGATGCCGCCGAGCAGGCCCAGCGCGACGCCGCCCTTGCGGGCGCCGTAGAACAGGCAGACCAGGATCAGTACGATCTGGAGAAAGAATTCCATACGGCCTCCCCTTCTTTGGTGCCGCGCGTGCCGCGAGGCACTCTAGACAGATTTTCGGCCAGCCCCCCCTTCGCCTCTTGATCCGCCTCAAATCCGACGCGCGCGCGGAATAGCCTCCAGAGGCCTGCCCAATCGGGACCCGGATTCGCGGCTGCTAGGCACGGGCATCGAACGTCCGCATCCAGCGTCGCCGGCGTGCTCGCGGGCTACGTGGCGCACGAGGCGGCACCCGACGCCGCGACAACGGCCGCAATCGCCAGCTACTTCTCGGTGCTCGCAGACGTCTTCCTGCTGCGGCCCTGAGGCCGGGCCCGCGAATCCGGTCTAGAAGAAGAACGTGATGCGCGCCTGGATCAGCCAACGATACGACGGGTCGTCATCGACGATCGCGTAGCTGCCTCCGAAGGCATAAGCCCACGACTTGGACACCTGGTTGACGAGCATCGCCTCGATCGGCACGAACCACTTGTTCGTGCGGTCGTTGTACGACATGCCCTGCTCCGGATAGAAGGCGAGCGTCCACTTTTCGTTGAGCTTGAAGTCCACCTCGGGAAAGAGAGAGAGCTTGCGCACCGTCGTCACGTCGGGAGAGCGCGCGTCGAAGCCGAAGAAATAGCGCGCGTAGGGGACGATGGTGACCCCCCGCAACACGTCCGGAAGCCGCCAATTGAAGCCCACACCGGGCGCGACCTGCCACTGGTCGGACCCGAAGGGCGATTCCCCGCCCGAGGGGGTCACCAGCCGCACGCTTCCGCGGAGACGAAAGTTCTTCGCGACGTCCGGCGTATCGAAGATCTCCTCGACGAAGATGTCGCCCAGCCCGAACTTCCATTCGCCATCGGAATTCGCCGGCCCGGGCTTGTCGGTGTAAAGGAACGGGACATCGATACGCTGCGTGAACGTCCACCCGTCGCCGAATGCAAACGGAATAAGGGTGCGCGCCCGGTACTGCCATTGCGCGCTGTTCTCGAAGTTCTCCTGGTAGTAGAGCCAGTTGTCGAACCGGATCGTGCCCATCTGCGCCTGCGCGGTTCCAGCCGATCCGCACACAACCGCCCCTAGCAGGGCGGCAAAGCCAAGTCGCTTCATCTCGTACCCTCCCGCGCGAAAATATCGGCCTACTCGCATCGCAAGCAGGGCCCGGCGCGCTTCCGTCAGAAAATCACCTTCGCCAGGGCGAGCCCCGTGACCACCGCCACCGTCGTCGCGACCAGCCCGGGGATCATGAACGAGTGGTTCAGCACGTACTTGCCGATCTTCGTTGTCCCGGACAGATCGAAGTTGATCGCCGCGATCAGCGACCCGTAGGTCGGGATGAAGAAGTAGCCGTTGACCGACGGGAACATCGCGATCAGGAACTGCGGCGGAATGCCGAGCGCGATGCCGAGCGGCATCAGGGCGCGCGTCGTCGCGGCCTGGCTGTAGAGCAGCACCGACGCGAAGAAGAGCCCGAACGCGAACGTCCACGGCGCGGCCTCGGCCCACTTGCCGATCGCGGGAACGATCTCCTTCTGGTGCGCGGCGATGAAGCTGTCGCCGAGCCACGCGAGGCCGAAGATGCCGATGACCGCGACCACGCCGGCGCGCAGGGTCGGCGTCTTGGGAATCTCGTCGACATTGATCTTCGTGGCGAGCAGCATGATCGCCGCGACCGACAGCATGATCACCTCGATCACGATCGGCATGGCGAGCGCGCTCTTGGCGCCGGGGAGCGTGCGCAGCTCGGGGAAGAACCCGAACAGCACCACCAGGCCGACGCCGACGAGAAAAAGGTAGGCCGAGGTCTTTGCCGCCGGCTTCAACGGCGGGCGCTCGGCGGACGCCTTGGGCGCCGGAACCTTACCGGCCGCGAGTCGCGCCTGGTATTCCGGATCGTCCTTCAGGTCCTTGCCGACGAACATGGAGATGATCGCGGCGGCGAGTACCCCGCACAGCGTCGCCGGAACGCAGATCATCAGGATCTGAGGCAGGCCCCACTGCGTGATTCCCTTCTCGGCAAACAGGCCGATCATCGCGGCGGTCGCCGCCGCGACCGGGCTCGCGGTGATCGCCTGTTGCGAGGCGATGGTCGCCACCGCCATCGGGCGCTCCGGCCGAATGCCACTCTGATGCGCAGTCTCGTAGATCACCGGCAGCAGCGGATAGACGATGTGCCCGGTACCCGCGACGAACGTGAAGCTCCACGTCGTGAGCGGCGCAACGATCGTCACGTACTTCGGATTCGCGCGGATGATGCGCTCGGCGATGCGCACCAGGAAATCGATGCCGCCGGCGGCATCCATCACCGAGGCGGCCATGATGACCGCCAGGATGATGAGCATCACGTCGATCGGCGGCGACGTCGGGTTCACCCCGAACGCCACGATCAGCACGAGCAGCCCGACGGCGCCCCACAGGCCGAGGCCCACGCCGCTGTATCGCGCGCCCATCCAGATCGCTGCGAGCACGACGATGAATTGCAACGCGATCGAAATAGTCATGGTCTTTCTCCCTGAAAGACGGGTGCCTCCGGGCCGCTACTGCTCGAACTTCGGGCTGATCAGGTTCTCGAACGAGAACACCTCGTCCCATTTCTCCTGCGTAAGGAGTTTTCGCTCCTTGACCACGATGTCGTGCAGCGACTTGCCGGTCTCGTAACCCTCGCGTGCGAGCTCCGCGCATTGCTTGTAGCCGAGCGAGGGTTTGAGCACGGTCACGATGCCGAGCGAGTTGAGCACCATGTCGCGAGTGCGGTCCGCATTCGCGGTAATGCCCTGGATGCAGTTCACACGCAGACTGTTCACCGCGTTCTCCATCGTCGAGATCGATGTGAAGAGCGCGAACGTGATGACCGGCTCCATGACGTTCAGCTGGAGCTGGCCGGCCGAGGCGGCGAGCGTCACGGTGAGGTCGAGCCCGATCACCAGGAACCCGGTCTGGTTCACGACCTCCGGGATCACCGGGTTGACCTTGCCCGGCATGATCGACGAGCCGGGCTGCAACTGCGGCAGGTTGATCTCGTTGAATCCGCAGCGCGGCCCCGAGGCGAGCATGCGTATGTCGTTGCAGATCTTGGTGAGCTTGGACGAGGTCCGCTTGAGCACGCCGGACAGCAGCACGTAGGCGCCGGTGTCGGAGGTCGCCTCGATCAGGTCGCCGGCGAGGATGAACTTCGTCCCGGTGATCTCGGACAGATACCGGGTCGCGAGCTCCGGGTAGCCCGGCGCCGCAGTCACCGTGGTGCCGATGGCCGTGGCACCGAGGTTGATCTCGTGCAGGAACTGCCGCACCTCGGCGATCCGCTGCACCTCCTCGCCGATCGTCGTGCCCCAGCCGTGGAACTCCTGGCCGAGCGACATCGGCACCGCGTCCTGCAAGTGGGTGCGTCCCATTTTCAGGACCTTCCCGAACTCCTTGCCCTTGGCGAAGAATGCGTCCTGCAGCCCGCGCAGCGCGTCCATGTAGCTGCCCAGCCGCAGGATCAGCGCCAGCCGGAACGCGGTGGGATAGACGTCGTTCGTGGACTGGCCGAAATTGACGTGGTCGTTCGGGTTGACGTACTGGTACTCGCCCTTCTTCTTGCCCAGGCTCTCGAGTGCCAGGTTCGCGATCACCTCGTTCGCGTTCATGTTTGTCGAAGTGCCGGCGCCGCCCTGGATGAAGTCGGTCACGAACTGGTCGCGCAATTCGCCCGCGATCAGCCGGTCGCAGGCGCGGACGATCGCGTCGGCGACCTTCGCGTCGATCACCCCGAGGTCGCGGTTCGCCAGCGCGGCGGCCTTCTTGACGTAGCCGAACGCCTTGACGAAATACGGCTCGGTGGACATCGGGATGCCGGTGATGTGGAAGTTGTCCCGGCCCCGGAGCGTCTGGACGCCGTAGTACGCCTCGTCCGGAAGCTGCTTCTCGCCCAGAAAGTCCTTCTCGATTCGCGGCATGATGCCTCCTTGCAAGCTGGGGTGGCGTCGCCCGGCTACTTCCAGCCCTGCGCGACCATCTTCTTGCGGATGAACGCAATCTGGGTCTGCAGCGGCAGATTCTTCGGGCAGACGTCGTGGCAGGCGAGCAGCGACATGCAGCCGAACACGCCGCTGTCGTCGCCGATCACCTCGTAGAAGTCGTCGTCGGTGCGCTTGTCGCGCGGGTCGAGCCGGAAGCGCGCGATCTTGTTGATGCCGACCGCGCCGACGAAGTCCTCGCGCATGCGCGCGGTGCCGCAGCCGGCGACGCAGCAGCCGCACTCGATGCAGCGGTCGAGGAGGTAGATCTCCTCGGCGAGCTCGGGCTCCATCCGCTCCTCGATGCGGGTGAGGTCGACCTCCTTCTGCTTCATGTGCACCCACGTCTCGAGCCGCTCGCTCATGACGCGCATCCAGGTGCCGGTGTCGACCGACAGGTCGCCGATCAGCTCGAACACCGGCAGCGGCGCGAGTGTGATGTCCGGGCCGACGTCCTTGGTCAGCGTGCGGCAGGCGAGGTCGGGGCGGCCGTTGATGATCATCCCGCAGCTGCCGCAGATCCCCGCGCGGCAGACGAAGTCGAACTGCAGCGAGGGGTCGAGCTTCTCGCGGATCTCGGACAGCGCGATGAACAGCGTCATGCCCTCGGTCTGCTCGAGCTCGAAGGCCTGCATGTGCGGCACGCTCTGCGGGTCGGCCGGGTTGTAGCGCATGATGTGCAGGCGGATCTTCTGGCCGGTCGTCGGCCGGTTCTGAGATGTGCTCATCGATTCGCTCCTGGGATCATCTGGGCAGGGTCGGGCTCTCACTCGTTTTCCCAGAGGAAAGCGGCCTCTCGGTCGTCTTCTGCGGCGGCAGGTTGCGCCGCGGGCATCCGATCGTCGATTCTTTCGTTCCTCCCGCGCAGCGGTTCGGGAAGCAGATGCTCGTACGGCATCAGCGTGCGTTGCAGCTCGAAGCGGTCGCTGATCCTCTGCCTTGCGGCCTTGACTTCGGCCTCGCGCGCCGCGGTGTCCGGGTGAGCGGCGTAGTCCTTCGCGCCGTAGCCACGCCAGCCCGGTGGCAGCTCCATGCGCCTGACGTCGAGCGGCTCGTAGCCGAGCGTCGGCAGGGTGTCCGCCTCGTTCTTCCAGGTCGCCAGAGTTCGCTTCAGCCACGCGGCGTCGTCGCGTCGCGGAAAGTCCTCGCGGAAATGGGCGCCGCGGCTCTCGGTGCGGGTGAGCGCGCCGTAGGCGACGCAGAGCGCCAGCTTCAGCATCGGCCGCACCCGGTATGCCGTGACGAGCTCCGGATTCACTCCCGGGGCGCGCGACCTCAGGCCGATCCTGCGGCTGCGGACGAGCAGCTTCTGCAGTTCGTCGACCGCCTGCTCGAGCTCCTTGCCGGTGCGAAAGATGCCGACCTTGCTGGTCATGATCTCCTGCATCTGCGCCCGTATCGCGCTCGCGTCCTCGGTGCCCGAGCCGAGCAGGATGCCGTCGAGCTTGGCCTGCTCGCGCGTGACGAAATCGCGCACCAGTCCGGTGGGAATGCTGACGTCGTTCTCGGACCGGTCGCAAAAGTCGGCGACGTACTCGCCCACGATCATGCCGGCGACGACGGTCTCGGCAACCGAATTGCCGCCGAGCCGGTTGAAGCCGTGCATGTCCCAGCAGGCGGCCTCGCCCGCGGCGAACAGGCCCTTGAGCGTCCGGCTCTCGCCGGTGTGGTCGGTGCGGACCCCGCCCATGGTGTAGTGCTGCGCCGGCCGCACCGGGATCAGCTCCTTGATCGGGTCGACGCCGAGGAAGTAGTGGCAGATCTCGTAGACCTCGCGCAGGTTGTGCTTGATGTGGTGCTCGCCGAGGAGCGTGATGTCGAGCCAGAGGTGCTCGCCGAAGCGGCTCTTGACGCCCTTGCCCTTCTTGATGTGCTCCTCCATCCGGCGCGACACCACGTCGCGGGAGGCGAGCTCCTTCTTTTCGGGCTCGTAGTCGGGCATGAAGCGCTGGCCGTCCCCGTCCTTGAGCAGGCCGCCGTCGCCGCGGCAGCCCTCGGTGACGAGGATCCCCGCCGGAAAGATCCCGGTCGGGTGAAACTGCACCGCCTCCATGTTGCCGAGTGCAGCCGCGCCCGTCTCGAGCGCGATGGCGTGGCCCATGCCCTCGCAGATGACGGCGTTGGTGGTGACGCGATAGAGGCGGCCCGCGCCGCCAGTGGCGATCGCGGTAGCCTTCGCGAGGTAGGCGGTGAGCTTGCCGGTGATGAGATTCCTGACCACCGCCCCGTAGCAGCGGCCGCCGTCGTGGATCAGGGCGAGCGCCTCGGTGCGCTCGTGCACCGGGATGGACTCGGCGATCGCGCGATCGGCCACCGCGTTGAGCATCGCGTGGCCCGTGCCGTCGGACACGTAGCAGGTGCGCCACTTCTTGGTTCCGCCGAAATCGCGCTGGGCGACCGTGCCGTGAGCCTCGGCGCGCTCGGTGATGATGACCTTCTGGCTGTTGATGATCACCTCACGGTCGCCCTTGCGTATCCGGCTCCACGGCACGCCCCAGGCCGCAAGCTCGCGCACCGCCTTGGGCGCGGTGTTCACGAACATCCGCACCACTTCCTGGTCGGCGCCCCAGTCGGAGCCGCGCACGGTGTCCTCGAAGTGGACGTCCTCGTTGTCGCCCTGCCCCTTGATGACGTTGCCGAGGCTCGCCTGCATGCCGCCCTGCGCCGCCTTCGAGTGCGAGCGCTTCGCCGGCACCAGCGAGAGGATGACGGCGTCGTGACCGCGGCGCCTGGCGCCGATGGCCATGCGCAGGCCCGCGAGACCGCCGCCGACGACGAGCACGTCCGTATAGACGACCTTCATTTCGGCGTCTCCTTCAGCCAGGCGGGCCACCAAAACGGAGGATCCGCCTGCGGCGGGTTCTGCAGCCATGCCGGCGTGTAGCGCGCGCCGGCGTTGTGTCGATGGTCATAGCCGATCTTCATGTACGCGGCGAGGGTCGCAAGGCCGAGCACGAGGAAGAAGACGGTCAAGGCCCACTTCGCCGTCTTGAGGCGCTTGCGGCTCGCGTTCGGGTCCTTGCCCTCGAACCAGCCCCACTTCACCGACAGCCGGTACAGGCCGATGCCGCCGTGCAGCTCCACGCAGAACAGCATCACCAGATAGATCGGCCACCACCGTCCGGTCCACACGCGGTCGGCGGACTCGAGCGGGCCGATGTCGCCGGGGTGCATCAGCATCTGGTAGAGGTGCACCGCAGCAAGGAAGAAGAGCGCGAAGCCGGTCAGGAACTGGACCCACCAGAGCGTCGTGTCCTCGTGCTGCAGCAGGTTCTTGTGGCCGACGAACACGCGGTACTGCCGGTAGTTCGCGGGAAACTTGCGCATCGCGAGGAACGCGTGCAGCACGATCAGCGACAGGATCCCGAAGACGATCACCGAGACGATGCCGGGGAAGGCCTTCCCGAAGAAGAAATACCCCTCGAACATCTTGGTGATGGTCCACATGAAGTCCTTGCTCACCAGGATGGTGGAGACGAAGAACATGTGGCCCCACATGAAGAGCCCGAGGACGAGTCCGCTCGCGCTCTGCGCGAGGTCCATCCGCGCCGGCCAGCGGCTCTTGCGAGGCCGGTCGGCAAGGCCCACGCCGGCGATGACGTCGGTGCCTGTTCGCATTCGTGCTCCTCCAGGTGCGCCACGGGGCGGACGGACAGCGCCATCCGCCTGACTCGAACCGCGGCCGGTGACAGCCCCCACGATGCCGCCTCGGGGATCGCTCCCCGTTGATTTCGATCAAATGGGCGGGGGTCCGGAACAGTAGGGTGTGCGCTGAGACGCGGGGCGGGGAGCCCCGGATCCCGACAACGAAACCAACGACCGGACCGTGAGCGCGATCCCGCGATGAACCCCTACGTCGTTTTCCTCATCTACATGATGGCCATCCTCGGGTTCGTGGCCACGACGCTCGCGATGAACCGGCTGCTCGGGCCTCAAGCCGGCCCCCTCCGCGCTCAAGCTCGAGCCGTTCGAATGCGGCGCGACCCCGGTCGACGTCGCGCAACGTGAAGGCGGTGCCGATCAAGTACTACGCGGTCGCGATCGTCTTCATCCTCTTCGACCTGGAGACGATCTTCCTGTTCATCTGGGCGCTCGGGGCGCAGCCGGTCACCGGCTTCATGCTGGCCACGTTCTTCATCTTCGTGTTCCTGCTGGTGCTGATCCTGCTGTACGTGTACAAGGCGCGGCTCCTCGAAGCGGTGACGGAATAGCCGTGGGCGCCAGGACGATCCCCATCCAGCGGGCCGAGCCGGCCCGCTCGTTCGAGTACCTGTCGACCAAGAAGGACGAGCTGATCGGCTGGGCGCGCAAGTTCTCGCTCTTCCCGTACCCCTTCGTCACGGCGTGCTGCGCGATGGAGTTCATGGCGGTGAGCTCGACGCCCTACGACACCGACCGCTTCGGCGCGGCGCTGCCCCGCTTCTCGCCGCGGCAGTCGGACCTGCTGATGGTGGTGGGCACGGTCACGCACAAGCAGGCGCCGATCCTCTTCAAGGTCTACGAGCAGATGTGCGAGCCCAAGTGGGTGATCGCGTTCGGCGTCTGCGCGACGAGCGGCGGCTTCTACCAGAACTACGCCGCGCTGCCCGGCATCGACAAGATCATCCCGGTGGACGTGTACATCCCCGGCTGCCCGCCGCGGCCCGAGATGGTGATCGACGGGATCATGCAGCTGCAGGACAAGATCGCCCGCTCGCGGCACCCGATCTTCACGCGGGATTTCTGAGCATGGGCACCGAGATCCTGGCGCGCGTGCAGGACCGGCTGGCCCCGACGGTCCGGGAGGCGGCGCTCGCGCACGGCATGCTGGTGCTCGAGCTCGCGGCCGCCGATGTCGCCGCCACCGTGCGGCTCCTCAAGACCGAGTTCGCGTTCGACCTGTTCTCCGACGTGACCGCGGTGGATTGGCCGGGTCAGAACCCCCGCTTCGAGGTCGTCTATCACTTCTACTCCACGCGGCATTTCGCGCGCGTGCGGCTGAAGACCCGGGTGAGCGAGGACGACCCGACCGTCGATTCGCTCGTCCCGCTGTACGGCGCGGCCCGCTTCATGGAGCGGGAGTGCCACGACATGTACGGGATCGTGTTCCGCGGCAACCCCGACCTGCGCCCGATCCTCCTCTACGAAGGCTTCGTCGGCCACCCGCTGCGCAAGGACTACCCGAAGCAGAAGGAACAGCCGCTCGTGCCCTACCGCGAGCCGCCGTCATGAGCCTGGACTCGCCGCTCGCCAACCCGGTTCGCTCGGCCTTCGAGACGACGCTGCGCGACGACGCGGTGATCGTCAGCATCGGGCCGTCGCACCCCGCGACCCACGGCACGATCCAGATCTTCGCCGAGCTCGACGGCGAGAGGATCGTGCGCACCGACGTCCACTGCGGCTACCTGCACCGGGGCTTCGAGAAGGAGTGCGAGGACCACACCTGGCACAACCTGATCCCCTACGTCGACCGGCTGAACTACTGCTCGGCGCTCATCAACGACTTCGCCTATTGCGACGCGGTGGAACGCCTGATGGGGGTCGAGATCACGCCCCGGTGCCGCTATCTGCGCACGCTGCTCGCGGAGTACTCGCGGGTCGCGGACCACCTGACGTGCATCGCCGCCGGGCTGATGGAGCTGGGGGCGATGACCCCGTTCCTCTACCTGGTGATGATCCGCGACTACATCTACGAGCACCTCGCCGATCTGACCGGGGCGCGCGTCACCTACACCTACGGCCGCATCGGCGGCCTCGCCCGCGATCTGCCCGCGGGCTGGCTCGCGCGGCTCGGCGAGATCCTCGACCAGTACGAGACGTTCGTCGGCCGGGTGCACGGCCTGATGGACCGCAACCGCATCTTCATCGACCGCATGCGCGACGTCGGCGTGATCTCGGCCGAGGACGCGGTCAACTGGGGCTATACCGGCCCGATCCTCCGCTCCACGGGCGTCCCGCGCGATCTGCGCAAGGACACGCCGTACCTCGCCTACGCCGAGCTCGACTTCGAGGTGCCGGTGGGAATCAAGGGCGACAACTACGACCGGTACTACGTGCGCATGCGCGAGATGGACGAGTCGATTCACATGATCCGCCAGCTCGTGGAGCGGCTGCCCGAGGGGCCGATCAGCGTGGACGACCGCCGCTGCACGCTGCCCGAGAAGCGGCTGGTGTACACGGAGATCGAGTCCCTGATCAACCACTTCAAGCTGATCATGGACGGCCCGCAGGTGCCCGCCGGCGAGATCTACGTCGCGCACGAGTCGGCGAACGGCGAGCTCGGCTTCTATCTCGTGAGCACCGGCGGCGGGACGCCGCACAAGGTGCACGTGCGCAGCCCGAGCTTCGTCCACATGGGCGGCGTGCACCGGCTGCTCGACGGCGGCCAGCTCGCCGACCTCATCCCGACCTTCGGCTCGATCAACATGATCGGCGGCGAGTGCGACCGGTGAAGCACCTGATCCCCGAGTTCGAGCGGATGAAGGCGCGCTACCCGGCGGGCTTCGAGTCCTCGCTCGTCCTGCCCTGCCTGCGGCGCATCCAGGAGGACCGCGGCTACGTCGCCGACGAGGACATCGCCGGCCTCGTGGCGTACCTCGGCGTGCCGCGCATCCAGATCGAGGAGGCGCTCTCCTACTATTCGCAGTTCCGCCGCAAGCCGATCGGTCGCTGGCATCTCCAGGCCTGCCGGAACCTGGCGTGCTCGATGCGGGGGTCGGAGCGGCTGCTCGACCACCTCAGGACGAAGCTCGGCATCGCGCCGGGCGAGACCACGCGCGACGGCCGCTTCACGCTGTCGACGGTCGAATGCCTGGGCTCGTGCGGCACCGCGCCGGTCGTGATGGTGAACGACGCCTACCACGAGAACGTGAGCGCGGCGCAGGTCGACGCGCTGATCGAGTCGCTTAGATGAAACCGATGCCCGAGGCATCGCTGACTTCGGGGAGCACGAGGGGGCGCCGCGCAGCGGCTTTGCCCCCTCGTGTCGTTCCAAAATGACCGGGACGAAGCTCCTCATGACGTTCCCGGTCACGGCGACCTCGCACACGCTCGCCGACTACCGCGCGCGCGGCGGCTACGGCGCGCTCGAGAAGGCGCTGCGGCGGATGAAGCCGGAGGACGTGACGAAGGAGGTCACCGGGTCGGGCCTGCAGGGCCGGGGCGGCGCGGCCTTCCCCGCCGGCCGGAAGTGGCAGGTGGTGCATCTCGACGACGGCCAGCCGCACTACCTCTGCGCGAACGCCGACGAGGGCGAGCCGGGCACGTTCAAGGACCGCTGGATCCTCGAGAACGCGCCGCATCTCCTGCTCGAGTCGATGCTGATCGCCTCCTACGCGCTGCAGGTGCGCAACGCGTTCGTGTACATCCGGGGCGAGTTCGACCTCCCCTACCGCCGGCTGGCCGCCGCCGTAGAAGAGGCGTATGCGGCCGGATACTTCGGCACGAACATCCTCGGCACCGGTTTCGCCTGCGACATCGTCGTCTACCGCGGCGCCGGCTCCTACGTCTGCGGCGAGGCGTCAGCGCTGCTCAGCTCGATCGAAGGCAAGCGCGGCTATCCGCGCAATCGCCCGCCGCGCCTCACGGTGAGGGGGCTGTATCAGCGGCCGACCGTCGTCAACAACGTCGAGACGCTCTCCAACGTCGCCTGGATCGTGGCGAACGGCGGGGCTGCCTTCCGCAAGATCGGCACGGAGAAGTGCCCCGGCACCCGTCTCCTCTCGGTCTCGGGCCACATCAACCGGCCGGGCGTCTACGAGGTGGAGAGCGGCTATCCGTTCGCCCGCTTCCTCGACGCGCAGCTCGGCGGCGTGCTCGGCGGGCGCGCCCTGAAAGCCGTGATCCCGGGCGGCGTCTCCGCCAAGGTGCTCACCGGCGCCGAGATCATGCCGCTCGCGCTCGACCAGGCCGTGCTCGAGGCCGCGGGCTCGACCCTCGGTTCCGGCGGAATGATGGTGATCGCCGACGGGACGTGCATGGTGCGCCTGCTGCAGGTGATGCTGCGGTTCTACCATCACGAGTCCTGCGGCCAATGCACGCCGTGCCGCGACGGCATGGGCTGGCTCCACCGCGTCATCGACCGCATCGTCGCGGGCGAGGGCCGCCCCGAGGACATCGAGACGCTCTACAACGTCTCGCGCTGGAACGACGGCACGACGATCTGCGGGATGGGCGACGCCGCCGGCTACGCGACGATGGCGATCCTCGACAAGTTCCGCGCCGAGTTCGACCACTGGATCGCGCACAAGCGTTCGCTCTGCAACGGCGTGCTCGAGGTCGGCCATGCCTGAGATCTTCCTCAACGGACGGGCGGTGCAGGCCGACAAGGACCAGACGGTCATGGAGGCCGCGCGCGCGAACGGCGTCTTCATCCCGTACTTCTGCTGGCACCCGGAGCTCTCGGTCTCCGGCAACTGCCGCATGTGCGTGGTCGAGATTGAATCGAAGGGCGGGAGCTGGATCGACATCTCCTGCAACATGCCGGTGGCCGAGGGCATGCACGTCCTCACCGACTCCGAGGCGGTGCGTGCGCAGCGCAAGGGGATCCTGCAGCTCGTCACGCTGAACCACCCGGTCGACTGCGGGATCTGCGACAAGGCCGGCGAGTGCACGCTGCAGGACTACCACTACGCGTACAACGGCGCGCCGTCGCTGTCGCGGGACCCCAAGGTGCGCGCCACCAAGCACTACGACCTGCGGCAAGCGCATCGTGCTGGACAACGAGCGCTGCATCCTGTGCCTGCGCTGCGTGCGCTTCACGCGCGAGATCTCCGGGTCGAACGCGCTCGGCGTCACGAGCCGCGGCGACCACTCGCTCATCCGGCCGGCCGAGGACGCCTCGCTCGACACCGACCCCTACTCCGACAACGTCATCGACATCTGCCCGGTCGGCGCCCTGCTCTCGCGTTCGTTCCTCCACAAGTCGCGCGTCTGGTACCTGAAGCCGACCCCGTCGGTGTGTCCGGGCTGCGCGCGGGGCTGCACGGTCAACCTCTGGCACCGCAAGCCGGAATGGCGGCTGCAGGCGCTCGACGCGCGCCAGAACACGTCGATCGCGCGCGTGACCCCGCTCGAGAATCCCGCCGTCAACGGGCCCTGGATCTGCAACAAGGGCCGCGACCTCGCGCAGGTCTTCGAGCGCGTGCGCGCCGAGCAGCCGATGCTCAAGGGCCGGCCCGTCGACCTGCCGGCCGCGATCGCGGCCGCGCGCCAGCTGATCGACGCGGCCAAGCGCCCCGTCGCGCTGGTCTCGAGCTGGGGATCGAACGAGGAGCTGGCCGCGTTCAAGCGCACGCTCGGCGCGCGTTTCACGGCGTTCGTCAAGTCGGACCGGCAAGCCGAGCCGGGCGAGCGTCTGGAGGACGACCTGCTGATCCGCGCCGACAAGAACCCCAACACCGCGGGCGCCAGGGCACTGTTTGGCGGCGCGTCACCCCTCTTCGACGCAGGCACCGACCTCGTGCTCGTCTGGGGCGAGGGGTGCGATTTCGCGCGGCTGCCGGCCGGCGCGCGGATCATCTTCCTGAACGCCTACCTGCAGCCGGAGAACGGTCACGCGGACGTGTTCATCCCGGTGAGCATCCAGACCGAGCGCGCGGGTCACTACACGAACTTCGCGGGCACGGTGAGCGCGTTCTCGCCCTGCTTCCCCAGGAAACCGTCGGTCGCCGACGCCGAGGCGCTCTTCGCCGCGCTCGCCTCGGTCGCGGGGGTTCCCGCGTGATCCAGGACCTCGTCGTCTACCTGGCGTTCATCGGCTACGCGATCGGCGTCCTGATGACCTTCGGCCTCGTGCTGACCTGGGTGGAGCGCAAGCAGGCGGCGATCATGTCCGATCGCATCGGCGCCAATCGCGCGTACGTGCGCATCCCGTTCACCAAGGTGAAGCTCGTCTGGTGGGGGCTCTTCCACGGCATCGCCGACGGCATCAAGATGATCCTGAAGGAGGATTTCAGGCCGCGCACCTACGACTGGTACGCCTACGCGGTCGCGCCGTGGGTGGTGTTCACGCCGGTGCTGCTGGTGTTCGCGGTGATTCCGTTCGGCGGGACCCTGGTGCCCGCCGCGCTCGTCCCGCCGCTCGCGGACTGGTTCGGCGACCGGAGCTACCCCCTGCAGATCGCGCGCCTCGACGCGGGGCTGCTGATCGTCTTCGCCTTCGGCGGCGTTTCCATCATCGGCGCCATGCTCGCCGGCTGGTCGTCCTCGAACAAGTTCTCGCTGCTCGGCGCGCTGCGGGCGGGCTCGCAGATGATCTCCTACGAGCTCGTCATGGGCCTGACCGTGCTCGGCCTGATCCTCATCTACGGCACCCTCGACCTGGGCGACATCGTCCGGCAGCAGTCGGGCGTGGTGCTCGGGGTCCTGCCGGCCTGGGGCGTGGTCCTCCAGCCGTTCGCCGCGACGCTTTTCCTGGCCGCGGCCGTCGCGGAGAACAAGCGCATCCCGTTCGACCTGCCCGAGGCCGAGTCGGAGCTCATCGCAGGCTACTACACCGAGTACAGCGCGATGAAGATGGGGCTCTTCATGTTCGCCGAGTTCATCGAGATCGCGATCATCGGCGCCCTCTTCACCACGCTCTTCCTCGGCGGCTACAACCTTCCCTACATGAACGACGCCGGATTCGTTTTCCCCGGGGACCACGTCGTCGAGCTGCCGTACGCCGTGGTGTTCGTGATCCAGCTCGTCACCTTCCTCGCGAAGGTGTTCCTCATGTGCAGCTTCCAGATCCTGGTGCGCTGGTCGCTGCCGCGCTTCCGCTACGACCAGGTGCTGCGCTTCGCGTGGAAGTTCATGCTGCCGCTGGCGCTCGCGAACCTGACGGTGACCGCCGTCGCGATGTGGCTGCTCCACGGGGTGAACGCGTGAGCGCCAAGCCCTACGTGCGTCGGGTCTACTGGAACAAGCCCACCCTCTCGTGGTGGGAGCGCGCCTATCTCTTCGAGATCCTGCGCGGCCTCGCGATCACCGGCGGCGTGTTCACGCGGAACATGTGGCGCTGGATCACCGGGCGCAAGGGCGCGCTGACGACCTACTACCCGGAAGAGACGCGCTCCGACTACGCGCAGGGCAACCGCGGCAAGCACGTGCTGACGCAACGGCCGGACGGCCGCCCGCAGTGCATCGCCTGCAACCTGTGCGCGACGGTGTGCCCGGCGAAAGTGATCGAGATCGATGCGGCCTTCGATCCGGACGACCCGGCGCACCCCAAGTACCCCGCCCGGTTCGAGATCGACTACTCGCGCTGCGTGTTCTGCGGCCTGTGCGTCGAGGCGTGCCCCGAGGACGCGATCCGGATGGTCAAGGAGGTGCCCGGACTGCCGCGCGAAGACCGCACGGTGATGTGGCTCGCCAAAGAGGAGCTCCTCAACTGGCACCCGCAGCGCGACGTCGCCAAGCCCTACCCCGCCAAGGCGGGCGGCGAGCGAACCCGAGGACCGGCATGATCGAAGCCCTGCTCGCGAACCTCGACACGCTGCTGCTCTACCTCTTCGCGGCATGCGCCTTCATCGGAGCGGTGCTGATGATCGTCCTGCCGCAGCCGATGCGGGTCGCGCTCGCCCTCATCTCGACGATGATCTTCCTCGGCGGGGTCTACGGGCTGCTCGGCGTGCACTTCATCGCCGCCTTCCAGGTGCTGATCTACGTCGGCGCCGTGATGGTCTTCATGGTCTACGCGATCATGCTGCTCGACCCGCGCGATCCGTCGCGCATCCGCAGCTACTCCCGGCTGCTCGTGCCGGGGATAGCGGCCGGCGCGGCGTTCCTCGGCGCGCTGGCGTACGGGCTCTGGCACGTGCTTCCGACCGCGGCCGACCGGGGCGCGGCGAGCGGCGGCGTATTCGAGATCCGGCAGTTCGCAGTGGCCTTCGTGAACGAGTACTGGCTCCTGTTCGAGCTCACCTCGGTGCTGCTGGTCGCCGCGGTGGTGGCGGCGCTCGCGGTCATCAACGTCAGCCGGAGGACCCGTGGATAAGACCCAGATGCTCCTCACGCTGGCCGTCGCGCTCTTCGCGCTCGGCCTCGTCGGGGTCATGGTCCGGCGCAACGTCCTGGTCATGCTGATGTGCATGGAGCTGATGCTGAACGGCGTGAACCTGAGCCTGGTGACGTTCGCCCATCAGGCGGCTTCCCCCGTCGGCGCGGTGCTCGTGTTCCTGATCTTCGTCGTGGCCGCGGCCGAGATCTCGATCGCGATTCCGGTGGTGCTGCTGCTCGTCCGCCACAAGCGGACGCTCGACCTGGGCGAGTACCGGGACCTGCGGGGATAGACGACGATGAACCTACTCACGTGGATCGTCGTCCTGCCGCTCGCCGGGTTCGTCCTCAACGGCTTGGCCGGCAACCGGCTCGGCAAGCGGTTCGTGAGCGCGGTCGGCTGCGGCCTGCCGATCGCGTCGTTCGTGCTCACGGCGAAGTGCTTCCTCGACCTGCGGGGCGGCGGCTACGCGGCGCTCGCCGACACCGCGTTCACCTGGGCCCGGATCGGCGACGAGACGTTCGCGGTCGCCTTCTGGTTCGATCGCCTGAGCGCGGTGATGACCCTGATCGTGACCGGCGTGGGCTCGCTGATCCACGTCTACTCGATCGGCTACATGCGCGAGGACCGGAGCTACGCGCGCTACTTCGCGTACCTGAACCTGTTCCTCTTCTTCATGCTGCTGCTGGTCCTGGGCAAGTCGCTCCTCGTCCTCTTCGTGGGATGGGAGGGCGTCGGGCTCGCCTCGTACCTCCTCGTCGGCTTCTGGTTCGAGGACATGGCGAAGGCGCGCGCCGGCAAGAAGGCCTTCATCGTGAACCGCATCGGCGACGCCGGCTTCCTGCTGGGGATGTTCGTCCTGTACTCGACCCTGGGCACGCTGGAGATGGACCGGATCAACGCCGCGTTCTCGGCCGGTCCCGTGGCGGCGGTCTCCGCGAGCCTGGTCGGGATCCTGCTGTTCATCGGCGCCACGGGCAAGTCGGCGCAGATCCCGCTCTACGTCTGGCTGCCGGACGCGATGGCCGGTCCCACGCCGGTCTCGGCGCTGATCCACGCGGCGACGATGGTGACCGCCGGCGTATACATGGTCGCCCGGATGTCGGGGGTGTACGTGCACGCGGCGGAGGCCTCCCAGGTGATCGCGGTGGTCGGCGTGATCACCGCGCTCTTCGCCGCCACGATCGCGGTCGCGCAGACCGACATCAAGAAGGTGCTGGCCTACTCGACGATCTCCCAGCTCGGCCTGATGTTCGTCGCGCTCGGCGTCGGTGCGTACGGCGTCGCGGTCTTCCACGTCTACACGCACGCGTTCTTCAAGGCCTGCCTCTTCCTCGGCGCGGGCAGCGTGATCCACGCGCTCTCCGGCGAGCAGGACATCCGCAAGATGGGGGGGCTCGCCAAGCGGATCCCGGTCACGTTCGTCACCTTCCTGATCGCGACCGCGGCGATCGCCGGCCTGCCGCCGCTCGCGGGCTTCTTCTCCAAGGACGAGATCCTCTGGTTCGCATTCGCCAGCAGCCGCGGGGGATCGACGCTCCTGTGGCTCGCGGCGTCGACGACGGCGCTGCTCACGTCCTTCTACATGTTCCGGCTCCTGTGGCTGACGTTCTTCGGCGCATCGCGCATGGACGCGAAGACGGAGCATCACGTTCACGAGTCGCCGCTCTCGATGACCGCGGTGCTCGCGGTCCTCGCCGTCCTCTCCGCGATCGGCGGCTTCCTGTCGATCCCGCACTTCCTCGAGCCCGAGCTCGCCCTGCCCCCGGTGCCCGAGGCCCTGCACCACTGGGAGACGCCGCTCCTCGCGATCGCCGTCGCCATCGGGCTCGCGGGCCTGGCCGGCGCCGCGTACTTCTTCGGCGGCAAGGCCGAGCGTGCGGAGCGCGCGCGCGGCCGCTTCGCGGGCCTGCATCGCATCCTCTACGGCAAGTATTTCGTGGACGAGCTGTACGACGCCCTGATCACCCGCCCGCTGTACTGGATCTCGGACCGCCTCTTCCTCGGCATCGGGGATCGCTGGCTGCTCGACGGCACGCTGAACGGCATGGCCGGCCTCGCGCAGCGCGCCGCGGGCGCGCTCGGCCGCGTCCAGACGGGCAGCCTGCATTTCTACGCGTTCCTGGTGGTGGTCGGGACGCTCGCGGTTCTCCTGTGGAGCTGGCGCCATGTCTGACGCCGCGCTCCTCAATGTCGTCCTCTATCTGCCGGTGCTCGGCATCCTGCTGTTGCTCGCAGTGCCGCCGCGCCGGGAAGACGTGGTGCGCTGGCTCACGTTCGCGGTCATGGTGGTGCAGCTCGTCGTGACGGCCGTGCTGTTCGCGCGCTTCGACGGCGCGGTGGCGGGCCTGCAATTCGAGACCCGGCTCCCGTGGATTCCCGACTGGGGCGTCTACTACCAGATCGGCCTCGACGGCTACAACGTGCTCCTCGTGCTGCTGACCGCGTTCCTCGGCCCGCTCGTCGTCGCGGGATCGTTCTCCGCGATCCAGAAGGACGTCAAGCTCTTCTACGCGACCGTGTTCGGGATCCAGTTCGCGATGCTCGGCACCTTCGTGGCGCAGGATCTCTTCCTGTTCTACGTGTTCTGGGAAGCGATGCTCATCCCGATGTTCCTCATCATCGGCATCTGGGGCGGGGAGCGGCGCATCTACGCGACGCTGAAGTTCGTCCTGTACACCGCGTTCGGCAGCATCCTGATGCTCGCCGCGGTGATCTACCTCGTCTACGCGCTGAACGAGACCACGGGCGTGTCCTCCTTCGCCTTCGCCGATCTGTACCGGGCCGAGCTGCCCGTCGACGTCCAGGCGGTCCTGCTCGCCGCGTTCGCGCTGTCGTTCGCGATCAAGGTGCCGATGGTGCCGCTGCACACCTGGCTCCCCGACGCGCACGTCGAGGCGCCGACCGCCGGCTCGGTGATCCTCGCCGGCGTGCTCCTGAAGATGGGGACCTACGGCTTCATGAAGCTCGGCTTCCCGCTCTTTCCCGACGCGACGCGCCTTGCGACACCGTTCATCATGACGATGGCGGTGGTGAGCATCGTCTACGGCGCCTGCCTCGCGCTCGTCCAGACCGACATCAAGAAGATCATCGCGTATTCGTCGATCAGCCACCTCGGCTACGTGATGCTCGGGCTGATCAGCCTCGATCTCCTCGGCGTGCAGGGCGCCGTCATCCAGATGGTGAGCCACGGACTGACCGCGGCCGGCCTCTTCCTCATGGTCGGGATGATCTACGAGCGCTGCCACACCCGCGACCTCGCGGCCTACGGCGGGCTCGCGAAGCTGCTGCCCGTGTACTCGGTGTTCTTCATGATCCTGACGCTCGCGTCGGTCGGACTCCCGACCACCAGCGGATTCACCGGCGAGTTCCTGGTGCTCCTGGGCGCCTTCCGCGCCTCCTGGGCGATGCACCTCGGCGGCGCGTCGTATCCGCTCGCGGTGAGCGCGAGCGCCGTGGCGGGCGTGGTGCTCGGCGCCCTGTACATGCTGTGGTTCGCGCAGCGGTTCCTGTTCGGCGCGGAGCGCGCGCCGCACCAGCCGGTGGCGGACCTGAACCTGCGCGAGCGGCTCGTCCTCGCGGCGATCGTCGCCGCCGTGTTCGCCCTCGGGCTCTATCCCGATCCGGCGCTGCAGAAGACGGAGCTCGCCGCCAAGCAGTACCGCGAGCTGGTCGCGGGGGAGCGCGCCACGACGCGGGCGGTCGCGTCCGGACCGACGAGCGGGAGCGCACGATGAGCTGGGAATCCGTCCTGACCGCGATGCTGCCCGAGAACCTGCTGCTCGCGGGCATCGTGGCGCTGCTCGGGGTCGAGATCTCCGGCGCGCGCTCGCGCGCCTCGCTCCCGCTCGCGTTCATCGCCGTCGCCGCCGCCGCCGCCGCCGCTGCATGGTTGTCGCTCGCCGGCTATGCCGGGGCGCCCTTCGCCGGCCAGTTCTCGGTCACCCCGGAAGGCCTGCTCGCGAAGGCGATCGTGCTCGCCCTCGTGCTGCCGGTGCTGCTGATGTCCAGCGACGAGTTCCCCGGCGCGGAGTTCCATCTGCTGCTCCTGTCGTCGCTGTACGGCGTGTGCCTGCTCCTGTCGTCGGACAGCTTCCTCACGCTGTTCATCGGGCTCGAGCTGATGTCGCTGCCGGTGTACGCGCTCGTGCTGCTCGCGTTCCGGCGTCCGGAAAGCGCCGAAGCGGCGTTGAAGTACCTGGTGCTCTCGGGCGCGGCGAGCGCGACCTTTCTGCTGGGCGTCTCGTTCCTGTACGGCGCGGGCGGTTCGCTCGGGCTCGCCGCATTCGCGGGGGCCCTCGCGTCGGACGACCTGATGGCGACTGCGGCCGTCGTCCTGGTGATCGTCGCCTTCTTCCTGAAGGCGGCGGTGGTGCCGTTCCACACCTGGGCGCCGGACGCTTACGAGGCCGCCAGCATCCCGGTGACCGCGTACATGGCCACCATCATCAAGGCCGGCGTGCTGCTCGCGGTCGTGCGCCTGATCGACACGGCGCCGCTCGCGGGACGCACGATCGACCTCGTCGCGATCCTGCCGCTCGTCTCGATCGTCTGGGGCAACCTGGCCGCCATGCGGCAGGCGAGCTTCCGCCGCATGATCGCCTACTCCTCGATCGCGCACGCGGGGTATCTCTTCTACGCCTTCCTCGGCGCCGGGCCGGGCCGGTTCCAGGCGGTGGTGTTCTACGTGCTGGCCTACGGGCTGATGAACCTGCTCGCGTTCGCGTCGATCCCGGGCGGACCGGACGACGCGGCCCGGGATCGTCTGGAAAATCTCAAAGGCCTGTTCCAGCGCCAGCCCTACGCCGCGCTGATGATCGCCGTGGCGATGCTGTCGCTCGCCGGGATCCCGCCCTTCCCCGGCTTCGTCGCGAAGTTCCTGATCTTCAAGAACGTGATGGCGGCCGGTCACACGCTGTACGCCGTGCTCGGCCTGGTCGCGAGCTACCTCGGGATCTACTTCTACCTGCGAGTCGTCCAGTACGCCTTCATGGGCCCGCCCGCGGAGGCGACCGGCGCGATCGACACGATCGACACGATCGACAAGATCGACAAGCGGGGCGTCAGCGCCGCGGCGCTCGGCGCGAGCGTCCTCTGCCTCGCGCCCACCCTCGTGATCGCGGTGTTCCCGGGCTGGGTGATCGGGCTCTTCTAATCACCGCGCTAGTCACCGCGCTTGCCACCGCGCCGCTCAGGCGCCGGCGCGCTTCGCCGCCGGCGAGTAGGAGTCGATGACCTGGAGCCGTGTCGCCTGCAGTCGCTCCGCCACGACCGCCAGCAGGCGGTGCATGAGCGCGTAGCCGAACGAAGTGTCCGTCTTGCACGCCTCCAGCATCTGGGCGCCGTCGAACGCCAGTGCCTCGACTACGCCGAGCGCGCGCGCCTGGAAGTGCTTCCCGCTGCCCATCAGCAGCGCCGACCAGCCGAGCTCGTCGCCGGCGGTCAGCGTCTGCACGCGCAGGGTCCGCCCCGGCGCCGCGATCTCCATCTCCAGGCCCACCCGACCGGCGACGATCAGGTAGAAGTCATGGCATTCGTCGCCTTCGCGGAAGATGATCTGGTCCGGCTCGAAGCGGACTTCCCGCGCGAGGGTCCGCAGCTTCTCGATGTGCTGCGGCTGGAGCTCGTTCTCGACGAACGGGTGGTCATGGAGCTTCGGCAGCGTCCGGGTCGTCATGGGTCACCTCCTCAACCGGCCACGACCGGGATCTTCCCGATCTTGGCGCGCCACTGCGCGGGGCCGGACTTGTGCACGGCGTTGCCGGCGGGATCGACCGCGACGATCACCGGCATGTCCTTCACCTCGAACTCGTAGATCGCCTCCATGCCGAGGTCCTCAAACGCGCGGACCTTCGAGCCGCGGATCGCCTTGGAGACGAGGTAGGCCGCGCCGCCCACGGCGATGCAGTACAGCGCACCGTGCTTCTTGATCGACTCGGTGGCCGCGGCGCCGCGCTCGGACTTGCCGATCATGCCGATCAGCCCGGCCTGCGCGAGCATCGGCTCGACGAACTTGTCCATGCGCGAGGACGTGGTCGGACCCGCCGGGCCGACGACCTCGTCGCGCACCGGGTCGACCGGGCCGACGTAGTAGATGAACCGGTTGGTGAAGTCGACGGGCAGCTTCTCGCCCTTCGCCATCATCTCGGCGAGGCGCTTGTGGGCGGCGTCGCGGCCGGTGAGGATCTTTCCGGAGAGCAGCAGCCGGTCGCCCGATTTGAACTGCGCCAGGTCGGCTTTCGTGAGCGTGTCCACGTCGACGCGCTTCGCCGTCGACAGGTCGAGCGCGAGCTTCGGCCAGTCGTCGAGGCTCGGCGGCTCGAACCTCGCCGGACCGCTCCCATCGAGCTCGAAGTGGATGTGGCGCGTCGCTGCGCAGTTCGGCAGCAAAGCCACCGGCTTCGATGCCGCGTGCGTGGGGTAGTCGACCACCTTCACGTCGAGCACAGTGGTCAGGCCGCCGAGGCCCTGGGCACCGATGCCGAGCGCGTTCACCTTCTCGAAGAGCTCCAGGCGCAGCTCCTCGGCGCGATTGCTCGGGCCGCGCGCCTTGAGCTCGTGCATGTTCATCGGCTCCATCATCGCCCACTTGGCCATCAGCATGGCCTTCTCGGGCGTGCCCCCGATGCCGAGCGAGAGCATCCCGGGCGGACACCAGTCGGCGCCCATGGTCGGCACGACCGAGAGGACCCAGTCCACGATCGAGTCGTTCGGCAGGAGCATCGCGAACTTCGACTTGTTCTCCGAGCCGCCGCCCTTGGCGGCGACGATCACCTCGACCCTGTCGCCCGGCACCAGCTCGACGTGGGTCACGCCCGGCGTGTTGTCCTTCGTGTTGACGCGCTTGCCGTCCGGGTCGGCGAGGACCGAGCCGCGCAGCTTGTTCTCGGGGTTCGTGTACGCGCGCCGCACGCCCTCGTTGACCATCTCCTCGAGCGACAGCCTGGCCTCCCAGCGGACATCCATGCCCACGCGGACGAATGCGATGCCGATCCCGGTGTCCTGGCACATCGGCCGATGGCCTTCGGCGCTCATGCGCGAGTTGATCAGGATCTGCGCCATCGCGTCCTTCGCCGCGGGCGAGGCCTCGCGCTGGTACGCCTCGTAGAGGTTCTTCAGGTAGTCGGCCGGGTGGTAGTAGGAGATGAACTGGAACGCGTCGGCGACGGACTGGATGAAATCTTCCTGCTTGATGACGGTCATGAGGCGGCCTCGGGTGGCGGCAGGGCGCGCGGGTGCTCGCTGCCGGGAACTCGGGTTTGGAAACCCGCGCGGCCAGTATAGCCCCGGCGCAGGGGGGCAATCTGATGCGCGTCAAAGACGGCAAGAGGCGCCGCAGCGCCCCTTCGGGTCGAGGGACAGGTCCGCTGCTAGATGCGCTTGACCACTCCGCAGGCGAGCCGCGGCCCCGCGTTTCCCGTGGGCTGCGTCTTGTAGTCGTCGGGATCGCGATGCACGATCACGCCCCTGCCCACGACGCTCAGCGGACCATCGGTCACCGAGAGCTCGTCGCCCTCCCAGACGAGCTTCGCGACGCCGCTCGCATCGGCCTTGAGGGCCGGAATGTCGCCGGCGTGATGCGGCGCCTGGCCGGGCTGCCCGTGCGGCGTGCCTTTCGGGTTGAAGTGCCCGCCGGCGCTCATGCCGTCGCCCGAGCTGCAGTCGCCTTTCTCGTGGACGTGGAAGCCGTGCTCGGCGTTGGGCTTCAGCCCGCGCACTTCGGCTGTCACCACGACCTTCCCGCCACGTTGCTCGAACGTCACCGTGCCGGTCGCGGTGCTGCCCTGGGTCGCCTCGAGCTGCGCGAGCGCTTTCGGTCCGGTGCCCTGGGCCCCCGCGCATCCAGCGACGAGGATCGCGACGGCGAGGGCGACGAGGCGGGTTTTCATCGGCGGGTTTCTCCAGGCAAAAAGAAAGCGGCGCCCGTCTACGGGCGCCGCTTGCATTCTCGCACGCACTACTTCTTTGCGGCAGGTGCCGGCACCGCGGCCTTTGCGGCCGGCGTCGGGGTCGCAGCGGCCGCCGCCGCACCCGCGGTCTGGAACGGGCCGGGGTTGACGCACGGCTGGGTGAGCTGCGGGGTGACGGCCTTGCCCTTCGCCTTCTCTGCGGCGATGTACTTCGCGGCCACCCGGTTCTCGGACTCGCACTGCTGATACGCGCCGACCTTGCCGGCGTAGGCCGTCTTCGCCGCGGCCTCGGCCGCCGCGGCCTTCTGCGCGTCGGTCAGCGTTGGCGCCGGAAGCTTCGCGACCGCGACGCTGCTCGCCACGGCGAGCCCGACGGCGAGCGCAATCGAGCGTGGTGTCATATCTCCCCCTCAGCTGTGTTGGATCACGCCCAGGACTCGCGACCGGGTCTCCGCCGGCACGTCGTCCGCGTACTTCTGGCGGCTCTTGCCGGATTTGACCTCGTCGTACCAGTACTCGTGGTGCTCCCTGGCCCAGGTCTCGTCCACGTAGCCGGTGCGCATCGCCTGGTAGGCGCCGCGCATGCCGAGCGTGCCGAGATAAATGTGGAAGCACGCCATCGCGATGCCGAGCAGGCCGAACACCATGTGGATCACGTTCGCGGTCTGCATGGTGCTGCGGGTCTGCTGGAAGTTCGGGAAGTTCAGGATGTACCCGGTCACGACGAGCGTGAGCGAGATGACGATCACGAGACCCCAGAACAGCGCCTTCTCGCCGGCGTTGAACCGGCCCGAAGCCACGTGGCCGCCGCGCTTGTCGAGCATGCCGCCGAACTTGATGATCCATTTCACGTCATGGGCGCGCGGCAGGTTGTCGCGGATGAACATGACGATGAAGATCGGCAGCGCCACCGAGAAGATCGGCCCCACGAAGTTGTGCAGGTTCTTCGCGAAGATCGCGAGCCATGCGAACAGCGTGTAGCCGATCACCGGTAGCAGGATGTGCTTGCCGAACGTGAGGACGAGCCCGGTGAGCCCGAGGATGACGAACGAGATCCCCATCGTCCAGTGCGCGATCCGGTCGGCCGTGGAGAACCGCCGAATCAATCTTCCGGTAGGCCGGTCGTGCAGGCCGATCGAGCCGCGCCAGGTGTAGTAGCCGATCAGGGCCAGCAGGGCCAGACCGATGATCGCGCCGCCGATCGTCGCGATCGGCACGCGCACTTCGCGCCAGGTCTCGCCGCGGCTCTGGACCAGCACCCCCGCCTCGCGCCCCTGGACCGTGGTGTAGCCCGGCTCGCCGGAGCGCACCTCGCGCCAGATCGGCGCGTTGTTGAGCGGCTGGGCCTGTTGCCGCTGCACCTGCTGCGCCGCGGCCGACTCGTCCGTCTTGAGCTGCTGCGGCGTCTGCTGCGCCAGCGCAGGGGCCGCGCACGCCGCCGCCGCCGCGACAGCCAGTGCGGCGAAAGAGAGTCTCCTCATCGCGCTACCTCCCTGAAGGTCCGGTGCGGGCGTACTCGTTCTGGTACTGCGTGCGGGTGTTGATCGCCCGCTCCCAGTCCGCTTGTTTGCCGCCCCATTCCGGGCTGTCCCACGGTTTCGCGTCGGGCTTGCCCTGGTACTTGCCCTGCTTGTACTGCACGACCTGCGGCTGCTCGCCGCACCCGGCGAGGCCGAGGGCGACGACGGCGGCGAGGCCGACGATCAGCGTGCGCATGGTCATCGCCTCAGCTCTTCGGCTGGGCGGCCGGCGGCTTCTGCCCGCCCGGACCGTACGCCGTGCCCCAGCCCCACACTTCGGACCCCTTGCCGCGGGTCAGGACGCGCTGGCGGTAGATGTCGGCGATGACGTCGCCGTCGCCGCCCAGCAGCGCCTTGGTCGAGCACATCTCCGCGCACGCGGGCAGCTTGCCCAGCGCCAGCCGGTTCGCGCCGTACTTCTTGAACTCCTCGGCCGAGTTGTCCTTCTCGGGCCCGCCGGCGCAGAACGTGCACTTGTCCATCTTGCCGCGCAGACCGAACGCGCCGGCCTGCGGGAACTGCGGCGCCCCGAACGGGCACGCGTAGAAGCAGTAGCCGCAGCCGATGCACAGGTCCTTGTCGTGCAGGACCACGCCTTCCTCGGTCTTGTAGAAGCAGTCGACCGGGCATACCGCCATGCAAGGCGCGTCCGAGCAGTGCATGCAGGCGACCGAGATCGACCGCTCACCGGGAACGCCGTCGTTCATCGTCACGACGCGACGGCGGTTGACGCCCCAGGGCACCTCGTTCGTGTTCTTGCACGCGGTCACGCAGCCGTTGCACTCGATGCAGCGCTCGGCGTCGCAGAGAAACTTCATTCTTGCCATGATCGTTCTCCTCGTCTCCTGGCGCGGCTCAGGCCCGCTCTACCTGGCAGATGGTGGTCTTGGTTTCCTGCATCATCGTCACCGTGTCGTAGCCGTACGTCGTGGCGGTGTTGATCGCCTCGCCGCGCACGATCGGCGCCGCGCCGTCCGGATAGAAGGGCAGCATGTCCCTGCCCTGCCACCAGCCGGAGAAGTGGAACGGGATGAAGGTCGTATCCGGCCCCACCCGCTCGGTCACCATCGCCTTCACCTTGATGCGCGCGCCGGTCGGCGTGGACACGAACACGTACTCGCCGTTGCGGATGCCGCGGTCGTTCGCCGCCTTCGGGTTGATCTCGATGAAGTTGTCCTGCTGCAGCTCGGCGAGCCACGGATTCGACCGGGTCTCCTCGCCGCCGCCCTCGTACTCCACCAGCCGTCCCGACGTGAGGATCAGCGGGAACTTCTCGGCCAGCTTGTTCTCGAGGTTCTTCTTCTGGACGGAGATGAAGAGCGTGGGCAGGCGCCAGAACGCGCGCTTGTCGGCCTGCGCCGGGTACTTCTCCATCAGGTCCGGCCGCGTGCCGTAAAGCGGCTCCCGGTGGATCGGGATCGCGTCGGGGAAGTTCCACACCACCGCGCGCGCCTTGGCGTTGCCGAACGGGTGGCAGCTGTGGTTCTTCATCACGACGCGCTGGATTCCGCCCGAGAGGTCGGTCTTCCAGTTCTTGCCCTCGGCTTCCTTTTTCTCCTCGTCGGTGAGCTCATCCCACCAGCCCAGCTTCTTCAGCAGGACGTGATCGAACTCGGGGTAGCCGAACGGGAGATCCGCACCTTGCGATGCCGACCCATCCTCGGCGAGCAGGCTCACGCCGTCGCGCTCCACGCCGAAGTTCGCGCGGAAGTTGCCGCCGCCGTCCATCACGTTCTTCGAGGTGTCGTACAGGTTCGGCGAGCCGGGATGCTTCAGCGCCGGGTTGCCGTAGCACGGCCACGGCAGGCCGAAGTAGTCGCCGTCGCACGGGCCGCCCTTGGCGCGCAGCGTCTTCACGTCGAACGTGTGCATGTTCTTCATGTGAAGCTTCAGGCGCTCGGGCGACTGCCCGGTGTAGCCGATGGTCCACGTGCCGCGGTTGATCTCGTTGGCGAGCGTGTCCTCCATCGAGGGCTCTTCGTAGCCCTTCGCGGTCTTGACGAGGCGCAGGTTCTGCTTGCCGTCCTTCTTGCCGATGAACTGGTCGGCGAAACCCCACTTCTGCGCGAAGGCATACATGATCGCCTGGTCCGACCGGGACTCGAACAGCGGGTCGATGACCTTCTCGCGCCACTGGATCGAGCGGTTCGACGCGGTGCAGGAGCCTTCGGTCTCGAACTGCGTCGCCGCGGGCAGCAGGTAGACCGCGCGGTTCGCGTTCGCCTGCTTCTTGGCGTCGGCGAGGATCTTCTGCCCCTGCTCGTTCAGCGGCATCGCCGCCATCGCGGCCGTGGCCGACGGGTACGGATCGACCACCACCAGCAGGTCGAGCGCGTGCATCGCCGCCTGCATCTCGACCCCGCGGGTCTGCGAGTTCGGCGCGTGGCCCCAGAAGAACATCGCGCGGATGTTGGGGTCCTGGTCGATGTTGTCGTTCTGCTCAAGCACCCCGTCGATCCAGCGCGACACCGTGATGCCCGGTTTGGTCATCATGGCCGGGGAGGCGAACTGCTTCTCGAGCCAGGCGTAGTCGATGTTCCAGACGCGCGCCCAGTGCCGCCACGCCCCCGGAACGATCCCGTAGTAGCCGGGCAGCGAGTCGGGGTTCGGGCCGACGTCGGTCGCGCCCTGCACGTTGTCGTGGCCGCGGAAGATGTTGGTGCCGCCGCCCGAGACGCCGACGTTGCCGAGCGCCAGCTGCAGGATGCACGAGGCCCGCACCATCGCGTTGCCGGTCGTGTGCTGGGTCTGGCCCATGCACCACACGACCGTCGCGGGCTTGTTCTTCGCCAGCGCCTCGGCGACGCGCTTCACCTGGTCGGGCTTGACCCCGCAGGCCTCCTCGACCTTGTCGGGCGTCCACTTGGCCATGACCTCGGCCTTGACCTTGTCCATCCCGTAGACGCGGTCGTTGATGTACTTCTTGTCCTCCCAGCCGTTCTCGAAGATGTGGTACAGGAGGCCGAACAGGAACGGGATGTCGGTGCCGGAGCGGATGCGCACGTACTCGTCCGCCTTCGCCGCCGTGCGCGTGAAGCGCGGGTCGACGACGATCATCTTGCAGCCCGTCTCCTTGGCATGCAGCATGTGCAGCATCGACACCGGGTGCGCCTCGGCGGCGTTCGACCCGATGTACATGGCGCACTTCGCGTTCTGCATGTCGTTGTAGGAGTTCGTCATCGCGCCGTAGCCCCAGGTGTTGGCCACGCCCGCGACGGTGGTCGAATGGCAGATGCGCGCCTGGTGATCGCAGTTGTTCGACCCCCACAGCGAAACGAACTTGCGGAACAGCATCGCCTGCTCGTTGTTGTGCTTGGACGAGCCGACGAAGTAGGCGGCGTCGGGGCCCGATTCCTTGCGGATCGCCATCATCCGCTCGGTGATCTCGTCGAGCGCCTGGTCCCAGGAGATCTTCTGGTATTTCCCGTTCACGAGCTTCATCGGGTACTTCAGGCGGTGCGAGTGCTCGGTCATCCCGTGCTCGCGGACCGCGGCGCCCTTGGCGCAGTGCGCCCCGAGGTTGAGCGGCGAGTCGAACACCGGCTCCTGGCGCACCCACACGCCGTTCTGCACGATCGCGTCGACCGCGCACCCGACCGAGCAGTGCGTGCAGACGGTGCGCTTGACCTCGACCTTCGCGTCGGCAGCCTTCTTCTCCTGCGCTTCGGCCTTGCCGACCAGGTTGAACGGCAGCTGCGAGGCGAAGGCCCCGGCGCCGACCGCGACGCCGGAGCGCTTGAGGAACGCGCGCCGGTCGACGGTGCGTGCGAGCGTGCCGGAGAGGCTCCGCGCGAGACGCGACTGCGGGGCGGACGTGTTAGCGGATTTCTTCGTGAGCAGCATGGCGCCCTCCTCGGTCAGACCAGCGTCGTGCGGTAGTAATTGCGGATGTGCTCGGTCAGCTTGTACCCGGAACGCTTGTCGCCTTCCTTGTGCTGCGTCGCCGCGGGCTGCGGCACCGTCTTGGCGCCGATGGCAGCCACCGCGGCTGCGCCGGTGGCGCCGGCTGCGATCAGGAAGTTCCGGCGGCTGGCCTTGGTCTTGTCCATGTTCTAGTCTCCTTCCGGGAGGTCAGACCATCTCGAACGACTGGGATTCGACGTCGAAAAAGACCCTCATGACGCGCGCGACGTCTTTGTAGAACTGCGTTGCTGCGGCGCTGAGAATCTCATCCGTAAGCTGGATGTAAGCTCTCGAAATATAGCGCATAAAGAACTGTTTTTGTCCGCCAATCGCATGATCGTCGGAGCCAAGCGAGACGAGGTGGCGCATCACCTCGCAGAGCACGGCGACGTGATCCTCCGGCTCGTGCGAGTCGCCAGCGCGCGCGAGACCCAGCGTGCGCAACTCGTCCCGCAGTGCAACAACGATTCGTTCGCGACCTGTCGGCGTGAGGTAGTGACTGCAGTAGGGTGTCACCTGGGACTTGCCGACGCCGACGAAAATCGAGTCGTATTCGAGCGTTAGCGCCTCGGGATCCGCATTGCGGGCGGTTCGCGCGAGCGATCGCCAGGCCTGACCCAGTGGCACATCGTTCGTGCCGAACAGGTCCTCGTGCCGTGCGAGGGAATCGAGCAGCGCGCGGTCCGGCCCGGCGTAGAACAACCGTGCGAGCAGTGCGTATAAGTCGACGCGCGCCCGGTCCTCCTCGTTCAGCGCCGATTCCTTGGTCGTCTCAGGGCCTTCCGAAAGTCGCGGCGCGCTCACGGCTTCACGTCGAAGATCGACGCCTCGGACTTGTTCTCCATCATGTCGACAACTCGGCAGTCGGCGCACATCTGCAGCCTGCGCAACGCCCCACCGGTGGCAAACATCGAATGGGCGGTCAATCTTCCCACCATGTTGTCGATCATCTGCTTGGTGCCGAACGGCTTCCCGCACCGGACGCAGTTGAACGGCTCGGCCTGGTACAGCACCACCTCCTGTTTCGCCTGCGCGGTGAGCAGCAGGCGCGGCGCGAGGGTGACCGCCTTTTCGGGACAGGTGCTCACGCACAGACCGCACTGGACGCAGTTGCGCTCGATGAACTTCAGCATCGGCGTCTCGCGCCCGTCGACGAGCGCCGAGGCCGGACACGCGCCGACGCACGCCATGCACAGCGTGCAGGTCTGCCGGTTCACGTCGACCCGGCCGAACGGCGCGCCCGCGGCGAGCGGGATCTCGTCCCGCGGCGCGGGCGCGTGCTTCGCCAGATGCTCGAGGACGAACTCGAGCGTCGCGCGCTTCTCGTTCGAAAGGTTGAAAGTGGCCGCGTGCGCGGGCGCTTCCGCGGGCGCGAGTCCCCAGAGCTCGGACTCGAACGCCGTCGCATCGGTCGCGCGCACCAGCCGCAGGTGCGTCCCGCCATAGCCGAGCGCGGACAGGATCGTCTGCGCATACCCGAGTTGGCGCTCGAGCGCGGACCCGTACTCGTCGGCTTCGGCGTCGGTCGCCGCGACGATCACCTGGCTCGCCCCGTACGCGATCGCGCCGAGCAGCGCGTCGATGCCGACCGAAGCGGCGTGGAAGATCTCGAGCGGGATCACGCGCGCGGGCAGCCCGCGCCCGCGGCGCGCGATCCGGGAGATCAGCTCGCGCCCCACGTCGGCGCCGTGTAGGAGGATGGCGGCATCCTTGCCGCCGGCCTTCGCATAGACGGCCAGCAACCGCTTGAGTCGCGCGCCGAGCTCCGCCACGCGCGGGCTCGCGTACGTCATCGCGCCCGACGGGCACACCGTCGCGCAGCCGCCGCAGCCGAGGCAGAGGTGCGGCTCGACGCGCACCTTGTCGCCCGCGGAGGCGATCGCCTGCGTGGAGCACGTGTCGAGGCACGCCGTGCAGCCGACCTTGGCCGAACGCCCGTGCGCGCAGAGGCGCTCGTTGTAGACGAAGAACTTCGGCTTCTCGAATTCGCCGACCAGCTTCGCGAGCGCCGCGGCGGCGAGCGCCTGCGCGAGCGGGTCGCGGCCGGGCGCGAGGTAGCCCTGCGGCTTGCGCGGCACCTTGAGGACCGGCTCGGCCGAAAGGTCGAGCACCAGGTCGAAGCGTTCCTTGCGGGCCCGGTCCGCGCGTTCGAAGTCGATCGCCTTGACCGGACCGCACGCCTTCACGCACGCGCGGTGCGCCTTGCACTTGTCGAGGTCGATCTGGTAGGTGAAGTCGATCGCCTGCTCCGGGCACGCGCGGATGCACGCATTGCAGCGCGTGCAGACGTCGAGGTCGATGGGGTTCGTCTGCTCCCACTCGACCTCGAATGTCCCCAGCCAGCCCGTCAGGGCGCTCACCCGCCCCGACCAGACCGGGAAGCGGCGCACGTCCGGCAATTCGCCGCCGCGCGCGTTCGTGACGAGCACGCACACTTCGAGCTCGTCGGCGAGGCGCTCCGCCCACGGCACGGCGCTCTCGGCGGGGCCGATTACGAGCAGGTGGCCGCCCGACGCGTAGGACACGCTCGGCACCGGCTCCGGATCGGGCAATTCGGCGGCGGCGAGCAGCGCCGCGATCTTGGGCGTCGCGTGCCTGCCTTCCGCGGACCAGCCGGCGACCTCGCGGATGTTCACGAACTTCAGGTCGCCTTTTGCGCCGATCCCTTCGGCGACCTCCGCGAAGAGCGGCGCCTCCTGCGTGCACGCCACGACGCACTCGCCGCCGCGCGCGGCGGCCTCGAACGCGGCCATTTCCTTGCGGCACAGCTCGGTGTGGATCTCGACCGGTTTGCCGGACCCGAGCGCCGCGGCCAGCGCGCGCGCATCGAGCGTCATGGTGCGGTTGCAATTGCAGAGCTTCAGCGTCTTGTCCTCGAGCGGCATCGGGTCGGGTCCTTCAGACCGCTTCGGGCTTGCGGGGAACGTCGACGGGTTCCGGTTCGACGGTATCTACGGTGGCGTGCGGCGCGACCTCGCTCGGCAGGGTATCGGGAACAGCCGGTACATCGGGCGCGGTCGCGGTGACGGGCGCCGCGGGCGGCCTCCGCCTGCTTCTTCTCGTCCGCTTCGTCCTCGTCGTCGAGCAGCCCGAGCGAGCGCGCGGCGCTGAGCGTCTTCAGCATCGCCGCGGGAATCGGATCGGGGATCGAGTAATCGTCGATGTAGACGTCGAGCCGATCCATCGTGTTGAAGTGCGGATCGCCGAAGAGCTTCCGGAGCGCGGCGCTGCGCGTCGCCGGGTCGACCTCCGGACGGAGGAACGCTTTGTAGTCCGACTCGAGGCCCTTCAGCGTGTCGATCGAGGGCAGCTCGATCGCAGGCTCGACCGTCCCGGTCGCCGGAGGCTGGGGCGGTGCGGGTGCGGGCGGCGGCAGGGTCGGCGGCGGCGCCGGCTCGGGCAGCGTCTCCCCGCGCCGCGCGGCCACCTTCCGCCGCGACCAGCGCGATACGAACGGATCGCGCGCGTCGTCGCTCACCCGTCCCTCCGTGCGCCCTTGAACGACGGCGGACGCGACCGCTGCTTCGACTCGGGTCGGTAGTTCGCATCCACGTACGCGGCGAGCCAGGTCGCGATCTCCGCCGGCAGCGGCACGCCGTCGACCTGGGCGCCGCCGTCCATCATCCGCGCCGCCTCGTGGTAGCTCGGCGTCACGATCTTCGGCACCGCCTGGTCGTCGTCCATGCGCCACATCACGAACATATAGGGCTCGGGCGCGGTCAGATTCAGGTAGTAGCCTTCGGCTTCGTCCCGGTGGAGGACGATCTCGAAGCCCGGATGGAGCCACTGGGTGCGTCCGCCGTCCTGGAGGAGCAGCCGCGGCGGTGCCGCATCGGGCTCGTCCGGCACGACGGCCACGGGCTGCCAGGTTTCCGACTGCCAGCGGTTGGCGAGGGCGCGGCGCTCCATCACCACGGCGACGCGAACGCTTTGAGGGGATGGACGAATGTATCTAGAATCGGAAAGTTGCATTGCACCGTTATGATGCGTGCTTCCAGTGCTGTTCAGCAAGCTTGACCATGTCGAACCGGATCATTCCTCTCGTCGACGCGCGCCGGGCCATCCCCCTGCCTGAGGTGGGGCCTCTCGCGCCCGGCGACCGGGTCGCCGACACCCGAGTCGCCGATACCCTTGGCCGGCCGCTGCGCGACCTGCGCATCTCGGTCACCGACCGCTGCAACTTCCGCTGCACGTACTGCATGCCGAAGGACGTGTTCGGCCCGGACTACAAGTTCCTGCCGCGCAGCGAGGTGCTGACGTTCGAGGAGATCACGCGCCTCGCGCGCATCTTCAAGGACCACGGCATCGAGAAGATCCGCCTCACCGGCGGCGAGCCGCTGCTGCGCCGCGACCTCGAGCGGCTCGTCGAGATGCTCGCGCGGCTCGGCGGTCTCGACCTGACGCTCACGACGAACGGTTCGGCGCTCGCGCGGAAGGCGCGCGTCCTGCGCGACGCGGGGCTCAACCGCCTCACGGTGAGCCTCGACTCGCTCGACGACGCGGTGTTCCGCGGGATGAACGACGTGGACTTCCCCGTCGCGGCCGTGCTCGACGGCATCGATGCGGCGGCCGCAGCGGGCCTCGCGCCGATCAAGATCAACATGGTCGTCCAGCGCGGCGTGAACGACCACACCGTGGTCGCGATGGCGCGCCGGTTCAAGGGCAGCGGCCATGTCGTGCGCTTCATCGAGTTCATGGATGTCGGCGCGACCAACGGCTGGCGCATGGACGACGTGGTGCCCTCCGCGGAGGTAGTGCGGCGCATCAACGCCGAGCTGCCGCTCGAGGCGGTGGAGCCGAACTACTACGGCGAAGTCGCGGAGCGGTGGCGCTACCGGGACGGCACCGGCGAGATCGGCGTGATCTCGTCGGTGACCCAAGCGTTCTGCCGCAGCTGCACCCGCGCGCGGCTCTCCACCGACGGCGCGCTCTACACCTGCCTGTTCGCAACCTCGGGCTACGACCTGCGCACGCTGCTGCGCGGCGGCGCCTCCGACGCCGAGATCCACGCGGCCATCGGGCGCATCTGGCGCGTGCGCGGCGACCGCTACTCGGAGATCCGCACCGCCGCGACGGCGAAGGCGCGGAAAGTCGAGATGTCCTACATCGGCGGATGAACGCGCCCCACAAACCGTTGCTCACCGACGCCGCGCGCCCGGCCACCTTCGAGGTCGAGGCGCTGAACGAGAAAGGCGAGGCGGTCCCGACGCCGATCGCCGGCGAGCATCCGCTCACGCTCTACGTCGACAAGCGCGAGATCGTCACGCTGATGACGCTCGGGCAGGCGCCCGAGGCGCTCGCGATCGGGTACCTCCGCAACCAGCGGCTGGTGCGCTCGATCGAGGAGATCGCCGCGGTGCAGGTCGACTGGGAGACCGACGCGGTCGCGGTCACCACGCGCAAGGGCGTCAAGGGCCTCGGCGCAAGGATGAAGAAGCGCACGGTGACGACCGGCTGCGGCCAGGGCACGATGTTCGGCGACCTGATGGAGGAGATCGAGACGATCACCTTGCGCGACGACGTGCGGCTCGGCGAGGACACGCTGTATGTCCTGCTCGACGCGGTGCGCCGCCACGAGACGATTTACAAGACGGCCGGCGCGGTGCACGGCTGTGCGCTGGCGACCAACGCGCCCGGTGCGAGCGAGATCCTTTCCTTCGTGGAGGACGTGGGCCGGCACAACGCGGTGGACGCGATCGCGGGACAGATGTGGCTCGCGGGCATCGACGGTTCCGACAAGATCTTCTACACCACCGGGCGCCTCACCTCCGAGATGGTGATCAAGTGCGCGCAGATGCAGATCCCGTTCCTCGTCTCGCGCTCCGGGCTGACCCAGATGGGCTGGACCATCGCCAACAAGACCGGGATCACCATGCTCGGCCGCGCGGTCAACAAGCACTACCTGCTGTTCACCGGCGGGCACCGCTTCGTAAAGCACTCGATGCCGACGGTGACGGCGTAAGGGGATGGACCTCCGCGACACCGCGCGCGTCACCGGCCTGATTCTCGCCGGGGGTCGGGGACGCCGCATGGGCGGCGTCGACAAGGGTCTGCAGCCGTTGCGCGGTCGACCGATGGTCGCCTGGGTGCTCGAGCGGCTGGCCCCGCAGGTGACCGAGGTGATCGTCAACGCCAACCAGAACCAGGCGGAGTACGCGCGCCTGGGCTGCCGCGTCATCGGCGACGAGATCGGCGGGTTCGCCGGCCCGCTCGCCGGGCTGCAGGCCGGGCTCAAGGCGAACGTGCACCCGTTCCTCGTCACGGTGCCGTGCGACTCGCCGTTCCTGCCCCTCGACCTGGTCGCTCGGCTGCACGCCGCGCTCATCGCGAACCACGCCGATCTCGCCGTCGCGAAGACGGGAGATCAGCCGCACCCCGTCTTCTCGCTCGTGCGGGAGTCGCTCGCCGGACACCTCACGGCGTTCCTCCGGGGCGGGGGCCGCAAGATCGACGCGTGGTATGCCTCGCTGAAGGTCGCGGAAGTCCCCTTCGACGACCAGCCGGACGCGTTCTCCAACATCAACACGCCTGAAGAGTTGGCCGACCACGAGCGCCGGACATGAGCTCGCTCGCGAGCATCGTCAGCTGCATGGACGACTACGACCCGGAGGCGCTGCCGGTCGAGACGGCGCGCCGGGTGATCCGATCGCTCGTGACGCCGGTGACCGCGAACGAGCGCGTCGCGGTGCGCTCGGGCCTCGGCCGGGTGCTCGGGGCCGACGTCGTATCCACCATGAATGTCCCCGCGCACGACAACTCCGCCATGGACGGCTACGCGGTGCGCGGCGCGGACCTGAAAGCGGACGGCGACACCGTGCTGCGGGAAATCGGTACGGCGTTCGCCGGACGACCCCTCGGCGGCGGCGTCGGACCGGGCCAGTGCGTGCGCGTGATGACCGGCGCGGTGATGCCCGCCGGCGCCGATACGGTCGTGATCCAGGAGGTGGTCCGGGCCGAGGGCGACCGCATCGTCGTGCCGTCCGGACAGAAGACGGGACAGCACCGCCGCCGCGCCGGCGAAGATCTGGCATTGGGTCGCGTCGCCATCCCGGCCGGACGAATCCTGCGTCCGGCCGACCTCGGGCTCCTCGCCTCGCTCGGGCTGGCCGAGGTGACGGTGCGGCGCCGGCTGCGCGTCGCGTTCTTCTCGACCGGCGACGAGCTGGCGTCGGTCGGTACGCCCCTCAAGGAAGGCGAGGTCTACGACTCCAACCGCTACACGCTCTATGGAATGCTCGCCCGTCTCGGGGTCGACCTGATCGACATGGGCGTGGTGCGCGACGATCCGGCGACCCTCGAGCGGGCGTTTCTCGACGCCGCGGCGATCGCGGACGCCGTGATCACGTCCGGCGGCGTGTCGGTTGGCGAGGCGGACTTCACCCGCGATCTGCTCGGCCGACTGGGCGAAGTGCTGTTCTGGAAGATCGCGATGCGCCCCGGCCGTCCAATGGCGGTCGGCCGGATCGGCGGCGCCCACTTCTTCGGGCTGCCCGGCAACCCGGTCGCGGTGATGGTGACGTTCTACGGCTTCGTGCGCGACGCGCTGTTCGCGCTCGCCGGCCGCACCGACGACTACGCGCTGCCGGTCCTGCAGGTGCCGTGCGCGACCGCGCTCCGCAAGAAGCCCGGGCGCACCGAGTTCCAGCGCGGGATCGTCGCGTGCGACGCCGGCGGCCAGTGGAGCGTGCGCATCACCGGGCAGCAGGGCTCCGGCGTGCTGCGGTCGATGTCGGAGGCGAACTGCTTCATCGTCCTCGAGCACGCGCGCGGCGACGTCAAGGCAGGCGACCTCGTCAGCGTGCAGCTTTTCGAGGGGCTCGCGTAGCGCGTCAGCTCGAAGCACCCGGCTCAGCGTCGTCCTGGCCTGCGCCGATCAGCTTGGTCGCCTGCGGCTCGGGCAGCGCCTCCACCTGCTTCAGCTTGCGCTCCATCTGGCGGGTGCGCGTTTCCGCCTCGACGATGGTGTTCGCCACCGTCTGCAGCTGCTGGCGCGTCTTAGCCAGCACCTGCCCGAACTTCCCGAACTCGTTCTTCACCGCTCCGAGCAGCTCCCACACCTCGCTCGAGCGCTGCTCGATCGCGAGCGTCCGGAAACCCATCTGGAAGCTGTTGAGCATCGCCAGCAGCGTCGTCGGTCCGGCGACGGTCACGCGGTGGTCGCGCTGCAGCGCCTCGACCAGGCCGGGCCGCCGCAGCACCTCGGCGTAGAGTCCCTCGGTCGGGAGATACAGCAGGCCGAAGTCGGTGGTGTGCGGCGGCGCGATGTACTTCTCGCGCATGGCCTTCGCTTCGGCGCGCAGCCGCATCTCGAGCGCGCGGCCCGCCGCCTCGATCCCCTCGACGTCGGCGCGCTCTTGCGCCTCCTGCAGGCGCTGATAGTCCTCGAGCGGGAACTTGGCGTCGACCGGCAGCCAGAGCGGCGCCCCGCGCTCGTCGCGGCCGGGAAACTTGATCGCGAACTCCACGTACTCGCGGCTGCCGGGGATCGTGGCGACGTTGCGCTCGTACTGCTCCGGAACGAGCACCTGCTCGAGCAGGTTGCCGAGCTGCACCTCGCCCCAGGTGCCGCGGGTCTTGACGTTGGTCAGCACGCGCTTGAGGTCGCCGACGCCGATCGCGAGCGACTGCATCTCGCCCAGCCCCTTGTGCACCTGCTCCAGCCGCTCGCTGACGAGCTTGAACGACTCGCCGAGCCGGAGCTCCAGCGTGGCGTGCAGCTTCTCGTCGACGGTGACGCGCATCTCCTCGAGCTTCTTCTCGTTGCCCGCGGCGATCTCGGCGAGGCGCTTCTCGACGGTGTCGCGCAGCTCGCCGAGGCTCGACGCGAGCGCATCGCCGAAGCGCTTGAGCTGCAGGGCGCTCTCCTCGCGGCCGCTCCGGCCTTCGACCAGCATGCCGGCGAGCTTCTGATCGACCGCGGTCCGCAGGCCTTCCAGTCCGCCCGCGAAGCCGGTCATCTGCGTCGTGAGCGCCTGGCTCATCTGGCCGCTCGCCGCCGCCTGCTCGGCGCGCGCCGCCCGCGCCGCGTCCGCGGCCTCGTGCCGCCCGGCCGTCAGCGCTTCGCGCAGCTCGCGCTCCAGCCGCTCGTTGTCGAGCGCGAAGCGATCGAGGCGCGCCTGCATGGCCGCGAGCTGCGCCGGCACCTCGCCGGCGCGCCCGAGCGCACCGGCCTGGCGGATGGCCAGCACGACGACGACCAGGACGAGGACGGCAAGAACGACGAGAACGACGAGGACGGCGAGCGGAGCGTCGATCATGCGTCGCATTGTAGCGAACGCAGTGGCTCACCCGGCGAGCCTCGGCACTTCCAACGACGCGAGGGACACATCCCCTCGTGGTCCCCTCGACAGTCAGTAGAATCGTGCGCCATGCACTGGAAAGACCTGCCCGCGATACGGGAGGAGACGCACTTCGGCCGCGTCGTGCGCTGCTTCAGCGAGCGTCCGCGCAATCTCGACGCGATGTTCGCCGCGACCGTCGCGCGCCACGGTGCACGAACCGCGCTGGTCGACGGCACCCATCGTCACGACTACGCAAAGCTCGACCGCGTCGCCGACCGCGTCGCCGGTCATCTGCACCGGCTCGGCCTCGCGCGCGGCGATCGCGATCGTTCTGCTTCTCGCCAACGAGCGCGAGTTCGCGTACCTGCTGCTCGCCGCGCTGCGCATCGGCGCCATCGTCGTCCCGGTCAACGTCCGCGAGCAGCGGCCGGAGATCGCGTTCATCGTGAATCAGTGCGGTGCCCGGGCGATCGCGTTCGACGCTCCCCTGACGGACCGGGTCCCCACACCCGCCGACGCGCCTGCCGTCGCGGTGCGGCTCGCCGTCGGCGGGGCGGCGCCCGACGCCCTCGATTTCGACGCGCTGATGGACTCGCACTCGCCCGTCGCCCCGCGGGCCGATGCGCACGAGGAGGAGACCGCGGTCATCCTCTACACCTCCGGCACGACCGGGCGGCCGAAGGGCGCGATGCTGACGCACCTCAACCTGATCCACACGTGCCTTCACTACCGCGTGTGCATGCGGCTCCGCGAGACCGACCGCTCGCTGCTCGCGGTGCCGGCGAGCCACGTCACCGGCCTCGCGGCGATCCTGCTCCCGCTGTTCGCGGTCGGCGGATGTGTCGTGCTGATGCGCGAATTCAAGGCGCGCGCGTTCCTCGAGCTCGCGGCGCGCGAGCGCATGACGCACACCCTGGTGGTCCCGGCGATCTACAACCTCTGCCTGCGCGACCCGGACTTCGAGCGCTTCGACCTCTCGGCCTGGCGCATCGGCGGCTTCGGCGGCGCGCCGATGCCCGAGGGCACGCTGCGCCAGCTCGCGGAGAAGCTGCCCGGCCTGACGCTCATGAACGCCTACGGCGCGACCGAGACGACCTCGCCGACGACCATCATGCCGATGGGGAAGCAGGCGGCGCACCTCGACAGCGTGGGCGCGGTGGTGCCGTGCGGCGAGCTGCGCGTGATGGACGACGACGGACGCGCGGTGCCGCCCGGTGAGCCGGGCGAGCTCTGGATCGCCGGCCCGATGGTGGTGCCCGGCTACTGGGACAACCCCGAGGCCACGGCGCGCGAATTCGCCGACGGCTGCTGGAAGTCCGGCGACATCGGCTCGATCGACGCGCAGGGCTTCGTGCGCGTGCTCGACCGCAAGAAGGATCTCGTCAACCGCGGCGGCTACAAGATCCACAGCGCCGAGGTGGAGAGCGTGCTCTCGACCCACCCTTCGGTTGTCGAATCGGCGCTGGTCGCGGTGCCCGACCCGGTGCTCGGGGAGAAAGCCCTCGCCTACGTCGTCACGCTCGATCCGGCATGCACCGCAGAAGCGCTGCGGGCGCACTGCGCGCGCCATCTCGCCGACTACAAGGTGCCCGACTTCTTCACGTTGCGCGCGGAGCCGCTGCCGCGCAACGCGAACGGGAAGCTCCTCAAGCGTTCGCTCCGGGCGGCGTAGCGCCGCGCTCGAGCTTGCGCAGCGGCGCGGTACGCAGCGCGGCGATCATGATGTTCGGCGGCTTGACGTCGCGATGGACGATCCCGTGCTTGTGCGCGGCGGCGAGCGCGCGCGCCACCTGGCCCGCGATCCGGCACGCCTCCCCGACCGCGAGAGGCGCGCCGGCATCGAGCACCTCCCGCAGCGTCCGTCCTTCCACGTACTCCATCGCGATGTACGCGACGCCGTCGGACTCGCCGACATCGAAGACGGTCACGACGTTCGGATGGTTCACCCGCCCCGCGCTGCGCGCCTCGCGGAAGAAGCGCGCCTTGAACTCGGCGAACGGGTCGTCCTCGAGCTCGACGCCGAGCGTCTTGATGGCGACCGTCCGCTCGATCATCGGGTCGCGCGCCTTGTAGACGCGCCCCATCCCGCCCTCGCCGAGGAGCGAGAGGATCTCGTAGCGGCCGAACGTGCGCGGGAGCATGGCGGACGGCGCCCGGTCAGGCGGCGGCGGGCTGCTCCTTGGGCGTTTTCTTGAGCACCTTCGCCTCGACGAGCGCGATGTGCTCCCGCAGGGTGTAGAGCAGGTTCGCAAACGCGAGCGGGGTCGCGACGCGGTGGACGTGATCCTCGATCCGCTCGAGCTCCGCGAGCCATTCCGCGCGGGTGCGCGCATTCGGGTCCTCGTCGAGCTCGCGCTCGAGAAACTTGAGCTGTCCGTACCACTTGTAAACGCGCGAACGCGCGCGCCAGCCGTAGAGCACCGGGGCGAAGCGCATGACCGGTAGCACGATCGCGACGAGCGGGATGAGCAGGACGAGCGTGCGCTCGATCAGGGTCGCCAGCCAGAACGGCAGATAGCGCTGGAACAGACGCGTGCCCGACTTGTAGAACCGGTCGGCCTCCTTCGATAGCGGGAAATCCACCTGGCGCGCGTTCGGGAACTCGCCCGGGCGCTGAAAGAGGCCGGCGCCGCCGTGGACCTCTGCGGCCGCCTGCAGCAGCAGGTCGATCAGCGCCGGGTGCGTCCCCTCGCGCGCGACGATCGTGGCCATCGGCGCCACCAGTTCCACGTCGGCCGCGGGAATGTCGCGCTGCAGATCGATCCCGCCGCGCGGCAGCACGAGCCGCGACAGGTACGGAAAGCGCCGCACGTAGGCTTCGGCCTGCACGAAGCTCATCAGGCGCACGTCCGGCGTGTAGAGCGCACTCCACACCGCCCCCGACTGCGCGGGCCCCACCAGAAAGACCGCGTCCACCTTGCCCTGCGCGAGCGCCGCGACCGCCGGGAGCCCCGAAATCGGCACGAACGTCGTGCGCTTGTCGTTCGGCGGGACGCCGCTCGCCTCCAGCAACTCGAGTGCGAGCTGGCGCGTGCCACTGCCTTCCGGTCCGATCGCGATGCGCCGCCCCTTCAGATTCACGAGTTGGTCGAGCGTCGCCTTCCCGCGATAGAAGACCCACAACGGCTCGTGGTAGAAGCTGCCGAGCGACACCAGCCCCTCGGCGTCGGTGCCGAAGCCGAGCCCGCCCTGCACCAGTCCGACGTCGACCTCCTCCTTCGGGTCGAGCAGCCGCTGCAGGTTCTCGACCGCGCCGGCGGACGGTCGCTCGCGCAGCTCGATCCCCTGCGCCGCGAGAATGGGCTTGTAGCGCGCGGCGAACGCCTGGTACGCGCCGCCGGGCGTCCCGGTCGACATGATCAGGAAGTCGGGCGGCGCGGGCCGGATGAACTGCGCCGCGAGCCAGAACCCGCCCGCGATGAGCGCGACGGCGGGAAGGGCGACGACGAGCAGGTCGCGCAGGTTGAGATCGCGCAACCGGACGCGATAACGCAGCGGGTTTTTCATTCCGAGCGATTCCGCATCCAGTCGGCCGTGCCGAAGAACGCCTGGGCGAGCGCCGCGCGGAGCCGATCGTCGACGCCCGTCTCTTCCATCGCCCGAATCATGCACGCCATCCACGCGTCGCGCTCGGCCGCGCCGATCGCGAAGGGCAAGTGTCGCGCGCGCAGCATCGGATTGCCGAAACGCTCGGCGTAGAGACCCGGTCCACCCATCCACCCCGACAGGAACATGAAGAGCTTGTCGCGCGAGTTCGCGAGATCGGTCGGGTGCAGCTTGCGGATCCCCGCGTAGGCCGACTCCAGATCCATCAGGTCGTAGAACCGGTCGACCAGCCCGCGCAGCTTCGCCGCGCCGCCGAGCAGCTCGTAGGGCGTTTCGGTCCGGTCCACGTTTCCGGCCTCACGCCTCGCGCAATGCCAGGATCGGCGGCCGGCTCAGTGCCGCGCGCGCTCCCGCCCACGCGTTGAGCATGACGCAGGCGAGCCCGAGCAGCGGCCCGGCGAGCCAGACCCAGTGGTTGACGTGGTACTCGAACTGCAGCCCGCGCGTCGCGATCGCGTACCCGATCGCGGTCGCGCCGACTGCCGCAAGCAGTCCCGCGAGCAGCCCGAGCGCGACGAACTCGGCGCGCTGCGTGGCGAGGACCTGGGCGCGGCTCGCGCCGAGCGCGCGCATCACCGCCGCCTCCTGCACCCGCTCGTCCTGCGTGGCGAGCAGGGCGGCGTAGAGCACCAGCACGCCGGCGCCGAGCGCGAAGAGAAAAACGAACTGGACGGCGCGGATCACCTTGTCGGCCATCGACTGGATCTGGCGCAGGATCGCGCTCGTGTCGATGACCGTCATGGTGGGGAACCGTTGCGAGAGCCGATTGACGAACGCGGCCTGCGCGTCGGGCAGGTGGAAGCTCGTCACGTAGCTCGCGGGGAAGCCGTCGAGCAGCTTGGGTGTCGTGATCACGAAGAAATTGACCCGCATCGAATCCCAGTCGAGCTTGCGCAGGCCGGTGATCGGCGCGCTGAAGGTCTGCCCCGCGACCTGCCAGGTCAGCGTGTCGCCGAGCTTCCAGCCCAGCGACTTCGCGATGCCCTCCTCGACCGACAGGGCGCCGCGCTCGAGCTCGGCGGGCCCGAACCACGCGCCGCCCAGCTGGGCGTTGTGCGCGGGACGCTCGGCCATGAACGACAGGTTGAACTCGCGCTCGACGAGCCGGCGCTCGCGCTCCTCGAAGCGCTCCGCGTCGACCGGCTTCCCGTTCAAAGCGACATACCGGCCGCGGACCATCGGGTACGTGGTCGGCGTCGCGATGCCGTTCTCGGCGAAGAACTTTTCCAGCGGCGCGCGCTGGTCGGGCTGGATGTTGACGATGAAACGGTTCGGCGCGTCGGGGGGCGTCTTCGCGCGCCAGGTCTCGAGCAGGTCGCCGCGCGTGAACGTGAGCAGCAGGATCGCGGCGAGGCCGAGGCTGAGCGCCACGATCTGGACGGTGTTGGAGCTCGCGCGCCGGCGCAGGGACGCAAGCCCGTAGCGCCAGCTCGCGCCGATCCGGCCGCTGAGACCCGCCAGCGCGTGCAGCGCCGCGAACGCGACTGCGCCGAACACCGCCAGACCGGCCGCGAAGCCGCCGAGCACGATCAGCCCCAGCTTCGCGTCGCCGGCCTGCCAGACGAGCAGCGCGCCGACGGCCGTCGCGCCGACGCCGTACGCCGCAAGGGCGTTCTGCCGCGGCGCGCCCACGTCGCGGCGGATGACGCGCAGCGCCGCGACGTTCTTGAGCTGGAGCAGCGGCGGCAGCGCGAACCCGAGCAGCAGCGCGAGGCCGGTCAGGAAGCCCTGCACGGCGGGCACGAGCGTCGGCTGCGGCAGCGCGACCAGCATCAGCTCGGAGACGAAGGCGGCGATCACGAACTGCGCCGCGTAGCCGGCGAGACACCCCAGCGCGGCCGCGATCACGCCGAGCGCCGCGAACTCCCAGGCGAAGAGCCGCACGAGCTGGCCCTGCGTCGCGCCGAGGCAGCGCATCACCGCGTAGCCGTCGAGGTGGCGGCGGGTGTACCGCCGGGTCGCGAGCGAGACCGCGACCGCGGCGAGGATCACCGCGAGGAGCGCGGTCAGCCCGATGAACTTCTGCGCCCGCTCCAGGCCGGCGCGGATCTCGGGGCGTGCGCTCTCGAGGCTCTGCAGCGACTCGCCGCGACCGAGGCGCGGCTTCACCCAGGCCTCGAACCCGCGGGCGGCCTCCTGCTCCCCGGCGGCGAGGAGGTAGTACCAGATGCGGCTCCCCGGCTGCACGAGGCCGGTCGCCGGCACGTCGTCGCGGTGCATCAGGAGCCGCGGCGCGACGTTGAAGAACGCGGTGCTGCGGTCCGGCTCGAGCGTGAGGATCGCGCCGACCGTGAACGCGGCGTCGCCCAGCTCGACCCGGTCGCCCGTTTTCAGCTCGAGCGCGAGCGCGAGGCGCTCGTCCGGCCAGAGGGTGCCGCGCGCCGGACCGCGCGCCGCTTCCGCGTCCGCGACGTTCAATCCGGGTGCGTTCCGCAGCTTGCCGCGCAGCGGATAGGCATCGGTGACGGCTTTGACGCCCACGAGCTGCGAGCGATCGCCGGCGCGCGCCATGCTGATGAGCGTCGTGCTCTCCGCCACGCTCAGCCCGCGGGCGGCGATCTCGTCGCGCACCTCGGCCGCCCACGGGTGGTCGGCGATGAGCACCACGTCGCCGCCGAGGAGCTGATGCGCTTCCTTGACCAGCGCCTGGCGGACGCGATCGGCGAAGAACCCGACACTGGTCACGCTCGCGACCGCGATCACCAGCGCGATCGCGAGGATGCGCAGCTCGCCGGCCGCCCAATCGCGCTTCAGCATCCGCCAGGCGAGCCTCAGCACGTCATGCTCCGGTCTCGAGCAATAGGTAGAGCGCGAGCAGGCCGCCCGCCACGACCAGCGCGACCGCAGAAAAGGTCGGCAGCCAGGTCCCGTAGCCGCGCGGAATCTCGCGCGCGCCGAGCGAGCGCAGGAAGCGCACGTGCTGGCGCGCCGCGATGGCGAGGACCGCCGTGGCGAGCACCACGAAAGCGATTCCGATCCACGCCGAGAGGCCATGGCCCGACGGCGCCGCCCGGCCCTGGATCGCGGCGAGGAACACGCCGAACCGCGCGACCACGAACCCCAGGCCCATGAGCGTGACGCTGGTGCGCACCCAGGCGAGCAGCGTGCGCTCCGCGGCGAACAGGACGCGCGGGTCGTCGAGGTAGCCGGCGGGGCGCGGCTCGGTCACTGGATGCGCCCTCCCGCGAGGCGGATCTGCCGCGCGCAGCGGCGCGCGAGCGCTTCGTCGTGCGTGACCAGCACGAGCGTGGTGCCCTCCTCGGCATTGAGGCGGAAGATGAGGTCGATGATGTCGGCGCCGGTGGTTGCGTCGAGGTTGCCGGTCGGCTCGTCGGCGAGCAGCAGCTTCGGCCGCATCACGAAGGCCCGCGCGAGCGCGACGCGCTGCTGCTCGCCGCCCGACAGGGTCTTGGGGTAGTGCTTCAGGCGCTCGCCGAGCCCCACGCGCTGGAGCATCTCGCGCGCCTTGCGCTCGGCGTCGGGGTCGCCGCCGAGCTCGAGCGGCAGCATCACGTTCTCGATCGCGTTGAGCGGCGGCAGCAGCTGGAACGACTGGAACACGAACCCGACCAGCCGCTTGCGCAGCCCGGCGCGCCCGTCCTCGTCGAGCGCGAACAGCTCTTCCCCGTCCAGCCGCACGCTCCCCGCGGTCGGCGTGTCCAGCCCGGCGAGCAGCCCGAGGAGCGTCGACTTGCCCGAGCCGGACGCGCCGAGGATCGCGACCGCCTCGCCGGGCATGACCGCGAGGTCGATATCCTGGAGAATCGCGAGCGTCGCGGCGCCCGCGATCTCGGACAGTCGGACGCTCTTCCCGAGGCCGCGCGCGACCACGATCGGCTGCGATGGATCGACGGACATGCTGAGAATTCTCTTCTTCGCGTTAACGACCGCCTGGAGCGCCGCGACGGCGGCGGGGACGATCCTCGTCTACGGCGACAGCCTGTCGGCCGCCTACGGCATCGGCCAGAAGGAAGGCTGGGTGACCCTGCTCGAGGAACGGCTGAAGCAACGTAAGGTCGATTATAGCGTCGCGAACGCCAGCATCTCCGGCGAGACCACGAGCGGCGGCGCGGCGCGCATCGAGGACGCGCTCGCCCGGTTCAAGCCCGAGGTCGTGATCGTCGCGCTCGGCGGCAACGACGGGCTGCGCGGGCTGCCGGTGGCGGAGATGAAGGCGAACCTGCTGCGAATCATCGGTGCCGCGCAGGCGCGCAATGCGAAGGTCCTCGTCGCGGGCATGCGCCTGCCGCCCAACTACGGCGCGAAATACACCCAGGCATTCCAGCAGGCGTTCGCGGACGCGGCCAGGGAGCGCCGCGCGGCCTACGTCCCGTTCCTGCTCGACGGCATCGCCGACACCCGCGATCTCTTCCTGGCCGACCAGATCCACCCGAGCGCGCAGGCCCAGCCGATCATCCTCGAGACGGTGTGGAAGGGACTGGAACCGCTGCTCAAGAAGAAGTGACCATTCCCCTCCTCGACGAGGGTGAGCCGGGGTTTCGAAGCACGTGTCTGCGCACGTGCGAGCCGGCGAACGCCCGGAGCCTCCCGGCTCCGGGCCGGGCGGGGTCGCCGCGCAGCGGCCGGGGTGGTCAGTGCGGCCCGATCCGCAGGTTCGCCGAAGCGATCAGGACCTCGCGCAGAAAGACCAGCAGGGAGCCGCTGAACGCGACCAGCGCCGCGACGAAGATCGTCGCGAGCACGAACGACAGGTTGGCCTCGATGAATGCGTCGATGAACGCGACGATCAGCAGCACCGTCACGAGGAGCGCACACAGCACCGCGAGCGCGATCGCCCGGCCGATGAGGCGCGCGCGCACCGAGATGGTGTGCAGTTCGGTATGGATCCGCTGCGTGCGGGCCGCGTCCGCCGTCGCGAGCTCGCCCTCGAGGGTGCGGGCGCGGTCCACCGTGCGGCCGAGGCGCGTGCTCATCGCGTTGACGATCGCCCCGACCCCGGCGAGGAGGAACACCGGCGCGACGGAGAGCTGGATGACGCCGGCAATCTCCGAGACGTGCGCGGCCGGGAACGCCATCGCGGCTGCGCCCGCGCTAGAGGACCGTGACCTGCGCCGGCCCGGCGGACATCTCGCCGATCCGTCGCGCCTCGGCGAAGCCGTCCTTGCGGAACTCGGCGAGCACCCGCTCGACCAGGTCGGGCGCGCAGGCCACGAGCAGCCCCCCGCTCGTCTGCGGATCGGTGAGGAGCGTCTGCTTCCACGCCGCGAAGCCCGCGGAGAGCTTCACGTCCTTGCGGTATCCGGCCCAGTTGCGGCCGGAAGCGCCGGTCGCGACGCCCTGCTCCGCCCAGGCCTGCGCGTCCGCGATGAGCGGAATGTCATCGAAGCGGAGCGTCGCACCGAGTTTCGATCCGCGGCAGATCTCGAGCAGGTGGCCCGCGAGACCGAAACCCGTCACGTCGGTCAGGGCGTGCACGCCGTCGAGATCCGACAGCCGCGCGCCGGGCGTGTTGAGCTTGGTCGTCCAGCGGAGCATCTCGGCGTAGCCGGCGGCCGAGAGCTGGCCTTTCTTCAGCGCCGCCGACAGGATGCCGACGCCGAGCGGCTTGCCGAGGATCAGAGCGTCGCCCGGCTGCGCGCGGTCGTTGCGCTTGACCTTGTCCGGATGGACGACGCCGAGCGCGACCAGCCCGTAGATCGGCTCCAGCACGTCGATCGAGTGTCCGCCCGCGATCGGAATGCCCACCTCGGCGCACACCGACTCCCCGCCGGCGATGATGCGCTGGATCACCTCGACCGGCAGCTTGTCCAGGGGCATGCCGACCACCGCGAGCGCGAAGATCGGCTGCGCGCCCATCGCGTAGACGTCCGAGATGGCGTTGGTCGCGGCGATGCGGCCGAAGTCGTACGGGTCGTCGACGATCGGGGTGAAGAAGTCGGTCGTCGCGACGATCGCCTGGGTGTCGTTCAGCTTGTAGACCGCCGCGTCGTCGCTCGACTCGATGCCCACGAGCAGCGCCTGCGGGATGACGCGCGCCGGGCTCTGCGACAGGATCTCGGACAGCACCGCCGGCGCGATCTTGCAGCCGCAGCCGCCGCCGTGGCTGAACTGGGTGAGGCGGACGAGCTCGTTGGGGGCGTTCATGCGCGGTGTCTCCAGGGGTGCGGCGCCCGGGGGCGGTAGAATCGCGATTGCTCGCGGGCGGCGCGAGTTTGCCACAAGAGTGCGAGCGAGTGAGATTCCCCGATTCAGCCACCGTCGCGCAGATCGACCTCTTCGACGAGGTGATCGACGTCCGCTCGCCCGCGGAGTACGCCGAGGACCACGTCCCCGGCGCGCTCAGCTGCCCGGTGCTCGACGACGCGGAGCGCGCGGAGATCGGCACGCTCTACAAGCAGGTCTCGCCCTTCGACGCCAAGCGGCGCGGCGCCGCGCTGGTCGCGCGCAACATCGCGCGCCACCTCGAGACCGCGTTCGCGGGCCGCGACCGCGCGTGGCGGCCGCTCGTGTACTGCTGGCGGGGCGGCAAGCGCTCCGGCGCGATGACGCACGTGCTGCGCGAAGTGGGCTGGCAGGCCGCGCAGCTCGAGGGCGGCTACAAGGCCTACCGGCGCGCGGTCCTAACGGCGCTCGAAACCATGCCTCGCGGCTTCCGGTACCTCGTTCTCTGCGGCGCGACCGGCAGCGCGAAAAGCCGCGTGCTGGAGGCGCTCGCCGCCCGCGGCGCGCAGGTGCTCGACCTCGAGCAACTCGCGCGCCACCGCGGCTCGGTCCTCGGCAACCTGCCCGGTACGCCGCAGCCCGCCCAGAAGATGTTCGAAACGGCGGTATGGGACGCGCTGCGCAAGCTCGACCCCGCCGTGCCGGTGTTCGTGGAAGCGGAGAGCAAGAAGATCGGCCAGCTCCAGGTGCCCGACGCGCTCCTCGACACGATGCGCGCGGCCGACTGTGTACTCGTCGAGGCGACGGTCGCGGCGCGCGTGGCGTTCCTGATCGAGGAGTACCGTCATTTCCTGGCGGACCCGGCGGCGCTCAAGGCGCAGCTCGACTGCCTGATCGGGCTCTACGGCAAGGCGACGATCGCCGACTGGCAGGCGCGTATCGATCGCGGCGAGTGGGAAGGACTCGTCGCGGAGCTGCTCACCGCGCACTACGACCCCGCGTATCGGCGCTCGACCCACAAGAACTACGCCCGGCTCGCGGACGCGCACGTCGTGCGTCCGCGCGACCTCGGCGCCGCGTCGATCGCCGGCCTAGCGACGGAACTGCTCGCGCTCGCGGCGCGCGAGACCGCCGTCGCTTGAAGGACGTCTTAGAGGCCGCCGAGTACCCGCAGATGTTGCACGACGCTGCGGCCCAGCGCGGAGAGCGCGTAGCCGCCCTCCAGCACCGACACGATCCGGCCGCCGCCCGACCGGTTCACGATGCCCTTGACCTCGCCCGTCACCCAGCCGTAGTCCGCGTCCACCAGCCGCATCATCGCCATGTCGTCCTCGACGTGCGCGTCGAAGCCGGCCGAGAAGAACGCCATCTCCGGCTGGAAGTCCTCGAGCGCCGGGAGCCAGCGTTGCGTGACCGCAGCGCGGAACCCGGCGCTGCCGGTCCCCGCCGCCAGCGGCACGTTCACCATGTTCGGCGCCGGCCGCTCGGTCCCGCTGTAGGGGTAGAACGGGTGCTGGAACGTGCTCACCATCAGCACGCGCTCGTCGTCCTCGAAGATGTCCTCGGTCCCGTTGCCGTGGTGGACGTCGAAGTCGATCACCGCCACCCGCTCGAGGCCGTGGTGCTCGAGCGCGTGCCGCGCAGCCACCGCGACGTTGTTGAAGAAGCAGAAACCCATCGCGCGGCTGCGCGTGGCATGATGGCCGGGCGGGCGCACGCTGCAGAAGGCGTTCTCCGCCCGTCCTTCGAGAACGAGGTCGGTGCCGAGCACCGCCGCACCGGCGGCGCGCAGCACCGCCTCCCAGGTCCCCGGGCTCATCGCGGTGTCCGGGTCGAGGTGCACGATTCCATGCTCCGGCGCGGCCGCCTGGATCGCATCGATGTACTCGCGCGGGTGGACGCGCGCCAGCTGCTCGATCGTCGCGAGCGGCGCCTCGTGATGTTCGAGGTACGCGACGATGCCGGAGGAGATCAGCTGGTCGTCGATCGCCGACAGGCGCGACGGGCATTCCGGGTGGTGGCTCCCCATGTCGTGCCTGAGGCAGGCGGCATGGGTGATGAAGGCGGTTGCCATATTTTCCTCAATCCTCCGGTACTGCTATAGAAATCATAGCCTAAGGGGGCATAAACTAACGGAGTTCACCCCACACGGTCCGCATGGCAGTCTCTCTCCAGCGCGTCATCAACCAAGCCGGTCGCGTCGTCCTCGGCAAGGAGCATCAGATCCGGATGGCCCTCGCGTGCATGCTCGCACGCGGCCATCTGCTGATCGAGGACTTGCCCGGGGTCGGCAAGACGACCCTTGCGCACGTGCTCGCGCGCTCGCTCGGCCTCGCCTTCCACCGCATCCAGTTCACCTCCGACATGCTTCCCGCCGACATCCTCGGCGTGTCGATCTACGAGCGCGACTCGGGCAGCTTCAAGTTCCACCCCGGCCCGATCTTCTCGCAGCTGGTCCTCGCCGACGAGGTGAACCGCGCGACGCCGAAGACGCAGTCGGCGCTGCTCGAGGCGATGGAGGAGCACCAGGTGACCGCCGAGGGCGAGACGCGACGCCTGCCCGAGCCGTTCTTCGTCGTCGCGACGCAGAACCCGTCGCACCAGGTCGGCACCTTCCCGCTGCCGGAGTCGCAGCTCGACCGCTTCCAGATGCGCATCGAGCTCGGTTACCCGGACCGCGAGGCCGAGCGCGCGCTGCTGCAGGGGGTCGAGCGCCGCGACATGATCGCCACGCTCGAGCCGTGCCTCAACCCCGGCGAGCTGGTCGAGCTGCAGCAGCTCGTCAAGCGCGTGCACGTATCGCCGGCGCTCTTCGACTACATCCAGGCGATCGTCGAGCATACGCGGCGCTCGCCGGAGTTCGTGACCGGGCTCTCGCCGCGCGCGGCGCTGGCGCTCACCGCCTGCGCACGCGCGTGGGCGCTCATCGAGGGCCGCGACCACGCCCTTCCCGAGGACGTGCAGGCGGTGCTGCCCGGCGTGGCGACGCACCGCCTCCACCCGGTGATCAACGGCGTGAAGCGCACCAGCTCCGACATCGCGGTCGGGGTGCTGGAGGCGGTGCCGATCCCGTAGCGGCCGCCGCCGACCGTGAGCACGTTCGACCGGCTGCTGCACCGCTCGGAGCTCGTCCAGTTCTGGCGCCTCTTCTCGGGCCGCGCAGCGCCCGAAGCGGGACCGGTGGTGCTGTCGCAGCGGCGCGTCTACATCCTCCCGACGCGCCACGGGTACACGTTCGGCCTCGCCCTGCTGCTGATGCTCACCGGGTCGATCAACTACCAGCTCTCGCTCGGCTACATCCTCACGTTCCTGCTCGCCGGCATGGGCGTGGTGTCGATTCTGCACACCTACCGCAATCTCGCCCACATCGCGGTGAGCGCCGGGCGCGTCGAACCGGCATTCGCCGGCGGCACCCTCCGCTTCCACCTCCACTTCGACAACCCGACGACGTTCGACCGCGTGTCGATCGAGGCAAGCTGCGACTCCGCGCGCGGCGCGTGCGATGTGCCCGCGCACGGCGTCGCGACCGTGGTCCTCATGCTGCCGGCGGCGCGGCGCGGTTGGTTCCGCGTCCCGCGCGTGACCGTCGAAACGCACTACCCGGTCGGGCTGCTGCGCGCCTGGAGCTACGTGCTGCCCGACGCCGCGGCGCTCGTCTATCCGCGGCCCGAGGAGTCGGCCCTGCCGCCCCCGGCCGCGATGCCCGACCGCGGCGACACGGCCATGGCCGGTACCGGCAACGACGACTACTGGGGGCTGCGCCCCTACCAGCCGAGCGATTCGCCGCGGCACATCGCCTGGAAGGCCACCGCGCGCGGGGAAACGCTGCTCACGAAAGTGTTCGTCGGGCGCGGCGCGTACGAGCTGTGGCTCGACTGGAATGCCCTGCCCGCCTCGGTCGGGGTCGAGAGGCGGCTCTCGTTCCTCACCCACCAGGTGCTCGCCGCCGAAGACGCCAACGTCGCGTACGGGCTGCGCCTGCCCGGACGCGAGCTGGAGCCCGCGCTCGGCGAGAGCCACCGCGACGCCTGCCTGAAGGCGCTGGCGCTGTTCGATGGCGGCCGCGCGTAACGACCCGCTGCCGTTCTACCCGCTGCTCGTGCTGCTCGCGGGCTGCCTGCTCGCGGCCGCGCCGCACGGGCCCCGGCTGCCCTGGTGGGTCACGATGCTCTCCGCCGCGATGCTCGGCTGGCGCGCATGGGCGCAATGGAAGAACGAGATCCTGCCGCGGCGCTGGCTCCTGCTGCTGCTGGTCATCGTCGGGCTCGGCGGCGTCTATCTCACCCACCGCACGGTGTTCGGCCGCGATGCCGGCGTCACGCTGCTCGTGCTGTTCCTCTCGCTCAAGCTGCTCGAGACGCGCACCCACCGCGACGCGGTCGTGGTGACGTTCCTCTGCTATTTCCTCGCGCTGACGAACTTCTTCTACAGCCAGACGGTGGCGACCGCCGCGCTGATGCTCGTGACGGTGCTGATCCTCACCACCGCGCTGGTCGCCTTCAACGGCCTGCGCCGCCCGCTGCGCGAGAGCGTGCGCGTCGCGGCGCTGCTCCTCGCCCAGAGCGTGCCGGTCATGGTGATCATGTTCTTCCTCTTCCCGCGCGTGACCGGCCCCCTCTGGGGCCTGCCGGCGGATGCGTTCAGCGGCACCACCGGTCTCTCCGACTCGATGACGCCGGGCAACATTTCGCTGCTGTCCCAGTCGGAGGCGATCGCCTTCCGGGCCAAGTTCGACGCGGCGGCGCCCGACCGCCGGCGCCTCTACTGGCGCGGCCCGGTGTTCTGGCACTTCGACGGCCGCACCTGGCGCGCCGGCGACGTGCGCGTGTCGGAGCTCGCCGAGTTCGAGCCGCGCGGTCAGCCGATCTTCTACTCGGTTACCCTCGAGCCCCACGAGCGCAACTGGCTGTTCGCCCTCGACATGCCCGCCAAGGTCCCGCCCGGGGCGGGCGCGACCGGCGACTTCCAGCTGCTCGCGCGCCTGCCGGTGCGCAACCGCGTGCGCTACGAGACGAGCTCGTTCCTCGACTATCGCGCGACCGGCGGTGCGACGCCGCACGAGCTCGCCGCCGCCCGGCAGATCCCGGAAGACTTCAACCCGCGCGCGGTGGCGCTCGCGCAGAGCTGGCGGCGCGAGGCGGTGACCGACGAGGGCGTCGTGGCACGCGCGATCGAGTACTTCCGGCGCGCCAACCTGCAGTACACGCTCGCGCCGCCGCCGCTCGGCCGCGACTCGGTGGACGAGTTCCTGTTCGACAGCAGGAGCGGCTTCTGCGAGCACTTCTCGTCCGCGTTCGTGTTCATGCTGCGCGCCGCCGGCGTCCCGGCCCGGATCGTCACCGGCTATCAGGGCGGCGAGCTGAATCCGATCGACGGTTACCTGGTGGTACGCCAGTCCGATGCACACGCTTGGGCCGAGGTGTGGACCGCGCAGGACGGCTGGAGCCGGGTCGACCCGACCGCGGTCGCGGTCCCGATGCGCGTCGAGTCGGGGCTCGCGGCGGCGGTGCCGGGCACCGATCCACTGCCGCTCTTCGGGCGGACCGACCTGACGTGGCTGCGCACCCTGCGCTTCAACTGGGAAGCGCTCGCGAACTACTGGAACCAGTGGGTGGTCGGCTACAACACCGACCGCCAGCGCGATCTCCTTTCGCGGCTCGGCATGCCTTCGCCGTCGTGGGAGAAGATGGCCATGGCGCTCTTCTGGCTCGTCGGGTTGGTCGTCGCCATCTTCTCGCTGTGGCTGCTGCGCCGCGCGCACGGGGAGGACCCGGTGACGCTTGCGTGGCGTCGCTTCTGCGGCAAGCTCGCGCGCCGCGGCACCGCGCGCCGCCCGAGCGAAGGCGCGCGCTCGTTTGCCGCGCGCGCCGCAACGGAGCAGCCGCATGTCGCCGCGGACGTCAGCGAGATCGGCGACCTCTACGTGAGCGTCCGGTACCGGCGCGATCCGGATCCGTCGCTCGTCGGCCTGCTGCGCCAGCGGGTACGGGAGTTGAAGGTGTGAGCGGCAGTCTGCGGATCATCGCCGCGCTGGCCCTCGCCTGCTGCGCCACGACGAGCGGGGCGCAGGGCTACGCGGAGCGTCCGGAAGTGCAGGTCTTCATCGCCGAGATGGTCGAGCGGCATGCGTTCCAGCAGCGCGCACTCGAGCGTCTATTCGCCAACGCACGCTATCAGGACTCGATCGTCACGGCGATCACGCCGCTCCCGCCCGGGACGCGCTCGTGGCAGACGTATCGGGGGAACTTCGTCAGACCGCGACGCATCGACGGCGGCGTGCAGTTCTGGCGCTCGAACGCCGCGGTGCTCGAGCGCGCAGTGCGGACGTACGGCGTCCCGCCCGAGATCGTGGTCGCGATCATCGGCGTCGAGACCGAGTACGGTCGCAATACGGGGACCTTCCGCGTGCTCGACGCGCTCGCCACGCTGGCCTTCGACTACCCGCGCCGCGCCGAGTACTTCCGGTCGGAGCTCGAGCAGTACCTGCTCTATGCGCGGGAATCCGGGCTGGACGCAACAGCGCTGAAGGGCTCCTACGCCGGCGCGATCGGCATTCCGCAGTTCATGCCCGGCAGCATCCGGCGCTTCGGCGTCGACTTCGACGGCGACGGTCGCCGCGACCTGCGCGGCAGTGCGGCCGACGCGATCGGCAGCGTCGCGAACTTCCTGGCGTCCCACGGCTGGGCTACGGACGCGCCGGTCGCGCTCCCCGCCCGAGTGGAGGGCGAGGCGTATCGGGCGTTCATCGATGGCGAGGTCGTGCCGATTCATCGCGCCGACGTGTTGCGCGCGGCCGGCGTGGGTTTCGCCGGCGCCATCGAGCCGGAGACGCCATGCGTTCTCGTCGAGCTCGAATCGCCGGATGCCGCGCCGGTACACCTCGTGGGTCTGCAGAACTTCTACGCGCTGACCCGCTACAATCGATCGAGCTTCTATGCCGCGGCAATCAACGCACTCGCCGAGGAAATCAAGGCCGTCTACCGCCCTAGATAGCTGCCGATGACCGCGGATGCGCCCCTTGTGATCCGTCCCGCGACGCGCGCGGACGCGCCGTTGCTCCTCGAGCTGATCCGCGGCCTCGCGGAATTCGAGCGCCTGTCGCACCTCGTCGCCGCCGATGCGGCGCTGCTCGAGCGCGAGCTCTTCGCGCCGGGCGCCAACGCCGAAGCTGCGATCGGGTTCGCGGGCAGCGAGCCGGTCGGGTTCGCCGTCTACTTCCACAACTTCTCGACGTTCCTCGGGCGCCGGGGGCTGTACCTCGAGGACCTGTTCGTGCAGCCCGCGCATCGACGCCGCGGCTACGGCCGCGCGCTCCTGCTTCACGTCGCGCGCATCGCGCACAGCCGCGGCTGCGGGCGCTTCGAATGGATGGCGCTCGACTGGAACGCGCCGGCAATCGCCTTCTACAAGTCGCTCGGCGCGGTCGAGATGGCCGAGTGGCGGCTCTTCCGCGTCACCGGCGAGGCGCTGGCGCGCCTGGGTTCGCCGGAAAGCTAGAGCAGCGCTTCCTTCGACAGGCCGCGCCGCTTGAGCGTGCGGCGGAGCTGCGCGAGCGCCTCGATCTGGATCTGGCGCACGCGCTCGCGGGTGACGCCGAGCCGCTCCGCGAGCGAATCGAGCGTCGCGACCTCGTGGCCGCCCAGGCCGAAGCGCTGCTCGATCACCTCGCGGCTCCGGTCGTTCAGCTGGCCGAGCCAGTCGCGCACCAGGCCCGCGAGCTCGGCGCTCGCGAGCCGCGACTCGGGGCTCGCGCCGGCGTCGTCGGCAATCGACTCGCCGATCGACAGCAGCGGGTCGATGTCGAGCGGCGCGTCGAGCGACGCAAGCCGCTCGCCGTGCCCGAGCACGCGCCGCACCTCCTCGACCGGCCGGCCGAGGAGATCCGCGATGTCCTCGGCGCGCGGCTCTTGCTCGTTCGCCGCCTCGAGATGGCGCTTGGCGCGCAGCACCGCGTTCAGGTCCTTCACCACGTGCACCGGCAGCCGGATCGTGCGCGACTGGTTCATGAGCGCGCGCTCGACGCCCTGCCGGATCCACCACGTCGCATAGGTCGAGAAGCGGAAGCCGCGCTCGGGGTCGAACTTCTCGAGCGCATGCATCAGGCCGAGGTTGCCCTCCTCGACGAGGTCGAGCAGCGGCAGGCCGCGGTTCAGGTACTGCTTGGCGATGCTCACCACCAGCCGCAGGTTGTGCTCGATCATCTTCTGGCGCGCGGCGAAGTCTCCGCGCACGACGCGCCGCGCATAGTCGAGCTCCTCCTCGGGCTTGAGCAGCCGGTTGTGCCCGATCTCGTGCAGGTAGAGCTGGGTGACGTCGGCGGGAGGCCCGTCGTCCTCGGCGCGCGCCGGCGCCGCGGCAAGCTCCCCCGCGCCGGCGAGCTCGCGCAGCCCCGCCTCGAGGAGCTCCTCGGACGAAATCGAGTCCTGGCTGGCGATACGCATCGCTCTCGCTCGGGGGCGCGTCGTCCTGCAGCGGACCCGCGCTCGACGCGAGGCGCGGTCGTCAGTTCGGGCGGTTCGGCAGGTACTGCAGCGGGTCGACGGGCTTGCCGAGCCGGCGAATCTCGAAATGCAGCTTCGTCGTGTCGGCACCGCTCGAGCCCAGCTCCGCGATCTTCTGCCCCTTCGAAACGCTCTGCCCTTCTTTTACCAAGATCTGGCTGTTATGGGCATAAGCCGAAAGATAGGTGCCGTTGTGGCGGATGATCACGAGCTTGCCGTAGGCGGGAATGCCCTCACCGCTATAGACGACCTTTCCGCCGGCGGAGGCATAGACCGGATCGCCTACCCGCCCGCCGATGTCCAGGCCCTTGTTGCCCGCCCCGTTGAAGTTGGCGACGACCTTGCCCGCGGTCGGCCAGCTCCAGTCGACGCGTTCGTCGGCGCCGTCGGGCTCAGGCTTGGCGGGGGGTGCGGGCTCGACCTTCGCGACCGGCGGGGCCTCGGGCTTTGGCGCAGGCGCGGCGACGGGCGGCGGCGCCTCCGGCTTCGCCGGCACGGCGGCGCGCGCGGCGTCGCTCCGCTGCAGCGCGGCGAGGTTCTCGTCCGAATAGGGTAGGCGGATTCCCTTGGGCTCGGTCTTGAGCGCGCCGGCCACGGCCGCGGCCGCGCCGGCAGCCGGCGCGGCGACCGACGGCGACTCGGCGCCGAGCGGTCGACCGGCGATCGGTTGCGACGGCGCCACGGGGCTGACCGTGACCGGCCCCTCCGCGGCGGCCCCGGGTCGGCGCACCACGAGCGATTGACCGACGCTCAGCTTGGTGGGGTCCGAAAGCTGGTTCCACGCCGCGAGGTCGCGCCAGTCCACGCCTTGATCGAGCGCGATGCTGTAGAGCGTGTCGCCGCGCTTTACGAGGTACGTTTCGGGCTGGGGCGACGGCGCGATCGTGGGTGCCGCGGGCTTGGCCGCGGGAGGCGGCAGGCGATCGACGACCGGCGCGGGCCGGCGCGACGCGCAGCCGGCGGCGACTGCGATCACGCAGCAGAGGAGGACGGAGCGATAGCCGAGGCCGTTCACGCTTCCCTCTTTCCGCCTTCAACCCTTGCCCACGCGCATCGGCACGAACTTCACCGGGTCGAGCCGGTGCTCCTTGAATCCGCCCGCGGTCCGCTCGAAGACGCGCAACTGCTGCTCGTCCTCCCCGACCGGGATCACCAGCCGCCCCCCGCGCGCGAGCTGATCGAGCAGCGCGCGCGGCACCTGCCGGGGCGCCGCGGCGACCACGATCGCGTCGAACGGCGCCGCCTCCGGCAGCCCCTTGAAGCCGTCGCCGTGCACGAGGCGCAGGTTGGCGATGCGGAGCGAGCGCAGGTTCGCGCGCGCCTTCTCGGCGAGCGCCCCGATGCGCTCGATCGAGTAGGCCTCGGCCGCGAGGCGCGCGAGCACCGCGGCCTGATAGCCGCACCCGGTACCGACCTCGAGCGCGCGGCCGAGTTCCCGACCCGCGCGCGCCGCCTCGAGCATGCGCGCAACCACGTACGGCTGCGAGATCGTCTGCTCGAACCCGATCGGGAGCGCGGTGTCCTCGTACGCCCGGCTCGCGAGGGCGGCATCCACGAAGTGATGCCGCGGCACCGCGGCCATCGCCGCGAGCACCGCTTCGTCCGCGATCCCCCGCTCGCGCAGGCGCGCGATCATCCGGTCGCGGGTGCGCGGCGACGTCATGCCGATGCCGGGCGGCGCCGCGCGGGCGTTCATGCCTGCCGCCTCCGAACGGACACCGCGACTCTAGCGCTCGGCTGTCGGCGGCCCGCCGCGTTCGCCGTTCTCGCATCCCCACGCAAGCGTGGGGCCCCTGCTCGGTGGCTCACGCGACCCACTCCTTGATCAGCGAAATCTGATGCGCGTGCGTCAGGTCGACCTGCAACGGCGTGATCGACACGCGATTGGACGCGACCGCGTGGAAATCGGTGCCCGGTCCGGCGTCCTGCGCCGCGCCTGCGGCGCCGATCCAGTACATCATCTCGCCGCGCGGCGTCTCGACCTTGACCACGCCCTCGGCCTTGTGGCGCTTGCCGAGCCGCGTGATCTCGGTTCCTTGGAGCGTCTCGAACGGGACGTCCGGCACGTTGACGTTGAGCAGCACCGGATGCTCGAGCGGCCGGGTCTGGAACCGCCGGACGATGTCGCGCGCGACGCGCGCCGCGGTGGCGAAGTTGCGCCCGGCCTTGCTCGTGAGCGACAGCGCGACCGACGGGATGCCGAGCAGAAAGCCTTCGGTGGCCGCGGCGACGGTGCCCGAATAGATCGTGTCGTCGCCCATGTTCGCGCCGAGGTTGATCCCGGAGACGACGAGGTCCGGCAGCGCCTCGAGCAGGCCGGTCACCGCCAGGTGCACGCAATCGGTCGGCGTGCCGTTCACGAACATGAACCCGTTGGCGGAGCGCCGCACCGCGAGCGGGCGGTCCAGCGTGAGCGAGTTGGAGGCGCCGCTGCGGTCGCGCTCCGGCGCGACCACCACGACCTCGCCGAGGTCGGCCAGGGCGTCGGCGAGATGCGCGAGGCCCGGCGCGAAGTATCCGTCGTCGTTGGCGAGGAGGATCCGCATCCGGCGCTGCCGTCAGGCCCGGGGAACCGCGGAAGGACTCGCTGCTTGGTGTGCGTGTGCGTGGCGCGTGTGCATGTTGCGCCGGGATTGTAGCGCACGCGTCGCAGCCCGAGCGTCGTTCGCGCACGACGGATTCCGCGCGCTCCCCGTAGAATCCGGCGCACGATGATCCGCCGCGAGGATTTCCGCCCCGTGACCGGGCACGCCCGCTACGCCGCCGACCTCCCTGTCGCCGCCGCCGAGCGCGTCGACCTGCCGGCTTCGCCCGACAACCTCCGCGGGCGGGCCACTTCGATACGGGAGACCGTCCAGCGATGAGCCCGACCGACTTCCGCGTCGGCATCTCGCCCGACGTGCTCGACACCCGCGGCGGCACGATCTTCGATCCGAGCGCGCTCGAGTTGCTGGCAGCGCCGGGAATCCAGTGGCAGTACCTGACCGCCGCCGAGGAGAAGGTGATCGCGCCGGAGACGGCCGCCGCCTACGACGCCGTCTGCCTGATGCTCGGCCGCGTGACCCGAGAGACGTTCGCGCGGGGCGCCGGCCGCCTGAAGGTCGTCGCGCGCTTCGGCGTCGGCTTCGACACGATCGACGTCCCGGCGTGCACCGAGAACGGCGTGCTGCTGACGATCGCGCCGGACGGGGTCCGCCGGCCGGTCGCGGTCAACGTCATCACGTTCATCCTCGTGCTCGCGCAGCGGCTGTTCGCCAAAGACCGCCTCACGCGCGCGGGCCGGTGGGCGGAGAAGGTCAACTGCATGGGCATGGGCGTGACCGGCCGCACGCTCGGCGCCATCGGCATGGGCAACATCGGCGCCGAGGTGTTCCGCCTCGCCCCGCCGTTCGGCATGCGCCACATCGCCTGCGATCCCTACGTTGCGCCCGAGCAGGCGCGCGCGCTCGGCGTGGAGCTGGTCGACCTCGACACGCTGCTCCGCACCGCCGACTTCGTCAGCGTGATGTGCCCGCTGAACGAGGAGACGCGCGGCATGATCGGCGCGCGCGAGCTCGCCCTCATGAAGCCGACCGCCTACCTGATCAATACCGCCCGCGGCCCGATCGTCCAGGAGCAGGCGCTCCACGACGCGCTCGTGGCGCGACGCATCGCCGGCGCCGCGCTCGACGTCTTCGAGGTCGAGCCGACGCCGGCCGACAACCCGATCCTCGCGCTCGACAACGTCGTCGTCACGCCGCACGCGTTCTGCTTCACCGACGAGTGCCTGACCGGCCTCGCGCGCAGCGCGTTCACCAGCGTGCTGGACGTGGCGCAGGGCCGCGCGCCGCGACACGTCGTGAACCGTGCGTCGCTCGCGCATGCGCGGCTGGCGGGCCTCGCCCGGGAGGCGGACCGGCGATGAGTCTCTACGCGCAGGCCGAAGCGGTGATCCGCAGGCATTTCGCGGACACGCAGATCACGCTGTGGGGCACGGACCACCTCACCGTCGAGCAGCAGACCCACGTGCGCTCCAAGCCGCGCCCGTACATCCTCAGCGCGATCGAGCTGCTCGACTCGCTCGGCTCGGAGAACATCGTCGAGATCGGCTGCATGCGGCTGCCGCTGCGGCACACGCTCGACGAGTTCGATCCGGTGTGCTGCAACGACGGGCATTCGACGCTCTTCTGGGCGTCGACCGGGCATCCCGTCTGGAGCGTCGACATCGACAAGGACGCCTGCTACCTCGCGGCCGGGTATGTCCAGGCGTATCCCAACGCGAAAGTGGTCTGCGGCGACGGGATCCGGTTCCTGGAGAAGTTCCAGCAGCCCATCGGCCTCCTCTACCTCGACGGATGGGACGTGATCCCCGGAACGGACTACGCGGAGAAGCACCTCCTCGCGTACCAGACCGCCCGGCCCAAGCTCGCCGCGACGTCGCTGATCCTGATCGACGATACCGACCTGCTGATGGGCGGCAAGGGCAAGCTCGTGCTGCCCGCCGCGATCCGGGACGGCTACGAGCTGCTGGTGCTCGGACGCCAGATGATGTTGCTGAAGACGGGCTGACTGCGCGCCCGCCGGTCGAGGAGCAAGCGCCATGAGGATTAGCGAGAGCCGCGTGTGTCCTGATCCTGGCCGCAGTCGCCGGCGCGGCCGCCGCACAGTCCTTTCCCGCGCGGCCGATCCGGATCGTCGTCGGCTACACGGCCGGGGGCGGCAACGACATCATCGCGCGGGTCGTGGCGGCGAAGATGGCCGAAGGGCTCGGCCAGCCGATGCTGATCGAGAACCGCGCCGGCGCGCAAGGGATCATCGCCGCGGAGCTCGTCGCCAAGTCGCCCGCCGACGGCTATACGCTGCTCATGGCGCCGACCGGGCCGATGGCCATCAACCCGGCGATCTACTCGAAGCTGCCCTACTCGCCGGTCGACGACTTCGCGCCGATCTCGCTGCTCGGCCAATTCCCGCTGCTGCTCGTCGTCGGTGCCTCCCTCCCGGTCGCCTCCGTGAAAGAGCTGGTCGAGTACGCCCGGGCACGGCCCAACGACGCCAACTACGCCTCGAGCGCCGCACCGTTCCAGCTCGCGGCCGAGCTCTTCAACCAGCGCATGGGCACGCGCTTCGCGCACATTCCGTTCAAGGGCAGCGGCGACTCGGTCAATGCCGTCGCCGCGGGACAGGTCACGATGACCATCTCGGACGCGATACCGATCGCCGGCCCGCTGAAGGGGGGACGCATCCGGGGCCTGGCGGTCACCTCCGGCACGCGTCACCCGGCCTTCCCCGACGTGCCGACCATGGCCGAAGCCGGCGTCCCGGACATGGAGATCCGGCTCTGGACGGGCTTCGTCGCGCCGGCGAAGACGCCGGCGTCGGTCGTTGCGCGGTTGCAGGAAGAGATCGTGCGCGTTCTTGCGCTTCCGGACGTGCGCGAGCGCATGGCCGGACTCGGCGTCGACCCGGGAGCCACGACGCCGGAGGAGTACGCCCGCATCATCGCGGCCGACATCGCGCGATGGACGGCGGTTGCCAAGGCGGCGAACATCAAAGCAGATTGATCTCGGGCGAGCGTTCAACCCGCACGGCGCGGCAACGCCGGCGCCTGCATCCGCTCGAGGCCGTAGCTCGCCGCACCGAGCAGCGCCACCTGCGTCGCGGTGACGACGTGGACGGGCATCTGCGCGAGGACGCCCGACATGCGCCCCTTGTCCTTCACGCGCGCGAGGAACCCGCCCGCCTGAAGCATCGGGAGGATGCGCGCGGGAATGCCGCCGGCGATGTAGACGCCGCCGGTGCTGAGCGTCTTGAGCATCAGGTTCGCGGTCTCGGTGCCGAGAATCGCGACGAAGCTCTCGAGCGTCGCGACGCACAGCGGATCGGGCGTCGCCGCCGCGAGCGCGCCGTCGACGATCACGCGCGCCCGCTCATTCTCCGGCGCCTCGGCCAGCCGTGCGGCGATCGACGGGGACTCGATCGCGTTGCGCCGGTCGCGATGGAACCCGTAGAGATGGACCATGCCGATGCCCGAGCACACGCGCTCGTAGCTGACGTGCCCGAACCGCTCCCGAACGTATAGATATAGAGCCGCCTCGTCGGGCGTCGCCGGCCCGAAGCTCGCATGACCGCCTTCCGACGCGTAAGCGCGATAGCGGTGGCCGTCCCAGGTCAGGAACGCTTCCCCGAGACCGGTACCGGGTGCGATCACCGCGATCGTGCCGCCCGCAACGGACTTGCCGGCGTTCAGTGTGACGACGTCGGCTGCGCCCAGGTGCGGCACTGCGGCGGCCGTTGCGACCAGATCGTTCAGCAGCCACACGGCCTTCACGCCGAGCGAGCGCGCGAGCGCGGCCTCCTCGAGCACCCACGGGAGGTTGGTGAGCCTGGCGCGGCCGTCCACGACGGGGCCGGCGACATCGAAGCACGCGTAGTCGACAGAGAGGCCGTGCGCGTCGAGGAATGCGCGCGCGAGCGGCGCGATCCCGTCGTAGTCGGTGCTGGGAAGGCGGCCGGTCGCGAGCGGGCTGCGCGGCCCCGGCCCGAGCGCGTAAACGCCCAAATCGGTCTTGGTTCCGCCGATGTCGGCGGCCAGCAGGCAGGGTCCGGTCGCGGGGTGCGCGGTCGGCATCAGTCTAGCCGTCGCCGCCCAGGAAGACGCGCGGGCGCACGCGCTCGAGTGCGTAGCGCACGAGCGCCGCGCCGCGATAGATGCCGTGCACGAACTTCCCGTACGGCAGCGTGAGAAAGAGCGCCAGCACGACGCCGAGGTGCACGACCAGCAGAAGTCCCATCAGCGGTGTCTCGCGCAGAACGAGGAGAACGAGCCCCGTCAGGCTGGTGAGGAACAGCAGGACCGTGAACGCGATGTCCATGCCGGCCTGCGCCGGCGCGTCGGTCTCGGGGTCGCGCTGCGCCTTGAGCCACAGCAGGCCCGCCGGACCGACGAGGAGCCCGACGCCGCCGAGCGTGCCGAGCAGCACGGGCAGGCTCGTGTAGCCGTACGGGGCGATCCATCCGAACCCGTAGTGGTAGATCGTGCCGGTGACGGTCGCGGCGAAGCAGAGCATGAAACCGTAGAACGTGAAGTGGTGGAACCACTTCCGGGCGAGCGACGGCTGCTCGCCGGGATAGGTGCACCCGACGCCGCCGCCGTGCAGGTAGCGGAGGCTGAGCACATCCCCGAGCGCTTCACGCCACGCGAACGGTCGTTTCAGTTCCGCGAACGACTCGCCGCAGTGACGCCAGAAGCGGACGAAGCCGATGCCGAGGGCGGCGAGAACGTAGAGCCCCACCCCGCCGAACCCCACCGCCATCGTCCGGTGCGGCACCACCGCGTAGAAGTCGCCGCCGGGCACGGCACGGAACAACCCGCCGGGCTCGAGCAGGACCGCAGCAGCGATCAAGGTGGCGACCACGCACGCCACGAGCACGAGCGCCGCGACCAGCCCGTTGCGCTCGAAGAGCACGCCGGCGGCCTGCGGCCAGGCGTGCTGCCGATACGACGCGGCGCGCAACTCGGCGAGCGTCCGCGGCACGTTGACGGCGAACTCGTGCGGCGGCGCGTACTGGCAGGCGTAGTAGCACTCGCCGCAGTTGTGGCAGAGGTTGGCGAGGTAGTCCAGATCGGCGGCGCCGAACGTGAGCCGGCGTTCCATCGCCGGAAACACCGCGCAATAGCCCTCGCAATAGCGGCAGGCGTTGCAGATCGTGAAGATCCGCTCCCCTTCGGCGACGAGCTCAGCGAGCGACATGCGCGGCCGCCTCCCGTCCGGCGACCCGGCCGAACACCGTTCCGATCGTCATGCCGATGCCGGCGAGGTAGCCCTGCCCCAGCACGCAGCCCGCCATCACCTCGCCCGCCGCGAAGAGATTCTTCGCGGGAGCGCCGTCGTCCATGATGGCCCTGGCGTGCTCGTCCACCCGCACTCCGAGATAGGTAAAGGTGATGCCGGGGCGCAGCGGATACCCGTAGAACGGCCGCGCGTCGATCGGCTGGGCCCAGTGGGTCTTCTCCGGCGCGAGGCCGCGCGTGCGGCAATCGTCGAGAACCGCGTGGTCGAACGTGCCGGGGATCACCGCCTTGTTGTACGCGGCGACGGTGCGCTCCAGCGCGGCGGGCGGCAGCCCGAGCCCGGTCGCGAGCTCGGCGATCGAGTCCGCCTTGATCGGCGGATACACCGACGGCATGAAGCGCCCCATGGCCTTGACGTCGATGATCGAGTAGGCGATCTGGTCCGGCTGCGCGGCGATCAGGCGGCCCCAGATGGCGTAGCGCTTGGGCCAGAAATCCTCGCCTTCGTCGTAGAAGCGCTCGGCGCGGTTGTTGACGACGATGCCGAGGCTCACCGAGTCGAGCCGGGTGACGATGCCGCCGTCGAACTTCGGCGCGCGCGCATCGAGCGCGACCGCGTGGCATTGCGTCGGGTCGCCGACCTGCTGCGACGCCATTGGCGAGCAGGGCCTTGAGGACCTTGCCGGTGTTGTACGGTGTGCCGCGAATGACGAAATTGCGCGCCGGCGGCCCCCAGGCCTCCTCGAGCCACTCGAGGTTGGACTCGAAGCCGCCCGCGGCGACCACGAGCGCACGTGCCTCCACCTGCTCGGTCCGGCCGTTGCGCCGCACCGTCGCCGCGCGGAACGCGCCGCCCTCGATCTGCAGCGCCTCGACCTCGGTCTCGTACAGCACGCGAACGCCCAGCCGCTCCGCCGCGGCATAGTACGTATTCATGAGCGCCTTGCCGCCGCCGAGGAAGAACGCATTCGTGCGGCCGAGCTGGAGCGTTCCCCCGAGCGAGGGCTGGAAGCGCACGCCGTAGCGCTTCATCCAGGGCGGGCATCCCATGGATTCGCGGATGGTCATGCGCGCCAGCCGCTCGTCGGTCTTGCCGCCGGTGACGCGCAGCAGGTCTTCGTAGTACTCGGCTTCCGGGTACGCCGCTTCCAGCGTCTCCAGCGGCGCGTCGTGCATGCAGCGGAGATTGCGCGTATGCCGGCTGTTGCCGCCCCGGTACGGCCGCGGCGCCGACTCGAGGACGAGGACCGAAGCCCCGCGCTCGCGCGCGCTCAGGGCGGCGCAGAGCCCGGCGTTGCCGCCACCGATGACCAGGACGTCCGGTCGCTCAGCCTTGCCCGTCATGATGTCAAGCGGGTCGATCGAAAAAATGCACGAGGCGCGGAGTGTACCCGCGGACGCGGCCCGGGGGCTGGGTACGGCGCTATGATGCGAGGAAATCTTCGACGAGGAACACCGCCGTGATCGTCAAGCAGATCTGGACGGGCAACGCTTACCGCAACTTCAATTACCTCATCGCCTGCCGCGCAACGGGCGAAGCCCTCGCGATCGATCCCCTGGATTCCGAGAAGTGCCTGCAGGCCGCGAAGGACGCGGGCTGGACCATCACCCAGATCCTGAACACGCACGAGCACCGCGACCACACCGGCGGGAACGACGCAATGGTCAAGAAGACCGGCGCCAAGATCCTGGCGCACAAGAATGCGGGCGACAAGATCACCGGCATGGCGCGCGGCCTGGGCGCCGGCGACGTCGTAGCGGTGGGAAAGACCGTCGAGCTCGAAGTTCTGGACACGCCGGGCCACACGATGAGCCACGTGTGCCTGCTGTCGCACACCGACCAGCCGTCGCTGTTCTGCGGCGACACGCTGTTCAACGCCGGGGCCGGGAACTGCCACAACGGCGGCCATCCGGCGGAGCTCTACCGGACCTTCTCGGAGCAGCTCGACCGGCTGCCCTCCTCCACGTTGATCTACCCGGGCCACGACTACATCGAGAACAATCTGCGGTTCACCTTGAATCGCGAGCCGGACAACCGGAACGCGCAGGAGATGCTCGAGAAGCTCGCGGGCCAGGACCCCAACCGCGCCTACGTCTCGACGCTGGAGGTCGAGCGGCAGGTCAACACCTTCTTTCGGCTGACGAGCCCGTCCGTGATCAAGGCGCTGCGCGAGGTTTTTCCCGACCTCCCCGTGAATCCGGATCAGCGCACCGTGTTCCTGAAGCTCAGAGAGTTGCGCAACAACTGGTGACCGGGGTATCGGTCACCGGCGCGCGCTCCGAGCTCGGTCGCCTGCTCGCACGGCGGCGTGCGGCCGGGAATCTTCACATCAACATCGCCGGACAGCAGGCGAACACCCTGCTGCACGACGGACACGCGTGGAAGGGGTTTTCGCGGATCGCGTTGGCGGGCGTGCGCCGGGCGCTGCGCACCGACGCGACCATGCTCGTGCACGCAAGCTTCGCGTTCGTGCTCGGCCGCCCGCAGCAGGATCCGTTGCGCTCGATCGCGGAGACGATCCTGGAGTGCGAGCAGATCGCCCTGTCCGGGCCGGTTCCCGCGTGCGTGGTCCGCCTCGGCTATCTGTACGGCCCGGAGAGCGGCGACCTCGTCGCCTACCGCAAGGCGTTCCGCCTCGGCCGGCCGTACTGGGCGGGCGCGCGCAAGGCCCTGCAGTATCACCTGCACCAACACGATGCAGTCAGCGCCCTGCTCGCCGCCGGGAAGGCGCGCAACGCCGGAAGGGTTCTCTACGCGACCGACGGCAGGCCGGTCTCCTTCATGCAGTTCATGGACGACTTCGCCCGGAAGATCGGCCGGCGGGTTCCGCTGCACGTTCCGCTCATCGCAGCCCCGCTCATGCGGCTGATCGTGCGCGAAGCGCACATGCAGCAGGCCGCGCTCGCCATGCCGGCGCGGGCGCCTGCGCCGCGCGTGCCCGGATGGAAACCCGTGTTCTCCGATTACCGCGCCGGCCTCGACCAGAGCATCGCGGGATGGGCCGCCTGAACTTGCGCGCAGGCGTGCGCTACGCTGTGGCGGCAGAACGCTTGGGCGCAGGAATCTCCCGGCCCGCGACCCTCGCAGCGGGCGCGAGTTCGCCGCCCGGCGCCCCACCTTCGGCATCGAAACACTCTTGCGATCGCGACGCAGGAGGTCTACCGTAATCAGCCTGCAATGCCCCGCCCCGGGCACAGGGGTATCCACGATTCGGGGGTACCGCGATGGTCTCCTTGTCAGTCAACGGCACGTCCCGGTCATTCGATGGCGATCCGGCGATGCCCCTCCTGTGGTATCTGCGCGACGTCCTGCAGATGACCGGCACCAAGTTCGGCTGCGGCCAAGCGCTCTGCGGCGCATGTACCGTTCATCTCGACGGCGCGGCGGTACGCGCCTGCCAGACGCCGATGAGCGCCGTCCAGGGCCGGTCGATCACGACGATCGAGGGTCTCGACGCCAAAGGCCGGCACCCGGTCCAGGTCGCCTGGCGCGACCTGGGCGTTCCCCAGTGCGGCTACTGCCAGTCCGGTCAGATCATGCAGGCGGCGTCCTTGCTCAAGCAGAACCCGTCGCCCACGGACGCCGACATCGAGGCCGCGATGTCGGGAAACATCTGTCGCTGCGGCACGTACACGCGCATCCGGGCCGCGATCAAGCAGGCCTCGACGCGGAAAGGAGCCTGATCATGAACGCTCCCGATTTCGTTCCTGCGGTCTTCAAGCTGACCCGGCGCGAGTTTCTGGGCACGACGGCCGCGTTTGGCGGATTGATGCTCGGTGCGGGGTGGGCGCCCTCGATCTTCGCGCAGGACGCGCCGAAGTACGGCCCCGACAGCATGCCCCATGGGGCGGTCGACAATCCGCTCGTGTTCGTTGCGATCGCCGACGACGGCACCGTGTCGATCACCTGTCATCGCTCGGAGATGGGCCAGGGCGTGCGCACGAGCATGCCGATGATCGTCGCCGACGAGATGGAGGCCGACTGGAGCAAGGTGCGCGTCGTGCAGGCGACCGGCGACGAGGTGCGCTACGGCAATCAGGACACCGACGGTTCGCGCTCGACGCGCCACTTCTTCATGCCGATGCGGCGCTGCGGTGCCACGGCCCGCAAGATGCTGGAGACGGCTGCCGCAGCGCGGTGGAAGGTCCCGGCCGCCGAAGTGGACGCGCGCAACAGCGTGCTCATACATCGCCCCACCGGACGGAAGCTTTCGTTCGGCGAGGTCGCGCGCGACGCGGCCAAGCTGCCGCTGCCGAAGCCCGACCAGGTGAAGCTCAAGGACCCGTCCCAGTTCCGTTACATCGGCAAGGGCCAGATCAAGATCATCGACGGGTTCGACATGACGACGGGGCGCGCCAAGTACGGCATCGACACCGTCCTCCCGGACATGCTGTTCGCCGTGGTCGCGCGCCCGCAGGTGCTCGGCGGGACCGTCGCGTCGTTCGATGCCAGCGAGGCGCTGAAGGTGCCGGGCGTGGTGAAGGTGGTGGAGATCAAGAGCTCGCCTGCGCCGATCGCGTTCCAGCCGTTGGGCGGCGTGGCGGTGATCGCGAGCAACACCTGGTCGGCCATCAAGGGCCGCGAGGCGCTCAAGATCAGCTGGACCGACGGCCCGAACGCGACGTATTCGTCCGGTCCCTATCGCGTCCAGCTGGAAGAGGCCGCGCGCAAGCCGGGGAAGGTGTTGCGCTCGAGCGGCGACGTCGACGCTGCGCTGAAGGCCGCCGACAAGCGCCTCACGGCGGAGTACTACATCCCGCACCTGACGCACGCGGCGATCGAGCCGCCCGCCGCGACCGCGCGCATTCAAGGCGGCCGCTGCGAGGTCTGGGCGTGCGCGCAGAGCCCCCAGGCGGTGAAGAACGACGTGGCGAAGCGCCTCGGTCTCGCCCCGGAAAACGTGACCGTCAACGTCACGCTGCTCGGCGGCGGATTTGGCCGCAAGTCCAAGGGCGACTTCGCGATCGAAGCGGCCCTGCTGGCGCGGGAAGTGGAGGGCAAGCCGGTCAAGGTCGTCTGGACGCGCGACGACGACCTCCACAACTCCTACTATCACACTGTCTCGGTCGAGCACCTCGAAGCGGGTCTCGACCAGGCGGGCAAACCCACCGCCTGGCTGCACCGCAGCGTCGCGCCGACGTTCATGTCGCTGTTTGCGGCCGACCAGAAACACGAGTCCCCGATCGAGATCGGCATGGGGCTCGCGAACGTGCCCTTCGCGATTCCCAACATGCGCGTCGAGAATCCCGAAGCGGTCGCGCACACGCGCATCGGCTGGTATCGCGCGGTCTCCAACATTCCGCACGCGTTCGCCATCCAGTCGTTCGTGGACGAGCTGGCGCGCGCGGCGGGCCGCGACCCGAAGGACTACCTGCTCGAGCTGATCGGCCCGGCGCGCCAGATCGACCCGCGCACGCTCGGCGACGGCTGGAACCACGGCGAGAACCCCGCGATCTACACGCTCGACACCGGCCGGTTGCGGCGCGTGACGGAGACGGTCGCCAAGGCGGCAGGCTGGGGGCGGGCGATGCCGAAGGGTCGCGGCCTGGGCATTGCCGCGCACTACAGCTTCGTCACCTACATCGCGACGGTGATCGAGGTCGCGGTCGATGGCGCCGGGCGCATCACGATCCCGCGCATCGATGTCGCCATCGACTGCGGCGCGCAGATCAACCCGGAACGCGTGCGCGCGCAGATGGAGGGCGCAGCGGTCATGGGCGTGAGCAACACGCTGCTCGGCGCGATCACGTTCAAGGACGGCCGTGCCCAGGAGGACAACTTCCACCAGTACGAGCTGCTGCGCATGAACGCCGCGCCGAAGGAGATCAGGGTGCACACGATTCCCGGCAGCTACAGCGCGCACCTCGGCGGCGTCGGCGAGCCCGGCGTGCCGCCGATCGCGCCGGCGCTGTGCAACGCCGTCTTCGCCGCGACCGGGAAGCGCATCCGGCAGTTGCCGATCAAGGACCAGCTCGCTCCGGCGTGACGACGATCCATGGCGCGCACGGGCTGGCGGGAGCGGCGAGGACCCGGTCGCACCCGATCCGGGTCAGTCGCAATTGCGCGCAGCGCTCGGTGAACGGCCGCGCGAGGCTGCTCTGGCGTCTTGAGGCATCGACAAGCGGTTGGTTCGGGACATCCTGCTCAGGCGCATTTCTGATGGACGATCGGGGCGTTTCATCCCTCGGAGCACCGCGGCATTAACCTTCGGGTGAAGCCGGCCCGGCCGCACGTACCTCCTTGCCAGTCGGCCCCTGTGTAGATACAATGTGTCTACGTCGTTCCCGGAGCTCGTCAACATGGAATCGATCATCCGAAAGTGGGGCAACAGTCCAGCGCTTCGCCTGCCCAGTTCGCTCCTGAACGAGGCGGGGCTTGCCGTCGATCAGCGCGTGCGCATCAGCGTGGTCGAGGGGTCGATCCGGATCGAGCGAGTGCGCAAGAAGCCGGCCTATCGGCTCGAAGATCTGCTCGTCAAGGCCACCGCAAACACCCGGCACGGCGAGGCGGACTGGGGTCCCGCGCGCGGGCATGAAGGATGGTGAGCCGGCGTCAGGCCGACCCGGAGTGGTCGCCCGACCAGGGCGACATCATCTATCTCGACTTCGATCCGCAATCGGGGCACGAGCAGGCGGGGCGTCGACCGGCCCTCGTGCTATCGCCACGCGCCTATAACAGCGCGGCGAGCCTCGCGCTCTGCTGCCCCCTTACGACAAAGATCAAGGGCTGGCCGTTCGAAGTGGATACCGAGACAGATCTCGCGGGTGCGAAGGGCGTTGTGCTGGCCGACCAGATCAAGGCGCTCGACTGGCGCGCGCGCAATGGGGAACTCGCCGCACGTGCTTCAAAGAAAGTCGTCGCAGATGTCCTCGCGAGGCTGAAAGTACTTCTCCCGGGAATCTGACGGATTCCGCTGCACCCCAGGTCCGAGAACACGACCGGTCGCCGGCGACGCCCGTCCGCCGCCGTGGACAACCCTGCCGCATCGCGTTCCTGACCGCAGAGAATCCACTAATCCAACCCCCGGGCGCTGTCTGAACGGATGGGGCTACCTCTATCCGACGATCGCACCGGCATCGAGCAGCGCCTGGGTGTTCGGCTCCAATCCCTCGAGGTCAAAGTTGAAGCCGAGTGCGACGTGCGCGGTTGTCTGCTGGTCGACCACTCCGTTCCAGTCGGGTTCCAGAAGATGCGGTGCAGCGTGCGGCTGCAGCCCGAGGGCCAAGTCGACGCCGAACAACCGCAAGAGCTCGTTGGTGCTGCACGCGGGTTGCACGAGCCTTTCGACTCCACGTCGCCTGCGGCGGAGATCGAAGGTGTGCCCTAGCGGGCTGATCTGCGTCAAGTCGACCACCACCAACATGCCGTCCAATAATTGCCGATCTGCCCCAAGCATGGGACCAAGGTCTTATCGCCGACGCATCGTTTAGTTGAACCGGCCCGGCCGAATGTGATTGGAATTCAAGGCGTAGTGAAGTAGTGAGCGAGCTAAGGACCACGAAACGAAAGAAACCATGAATACCACACACGGATTCCGCTTCCTCGCTGCCGCGCTCCTTGTCCTGTTGGGCGGCTGCGCCACCCGCCCGATCAATCCGCCGATCACCCAGACCGACTCGACAAAGGGATACAGTTTCGAGGCGCGCCAGGGAAATATCAAAGACAGGGAAAACCTGGTCATCCTCGCCTTCTCGGGCGGCGGCACGCGTGCTGCCGCTTTTTCCTACGGAGTATTGGAGTTCCTTCGAAAGACCGAGGTTGTCGGACCGAAGGGCAACAAAGGCCGCTTGCTCGACTCCGTCAACATCATCACCGGCGTGTCGGGCGGCAGTTTCACCGCGCTGGCCTATGGCCTATATGGCGACAAGCTGTTTGCCGACTATGAGCAACGCTTCCTGAAGCGCGATGTACAGGGCGAGATCGTCGCGCGTTTCCTGAATCCGACTAACTGGGGAGCACTGTGGTCGACGGGCTGGGGCCGTTCCGAATTGGCGGCCCAGCTGTACGACGAAATCCTGTTCAACGGCGCTACGTTTGGCGATCTCAACCGCGGCGACGGCCCGCTGATCCTGGCATCGGCGACGGATATTTCGACCGGCTCCCGCTTCCTCTTCTCGCAGCGGGTTTTCGACGTCATCTGCTCGGACCTCAACGCGGTGCCGCTGTCCCGCGCCGCTGCGGCCTCGTCGGCCGTACCGGTCGTGCTCTCGCCGGTCACGATCAACAATTATGGCGGCACCTGCAACAGAACCGCGCCTGCCTGGGTAAAACCGTTCGTCGATTCCGACAACCCACCGCGACCCGCCGCACGCGCCATCCGCTCGCTCAAGGCCGAGGAAACCTTCGGCGACAGCGTCCATCGCCCGTACCTCCATCTCGTCGACGGCGGCGTGTCGGACAATCTGGGAATGCGTGGCGTGCTCGATGCGCTGGAGATTCTCCAGGCATTGCACGAAGTCGGTGTGCCAACGCCACTCGACAATGCGCAGAGGATCATTTTCTTCATCGTCAATTCGCTCTCTTCGCCGCCGACGAAGTGGGACGAGTCGGAGAACCCTCCAGGCACCGTGGAGGTTCTGCTCAAATCGGCAGGCACCCCGATCGACGCCTTTTCGTTCGAGGCGGTCGAGTTGCTGAGAGACACGGCCAAGCAGTGGCAGACGGCGCGCCTGATCCGGAACTCGGCGGCAATGGCGGCCAACAAGGATCCTGCGGTTGCCGCGGCATTGCGCCTCCCGAACGCCGAGATTTATGCAATCGACGTGTCGTTCGCGGCGCTGAAGGACAAGGCTGAACGCGAGTATCTGAATCAACTGCCCACGTCGTTCGTGCTTCCCCCCGAGGCGGTCGATCGCCTGCGCGCTGCCGCGGGAACGCTCATCATGGACTCGCCCGAATTCAAGCGTCTGCTGAAGGATGTCGGCGCCAGGCTGGTTGCGGAACCACCGGCTGCCGGAAGCCCGGCGGCGGCGCAATAGCGAAAGCATCATTTTCGTCGACTATCCGCAGGAATTGAACCCGCGTCCTCCTGCTTGTTTCATCGCCTAGAGCCTAGTGACGCTTTCCAGCTCGCCGCGGTTGCGGTCGAACGTCCCGAGCCGCAGTTGCCCCGCCTTGCGGGCCACTTCGACCATGAGGCAGTCGGGAAATGCACCCGTTGAGTTGATCAGCGGCCGGCGTCTGAGGCAATCTGCGTCCCGATCCCGTCTTACAGCGCGAAATGCGTGTTGCAGGACGATTACCGTGACCTGGCCGACCAAAGGCGGACGGAACCCATTTGGTTTGCAAGGCTGCGGTGTCGAAGTCGGCAGGCCCGCCCGACATCGCCGGCGTGCGAACGATTCGTCCATTGCGGCCAGCGGGCGAACCAGGACGGATGTGGAAATCGCTCGCGTCGAAATACGGCCTTTGTTGCCTTCCGGCACCGGCTCCTGCATCCTGTGCGCCGCTGATTCCATCTGGAATGTCGAGCTCCCGAAGTGCCTCTGTCCCCGCCTGCCCTGAAGCTCCGCAACGGCGTGGCGGTCATTGCGGTCGCGGTCGTCGGCACCCTCGTCCTGGTCGCGCTGCTGGAGTTTCACACCGCGTGGCTTCAATCGCTGTTTCTCGCCGATCTCGGCAGCTCACTCACCTTCCGGGCCGAGCCCGGGCCGAGCCCGTCGATCCGTTTTCCGCCGAGCGCGCCGTACGACGATCGGCTGGGCTACGCGGCGCTGCCCGAGCGCATCGACAAGCTGGCTGCCCGCGGTTTCGCCATCGAGTCGCAGGCACGCATCTCGCCCGAGCTCGCGTCGCTCGCCGAACGGAGTTTCAATCTGCCGTACCGCGAAAAGTCTCGCGCGGGCCTCGACGTGCGCGACTGTCGGGACGAGCTGATATTCCGCGCCCGGTATCCGGAGCGGGTTTACGACCGCTTGGAAGACGTCCCGCCGCTCCTTGCGAACGCCCTGCTCTTTATCGAGAACCGCGAGCTGCTCGACGATGCGTCGCCCCGTCGGAACCCCGCCATCGATTGGGGCCGGCTCGGAAAAGCACTGATGGATCAGGGAATCCATCTCTACGACCCGCACCACGAAACACCGGGCGGCAGCACCCTCGCGACACAGATCGAGAAGTACCGCCACTCCCCCGACGGACGCACGAAGTCCGGGCGCGAAAAGCTGCGTCAAATGGCGTCTGCTTCCATTCGAGCGTACCTAGGCGGCAACGACACGACCGCGACTCGCCGCGACATCGTGCTGGATTATCTCAACACGGTCCCGCTCGCTGCGCGGCCGGGCATCGGCGAGGTGAACGGGATCGGCGACGGACTCTGGGCGTGGTACGGGCGCAGCCTCGACGAGGTCAACCGACTGCTTCTCGGCGAATCGCCATCGGAACTCCCCGCGAAGGCGCTCGCATTCAAGCAGGCGCTCTCCCTGCTCGTTGCGCAGCGTCGCCCCTCTTACTACCTCGGCGCGAGTCCGGAGGCGCTCCAGGCACTCACCGACGTGCACCTGCAACTGCTGGCAGACAACGGGGTGATCCCGCCGGCGCTCCGCGACGCCGCGGTCGCGCAGAGACTCCGGCTCGCCGATCCGAACGGAGATGTCCAGACGGTCTCGTTCGTATCGCGAAAGGCCGCGAACATCGTGCGCACGGGAGTGAGCGGCATGCTGCAGATGCCGCGCCTGTACGACGTCGACCGGCTCGACCTCGCCGCGCAGGCGAGCCTCGACTTGGCGCTGCAGCAGGCGGTCACGTCGGCCCTGCGGGAGCTGCGGGCCCCGGACAAGGCACGTGCGGCCGGTCTCATCCAGCCGAAGCTGCTCGAGAAGGGCGACCCGGCGCAGGTGATCTACAGCTTTACGCTGCTGGAGCGCACACCGGACGGCAACCGGGTGCGAGTGCAGACGGACAATTTCGACCAGCCATTCGACATCAACGAGGGAACGAAGCTCGATCTCGGCTCGACGGCGAAGCTGCGCACACTCGTCAACTACTTAGAGATCGTCGCGGGTCTGCACGCGCAGTACGCCCCGCTCGACAAGAAGGCGCTCGCGCAGGTGCCAGTGCCGCGGCAGGACGCGATCATGCGCTGGGCGCTGGACTATCTGTCGCGGGCGAGCGACCGGTCGTTGTCGGCGATGCTCGAAGCCGCATTGGCGCGGAAGTACTCGGCGAGTCCCTGGGAGGCGTTCTTCACCGGGGGCGGAATCCACCGGTTCGAGAACTTCGACCCGCTCGACAACGACCGGATTCCCACGGTCCGCGAAGGGCTGCGGCGCTCGGTGAACCTCGTCTTCGTGCGGTTGATGCGCGACATTGTCTATCACTACCGCCATCGCGTGCCGGGATCGAGCGCAAAGCTGCTCGAAGACTTCCACGACCCGTCGCGCCAAACGTTTCTCGCGAAGTTCGCCGACCGCGAGGGGCGCGAATTCATCACGCGCTTCTATCGCAAATACCAGGGCAAGAGCGCCACGGAGATCCCGGCGCTCCTCGTGCAGGGAATCCGGCCGCGGCCGCGGCGGCTCGCGGCGATCTTCCGCACGATCGACCCCGAGGGCTCGCGCGAGGCGTTCGAGCAGTTCGTCGCGACGCAGGTTCCCTCCGCGTACCTGACCGGCGCCGCGCTCGACAAGCTCTACGACGATTTCGCGCCCGAACGCATGAGCCTCACCGATCGCGGGCTCGCTGCCGGCCTGCATCCGCTCGAGATCTGGACCGCGGGCTATTTGCGCGCGAATCCGGGCGCACCCTGGTCGCAGGTGATTCAGGCCAGCAGCGCCGAGCGCCAGGAGGTCTACGGCTGGCTCTTCACGACGCGGGACAAGAACGCGCAGGACAGCCGCATCAGGCAGCTCCTGGAGATCGAAGCATTCCTGGAGATCCACAAGGCGTGGGTCAGGGTCGGCTATCCCTTCGGCTCCCTCGTGCCTTCGTACGCAACGACGCTCGGCGCTTCCGCCGACCGCCCGGTCGCGCTCGCGGAGCTGATCGGCGTCATCCTCAACGGCGGGGTGCGCCTGCCGACCGTGCGCCTGGAGCGGCTGCGCTTCGCGGAAGGCACGCCCTACGAGACGACGCTCGCGCGCGCGAGCCAGGCCGGCGAGGCGGTGCTGCAGCCCGAGGTTGCGCGCCTGGTCAGGCAGGTGCTGACTGAAGTCGTCGATCAAGGCACCGCGTCGCGGATCCGCAACGTGTTCACGGCGCCAGACGGAACTGCGATCCCGGTCGGCGGCAAGACCGGAACCGGCGACCATCGCTTCGAGACGTACGGCAAGGGCGGCGTCGTGCTCAAGTCCGAAGTGGTCAGCCGCTCGGGGACGTTCGTGTTCTTCATCGGCGAACGCCATTTCGGCACGCTGACCGCATACGTAAAGGGCCCCGAGGCGGCGCGGTACACCTTCACGAGCAGCCTTCCGGTGCAGATCCTGAAGGTTCTCGCACCGACGCTGGCGCCGGTTCTGAGACCCGTTGCCGGCGACGCGCGTGCGGCATGCGCCCGCGGAATGCAGAGCCCCGAATTCGCTGCTGCCCCGGCAAACGAGACCGCGGACGCGACGTTACGGCGCGGCGAGTGACGCTGCGGGATCGGACACCTCCCCGACGATGATACCTGCCACGCGCCTCGGGCGAACCGGCCCATCGCAAGGCGCCTACTGAAACGAAGGTAGTTTGACGTCATCTGGCCGATTCAGGTCGCAGTCAGGGCAAACGCGGAGCTGAGCGTCCGCTATGAAGCGAATCGTGAAGTCGCGGCGTCCGAGCGCTTGTGGCCGACCCGAGAACTTCGTCCGGAGCGTCAGCTCGGCTCGCCGCTACCGAGTTCCCCTCGTTTGCCGCGACGCTTACCTTGTTGACGTTCAATGACTGCCGCTATTCTGAGTGGTTGAACTCGATGGCGTCGAGGTGGATCGAGCGATTGGACCATGCCGAAGAAAGTCGTCGCAGATGTCCTCGCGAGGCTGAAAGTACTTCTTCCGGGGATCTGACCGATCAAGCGTCTCGCTTCGGGCCCGAGGCAGACACTCTCCCCGGGTGTCAGCTTTGCCCGGGCCTCGCGCGCGTCGGCGCGGCTTGTTCATGATCTTTGCGCTCTTCTTTGCCTACTGCGGCACTGAGGCACGGCGCCTGCGCGGCCAGGACATCGGCGAGCCGCCCGAGGGCCTCGGCAGTCGCGGTTGCAATACCTTCAGGCGAGGCGTCCTCGAGCGGGATCTCGAGGAAAGTGCGGTCCGCGCGCCCCCGGGAATTCCGCGCAGTGCACGAGAAAGTCCACTTGGCATCGAGCCGCAACGCTCCCCGCTGCGGATCCAGCGCCAGGAATTCCACGCTAAGGTCCGCATCGGGGATCCGCCCGTCGCCCCCGATCAGGACGCGTGACGCCCCCAGCCGTTGCGACAGTGCCGCGCGCAATGCCCGCGCCACCGCGTCCCGAAAGGGCTCCGCCCACTCCACGTCTTTCGACACGATCAGGGTGTTCCCGTTGCGCGCGATCACGACGGGATAGTTGTCGAGGTAGCCGGGCAAGGCGACCGGCCGCAGCAGGATGGTCTCGTCCGAGGTCGGCCCGACTTGCTGATAGCCCTCGCGAGGCGACGGCACCGGCAGCGCGACGAGTGTCGGCGGCGAGGAGGCGCACGCGGCGATCGTCGCGGCGAGCAACGCGATGCCGATGCGAGGGGTTCGCTTCATCGTCTACCTTCCGCGCACCAGCACGCTGGGGTCGCGGTCGACCCGCTCCGCGAAATTTCGCAAGCGCCCGGTGGCGACCGCAAGGTCGTCCACGGCGCGCTGCACCTGCGTCATGGTGCGTCCGCGCGGGTCGAGCATGGCGTTCACCTCGCCCAGTGTCGTGTTCGCGGTCTCGAACGTGCCGCGTGCCGTGACGAGCGTGCTCGTCGCTTCGCGGTCGACATCCGCGACGAGCGTCTGCGCGGCGACGAGCGTCTTGTCCAGGCTCGCGATCGCCACGCGCGCTTCGCGCGAAAGTCCCGTCACCTCGCGGTCGATCGTGTGCACCGTGCGGTCCACCGAGTTGGCGGCGCGGCGCAGGTCGCCCACCAGGAGCGGCAGCTGCTGGACGGTCTGCTTCACCTCGGGGCTGGTCAGGATCGCGTTCACCGACGCGAGCGTCTGCTGGACGCTCTGCAGGGTCGCGGCGATGTCTACCTCCTGGAGCTGCTTCGCGAGGGCTTCCCAATCGCCCGGAACCGTCGGCACCTCCGGCGCGGAGCCGGGCTCGCCCAGGCGCGACACCTGCGCGCCCGGGCGAAAGTCGAGATCCACGCTCAACAGCCGGGTGACGAAGCTTTCGAGCACCAGCCGCGCGGTGAGGCCGCGTCGCACCAGGTCGGGGACCAGCTCCTCGTCCTTCGGCGGCGGGACGCCACCCGTCACCGCCACCGTTTCGGGGAACAGTTCCATGCGGACCTGGATGACCGTGACGTACTGTTTCGGATTGAAGCGCACTTCGATCGCCTTGACTTCCCCGACCCGCACGCCGCGATAGGTCACCGGGGCGCCCACGCGCAATCCGGCGACCGAGCCCTCGAAGAAACTCACCATCGGGACGCGCTTCTTCGGAAGCGCGCCGGCGCCGAAGAACAGCACGCCGGCGACGATCAACGCGATCCCGCCCAGGACGAACGCGCCGACGAGCGTCGCGCTGGGCTTCCTCATTGGAGGCTCTCCAGGTGCGCGGCGCGCGGCGCGCCGGACCGCGCCAGGAAATCGCGCACCTTGCGGCTCTCGGCGTCCCGCGCCAGTTCGGCGGGAGGTCCGAGCGCCACCGGCCGATGCGACTCGCCGTCGAGGAACAGCATGCGGTCGGCGATGCTGTACAGGCTCTCGAGCTCGTGCGTGACCAGGACGACCGTGATGCCGAGCCCGTCGCGCAGCGCGACGACGAGCTCGTCGAGCCGTCGCGACGTCAGCGGATCCAGCCCCGCCGACGGCTCGTCGAGAAACAGCACGCGCGGGTCGAGCGCGAGGGCCCGGGCGAGCGCCGCGCGCTTGCGCATGCCGCCGCTCAGGCTGGCCGGGTAGCGGTCCTCGTCGCCCGCGAGGCCCACCAGCGCAAGCTTGAACCGGGCGAGCGCGGGGCGCGCCGCCGGCGCCGAGTGGCTGAGCAGGTCCATCGGCAGGGTGACGTTCTCGAGCACGCTCATCGACGTCCACAGGGCGCCGCTCTGGAACAGGATCCCGAACGGCGGCGGCCCCTCCTGCATGTGTTCGTCGAGCGTCCGGCCCTCGAAGAGGATGCGACCGGCCTGCGGCAGGAGCAGACCCGCCATCGCCTTCAGCAGCGTGCTCTTGCCCGAGCCGCTGTCGCCCACGATGGCGAAGATCTCGCCGCGCTCGATGTCGACGCTGATGCCGCTCTGGACCGGGCGCGCACCATAGCCGACGGCAACCTCCTGGAGGCTGATCGCCGGGCTCGGGGACGGCGCGCGCATCGCGTCAGATTCCCAGCGCGTTCGTGCAGACGGCGAACACGGCATCCATGGCGATGATCGTGACGATGGAGGCGACCACCGCGCCGGTGGTCGCCGCGCCGACGCCGGCCGCGCTGCGATCCGCGCGCAATCCGCAATGACACCCGATCAGCGCGACCAGTGCGCCGAACACGAATGCCTTGAGACCTCCGATTGCGAACTCCGTCCAGGCAATCGCGTGCTGCGTCTGCATGATGTACGTGACCGCCGACATATCGAGGAACGGGACTGCGACGGACAGCCCGCCGACTAGCGCGAGCGCGCACCCGTAGACGTATAGGAGCGGCATCAGCAGGCTCAGCGCCACCACGCGCGGCAGCACCAGGAACTCCACCGGGGACACGCCGAGCGTCGTGAGCGCGTCGACCTCCTCGTTCCCCTGCATCGTGGCGATCCGGGCGGCGAAGCTCGCGCCGGTGCGGCCGGCAAGGACGATCGCCGTCAGGATGGGCGTCAGCTCGCGCGCCGAGGCGATCCCGACGAGGTTGGCGACGTAGATGCCGGCGTCGAACGGCTTGAGCTGCACGGCGCCCACGAAGGCGAGGATGGCCCCCATCAGGACGTTGACGACACCGACGATGAGCACGGCCCGGCTGCTCGACTCCGCCAGAACCTCCAGCATCTCGGCGGAGCGTACCCGCGCGCGGCCGGCGCCGAATCGCGGCAGCAGCAGCACCACCTGTCCGAGCCCATCCATGAACTGCCGCAGGCTGCCTGCGCGCTCCGTCGCCAGCGCGCCGACCCGCTCGACGAGTCCCCCGCCGATCGCGGGAGCGCCTTCGCGAACGGCCGGCTTCGTGCGCGCGAGCTCGAGCAGCGTGCCCAGGTTATGCGGCAGTCCGAGGACGCCGACTGCCTTTTCGCCTCCGTCGAGCCGTTGCAGGACTCGCGCGAGGAACGCGGCGTCCGCGGTGCCCCAGCGCCATCCCGGCGGGCTCTCGACGCGCAGCGCGTGCACCGCACCGCCACGAGCGAGCCCCAGGTCCTCGAGCGGTCGCGCAAGCCAGGAGGCGTCGATACCGGCGCCCGGCATCCGCACGACCAACGCGTCGCCCTGAATCCGGAGCAATTCCCGGGGCGGCGCACCCTGATCGCGGTTCGGGGTCATCTCGGCGGGCTCGGGTTCGCGCGGGCGCGCCGCTAAAAGTCGGCGCGCAGCGCCTTGAGCTCGGCCCGGCAGGCCTCGCCGAACGGCCGCAGCGGGTCGCTGCCCTCCGCCTTGAGGAGCGCGCGCACCTGCTCGGGGGAAAGATTGGGCTCGAAGTACTGGCCCGCGATTCGCCGCACGATGCGCTCCGCCTCGGCCAACACCGCATCGGACGCGGAAAGCCGGATCCGGTTGAGCAGATCGTAGGCTTTTCCGAGCTTCTGCGGCTCCTCGAAGGTGTGGTCCAGCGCGTCGAGGAGAAGCCTCGAGCACTCGCCGATGAAGCGGCTGTAGAGCTGCTCGCGCTCGCGGATGTCCGCCTGGATCACCTCGCGCCTGCCTTGCGTCCGTTGCGTCACCCAGCCGGCCGCGACCGTAGCCGAGCCGCCGGCCAGCGACCCGAGCACCGCCGCGAGTGCACCGACGATCGCGGGATCCATGGCAGTGATTCCTCAGGCTCGGGCTACGCCATCGCCGGTCACTGCATCTTCACGACGATGCGTCCGTCGATCTTGCCATCCTCCATGCGCGCGAAGATGTCGTTGATCTTCTCGAGCCTGTCCCAGGAGAAGTGGGCGGAGACGGCCCCGCTGCCTGCGAAGGCGAGCGCCTCATCCAGGTCCTGACGCGTTCCGACGATGGAGCCCCGCACGGTGATGCGCTTCAGAACCGTCTGGAAGATCGGCAGCGACATCCTGCCCGGCGGCAGGCCGACCAGCGACATCGTGCCGCGGGGCCGCAGCATGTCGAAGGCCTGTTCGAAGGCCTTCGGCGAGACCGCCGTGACCAGCGCGCCGTGAGCGCCGCCGACGAGCTTCTGCATCTCGGCCGCGACGTCCGTGAGCTGCGCGTTGAGAACGATCTCGGCACCGAGTGATTTGGCGAGCTCGAGCTTCTCTGGATGCACATCCACGGCGGCGACGTGCATGCCCATCGCCTTGGCGTATTGAACCGCCATGTGGCCGAGACCGCCGATTCCCGAGATCGCCACCCATTCGCCCGGCTTCACCTCCGCCTCCTTGAGTCCCTTGTAGACCGTCAACCCGGCGCAGAGGATCGGCGCTGCCGGACCCCATTCGAGGGACTCCGGGAGGCGACCCACGTAGTTCGGATCGGCGAGGGCATATTCGGCGAAGCTGCCGTTCACCGAATAGCCGCTGTTCAGCTGCGACCCGCACAGCGTCTCCCACCCGGTCCGGCAGTACGAGCAGTACCCGCAGGCCGTATGCAGCCATGGAATGCCGACGCGATCGCCCTCCTTGACGCTGCGGACGGCGCGGCCGGTGGCGGCGACCGTCCCCACGCCTTCGTGACCGGGGATGAAGGGCGGGTTCGGCTTGACGGGCCAGTCGCCCTTGGCGGCGTGGAGGTCGGTGTGGCAGATCCCGGTTGCCGCGATGCGGACGAGGATCTGGTTCTCCCTCGGTTCCGGAACGGGTACTTCCTGGATTTCGAGCGGCTTACCGAGCTCGCGGACGACAGCCGCCTTCATCGTGTTGGCCATGGATGCTCTCCTTTCGTCATGGGCCGAGCGGGCGTCATCGCGTCGCCTCCGCCTGCTTTTCGTACCGCCCGGTCGGCTCCGGCGGCTCGCCGTAATGCTGGCTACCGCCGCCGAGCGCGGCGTACAGCGCGACGCGGCTAAAGAGCAGCGCCCGCCGTTCCTGCACCAGCAGCTGCTCCGCGGTGAGCAGGTCGCGCTGCGCATCGAGCACTTCCAGGAAAGACGCGCTGCCGCGGTCGTAGCGCATCTGCGCCAGCCGGGCGCGCTCCTGCTGGGCCGCGACCGCGCGCCGCTGGATCGCGATCTGCTCGGCGAGCCAGCGCCGCGCCGAGAGCGCGTCGGCGACGTCGCGGAACGCGCTCTGGATCGTGCGCTCGTACTCGGCGACCGCCGCGTCGGTGCGCACCTTCGCCACGTCGAGGTTGGCCTGCCTTCGGCCACCGTCGAAGATCGGCAGGGAGATCTGCGGCATGAAGAGCCACGCCTTCGTGCCGCCGTCGAACAGGCCGGAGAGCTCGGGACTCGCCGTGCCAAAGAACCCGGTGAGCGTGATGCGCGGAAAGAAGGCCGCGCGCGCCGCGCCGATGTTCGCGTTCGCCGCCTTCAGCCGGTGCTCGGCGGCGACGATGTCGGGCCGTTGCTGGAGCAGGTCCGACGGCAGCCCGACCGGCACTTCGTTCATGAGGGCCGAGTCGTTGAGGCTCGCGCGGTCCGACAGACCCGCCGGCGGCGTGCCGACGAGCAGCGTGAGCGCATGCGCCTGCGCCGCGCGTTGCTGCTCGAGCTGCGCGCCGAGCGTCTGCGCCTGCGTGAGCAGCGTCTCGACCTGCGTCACGTCCAGGCGGTTGGCGGTGCCGACCTGGTGACGGCGGTTGAAGATGCGCAGCGACTCCTCGCGAGTGCGGATGGTGTCGCGCGCAATCACGATGCGCTCGTCGAGCTCGCGCAAGGTGAAATAGCCGTCCGCGACCTGCCCGACGATCGTCACGGTGACGGCGCGCCGGGCGGAGTCGGTGGCGAGGAATTCCTCGAGCGCGGCGTCCTTGAGGTTGCGCACGCGGCCCCAGAAGTCGAGCTCCCACCCGACGACGCTCACGCCGACGTCCCAGATGGCGGCGGTGGTCGGCCCTGTCCCGGTGAACTGCCCCGGAATCCGCGCCCGGGTCTCGCCGGCGGTCGCGTCCAGGGTCGGGAACTGGTCGGCGCGGCGGATCTGGAACGCCGCGCGCGCTTCGAGCACGCGCAGGGCGGCCACGCGCAGGTCGCGGTTGTGGTCGAGCGCCTGCGCGATCATCGCCTGCAGCTGCGGGTCGGTGAAGTAGTCGCGCCACGCGACCTCGGCAGCGGGGTGTGCCTCGGGCTTCGCGCCCGGCGTGATCGGCGCATCGGCCGGGTACTCGTTGGTCACCGGCAACTCGGGCCGCCGGTAGTCCGGCGCGAGGGAGCATCCCAAGGTCAGCCCGGCTACGGCGGTTGCGCAGGCGAGGACAAGGATTCGTACGTTCATGATGGTCACCCGTCGGTGCGTCCGTCGCGGCCCGCCGCCAGCTCCGCCGCGATGGCGTCGAGCAGCTCTCGGCCGGAGCCGAATTCGTGCTGGCGGCCGGTCACGAGGTTCTCGAGACGGCCCGCGAGCGCATCGGGCTGCGCATCGCCGCGCACCTTCAGGACGTACGTGCGCCGGGTCGGGTACTTGGATTCGGCGTTGAGGGTCATGTTGGCGCTCCTACCGGTTCCCCGTGACCGGCGGCAGGCGGCACGGCGGTGGCGCTCGGTGCCGCCGCGCGCCGGACTTTGAACCACGCGGCGTAGAGCGCAGGCACGAAGAAGATCGTGAGCAGCGTCGCGACGGTGAGGCCGCCCATGATGGCGATCGCCATCGGCCCCCAGAACACGCTGCGAGTGAGCGGAATCATCGCGAGCACGGTGGCTGCCGCCGTCAGCACCACCGGGCGGGTCCGGTGCACGGCGGCTTCCACCACCGCGTTCCACCCATCGAGTCCCTCGGCGATCTCGGACTGTATCTGGTCGATCAAAATGACCGAGTTGCGCATGATCATTCCGGAGAGCGCGATGATGCCGAGGATCGCGACGAATCCGAGCGGCGCGCGCGCCACGAGCAGCGCGATAACCACCCCGATCAGTCCAAGCGGCGCGGTCATGAACACCATTGCCATCAGGGACATGCTCTGCAATTGCAGCATCAGGATGACGAGGATCGTCACGATCATCACGGGCGCGACGGCAGCCAGTGCCTTGTTGGCCTTGTCGCTTTCCTCGACCGCGCCGCCGACGTCGATGCGGTAACCGAACGGCAGCTTCGCTTCGATATCCTTGAGCTGCGGGCGGATGGCCTGCGTCACCGTCACGCCCTGCTCGCCGTCCTTGACGTCGGCGCGCACGGTGATGGCCATGTCGCGATTCCGCCGCCACAACACCGGCTCTTCGAGTTCGTAGCGGACACGCGCGACCTGCGAGAGCGGCACGACCGTGCCCTGGCGCGTGAAGAGATTGACGTCCTTCAGCGTGTCGAGATCGAGCCGCTCGGAGGGCACGGCGCGGGCGACGATGTCGATCAGGTCTTCATACTCGCGCAGGTGCGACAGCGTGGCGCCGTTCATCACCGTCTGCGTTACCAGGGCGATGTCGGCCGGCGCCAGGCCGAGCGCGCGCGCCTTGTCCTGGTCGAGGTCCACTTTCAAGGCTCGCACCGGGTCGTTCCAGTCGAGCTGCACGTCGCGCACCTGGGGACTGGACGCCACGACCTGTTCTACCTCGCGCGCGATCGCCCGCACCTTCTGCGTGTCCGGACCGACGACGCGGAACTGCACCGGGAAGCCGACCGGCGGACCCATCTCCAGCCGCCAGGTGCGCACCCACACCTCCGGGAACTGCTCGCTGACGCTGCCCATCAGGCGCGAGCGCACCCGTTCGCGCGCTTCGAGGTCCTTGGTCATGACGACGAAGACGGCATAGCCCGGATTCGGCAGTTCGGGGGTGAATGCGAGATAGAAGCGCGGCGCGCCGGCGCCCGTGTACGCGGTGAAGAACTTGACGTCCTCGTCCTTCTTGAGCACCTCCTCCATCTTCTTCACCTGCTCGGTGGTCGCGGCGAACGAAGCGCCTTCCTTCAGCCGCAGCTCGACGATCAGCTCGGGATGTGTAGCGGCCGGGAAGAACTGCTGCGGCACGAGCTTCATGGCGGGCAACGCCAACGCGAGCGCGGTGGCGGTGGCGCCGATGACCCACCACCGCCGCTCCAACGCGAGGTCGATCAGCCGGCGCAGCTTGCGGTAGAAGGGCGTGTCGTACGGGTCGGCGCCTTGGTGATGCTGGCCGAAGTTCTGCGGCAGCATCTTGACCGCAAGGTAGGGCGTGATCAGCCCGGAGACGAACCAGGAGAAGATCACCGCGGTGCCGACGATCCAGAAGATGCCGCCTGCGTACTCGCCGGTCACCGATTTCGCGAACCCGATCGGCATGAAGCCCGCGACGGTGATCAGCGCTCCGGTCAGCCGCGGCATCGCGGTCGCCGAGTAGGAGAAAGCCGCTGCCTTGACCCGATCCCAGCCCTGCTCCATCTTGACCACCATCATCTCCACCGCGATGATGCCGTCATCGACGAGCAGGCCCAGTGCGATGATCAGCGAGCCGAGCGAGACGCGCTCGAGGTTCCAGCCCATCATGAGCATCACGAGAGCGACGGCTCCCAGCACGATCGGAACGGAGAGCCCGACGACGATGCCCGTGCGCCAGCCGAGGCTGAGCAGGCTCACCGCGAGCACGATTGCCAGCGCCTCGAGCAGCGAGCGCTCGAACTCGAAGAGCGACTCGCTCACCGTGGTGGGCTGGTCGGCGACGCGCTCGAGCTCCACACCGTGCGGAAGCTCCCCCTGGATCTTGGTGACCGCACTCGCGATCGCCTTGCCGAGGTCCACGATGTTGCCGTCATTGGTCATCACGATGCCCAGCATCAGCACCTGCTGGCCGTCGTGGCGCACCGTGTAGGTGGGCGGATCCTCGAAGCCACGCGTGATGGTCGTGAAGTCGCCGAGCTTGATCGTGCGGCCCCCGGCCGTGATCGGGACGTTCTTGATGTCGTCCAGGGTGCTGAATTGGCCGCTCACGCGCACGAGCACGCGGTCGCCGCGCGTGTCGATCGAGCCCGCGTGGATAACGGAGTTCTGGTTGCGCAGGCTTTCCGCGATCATGATCGGCGTGATGCCGAGCGCGGCCAGCCGCTGGTGAGAGAACTCGACGTAGACCTTCTTGCCCTGCTTGCCGTAGATGTCCACCTTCTTGACCATCGGCACCTTCAGCAGTCGGCGCTTGATGACCTCCGCGATGTCGGACAGCTCGGCATGCCCGATGCCATCGCTCTTGAGGGCATACAGCACCCCGGCCACGTCGCCGTACTCGTCGTTGAAGATCGGGCCGATGACGCCCTCGGGCAGCTCGAGCTTGATGTCGTTGAACTTCTTGCGCGCCTGGTACCAGGCTTCGCGCTGGTCCGCCTTCGAGGTGCTGCCCCACACGCTGAGCGTCATGCCGCCGAAGCCCTGGCGCGCGAACGTGACGACCTTCTCGTAGTGGTCGAGCTGCTCGAACTTCTTCTCCATGCGGTTGAGCACCTCGTCCTGGATCTGCTGCGCCGAGGCGCCCGGCCAGTAGATCATGGCCGTCATCGAGGGCACCGAGAAGTTCGGGTCCTCGAGCTGACCGAGCCTGGTGAAGCTGAGCGTGCCGCCCACGCCGATCACGAGGATCAGGAACAGCACGAAAGCGCGGTGGTTCAGCGCCCATTCGGTGAGGTTGAAGGACTTCATCGGGCGGCCTTCGCGACGTCGTTGCCCGCGCCGCCGGCGAGCGCGACGCGCAGGCCCGGCGCCATCTTCTGCACGCCCGCTGTGACGACGAGCTCGCCGGCCGGCAGCCCGGAGACGAGCACCTCGTCGTTGCGGTACCCGTGCAGCGACACGGGGGTCAGCTGCACGGTCGCGACGGCCTCGCCGCCCTCGCGACGCACCACCCAGAGGGCCGGCTTACCGTTCGCTTGAGTGATCGCGCCGGCGGGGATCGCCGCCACCGCTGTGTCGCCGGCGGGACGCTGCGCGACGAGGGTCGCGGTGGCACCGAGCGGCAGGGGCCGCGGGGTGACGGGCTTCAGTCGTGCGCGGTACGTGCGGGTCTGCGACGCCGCCTGCGGCGCGAGCTCGCGCAGGGCGACGTCGAACGCCTGGTCCGGCATGGCGTTCAGCGACGCCTGGTACTGCGCGACCTTGAACGTCGCGACCTGGTCTTCGGGCACGTCGACGACGATCTCCGGTTCGCCCGGGTTCGCGATCGAGATCACCGGTTGCCCCTCGGCGACGACCTGTCCCGCTTCGGCGCGCACCGCGGTGACGACGCCGCTTCGCGACGCGCGCAGGACCGTGTACTGCAGCCGGTTGCGGGCGAGCTCGTGCTTTCTCGCATCGGCCTCCGCCGCCGCTCGCGCTTGCTGCGCGCTGCTCTGCGTGTGCTCGTCCTCCGAGCTGCTGACCGCGCCGTCCCCGATCAGCTCCTGGTTCCGCTTCCGGTCCGACTCGGCCTGCCGGCTCGTTGTGAGCGAGGCGTTCAGCTGCTGGCGCGCCGCTTCCTCCACGAGCCGGTAGTCGGTGTCGTCGAGCACCGCCAGCACCTCGCCCTCGCGGACCGACTGGCCGACGTCAACCTTGCGCGCGACGATCTTGCCGCCTACGCGGAACGCCTGGTCCACCTCGTGGCGCGCCTGCACCGTGCCGGTGTAGCGGTTCGTTTCCTGGGCCTTGTCGTAGCGGATCTCGGCCGTGCGGACGGTGCGCAGCGGCTCGGGCGGTTTCTCGCCCGAGCAGGCGGAAAGGAGCGCGGCGACCGCGCACGATAGAAGTGCCTTGGTGAGAGAAGTGTTCACGATGGGTCCTCGATTTGCGGACAGCGTAGTCGGGGGCGCGCATCGAGTCGTCAGGGAAGGGTCGCCGTTCCGTCGGAACCGCTTCGCCGCGACGTCAGGCCGGCGGCCACTCGCCTAGATCGGGGAAGGACTTCTTCAGCCGCCCCACGACGTAGTCCTCGATCGCGAGCGTTCGGGACTGCCCGAGCGACTCGGTCGATTTCTCGCGGATCGCGAGATGCACCTTCAGCAGGCCGTGAAGCTTGTCGAACGCCGGCGGGTTGTCGGTGCCGCACACGGACCGGTCTTTCTTGAGGACGCGCGCCAGCACCCCGGGCTCCAGGATCTTCACCTGGCACAGCATCGCCATGCGCGCGATCTCGCGATCGAGCTCTTCGAGGTTCTCCGCCCACAGGGCGGGAGGAAAGTCCTGTTGCGTGCTCATGGCTCATGCCCTCGCGACGAGTTCCGCCCGGCCGCGCGTCGAACGTGCGGGCCCGCCGAGCGCCTTCCGCACGCGCTCGAACATCGCGCGCTGATCGGTCGTGAGGCCCTCGCTCCGGAACGTCGCATCGTTCGCGAGCCGGTCGAGCAGCGTGCGGAGCCGCTCACGGTCCTCGCGCTGCGCGAGGAGCCGCGGCAGGGTCTCGATGGCCTTCTCCGGTTCGTAGGTGACGATGATCTGCTGCGCGCCGAGGACCCGGCGCCACTCCTCGAGCGGCATCGGTGGCAGGAACTCCGCGTAGGTCTCCGTGAGCTTTCGCCCCGCCTCGAGGTGCGAGAGCGGCACGTCCTCGCGCCGGGCGACCAGATAGGCGACGCGCGCGAAGGCTTCCGGGTAGCCGCCCTTGTCGATCGACGCGAGCGCCTCTTTCACCACCGGCAACTCGCGTGGATCGGCAGGTGCCGCCGCCGGGGGTTCCACCGTCGGCCGGTCTGCGATGTAGAGCGAGAACAGGTTGCCGTAGACGTGGAAGAACGCCGCCTCGGTGAAGGCGTCGCGCAGCGCGCGGGAGTAGTCGAGCGCGGCGCTGGCGAGCTCCACGACACCCGCCTCTGCAGTGCGCAGCGAATGATCCGCGGGGAGCGGCTGGCGCTGCGCCTTCACCCACTGCGCGGCGTACGGGAGCCAGGCGAGCCACGGGTTGAAATCCGAGAACATCCAGCGCTGCGCGCGCAGCGGATGGAGGCGCCGGCCCGTGTCGGCGACGAACTCGTTCGACAGCGCCTGCACGAAGGGCTGGGCGAAGAGCTCGTAGGCGCGCTGGTTGAAGTCCGCGACCGCGGCGACCGCCTCGAACGGCTTCTCGTCGATGCGCTGCATGCGGTTCAGCTTCGCGACGACGTCTTCGAGGCGCAGCTCGTGGAACTCGACCTCGTACTCGGGCTTGCCGGTGGCGCCGGCCTGTTCGCGGATCTCCATGCCGTACAGGCCCGGCGCGAGCAGCTCGATCGACTTCATCGCCGAGACGATCTCCGCGTGCTCCTTCTTCGCGACCGCCCCGGACACGAAGATGCCGAGGTGGCCGACCGACTCGTGCATCAGGCCGACGATGACCTGGCCGTTCGCTTTGATCTCCTCGGTGCTGCCGTACACGTCCGCCACCCAGTTGAACGCCTGCTGCGGCGGGGTGATGTTGTCGCCGAGCGAGGCGAACAGGATGATCGGCGAGCGGATCTTGCGCAGGTCGAAGACTTCGCCGCGCGGCCCCTTCACCCCCCCCGACCAGAGCCGGTTGCCGACGAAGAGATTGCCCGTGATCCAGTCCATCTCCTCACGGTTCATCAGGAAGTACCCGCCCCACCAGCGCTCGAACTCCAGGAAGCGCGGCGGCTCGGTGTCGGCGTTCGCGAACACTTGGTAGTACTTGTCGACGAACGTGTTGGCGGGATTCAGGTACTCGAAGTTCTGGACGAGATGCGCGCCGTCGAACTTGCCGTGGCCGAGGTCCGCGGCGAGCGACGCGAGCCACGTGCCGCCGAGCATCCCGCCGGCGTAGCGCATCGGGTTGTCGCCTTCGCCCTCGCGCCAGGCGCCGCCCCAGTACGACATCGGCGCGCCGACGACGACGATCGGACCGGTGTCGTCGGGGTCCGAGGCCGCGAGCATCATCGCGGCCCAGCCGGCCTGGCAGTTGCCGACGATCGCCGGCTTCGGGCTGTCCGGATGCAGTTCGCGCACCTTGTGGACGAACTCCCGCTCGGCCACACACACGTCGTTGAGCGTCTGGCCCGGCTCCGGGTCGCGGAAGAAGATGACGAAGTAGACCGGATGCCCCGCGCGCAGCGCGACGCCGACCTGCGAGTCGTCCTTGAAGCCGCCGATGCCGGGGCCGTGGCCGCCGCGCGGATCGATGATGATGTAGGGGCGTCGCCGGGGATCGACCGTCACGCCCTCGGGCGGCACGATGCGCACGAGCGCGTAGTTGACCGGCCGTTCGAGGGTCCGGCCGTCGACGAGCACCTCGTACTGGAAGCGCAGCACGGGCGGGTTTCCCTGCTCTTCGTGCTCGACGTAGTTGTTGCCGCGCTGGCGCAGCGTGTCCCAGAAGATCACCGCACGCTGTGCGGCGTCGAGCGCGTACTGCGGCCATGCCGACCACGCCGCGGCCAGTCCCGCCGCCGGCGCTTCCGCGAGCCTGCCGAAGACCTTCTGGGTTCGCGCCCGGAAGCGCTCGTTCGCGACCTGGATCCGCTGTTGCAGGTTGCGCGTGATGCGCTCCGAGATGTCGTAGCTCAGGGACAGTTTTTCGCCCGCGTCCATTGCATGCCTCCGGAATGGGTGTGGAAGTCGCCGCCCCCCGGCGTTTTGGCGCCGGTGACGTCGATCGATCGAGCACAAGTCATGCTGCGACACTAGCCCGCGCGTTCCTCCGAGTCGTCAGCAAATGGTCGGCGTTCGGTCCGGATCGCTTCGGGGGCGCCCGCGGTTCCGACCGAATGACGACTTCTTCCTTACGACTCGATGCGGCGAAGCCGGTAGATTCGGCACCACTCTCGTCAACCGTGGAATTCAATCTCTCCCATGCTCTTCATGCTCGAAAGCCAAGCCAGGCCCGGCGTGACGCGCGAACAGAAGGGGTCGCCAGCGCCTTCGCGTCGGGCCCGCTTCGAGCCGATGATCCGCTCGTTTCATAGGTCGATCGTGGCGACGCTCGCCGTCGCGGTCGCCGTCGGCGCGTACGCGCTCGTGGATGCGCGTAGCGCGGCAGCCCAGTCGCCGTCGCCGTCCTGCGCCGAGCCGGCCGTCGTCGGCTATCGTGTTGCCGTTGCGCGCGCGGCGCCGTCGGTCGTCACCGTGTACGCGGCGCACACCGTGCCGCGACCGCTGCCGTTCGTCCCGGCCGTACAGACGAAGGGCCTCGCCTCGGGCGTCATCCTGAGCGCCGACGGATACGTGGTGACCAACCATCATGCCGTGCGGGATGCGACCGAGCTCGTCGTCGCGCTGTCGGACGGCCCCATTCATGCGGCCCGCCTCGTCGGGGCCGATCCGGCCTCGGATCTCGCGCTGCTGAAGATCGACGCGGGCGACCTGCGTCCGATCGCAATCGCGGACCTCGAGGAAGTCGCAGTGGGCGACGTCGTGCTGGCCGTCGGCAACCCGCTCGGGATCGGGCAGACGGTGACGCAGGGCATCGTCAGCGCCATCGTGCGCAAGGGAGCGATCCCGGTCGAAAACTTCATTCAAACCGACGCGGCGATCAATCCCGGCAACTCGGGCGGCGCGCTCGTCGACACGGCGGGCCGCCTGGTGGGGATCAACACCCTGATCCTCTCGCACAGCGGGGGATCGGAAGGCATCGGGTTCGCCATACCGGTGGACCTGGTGCAGAAGGTCGCCGCGATCCTGAAGACGAAGGGGCGCGTCGCACGTGCCTGGCTGGGCCTGTGGACGGCACCGCCGATCCGCGGCGAAGGTGCTCGCGTAATCGCGCTGGAGTTCGGCGGGCCGGCGGATCGCGCCGGGATTGAAGCGGGCGACGTCATCACGCGCTTCAGCGAAAAGCCCGTGCGTCATGCGCAGGACGTGACCGCCGTCGTCATTGGCGCCGAGCCGGCGGAGCGCGTGTCGATCGACCTCCTGAGGAACGGCAAGCGCGCGACGGTGGAAGTGCAGCTTGCGCCGCTGCCGTAGCGGCCGCCGTCACCCTGAACCCAAGGGGCGCAGTCACTCGAAACGCGAGTCGTACGCGATCGAGACACCCGCGGGCGTCCTGGTCCAGCGTCTCTTTGCCCTGCTCGCTCTGCTCGGTTGCGTGACCGCCAGGGTCGGCGCACAGGAACCGGAGGCGGTCATGTGACGTCCGGTTCCCCGTCGCGCCGTGACGGCTCTTGTGCTGTCCCGACTCGCTGATGCGACTCGGCGACGCTAGTCCCTGACGACCCGGGCTCCGGTGTCGCTGCCTTTCACCATCACCCGTTCGCCGACGCGGAGCGCGGACTCGCCGGGCTGTGTGACCGCGACCGTCTTGCCGTTGTCGAGCCGCACGAAAATCTGCTGGCCCGGCCGGCGGTCGACGTAGCGGTTCTCGATCGCATTGCCGGCGAGTCCGCCGCCGATTGCGCCGACCACCGTAGCGACGTCGCGACCGGTACCGCCGCCGATCTGGTGTCCGATCACTCCGCCGGCCACCGCGCCGACGACGGTGCCGAGCCCGAGCTGATGGTCGCCTTCGAGGGAAAGGGGCTCGATCCTGGTGACGACGCCGTATTCCACCGGCTCGGCGCCGACGGGCGGCCCGCCTTGACCGACGGCGCTGGCGCAGCCGAGGAGACTCGCGAACGCGAGGACGATGACGGTTCTGCTGAATGCGTTCATGTCTTGCTCCGCCCGCAGATCGTCACGCGCGCTCGACGCACATCGCGATGCCCATGCCGCCCCCGATGCACAACGTCGCCAGGCCGCGGCGCGCTTCGCGCCTGCCGAGCTCGTGCAGCAGCGTCACCAGCACCCGGGCGCCGGAGGCGCCGATCGGGTGGCCGAGCGCGATCGCCCCGCCGTTGACGTTGACCTTGTCGGGATTCAATCCGAGCTCGCTCGCGACCGCGCAGGCCTGCGCCGCGAACGCCTCGTTCGCTTCGATCAGGTCGAGGTCTTCCACCTTCCAGCCGGCGCGCTTCAAAGCGAGCCGCGTCGCCGGGATCGGCCCGGTGCCCATCACTGCCGGATCGACGCCCGCGGTCGCCCATGAGACGATGCGCGCCAGCGGCTGTACGCCGCGCCGGCGTGCTTCGTCGCCGGTCATCAGCACCGTCGCTGCCGCGCCGTCGTTCAGTCCTGAAGCGTTGCCTGCGGTCACGGTCCCGTTCTTGTCGAACGCGGGACGCAGCTTCGCGAGCGCATCCATGGTCGTGCCGTGGCGCGGATACTCGTCGGTATCCACCAGCACGTCGCCCTTACGCGTCGCGATCTTCACGGGCACGATCTCGTCCTTGAAGCGTCCGGCCTTCTGCGCCGCCTCGGCGCGCGCTTGCGACGTCAACGCGAACTCGTCCTGCCGACCGCGCGAGACCTTCCACCGCTCGGCGACGTTCTCCGCCGTCATGCCCATGTGGTAGCCGTTGAACGCCTCCCACAGCCCGTCCTTGATCATGGTGTCGAGGAACGGGAGATCGCCCATCTTGACTCCGTTGCGCAGATGCGCGCAGTGCGGCGCGGCGCTCATGCTTTCGTGACCGCCGGCGACGACGATGGTCGAGTCGCCGCTGCGGATCGCTTGGAATCCGAGCGCGACGGTGCGCAGGCCCGAGCCGCACACCTGGTTGACCGTGTACGCCGTCACTTCGTACGGCAACCCTGCGCCGATCGACGCCTGACGTGCCGGGTTCTGGCCCTGGCCCGCTGTCAGGACCTGCCCCATGATCACCTCGGAGACTTGCCCGGGCTCGACGCGTGCGCGCTTCAGCGCTTCGGCGATGACGGTCTGGCCGAGGTAGTGCGCGGGAACCGTGCTCAGGGTGCCGTTGAACGACCCGATGGGCGTGCGAACGGCGGCGGCGATGACGATGTCGCTCATGATGTTTCCCTCTGAATGTAAACGTGTGAACGGCTCGGGCTCAGGCGAAGATTGCCTTATGCGTGAGAGATCCTCCGATTGCTTCCGGCGGTCCACTCCCGCCACATCTCGCCGCAGAGCGCGAGCACGACCGGGCCGACGAACACGCCCACCAGCCCCAGGGCCTGGAAACCGCCGACGGTGCCGACGAGCACCCAGAAGAGATTGAGCTTCATCGCACTGCCGACGAGGAGCGGGCGGATGAACTTGTCGCCGAGGAAGACCACCGCGGCGCCGGACACGGCCACCGCGAGCGCGGTCCATTCGGCACCGTGCGCCGCGAGCGCGATGCAGACGCCGCCGACGACGGCATAGCCGACGAAGGGAAGCATCGCCAGCAGGCCGGTCACGCCGCCCCACACTGCGGGGCGCGGTACGCCCGCCGCGGCGTAGAGGAGTCCGGTCGCGACGCCGTCGAAGAGCGCGAGCACGACCATTCCGCCCACCGTCGCGCGGATTGCGCGCACCGCGAGCGCCGCGTAGCGGGGCGCGCGGGGATCGAGCCGCTCCTCCAGCACCCGTTGGAGCACCGCGGCGAATGCCTCGCCGCCGCGGTAGGCGAAGAACAGCGCGAAGACCATGAAGAACCCGATGAAGACCTGGCGCTCCATGAAGGTTCCGAGCGTCTGCGCCCAGCCGAGCAGCGCCGAAGAGTCGGCGTGATGCAGCCAAGCCGACAATGCGCCCGGCGTGCCGACGACGGCGTGCCAGGACTCGGTCACCACGTCGCCGAGGAGCGGCACGCTCTGCAGCCACGCCGGCGGCGCGACCCCGGTGCGGTCGAGCTGCTGCATCCATGTGGCCAGCCCGGCCGTCTCGCCGACCAGCGCGGCAAACGCGAACACCATCGGCGCAAATACGAACGCAGCGACGATGACGGTGAAGAGCAGCGCCGCGACGTTCGAGGACGTCGTCGACCCGAGCCGCTGCGCGAAGCGGCGGTAGAGCGGCCACGTCACGACCGCGACGATCGACGCCCACGCGAGCGGCTCGATGAAGCGCCGCAGGATCCAGAGCGACAGGAGCGCGAACGACAGGAGCGCGAACGGCAAGGCCCGGAGCCACGCGTTACGCGCGGGCGCGGGAGCCTCGCGCGGCATGGAACCGGGTGTCCCCACTGTGCGGACGCGGCGAGCAGCGGCCGCGCGCCGGAGGATACGGGCCTTTCGTCGCGCGAACCCCTTCGCCGGAAGGCCGAGCCCACTCGTTTCCATTGGTCTCGCCCCGGCCGCCGTGGTCAGCCTTCGCCGAGATCGAGCGTCAGGTGCGCGACGCCCTGCTCCGCGCGCTCGGCGACGCGCAGTCCCGCGTGACGCAGCACGCTCAGCATCGGCGCGTTCTCCTCCAGCACGTGGGCCTCGAACTGCCGGATTCCGTTCCGCCGCGCAATGCGCGCGAGGTCCTGGAGCAGCCGCGTCGCGATTCCGCGGCCCTGATAGTCCTCTTCGACCGTGAACGCGACCTGCGCGGCCCGGCCGTCGCTCACGTAGCGCCCGAGCCCGACGATCTTCTCCCCGTCTCCGGTTTCGACCGTCGCGACCAGGGCCGCCTCGCGCACGCCGTCGGCTTCGGTGAGGCGGCACAGCTCGTCCTCGCTCAGCGCCTTCTTCGGAAAGAAGAAGCGCTGGTAAACGGTTTCCGGTTCCAGCGAATGGAACGCTTCGACGATGCGGGGCTTGTCCGCAGGGGCGATGGGGCGGATCGCGATGCCTTCCATGCTCTCGAGCCTTCCCGGCCGCAGGGCGTCGATCCCGATGGCGCGCCGCTCGCCGGACGCGTACAAGCGGTCGTGGACGAAACGCCTCCGAATGCGCGCGAACGTCTTGGCGAGATCCGTGCTCGCGGCCGGAACGTATCTGAAAACCGGGGACAGGATGGACACGTGCCCCTTGGGCAGCTGTGGCAGTCTATTCATGGCGCCGATGGGGTACCTCATTTAGTACAGGATAGCGCGCCGCTTGCGGCGGGTCGTCAGCGCGACGTCGGACTAGTGTCGGAATTCGGTGAGCACGATGGGTTCTAGAAGAACCCGTCGAGGCCCAGCCGGATGACCTGGCTGTTGAGGCCGAGGTCCGGGCGCTCGATGCCGGCGTTCGACAGCGGGAGCCAACGGTAGCCGAGCATGATCGCGAGGTCGTCGAACCCGCGACCCATGCTAGAGATCACGCCCGCGCAAGCCGTAAGGAAACGTTCGCGATTCGGTCCGACTCCGGTGAGGGCCCCAGACCGGCCCGGGGGCTTCGAGGAGGGACGGCGGCGAGCCTCGGGCTCGTCGAATCCCGCAAGTCAGGCCCGCTTTGCCTCGTTGATCAGCCCGAGCGCTCTGCCGAGCAGCGCTGTATTCCTTGCTTCGGGAAGCCGCTCGATCAGCGCGGCAAGCGCGCGCAGGTCCTCGGCCGTCGCGCGGTCCCGCTCGCAGAGCTCGACGAGCGCCATCAACTCGAGCCAGGACGCTTCCTGCGCTCGCGCTTCGGCGATCGCCCGTCGGACCGCCGCCTGCCCGGCAGGTGCATCGCCGCCAGCACGCGCGATGGTGCCCTCGAGCAGGAAGAGCTGCGGCAGATACACGCGCTCCTCGTGCTTGTCCGCGAACTCGAGCGCTTCGTGGAGCTCGTGTCGTGCGGCCTCCCAATCGCCGGCGAGCACGAGCGCCTCCACCGCATAGCCGAGGTTCTCGCTCCCTCCGGCCAGCATGCCGAGCCGCGTGCTCTCTTCGTGCGCCTCGCGGATCCGGCGATGGCCCTCGCGCGGTCGTCCCGTCCGGGCGTCGGCCCAACCGTGAAACCAGCGGGCTGCGCTCCGACCCTGCGCGAGCGCGAATTCGTCGACGAGCGCCTGCATGTCGTCGGCAAGCGCGGCCACGCGCTCGGCATTGCCCAGCCGCACCTCGCAGAGGGCGTCGCACCAGATGGCGACCATCCGCGCCATCGGTTGTCCGATGTGGCGCGCGTGCGTGTGCGCCTCCAGGAGGCGGGCGCGTGCGGTCTGGACCAGACCCAGGTGAAGCAACTGGATGGCGAGCAGCCCGAGCAGCGTGACCTGCGGATCGCTAACGAAGCTGTGCTCCGGCGGGGCGTCGAGCGATGCGACGGTAGCAAGGCCCCGTTCGAGCCATGCGCGGGCGGCACGCGGCCGGCCCTGCAGCAAGTGCACGTCGCCCTGCACGGTACACACGCTCAGCAGGAGGACCGGATCGCTCGCCTCGGCTGAAAGCCCTTCGACTCGCTCGGCCAGAGCGAGGGCCTCGGCATACTCGGCGCGCAGGCAGAGCGCGAACCCGAACGCGTGCAGCAGCAGTCCGCGCATGGGATGTCGCGGGACCTCGCCGAGCAGCGCGTGGGCGCGCTGGAAGGCGCTCTTCGCTTCGCCCGAGCTGATGCCGAACAGATGGGCGGCGGCGACCCCTCGGAGCGTCGCGTGCGCGATTTCCAGCGCGTCGCGCTCGCCCCCCTTCGGCGCATGCTGGAGAAGCGTCAAGGCACGCTCGGTGTGGGCCAGGCATTCGGCCGGGCTCACATGCGTCAGCGCTGCTTCGGCCGCCTCGGCGTAGTAGCGCATTGCCGTCATCGGCTCGCGCCCGCGCTCGAAGTGCATCGCGAGCTCCGACCCGAGGACCGGCAGGCCCGCGGCGCGCTCCCGTTCGAGCGCCGCGCCGACCTTTCGATGGAGCTGCGCGCGGGCCAAGGGTGCCGTCCGCTCGTACAGCACCTGGCGGAAGAGCGCGTGGCTGAACGAATACGGCGGCTCCCGTGCATCACTGCCTTGCTCGGCACGCGGGGCGGCGAGCCACAGCTGCTCGCGTGCGAGCGCGTCGCACGTCTGGCCGACCTCCGCGGGGTCGCGCCCAAGCGCCTCCGCGATGGTGCCGACGCGGAATTCGACGCCGCAGACCGCGGCCGCCGAAAGCAGCGCGCGCTGCTCCTCCCCGAGCTTGGCGATGTAATGATCGATGATCGTGGCCAGATTTTCCGGGACCGCCATCTTTGCGACCCGGTCGGCGGCAGCGCGGTCGTCAGGACTTCCGGTGGTGCCCGCAACGACGTCGCTCAGGACGTGCGCCACGAACAGCGGCACGCCGTCGGTACGCTCGTGCAGGGTGCGGGCGAACGCTTCGTCCCGCGCGAACGCCGGCGAGCGTCCCGCCACGTAGTCGGCGACCTCGGTCTCCGAGAAGGGGTCGAGCACGATCTCCTCGCACAGGCCGTGCAGGCGCAGCTCCCGCCGCAACGGACTCAGCGGGTGGTCCGACGCCACCACTTCGGCCAATCGCAAGCTCGATAGCCACATGACGCGTCCGCTGCCTCGGCGCCGCGCCATGTAGTCGATGAGCTGAATGGTCGCCCGGTCGCTCCAGTGCAGGTCCTCGGTGACCAGGAGCAGCGGCCGGCGCTCCGTGTAGCGATCGAGCAGCTCGCCCATCTCGCGCAGCATGCGATCCGGCCCGACGCCCGCAAGCTCGCGTCGCAACGCGGCGCGCTCCTCGGCCGTGCTGAGCCACGGCAGTTGCAGCAGCCACGTCGGGGCCACCGCGCGCAGCAAGGCAGTAACCGCACCATCGCTGCGGCACAGTTCAGCGAGCGCTTCGAGGACGGGAAGATAGGGCTCGCCGGCGCCGTACTGCTCCACGCACTGGCCCCGCGCACAAGCGACGTCGCCGAGGCCCGCGACGAATTGCTCGATCAGTGTCGTCTTGCCGATGCCCGGTTCGCCTGCGACCCAGACCAGCGCGCGCTTGCCGTTGCACGCCGCGTCCCAAGCGCGGCGAAGTCGTGAGAGCGCGTCTGCCCTGCCGACGAAGAACGGCGAATGCAGGAAGCCGATTTCCGAAACGGTTTCCAGCGCCGGCGACGCGGCTTGCACCGCGGTCGCCGGCGCGATGAAGCGATAGCCTCGCCGCGAGACGGTTTCGATGAAGCGCGGGTGGCGGGCATCGTCGTCGAGCACCGTCCGGAGCTCGCTGATGACCGTCTTCAGGACCGATTCGCTAACGAACTGGTGGCCCCAGACGTCGTCGAGCAACGCGTGCTTGGTGAGCAGCGCGCCTGGTTGCCGCGCGAGCGCGCACAGCACGGCGAACGGCGTCGGCGCGAGCGCGACGGCGCTTCCGTCGCGCAGGAGGCGCGCATTCGCCTCGTCGAGCTCGAACCGATCGAAGCGCACCCGCACCGGATTCGGCGCAGCCGAGGAACGGGCCCGGGCGGAGCGCTCTGCCATTGTGATGTAAGGGATGGTTTACAGATCGGTGCACCAGTGAGCGACAGCCGGAGAGCGCCAACCCCTTGTTGCTGGACTCGTTTCTTCCAGTCATACAACTGCGCCGTGCGACGACCGAAAATTCTATCGTAGAACAACCACGTCTGATTGACGGCCGTCAATAAGCGAACCGGTTGCCGGGGACACGAGATCCATACCCCTTCCGCTTTGCTCCACGCCAGCGGGCTGAAGTAGTTCTACGTACGCGAGTCGCGGCGAGACCTCGATGCTCACGTAGCCGTCACGGCGCGCCCGCTACCTCGGTGAACCGCGCGCAGCAGGTCGGCGGCGCGACGGATATCCTCGAGCACCAGCACCTCGCTGATGCCCTCGCCGGGCACGCCGCGGCACGACCTCGTCGACCGGCCGGTCGTATTCAACTTCCACGGCTACCGGTGGCTCATCCACCTGCGCCTGTCGGGAATCTACGCGTCCTGCCGATTCAACAAGACAACTGATGGTCGTTTGGCGGCAGTGGGGCCCGAACAGCTTGCGTAGATGCAGGCCCCGCATCCCCTAGTAGTGGGCCTCGAGAGCCTTCCAGGCCGGGCGCTGGGTAATGGGGTTCTGGCAATGCCATCTCGATGCTTTATTCGCTAACTCGCCCTCTTCAACGCACCGTCCTGGGAAGAAGCGCTCCCAAACCGTAGAACGCCCTACCGTACGTCGCACAAAGCGTTGTCCACGATCTGCTGCGCCTCGTTCACGATCGCCTGTAAGTGCCGCTCGTCCTTGAAGCTCTCCGCGTAGATCTTGTAGATGTTCTCGGTGCCGGAAGGCCGGGCGGCGAACCAGCCGTTCGCCGCCACCACCTTGAGGCCGCCGATCGGGGCGTTGTTGCCCGGCGCCTTGGTCAGCCTGGCCGTGATCGGCTCGCCGGCGAGCGTGGCGGCCGTCACGGCATCCGGCGCGAGTCTTCCGAGCCGCGCCTTCTGCTCCGGAGTCGCCGCCGCATCGATGCGCGTGTAGTAGGGCGTGCCGAATTGGGCTGTGAGTTCGCGGTAGTGCTCGCCTGGGTCCTTGCCGGTGCGTGCAGTGATCTCGGCCGCGAGCAGGCTCATGACGGGGCCGTCCTTGTCGGTCGTCCACACCGTGCCGTCATGACGCAGGAAGCTCGCACCGGCGCTCTCTTCGCCGCCGAAGCAGAATGAGCCGTCCAGCAACCCCGGCGTGAACCATTTGAACCCGACGGGCACCTCGCACAGCCGGCGACCAAGCTGCTTCACCACCCGGTCGATCATGCTGCTGCTGACGAGTGTCTTGCCCACGGCGGCATCCACGGGCCAGCGCGGGCGGTTCGTGAGCAGGTACCGGATAGCGGTCGCGAGATAGTGATTGGGATTCATCAGCCCGACGGAGGGCGTTACGATGCCGTGCCGGTCGGCGTCCGGGTCGTTGGCGAAGGCGACGCGGTACTGATTCTTCAGCTCGACGAGTCGCGCCATCGCGTACGGGCTGGAGCAGTCCATGCGGATCTTGCCGTCGTGGTCGACGGTCATGAACGAGAAGGTCGGGTCGACTTCCGGATTCACGACCGTGATGCTTAGCCCGTAGATGTCGTTGATCGGCTCCCAGTAATGCACCGCGGCGCCGCCGAGCGGGTCGACGGCGAGCCTTAGGCCGGCAGTACGGATCACGTCCATGTCGACGACATTGCGCAGGTCGTTGACGTAGGGCAAGACCAGATCCTCTTGCCGCGTGGTCGCCGCCTTCATGGCCACCGCGAGCGGGACGCGTTTCACACCCTTGTTGGCCTCGCGCAGCAGCTGGTTGGCGCGATCCTGGATCCACCGCGTCACGTCCGTGTCCGCCGGACCGCCGTCAGGCGGGTTGTACTTGAAGCCGCCGTCTTCGGGCGGGTTGTGCGACGGCGTAATGACGATGCCGTCCGCGTGCTGCTCCTTGCGACCGCGGTTGTAGACGAGAATGGCTCGCGAGATGACCGGCGTGGGTGTCACGCCGTCATCGCGTTGGATCACCGTCTGCGCGCCGTTCGCGGCAAGAACCTCCAGCGCAGTGCGCTGAGCCGGCCCGGACAGCGCATGCGTGTCCTTGCCCATGTAGAGCGGTCCGCCGCTGCCCTGGCTGCGGCGGTAATCGCAGATCGCCTGGGTGATGGCCAGGATGTGGTTTTCGGTGAACGAGCCGTGCAGCGGCGAGCCGCGGTGCCCGCTGGTGCCGAAGCTCACCAGCTGGTTCGGGTCGCCGAGGTCGGGCTTGCGCTCGAAATATTCCCGCTCGAGCCGGGTCACGTCGACCAGCAGTCCTTTGGGGGCCGGTTTCCCAGCGAGCGGTGAGATCCCCATGGGTTCGAGCCTTGCGCCCTTCGCGTCCGGAGAAAGCGGGGCACACCCTCTGCTGGATGCGCCTCAAAGCCTGGTGCGTCGTCCTCGTTGTGCCCGGCTTCTCGGACGGTTGCCGGCGACCTGACGGCGTACGCTCACTGACGCCGATCTGCCCTGCCCGCGGCCCCCGTCTTGCCGCTGGGCACGGGCGCCCAGTTGGCTCGCTACTGTACCCTGAGCTCGGCGATGAGGCGCGCGTCGACTTCGGCTTCGGCCGAGAGCCAGTCCTCCACATCGTGGCCGTCGACGCAGCCGCCCTGCTGATAGCGCAAATACGCTGCGTCTCGGATCATGCGCTCGCGCTCATCGGCGCCAATGCTAGACCCCTGAGGAGTGTCCTCCATTACGGGCTGTGTGGATGCGGGAGACTGTTTGCGTGCGTGGGGTTGTGCGGCGGCCTTTTCGACGGCCGACGCGATCACATTCACGGCCATGTTCACCTCCTTTGGTGGAAAAGTCGAAGCACGAATGTCGGTATTCGGAGCCGTCACGTCGCAATGCGCCGCGCGACCCCCGAATTACGTGCCACGCGCTGTGCCCGCTTCGCACTCGCGACTCGGCGTCGGAACGAATCCTCCACCGTTCAACCCGCAGTGTGTTGACGGACGTCAGGATCGCGCGAACCGCGGTGGGTGCCGCGTCCGGCTCTGGGGCCAACCGATTGCCATTCCAGATCGAGAAGCTGATCGTGAAACTGACGAAGGAGCACGAGAGCTGGGGCGCGCCCAAGATCCGCGAGGCGCTCAAAGGAGAGCCGCTCGAGCACCGCGGCCTCGCCGGCGGCTCGTTGAATCCCCGCGAGCTTCGTTCCGAGCGTCGGTCCCGTTCCGGTCACCGACGACCTCCTCCTCCGGCCTGCGTGTCGCCCCGCACTCAGGCGATGCGCAGCCAGGCTCACAAGCGTGAGGGGAAAGAGCCGGTGGCAAGTTGACCGAGGCTGCGGCCTGCGGGATTGATTTCCCTCAAACGGCGGAGCGGTTCCACCACGGCAACCGTCTGCGGGAGGCCTCTGGACGATTCCGAGGGCGGAGCCGGCGAATTGAAGGGGCATGCTGCGGCGCAACCGTAGGGCTCGCACGTGACGCACCAAACCCGGAGGCCGCCGGACTTCGCTGGACAGTTTGACCCGCCTCAACTCTCCGGTCCCGTCAGCGCATATGATGAGGTCGGCGTCCGCTCTGCAGGAGCCGAGGCGTCGCAGTAATGTTTTGCTGAGAGAAGCTCCCGTCCAGGTTGCCAGCGACCGAGGGCACCATGGAAAAGGCCAACCCATTGCGCGCTTTGTCCGATTACGGTCAATCGGTCTGGCTCGACTACATCCACCGCAGGCTGGTCCTCAGCGGCGAGCTGCAACGTCTGGTCGAAGAAGACAGCGTCTGCGGGGTCACGTCCAATCCAGCGATCTTTGCAAAGGTCGTCGCCGGCAGTACGGACTACCAGGACATCCTGAGCGCCGCCGATGCCCGCCATGTCGACGGCAATACGCTGTACGAGCGCATCGTCGTGCGCGACATTCGCGACGCGGCCGACGTGCTGCGGCCGGTCTACGAACACTCGCAGAGGCGGGACGGTTACGTGAGCCTGGAAGTGTCGCCCAAGCTTGCGCGGGACACCCAACGCACGCTCGAAGAGGCGCGACGCTTGTGGCGGGCCGTCGACCGGCCGAACCTCATGATCAAGGTGCCGGCGACGCCGCAAGGCGTGCCCGCGGTACGGCAGTTGATTGCCGACGGTATCAACGTCAATGTCACGCTGCTGTTCTCGCAGGCCGCGTACGAGCGGGTTGTCGAATCCTACGTGGCAGGCGTGGAATCGCTGGCACGCGACGGCGGCGACGTGAGCCGTGTCGCCAGCGTCGCCAGCTTCTTCGTGAGCCGCATCGACTCAGCGGTCGATCGGCTGCTCGCGGCGCGCATGAAGGCTGCCAGCAGCACCCGAGAGCAGGTGCTGTTGTCCAGCCTCATGGGGAAGATTGCCATCGCCAACGCAAAACAGACGTACCAGAAGTACCTTCACCTCTTCAGCGGTCCCCGCTGGGAGGCGCTGGCCGCGAGAGGCGCGAAGACGCAACGTGTCCTATGGGCGAGCACCGGCACCAAGAATCCCGCGTACCGCGACGTCGTCTACGTCGAAGAGCTGATCGGCCCCGACACCGTAAACACGATGCCGCCGGCCACGCTCGACGCTTTCCGCGATCACGGCCGTTCGCGCGCAAGCCTGACGGAGAACGTACACGAGGCGAACGCTGCGATGGACACGCTCGCCCAGCTGGGCATCTCCATGCCCGAGGTGACCGCCCAACTCCTCGATGACGGCGTCAGGCTCTTCGCCGAAGCCTTCGACGGATTGCTGGAGGCCGTGGACCGACGCGACAGGGTCGCGGGACCGGAGCGATGACCGGAGCGGCTCGCACGCTTCGGTCGCAACTGCGTTCAAAGGAGGCCTCAGAGTGACTAAGCACCCGGGTTCACACGCCTCGCCGCAGAACCCTCTTGCGGGCGAGGAGCTGCGTCTGATCGATGCCTGGTGGCGCGCGTGCAACTACCTCTCCGTCGGCATGATCTATCTCAAGGACAACCCGCTGCTCAAGGAGCCCTTGCAGCACCGAGCACGTCAAGCACCGCCTGCTCGGCCACTGGGGCGCGAGCCCGGCGCTGTCGTTCGTGTGGGCGCATCTCAATCGCGTGATCAAGCGCGACGACCTCGACGTGATCTTCATGGCCGGTCCGGGTCACGGCGCCCCGGGCGTGCTCGGTCCCGCTTATCTCGAAGGCACCTACTCCGAGATCTATCCGGACAAGAGCGAGGACGCGGAGGGGATGCAGAAGTTCTTCAAGCAGTTCTCCTTCCCCGGCCACATCGGCTCGCACGTCACGCCGGAGACGCCGGGCTCGATCCACGAGGGCGGCGAGCTCGGCTACAGCCTGTCGCACGCCTACGGCGCGGCGCTCGACAATCCCGACCTCATCGTCGCCTGCGTGGTCGGCGACGGCGAGGCCGAGACCGGGCCGCTCGCCACCGCCTGGCACTCCAACAAGTTCATCAATCCGATCCGCGACGGCGCCGTGCTGCCGATCCTCAACCTCAACGGCTACAAGATCGCCAACCCGACCATCCTCGCGCGCATCAGCCACGAGGAGCTGGAGGCGCTGTTCGTGGGCTACGGCTACAAGCCCTATTTCGTCGAGGGCTCCGAGCCGGCCGAGATGCATCAGAAGATGGCCGCCACGCTCGATGCGGTCGTCGGCGAGATCCGCGCCATTCAGAAGAAAGCGCGCGACAGCGGCAAGGCCGAGCGGCCGCGCTGGCCGATGATCGTGCTGCGCGCGCCCAAGGGCTGGACCGGACCGAAGGAGATCGACGGCCACAAGGTCGAGGGCTCGTGGCGCTCGCACCAGGTGCCGTTCTCGGACGTGCGCGGCAATCCCGCCAACCTGCAGCTGCTCGAGAACTGGATGCGAAGCTACAAGCCCGAGGACGCTGTTCGACGCCAAGCGGCCGGTTGCTGCCCGAGCTCAGAGCGCTGGCGCCGACGGGTCGCGCGGCGCATGAGCGCCAATCCGCATGCCAACGGCGGCCTGCTGCGCAAGGAGCTGAAGCTTCCGGACTTCCGCAGCTACGCGGTGGACGTGGCGCAGGCGGGCAAGGTGCTGCACGAGAACACCAAGCCGCTGGGCGAGTTCCTGCGCGACGTGATGCGCGACAACATGACGAGCTTCCGCGTGTTCGGCCCCGACGAGACCGCCTCCAACCGCCTGCAGGCGATCTACGAGGTGAGCAAGAAGACGTGGATGGCCGACCTGCTGCCGGAGGACGCCGACGGCGGCGAGCTGGCGCGCGACGGGCGGGTGATGGAGATGCTCTCCGAGCACACGCTGGTCGGCTGGCTCGAAGGCTATCTGCTCTCCGGCCGCCACGGCTTCTTCCACACCTACGAGGCCTTCGCCCACGTGGTCGACTCGATGTTCAACCAGCACGCCAAGTGGCTGGACATCTGCAAGAACCACGTGCCGTGGCGCGCCTCGGTGGCGTCGCAGAACATCCTGCTGTCCTCGACCGTCTGGCGGCAGGACCACAACGGCTTCTCGCACCAGGACCCCGGCTTCATCGACCTGGTGACCAACAAGAGCCCGACGCGTCACGCGCGTCTATCTGCCGCCGGACGCCAACACGCTGCTCGCGGTGGCCGATCAGTGCCTGCGCTCGACCGACTGCATCAACGTCATCGTCGCCGACAAGCAGAAGCACCTGCAGTTCACCACCATCGACGAGGCGATCGTGCACTGCGCCAAGGGCATCGGCATCTGGGCGCCGGGCGAGCAACGACGAGGGCGAGGAGCCCGACGTGGTGATGGCCTCCTGCGGCGACGTCGCCACCCAGGAGGCGCTCGCCGCGACCGCCATCCTGCGCGAGCACCTGCCCGATCTGAAGGTGCGCTTCGTCAACGTGGTGGACCTGTTCAAGCTGCAGCCGGCCAGCGAGCATCCGCACGGCTCGACCGAGCGCGAGTTCGACAGCCTGTTCACGCATCGACAAGCCGGTCATCTTCAACTTCCACGGCTACCCCTGGCTGATCCACAAGCTCGCCTACCGCTTCCGCAACCACGAGAACCTGCACGTGCGCGGCTACAAGGAGAAGGGCAACATCAACACGCCGCTCGAGCTCGCGATCCTCAACCAGGTGGACCGCTTCAACCTGGTGATCGACGTGATCGACCGGGTGCCGAGGCTGCAGACCAAGGCCGCGCACCTCAAGGAGCAGCATGAAGAACGAGATCATCCTCAACCTGAGCTACGCGCACGAGCACGGCACCGACCGCGCCGAGATCACCAACTGGGTGTGGCCGAGCTGACGCGCGGAACGCCCGGCCATGGCGCCGTTCGACGATCCGCCGTTCGACTAGGAGGTCTGACGTGACGATTCCGCGCTGCGTGGACGGCGCCGACCAGGTGATCGCCGTCATCCGCGAGCACCACGCGCGCTGGCAGGCCGCACGGGGCAATCGGGAATGAGCGTCGAGCCGACCCGCACCGGGCTCGCGGCCGACGCGCTGCAGCGCGCGGTGCTCGACAACCTGGTCTATACGCTGGCGCGCTTGCCGGAGATCGCCACCCCCCACGACTGGTACATGGCGCTCGCCTGCAGCGTCCGCGACCGGATGCTGGCGCGCTGGATGAGCACGGTGCGAACCTACGCCGCGCGCGAGGTAAAGATCGTTTGCTACTTGTCGGCCGAGTTCCTGATCGGCCCGCAGCTCGGCAACAACCTGGTCAACCTCGGCATCGAGGCCGCCGCGCGCGCGGCGATGCGCTCGCTCGGCCAGGACCTCGACGCGCTGCTCGCGCTCGAAGAGGAGCCGGGGCTGGGCAACGGCGGCCTCGGACGGCTGGCGGCCTGCTACCTGGATTCGCTCGCCACGCTCGAGGTGCCGGCGATCGGCTACGGCATCCGCTACGAGTTCGGCATCTTCGACCAGGAGATCCGCGACGGCTGGCAGGTGGAGGTGACCGACAAGTGGCTGCAGAAGGGCAACCCGTGGGAGATCGCGCGCCCGGAGACGAGCTTCTACGTCAATTTCGGCGGCCACACCGAGCGCTTGGACGGACAGCGAGGGGCGCTATCGCGTGCGCTGGGTCCCGGCAGCGCAGGGTCAAGGGCGTGCCCTACGACACGCCGGTGCTCGGCTACCGCGTCAACACCTGCAACACCCTGCGCCTGTGGAAGAGCGAGGCGGTCGAATCCTTCGACCTCCAGGACTTCAACGTCGGCGACTACTACGGCGCGGTCGAGCAGAAAACGATCTCCGAGACGCTGTCCAAGGTGCTCTACCCGAACGACGAGCCCGAGATCGGCAAGCGCCTGCGCCTCGCGCAGCAGTACTTCTTCGTCTCCTGCTCGCTGCAGGACATACTGCGCCTGCTCGACATGATGGACGAACCGGCCGCGCGCCTCCCCGACCTGTTCGCCGTGCAATTGAACGACACCCATCCGTCGATCGCGGTCGCCGAGCTGATGCGGCTGCTGGTGGACGAACGGCATCTGCCGTGGGATGAGGCCTGGGACATCACCCGGCGCACGCTCGCCTACACCAACCACACGCTGCTGCCCGAGGCGCTCGAGACCTGGGCGCTGCCGCTCTTCCAGAACCTGCTGCCGCGTCCGCTCGAGATCATCTACGAGATCAATCGCCGCTTCCTGGATGACGTCCGGAGCCGCTATCCCGGCGACGACGCGCGCGTGGCGCGGCTGTCGCTGATCGACGAGGCCGGCGAAAAGCGCGTGCGCATGGCGAACCTGGCGACGGTCGGCAGTCACGCCGTCAACGGCGTCGCTGCGCTGCACTCGGCGCTGCTCAGGGAGACCGTGCTGCGGGACTTCGCCGAGCTGTGGCCGGAGCGCTTCCACAACGTCACCAACGGCGTCACGCCGCGCCGCTTCGTGGTGCTCTGCCAACCCGGGGCTCGCGCGGCTGCTGGACGAGACCGTCGGGCGAGGGCTGGGTCACCGACCTGTCGCGGCTCGAGAGCCCTCGAAGCGCGCGCCGGCGACGCGGCGTTCCGGGAGCAATGGCGCCGGATCAAGCAGGACGAACAAGGAGGCGCTTGCGCATCGCATTCGCGAGCGCACCGGCGTGGTAGTCGATCCGGACGGCGCTGTTCGACATCCAGGTCAAGCGCATCCACGAGTACAAGCGCCAGCACCTGAACGTGCTGCACATCATCACGCTCTACCAGCGCCTGCGCCGGAATCCGCAGCTCGACATCGCGCCGCGCTGCTTCGTCTTCGGCGGCAAGGCCGCGCCCGGCTACCACATGGCCAAGCTCATCATCCGCCTGATCAACGGCGTGGCCGAGGTGGTGAACGACGACCCGGCCGTGGGCGGGCGGCTGAAGGTCGTCTTCTTCCCCGACTTCAACGTCAAGAACGCGCAGCGCATCTACCCGGCCGCCGACCTGTCCGAGCAGATCTCGACCGCCGGCAAGGAGGCCTCGGGCACCGGCAACATGAAGTTCATGCTGAACGGCGCGCTGACCATCGGCACGCTGGACGGCGCCAACGTCGAGATCCGCGAGGAAGTCGGGCGCGGACAACTTCTTCCTCTTCGGCCTGACCGCGGACGAGGTGGAGCGGGTCAAGCGCGAGGGCTACCGGCCGGCGGCCTATGCCGAGGGCAACGCCGAGCTGCGCGCGGCGCTGGACCTGATCGCCGAGCGGGCACTTCTCGCGCGGCGACCGGGAGATGTTCCGGCCGCTCGTCGAGAACCTGCTGCAGTCGGATCCTTTCCTGGTGCTCGCGGACTACGCCGACTACGTGGCCTGCCAGGAGCGCGTGGGCGCGGCCTGGAACGATCCGGAGCGCTGGACGCCGCATGTCGATCCTCAACACCGCGCGCGCCGGGAAGTTCTCCTCCGACCGGGCGATCCGCGAGTACTGCGACGCGATCTGGAACGTGCGGCCGGTGAGGATCGCCCTTGACCATTGAGGTGCGCGCAGAACCGAACTGCTGGCCGCCTGCGAAACTTCCCGCGCATGCCCAGGACATCGTCGCCCACGACGGGGCGCAGATCGCCCTCACAGCGTCCGTCGGGCCGCTGGTGGAGGTACGCTAGTGCCTGGGCCGGTTCGCGCGCGATTTGAACGCACGATGGACGTTAGCCTGCCGAATGGCCGCGCGGTTGCGGATCCTGCGCGACCACGATTCAGCACTCCCTTCCCGCCCGGTTACCGGGCTTCCGGGGTTTTGTTGCACGTCACGTCGCTGCCTTCGCGCTACGGGGTCGGCGACGTAGGACCGTCAGCGCTTGCCTGGGTGGATCGACTAGCCGCCGCAGGTCAAACCTGGTGGCAGGTGCTGCCGCTGGGACCAACGGGTTACGGCCATTCGCCCTATCAAGCCCTGTCGTCGTTCGCGGCCAATCCACTCGTGATCAGCCCGGAGCGTTTGAAGGAGGACGGCCTGCTTGAGCCGCGTGATTGCGAAGATTGTTCCTTTGCTTCTGACCACGTGGATTTCGAAAGGGTCATTGCATTCAAGGAACGGTTGCTCGCTTGCGCCTGGAAAAACTTCCGGAATGGGGCGCGCGCAGATTTGCGCGCCCCGTTCGAGCAGTTTTGCGAGGGAAAGGCGGCCCTGCAGAAAGAGCCCGCGCTGTTCATGGCTCTGCGGGCCAAATACCGCGGGATCCCCTTTTCGGGAGTGGCCGGCTGGCCTGGCCCGGCGTGAACCGAAGGCTCTCGCGAAGGCGAGGCAGGAGTCGGCCGATGCCATCGACTTGTTCCGCTTCGGCCAGTTCACCCTCGCGCGGCACTGGCAAGTACTGAAAGAGCACGCGAATCAGCGCGGGATACGGCTATTGGGCGATCTTCCCATCTTCGTCTCCCCGGATTCGGCCGACGTGTGGGCCAACCCCGAGTTGTTCCTGATGGACGACCAATTGAAGCCGCGGGTCGTCGCTGGCGTTCCTCCGGACTATTTCAGCGCTGAGGGTCAGCTCTGGGGCAATCCCATCTACGACTGGGAGGCGCTTCGACAGACCGGCTACCGCTGGTGGATCGACCGGTTGCAGGCACGGCTGCCATACCTCGACGCGATTCGCATCGATCATTTTCGCGGGTTCGAGGCGGCCTGGCACGTGCCGGCAGGAGCGCCGACGGCCGCCGCGGGCCGTTGGGTCCCCGGTCCGGGCGCCGACTTCTTCGACAAAGCGCAGCAGGCTCTGGGCGGGCTCCCGCTGCTCGCCGAGGACCTGGGAATCATCACCCCGGCGGTTACTGCACTACGGGAGCGATTTCAACTGCCCGGCATGCGCGTGCTTCAATTCGCCTTCAATGGCGACCCGACCAATCCTCATCTGCCGCACCACTGCGTTCATAACAGCGTGGTCTACACTGGCACGCACGACAACGATACGACGCGCGGCTGGTACGACACGTTGCCGGAACACGAGCGCCGCCATCTGTGGAACGCCCTGCAGCGCCCTCCTGGAGAACCACACGAGGTGACGTGGGAATTGATCCGCCTCGCCTGGTCATCGCTATCCGCCCTCGCAGTAGCGCCGTTGCAGGATCTGCTCGGCCTGGGATCGGCCGCGCGAATGAACCTTCCGGGACGCGCGGAGGGGCAGTGGCGTTGGCGTTGTCCCGAGGACGCACTGGACGATGCAGTCTGGCAACGGCTGCACGAGCTGACCCGAACCTCGGGCCGCCTGCCGGGTGGGTACCACCCGTAACACGGGCCATGCGTTGCGCCACCTAGACGTCCGGACTGGCCGACCCCCTTGGCCTTCTCTAGTCACCTTCGCCGCGCGGTTCCCCGTAGGGATGGCGCGTGACTGAAATCCGAACTGCCGCTGCTACAGCGTACGTAACCCGACCTGGATCGCGCTTTCCGCCGGGGGCCACCGTGCTGCCCGACGGCGTCAACTTCTGCGTCTTCAGCCGCCATGCGACCCGCGTCGAGCTCCTGCTCTACGCGGAGGCGGACAGCCCCGAACCCTTCCAGGTGATCGCACTCGCGCCGGAGGAGAACCGCACGTTCTTCTTCTGGCACGTGTTCGTCGAGGGCTTGCCGCCGCGCACTTGCTACACCTGGCGCGTCGACGGTCCGACCGATACGCAGTTGACCGGCCGGCGCTTCAACCCGCGCAAGGAGCTCGCCGACCCGTGGGCGCGGGCCGTGAGCGATGCGTCATGGGACCGTCGCAGGGCCGCCGACCCGCAGGACGACGGGCACGCCGCGCTGCGCGCGATCGTGACCGAGCCGGCGCGGCGACCGCGCGACCCGATCGCTCCGCGCGGCCTGGAGGGCGCGATCGTCTACGAGCTCCACGTCGGCGGCTTCACGCGCCATCCGTCGAGCGGGGCGAAGCACCCGGGGACCTTCGCGGGCCTGATCGAGAAGATCCCCTACCTCCGCGAGCTCGGCGTGACGCACGTGGAGCTCCTGCCGGTCATGGCGTTCGACGAGCAGGACGTGCCCGCCGCGGCGGCCGCGCGCGGCCTCGGCAACTACTGGGGCTACAGCACGCACAGCTTCTTCAGCCCGCACCCGCGCTATTGCATCGACCCGGCGCGCGCCGACGGCGAGTTCCGCGCGCTCACCGACGCGTTCCACGACGCGGGCATCGGCGTGCTGCTCGACGTGGTGTTCAACCACACCGCGGAAGGGGGCGAACGCGGCCCGGTGATCAGCTTCAAGGGTCTCGCGAACGAGATCTTCTACCACCTCGATGCCGCCGACCGGCGCCGCTACCGCGACTACACCGGATGCGGCAATACGCTCAACTGCAACCATCCCCTGGTGACCGCATTCATCGTGCACTGCTCTCGAATACTGGGTGGAGGAGATGGGGGTGGACGGTTTCCGGTTCGACCTCGCGAGCGTGTTCGCGCGCGACCAGCGCGGCGAGCTGATGGCCGACCCGCCACTGCCCTGGGCGATCGAGTCCTCGCGCATCCTCTCGCACGTGCCGCTGATCGCCGAGGCCTGGGACGCGGCGGGCCTCTATCACGTCGGCGCCTTTCCCGGCATGGCCTGGGCGGAATGGAACGGCCGCTATCGGGACGTGGTCCGCCGCTTTGTCCGCGGCGATCCGGGACTCGTCGGCGAGGTCGCCACCCGCATCGCAGGAAGCGCGGATCTGTACGCGGACGACGGCCGGCTGCCGGAAAACAGCATCAACTTCATCACCTGCCACGACGGCTTCACGCTGAGCGATCTCGTGAGCTACAACGCGAAGCACAACCAAGCCAACGGCGAGGACAACCGCGACGGCAGCAATGACAACCTGTCCTGGAACTGCGGCGCCGAAGGCGAGACGAGCGACCCCGAGATCGTCCGGCTGCGTCGCCGTCAGGCCAAGAACTTCATGGCCATCCTGTTCCTGAGCCAGGGCGTGCCGATGATCCTGGCCGGGGATGAGGTGCTGCGCAGCCAGCGCGGCAACAACAACGCCTACTGCCAGGACAACGAGCTCTCGTGGTTCGACTGGCGACTGGTCGATACGAATCGCGACATGCTGCGTTTCGTACGCGAGCTGATCGCGCTGCGCAAACGCCACCCGAGCTTGCGCCGGCAGCGCTTCCTGACCGGCCGGCCGGCGGCGGGCGCGACGCAGCCGGACGTGGCCTGGCACGGCGAACGCTTGCACGAGCCACCCTGGCACGATAGGAGCGCGCAGTTGCTGGGCTTCACGCTCGCCGGCGTGCGCACGGCTGAGGCGCCGCTGCACGCAATTCTCAACATGTCCGATGTCGCTCGCGCCGTGGCCGTTCCCGTGCTCGCCGGCTGCCACTGGCGGCGCGCGCTCGACACCTCCCTCGCCTCGCCGCACGAGATCACGCGGCCTGAGCAACAGACCGCCGTCGACGGCGAGCATTACGTCGTGCGGTCGCGCAGCGTCGTCGTTCTAGAGGCGGGGTGACGTGCGCAGCGCCCGTGGGCGCGTTGGTCGGCGGCCTGATTCGCGTCGCCGCAGGGCGGCAGCGGACCGCCAAGGGATGTTCACCTTGTTGCTGAAGGAGAAGACCGGCATGGATGCATCTCGGGTTTCCACGAGTTTCCGGAGGAGACGCTGGTGGGGAGGGCTGCTCGTCGCATGCGTGGCGAGCATGGCCGCCGGCTGCGCCGTCAATCCGGTGAGCGGCCGGTCGGAGGTGGCGGTGCTTTCGGCCGACGAGGAACGCGAGTTGGGCGACGAGGAGGCCAAGAAGGTCGAGGCGAGCATGGGGCTCGTGGCCGACCCCGCGCTGCTCGGGTACGTTCGGGCCGTCGGCGACAGGACCGCCAAGCAGTCACCCCGGCAGGATGTCCCCTACACCTTCCAGATCGTGAATCAGCCGGAGCCGAACGCCTTCGCGCTTCCCAACGGCAACATCTACGTCTCGCGGGGGCTGTTGGTCCTGATGAACTCCGAGGACGAGTTGGCCGGCGTCCTGGCGCACGAGGTCGTCCACGTGGCGGCGCGCCACACGGTGCGTAGCGCGAACGTGGCCGTGGCCACGTCGCCCTTCCGGATCGCCACGGGGATCGCGGGACTCGCGGTGGGGATTGTCGTCCCCGGCGTCGGCGAAGGAATCATGGATTTGGGCGACGTCGCAACCGAGGCCTTCATGGCGCCGTACGGCCGGAATCAAGAGCGCGAAGCGGACGATATCGGCGTTGACCTCGCCGCGCGAGCCGGGTACGACCCCATGGGCTTGCCACGCGCCCTTCAGGCGCTGGAGCGGGATGAGGCGCTCCGGAGGGATGGCCCGCCCCGCCAGAGCTTCTTCGATACGCACCCCACCACGCCCGAGCGAGTGCGACAGACCCAGGACCGGGCCGTGGCGCTTCGCCCGGCGCCGACCGCAGCCATCGCCAAGACGCACCGCGACTTTCTTGCGCGTCTGGACGGGCTGCTCGTCGGGGAGGACCCGGCCGACGGGACGTTTGTGGACTCACGCTTCTTCCACCCGACGCTTGGGATCACCCTGCGCTTTCCGGCCGGGTGGCAGACGCGCAACACTCCGCGCGCAGCGATCGGCCACACGCAAGATAAGGAGGCAGCCCTTCTCGTCAGCGTGGCCGGAAAGGGCGACGATCCCGTCCGGGTCGCCCGCGACGCCGAGAAAGACGCCGGCGTCCGGCTGCTCGAGCGGGCCGTGGTTCTGGAGATCAACGGCCTGCGGGCGGTGCGAAGCGCGGTCGCCGTCCAGGGCTCACGCAGCCCGATGATTCTCGACTTCACTTGGATCGCCCACGGCGGGATTGTGTACCGAATCCTCGGCGTCAGCCCGACGCCACGCATTGACGCGTACCGTCCTCTCTTTGACCAAACCGGCTCGAGCTTTCGGGCGATGACCCCGGCGGACACGGCTCAGCTCCGGGAGACCCGCTTGCGGGTGACAACGGCACGGGACGGGGAGCGGCCCTCGGAGATCGCCCGCCGAACGGGGAGTGCCTGGTCGGCGGATGAGATCGCCGCGGCGAATGGTCTGGCCGCGGGCGCTCGCCTCGCGGCCGGTCAGCCGATCAAGGTGGCCGTCTCCGAGCCCTACCGGGGCCGCCGGTAGGGATAACGTAGGCTGAGCGGCGTCGACGTCACTGCCGCGACCTGTAGCTTGCACGTCCTTCGGCGTCAGTCCCGGAACATCCAGGTCCAGCCGTCTCGCCTTCCACTCGGGACCGGCGCCGACGGGCCCGCTCAGCGAAGCGATTCGAGGTAGTCGAGCAGCGCTCGAGTTCCGCCGGGTCCATCACGGCAATGGGCATGATGCTGTCGGGAACCTCGCGTCGCGGCACCGAGAGAAAGCGGCGCAGCGAGTCGCGGTCCCACACGATTCCGGAGTCGATCGCGGCCCGCGAGTGCACGCCGGAGACCTTCGTCCCCGCCTTCCTGCCCATGATGCCGAGAGGCTCGGGCCGATCGGCGAATCCGCCGGCGCCGTGCCGCCATGGCAGGTCCGACAGTGGCGCTCGAAGAGCTGCCGACCCGATTGCGCGGATTCGCCCGCGAAGGCCGCTGCGATCAGACCGGCCAGAGCGAACGCCACGCACACCGACTTGCGAGAGTAGTTCATGCGTCTGCCACCGCGACCCATGCTAAGGCTCGCGCTCACGCAAGTCGTAAGCGAAACGTCGCGATTCGGTTCGAGCGTGGGTTGATGACGCGCGTTCGGCCCCGGAATCGTCAGAGCGCGGGCAGGAAAAGTCCTTGTTCCAAACCGCGCCTAATTCCTAGCTCAGGGCACCTTGAACTCCCACTTCTCGTGGCACTGGGCGCAGTAGTTCTCGCTCTTCGCGTGCTGGTGATGGCACAGGTTGCAGTCCGCGTCCTTGCCGTAGTGCGGCGAGTTGTGCGGATTCTTCGGCTTCACGTTCGCAGTCTTCTCCGCCAACTTCGTCGTGTCGTGGCAACCCATGCACTTCTCGTGGGCGACCTCGGTGGGCGTCTTCACGTTGCCGTGGCATTGCACGCACCCGACGCCGCTCAGCTGGTGGAAATGCGAAGCGGGCACCTTACCGACCAGCGATTTGTCGGTCCCGCGCGCGTGACATTGCGCGCACGCCTGGAGCTTCGAGGCCCTTGGTCGCGGGATGTCCGCTCGGCAGCACCTTCTCGCCCTTGTGGCAGGCGACGCAGTCGCCCGGCGCGGCCTTCGGGTCGCGCGCAGGCGCTCCCTGGGCCGGCAGGACGAGACCGACGGCGAGCAGAGCGCCGCGAGCGCGAGCAGTTTCTCTCGGGCACGGAGGGACCGCATGGCGGGCTCCCTGGGCAGGACGGCGAGCGGATCGATGCCCGCCCGGCGGGCGAGTAGCTCGCCGGGCGGGACGATGCGCTGGCGCTTCAGCCGCGAAGCTTCTCGGCAGCGGCGTTCCGGCCCGCGATGCGGCCGAAGACCACGCAGTCGGCCATCGCGCAGCTGCCGAGACGCACGGCGCCGTGCACGCCGCCGGTCGCCTCGCCCGCCGCGTAGAGACCCTTCACCGGCTTCAGGTCGAAGCCGATCACCCGCGCCTCCTTGTTGATGGCCAGCCCGCCCATCGTGTGGTGCACCCGCGGCCAGAGTCGCGCCGCGTAGAACGGCGGCGTGACGTTCGCGGCCGCGTCCTTGAAGATCATGCAGTCGAGGTCCGGATCCTTCTTCTGCTCGACGAAGCCGTTCCAGCGCTTCACCTGCTCGACGAAGACCTCGACCGGCATGTTGTAGCCCCGCGCGAGGTCCTCGAGCGTGTCGAACTTCTTCAGCGCGCCGTTCTCCAGCGCGCCCTTGAGCTGACCGGGATCGACCATCTTGGTGGTATTGGTCGAGTCGGCCAGGATCAGCGCCGGGTGCCCGAGCAGGATGATGGCGTCCGCGCGTTCCTTGCGGTTGCCGGTCTCCTTGAAGAACCGCTTGCCGGTCGCCGGGTCCACCATCACGCCGTAGCCGACCACGCGCTCGACGAACTGCGGCACGTAGCCGAAGCCCTTCTCGTCCGGGCTCGTCCACGGGCCGAGCTGGATCCAGTCCATCTGAAGGTCCATCGCACCGGCCATGCAAGCAGCCATGATCGCTTCACCCGTCGCGCCCGGGCTGGTTCGTGGAGGTGAACTGGTCGGTCAGCCGCGGGTCGTACATCTGCCGCAGCTGCACGTCGTTGGAGAAGCCGCCCGAGGCGAGCACCACGGCCTTCCTCGCCTTGATGTACGCGGTCGTGCCCGACGTCTCGTCCGGGAAGCGGTAGCCGCGCCGCACCTCGACGCCGACGATGCGCCCGTCCTTGTCCGCGACCAGCCGCGTGAGCTTGGTGCGCAGCTCGATCTTCGCGCCCAGCGCGCGCGCCTTGTCGAGCTGCTTGGTGACCAGCCCCGACCCGGAGCGCTGCACCGTCTGCGGCGCGCGCTTCACCGAATGGCCGCCGTGGAAGTTGACGCGGTCGAACTGCGCGCCGACGTAGTTCTGCGCCCATTCGAGCGCCGCGGCGGACTGCTCGGCGACGGTCCGCGCGAGCTCGGGGTGGTTGAGATAAGCGCCGGCCCTCATCATGTCCTTGAACATGAGCTCGGGCGAGTCCTCGATCCCAGCGCCTTCTGCATCGGCGTTCCGGCCGCGCCGAAGTCGCCGCCGTTGATCGTCGAG
>CAVQUV010000001.1:0-21520 GCA_963716855.1 uncultured beta proteobacterium | reverse complement strand
CGAGGCCCATCTCGCGGCGCTTGCCGGTGGCGCTCGTGTACCCGAATACCCAAGCTGCGCTCGGTCCCGCGCAGCGAAGCAGGAGCCCGCCCCCGTCCGAGAGTTCCTTGTCGCGCGCGTTAAGCACGTCGCGCACTGACAGCAAATTGAGCTTCGCCCCAAGCAGTCGCGTTGCCATTTCTCTCCCTCTCCGATCCGCCGCTCTATCCGCCTTAAACTCGCGCGTAGGGCCGCACTCAGGCGAAAGCGTTGTGCACCTTGAAAGCCGCGAATCAGCTTACTTCGCTTCACACGTCAAAGGGTTACTGCACCTTGACGCGACGCAGGTGCACTCAGGGAGAGAATGCTAGTGGTCCCGCCGTCAGGAATCGAACCTGAATCTAGCGCTTAGGAGGCGCTCGTTCTATCCATTGAACTACGGCGAGTCGGCGCGCATTCTACGCGAACCCATCCATGCCGATCTTTGCCGATCCCTGCGCCGCGTGATTCGCTGCGGCGTTTGACGATGCTGTGCTCGCGCGACCTTGACAGGCGCATGGGTCGACCCGAGAATCGTTCGAGCCCTTCAACGGCGCCCGTTCTCCCTGAGCGAAACATCCCGTGCTCCTGAGCGAAGAACAGCGCATGGTGCGCGATACGGCGCGCGAGTTCGCGCGCCGGGAGCTCGCGCCGCATTCGGCCGAGTGGGACCGCACCGCGACTTTCCCGCGTGCGGCCGTAAAGGCGCTGGGCGAGCTCGGGTTCATGGGCGTCACCGTGCCGCCCGAATGGGACGGCGCCGGGCTCGACTATGTGTCCTACGCGCTCGCGCTGGAGGAAGTGGCGGCCGGCGACGGTGCCCTCTCCACGGTGATGAGCGGGCACAACTCCGTCGGGTGCATGCCGATCCTCGAGTACGGCACCGTGGCGCAGAAGGAGAAGTACCTGAGGCCGATGGCGCGCGGCGAGATGCTCTGCGCGTTCTGCCTCACCGAGCCGCAAGGGGGCTCCGACGCGTCGGCACTGCGCACGAGGGCGACGAGGTCCGGCGGAGGGTTGGGTGCTCGCTGGCACCAAGCAGTTCATCACCAGCGGGAGCACGGCGGACATCGCGCTCGTCTTCGCGGTGTCGAATCCGGCCGCAGGCAAGCGCGGAATCAGTGCATTCATCATCGAAACCTCCAACCCGGGCTACAAAGTTGCACGCGTCGAGAAGAAGATGGGCCAGAACGCCTCGGACACGTGCGAGATCGTGTTCGAGGACGCCCGCCTGCCGGCCGATGCGCTGCTCGGAAGCGAGGGTGACGGCTATCGGATTGCGCTCGCGAACCTGGAAGGCGGGCGCATCGGCATCGCATCCCAGTGCATTGGCATGGCGCGTGCGGCGCTGGAGCTCGCGCTTGCGTACGCGAAGGAACGGATCACCTTCGGGAAGCCGATCATCGAGCATCAGGCCGTGGCGTTTCGTCTCGCGGACATGGCGACATCCATCGAGGCCGCCCGGCAGCTCGTGCTGCACGCAGCGGCGCTGCGCAGCGCAGGTCTGCCGTGCCTCAAGGAGGCGTCGATGGCGAAGCTCTTCGCCTCGGAGATGGCCGAGCGGGTGTGCTCGGATGCGATCCAGACGCTCGGCGGCTACGGCTATATCGCGGACTACGGCGTGGAGCGCATCTATCGCGCAGTCCGCGGCGCCAAGATCTACGAGGGCACGAACGACATCCAGCACCTCGTGATCAGCCGCGCGATCGCGCGCGAGTGACGATGGTCCGGCGCGCGGGCTCGAGCTGAGGCACCGATGCGCGCGGTCCGCGTGCTGCGATTCGGCGAGCCCGAGGACCTCGCGATCACGGAGGTCCCGATCGCGGCGCCGGGGCCCGGGGAGGTCCTGATCGAGGTCCACGCGTGCGGCGTGAACTTTCCGGACCTGCTCGTCGCGCGGGGCGAGTACCAGATCCTCGCGCCGCTGCCCTTCAGCCCCGGCAAGGAAGTTGCGGGCATCGTGCGGGCCGTGGGCGAAGGCGTGAGCTCGCTCGCGCCGGGCCAGCGGGTCGCTGCACAGATGGAGAACGGCGGCTACGTGGAGCAGGTCGTCGTGCGCGCCGCCACCGTGTACCCGCTGCCCGAGGGCATGGACTTCGCGATCGGCGCGACCCTCGGCCTCACTTATCTTACGGCGCACTTTCGCGCTCGTCGAGCACGGTCGATTTCGCGCGGGCGAGTGGGTGCTGGTGACGGGCGCCTCCGGCGGCGTCGGGAGCGCCGCGGTGCAGCTCGCGAAAGCGCTCGGTGGCCGCGTGCTGGCCGGGGTCGGAACGCCGGCGAAGGCGAACTTCGCGCGTGCGCAGGGCGCGGACGCGGTGATCGACCTGTCGCGAAGGGGGCTGCGGGATGCGCTGCGGGAGGAGGTACGACGTTGACCGGCGGGCACGGCGTCGACGTGGTCGTCGAGAACATCGGGGGCGAGGTCTTCGACGCCTGCCTGCGCGCGCTCGCCTGGTCCGGCCGCATCGTGGTGGTCGGGTTTGTCGGAGGCGCGTTCCCGACGATCCGTGCAAACTACCTCTTGATCAAGAACATCTCCGCCTCGGGTCTACACTGGAGCGACTACCGCGAGCGCGACCCGGCATGGGTTCGCCGGGTGCAGGACGCGCTCTACGGCCTGTGGCGGGAAGGCAAGCTGAAACCGGCCGTCGCCGCGGTCTATCCGCTCGAACAGGCCCCGGCGGCGCTGCGCCGGATGGCGCAGCGGGGCATCCAGGGCAAGCTGGTGCTGGCAACCCGGGTCGGGGTCGCGAGCGGCCTCTCATTGACGGCGTCGGATTGACGACCCGCGCCCGCGCACGCTGATCACCCAAAGGAAGGAAGGACTGAAACCATGCGGCTCGACAACAAGGTTGCTCTGGTCACCGGCGGTGCATCGGGTATCGGCAAAGCCACCGTGTTCGCGCTCGCGCGCGCCGGGGCGCGCGTCTTCTGCGCGGACGTGAACGAGGCGGGCGGCGCGGCCGCCGTGGCCGAGGCGGAGGGCGCGCGCGTTGAAAGTGGAGTACCTCAAGGTCGACGTGACCGATAGCGCCTCGATCGACGCCTGCGCGAGCGCGGCGCTCGACCGTGCCGGCGGGCGCGTCGACGTGCTCGTCAATGCGGCGGGATGGGGTCGCGCGCAGCCCTTCATCGAGAATCCGCCGGACTTCTGGGACAAGGTCATCGCGCTGAACCTCATGGGGCCGATCCGGCTCACGCGCCAGCTGCTGCAGCCGATGTACGACGCGCGCGCCGGCAAGATCGTCAACGTGGCGAGCGACGCGGGGCGCGTCGGCAGCCTGGGCGAGACCGTGTATTCGGCGGCCAAGGGCGGACTGATCGCGTTCACGAAAAGCCTGGCGCGGGAGACGGCTCGCTTCGGCGTGAACGTCAACTGCGTCTGCCCGGGCCCGACCGACACGCCGCTCTACAACACCGTGCCGGAGAAGCTGCGCGATGCATTCGTCAAGGCGATCCCGTTCCGCCGCGTCGGCAAGCCCGAGGAGGTGGCCGACGCCATCCTCTTCTTCGCGAGCGGCCACTCGGATTACATTACGGGGCAGGTGCTCAGCGTGAGCGGCGGTCTCACCATGGCCGGCTGACGCGCGCGGCGACCGAACGCCGGAGGGGCGCCGCCGGGAAACGCGCCCGCGGCCCGAGCGAAGGAGGACGCGAGCATGGCGTTTCAGATCGACCTTTCCGAGGCGCGCCGGCGCGCCGAGGACGCGAGTGGCCTGTGGCCGAACCGACTGCTGACCGACTACCTGGACGAGGCGGTCAGCGCCGCGCCGGACCAGGTGGCCATCACCGGCACGAACAGCGTCACGGGCGAGCGGACGACGCTCACCTACGCGGCGCTCGCACGCCGCGTGGAGCGCATTGCGCTCGGGCTCGCGGCGCTCGGCGTGCAGCCCGGCGAGGTGGTGTCGTTCCAGCTGCCGAACTGGTGGCAGTATCCGGCGCTCTATCTCGCCTGCGTGCGCATCGGCGCCGTCGCGAATCCGCTGATGCCGATCTTCCGGCAGCGGGAGCTGCGCTTCATGCTGAACTTCGCCGAGTCGCGCGTGGTGATCGTGCCCGCGCGCTTCCGCGATTTCGACTACGCGGCGATGCTCGCGGAGATCCGGCCGGAGCTCGCGAGCGTGCGCCACACCTTCGTGGTGAACGGCGCGGGCGAGCAGTCGTTCGAGCGCCACTTCCTCGAGCGTGCCTGGGAAAAGGAGACCGACGCGGCCGCGCTTTTCCGGGCGCGGCGCCCGGGCCCGAACGATCTCACCGAGCTCCTCTACACCTCGGGCACGAGCGGCGAGCCCAAGGCCGTGATGCACGTCTCGAACACGCTGCTCGCGATGGCGCTGCAGTACATCGACTGGGTGCGGCTGGGGCCGAGCGACGTGGTCTTCATGGCTTCGCCGCTCGCGCACCAGACCGGCTTCGTCTACGGCATGATGATGCCGGTCCTCCTCAGGACGAAGCTGGTACTGCTCGACGTCTGGTCGGCGCCCGACGCGGCGCGCCTCATCCAGGCCGAGGGCGCGACCTTCACCATGGCCTCGACGCCGTTCCTCTCCGACCTCACGAACAACGAGGCGGTCACCCGCGAAAGCGTGAAGACCCTGCGCACGTTCGTCTGCGCGGGCGCGCCGATCCCCGGCGTGATCGTGCAGAGGGCGACCGAGCGGCTCGGCTTCGAGGTGCTCTCCTGCTGGGGCATGACCGAGAACGGTGCGGTCACCATCGCCCGCCCGGGCGATCCCCCCGAGAAGATCTTCGGCACCGACGGACAGGCGATCGGCGGGATGGAGGTGCGGATCGTGGACGCGAACGACCAGGTTGCGCCCGCGGGCACAGTGGGACGGCTGCAGGCGCGCGGCACCTTCACTTTCGTCGGCTACCTCAAGAAGCCGGAGCTCAACGCCTGGGACGCCGAGGGGTGGTTCGAGACCGGCGACCTCGCGCGCATCGACAAGGATGGCTATGTCCGCATCACCGGCCGCACCAAAGACGTCATCATCCGCGGTGGCGAGAACATTCCGGTGATCGAGATCGAGAACCTGCTCTACCGCCACCCGAAGGTGCAGGACGTGGCGGTGGTCGCGATGCCCGACCCGCGGCTCGGCGAGCGCGCCTGCGCGTTCGTGGTCCCGCGGCCGGGCGAACAGCCGACCTTCGAGGAGATGACCGCGTTCCTGGCGAAGGAAGGCATGGCCAAGCACTACTGGCCCGAGCGGGTCGAGCTCGTCGAGGCCATGCCGCGCACGCCCTCGGGCAAGATCCAGAAATTCAAGCTGCGCGAGGCCGCAGCGAAACTCGGCGCCGAGGCGGGATGACTGCGCGGCAGGGGACACGACACTCGTGGTGACGCACAAGAACATCCTAGTCGAGCGCGAGGGCGGCCTGGCGCTCGTCACCCTCAACCGGGCGGACAAGATGAATCCGCTCGATTGGGGCACCGTGCGCGAGTTGCGCGCGGTCGCGGCGGTCCTCGAGCGCGATGCCGATGTGGCGGTAGTGGTGATCACCGGCGCAGGCCGGGCTTTTTCAGCGGGCGGCGATCTCCCGGGCTACCTTCGGCTCTACCGCTCCCCCGGCGAGTTCCGGACGTTTCTGCAGGACTTCCACGCCCTGCTTGGGGCAATCGAGGCGTCCGAGAAGATCTACATCGCGGCCGTCAACGGCTTCTGCGTCGCGGGCGGACTCGAGCTCATGCTCGCGTGCGATCTCGTGCTGGCGGCCGAGGGGGCGAAGATCGGCGATGGCCATCTCAATTTCGGGCAGCTCCCGGGGGCGGGCGGGTCGCAGCGTCTCCCGCGCGCGATCGGCATCCCGCGCGCAAAGCGCCTGATGTTCTCCGGGGAGCTCCTGCCCGCGCGCGAGTGCGAGCGCATCGGGCTCGTCGGCGAGGTGGTGGCCGACGCGAAGCTCCTCGCGCGTGTGCGTGAGGTGGCGGCGAGCCTCCTCGAGAAGAGCCGCCCGGGAGTGATGGGCATGAAGCACCTCGTGAACGCCGGCATGCAGGGCTCGCTCGAAGCGGGCCTCGCGCTCGAGATGGACTACGTGCACCGCTACGCCACGACCGATCCGGACGCGACCGAGGGGCTGCTTGCTTTCGCGGAGAAGCGCAAGCCGGTCTACCGGAAGGGCGGCGGAGGCCGCTAGAGCGAAGCCCGCAATGTGGACCCTGCGTGACAAGTACTGCATCGCCGGCATCGGCGAGACCGCCTACACGAAGGCCTCGGGGCGGACCGTGCTCGATCTTGCGTCGGAAGCGTGTCTCAAAGCGGCGAACGACGCCGGCGTCGCGCTCGAAGACGTCGACGGAATCGTCAGCTTCCACTTCAACGACTCCGTGCCCGCGACCGCGGTCGCCACGAGTCTCGGCATTCCGGCGGTGCAGTACGCGGTCGATTACGCCGGCGGGGGCAATGCGGCGAACCTGATCGTGCTCGCCGCGACCGCCGCGATCGAGTCGGGTCTCGCGAAGAACGTGCTGTGCTACCGCGCGATGAACGGCCGGTCGGGCTTCCGCCTCGGCGGCGGGCGGGAGCTCTCCGCGCGCGGGGTCACGCAGTACACCGCGCCCTTCGGGTGGATTACCTATCCGCAAGCGATGGCCATGTGGTGCCGGCGGCACATGCTCAAATACGGCACGACGAGCGAGCAGCTCGCGACGGTGGCCATCACATGCCGCCAGAACGCGGCGCTCAACGAGCGCGCGATGCAGCGCGAGCCGATGACTCTGGAGGACTACCTGCGCTCGCGCATGATCGTCGAGCCGTTCCGGATGCTCGACATCTGCCTCGAGTCCGACGGCGCCTGTGCGGTTCTGGTGACGAGCGCCGAACGCGCGCGCGACCTGCCGCATCGCCCGGTGCACGTCATGGGCGGCGCCTACGGCGGCGGGCCCAACCAGGGCGACGATCTTTTCGACGCGCTGCGCTGGCCGGATCACGCGCACAACTACAGCAAGTACATCGCCGCCGACGTCTGGAAGAGCGCCGGCGTGGGCCCGGGCGACGTGGATGTGGCCGAGATCTACGATTGCTTTACCTATAGCGTGATCATGCAGCTCGAGGGTTTCGGCTTCTGCCCGGAGGGCGAGGGCGGGGCGTTCGTGCAAGGCGGGCGCATCGCGCGCGACGGCGAGCTACCGGTCAACACGCACGGCGGGCTGCTCTCGGAGGCCTATATCCACGGCCTGAACCACGTGCTCGAGGCCGTGCGGCAGTTGCGCGGAAACGCGGGCGCGCGCCAGGTCGCCGGGGCGGAGATCGCGTTCACGAGCGCGGGCGCCATGACGTGCGGCAGCGCAATGGTCCTGCGGCGGTAGACCCGTGGGGGACTATCTCAAGCCGGTGCCCGTGGCCGACCCGGATTCCGCGCCCTTCTGGGCGGCCTGCCGGGAGCACCGGCTGCTGCTTCAGAAGTGCGCGGCGTGCGGCGCCGTCCGGTATCCGCCCGGACCGTTCTGCCCGCACTGCCGCTCGCACAGCGCGGAGTGGATCCAGTCCGCGGGGCGGGGCAAGGTATTTAGCTGGATTGTGGTGACCCACCCGGTGCCGAAGGACGTCTATGCCGGCGATGTCCCATACGTGGTGGCCCTCGTCGAGCTCGACGAAGGTGTACGCATGGCGAGCAACATCGTCGGCTGCAGGCCTTCCGACGTGCGGGGCGACATGCGCGTCGAGGTCCTGTTCGACGACGTCGCGCCGGGAATCACGCTGCCGCGGTTCAAACCCGCGGGGACCCCGGCACGATGAAGGACACGGAAGCGTTCTTCGCGCGATCGGCCGCGCTCGCACCCTTCGAGCGGATGACGCGGGCCGAGCTGGATCGGCTGCTGCTCGCGAAGTTGCGCCGCCAACTCGAGCGCGCCTGGCGCGCGAACCCCTTCTACCGGCGCAAGCTCGAGTCGGCAAAGCTCAGGCCGGAGGACATTCGGAGCCTCGCGGACCTCCGGCGCATCCCGCTCTCGACCAAGGAGGACTTTCTCGCGGACCAGCAGGCCGCGCCGCCCTTCGGCAGCCGCCTCGGCGTGCCGCGCGAAGAGGTGGTGCTCGTCAACATGACGGGCGGCACCTCCGGCAAGGGCCAGGAAATCTATGGACGCACGCAGCACGACGTCGCGGTGCAGGGTTTTCTCCACTATCTGCCGTGGTACATGGCGGGATTGCGTCCGGGTCAGATGGCGCTGAACTGCGTGCCCGCCGGCGGTCTCACCACCGGCGGCTGGGGGCCGCCCGAGGGTTTCCGGATCGCGGGGGCGACCGCCGTTCACGCCGGCGGCGCGCTCAGCACCGATGCGAAGGTGGACCTCCTCGAGCGGCTGGGCGAGCTCCACTTCATTTACGCTTCGACCAACTACATGCACACCCTCACCGAGGCATTCCGCCGGCGCGGCATCCGGCCGGCGGACCTGCTGCCGATGATGCGGGGCATCTTCCTCGTCGCGGAGGGGTATCCCGCGGAGTGGGCGCGCGCGATCGAAGGGGCGTGGCAATGCCGCGTGCACGAAGGCTACGGCAGCACGCAGGGCGCCGGTTTTGTCTGCGCGACGTGTGAGCGGGGCGCGGTGCGCGCCGACGGGCGCCGCGGCCTCATGCACATCTTCGAGTGGCTGAACTACACCGAGGTCGTGGATCCGGAGACCGGCGCGCCGGTCGGCCCGGGCGAGGAGGGCGAGATCGTCCTGACCAACCTCGACCTCCAGGGCTCGCCGGTGCTCCGCTTCTCCACTCGGGACAAGGCCCGCTGGTTCCCGCATGACGCCTGCGACTGCGGGCGGCCTTGGCACTGCATCGAAGCGGGCGGTGTGGGCCGCTACGACGACATGCTGAAGATTCGCGGCAACAACGTGTGGCCGCTCGCGGTGGATCAGGTGATCTTTGCGCATCCCGAAATCGCCGAATACACGGGCCGGGTGTTCGTGGACGATGCGGGACGCACGGAGGTCGAGATCCGGCTCGCGCTCAAGGCGGAAGCGCTCGGCATCGCGGTCGCCGCGAAGGCGCGCCTGCTCGCGGCGATCCGCGAGGGGATCAAGAATCAGACGAATGTGGCGATGCAGCTGCGCGAAGTGCCGATCGCCGAGCTGCCGCAGTTTCTCTACAAGGCGCGGCGCTGGACCGACGAGCGGAAGAGCGGGTACGCCGCGAAGAAGTAGCCGGAGGGAGCCGATGAGCGCAAGCGACGACGAGATGAGGATCCTGGAAACGCTGCGGCGCGAAGCGGAGCCGCTGCTCGCGAGCCCCGATCCGCTGATGCGGAGCCAGTATCAGCACCTTTACGGCCGCATCACCGCGCTCATTGCCGTCAAGGCGTGCGCGGTGCCGGATTCTGCGGCGTCGACATGAGAGGACGGTGGCCATGTCACGGCTGAAGGACCGCGTGGCGATCGTGACCGGTGGCGCGTCGGGACTCGGCGCGGCGACCGTGCGGCGCTTCGTCGAGGAGGGGGCACGCGTCGCGATCGCCGATATCGACGAGGCGCAGGGCACCGCGCTGGCGCGCGAGCTCGGGACCGCGGCGCACTTCGTGCGCTGCGATCACACCGACCGCAGCCAGTGTCGCGCCGCAGTCGAGGCGACGCTCGCGCGCTTCGGCGCACTCGACATCCTGCACAACAACGCGGGCGGCCCGTTCGCGGGGCCGGTGGAGAGCGCGGACGACGCCACGCTCGAGCGCGTGATCGGGGTGAACCTCATCGGCGTATTCAAGATGACGCAGGAGGCGCTTCCCGCGCTGCGCGAGGCGGGCAAGCGCCGTCCGGCCGGCGCGGTGATCCTCTTCACTTCCTCGCTGCAGGGGATCAAGGCGCGCCCGAACTACACCGTCTACACGGCGTCCAAGCACGGCATCGTCGGGCTGGTGAAGGGGCTAGCGCTCGAGCTCGCGCCCGCGAACATCCGCGTGAACGCGATCTGTCCGACGGTCACCGAGACGCCAATGCTGCCGAAGTTCCTGCCCGGCATGGCCGACGACATGGAGGAGGCGCGCAAACGCTTCCGCGCGACCATCCCGCTCGGGCGCATGCCCGAGCCGGTGGACACGGGCAATGCCGCCGTCTTCCTCGCCTCCGACGAGGCGCGCATGATCACCGGGATCGCCCTGCCGCTCGACGGCGGGCAGATGGCGGGCTGACGGAGGGCGGTGATGGACGAGTTTCCCGTCGATGCGTCTGGACGGAAAGGTCGCGATCGTGACCGGCGGCGGCGGCGGGCTCGGGAGCCTCGCGGCGCGCGCCTTCGCCGCGGCCGGCGCGGACGTCGTGCTCGTCGGCCGCACGGCCGAGAAGCTTCGGGCGGCCGCGGATGCGGTGCGCGGCACGGGCCGGCGCGCGGCGGCGATCGTCGCCGACGTCACCCGCAGCGCGGACGTGAACCGCATGGTCGAGCAGGCGGTCGGCGCGTTCGGGCGTGTCGACATCCTGCTCAACAACGCGGGGGTCACCTCGCCGAAGACCGCGGTCGAGTTGACCGACGAAGACTGGCATCGCATCATGGACACGAGCGCGACCGGTGCCTTCTACTGCGCGCGCGCCGTGGCGCCGGTGATGATGCGCCAGCGCGAAGGCTGCATCATCAGCGTGGGCTCGATCCTCTCGGCGCGCGGCATGGCGAAGCGCACCGCCTACTCGGCGGCGAAGGCCGCCGTCATGAACCTCACGCGCGCCCTCGCGCTCGAGCTCGGGCCGCACGGGATCCGGGTGAACGCGATCGCACCCACCGTGATCGTCACCGATCTCAACCGGGAGCTCGTGCGCACGCAGCCGCAGCTCTATCAGGCGGTGCTCGATCGCACGCCGCTTGGGCGGCTCGGCGAGCCGGAGGACATCGCCGGGGCGCTCGTCTTCCTCGCCTCCCCGGCCGCACGCTTCATCACGGGGCAGACGCTTTTCATCGACGGCGGCTACACCGCCAGCTGAACGGGACTCACAGCGCCGGCCACACTCCGCCCGTGACGGCGAGGATCTCGCCGGTGATGTAGGCGGCCTCGTCGCTCGCGAGGAAGAGCGCCGCGTTGGCGATGTCCACGGGCTCGCCGAGCCGCTTGAGGAGCGGCTTCGCTGCGTAGCGCTCGAGCTCTTCGGGCGGCATGCGGCTCACGACGGTGGTCCGGGTCGTCCCGGGCGCGATGCAGTTCACGTTCACGTGCGGCGCGAGCTCGATGGCGAGGGTGCGCGTGAGCGAAGCCACGGCCGCTTTGGCGGCGCCGTAGTCGGAGGAGCCCGACTCGCCGGCGAAGTTCATCGACGCGAGGTTCACGATCTTCCCGTAGCGGCGCTCGAGCATCCCGGGCGCGGTGAGCTTCACGAGATGGAAGGTCGCCTTGAGGTTGAGGCGGAACGTGTCGTCCCAGCGTGCCTCGTCGATCTCGAGGAGCGGCGCGAACAGCGTCGGGCTGCGGATCCCGCCCACGACGTTCACCAGAATGTCGATGCGCCCGAATCGGGCGACCCCGGCCTCGACCACGGCGCGCGCCTCGTCGCCCTGCGTCACGTCGGCGCGGTGCGCCACGGCCCCGGCGCCGGGCGCGAGCGACGCCTCCACGGCCGTCTGCGCTTCGCCGAGGCGTTTGCCCGAGATCTCCGCAAGGACGAGCGAGGCGCCTTCCTGCGCGAAGCGCTGCGCGATTGCACGCCCCATCGGCCCGCCGGCCCCGGTGACGAGTGCGATCCGTCCCGCGAGTCGCATCGGCGGGCTCACCCGACCGCTGCGGCGCGCCGCAACTCGTCCACGACCTCGGGGTTCACGAGGGTGGTGAGGTCGCCGGCCGGCTCGCCGGTGAGCGCCGCGCGCACCACGCGGCGCATCGTCTTCATGTTGCGTGTCTTTGGCAGGTCCGAGACGAACACGACGCGGCTTGGCCGGTAAGGCGAGCCGAGACCCGCCACTACCGCCGCCGAGAGGGCATCGGCGAGGGCGGCGTCCGCGGTCTCGTCCGGTGCGGCGACGACCGCGCACACCACGGCCGAGCCCTTGGTCGGATCGGGCACGGCCACCGCGGCGGCGTCGGTCACCCGCTTCGTCGCGAGGAGCAGCGCCTCGATCTCGGCCGGGCCGGTGCGCTTGCCGGCGATCTTGATGGTGTCGTCCGAGCGTCCGTGGATGTGCCAGCACCCGTCGACGTCGCGCGAAGCCCAGTCCCCGTGGACCCACATCCCGGGGATCCGGGTCCAGTAGTTGTCGAGATAGCGCTCCGGGTCCCGCCATAGTCCGCGCGTGGTCCCGATGCAGGCCTCCCGCATGACGAGCTCTCCCACCTCGCCGGTGGCGACGCTGCGGCCGCTCGCGTCGACGATATCCGCCCCAGTTCCGGGGATGGGGCCGAAGAAGCTCGCCGGCTTGATCGGGTAGAGGATGTTGGTGGCGACCAGGCCACCCATCTCGGTGCCCCCCGAGTAGTTCATGAGCGGGCCGCGCCGCCCGAGCACGTTTCTCGAACACCCAGTTCCAGGACTGCGGATCCCACGGCTCGCCGGTCGAGGCCGCGAGGCGCAGCGACGGCGAGATCGTGCCCGGCGACCACCTCGTCCCCGTAGCGGAGCAGGATCCGCGCGATGGTGGGGCTGAGACCCAGGAAGCTCACCTTGTGGGTCTCGATCAGCCGCCAGAGCCGGCCCGGCTCCGGGTAGTCGGGCGTGCCCTCGGCCATGACGAGCGTCGCGCCGGCGAGCGTGGTCGCGAGGATCTGGATCGGGCCGACGAGCCAGCCCATGTCGGTCATCCAGAGCATCCGGTCGGTCGCCTTGAGATCGAAACAGAGCAGGAAATCCTCGCCGGTCTTCACCGCGAAGCCGCAGTGGGTGTGGACCGTGCCCTTGGGCTTTCCCGTCGTGCCCGATGTGTAGACGATCAGGAGCGGCGCCTCGGCGTCGAGCTCCGCCGCGGGGAACGTCGGCGCGCACCCGGCGACGAGCTCGTGCCACCACACGTCGCGGCCGGCCCTGCATCGGCGCGTCGCCCGCCAGGCGCCGCGCGACGACGACATGCCGCAACGTCGGTACCTCGCGCGCGGCTTCGTCGAGCGTCGCTTTCATTGGCACCGCGCGCCCGCGCCGCAGGCACGCATCGACCGTGATCGCGGCGACGGCATTCCCGTCGTTCAGGCGCGTGGCGATCGCGGCGGCGCCGAAGCCGGAGAAGAGCGGGAGCGCGATGCACCCGAGGCGCGCGAGGGCGAGGAACGCGGCGGCGGTCTCCGGCATCATCGGCATGTACAGACCCACCGCGTCGCCTGGGCGCAGCCCGAGCTTCGCGAGCCCATCGGCAAGCCTGCAGGTCTCGGCATGGAGCGCCGCGTAGCTCCAGGTGCGGACCTCTCCATCCTCGGACTCCCAGACGATCGCCGGATGGTCGCGTCGCGCCGTCGTGACATGCCGGTCGAGGCACGATAGCGTCGCGTTGGTGGTGCCGCCGACGCACCACTTTGGCCAGGCCAGCCCCGCGGACAGGTCGAGCGCCCGCGAGTACGGCTTGATGAACCGGATGCCGAGAAAGCGGATCAACGCGTCCCAGAACCACTCCGGCTGCGCCGCGGCCTTGCGCGCGAGCGCCGGATAGTCCGGCAACTGCTCGGCGCGGAGGAACGCCTGCCAGTTGGCGGCCGCCTTGATCGCCTCGGTGGGCTGCCAGACGAAGCCGCCCGCGCGGTCGACGGCCGACTCGCTCACGGGCGCGCGCCGGCGCTGTCCGAATCGCAGACGACGAGGTCTGCAATGCGCGGCGTCATGAACGCCTTCATCTCCTGGTGAACGCTCGACACCTGGTAGCGGTCGTGGTCGGCGCTCGAGTCGAAGGCGGCGATGATCGCCCAGTCGAATCCCCGCGCGCGCGACGCCTCGTTGCGGCAGTAATCGTAGGCGCGCACGTAGGGCAACTCGCGCCGCACGCGCTCGACATAGCCGTGCACGCGGTCATGGAAGGTGCGATCCGGATCCTGCAGTCGCATCATCACGATGTGATAGAACATGGCCGTCCTCGCAGCGAGCGCCGCGCGCCGGAAGGAAAAATCCAGTCTAGCACCGGCTCCGATGCGCACAACCGCGGGGAGATCAAGGATTCCTGCGTCGCGCGGGACTATGCTGCGGCGCGGGATACGGGGCGCGTGCGGCTCACCGCGTCGGCGCGCGCTCGCGGCGTGAGGCGGCGCCTTGACGCTACTGGATGAACGAATGATCATCCAGCGCGGGGCCGGGCACCGGATCGCACGCGTCGCTGCAGTCCCGCGCGAAGAGACCTCGAGGAGGAAGGTGGCCGTCTCGCCGCTGCGTGCCGGGATCACGGTGCGCGCACGAACACCAGTGACCGATGCTCTTGCAGATCCTTAACGGGTTGGTGTACGGCGGGCTCCTCTATATCCTCGCCGTGGGACTCGTCCTCATCTTCGGGCTACGCCGCGTCGTGAACTTCGCGCACGGCAGCCTGTTCATGGTGGGTGCGTACGTCGGCTACGCGATCGCGACCTACTTCGGCAACTTCTGGGTCGGGCTGCTCGTGTCGGTCGCCGTGCTCGCGGCGCTCGGGGTGTTCTTGGATGCGGTCGTGTTCCGGCCGCTGCAGCGCGAGGACCCGATCGTCACGGTGCTCGTGACCTTCGGCATCCTGCTCGTGCTCGAGGACGCGGTGCGCACGATCTGGGGCAAGGACTTCCTCTCGCTCAAGCCGCCCGAAGCGCTCGCCGGCACGGTGCAGATCCTCGGCGAGAGCTTCCCGACCTACCGGCTCTTCGTGATCGTGCTCGCCGCCGCGGTGGCGATCGGGCTCTCCCTGTGGCTGCGGATGAGCCGGATCGGGCTCTTCGTCCGCGCCTCCAGCGTCGATCGCACGACGACGGCGATCCTCGGCGTGAACACCGACCGCGTGAGCATCATCGTGGTCGCCGCCGGCGCGGCGCTCGCGGGCCTTTCCGGAACGGTGTCCGCGCCGCTGCTCGCGCTCTCGCCGAGCATGGGCAGCTTCATACTGATCGACTCCTTCATCGTGGTCGTCGTGGGGGGGCTCGGCAGCTTCTCCGGTGCGTTCTTTGCCGCGCTCATCATCGGGCAGCTGCACAACTTCGGCGTGGTGTACGTGCCGTCTGCGGCGACGATGATCCCGTTCCTGCTGATGGTGGGGATCCTGATCTGGCGGCCCTCGGGGTTCGCGGGCCAGCACGTATGAGTCCGCCGGGCCGCCCCAAGGGCGAATCCTTGGCGCGCAGCGCCAAGGTAATCCAATGAGTCAGCCGAGCGAGCGGATCGCGCTCCCCGCCACGCCAACCCTCGCGCGGGTCTCGCGCCAGGTCTGGCTCGCGCTCGGGATCGCGATCGTCGCGGGCTCGATGCTGCCTTTGGCGGTGACCTCCACCCTCGCCATCACGCTTCTCACGCAGGCAGTGATCGGGGGGATTCTTGCGACCGCCGTCGGACTCGTGATCCGGCAGACAGGTCTCGTGAGCTTTGGCCACGCGGCGTTCTTCGGCCTCGCCGGCTACTTCATCGCGCTGCCGGCAAAGCATGGGCTCTGGCCGCTGGAGCTCTCGATCGTCCTGGCGATCGCTGTGCCGACGCTGCTTGCCTTGCTGCTCGGACTTGTCATCGTCCGCATCCCCGGCGTGGCGTTTTCGATGCTCACGCTGGCGATCGGACAGGCCTTCCACGAGTTCGCCGTGCGTGCACGGCTCGTTACGGGCGGCGATGACGGACTGTCGATCAACCTGCCGAGGACCGTCTTCGGTGTGGCAACCGAGGTCTTCCAGCGTCCGCAGACCATGTTCGTGATCTGCTGGGTCGCGCTGGTCGGCGTGCTCTTTGGCCTGCACTTGCTCGTGCGCAGCCGCTTCGGGCGCGTGACGACGGCGATTCGCGAGAACGAGGAGCGCGCCCGTTTCCTCGGCTACCAGACGGTCGTGCCGCGCGCGCTGATCTTCGCAATCTCGGCCCTGATCGGGTCGATCGCGGGGACGCTGTTTGCGCTCTACAACGGCTTCGTCTCCCCGGAGTCGCTGCACTGGAGCCTCTCGGGCTCGGCCCTGATCATGGCGATCGTCGGCGGTACCCGGCTGCTTTGGGGGCCCGCGCTGGGCGCCGTGGTGTTCTTCTTCTTCAAGGACGTGGCGGGCGATCTCACCGAGCACTGGCCGGCGATGATCGGCCTCATGCTGATCGCGGTCACGGTCGCGCTGCCGATGGGCATCAGTGGCGCACTGACGAAGCTCCTCGACCGGATCCGCCCGGCCGGCGTGCGCCGCGATGGCTGAGAGCTTCGCGATCGAGGGCGTGGGGCTCACCCGCCGCTTCGGCGGCTTCACGGCGCTCGACACGGTGAGAATCGCGGTCCCGGACGGGGAGATCCGGGGGCTGATCGGGCCCAACGGCGCAGGCAAGTCCACGCTGATCGACGTGCTCTCGGGCAGGGCCGACGACTGGCACGGCACGGTGCGGCTGCGGGGCGAAGACATCAGCGCATTCACGGTGCAGGAGCGCCGCCGCGGCGGGCTCGCCCGCTCGTTCCAGAAGACCAACATCTTCCCCGAGCTCGCGGTGCGCGAGCAGCTCGAGATCGCATCGTGGCACGCCGAAACACCGAACGTGGACGAGGTCTTGCACGAGATGGGCCTCGCGAGCATTGCTCACATGCGGGCGGCGGACGTCTCGTACGGCGACCGCCGCCGGCTCGACCTCGCGCTCGCGCTGATCGGACGGCCCACCGTACTGCTGCTCGACGAGCCGGCGGCCGGCCTCTCGATGAAAGAGTCGGTGGCGCTGGCGGAGCTCTTGCGCGACCTCGCGAGCCGCTGGAAGGTGACCGTGCTTCTCGTGGAGCACGACATGGAGGTCGTCTTCTCGATCTGCGACCGGATCACGGTGCTCCATCTCGGGCGCGTCCTCGCCGAGGGCGCGCCGGACGAAATCCGCAAGATCCCGGAGGTCGTGACCGCTTATCTCGGGAGCACGGTCGAGTGAGCGAGCTCCTGAGCTTCCGCGGGGTGGAGGCCGGTTACGGCGGATCGCGGGTGCTGCACGGGATCGACCTCGCGGTGAGCGAGAACGAGCGGGTGGCGATCCTCGGCCGCAACGGCGTGGGCAAGAGCACGGTCGTGAACACGTTTCTCGGCGTTGCGCGGCTGCGCACGGGCGAGATCCGATTCCGCGGCGCGGTGCCGCGGACGATCCAGCACTTCACGGCGGCGCGCGCCGGGGTGGCGGTCGTGCTGCAGGGACGGCACATCATCCCGAACCTCACCGTGCGCGAGAACCTGCTCCTCGGCGCCGCCGTGCGGCGCCCCGGCGCGTGGAATCTGGAGCGGGTGTTCGAGCTGTTTCCGGTGCTGAAGGAGCGCGCCGACACGCCCGGCACGGCGCTCTCCGGCGGCCAGCAGCAGATGCTCGCCATCGGCCGTGCACTGATGGCGAATCCCGCGCTCCTCGTGCTCGATGAGCCGAGCGAAGGGCTCGCGCCGGTGATCGTGGACGAGCTCGCCGTCGTGCTCCGCCGGCTCGCCGACGGCGGGACCGGGCTGCTCCTCATCGAGCAGAACTTCGGGCTGGTGCGGCGGGTCGCGGAGCGCTACTACGCGCTTTCGAAAGGGCAGGTCGTGGACCAGGGCCGCCTGGCCGACCTCTCGATGGAGAAGCTGAAGGAACATGTGGCGGTTTGATCGATGGCGTCATTGCAAACGGAGGAAGTCATGCAGGCAAGAGCGTTGAGGAAACGGTTGATCGGGTTGGGGGTAGGGGTCACGGCAGTGCTCGCCGCACAGGCGCCCGTACTGGCGCAGGACACGATCAAGATCGGCGTGCCCACGGCGATGTCGGGCACCTACGCCGACCTGGGCAACCAGGCGAAGCGGGCGGTGGAGTTCGCCGTGCAGGAGGTGAACGCTAAAGGCGGGATCGGCGGGCGCAAGGTCGAGTACAAGGTGCTCGACACCGAGGCGAAGCCCGAGGTCGCGCGCAAGCAGGCCGAGAAGCTCGCGCTCGAGGGCTACCGGATCCTCACCGGGACCATTGCGTCCGGCGAGGGCCTGGCGATGGCGCCGATGCTCGAGCGATGGGACGCGATTTACGTCGTGACGATAAACAAGGCCGACAAGCTCACGGGCGACTCGTGCGTACCGCGTGTGTTCCGCGTGAACCACCAGGACGCCCAGGACGCGGCGGTCGTGCGGCCGTGGCTCGGCACCCGCAAGGAAACCAAGTGGGCGATCGTCGCCGCGGACATCGCGTGGGGGCGCAACTCCGGGCAGAGCTTCGCGGCTGCCGCGAAGGCGCACAACAAGGAGATCGTCGGCGAGTTCTACTCGCCCTTCGGGACGAACGACTTCGCGCCCTACATCCAGCAGGTCAAGAACTCCGGCGCGCAGGGCGTCTGGATCGCGCTCGCTGGCCGGGACGCGATCAACTTCGCCACGCAGGCGAAGCAGTTCGGGCTGCTGGACAGCACTTTCGTGGCCGGGGTGAGCTTCGTCACTGACAGCACGGTCAAGGCGCTGGGGGACACTTCCAAGGGGATCTGGGGAATCATCAACTACAGTTCCAGCCTCGACACCCCCGACAACAAGCGCTTCGTCGAGGCGTGGAAGAAAGCCTACAACGGCGACGAGCCCACGAACTTCGAGGGCGAGACCTACATCGGCATGCAGGTGATCTTCCAGTCGATCGCACGCGCGAAGAGCACCAAGCCAATCGATCTCGCGCGCGTGATGCACGGCGGCACGTTCGACACCCTCTTCGGCAAGCAGATCATCCGCGCCGAGGATCATCAAATGGTGTCGCCAAACTACTTCGGCTACATCGGGGATCAGGGCGGCAAGCTCCGGCCGATCATCACCACCACGTTCGCGGCCGATCAGGCGAGCCCGCCGCCGAGCGGCGAATGCAAGATGCCCAAGTTCTGACTGTTGTGATGCCGCTCCAGGTCGAAAGCACCGTCTCCGACCGGGAGCTCGTCGACAAGCGGCGCGCGCAGATCGTGCGCGCCGCCACCGAGCTCTTCGGTGAGCGGGGCTACTTCGTCACCACAGTGCGCGATATCGCCCTGCGCGCCGACGTGAGCATCGGCCCCAGCTACCCGTACTTCAAGGAGAAGGAGGACGTGCTCTTCCCTCCTGTCAGCGCGAGATTTCGAAACCGGCGGAGCGTGTCACCAGGCACGCGCGGACGTACCGAACGTGCAGGCGCACGCGAGGCTCGGGTCGAGCCTCGCGCCAACGACGAGGATCGATCATGTACGAAGACATCATCTACCAGGCCGAGAACGGCGTCGCAACCATCACGATCAACCGGCCGCAAAAGTTCAATGCGTTCCGCGGCAAGACCTGCGAGGAGCTGATCAGCGCCTTCCACCGCGCCGGGTGGAACCGCGACATCGGCGCCATCGTACTGACGGGAGCGGGCGAGAAGGCGTTCTGCACCGGCGGCGACCAGGGGGCGCACGAAGGCAGCTACGACGGGCGCGGCATGATCGGTCTGCCGATCGAGGACCTGCAGCGCGTGATCCGGGACGTCCCGAAGCCGGTCATCGCCAAGGTGCGGGGTTACGCCATCGGCGGGGGCAACGTGCTCGCGCTGATCTGCGACCTCACGATCGCCGCCGAGTCGGCGGTGTTCGGTCAAGTCGGGCCGAAGATGGGCTCGGTCGATCCCGGCTTCGGAACGGCCTACATGGCGCGCGTGATCGGCGAGAAGCGCGCCCGCGAGGTGTGGTACTTGTGCCGGCGCTACAGTGCGCGCGACGCGCTCGCCATGGGGATGGTGAACGCGGTCGTGCCGGACGCGGAACTCGACGCGGAAGTGGCGCGCTGGTGCGCGGAGATCGTGGAGAAGAGTCCTACCGCCATCGCGATCGCGAAGCGCTCTTTCAACGCCGACAGCGCCGGGATCATCGGCATCGCCGACATGGGCATGCAGGCGCTCAGCATGTACTACCAGACGGACGAGTCGAAGGAGGGCGTCCAGGCGCTCAAGGAAAAGCGCAAGCCCGAGTTCCGCAAGCACGTGAAGTAGCGCGCCGGTTCTTACGAGGCTTTCCGCGCGCCGAGCAGCGCATTGCCTTCGCCGAGGGAAGGGTAGCCCGCTTCGATCGTCGCACCACGAAACGCCGCGGCGACCGGTACCGGGAGCGCAGGGATCTGCCGGCCGTCGGCCACGAGCCGACGCGCGAACAGCCCGCGCTCGATGAAGTGCGAGTCCGCGAGCGCCTCCTGCACCGACTTCACGATGCACGCGCAGACGTCCTTGCCGGCGAACGCGCCCCGCCAGTGCGACGCCGGATGCGCATGGATGCGCTCGGCAACGGCGCGCGTCACCGCCTCGGGGTCACGGGTGTCGTCACGTAACGTCGCCTCAAGTCCGATCGCCGCGCAGAAGTTGTCCCAGAACTTCTGTTCGAGCGGCGCGGCCGCGACGAACTGGTCGTCGGCGGTGCGATAAATCCGGTAGCGCGGCGAACCGCCGGTGACGAGCTCGCCGCCAGGCCTCGGCCACTCGCCCGCCGCCAGCCCGTTCCCGATCGCCCAGTACATGAAGGTGAAGAGGTTGTCGGTCATCGCAACGTCGAGCTTGCATCCCTGGCCGGTGACCTCCCGTCCCATGAGCGCGAGCAGGATGTTGACCACGGCCGGGTAGGCGCCTCCAGCGATGTCGGCGACGAGCGCCATCGGCAGGACCGGCGCGCCGTCCGCGTCCGCGGCGAGCCCGAGCATGCCCGTCTCCGCGACGTAATTGAGATCGTGCGCGGCCTCCTGCGCACGCGGACCCGACTGGCCATATCCGGTGATCGCGCAGTACACGAGCCGCGGGTTGAAGGTCTTAAGCCGTTCATAGCCGAGACCCAGACGGTCCATCACGCCGGGACGGAACTGCTCGACCAGCACGTCGGCGCTGCCGACGAGCGGAAGCAGGCGCTCGATCGCAAGCGGATCCTTCAGGTCGATCGCGATCGAACGCTTGCCGCGGTTGAGAAGCGCGAAGTTCACGCTGTCCACGCCGAACTTCGGCGCGTACGAGCGCATCTCGTCGCCGCGCCCCGGGCGCTCGATCTTGATCACCTCCGCGCCGGCCTCGGCAAGCATGAGCGTTGCGAGCGGCCCGGGCAGGAGCGTGCTGAAGTCGAGCACGCGGACCCCGGCGAGCGGCTGCCGCGTCATCGCTTCGCCTCGCGTGCGCGCTTTGCCGAGGCGTACGCAACGACGCTGCCGGTCTTGGCTGCGGCTTGCGCGACGAGATACGGTGCGGCAAGGGGGTGGCTTTGCCCGGTCTGCACGATCTGGTGGTCCATCCGACTAGCCTCCGAGCATCGCGGTGCAAGGAATATTCCGGGTTTCGCGGACATGAGCCGAAAACCAATCAGGCGCCTTTCCACGCCGCATGGTAGCGCCGGTCAAACCCGGCCGTGAGTTTCCGCTTTGGCAGCGGACCCATCAGACCCCCTGCATCCCGAAATGCCAGACCAACTCCTTGTCCATGTCCGAAATACCGAAATCATTCCAAACCAACCGGCGCGGAGCGGGAGATCGCGGGCTCGACGGAAGTCGG